>CAMWQW010000005.1 GCA_947176505.1 uncultured Lachnospiraceae bacterium | reverse complement strand
GCTGCACGGTTGATCTTGTAACCGGATGATAACTTCTCTGTGGACTTAGCCTGTGACTTTGTTGTAACTCCAAGCATTCTGTTAGAATTCATTGCTGTAATGTTGTGTTGTACTATCATAATATATTCCTCCTTGAATTTATGGTGGCTTCCATGCCACTCCCCTTTTGATTGTAATGACTCCTCCGGTCCGTACGCCGCCTTTGGATGCATTACTTATTTGTGTAAGTAAATCTGTTTTACTTTACTTGTAATATATATCGGGCGATTCTCGATTTAGTTTAGAGCTTTTTTCAAATTTTTTAAATTTGTAAGTACTAGCTTAAACACTACTTCTTACTGTCATAGAACTGAGGAGCAATAACATTCAGATTATTCATGCTGTTGTAATAATTTTCCGCCGCCCGGTTCTTGGATATACCACTGCCAATTGCTACCTGTCTCTTCTTGAACTGATTCTCAGCCAGCATCTTGTTCCGCATATTTCCGGCATTCAAAGTCACAATTTTGTCGGTAATCTGCTGAATCTGTTCCTTCATCCGCGTAATCTCAATACGGTAGTTTTCCTTGTTCTTCATCAGCTCTTCCCGCACTCTGTCATAAACCGCCTCAAATCCACGATCCAGCTTATCCAGTTCTTCCACACAGGCGCTCTGCTGCTCAATCGTCTTATCGAAAGCATCCATGTCAAATTCATCCTGCTTCAGAATCTGTTCTTGCTCACGATTCTGTAATATCATCCGATCCAGCAGCTCATTCTTTTTCTCAAGGCTCTGAAGCAATATCTGTGCACCGCTCTGGCTCATATTCATACCTCACTATGCTTTATTACAAGCTTTCATAACTTCTTTCCAAGTATCCCTTAAAGTGCGGAGATGCACGTTGACTTCCTCAAGAATCTCCTTATCCTTGTGGATATTCGCCTCAAACAATCGCCTGAGTACATAGACATATATCTTATCAAACTCTTCCGCTACCGGATATTTACGATCCAGCGTATTACGGAATTCCTCTATAATACGCTGGGTTTTCCTGATATTAACATGAGCCTTCTCTATGTCCTTCTGCTCGATTGCCATGATAGCGATATTGCAGAACTTAATCGCACCCTCATACAACATCAGAGTCACTTCCGCCGGTGTTGCGGTTAATATTTTATTTCTCTGATACTGTTCATAGGGATTCTGTGCCGGCATAAATTTGTTCCTCCTTGATCGTACTTACACCCTCATAGTTTCAATCAGCCGCCTCCGAGCATACCTGATAAGGCATTATTCTTGGACTGTAGCTTCGCAAGCGTCGTCTCCATAACGGAAAACTTTTTGTACCATTTATCCATCAAATCATTTAATTTATTCTCTTCTTTGGTAATCAAGCTCTTATAATTGTCGTATTCTTTCTTCATCGACTTGTCATTATAGACAGTAAAGGCACTGCTCGTATCCTTCACGCTCTTCATCTTATCCGTAAGTTTATCATACAGATTATTAGCCAATCCGGTAAAGAAATTCATAACCGTGTCCGGATCGGATGCGAGCATCTGTCTTAGCTTATCAGTTTCCTTTGATACTGTCGGGTCATCCTTATCGCCATCGATATGGTATGCAGATTTCTCATTGTCCGCCGCACTAAAGTAGCCCAGCGTATTGATACCAAAGTCGGACAGATACATCTTCTTACCGTTCACTGTTGCGCCCTGTAACATCACTGTCTTCATTGCGTCACTCACATCGCCCAGTGTAGAATCCCTGCGCAATAACGAATCCTTAATCTTCTTCTCCCACTCTTCGATTTCAGAATCCGCCAACTGTGCCTTCTCTTCTGACAAGAGCGGTTCATAACCCTTCGCCGCATCAGCATTGTACAGGCTGCTCATCTCATTAATCAGCTTGTTGTACTCTGTGAAAAAGTTCTTGATCATGTCATAGACACCTTCGGTATCCTCCGTCGTTGTCAATGTAATCTCTTCGTTCGTCTCACTCTGCGCCGTAATTGTCAGACCATTGATTTCAAATGTATTTGTGCTGTTGGTATACTTCACGCCGTTCAACGTGATTACAGCATCCTTACCGTCAATCTTCATAGCGCGTTTGTCTGCCAGCGCTTCCTTGTCGGCAGGCGAAAGCTTATCATAATCTTCCGCATCCTTCATGTACTGCTGTGCAGCCGCAATTTTGGAAGTAAAATAATCTGTTACTTCCTGCTCCATCTTGGCTGTAGCAGTCACCTTACCATCGGCATCTACTGTATAATAAGTGTCATTGTCGGCAATCGTATCATTATTCTTATTAATTGCCGCCTGTGTATCTTCTAAGGATTTCACATAGTTATAATGAGCTTTTTTCTCATCAAACGCTTTCTTCGCATTAGACGCTGCTTCACTCTTATCCGCTACTTTCTGCTCTGCCGCTTTAATATCAGCCTCGGATGCATTGTTCTTTCTCAGTTCCGCCAATTCATCCTTCGCTTCCTTAAGCGCTGCATTCGCATCATCCAAATCCTTCTTGAGACCGCCGTTACGCTCCTTGACCGTTGTTGTATTACCATCACTATCGGTCTTTGTAACTTCCACTTCCTCACCATATAAATCGTCGTACAAATCTTTCGCCGGAGTCTCGTCATACTTGTTCGTCTCGGCGTTAGTCTTTCTCAGATCATCCAGCTTCTTCTGAAGTGTTTCATTCTTCTTTATGAGCGAATCTGTGCTTGCCTTCTTCGCCGCGGCGCGCTTAGCTGCTTCCGCCTTCTCAGCCTCGGTACGTGCCAGCGCATTTGCCGGATCGCCATAGCTTGCCCAGATAGCATACTCCTTATACTCACTACTGTCCTTGTTGTAGGTAGATCCGAGTCCCAGCTTGGTTAAAATATCCTGTCCTTTAGCATCATTACTGGTAATCGTAAAGTCTGCCGCTGCCCCGGAGCTCTTAGAGCTCAAATAGAATCTCTGGTTCTTCGCATCAAAGCTTGCTGTCAGACCAGCGGACTCAAACTGTTTCACAACGTCGGAAATTTTCATATCTTCTGTCACTTTGATGTTCGTCGTCTTATTACCGACTTTCACAGCAAAAGAGCCTTCACCGGTAAATCCCAGTTCCGATAATTTCGTAGAGTCCGAATATTGCTTACCGTTTTCGTCAGAAATGCGTCCACCCGTCAAATATGCTTCTTTAGCCAGATTCTGGATTTTCATCGTCTGAACACTGTTCGGAGCCGATGAGCCGGTAACAACACTGACTGCACTGGAGTTAGACACCTTAGTCGCCTTCTTCAAATACGCGCTCTGAAAACGCATGCCGTCCAATACATTTGTGTAAAAATTATAAATCTTGGTATTCAAGGCTTTCCATGCATCCTGTTTCCAGCTAAGCTTCGTCTGCTCTTTCACCAAATTATTCTTCTTGACACTCTGTGCCGAAGCAAGCTGAGAAATAATACTCTCCGTATCCAGACCGGAATACATACCCGTAATTCTAATAGCCATCCTTATTCCCTCCTAAATTCATGCTGCCTAGCGTTTCTCGTCTACAAGAATACCTGCCATCTCCCAGAGTCTCGCAATCATATCAAGCGTCTTCTCCGGCGGAAACTCTTTGATGACTTCCTTCGTATCCTTATCCAATATCTTGATCATAATTCTGTTTGTCTCTTCATGAACACCGAAAACAGCCTCTTCATTGCTGTTATTAATTTTCCTGTTCATCTCTGCGATCATCTTCTTCAAATGCTCAGGAGTTGCTTGCGTGTTCATCATCGACTGCTGTTGCTGCTGACTTCCGTTACCCTCGCTGCCGCCTTTCTCTTCCTCGGCTTGTGCTTTAGGTACAGCCGCAGTCGTTGCATCAACATTAACTGTCTGTCCATCTTCAGGAACTTCCGTGTTCACTGGTGCTGTTGTCTGCGGTCTTGCGGCCGCCTGTGCCTGATAAGTCATAGCACTGTTTAATGGTTCGATTGCCATTGCCGATCACCTCCATGTGATTATTATGAATTTATTAGAATCGTCTCTCGATAACGTTTTGCCACCTCTGCCGCATCTCGAAATCACGGTAAAATTTCGCACAAGAACAAAGAGACCCTACGTAATCTTTGATATATATATCGGAAAAAAATTCAATATATTTAGGGCGGTACGTGCAAAATAGCAAATATTTTGCTGATGCCAACCGCCTCGTTTCCCACTTTACTTCATATTTACTTTCTATTATACTAAATTCATATAAATAATTCCACTATATAAGCTATACACGAAAAACAATATAAAGCATACGCTGCCGCTAAAGGAATGAACTCTATGGAAATCTTATTTTACCGATACAACAACATATGCGAGCCCGATATCATACAAGTATTTACTGATTTCGGCATAACAGTCCACACGGAAGAAATGGAGATGACTGACAAGGCCGTCACACCAAAACAATGTGCTGCAAAAATAACCGAATGGATTATGAATCATTCCTTTGCCTTCGTTTTCAGCATCAACTTCTTTCCGGCAGTCTCCTATACATGTAACCGCTTCAAGATTCCTTATGTCTGCTGGAGTGTTGATTCTCCTGTTCCGGAATTGTTCTCAAATGCTCTTAAAAACGAATGGAACCGGATTTTCTTGTTTGACAGGGCACAATACCAATTCTTCCATCCTATGAATCCGGACCATATTTTCTATCTGCCGCTTGCCACGAATGTGAAACGCTGGGAAAACATTATTTTGGACATGACGGAAGAAGATTTTGCAAAATACGGCTCCGACGTAAGCTTTGTCGGTTCCCTATATACCGAAAAGTGTAAATATGACGCCAATGTCATTTCTCCATATGCACAAGGTTTTGTCGATGGTCTGATTGAAGCACAGCTTAAAGTCTACGGATATAATTTTATCTCTGATAATCTGACCGAACGTGTCATTCGCGAAATTGCTGACGCCGATCCTGATTTCTACCGCGGAAGCGATACTTACATGGATACCGACCGCTATCTGGTGGCTCACCAGTATATCGGTATGAAACTCGCCGTCGTGGAACGCGAAAGAACACTGAACCGGCTCGCCAAGCATTTTCAGGTAACGCTCTACACTAACAGCGACACTTCTCCACTGACAGGCGTGAACTGTCGAAACGGAGTCAGCACACTAACCGAAATGCCTAAGGTATTCCATGCCGGTAAAATCAATCTGAATATGACCATGCGCCCTATCGAAACCGGACTATCTCTGCGTGTCTGGGATATTCTTGGATGCGGCGGTTTCTTACTGACAAATTATCAGGCGGAAATCCCCGATTATTTCGAGATTGGCAAGGACTTGGAAACTTACGAATCTATGAATGAACTGGAACAGAAGATACAATATTACCTGACGCACGAAGAAGAACGGATTGAAATTGCCATAAGCGGTTATGAAAAAGTAGCAAAATTCCACACGTATGAGCATCGTATTGCCGATATGATACGGATTTTGAGTCAAGATGCAACTGAAACATAAAAGGCGGACGAACCTTATCGGTTCTGTCCGCCTGACTACTATCCCAACAGATTTCGTAATGCGTCCATGCCGTCTACGTTAACGGATTCCTTATTAGCATCCTGAATCTGTACATATACTTCCTTGCGGTACACAGGCACTTCCCTCGGCGCGCTTATGCCTAGCTTTACCTGTTCTCCTTTAATCTCAAGCACCGTAATCTCAACGTTATTGTTGATTACCAGAGCCTCATTCTTTTTTCTGGATAAAGCTAACATTTACTCACCTGCTTTCTTCTGATTCAAAATATCATATATCGGGAACTTCACTTGGTATTCGTCGCCTTCCACAATAATCTGCAATGCTCTTTTCTCTGACACATTGATAATAATGGGACCTTTCAGATTCACGGTCATTTTGGTCAGATCGTGAGGTACGGTCACCGTTACCAGAACCAAAAGTTCATCCGGTTTAATTTCCCCGAGAACATTAAACAGTTCGTCATCCGCCTCCGGATTGTAAGTCGGGCACACAATCAGCGGATCCATAACGGGCATAGCAAACGCCGGTTCCTGCAGGGACTGCAGCCAATGAATAGAATCCGTTCCCTTCTCCTCATCATGTATCAACGTAAATTCCGTCAAATCCGGAAATCCGATGATGCCATTCGGAAAATGTATGATCTTATCATCATCTATTATAATCTCTCCAAAAACTTTCGTTTTAATCTGCATACCCCGTTAACCGCCCTTCTTCTTAAATATAGTTCATCAGATTGGTCTGCATAATTTTACCGGTTGCCATGAGCGCCGCCTGATAAGTCAGCTCCGAACTGGATAATTCCACTGCCACCTGCGTAACATCTATGCCTTCGTTATCCGTCTGCAAATCTTTAAATGTAGCCTTCTGATTCATAAGGCGGGTACTGATTAATTCCAATCTGCTTCCTCTGGTAGCATTGTTCGTGATCGCTATATTATTGTCATCCATATATTCCTGATATTTTGTAATCTGATTCTCGAACTTGGCATGGATATTCTCACGAATATAACTCTGTGCTTTCTCCGCACCTTCCAATTTCTTAGACCAATTCTTATAGTCATCACTGTCCTCAGGAAATTCAGCCATTTTCTTCTTGATATCGCTAATCTGTGTCTCGATATCGCGAAGCTGTGTCAGACAATGCTGGAAATCATCCATATCTCTCTTGACATCATGTGAAAACACTTCCGTTGCCAGTGTATTCACCTGAATCTGCTGATTAAATCCTACGTCATAATAGATATCCTGATCGATTGAATTCACGTTATAAGCCGTCTTCTTAGTATCCGTCATGGTGCCGTCGCCAACATCCTTCGTCTCAATACATTCAAAATAATGCGCAGGATTGATGTCACCCTCTTCCCAAGTAGACTTATCATAAGTGACTTGGAATTTGTCACCCTCTTTATAATTGTTCTGATAATATTCCTTACTAAATACTAACTCACCTGTAGAAGGAATATATGCAATTCCGTTCCATCCATTCGGATCTGTCGGGTCTGCTTCACCCTTGGCAATCGCTTTGTATGCTTCCTCGGCATTGGCAAACTCCTTGATACCGCCTGTCGGATTACCGTTCGCATCCTTACCGATTGACAAGTCATTGCCGTTTGCATCCGTAAATTTAAGCGGAATCGCACCAGTCGGATTGCCCGCGGCATCTTTCGGCGCACCATCCACTCCGTCATATGAGAGGCGAATACGGTACAATGTAGTATTAGTAATGCCCTGCTCGTAACTGGTATTGGTTGTCGTATCGATACCGCCGTCACCGACACCGCCAATTGTAGTGGACAACACATCCGAATCCACATAGTCAATCGTACTGATATTAGCAAATCCTATATTCTCTTTGATCTCGTAAGACAGCGGATGCTTCTTCATCTCCGCTATATCCGCAGCCGTAAAAGTAATCGGCGTATCCGTTCTGAAACCGGAGAACACATAACGACCTGCATAATCCACATTACCGCTGGCATAGAACTCACCTGTCAACGATTTCATCTGTGTCATGATAATCTCAAGGTCATCGGCTGTCAAATCTTTATTGGCACCCTCTCCTGCCTTCTCGTACAGATTCTTCAATACTTCATCAACGGTCTTAAGCGCATCTGCCGTTACTGACAGCCATGAATCTGCATCCTTGGCGTTCTTATCGTAATACTGTGTTATGGTTGTCACATTACTTCTTAAACGGAGAGCTCTGATAGCCACCACCGGATCATCGGAAGGTCTGGCAATCTTACTTTGATTCGTCATCTGATTCGTCAATTTATCTTCCAGAAGCTTATTCTGATTGATGTTATACAGCGAATTATTGCGCATGATCTTGTTAGTTATTCTCATAGGTTATCATCCTCTTTCATGTTTTAAGCTATCTCTATTTGCACCTTATGACACACCAGTCTGTAAAATCAGTCTGTCATATACCTCCGTCAATACAGAAATCATCTTGGAAGCCAATGTGTAAGAATTCTGGTATTTCACAAGACTTACTGCCTCCTCGTCTTCATCCACACCGGAGATAGATGTTCTCTGATTCTCAATATTAACCTCCAAACTCAAGTAAGTTGAATAGAACGTATCTGCATTCTTCTTATTGAGCATGGCATCCGATAATACGCACTCCAGAAATCCGCCTGCATCTCTTCCTCGGAAGCTGAACTGATTCTTATCACTCAGCATAGAGATAATTTTCCTTACCTGCTGATGCTGCTCTACACCGTCAACCTCTTCCGCATCTCCAATCGTCTCGCCCTTGCCTCTTGTACCGAGCAAAGACGCGTCCTTCATCAGCATGCTCTCAATCGTCACATTGCCGGCTGTTATATAATAATATCCCTTACCGTTCTGACGGGAATCATTCAGCTCATCTTCGGTATACTGTCCGGTGCTGTTCGGATAAGTACCGGTAAAAAGTATTCCGGCATCCTCCTCCGCATCTGTCATACCATCCGTAAAGAATTCATTGATCTTCTTGGTAAAATCACGTATCCACTCATTCATCTGAGCCATATAATAGGGCACACCCTGATAATGAACATCCTGACCGACCGAAGCAGTCTTACCTCTTTTCTCTGCGGTCAGCGCGTCACCGAAGCCAGCCGCCTTGGTTGCCTCATTATCAATCGTAAAAGTATACTCTCCCGTTTCTTCATCAAAAGACCAATCTTTAAAGTAATATAACTGGTCGCCAATATTTATGATGCCGCCTGTATCCGACAAATTCGACTTACTCATGCTGTTGAGATATGCCGCTGAGGTCTTAATGGTCACCTGACTGGTCTTACCGCTATATACGATGTTGGAGGCTTTTCCGTTGAAATACTCGCCGTTATTGCCGTCACGCATCTCAATCAAGCCTTTCAGCTCGCCGTGCATCGATGCATTGTATAAACCAAAATCCGTACCGTTCGTCCAGCGGATATCATACAGACCGTCTATATCCGTCTGATTAACCTTCTCACTTGACGTACGCGCCTCACATACTAACTGATTGTAATCATTCTGGTCAACCAGTGTCTGCCCGCCGGCGATACGCACAATATATCTGTTCGCGCCCGTAGCGTTTCCTAATTGATCATAAATCGGGGTCTCCTCTATCTTAACGTCCACAACCGCCGACAGCTCATCTATCAGAGTGTCTCTCTTATCGCGAAGTTCATTGGCTATCGTTCCTGCCATCTCAATCGTATTAATCTGCTTGTTGACTGTTGCGATATCCTGTGCGATAGAATTGATGTGATCGACACGAATCTTAATCTCATCATTCACATCCGCCTGCAAATTCTGTAAATCACCGTAAAGATTATTGAAATAATCCGTCAAGCTCTTAGCTTGGGAAATAAAAGCTCTCTTGTAGGATTCGCTGCTGGCATTCTTCGTAATCTCCTGCAATGCCATTGAAAACTGGTCAAAAATCGACTTAAACCCTGTCTTATTGTCGTCCTCAAGATAATCCTCAATCATTTTGCAGTAATATGCCTTCGTGTCGAACTCACCCAGCTTCGTCTCGTTATCACGGAATTTGTTATCATAGAACTGCTCCCTGATACGTTCGATTGCTAATGTATTGACACCTGCGCCCGCACAGCCGTATGTCGCAAACACGCGAAGCGGATTCATGGCTTCCTGCTTTACTTCCTGCCGGCTGTACCCTTCCGTATTTGTATTACTGATATTGTTCGCCGTCGTATTGAGCGCTGCATTGGAAGCTCTCAACCCCGATGCTGCAATTTCTAATCCAAAAAATGTAGATGCCATAAAATCACCTCTCTATCTTATCTGCCGAGCGTACTCAAAATATGCTCCAGCATCTCGCTGATTACGTTAATATACCGGCTGGATGCATTGTATGCGTTCTGGAATCTAATCATATTCGTCAACTCTTCATCCGAGGAAACACCTACAACCTGCTCTCTCGCATTAAGCAGTTCGTCGGTCGCCTGCGTCTGCGTCGCTTGAATACCTCTGAATACCGAACCGCTATTAGCTACCTGTGCCACCAGATTCTTATAATAATCCGTAAAGCAGAGGGGCGTCTCAACATTGGGATTCAGCGTATAAATTTTCTCCTCAAAAGCAGCTTTCAGCTTCACCATTGCAGGATAGTCTTCCGAATGTTCATCCTTCCGGAACTTAAGGAGCGCCGGGGTCTGGCGCAAATCCGGATTGACCAGAAGATTGGATACTGTCCAGTCCTCTCCTTCTGTATTCTTAATAAAAAGCTTATACGGTTCGCCATTCTCATCTCTCAAATAATCAGAGACTCCTGCCGGTCCTGCGCTCTCCGCTTCTTCTGCCAGAATATCATTAATCTTCGTTGCCACCGCATTAATCAGCTGATCAAACTCCGCTTGTATATTCATAACAATAGACTGAGAGATATTCTGGTCGTACCAGCCGTCCACTGCCTGCTCCGGATCCGTCGGATCGGCATCCGGCGGAAAATTCTTAAGCTCTTTGTATGTAGCTCTGTGATCTCCTCTGGCGAGCAGCATACCTTTCAAAGAACCGATATCCGTATTCAGATCGGAAGAAACCTCTCTGGTCAAATCAAATACTATGGCGCCGGAGATTCCCTCTTGCGTCACGATTTGCTTGCCGTCTTTGTCATAATCAAAATTGGCTAACATCGTCCAGTACGGTGTGTAGAATCCGGTTTTAGGATCCGTATATATCGCCATTTCATTAATCAGACCGCCCTTGACAAGATCCACGTCCTCAAATCTCACGCTCACATATCCGGTAATATCCTCGGTATACGAAATATTTCCCAGCTGAGCCAGTTTATCCAAAAGAAGATTACGCTTATCACGCAAGTCATTGGCATGTTCCTGCCCTGCCTCGATTGAAACGATTTTCTTGTTCAATTCTTCAATCTGCACTGCATATTTATTAATATTGTCTACTTCTTTTACAACAGACTTGTTTAAGTTGTCCTGATATTCAGCTAATGACTTATATACTGCTGACGCACGTGTCACAAATTCATATGCACGTGTCACAAACAAGTTCTGATTCACGGAGCTCGTAGGGTCTTTACTAAGTTCCTGCACTGCTACCCAGAAATTAGAAAGAGATTCTGAAAACTCATGTCCTTCAATAGAACCTCCTGCCTGACCCTCGCCCAATATATACTCTATTTCTTCCATCGCGCTCGTTGAGACATCATAAAAAGCACTTCGTCCCGACTCACGACGATAGTTTTTGTCTAAAAATATACTTCTTTCCTGTCTTGTTAGGGAATAGTTGACACCAAGACCTATCTGCTTCCAGTTCGTCTTATTGCCCTTCTCAATCGTCGTATACGTTCTGGTCGATTGAGCGACCTGCTGTCTGGTATATCCTACGGTGTCCAAATTCGACATGTTGTGCGCCGTCGTATTCAGCGCGTTATTTGAAGTTTGTAATCCTGATACGCCCGTCCAAAGGCTTCCCATTAATGACATAATTCTACCGTCCTCAACAATTATTGCTTAGCGTCAAAGGATTTGTGGCTTGCACCAATCATATCCCCGGTGTTAAAAGCGCCTCTGTTGTAATTCGCAGTCTCGGGAGCTTTGTTCATCGCTTGAATAACATTCATGTTGAACTGCACCAGCTCCAACGCCTCCTGAAGCAATTCCCGATTCTGTTCGTTGACCCGCTTTACACCGCGCACATTCTCCTGCAAGCTGTCAAATACAGCCGCGAGCTTCTCCTGCTCTTCCGGTCTTGCCGCCAGCATTTTAATCAAATCCACAATTTTTAAGTTACTAACATCCTTGTTAAGCACATTCGCAATATCATTAATAGCTTCATTTCTCTGATTATCCAGATGATTAATTCTGCCTACTATGATCTGCTCCTCATCCGTGATTTTTGCTAATTCGTCTAAGTCCTCAGACACAATGACCGGAGTTTTGCGCATGGATAAAGTCAACAGTTTTGCATATTCCTGATTCTCTTTGTCTAACACCTCAATCAAGACTTCCATTAAACTTGCCACGCTATACTCTCTCCTTCACTGTGCCTACAGACTTTCAATCTCTTCATATTTCTTCATCAACTTCTCCGCAAAGCTTTCGCCGCTTACCTGATATGTGCCGCCTGCAATACTTGCTTTTAAGGGAGCCGTCAATTCTTCTCTGATATCTTCCGATGCTGCCACTGCATTCTTAGCAGTCTGAATATCTTTACCGATACTAGAAATCTGTATCTGATCCGAAGCAGCTATTTTGGATTTACCCTGTAATTTAGCAGGCTTATTCGTGTTATATAACTGCTGTACCTGTGTGTAAGATTCAATACGCATAGGAGACTCCTCCTTCCATCCAAATAATTCTTTACACTATTTGTATCGGATATTTCGCGTCAGACTTTAGAGTCTGAACCACTTTTTATTTTTTTAGGCAGAATTTCCGATTTTATCTTGCCAGTTCTCTTCTCGCCAGTTCCAGACACCCCATGATACCCTGATCGTCATGCAAGCTGGCTGGCACAATATAGTGATCCATGTCATCCAATTCTTTGGCTTGCACATAACCGCCCAACAACTGTGTCACCTTCCGCCTGATCATCGGAAACAACTGCTCCTGATGCATCACACCGCCGCCTAATATAATCATTTCCGGTGACAAAGTCAGTATATATCCCGTAAGCGCCTGCGCAATATAGTCCGCCTCCAAATCCCATACCTCTGCCCTCTTTGCAAGTTCTACCGCCTTTTTGCCCCAGCGCTCTTCTATCGCCGGTCCGGCTGCCAGTCCTTCCAGACAAGTCTTATGATACGGACATTTCCCTTCATAAGTATCGTCACTTCTCTTGCGGATTAATACATGTCCCGCCTCCGGATGAACCATTCCGTGTAATAATTTGCCATCTATATAAATACCGCCGCCCACACCGGTGCCGATTGTAAGATAAATCACACAGTTCTTACCTTTCGCCTGTCCGAAAGTCACTTCGCCGAGAACGGAACCGTTCACATCCGTATCAAAGCCAATCGGACACTGAAGCGCATCCGCCAGCTCTCCTACGATATTATAGTTTCTCCATGCCACCTTCGGCGTAGACGTAATGCAGCCGTATTCCGGAGAGTTTCTATCCAGTTCAATCGGTCCGAAACACCCGACGCCCAAAGCCTCCACACCGCGCTCTCTAAAATACGCAATCAGCTTCGGCATCGTGACCTCCGGCGTCTGCGTCGGTATCGATACCTGCTCAAAAATTTTCCCTGTCTCATCACCTATAGCGCAAACCATTTTCGTTCCGCCTGCCTCCAATGCACCCAATCTCATTCCCGTTCCCTCCGTTCATTCATAACTTATTGACACCCTATACCGCGTCTGTCACATCATATAAGCAGATGCCGTAATCTGCGTCTATTGTATCACCTTGTAAAGCAAAAAGAAAGCGAACCGCACGAAACGGTTCACTTTCTTATCATTCATATAATATTGTTATGTTGCTTCAACATATGCCTCAAATTATGCACCCAGCGCTTGGCTGCTCTTGTTTAAGAAAATCATATAGAAAATGGAAGCAACTAATGATGCAACCAATACACCGATTGCCGCCAAAGAAGCAATCAGAGCTAAGCCCGGAACAGCGCCGAGAATCGCAATAATAATCAAAATGGCATAACATACTGCATTAATCTTCCAGACAAGTGCACCTTTACTTGCCACATCGGCTGCTCCAATCTGATTCATCACCTCAGAAACAGAAGTGCATACTAAGTAGCAGATCAAGAAACTCAGCACAGAATCTGCAATCGAAAAGATGATGCCCAAAAATCCTGCACCGACCAGTGTGCCCGCAACACTGACTACCATGTTAATGATAGTAAGCGTAAACGCTGTCTTACATCCCGCGATATCCTTACCCGCACCGTACAGACCTACCAGACTTAAAACTCCGAAAACAATCGCAGCAATCCCCGCCAAAATGTTTACAATCGGAATAATCACCAAGACCGCACAAATAATCGCACCGATTGACGCAATAAACATTTTCCTAAGACCTGCACCTGCATTTTGTAGATTTCCCATTTACTCATTTCCTCCTCTGAAAATAATTGATAATTTCTATCCTTCGTGAAAATATTTCACAATATGACAACTATTGTACCAGAAGATTCTGGAAATGGAAATACATTTTCTTGCTTAATTATACCTATTTATGGTTATTTTTAATTTGTTCTGCAATCTCCTCCACCTTTTGGTCCGTCAGAATATATTTTCTACGGAACAAGCATACGGCAATTAACAATCCGGCAATGGGAACCACCGTCATCGTCAAACGCAGTCCCATAACAGATGAACCAGCTTCCTGTACCGCTGCCGTATTCGATGTGTCATTACTCAGATTGCAGACAGATAAACAGACAGAGGCAATCATCGCCGCCACACCCGAAGCAAGCTTTACTACAAAAGTCTGCATCGAAAATATCACGCTCTCGTCACGACGATTGTTTTTCAGTTCGCCGTAGTCCACCGTATTGGCAAGAAACACCGTGGTCAGCACCGTCAACATGCCAAAGGCTACAAACACAAGAAACGCAGGCACAAGCAACGCGCCAATGTTTGTAAGTCCGATACACATAAACACAAACAAAACTGCATACCCCGTGATCGCCATGACAAAGCTCACGTAGAATACCTGAAGGGAATTGATAAACCTGCGAAGCAGCGGATAAAACAGCATCATGGACAAAATTTGAATACCGCCGCCGAACATATTAAACAGCGTATAACCGTTGTACCATGTCTCACCGCCAAAATCATACTTAAAAAAGTAAATCAGCAAATTAGATGTAATATATAAAGAGCAGTTAATCAACACGATAGAAATAACAACAATCATCGTCTGGTCATTCTGCACAAGCGCCTTAAACATCTGTCCCACCGATGGCGCTTCTACATCAACGGTAGATTTTTCTTTGATATTCAGGCAGGTAATAACGATGAACGCCACAAAAAGAACCGCGATAATCAGAGCAAACTTCCAGAACCCTTCTCGCTCATTGCCATGCCCCAGCGCCTGCACGCACATCATCGTGATAATTGTGACAAGTGCAGACCCTACGCCTGCGCAGGAACGCGCCAATGTAGTAAGCCCTTCACGCTCTTTTCCACCCTCGGTAAAGGCAGGAATCATGGACCAATACGGAATGTCCATCATCGTGTAAGTGACGCCCCAAACAATGTAAGTGACGGCAGCATATGCAATCAGACCGCTTCCGTCAAGCGCCGGCGGTGCCCAGAACATTATAACTAAGATAACCGCATTAAGAATCGTTCCGATTAAAAGCCATGGACGGAATTTTCCCCATTTCGTTCTCGTTTTGGCTACCAGTACGCCCATAACCGGGTCGTTAAACGCATCAAATACACGCGCTGCCATGAGGATCACTCCCATCGCGATTGCGCTCACTCCTAAAATATCCTGATAATAATACAGGATATAGCTTGCGGAAAGCATATAGACCATGTCTTTACCTACCGCTCCCAGACCGTATGATACTTTTTCTTTCGCTGTTAATCTCATACGAAATACCTCCCTTTCTTAGCTGCTGACAGTAATGCCGTCCATTAGAATGTCCACCACTTCATTCAGCGCTTCGTGATAAGTAATGTTGTTCTGCACCAGCACATCTCTCTGAAAAAACTGTTCAATCGACGCTTCCAACATCATCTTGAGAATCGGAATCTTCACAGGCTTAATGCATCCTTCCGCAATTCCTTGTTCAAGCAGTGCTATTGTGCTTTCCCAACCCGTCTCCAACCGCAGTTCCACTTGTTTGTAGATGTTGGGATATTTTCCTTTCAGCAGATAAAGCCGGCGGAAATCAATGTCCTTATATCCTTCCGGAAGCACACCCAGTATCTTGTGTATCTTCTCCACCGTGCTCAATTTCACATCCCCCATTACCTCCCTCTCACTCTCCTTGATGGAGTCAAAGATGTAATCTACCATAGCAAGAAACAACGCTTCCTTATCATCAAAGACCTTATATAATGTCTTCTTGCTGATTTTCAACCTTTCCGCAATATCGTCCATCGTGAACTTTAAGCCTTTGTCGTTGAAAACCTCAATTGTACCCTTGAGAATCGTTTCTTTTAAATCCATTGTGCCTCCTCTCAACATGCCGGCAAACCTCCACCTCGTGACTGTTGCCGCATTTTATGGATGCTGTTGCATTCTATTGATTCATTTCATGATATGCAAAAAGGAAACTGATTTTCGTTTTTCAGTTTCCTTCATTGTAGCATTCTTCATTCCCATCGGCAAGAAACCATTTTCACAAAAAGAGTTTCCGTTTTTTGTGGAAGGTGACGGGTACGCTTTTTCTTTAATGCGCAATCACCGCAGGCAGCACCTCGTCAATATCCACATAATAATGCCTGAAGTCGTCTCCCTCTACATAAACCCTCACCATCCGGTCCCGCAAAAGAGGCGCCGGATCAAAATTCAGGTTACGGCTCCTGAACGTGTGGACATATCCGTTCATATCCTGATATCTGCATATCACTATGTAGGGATGCCTGAAATTGACGCGAACGGCATAATTCATCGTAATCTCCGAAATCTCCGCCATAATATATTGCCCCGAATGAAGCAGCTTATTAATAAGCCTTCTTTTACGGATTTCAAGACTCAGGCATATCCCTCCGACAATCAAAAATACTGCACCCAGACCGCCAAACGTATAACCGAAAATAACCGCATCTTCATTGAAAGCCAAACTGCCCACAACAGCTCCTACAATTATATATAAAGTTCCTAGGGTGATAAAAATAATGCTTAAAATCAGCAGCGCCGTCCACCCTCTTTTCGCTTTTCGTTTCTCCATGTTGCTCCATCCCTTCCCTAAACGCTAGATCCGCCGTCCTCATAATACGCCCGAAACGCTTCTTTTGTATAGAAATTATCCGCCACAGCCCCAAATTCCCGAATCGAGTGCATCGCAAGCACCGGCGTTCCGATGTCTACCGTGGGAATCGTGGTCAAGCTGGACAGTGCCGGTCCGATTGTAGAGCCACCGACAATATCATTTCTGTTGACATACTTCTGATACGGAACATGCGCCCTCTTGCATGCTTCCATAAAGTATGAGGCACTGAATGCATCAGTGCTATACCTCTGCGCCGCAGAGTATTTAATCACCGGTCCGCCGCCCGGTACAGGACGATTCTCCGGGTCATGTTTGTCACTGTAATTCGGATGAACCGCATGAGCGGTATCTGCCGAGATTGATGTGGAATTCGCCAACGCCTGAAAATAAGCGTCGTCCGTTAATCCTAGATTCTTACTGATCCGTTCCAATATATGCGGCAGGATTCCGGAACGTGCCCCCTGCGCAGAGGTGCTTCCCACCTCCTCGTGATCAAACGCGGCAAATACTTTAAAACTGTTACCGCTGTTTCCTAATTCCGTCAACGCTGACAGACCTGCATAGACCATACACAAATTATCAATTCGGGGCGCAGAGATAAATTCTTCATTCTGTCCCATGAAGATTCCCTTCTGATATTCGTATAGAAACAATTCATAATCCAGAATATCAGCCTTCGCTATCCCGGTTTCACTCTGAATCAGATTCAGCAGGTAATCACCTTTCTCCGCTTCCTCTACCTTCATTGACAGCAACGGAAGGATATCTGTCTGCTTATTGTAGCTGCAGTTGGTATTACAGTCTCTGTTCAAATGAATGCAGAGGTTCGGAATAATGCATACAGGCTTGTCAATCTTAATCAGGCGCTCCGTCAATCTGCCGTCCTGTTCCACGATCACCCTCCCTGCTACGGCTAAAGGACGATCAAACCATGTACTTAAAATGGCACCGCCATAGACTTCCACATTCAGTTTCACATATCCGTCCGGCGTGACCACACAGGCACCCGGCTTAATTTTCAGGCTGGGAGAATCCGTGTGTGCACCTATGATTCTAAAACCTTCCTGCGCCAAATCTCCGTCCCCTACTGTGAAGGCGATGATACATGAATGGTTTTTCACGACAAAATACCTGCCTCCTGCGTGCAAAGACCACTTCTTTGTTTCTTTCAATTCCTGAAAGGCATGGTCTTTAAGCATTCTCACCGCATTTTCCACAGCGTGATATGCGGTGGGGCTGTCGTTCAGATATTGTAATACGTTTTCTGCAAATTGCTGTTGTGTGTGTTTGTCCATTGGGTTATGCTCCTTATATATTGTGGTGGTTTTCGGTTTGGTTACCGATAACTTCAATAATATTCCGGTTTATGAATCACCTCGTCAATATCCACATAATAATGCCTAAAATCTCCGCTCTTCACATAAACCTTCACCTTACGCTCTTTTAAAAACGGCTTTGGGTCAAAGTATATCCATCTGCTCTTAAATGTATGCTCCTCACCTTTTACATCATAATATCTGCAAATTACCGTATACGGATAACGCGGTAAACCGGGAATCCGCAGTCTAAGGTAATAATCGATAATAACGTCCGTAATTTCAGCCATAACATAGTTCCCGGCATTGAATAGCTCTTTTACACAGATTCTCTTTTTCACTTCATGAAATAAGCGAGTCCTAAGAATGTTAATATGATGCCTATAGGAAGTCGGACTGTCACGCTGTAGTTCGGTTTTCTTTGGGACATGATTTGTACCTCGTTGGGATTGCGTCAATAACTGATATACCTTCTCCGATAATATTCCATCGTCCGGTAGTCGAGTATATCCTTCATCTGTCGCCTAAAAGCTTCACTTTGCACAGTTTCCGCCAGTTCATCTCTGATCGCCAGCGCACAGCCTTCCTTCTCGATAAAAAATCCGTTGCCGGAAGCCTTCAGATATTTAATCGGCATATTCTTTGCCTTGCTCAGATGTTGTCTGTCTGTCATCTTCTGATAATCTGCATATGACATATCTGTCATTAAGTCTTTCCAGTTCGTTCCGGTATTGAAAAACTCCTTCCAGCTTTCCAATACTTCACCATCCGTAACTGCCAAACGTATATCGCCATGGTTATAAAAACTGTACAGAACCGGCATTTTATAGACCTTCTGCATATCCGTCATCTCAATCAACGATAAAAATTCCCTGCCGATGCTATGATAAACAGCCTCTTCACTCGGGGACAATTCATGTAATTCATACAGAAAATCCATATAATGCCGGAACGGATTTTCTTTCGCATTTTTCATGCAGTACTGGTAGATTTCATCCTCCATATATGTAAAAAGTTCCATCCGAGTCGGAATCTTATCCTCCAACAGCTCCTTGACTCTGTAATATTCCATCCTAATCCGCTCCCTGACAGATAAGGACTTTTTGTCCAGTTCTTGAAAAAGGTCAACGAGCCGCATGTCGAAATCAACAATGCAGTCATCAGGATATTCCAGCCTGTAATAATCACCTGCCGCACGCTCACCGAAACTTCTTTCTCCGCTCAAAAGAAACGGCGCGCGCCCCGCTTTCTCATAATTCCCGATAAAATCCAGCACATTCAGATATTCTTTGCCTCTGTATGTGCGCAGCCCACGCCCCAACTGCTGCAAAAATACAATGGGCGATTCTGTCGGTCGTAAGAACATAACCATGTCAAGCGCCGCAATGTCTACACCCTCATTAAACATATCCACTGAAAAGATTACCTTGATTTCCTGCTTCTTAAACTTTTCGATGGCTTTATCCCGCTCTTCCGAAAAATCACCATCTGCGTTGCTGTATACCGCCACCGCTTCAACGCCTCTTTGACAAAATTCCTTCGCCATTTCTTCCGCATGTTGTCTGGAACAGCAGAATCCCAATGCTCGCTTGGAGTGGTATTTCATGTAGTATTTATAGATTAAGTCATATCTTCTGACATTGCCGATATATGTCTCATTCAATTCTTTTTCATCATAACGTCCTTTTACGAGATGAAGAGAAGAATAATCTGTCTCATCGTAGATTCCGTAATAATGAAAAGGCACTAATATGCCTTTGTTTATCGCTTCTTTCAAAGAAATCTCGTAAGGTACGTTGTAATCGCATATCTCGTAAATATTCCTGCCGTCCATTCTCTCCGGTGTAGCCGTAAGTCCCAACAAAAATCGCGGCTTAAAATAGTTCACAATTCTTTGATACTGGTCATTGACGGCGTGATGAAATTCATCAATGACAAGATAGTCAAAATAATCGGGGCGAAAATAGTCTTCTGTCAGATATTCTTCCCTCCCCAACGTCGCCACGGATGCAAAAATGACACTTTTGTCAGTATCTTTCTGCTTTCCCTTAAAATATCCGTAATCATCCGATTGACGAACATTCTTAAAAGATACTGCCGCCTGCTGTAATATCTCTTCGCGGTGCGCCACAAACAAAACTCGTCTATACTGTGCAGAATCAAATGCCGCGAGGTAGGTCTTCCCGACTCCCGTAGCTGCCTGAACCAATCCTTTAACCGCACCTTCCGCCCGGCTGTTCTCCAATGCATATAAAGCTTCTATCTGTGCTCCTCTAGGCTGAAAAAGCGGTATTGTTGTGGTAGAATCATCAATTGTGACACGTTCGTCATATTTTGCCAAGTCTTTGGCAACTGCCGGTTTATGCCAATTCCGGGAATACGCAGTAAGCTCCGCATCGTCAATCACAATCGAATGATGTTCAAATAAATCGGAAAAAGTCTCATAGAATAACGCAAAGTTTCCGCTGTCAATCAAACTGCTGAACCGATAATTCCATTCTATTCCGGAAGTCAGCGCACTTTTGGAAATATTGGACGATCCAATATATATTTCCTCGTGATTCTCATAATGAAAAAAATATGCTTTCGGATGAAACGAGCGTGCCTTGTCGTTGTAAAATCTCAAATCAACCCGGTTTCCCAGCTCTTTTTTAATCAGGCATAGCGCCGAAGGCTGTGTGATTCCCAAATAATTTCCCGTGAGGATGCGTATCTGAACGCCCCGATTTAACGCTTCCCGCAAATCTTTCAGAATCATCTTTACGCCTGATTCCATGAGGAACGAAACAATAATGTCGATGCGTTTCGCCTTTTGCATACTCATTTTTAACTGATAATACAGAAAACGGCTTCTGTTCCGGTCACCGGTCATTACGTCCGTAGATTCTATCTGTAATAATTCATCCTGCAATCCGCCAGTATTTATTTTTTCCGCAAAATCAGATTGAGCCATTTTTCTTCCCCTCTTCCCGGGCGTACATCGGATGTAATCCATTGTTCTTCTATCAGTAATTCATCTATGTCGCATATAAATTCTGCAAAGGTTTCCTCTGTCATATCCGTAAAATAACGCCCGTTTCTCTCTCCTGAAAAAGACCCGTATTTGAACGATGTATAGATAATACCGTTAGGCTTTAAAGCTGCGGACATTTTGCGCATAACATCGGATAACTCAGCTTTGGGTAAATGTAATATAGATGAACATGCCCAAATACCATGGTATCTGCCTACCTCGGAGAGCTCTTGGAAAAGCATATGGCGGACTTGGATTCCGGTATATTCGCTCGCCAATTTGCATAATTCAGCAGAGCCGTCCATGGCTTCTACTTGATAGCCTTGGTCGAGAAACGCCTTGGTATCACGACCGGAACCGCAGCCGAAGTCTAGGATGGTGGCGGGGTGTGGAAGGCGTGATAAAAAGTGTTGACGATGGGCGGTAAAATCTACGGTAATTGTGCCAGCGTAGAATTGGGTGGCGTTTTGGTTGTAGTAGGTTAGGGTTGAGTGCATGGTAAACGTCCTTCATTTTTAATAGCAACGTGCAATGTATTCCCTTTACGATTCATTGTCGTATAACATCATAATACCCTAATAAGGTATATAAAGCTATACTAAAAGAAAATTTGAAAATACATATTGATATATGACAAAATAGACTGACTATGCCAGCCTGCGTAATTGCATATTTCATCGTTCCCTCTATGTCTTCAAAATAAAAGAAGAATACCGCTCCGCATGGTCAGGATGTTCAGCAAGATATTTATCTAACGCAATCTGGAACCTCCCACTTACCTCCGGATGCTTCTGAAGAAATTCATTTAGCTCTTGCACCGTCTGCCGCAAAGCATCAAGAGACTGGACTAACGTCAGATTGAACCATGTCTGGGCATATGAAAGCTGTATCTCTGTATTCCGAGGGTATTCTTCCAATAAAGCCTTTGATTTCTGCAATATACCGCGTACCTTTTCTTCTGAATCTTGAGCAAAAGCATAATTGACTAAACTGTTTGCGTATGTAATTGCTATTTCCTCGTTATCTTGAAACCGTGTATGCAATGTTGCCATCTGCTCAGCACTTACCTCACAATTTTCTATTGATGCCTCAATGGTCAAATTAAACAAGCTTTTCACATACGATTCCGCCAATTCTTCACTTGTAATATACTGTTCGTATAGGGTCATAATCTTAGTTACAATCTGCCTTCTATCTTCCATTGATTGCCCTACTGTTTGATTACACAAACCTTGCGCATATGCTACTGCTATTTTCTCATTTGTCTGATATCTTTCGTGTAAAGCAGCAAGCTTGTTCACATTCTGCTTGCATTCTTCCACTGGCTGTTTTACCATCAATTTAATTAAACCTTTCGCATATTTAACCGTTATTTCCTCGTTTGCTTCATACTGCTCATAAAGAGCAGCAAGCTTGTTTACACTTTCTTTGCATTCTTCCACTGACTGCACCGCCGCTAAATTAACCAAACCTTTCGCGTACTCTACTGCTATTTTTTCATTTGTATTGCTCTGCTCATATATTGTTGCAAGTTTAGATACACTTATCTCACACTCTTCCAATGCCTGTTCCACTGTCAGAACGAACAAACTTCTTGCATATGCCAATCTGATATTGTCGTTTGATTGATATTTATCATGCAATTTCTCCAATCGTCCAAGTGTTTGCTTTCCCAATTTACGCAATTTCACTGTAGCAACAAACAGCAAATCACTATATATCGACGCACAATAGTCATGCTTCGGATTTCCATCGAAAAACACTTCCAAAAATTGACGCTTCTCTTCCAGCTTTTCCGGATAATCAATCAGTACACGTCTTATGAAGCGCAACTGGTATGGCTGATTGTCCCAGTTGTCCGGGAGCATTAACTTCATCTGTCCTTTATCAAACGCCTGCCTCAAAACAAGATGTTCTTTCACCAAATCCGGACAATCCAACAATACTGCCTCAATTATTTTTTCCTCCCTTTTAGGTTTTTCTGTCTCGCTTTGAATCTTTATTATTTTATAAACTTTTACTCGATGCACAACTCCCATTGCCCGAAGTAATTCATAGAACTCCATCTCCAGCTTATTTGCCCTGCTACGAAGCTTCTGATACTCTTCATCACGAATCTCATTTAATGGCAAGATGCCCCTTATACAAGACCGCGCCAAAAGATTTTCAAACTCAGAACGTAATTCTTTAGAAATCCTATCAGAAGATAAATTTCGTAATCGATTATAGTAAAAGTTCAATTCCCGCTTAGTTAACTCATTCAGTATCTGCTCTTTATCCCAACGAGTAGGATCTTCTCCGTCACACCATGCATCAACAATCGCCAACGCATATATAGGACGTTTCAAATCGCCATCGGCTTTCTGTAATGTCTTTAAAAGACGCTCCATTAACCCATCATCCTTCAATGCTTTACCCGACGCAACCGCGAAGTCTGTCATCATTGTTTTTAATTCTTCTTCTGACAAAGGCTCTAGCTGTAAGAAATCAGAACAATAACACATAGACGGAATTGTATCATCATATGGTGCATCTGCCTGCATCATCTCCGCCCATTTTGCAGAATTTAAATCCTTCCCTTCGCGTTCCAGCAAAAGAATCCTCAGTTTCTCACTACGCTTTTTCTTGGAAATAGAACTAATCCATTCTCCAATTGCCTGAAGATACGACTGCACGTCATCCGCCACTAAGATACATTGCTCTACTGGCGGCATCCAGTCAAGCAATCTTGGGTAAATATCCTGATTCTGGTTCAACCATACAATTTCCCATCCCTCTTTTTTGCGCGCCTCCGTAAACTCATATACAAGTCTGCTCTTGCCCATTCCGCCCGGTCCGGTAACTGCCCACCATGAAATCTGCTTAGGATTTTGACAAAAATCCATAAGCTGCTCAAGTTCCTGTTCTCTTCCAGTAAAACCAATGTAACCCGAATCATACATGAATCGGTGCTCCGCCTTGGATATCGGCATGTGTCTCTCCACATGTCGATTCATTTCCTCATATTTACTATAAACAGTTTCTTCCAGAAGCCGCTCCAATATCACACGTACCGCCTCATGCCTGCCATCCGGATAATATATTGCTGAAATCCCCAGTTCTCCCAATTCTCTGCTCCGCTGACCAATTTCATCCGGTTTACATGCAAGAATCGCATAATGGTCTAATCCCGGATTTTTCTCCGTTACTTGCTGCAACACCTCAATCGTCTTGTCCTTCATCAGACTGCACCCCAAGAACAATAGTCTCTTATTCTGAAACCACAACGGCAGTTCCTGCATAAGCGGTCCCTCAGACTTATATGCCGTATCATACTGTTCCTGTGTAAATACCAGTCTATCAATATCATACGTTTCCGGACCAATATCTCCATGCAGCTTAAACAGACAGTGTGGATTTGTTTGCCGAATCTGCGTAAGAATATCCGCTTCATGAGGCGAGACAACTTTTCCGAATTTCACGTGGCACCTGTCATATACTTCTTCCAATACACGGTCAAAATTTGTCGTCATTACAATACTTTTATCAAACAGATATGGCAAAGCATACGCTGCCGAAGTATACCAATCACTTGGGTCGCAATTTTCAATCTTATCATAATCAATAATTTTGCGAAGTTCTATTAACATTCGCGGGTAATTACCATAAATCTCCTGTGCCGCCTGCAAAAACTCTCCACTCTCAATCATTTTATAAATTGCGGACTTAATGTCATTCTCAAAGATAAATTCCGCAAGCTTTTCCAATACTTTTGACCAGCCTAAATAACCGCAAAAAGCAGAAAGCCCCGCTCCGACAAAAGGGATAAGGCTTCCTCTTAAATAATCTTCTTTCAAATCTTCATACACCGACTTATTATGTCCCGGATAAAACTTCATGATTTCTGAAAAAGTAATGTTGCTCATCTAAATCTACCTGCCATATTGTTATGATACGGTAAGTGTATCATTTCAAACGACATTTTTCAACAAAATATATCCGAGACTTGACTTACGCAGTAATTCCACATAAAATAAACTAAAAATAGCGAGGTAATCCTTATGAGTAAATTTGAAACAGATTTATGCAACTCCGAAAATCATATTGCTCTCATGAATTTGTACAGAGATGAATGGAAATATCGTGACCAGTGGTTTATTTCCTCCTTCTGGAGACTTGTATATTTATCATTAGTCATCTCCTTTTTGCCTAATTTTCTATCCGCTATTAGTATAAAAAGCGAGCTGGCTGCCAGATTACCTCTATGGGTATTTTCCATATCAGGCATTATCTGCGCCTTATTTGGTCTATATATCGGAATTGTAGAAAACAAAAAAATAACATATATCGACCGTGCTTACAGAGCTATTGAGAATGAACTGCCGGAAGAATATCAAGTTGAGAAAATCAAGAACTCTCCTGCCAAATTGCGTACAAATAATGTACTTTGTTTCACAATCTACAGCATTATTATCTTACTTTCAATCGTAAATCTGATAAGTGAATATTTTCTGTAGAAGGTGGTGAGCCAATTTTACATTATCCAGCCTTTCATTAGTTAAATTCTCGGTAATGATATCCAGTCATAATATACAAGGAGAGATAGATATGGATAACCCCATCTAATGAGCAATTTAAGACATAATCGAAATGTCACTATGGAAACTATCCATAAGCTTTGTCTGATTCTGAATTGTACTCCGAATGATATAGTAGAAATTATACCAGACAAACTAACTCCTTGAAAGCTCCGTCCCATTCCTCCCTTTCCCCATAACATTACCCCACCACAAACGAAGCGCTTCATAAACAGTAAGTTTGTTCTCCTATCAAGTTTATAGTTCTTGTCACCATCTCTCTTTCTTCAAGTTAAAAAGAAGACCGAAGCACAGCCCCAGCCTTCTCTCATTTTATCTGCTTTTTACGTCTAATGTTTTCCTTACTTTTCGATATTTCTGGTTTCTGCTGTTTGGCTTGTCCGGAATTGTCCGCTCAATCATACCCAGTTCCAGTGCCGGATTAAGATAATTCTTGCGAAATGTCTGCCTGTGACTTAGTCCTAATGCATCCATAATTTCCGCCGCAGACAGAGTTTTATTACTCATCACTTCCAGAATTTTTCTTACTCGTGCATCCACATCTTGGTCGGTATCTTGGTCGGTATCTTGGTCGGTCACTTCTTCGTAATCTCGTAACGTATCATGAATAACTGAAAGCATCATTTCAACAAATTCACTGCTATCTCCCTCTTTATCAGCTTTGCCGAGAGCACTATAATACTCATGTTGTCTTGTACGTATTAAGGTTTCGATGGGAAGCCAGTAAAACAATTCCTTCCATTGCCCCAGCAAAATAGTATGCCACAATCTGCCCATTCGACCGTTCCCATCGGCAAACGGATGTATAAACTCAAATTCATAGTGAAAAACCGCGCTTTTTATAAGCGGGTGCATATCAGATTTCTGATACCAGCCAATCAAATCTTTTATCTGCCCTGACACAAATTTTGCCGGCGGCGCCATATGAACGATAGCATCCCCCGCATAGATTCCGGCTGCACCGGAACGAAACTTGCCGTTTTCCTTAATTAATCCCTGCATCATAAAACGATGCGCCTTTAGCAAATCGTCAACAGAATAAGGATTTAGCTCCGACATAAGTTCATATGCCTGATACGCATTCTGAACCTCCTTAATCTCATTCGGATTTCCCAAAACATGTTTTCCGCTAATAATTGCCGTCACTTGCTCTACCGACAATGAATTATGTTCAATTGCCAATGACGCGTGTATCGTCCGAATACGGTTTTCTTTACGCAGATGTGGTGTAACACTTTCCGGCTGCAGCACCGTAATTCTTCCGATTTGTTCACTAATTTCCACAAGCAGATTCACTATAGAATTCGACATATGGAACGGCGGCTCATATCCAGCCATGCCACACCCCCTATCTCGACGGCACCATCCTGATAATCCTTCCTGCAAACTCGTTAAAGTTCTGCGTCTGCAGGATAACTTTTCCCGGTCCGGTAAGCTTCGTTAAGAACAACCCTTCGCCGCCCAGAAAGATATTCTTGAGTCCCTTCACAGTCTCTATCTCATATCTCACGGACCTTTCAAAAGCAACCACATTACCCGTGTCCACTTTAATAACTTCACCGGGCGCCAGATTCTTCTCTACTTTGTTACCGTCAATCTCAAGGAATACCATGCCGGTTCCGCTGATATCCTGCAAAATAAATCCTTCGCCGCCAAACAACCCGGCTGAAAACTTCTTGGTAAATGTCACATTCAGGTTTACCGTCTCCTGTGCGCACAGAAACGCGCCCTTCTGACAAATCATGCCGCCGCATGCTCCCACATCAACCGGAAGTACCTCGCCGGCTACCGTAGAAGCGAAAGCTACGATACTGCCTGCACGCTCCGCCTTATAAGTCGCCATAAAAAGCGATTCTCCCGAAAACATCCTGCCGATGCTCTTACCGAGACCGCCTCTCATATTAGAATCCATAGCAATCCCTTCCGACATCCAAGCCATTCCGCCTGACTGTGTATACATAGATTCTCCCGGTGCGTCAAAAAGCACCTCCACCGCCGGCATTGTGTCTCCAATAATTCTGTACTGCATACTTATTTCCTCCTTTGTCACAATTAATTATTTTGTTGTGTATAAAACACATACTTCCCTTTTCCCATTCCCTGTACGGATATAATAATTTCGGTTTCCAACATTTTCCTGATTAATTCAGATGCGGGCGATTCTGTAACCCCCAATTCGGCTACAATCTCCGTTCTGCCAAATACCTTTTTGCTACCGAATCTATCATATAATTTCTGAATATGCTTCAACGTTTTCTTAGAAAAAGTCCTGTTTTTCAATTTTGGACCATATAAGTCCAAAATATTACTACTATGTTTTAGCACTTCAATGTCCTGTTCTCGAATTCCAATGTCCTGTTTTCTCGCCTCAATATCCTGTTTACAAACCTCAATATCTGGTTTTTGTACCTCAATGTCCTGTTTTTCAAAATCATCAAATGTTCCACTGATGTGCATAGATCTGTTATGGAGTGGATTCGTCTCATTTAACAACATATTTCTTAAAAACAACTCAAGAAATTCGGTTGTCTCATGTACCCCGGCTTGCAAATCATTATAATTAGCACGAACAAGCGCATTCCTAAAATACCACGCATTTTCAGCGAAAATATCGTTCGTCACTTCAAAGCCCAGTGTACGTAGATATTTAATGAAAAAAACCGCCGTGGTACGAGTATTTCCCTCTGCAAAAATATGAATCTGCCACAACCTTGCCACAAAAAAAGCCAAATGGTTAATCATTTCATTTAGTGACAAACCTTTATAGCTGAATTTCCTTTCCTGAGAAATGTCATATTCCAAAGTCGCTGATAATTCCGTAGCGCTTCCATACAACACTGTTGCTCCGTCAAACACCCATTCTTTCTTTGTAATATTATAGTCCCGCATTTTCCCTGCATGCCTATATATTCCTTGAAACAATTTTCTATGAATTGATATATATTCTGTGGGTGTAAGACTAAAAGCTTTCTCCAAAAGTAATTTTGCTATCCTAGCAGATACTTTATCCGCCTCCTCCGTGCGGTCACTGGTTTCATGCTTTGGATTCTCTTCATAATAATGCTCGAGGAGTTGCTGCGCCTGATCTATTGTTATGTGCCCCTCAATATTCTTAATCGCAGTCTCCACCAGATACTTTGACGGAGTAAGCCCATCTACTGCCTGCAGTCCGATTGCGGTATGCCAGACATAGCCTTTTTCTCTGATATTTGGTTCAGATTGTCTTATATATTCCTTAAAGGGATCTCTCTCCATGACGAATCTCCCATATTTATTCATCTGTTATAGCAAAATAATATACGAAATTCAATAAATTCATACATATATTATTATACTCAATTAAATTTCTTTCTTCAATGGTTTTCTTCTAAGTAAATAAGATTATTACCTGCAGACAACACAATCTAAAAAAGGGACCGAACAGCCCTCACGCCATTCGGTCCACTCCAATTTACAACATCCACAATTCAAATTGTAAATCCATATTTATCTACGAGTTCTGCTCCATCGCCTCCGCCACAGCCGCCTCACAGCTTCGCATCGCCAGTATCGTCTTATCGAACAAATCATCCAGCTCCCAGCCGAGTATTTCCGCTCCCTGTGAAATAACCTCTCTGGAACAGCCCGCCGCAAATTTCTTATCTTTAAACTTCTTTTTCAGGCTCTTGACTTCCATGTCCATCGTGCTCTTGGACGGACGCATCAGCGCACAGGACCAAATCAGCCCGGTCAGCTCATCGGATGCAAAAAGTACTTTCTCCATCTCAAGTTTCGGCTCTTCCTCGCTGCAAAGTCCGTAACCGTGAGAACAGATGGCATAAATCATATCCTCGCCAACCCCTGCCTCGCGCAGAAGCTCCGGTGCCTTCTTGCAGTGTTTCTCCGGATAAAGTTCAAAATCAATATCGTGAAGAAGTCCGGTAATCCCCCAGAATTCTTCTTCCGCCGCATATCCTAGTTCCTTCGCATACCAGCGCATCACGCCTTCCACTGTCAGCGCATGCTGGATATGAAAAGGCTCTTTGTTATATTTCTTCAACAGCTCCAATGCCTGCTCTCTTGTTATACTGCTCTGTTTCGCAGGCTGCTCTGCTTCTTTCTTACCACTTTTCCCACGGTCAGCGGACTTTTTTTCCTGACCTTTGTCAAGACTTTTCATCGTCGGGAAGAGCAATACATCTCGGATAGCCGGTGAATTCGTCAATAGCATTACCAATCTGTCGATTCCGTAGCCGATACCACCTGTCGGCGGCATTCCGATCTCCAGTGCATTCATGAAATCTTCGTCCGTGGTGTTAGCCTCTTCATCGCCTGCTGCCAGTGCCTCTTCCTGCGCCTTAAACCGCTCTCTTTGGTCAATCGGATCGTTCAACTCTGAATAAGCATTGCACATCTCCCGCCCCGTGATAAAAAGTTCAAAACGCTCCACATACTCTGGCTTGTCCGGTTTTTTCTTCGTAAGAGGCGAAATCTCAATCGGGTGATCCATGATAAAGGTCGGCTGCACCAGATGTTCTTCTACATATTCCTCGAAAAACAGGTTTAAGATATCGCCCTTTTTGTGTCTTTCTTCATAGTGAATCCCTTTTGCATCCGCAAGCTTCTTCGCCTCCGCAGTATCTTTAACCGTATCAAAATCCACACGGGCATATTTTTTAACTGCTTCCACCATAGTCATACGCTCGAAAGGCTTACCGAGATCAATCATTTCCTCGCCGTAAGGTACGGTAGTCGTACCGCACACTTCCTGCGCTACATGGCGGAACATATTTTCCGTCAAATCCATCATCCCATAATAATCTGTATATGCCTGATACAGCTCCATCAATGTAAATTCCGGATTATGTCTTGTATCCAGACCTTCATTACGGAACACACGACCAATTTCATAGACTCTCTCCATGCCGCCCACAATCAATCTTTTCAGATACAGTTCCAGTGAGATACGGAGTTTTACGTCCTCGTCCAGCGCATTATAGTGTGTCTCAAAAGGTCTTGCAGCCGCGCCGCCCGCATTGGACACGAGCATGGGCGTCTCCACCTCCAAGAACCCTTGTCCATCCAGATAACGCCTGATGGAGCTGATAATCTTAGAGCGCAGCACAAAGGTTTTCTTGACATCTTCATTCATAATGAGATCCGTATATCTCTGACGATAGCGAATATCCGTATTTACCAGTCCGTGATATTTCTCCGGAAGAATCTGAAGACTTTTTGACAGTAGTGTCACTTTCCCTGCATGGATGGATCTTTCGCCTGTTTTCGTAGTGAATACCTCACCTTCGATACCGACAATGTCGCCCACGTCATATTTCTTGAAATCGGCATAGGGTTCTTCGCCGACGCTGTCACGCGCCACATAACACTGAATATCGCCCTGCAAATCCTGTACATTGCAGAAAGATGCCTTACCCATAATACGTTTGGACATCACGCGTCCCGCTATGGAGACTGTTTTGCCTTCCAGCGCATCATAATTGTCTTTGATTTCCTGACTGTGATGGGTCACATCATATTTCGTAATCTGAAAAGGGTCTTTGCCGTTCTCCTGCAATGCAGCAAGCTTTTCACGTCTTACTTTCAGAAGCTGGTTAATATCCTGAACTTCAAGCCCTTTTTCCTGATTCTGTACTTCTGCCATGTCACTACCTACACCTTTCTCAAATGTTAACGGCATACCTCTTCCTTGTATGCCTCTTAGAAACTATACATGTCCTCATGCGTCAAACCATTGCATTAATTCGATCTCTGGATTTCCAATACTTTATACTGAATCATTCCAGCCTGTGTCTCAACATCCACCGTATCTCCCACTTTAGCGCCGATGAGCGCCTTGCCTACCGGAGACTCATTGGAAATCTTACCTTTTAAACTGTTCGCCTCAGTGGAACCTACAATCTTATATTCCAGTTCTTCGTTATATTCCATATCCAATATCTTAACCAGACAGCCGATGTTAATCTTATCCAGATCAACTTCATCCTCAACAACGACTTCCGCATTCTTCAAAATCTTTTCCAGCTCTTCGATTCTCGCCTCGATGTCGCGCTGCTCGTCTTTGGCTGCATCATATTCAGCGTTCTCAGACAAGTCGCCCTGCTCTCTCGCCTCTTTGATTTTCTCTGCAACTTCTTTACGTTTTACGACTTTCAAGTCATGTAACTCGTCCTCATATTTTCTTAATCCTTCATAGGTTAAGATGTTTTTTTTCTCCTGCATGGTAATTCTCCCTTTCTCCATATATTGTTACATTTTTTATTTCAGCCTTATATTTGCTTTCAAAAGCCGTTAACTTCATGTTTTTTTAACTTAACTATCATAACTATTTTTTACCATAGTGTCAAGGTATTTTGAGGGCGAAATGTACTGAATACGGGGTGTTTTACGTCTAAGCTGTCGTTCCTTCTCTGCCACGGATGCCACATCCAGATAGATGGCATCACTTTCAGGCAGAATCCTAGGATAACGAAACTGTGCGCAATAATCCAGAATCAATCCGCCGCACTTTATTTTTCCGCATCTGAGATTGTCTGTCTCTCTGCATTCCTGCACGCCGGCATGACTGCTTTGATACGGCTCCAACTGCGGCACAAGCCCATACTCATAGTAATACTCATCCAAATGGCTTCCCAGCTCCATCCATATATCAGTCTCCGCTATCTCTTCATAGAAAATCAACAAACGGTTGATACGGGGCAAATAAGGATGCAGCAATTCTCTAGTCATCTCCATCTGACGGTCCGTATCAGCCGGCTCTCCAAGCAGCACCGACACCTCTCCTCCCTGCCTGATGATATCACCCGCATATCGGTCAAGCAGCCTCCTTGTCAAAGTCCGCACGGTATCCTCCCGTGGAGCCCATCGTCTGTCATATTCTGTTGTCAGCATCGCCGCCACCTGCGGATGAAGCCACGTGTCCGTCAGCGCATCCGTCATGCCCTCCACACGGCGCAGTACGTTTTCCATAGCCTCTGACAGGCTTTGCGGCTTCCACGCTCTGCATCTGTAATAAAAAGGCGGTATCGCGCAGCCGACTACCTGAAGATCTCCATCGTCAAACAACCCCGTCTTCAGAGACGCATCCTGAAACCAATACCGTTTTGCCGCGCATATGCATTTTGGTTGTCCGTCATGTTTAGTGATCGGATAAAAATAAATAATCTTCTCCTGCTCCATGACTTAATATATGCGCATACCCGTTCTGCCATGCAGAAATAATGATATAATATTCCCGTGGGAGCTTGCTCACTAAGGGAATATTACAGTTCCTCCATCACCAGCCGCTCCAGCTCCTCGAAGCTCTCCACCATATTCACGCGCTGCCGCAGTCTGGCGGAATGAGGCATTCCCACCGTATACCATGACACGTGCTTGCGCATCTCGCGAATTCCCGTATATTCACCTTTACATTCCAACTGAAGCTGTGCATGACGCAGAATCGCCGCCTTCACTTCCTCTCGGTCCGGTTTGGGCATCACCGTCCCATCTTCCAGATAATCGCCAATCTGCCGGAATATCCACGGATTCCCCCGCGCCGCACGCCCTATCATAATAGCGTCGCATCCGGTTGTGCCAAGCATTTTTTCCGCACTGACGCCGTCTGTCACATCACCGTTTCCGATTACCGGAATGTTCACGCTTTGTTTGACCTGCGCAATAATATCCCAATCCGCTTCCCCGGCATAATACTGTTCCCTCGTCCTGCCGTGCACCGCCACCGCCGCGGCTCCGGAAGCTTCCGCTATCTTTGCGATCTCCACAGCATTCACATGCTCTTCATCGAATCCTTTACGAATCTTCACTGTCACGGGTTTATGAACCGCCTTCACCAAGGCTGTGATAATCTCTTCCACCAGCTTGGGCTGCTTCATAAGCGCCGAACCTTCTCCGTTACCCACTACTTTAGGCACCGGACATCCCATATTGATATCGAAGATTTCAAAAGGTCTGTCCTCTATTTGTTTCGCCATCTCACTGATGATTTTCGGGTCGGAGCCAAATAGCTGTAAGGACACGGCGCCTTCCTTGGGATGGATTTCCAACAGGCTCTCCGTATTTTTATTTTTATATAGAATTGCTTTCGCGCTGATCATCTCCATACAGCACATTCCCGCGCCCTGCTCACTGCACAGCAAACGAAAAGGCAGGTCCGTCACGCCTGCCATCGGTGCCAATATGATATTATTTTCCAAAATAACGCTGCCGATCGTCAGCTTGTGTACTAAATCACTCATCTTCCAACACCGTTCGGTCATGCAGTATAAAAACTCTGTAATACAACTGCAGTGACTCAAGCATCTCCTGTCTGTTTCTTCGAATCTCGCCCACCAACAGTCCACTGCTAATCTCATCATAGAGCAAGTCATCTTCTTCCGCATTGGTTTCTAACGAAACACTCCCGTCTTCCTCGAAGACAATGGTAAAAATCCCTCCTACTTCCTCGGTAAAAAGGACGCAGATGACATGCAATTCCTCCTTAATAGATTCAGGAATCCCTGCAAACTGTTCATTAAAATAATATTTCTGCTCATAAGCGTTGGCTCCGCAGAGCACCACTCTTTTCTCGCATTCTCCCATCTCGATTACTTCCTCAATTTATACATACCCGTACAGTCCGCGCACCGATACTTCCCCGGCGTAAACCTGCACCGTTTCCCCGTTTTCCTTCTCGACAATCAGTTCGCCTCTCTCGTTGATACCACGTGAAATTCCCGTATATTCTCCCGCCGGATCGAGTACCCTCACTTCACCGCCGATTCCCTGTAAATGGCTCTGATAGGCTTCCCGAAGCCCCGACATATCTAATGTTTTCAGGAAAATCTCATAATTATCCTCGAATCGAAGGAGAATCTTTTCAAGCAGATCCGCTCTGTTAATACGCCGTCCCGTCTCTATCCTCAAAGACGTCGCCGTCTTTCGTATCTCTTCGTGAAATTCTTCCGGGCTGGCATTATTAACATTCGTGCCCGCTCCCACAACAATATATTGTATCTCGTCCATCTCCGGCGTCATGGTCATTTCTGTGAGCATGCCGCATATTTTCTTCTTATTCAGTACGATATCATTGGGCCATTTAATCGTCGTGACTGCATTCTGTGCACCCTCTAATGCGCTTTCCACTGCCTGTGCCACACTGAGCGCCATCACCAGCGTAATCATGGATGCCTTGTCCGGTGCAAACTCCGGTCGCAGCATGATCGTAAAAGAAAGCGCGGTCCCGGGCAATGTCTGCCATCCTCTGCCGCGGCGCCCTTTCCCTGCATTCTGAACGTCCGCCACCACTACGGTGCCGTGAGGATCCCCCTCCTCACCGCATCGCTTGGCGTCATTGTTGGTCGATCCGGTTTCATCGTAATAGTACACCTTACAGCCAGCCCATTTTGTAGTCAGCCTGCTGGCAATCTCACTCTGCGACAAAATATCCGCCGGACCTTCCACCAGACGATATCCCCTGCCTGAAACCGACTCGATTTGATAACCTTCTTCTTTCAATTGATTAATCACTTTCCAGACGGCAGTCCTTGTCACGCCGAATCTGTCGCAAAGCTGTTGCCCCGATACATAATCCTCACTGTTTCTGAGCAGTGCCAAAATATCTGTCTTATCTGTTTTCATGTTACAATTTATACTCTCCTAATGTCACTGCCATCACAGCTTTAATAGTATGCATACGGTTTTCCGCTTCATCAAATACGATTGACTGTTCGGATTCAAACACTTCGTCCGTTACTTCCATCTCGTTGATACCATATTTTTTACTGATTTCCCTGCCGACCCCGGTCTTTAAATCATGGAATGCCGGAAGACAATGCATAAATACCGCATCCGGTCCCGCATATTCCATTACTTTGCGATTGACCTGATAGGGCATCAAATCACGCAGTCTGTCGGTCCAGACTTCTTCCGGTTCTCCCATGGAAACCCATACGTCCGTATAGATAACATCCGCACCGCCTGCGCCGTCAGCCACATCTTCCGTCAACTTAATGCTGCCGCCGGTCTTCGCCGCAATCTCCTCACAGGTTCGCACAAGTTCCGCCTCCGGAAAATACTCTTTCGTTGTGCAGGCAGTAAAGTGCATACCCATCTTGGCACAAGCCACCATCAGGGAATTACCCATATTATAGCGGGCATCTCCCATGTATGTCAGCTTAATTCCTTCCAAATGTCCAAAATGCTCCCTGATCGTCAGAAAATCCGCCAACATCTGAGTCGGATGGAACTCATTCGTCAATCCGTTCCACACAGGTACACCTGCATACTTTGCCAGTTCTTCTACAATCTCCTGCCCGAAACCGCGATATTCGATTCCCTCATACATGCGCCCCAAAACCCTCGCCGTATCTGCAATACTCTCTTTCTTACCAATCTGCGAACCTGACGGATCCAAATAGGTTGTTCCCATACCGAGATCGTGTGCTGCCACTTCGAAGGAACAGCGCGTCCTTGTGCTGGTCTTCTCAAAAATCAGCGCCACGTTCTTGCCCCTATGGATATCCACGGGAATCCCTTTCTTTTTCTTGTCTTTTAAGTCAGCCGCCACATCCAGCATATATGTAATTTCCTCCGGCGTAAAATCCAGAAGCTTTAAAAAATTTCGTCCTGTCAAATTCATAATAGTCCTCCCTCTGTTGCGCTAATTGTACCATGCAGATAATGTCACCGCTTAAATGACCAGAGTCTCAAGTCTGCGTACTTATGCGGCTATCACATAATGGGACGGCTCAAAAGAACCGTCCCACAATCGTTTCAATTACTTAACTGCACTGTAATATTCCCGAACAGTCGACAATATATCTATATTCCTATTTCCACACTTCTTTGATAGAAGATGCAAGTCCTGCCAGTCCCTGAATCTCGGAAGGGATAATAATCTTAGTCGCCTGACCGTCCGCTGCCTTCTCGAATGCCTCAAGACTCTTAATCTTAAGTACTGACTCGTCTGCGCCAGCCTCACGGATCATCTTAATACCGTCCGCGGTAGCCTGCTGTACCTTAAGGATTGCTTCTGCCTCACCTTCCGCCTCGCGAATCATCTTCTCTTTCTGAGCCTCTGCGCGAAGGATTGCGGACTGCTTCTCAGCCTCTGCCTCCAAGATTGCAGATTCTTTCTTACCTTCTGCAACTAAGACGGTGGATTTCTTCTCACCCTCTGCACGAAGGATTGCTTCACGTCGTTCACGCTCCGCTTTCATCTGTTTCTCCATGGCATCCTGTATTGCTGCCGGAGGAATAATATTCTTAAGTTCCACACGATTTACTTTAATACCCCAAGGGTCGGTAGCGATATCCAGAGACGCTCTCATCTTCGTATTGATTACTTCTCTTGACGTCAAGGTCTGGTCAAGTTCCATCTCACCGATGATGTTACGAAGAGTCGTAGCAGTCAGATTTTCAATCGCCATAATCGGATTCTCCACACCGTATGCAAAGAGCTTCGGATCGGTAATCTGGAAAAATACGACGGTATCTATTCTCATGGTTACATTGTCCTTCGTGATAACCGGCTGGGGTGCGAAATCAACAACCTGCTCTTTCAGAACAACTCTCTTAGCTACCTTATCAATAAAAGGAACTTTGATATGAAGACCCACAGACCATGTCTGCTGATAAGCGCCCAATCTCTCTACAACATAAGCATGTGCCTGAGGAACAATCTTGATACATGATAACAAAATCAATACAACCAAGATCAATACAACTACTAATGCAATAATTCCACCCATTTCTATACCTCTTTCCTTTCTTCTACGACCAATTTCACGCCATTGATCGCTAATACGGTAGTCACTGTACCAACCGGCAGCCTCACACCATCTACTCTTGTCCTCGCAGACCATTCCATGCCGCCTACATTGACCTGTCCGATTCCTTGAAGATTATCAATCTCGCTGATTACAATCGCCTGACGTCCTACCAAGCTCTCCGCGTTAGTTCTGACTCTGTCTTTATTAAAATATTTGACCGCAAGAGGTCTTGTAAAGAACAGCAATAGCGCGGACACAACCAGAAAGAGAATAATCTGCAAAAAGAGCGGTGCATGGAACAGTGCCGCAACCGTCGCGACAAGCGCGCCGCCTGCAAACCAGACAGTTGTGAGTCCCATCGTAAGCAATTCTATAATGACCAATGCTACGAGAACAATCAGCCAAAATACAGTCATACTTAAATCAGCCACAAAAGCCATCAGTCCTCACTCCTTTTCTCTTAGTATATGCATAATTCCCGCAATATACATAGTGTAGCTGCTCCGCTTACCTGCTTCACAGCTACACTTCATTCTACTATATTATATTCCATCTGGCAAGTTTCATTAGGAAGAATCCGACTATTACCAGAATACCTGATGGTCTATCAGAAGTCCGTCATGATTACCTGCTCTTCTGAAGTGCGTCGCATCTCCGACGTTCGTCTCTCCGTTGATCGCCGCCTGCGCCGCCTCATAACAGCTATCCATGATATTTCCGCTTGTGTAAACCCTTGCAACTTTACCGTTGAGCGCCGGCGTAAACTGTCCCGAAGCAAAAATAACGCCCGATATTGTATTCGGATAAGCACCGCTTCTGACACGGTTCATAACAACTGCACCCACTGCCAGCTTGCCGTTATAGGTCTCTCCTCCGGCTTCACACTGAATAAGTGCTGCCAACAGCCGAAGATCGTCACCTCCGACTACAACTGCTCCCTGATTGGCTGTCAGCTTCGCCTGACGTTCTTCCTCTTCTCGCTTCTTAATTGCCGCCAATGTCTCGCCTTCGTCAATGTGAAAATCCACATTTACGAACTCAGAGGAGACATATCTCGTCTCTTCCCCGTATGCAACGCTGATCCAGTCATCATCAATAAACTCGATAATTTCCAGCTCATCGTCCCCCGTCAGAAGTCCGACTACCTCCGCATCCCTGTTCGGCTCATCGCGCACACGCAGTATTTCCGTCTCGATTGTGACAATAAGGTTCCCGACATCATCCGCCATCGCTTCCGCATCTTCCCCGAACAGAAGATATTCGTCGCTCGCCCAGCCAATCAAATCACCGCTTTTCAATCTGGTCCAGCCGTCTTTGCGCTCCAATATTCTGCCGCCGCAGTCTTTGTACAACACTCCGACTTTGTCCGACTCCTCACTCGCCTCCGCTCTCACATTCATGGCAACCTGTACATTAACCATTACCAGATCCGACTCTTCCGTAAGCTGCGGTTTACTGTTTTGTGCCATTTCAGTCAACTCTTTAATCGCCTGATCGTTCGCGGTTCCCGTGGTCGGATCGATGATCGGCGTTATTCCAACGCTCAAAGAATCAAGATATTCCTTCTGACCGGAAGCTTCCGCTGTCAAAGAAAACATTCCCGATATACTCAGACAAAGAATGAGACCGGCAAGCAGAATAAACGTCTTTCTGCCTTTCAGCATAAACATAATCCTCCATCATTTCCCCGATAATTCCCCAATGTTAATACCATAATACTAAAATATTACAAAATTGTTAACTCTCAAGTTTTGGATAATTTTAGCAAAACACCTATTCTTTGTCAAGTTTACGCTGCTTGTCCGGTTTTTATACCTATTTTGCGCCTGTTTTCTTAAATATTTTCTTAAATAATTTTTTAAATACTTTTTTAATATTTATTTCATCACTATAATTTTCTTGACTGTTCCACCGTAGCGGTCAAAGCGTCAATAACCGCCCCTCTCATTCCTCTCTCCTCCAGAACGCGCACGCCCTGTATCGTCGTGCCGCCCGGCGAACATACCATATCCTTTAATTCTCCGGGATGTTTCCCACTCTCAAGCACCAGTTTCGCCGAACCGTAAACTGCCTGTGCCGCAAACTCATACGCCTGTGCCCTTGGCATTCCGGCTGCCACTGCCGCATCCGCCATCGCTTCAATAAACATAAAGACATATGCGGGAGAACTGCCGCTTACTGCGCCAACCGCGTCCATAAGACATTCCGGCACAAGTATTGCCTTGCCAAAACTCTCCATTAATTTCATGCTGTAATCTATCTGTTCCTGATTGACCCGCATGTTGACGCATACCCCCGTGCATCCTGCACCGACCAGCGCAGGCGTATTGGGCATACAGCGAACCAGTCTGACTGTTTTGCCGAAAGTTTCCTCCAACCATACTATCGATTTCCCCGCCGCAATACTGAGAACCAGTTTACTAAGAGACACTTCATCCCGAATCTCTTCAATGACTCCCTGTAAAAATTGAGGTTTCACGGCAAGCACGATTATGTCCGCCTCTTTTGCTACGTCTACATTATTCTTGCTGATTTTGATACCATACTCTGTCCTAACCTTCTGTCTTGTCGTTTCCGTCTTGGCAGACCCGATAATATCGTCCGGCTGTACCATTTCGTTTTGCAGCATACCTCCAATCATCGCCTTCGCCATATTCCCCAGCCCGATAAACCCTATCTTCATTTTACTTTCCTCCGTTCTCAGTTCTAATCTACAGTGAATCGCATTACGTATCAATCGTTATTTATTTTTCTCATTTTTCTTTCGCCTGTTATTTAAATTCCTTCCCAAGTATTATGTATCACTCATCGGCTAAATCTTGGTTAAATCATGTTTTAACCCATTCTCAGCTTTCTTTTTCGATTCCGTCATTCATAAACATTTTCTAGTGTCGTCTCTGCCTGTATGCCTCATACAATAACACCGATGATGCTACTGCCGCATTCAGCGATTCCACTTTTCCTTTCATCGGAATCTTGAGATATGCGCCTGCACATTCGGATACTTCCTCGGATAGTCCGTTTGCCTCATTACCAATCAAAAAGGCACAGCTCTTACGATAGTCAAACTCATCATAATACTTGTCAGCCTGTAAATGTGCCGCATACACATCAATCTCCTGCTTCCGCATCATGCGGATTGTCCCGCATATATCGTCTGTATAGAGAAACGGCACTCTGTAGATGGAGCCCATTGTAGAGCGGATTGTCTTCGGATTATAGATATCCGCTGTCTGACTGCTCATAATAACACCGTCCACACCTGCCGCCTCTCCCGCACGAAAGATTGTTCCGAGATTTCCCGGATCCTGCAGGTTTTCCAGAATTATAAATAACACATGCTTCTTTTCCTGCTTATTCATTACAATACTCATTCCCGCGGCATTGGCATAACATTTTCCTGCAAGCATATCTTCTATATTATATCGAAACTGCTTAATCAGGCATAGGATACCCTGCGGTGTCTTCGTATCGGACATCTTTACGAATACATCATCCGATACAATCTCACATGATAATTGATTTAACTTCCTGCCATACTGTTCATACATTTGTGCCTCTATCCGTTCAGAGATATAGACCTTTTCAATTCGATGAGGCGGAGCCTCGGCAAACATTTTGATTCCTTCCGCCACAAAAAGTCCTGCTTTACTGCGTGCCTTTGCTTTCTGGTTAAGTTGTATGACCTCTTTGACAGAACGATTGTTATAACTTGTAATCACTCGTTTTTTTCTCCTTACGCTTTTAAAATTTCGATTGTTATTTATAATCAGGTGTCTTTTGACTTGGAAATGATAATAAAAATATGATTCATGTTTCCATTATTCTCATTCCAATCAGTTAAATCATGATTTAACATCACTTTTTTTCTGCTTATCAACACAAATCCCCGCAAATTATCATTTGCGGGGAACGTCATTTTATTATCATATTAAACAGCGAGGATTTTTGCAACCTGATATTCATATTCATGAATATTCTTCTGCATATTAAGCGCTTCCTCAATGTCAAAGTCGAGGAACACACCATGCTGATAGCCCACCACACGATTGGTCTTACCTTCGCAGAGGATATCTGCCGCATAGGCGCCCATAATCGACGCATAATAGCGGTCCTTACACGTAGGGGAACCTCCTCTTTGCATGTAACCTAGTATCGTCGCCCTTGTCTCCATACCGGTAGCCGCCTCAATACGCCTCGCCATAGATGTGGAATGTCCGATCCCCTCGGCATTGATGATGATATGATGGGTTTTGCCGCGTTTTCTGCTGGCAATGATGTTATTGATGATCTGCTGCTCATTGTAATCGTATTTCTCCGGCAGCAAAATATCTTCGGCGCCGTTAGCAATACCGCACCACAGCGCAATATATCCGGCATTTCTGCCCATTACCTCAATAATACTGCATCTCTCATGCGACGAAGAGGTATCTCTGATCTTGTCGATTGCCTGCATGGCTGTATTGACTGCCGTATCAAAACCTATCGTATATTCCGTACACGCAATATCAAGGTCTATCGTTCCCGGAATGCCGATGGTATTGATACCATGTCTTGCAAGCGCCTGCGCGCCGCGGTAAGAACCGTCTCCTCCAATGACAATCAATCCGTCGATTCCATGCTTATGGCAGATATCCGCACCCTTTTTCTGTCCTTCTTCCGTACGGAACTCAGAGCACCGCGCAGTACCCAAGATAGTACCACCCTGCTGAATCGTATCGGATACCGACCATCTCTCCATATCTATAATCTCTTCATTCAAAAGACCACGATAGCCTTTCTTGATTCCCTTAACGCTGACACCGTTTGCAAGCGCCTTTCTGACCACCGCACGGATGGCTGCATTCATACCCGGCGCATCGCCGCCGCTTGTCAGAACACCTATCGTCTTGATCTGTTTTGCCATATCTACACCATGCCTTTCTGTGCTGATTTCTATCTGTATTTTACTCTAAACATATGTGTATTTCAATCTTTTTCTCACACCACTTTCACATTCTCCTTGCCGTACATCTGCACCAGACGCCCGGTCAGCTCCTCTCCGGCATCCACATTCCAATTGCGCGGCAGCGGATTCATGGACTTCGGATTCTCCACATAAATTACAACACTGTCTTTTCCCTCGGACTGCCGAAGAGCGTCGTACAGTTCTTCTTTATGCTCTTCATAAGCTTCCTTCGTCGGGAACTTAATCCATAATTTTCTGGTAATTTCTTCAAAAGGCGTAATCTGCTCACAAATCAGTTTGCCGTCTTTTTCTTCCTCTACGGAAATGCGCCCCTTGATAAATACCTTGCTGTCCTCCGTAATCCGGCTTCCGTATCTCTCATACTGCCCCGGAAATACGATTACCTCTACGGAGCCGACCAGATCTTCCACTTGCAGAAATGCCATCACTTTCTCGTTCTTTGTGTACTTAATCTTCTTCTCGGCAACCATACCGCCTATGGTGGCATTCTTACCGTCTATGACTACCGTCTCTCCGGTCTCTTCATCGGGTACGAAATCCGCCGTTGTATTGGTGATATTCTTACGCCACATCTCCTGATATTCTTCCAGCGGATGCCCGCTGATATAGATACCAAGGACTTCTTTCTCGAAAGCAAGCTTCATCTCCTTGGAATATTCACCCACATCAGGCAGCTTGACCTCAAAATCTTCTTTCTGCTCTTCGGACACAATGTCAAACAGCGACATCTGCCCTGCCATATTATTTTTCTTATCATGCTGGATATTATCCATAATCTGGATGTATACACTCATAAACTGCTTGCGCGTGCCGCCCAGACTGTCCATCGCTCCGGCTTTAATAAAATGTTCGATTGCCCGCTTATTCACTTCCTTATCCGCCATGCGGGTAATGAAATCTTTCAGGTTCGTGTACGGTCCGCGCTGCCTGCGTTCTGTGACCACCATGTCAATAACCGGTCTTCCCACACTCTTGATTGCAGTCAATGCATAGCGTATCTGATTACCCGACACAGAAAATCCGGCTTCTCCCTCATTGATATCCGGCGGAAGAATTTCAATTCCCATGCTGCGGCATGTCATAATATACTCCGAAACTTTATTCGGATTATCAATGACCGATGTAAGAAGCGCCGCCATAAACTCCACCGGGTGATAATATTTCAGATATGCCGTCTGATATGCCACCACCGCATAGCACGCCGCATGAGATTTGTTAAAAGCATATTTGGCAAAATCCATCATTGTGTCATAAATATGGTTTGCAGTCTCAGCGCTGATACCGTTCGCCACGCAGCCGGGCACTCCCTCTTCCGGATTGCCATAGGTAAAATTCTTGCGTTCCTGTTCCATCACATACTGCTTCTTCTTACTCATAGCGCGGCGTACCAAGTCGCTTCGCCCCATCGTGTACCCACCCAAGTCCTGCACAATCTGCATGACCTGCTCCTGATAGACGATGCAACCGTAGGTGGGCGCCAGAATCGGTTCAAGCTGCGGACAGTCATAAGTAACGGATTCCGGATTATTTTTTCCTTTGATATATTTCGGGATAAAATCCATCGGTCCCGGACGGTAGAGTGAGATACCGGCAATAATATCCTCCAGACTCTGCGGCTTTAATTCTTTCATGAAGCTCTTCATACCGCCGCTCTCAAGCTGGAACACACCGTCTGTACGCCCTGTTCCGATAGAAGCAAGCACTGCCTTGTCATTATAATCAATCGCATCAATATCAATATGTCTGCCCGTACTCTTCTCCACCATCTCCGCCGCATTCTGGATAACTGTCAGTGTACGCAGTCCCAAGAAGTCCATCTTGAGAAGACCAAGCTCCTCAATAGTAGTCATTGTAAACTGTGTGGTAATCGATCCGTCGGAACCCCGGGACAAAGGCACAAAATTATCCGCCGCATCCGGACAGATGACAACGCCCGCCGCATGCATAGACGTATGCCGCGGAAGCCCCTCAAGGCGCTTACTCATATCGATCAGCGTATGCACCTGCTCGTCCTCGTTGTACAGCTTTCTAAGTTCCGGATTCATGACCAGCGCCTTATCTATCGGCACGCCTTGGTTCTGCTCATTGGGAATCATCTTCGCGATAGAATCCACGAAGGCATAGGGTAGATCCATAACACGCCCTACATCGCGGATTACACCCTTCGCCGCCATCGTACCGAACGTGACTATCTGTACTACCTTGTCACTGCCATACTTGCGGTTGACATGATCGATAACCTCCTGCCTTCTCTCAAAGCAGAAATCCACGTCAATATCCGGCATGGACACACGTTCCGGATTTAGAAAACGTTCAAACAGAAGACTGTATTTAATCGGGTCAATATTTGTAATCTTTAGGCAATAAGAAACAATACTGCCCGCCGCTGAGCCACGTCCCGGACCGACAGCAATGTCATTTTCTCTGCAATAGTTAATATAATCCCACACGATCAGGAAATAATCCACGAAGCCCATGTCCTTGATAATGCCAAGCTCATATTCTAAGCGCTTCTGCAATGTACCGTCATCTTCAGGGTATCTCTGCGCCATACCGTCTTGACAGAGTTTATTTAAGTATGACCATGAATCATATCCTTCCGGCACCTCATAATGCGGCACCTTGTACTTGCCAAACTCTATTTCCACATGGCATCTGTCGGCGATACGCTGTGTATTCTCCACCGCCTCCCATGCATATGTGAAAAGCCCCTTCATCTCCTCCTCGCTCTTCACATAATACTGGCCGCCCTCATAACGCATACGATCCTCATCGGACAGCTTCTTGCCTGTCTGCAGACAGAGCAGAATATCATGAGGCTGTGCATCCTCCGCATAAGTATAGTGCACGTCATTGGTTGCCACCAGAGGGATATCCAATTCCTTACTCATCGAAAGCAACGCTGCGTTAACCGTCTGCTGAGCCGGAATCCCGTGATCCTGCAATTCTAAGAAAAAATTGTCCTTGCCGAAACAGTCCTCATACTTTCTGGCAACTTTCTTCGCCTCGTCAATCAGCCCCTTCTGAATATACCGCTGCACTTCGCCCGCCAGACATGCCGAGAGCGCAATAATTCCCTCATGGAATTCCTGCAATACTTCCATATCTACACGGGGACGATAATAATATCCTTCCGTAAATCCTTTACTGACTATTTTCATCAAATTAGAATAACCCGTGTTATTTTCTGCCAGAAGCACGAGATGATAGTATCTGTCATCACCGCCTGTCAGTTCCCTGTCAAAACGTGAATGGGGCGCCACATAGACTTCGCAGCCGATAATAGGGTTGATACCCGCCGCGGTCGCCTCTTTATAAAATTCAATGACACCGTACATAACGCCGTGATCTGTAATGGCAGCGCTGTCCATCCCCAGCTCTTTGACGCGCTTAACATATTCTTTGATTTTATTGGAACCGTCCAAAAGACTGTATTCAGTGTGGACGTGCAAATGTGCAAATGCCATGTGGAAACCTCATCTTCTCGCAGTGCAAACCACCGCTCTCATATCCTTCTTCCGTATTGCTTATGATACTCACACAAATATTTTAACACAAAGAAAGGTAACCGCAAAGAATTGTTTGGAGATATGATGATTTGACAGAGTAAAATAGCAGACTACGATATCCCTACCATAATCCGCTATCATCAATTATTGTAACAATTGCAACACAGTACTTGACTGTTGGTTTGCCTGCGTCAGCATGCTTGTGCCCGCCTGACTGAGAATATTATTAATGGAGTATTCCATCATCTCATCTGCAATATCCGCATCACGAATAACAGACTCGGCATACTGCGTGTTCTCCTCAGAGTTTTCATTAATCTTTTTGGCATGTTCCAGACGGTTCTGATATGCACCAAAGGTAGCGCGCTGTTCGCTTATCGTCTCCAAGGCAGCCTTAATCTCATTGATTGCATTATCGGAATCTTTCACCGTCAGTACATTCGTATCTGACATACCTAGTTTCATCAGACTAAGCGAGTCATATGTGACATCAATGTGCTGTCCGGCTTCCGCTCCCGCCTGAACGAAAAAGTTACATGCACCGCCATAAATAGGAACGTCTATCTGATACCTCTTGGCATATGCCGTTCCGAAGCTGGCATTCGCATAAGTTGAGGTTCCGCTGTCCGTATAAAAATCAAGGATAGTGCTCGTGTTCAGAGTATTATTGATTTTGTCAAGTACCTTCTGTTCCGTGTCGCTGCTGTCCACTCTAAACTTAATCTTGAAATCGCCTATACTCTTTGATGTCTGATTATTGCCGTATGTATATTCTTTCTCTGCCGTTAATGTAAAATGCAGTTGAAGATATCCGCCATTGTCGGCATCACCCTGATTCGACTTCTTGAGCAGTCCGGGTGTCGCCGTACCCTTGTCTCCGGTCAGTGCCTGCATCACAGAGCCAAGTGTTCCGGCGCCTTTCTCAGATGAAGTGTGCACTTTAGCCACTTTTCTGTAATGCGGCTCATACTTTCCGTTCACATATCTGCCTTCCCACTCCCACCAATAGCCATAATCGTCGTCCGCCGTATCGCTCGGCGCATAATAAGTCACCCGGTCAGACACTGCCGTCACCTTACCGATGCCATCCATATAGAAAGTAAATTCCCACTTCTGCGCACTGTCACGCGCCTTCGTAAGGTCAGTGCGATCGGACGGAATCGTCGTCAGGTTGGTCGTGAGACTGGTCTGTGCAACCGATGCACCGTCAGACTTTGAAGGTTTTATATAATCATCATCAGCGCCGTCAAAATTATGTACGTTCTTGCTTGTAGAAGAGTCTTGACCTGCATTGTGGTTAGACGCATACACTGCCTCATAATTCAAGCCGATATATGTATAATCTGATGATGAATAACCGTCATAAACTGTGCCCGGTTTAGTCACTTCTTTACCGTTTTTATCTTCAAACCTTGCTCTGGTATCAGCTGATGGGGAAGAATAGAAGGTCGTTCCATCAATGCATTTAACCATATCATCAATTGTCGCCGTCGACTGTGGATTGAAATCAACCGTATGCTTGAAAACAGCATTGCCCTTATCGTCATACAGCTTGTTGTCTGCAATTTTCTCTCCGAAATACTCGCTCATCTCGAAGCGGTAGTTTTTCTCTTTAAGTTCGTCCCAAGTGATATACGTTGTCTTATAGTCGTCTCCGTCGTATCCTGTCCATGTGATATTAACGCCCTTATCCTTATCAGCATTCACATGATATGCTCCATAGGCAATCACACCGCAATTGGCGTTCGTAACATCTATAGTATGATAAGTATTAGAAAACTCTACCGCCTGCTTTTGTTCATAACCCAACACTACTCTCGCCGCCGGCTCCCAAATCCTTATTTCGTTGAAAGTCGTCGTCTCAAAAATACGGTCTAATTCCTCTTTCAGCGCCTGTATCTCCTGATTGATATATGCCCTGTCATCCTTAGTATTTGTACCGTTTGCGGATTTAACTGCCAGTTCGTTCATGCGCTGCAGAATAGCCTGCGCCTCATTTAGTGCACCGTCCGCAGTCTGCACATATCCGATTCCGTCCTGAATGTTCTCCGCCCCCTGATGCAGTCCGCGAATCTGCCTGCGCATCTTTTCTGATATCGCAAGTCCTGCGGCGTCATCCGCCGCTCTGTTTATTTTATACCCCGAAGAAAGCTTCTCTGCGTTCTTCGCAATCTTTTTTGTCGTAAGATTGAACTGCCTGTTCGCATTCCATGCGAGCATATTGGTTTTAATCGACGGCATCTCTGCTTCCTCCACCTCACATCAATATACAAAATCCTAAAAATGTATATCGTATTTTATATCGGTTACGTTTATTTATAGCTTAAGTATTTTTTACACGAAAAACGCGCAAAACAGTCATCATTTTGCGCGTTTTTATCTTGTTCTCCCACTACATCCGTTATGCTCTGCGCAACCCTCTGTAGCGCAAAGAAAACATGAATTATCAGAGTTCTATCTTACAAACACTTCTTCAACTCATCCACCTTGTCAAGCTTCTCCCAAGGCAGATCCAGATCGTTACGTCCAAAGTGACCGTAAGCCGCTGTCTGCTTGTAAATCGGACGACGGAGGTCAAGCATCTTGATAATTCCAGCCGGACGAAGGTCAAAGTTCTCACGAACAATGTCTACCAGCTTCTCGTCAGATACCTTACCTGTACCAAACGTATCTACCATAACAGATGTAGGCTGTGCCACACCGATTGCATAAGACAACTGAATCTCACATTTGTCAGCAAGCCCTGCCGCCACGATGTTCTTAGCTACATAACGAGCCGCATAAGCCGCAGAACGGTCTACCTTCGTACAGTCCTTACCGGAGAAAGCGCCGCCGCCATGGCGGGCATATCCGCCGTATGTATCTACAATAATCTTACGTCCTGTCAGACCGGCATCACCGTGAGGTCCGCCGATTACGAAACGTCCCGTAGGATTGATGAAGAACTTCGTATTATCGTCAATCAGCTCTTTCGGAAGAACCGGATCGAATACATACTTCTTAATATCCTCATGAATCTGTTCCTGTGTCACATCCGCGTCATGCTGGGTGGACAACACAACCGCCTCCAGTCTTACCGGCTTGCCTGCCTCATCATATTCTACAGACACTTGGCTCTTGCCGTCCGGTCTTAAGTATTTCAGCGTACCGTCTTTGCGCACCTTAGTAAGCTGCAATGCCAGCTTGTGTGCCAGCGAAATCGGATAAGGCATATACTCTTCTGTCTCATTGGTGGCGTACCCGAACATCATGCCTTGGTCGCCTGCCCCGATAGCCTCAATTTCAGCATCGGACATCTTATTTTCTTTTGCCTCCAAAGCTTTATCAACGCCCATAGCAATATCGGTAGACTGCTCGTCAATCGCTACCAGTACGGCACATGTGTTGCCGTCAAATCCGTATTCAGATTTTGTATATCCAATCTCTTTAACGGTCTCACGTACAATTTTCTGCATATCAACATATGCATTCGTAGTAATTTCTCCGGTCACCAATACAAATCCTGTGCAGACTGCCGTCTCGCAGGCAACGCGGCTCATCGGATCTTTCTCCATACACGCATCTAAAATGGCGTCGGAAATGGCATCACAAACTTTGTCGGGATGTCCTTCAGTTACTGATTCTGAGGTAAATAATCTCTTTTCCATGTTTGTTCTCCTTTGCTTTGGTTTTATATTTGTATTCTCCAGATTACGCGTCTCAGCTGAGACGCATAAAAAATCCGCTTATCTTAATAAGCGGACCTGATAGTCGATAATCAAATCCTCTTATTGTTCGAGCTGCCATATGACAGTATTTTCGCTCAGGTTAGCACCTTCCTTAAAGGGGTTGCCGTGGCTTCACAGATCCTATGTATCTCCACCACTCTGAATAAGAGAAAACATCACAATATGGAATTATCATATCTACACATAACATACACCTATATAGGGCATATGTCAACATCAAAATATCAACCGACTTTTAATTTAAACTTCTGTAAATCTCTATCGGTAGACACTTTGTCAATCTGCGCGCCGAGACTTTGCAGCTTCAAATGGAAATCTTCATAGCCGCGTTCGATGTATTTAATATCATCTACGGTAGTGACCCCTTCTGCTGCCAGTCCTGCTATCACAAGCGCTGCGCCGGCTCTTAAATCAGGTGCCGTAATACTCGCACCTGTGTATTGTTTCACACCGTCAATAATTGCCGTGTTGCTTTCCACTTTGATATTGGCGCCCATGCGTGTTAATTCATCTACATATTTAAATCTATTCTCAAAGATACTCTCGGTCACAATACTCGTCCCGCCGGACAAGCCCAATGCAACTGTAATCTGAGGCTGCATGTCCGTAGGAAATCCCGGATAAGGAAGCGTCTTTACATGTGTATGTCCAAGCGGTTTGGACGCCACTACACGAACAGCATCATCAGACTCTTCCACCTCGCATCCGATTTCAAGCAGCTTTGCGCTGATAGATTCCAAGTGCTTCGGAATAACATTCTTGACTGTCACATCGCCTTTGGTCACTGCTGCCGCAAACATAAAAGTACCCGCTTCAATCTGGTCCGGAATAATACCATACTCCGTACCATGCAGCTTGGACACACCTTTGATTCTGATCACATCGGTACCCGCGCCTTTAATATTGGCCCCCATACTGTTAAGGAAGTTGGCAAGATCAACGACATGGGGTTCCTTCGCTGCATTCTCAATCACAGTCTGCCCTTCTGCCATAACCGCCGCCATCATCACATTCATGGTCGCTCCGACTGAAACCACATCCATGTAAATATGGTTGCCTGCCAGCTTCTCCGTCTCTGTAATGATCAGACCATGTTCAATTCTGACGCTGGCGCCCAGCGCACGAAAACCTTTGATATGCTGGTCGATAGGTCTTAAACCGATATTGCAGCCACCCGGAAGAGCAACTTCCGCCTTCTTATATTTGCCTAATAATGCACCTAACAGATAATAAGATGCTCTGATTTTTTTAATATAGTCGTCCTCTATAATCAAACCGTTAATCTGAGAGGCATTAATCTTAACCGTATGTCTGTCCGTCTTGCTGATGATAACACCGATGCTTTCCATCGCCTGTATCAGCACATTCGTATCTCTGACATCCGGTACATTCTCTATCACTACGGTTTCATCCGTCATAATAGCCGCAGCAAGGATAGCCAGTGCCGCATTTTTGGCACCGCCGATCTCCACTTCGCCGACTAACGGATTCCCACCTTTAATCGCATATTGTTCCATAATTGTCCCCTGTATAATAAACGAAATAATATCATAAAAAGCAAAGTAAGCTCAAAAAAAACATAAAACAATTAACTAACAGTATACCATATTTTACATATTTGTAAATGGGAATCTACGTTCGACACCAAAGCCTGCGCTTTACGCGTCTTAGTTCAGGTAATTGAGCGGGTTCACCTGCGAACCGTTAATCAGAATCTCAAAATGCACATGAGGTCCCGTACTAACGCCCGTATTACCACTAAGAGCAATCTTCTGCCCCTGACTGACGGTCTGTCCCTGCGATACAAGCACTTTGCTCAAATGACCGTATCTGGTCTGTCTGCCATCCGCATGATTAATATATACCACATATCCGTAGCCGCTTCCCCATCCGGCTTTTACAACGGTTCCGGCAGAAGATGCCATAACTGCAGTACCTACCGGCGTAGCCCAGTCAATTCCCTTATGATAGCTGCTGGCTCCTTTCGTGGGCGCTCTTCTCCTGCCAAATCCGGATGACTGTCGCCCTCCTGAAATCGGCTTGATATATGTCGGCGGAATCTTCGTTCCCCGCTCCACAATCTTAGGTACTGCCTCATAGGTAATCTCTTCTTTTAGAATATCCCGCACCAATTCTTCATTATTGCGGTACGAAATATTTGCCACCACCATTCTGTGCCCTGCGGAAGGCTCCTGCAAAGTCTGCGTCTGCGTAGTATACCAGTCATCATTATCTACATATATGATGTCCGCCTCATAATCTTCCTCATAGTATACTTCTTCTGTACGTTCCACCGACAACTCCGGCTCCGGTACGGTAACAATCAGCTCATCCCCCACACGAATCATGGAATTCTCGTTCTCTATCGTCTCATTCATCGCGATTAAATCCGCCAGCGGTATCTCGTTTTTCTCCGCAATCTGAGATAGCGTATCCCCTGATACCACCTCGTAAATCTGCTCTTTCTCCTGTTCCTTCGTCACTTCCTCTATCGCCTGCGAAAGTGAAGTAATCTCATAATCCTGCAGGTAGGATTCTACCACTTCCACCGTATCCCCGAACTCTAACGATTTAAGACCCAGCTCGTAATCGGAGAAATCTTTCTCTATCGCCGGTTCGATGTCCGCAAACATCTCATCTATCGTCGCATTAATTCCGACACTGGTCATGACTTCCTCAGCCGCTTCCGCCTCTTCCTGCTGTTCCACGGTAGAATGAATCTGTGTTGTCAGAACGTTTAATTCCCTCTCACCGTCAAGCACCAAGTCCACATAATATTCATTTTCATCGTCATATTTATTGATGGACGCCTGCAGCAGAGCCAATACCTCTTCCGTACTTGCAAGATTAACGGTATATTCGTTAATTTTTACGGTATAAGAACGATTCAATGTCTCTTTGACGCTTCCTCTGAGCACGGTTGTCATATTCGTAGTTATGACACTCGCGTCATCTACCGTTCCCCAGAGAACTTCCTCGCCCTCGTAACTGATCTCGCTGTCAGCGAGCACCAGTTCGTCGCTCGTTCCTGCCAGTCTCTTACGAGCCGCAATCAGACATCGGTCAACCTGTTCCGGGTCTGCGACGATACCAACCCGCGTACCGTTCAGATACACGGTGAAAATATTGTCTCCCGTATTTTCCAGTTCCTGATAACTCGGAATAAACAATATCGCTGCAAAGATTGCGAGCACCGCAATCTTAATATATGCAATTCTCATTTTTTTATAATGTCTCGTAAATAATTTCATCATAATTTCCATATCTCTTTTAGTAATTTACTGTTTCCCTGCAATTCGGTGCAGCAGCGCAGTCCAAAATGCGTATAACGACCTTTGTAACAAATTCGTAACATTTTATATTCTATCAGTATTTCCACGAAAAGTAAAGTGATGTATAATTCATGTATGGATAAAATAATTTTTCATATAGATGTCAACTCCGCTTACTTAAGCTGGAGCGCCTTGGAAAAACTGCATAACGGTTCCGACATTGACCTGCGTACAATTCCTGCCGTTATCGGCGGAGACATGGCGAAACGCCACGGTGTTGTATTGGCAAAGTCCATTCCAGCCAAAGCATACGGTATCGTCACCGGTGAACCGATTGTCAACGCTATGCGCAAATGTCCGAATCTGACGCTTGAGCCGCCGAACCACAAACTGTACAGCCGAAGAAGCCGCGAATTAATGACACTATTGTCAGATATTTCTCCCGACATCGAGCAGGTCAGTGTTGACGAATGCTATATGGATTATACCCCTATCAAAAACCATTATTCTTCTCCTGAAGATGCCGCCTGCATAATAAAGGACCGCATCAAAACACAGCTTGGATTTACGGTAAATATAGGGATATCCGACCGGAAAGTATTGGCAAAGATGGCTTCTGACTTCCGCAAACCCGATTTGGTACATACCCTATACTCCCACGAGATTCAAGAGAAAATGTGGCGTCTTCCGGTATCCTCTCTTTTTATGTGCGGGCATTCCAGTGTGGAGACCCTGCACAAACTGGAAATACTGACTATTGGTGACTTAGCCCGCGCAGACCGTTCCATCATCGAGGCACACTTAAAAAGCCACGGCATCCTTCTGTGGGAATACGCCAACGGCATCGATGATTCTAAAGTTGCCACCGTACAAGCCGACGCCAAGGGAATCGGCAATTCAACCACATTAAGTCAGGACGCCGAAGACAAAGAAACCGTCTACCGCGTTCTCCTCTCTCTCGCCGAATCCGTATCGCACAGGCTTCGCGCGCAGAATCAGGCTGCCGGCATGATCAGCACGGAAATTAAATATAACACTTTCAAAAAAGTGTCTCACCAGACCACGCTGTTTTCCCCCACCAATCAGACAGACCTGATCTATAAGACTGCCTGTGCGCTTTTTGATGAAATCTGGGACGAAACCCCGGTACGTCTTCTTGGTATACGCTCCTCTAAGCTTGTATCTGCTGCGGAACCCGTGCAGTTGTCCCTCTTTGACTTACCCGAAGCCGTCCCGACGGCTTCATCCGCTGTGCGCACAGAGCCTTCTTCCAAGAAAAAAGAGCAGTTGGACGCTGCTCTTGACTCTATACGTAAGCGGTTCGGCGACGACGCCGTTGTGCGCGGCAGTCTGATACAAAGCCGAAAATCCGGCAGCCACACACCCAAAAAATAATTTATTTTTTTCTCTTTTGCACACTATATCCAAACTTTCCTATTTCTTTTCCTACGGAATGATACCTTCCGTGGGAATAGACAAGCGGTTTTGCATCGTTAAGGTGAAATCTTCCATTCTGATCCATATACCGTTCATCTGCATGGACTGCCAGCACCTTAGCAAGAAACATATGATGAGTTCCAAGTTCAATCTTCTGTGTCACCCTGCACTCAAGATTCACCGGGCTCTCCTCCACCATAGGCGCCTTGACATGCACCCCTGACACGGGCGTCAGATTCATCTCCTGCCATTTATCGATATCTCTCCCGCTTTTTACCCCGCAGTAATCTGTGGCATAGGCAAGAGCCTCCGTGGTCAGATTAATCACAAACTCTCCCGTCTCTTCTATCATATGGTAAGAATACCTCTCCGGTCGGACAGAGACAGATACCATCGGTGGGTCGGAACAAATCGTCCCCGTCCAAGCCACGGTAAACAAATTTGTATTGCCGCCACGGTCAGCCACACTGACCAACACTGCCGGCAGAGGATACAGCATATTGCCCGGCTTCCATACCTGTTTTCCCATAAGCTCTCCCTAATCTGTCAGAATTGAATGGTAATCGAAAATAGCTGAACGAGAATATCAGCTATGACACAAAGCATCGTGAGAATGGAAAACACCAGCGTCGCCTTGCCCACTCCGTTTTTGTTCTTCTTGTTTTCATTCTGCAGCACTTCCGTCTGTTTGTTCAATTCATCAGACATGGCTGCCTGTACATTGCGGTATACTTTTACATTTTCTCGGTGAAGAAAATCATCTGACTGTTTAAACTTCTCTTCCAGAAGTTCTTTAATCTGTACAAGCTCTTGCTCTTTGTTAGCATCCTGCTCACTTGCCGCCTGCACCTCTTCCAGCTTCTCCATACATTCCTTCAAAACCGCCTGCACTTCCGTTACATTCTCTACCGTCTTCAGATTGACCTGCCGGATTTCCTGCATAAGTTCGTCATACGCCTGCATCTGGCTCTGTAACTGCTCCATCTTAATCGCCTCAGCCGTCAAATTCGCCCGAATCATCTCCTGTGCATTTCTTTTTTGTGCAAGTTTATCAATAAAAGTATCCATCAAATTTCCTCCGTCTGCAGCCTCATTACTTTTTCATTGTAAAAACCCCTGATTACGTGCTTATAACAAAAACACGAAACAACTTACTGGCATTTTAACATCTTTCTAACGACATGACAACCACAAAGCATCCGTTTCGTGATATCTCCGCAAAGTTTCCGCATTTCTGTTTGATGAATGTTTTTATATAATTTGCACAACTTTGACCTCTTTTTCCCCTCTACATTGTAAATATTCACGATAACTTTACATGTTGTTCATAATTTATTCACATTTGCGTCGTATAATTTAACCATAGCAATCAAGCAAACATGTAATGTTTAACATTACACACATAGATAAATTTTTTCATAATAGCCCAAGTGCCGCAAGGTACTTGGGCACTCCTCATTTTACAGGAAAATCAAAAATACACGCCATACTAAAAAAGCAAAAAGAGCATCGCACCACAGTCCATAATCCGACACCCGGCGATACTCTTTCACACTTCATACCATTCTGCTCTTTATTTCCTATTCCCGCAAACTAATACTCCTCCAGCTCCTGCTGTCCGATATGTTGAATCTCTTCATTTAACGCCAGCATTCTTGCGTCCAATTCCGACACCATCTGCGCGCACTCTACAAGCTCATCCTTGATATGTTCCGGCGCATTGCCTTCAAACTTATAATGTATCTTGTGCTCTAAGCTCGCCCAGAAGTCCATTGCGACCGTCCTAATCTGTATCTCTACCTTCGTATCCGCAATACGGTCGGACAGATATACCGGCACAGTCACCAGCATATGATAACTCTTGTATCCGCTGGCTTTCGGATTGACGATATAGTCTTTCACCGAAATCACCTTGATATCACTCTGATTACTGATCATCTCCGCAATCTGGTATATATCTGAAGAAAAAGAGCAAATGACACGAATACCCGCTATATCATTGACATAGCGAATCATGTTGTTAATCGTCGATTCGTATCCGTGCTTCTTTAATTTCTTGACAATACTTTCCGGTGTCTTAATACGTGATTTAATATGTTCGATCGGATTGTATCTGTGCACATGCTGGAATTCATCATTTAAGATTTCTAATTTCGTAGAAATCTGTTTTAAAGCAGAGTTATAGATCAGCGTCACTTCCTTCCAGCTGTCAATGTCGCCGTCCCTGTCGATCCTTATTTCCATTTTTCCCCCTAAAAGCCACCAAATTTTAACTATAAATGAACCCGGAGCCACCAATCCGTGTCCATTGACAAAATATATTACTGTGTGAACTCCTTTCCACTTCACTACACATTAGATGCGTAAAGTATACCACATTATCTGTCAAAAATGTATATTTTATACAAAAAATTTATAAATTATTAATTTTTATTGTATATTTTCCCGTCAAATTCATCCAAATCTCTTCTCAAGCAACAACATATAGCGGGTACTGTCACCACAAAAGGGTACATATAGCGTATAAGCACCGCCGGCGAAAGCAAAAGCGTCAAATAATAAATGACTAAAAACGCAATCGGCAGCAGCATCTTGTATGCCCTTCTGTATATCATCACCGCCATATACATACATAACATCCACCAATAGAACGCAGGCGCAAAAATAATTCGGACGACCGGTAACTTTTGGTAACTGTTTTCAGAGACAATTCTCTCCATGTATGCCCGCAGTCCCGGCAGATAGCTGCGCTCTATGATTTCACATCCGGCAGGCATAGTCCTGTTGTCAGTCGAAAGATATCCGAAACCGCTCTCCGTACCTATCCCGTATATCTGTGCATGTGTCCTGTCCTCTATAAACCAGTATCCGATGGAATTATCCAAAAAAGCATCTATATAGATTTGCGGATGTTCTACTCCCAGCTCAATCCATGTCTTTATGAGCCCCGCCGGATTGTCATGAATTACTGCACGGTTTTTGACCGGATCCGCAAGATACGGATTGTATGCTGCAAAAACCCATTCCGACGGAAGATAGTGCTCCACTTCCTGCCTCATTGCAGGCGGCAGCGTTTCCTCCGCCTTCACTCTTGTGCGTGCCATCTGCTGCAGCGGAACACTGAGCATCTCCCTCGGGCTGCCGTTCCTAGCTCCGGTTATCTCCTTGAGCGATATGCTTCCCAAGGCAAACAACACAAACGCGGCAACCGTACATATCAGATACTTCTTCCACATTCCGGGCTTGATGCTCCGCATTCTGTACAATCCAAACCACACGCAGGGCACGGCTAGAATCAGTGCATACATTGCATTATTTCTGAAAAGTAACATCAATACCGTCCAAAGTATGTACAGAAGCCAATTCTTCTTTCCTTCATCATTCGCTTTGTCACCGTCATTATTTGTTTTGGCGCTGTTATTGTCTCGTTCGGCACTTTCATTATCTCCACCATGCTCCGGTTTCGTAACCATCCCATGAAGGGCAAACGTATACAAAAGTACCAGCGCCGAAAACAATACGTCCTTCGTCGTGCTGAGCGCCAGAATGGAATTGGTCGGAAACAAAGCGTAGAAAAGAAGCAGGATGCTTCTCACATACACAGAAACGTCTTTGCGATATAAATAAGCAATCACATACCCGAACACTGCCGACATCAGTGTCATCTGTATCACAGAATGTACTGCCATCCCCGCAGAATAGGAACCGGACAGATTACCGCCCAGCTTAAAAAAAGCTCCCAGAAATAGTGTATGAAGCAGTGGATGATGGGTGCTATAATCATGAGCAATCACCTGATAAAGCTGCCCCTCCGCATCGTAAGCAAATACTGACGGATAATAGGCAAGAAAAACCGGAATCCAGCATATAAAAATCACCAAGCTGCTAAAAAACCACACATGACCGAAACGATATTGTTTCCGTAATCCGCACTGTTCCCCGTCCTGCTTATAAAACCGCAAATTCTGTAAAAAAACATTTCGCCGTAACACTCCCATGCATTCCCTGCCGCATAGCGCCAAAGAAACGACGGCAGCCGCCAATACCGTCAAACATCCGATCTGCACTATAAGCCCCGGCAGATGTTTCAATCCCGCAAGTGCCGTCCCGTCACGCCGCATACGGCATCCCAGCACATAAGCTATTGCCATGGGTATCCCCCACACAAGCGAGTGAATTTTCAGCCTCTTCTCACTCTTTTTTAATAAATTGTCAATCAGCAGATAAAAAAACACTGCTCCTATGCCACCAAACAACATAACGGCAATTCGGGATGCAGATTTCGTCCACACCTCCAAAGATACCACCAAATTAATATCTATGACGGCTACTATAAAAGATATGACAACTTTTATTTTTTTATTTTCTGACTGCTTGGTTCTGTCTTCGCTCACGTTCCCTGTTTCCTCGTCCTATTTTTCAACCTGCATCTGTATACCAAATATAAACTGTAATCAGTGTACCATTTTATATAGAAAAGAAAAAGTGTTTACTTTTTATGACAGGATTTGTATAGTATTATAGTAGATTTTCATATGGAACAGATAACAATCATACACCAGAAGGAGTAGAACTATGTTTCGTCTGTGGGCTAAAGAATTTAAAGATAACCGTATGTTAAAAGACACCGTCATCGCTGATTCCTCCGATGATACGCGCACCCACAAAGTATTTCATGCTCTGGACGAAGTATGCTATCAGTTCGATCTTGGCAAACCGATCTGGCTGGACTCTACCATTCAGGACTTCAAGCGCCATGATAAAGCCAGATTCACACAAGATAATTTTATCGAAAACATAGACTTTGATTATCTGGAAATCCACGTCATCGAAGAAGATTAATCCTTCCAAACTTTTCCGAATAATTCTCCGAAATGTTATGCATAATTTTGTTGACTATGCACACTTTAAGTAGTAGTATTATAGTATATCGTATGTAGTTTTGAAAACCACTTGTTGTAGCTATGGCATGTACTCTTTGCCATCTGACGCCGACATAATTAACTGCCATTTATATCATCTGCATTTCGGAGTATTTTATCAAGAATTATGAGGAGAATAAAGAAAGAAGGGAATATCTATGCAAATTACAATTCGTGAACCGGGAAGCGCTATCACACATTTTATCGGCATGATGCTGGCAATTATTGCCGCCACGCCGCTGATGGTCAAAGCCGCCACAGATTCAAATCCAACCGCTTTTATTGCTATGGCGGTATTTATCGGCAGTATGGTTGCCTTGTACGGCGCCAGCGCCATCTACCACAGTGTAACTGTCAAAGAGAAAATTTTAAACGTATTCCGTAAACTGGACCATATGATGATTTTTGTTCTGATTGCCGGCTCCTATACACCCGTATGCCTTGTCGTCCTCGGAGACAAACTTGGCTACACGCTTCTTGCCGTTGTCTGGGGCATCGCCATCATAGGGATGATTACAAAGGCATGCTGGATCACTTGTCCCAAATGGTTTTCTTCCGTGATTTATATTGCCATGGGCTGGGTATGTCTTGCCGTTTTCGGAACCTTGCGGGATAATTTATCAACAAGCGCATTCCTATGGCTGCTCACAGGCGGCATCATTTATACCGTCGGTGGTATCATCTATGCCCTCAAGCTGCCGATTTTTAATTCCAAACATAAGAATTTCGGCTCTCATGAAATATTTCATCTTTTTGTGATGGGCGGAAGTATCTGCCATTTCATTTTTATGTATCTGTATGTAGCGTAAAAAAGCGAACAAGTTCGCTTGCGAGATTTGCTTCGCAAACTCGAAAGATATCGAGGAATTTTCTATTACGTAAAAAGCGAACAAGTTCGCTTGCGAGATTGGCTAAAATATAAAAAGAGGGAAGACCGGCAATCACATGATTTGCTCATCTTCCCTTTTCATTATTAGTTTTCTGATAAATCAGCCGTAATATGACTTAATCATCATACCCGTTCGGGTTATTGCTCTGCCATCTCCAAGAGTCCGCACACATCTCTTTGATTCCGTACTTCGCCTCCCAGCCAAGCTCTCTCTTTGCCTTATCCGCGTTGGAATAGCACGTTGCGATATCTCCGGCACGTCTTTCTTTAATGACATAAGGGATTTTCACTCCGGTAGCTTCCTCAAAGTTTTTCACGATATCCAGCACGCTGTAACCTACGCCTGTACCCAAATTATAGATACACAATCCTGCTTTCTCCTCAATCTTCTTGAGCGCTTTCACATGTCCGACAGCAAGATCAACTACATGGATATAGTCGCGGACGCCGGTTCCGTCCGGTGTATCATAATCATTGCCGAATACACCCAGCTCTTTCAGTTTGCCTACTGCTACCTGTGTGATGTAGGGCATCAGATTGTTGGGGATACCGTTCGGGTTCTCGCCGATAGTTCCGCTCTGATGTGCTCCAATCGGATTAAAATAGCGAAGCAGAATCACATTCCATTCCGGATCTGCCTTCTGCATATCGGTAAGAATCTGCTCCAGCATAGATTTCGTCCAGCCGTAGGGATTCGTGCACTGTCCCTTTGGGCACTCCTCCGTAATCGGAATAACCGCCGGATCACCATATACCGTAGCGGAGGAAGAGAAGATAATATTCTTCACACCGTTCTTGCGCATCACATCTACTAATGTCAGCGTACCCGCAATATTATTCTCATAGTATTCCCAAGGCTTCTGTACGGATTCGCCGACTGCCTTAAGTCCGGCAAAATGAATACAGGAATCAATTTTTTCCTGCTTAAAGATATTCTCCAATGCGTCCCTGTCCAAAATGTCCGCTTGATAGAATTTCACCGGTTTTCCCGTAATCTTCTCCACTCTCGCCAAAGATTTCTCGCTGGAATTGGCAAGATTATCTACTACCACAACATCATATCCCGCATTCTGTAACTCAACTACCGTGTGGGAACCGATATAACCGGCGCCGCCTGTAACCAAAATTGCCATGTCAATACACCTGTCCTTTCTGAAATTAGATTGTGAAAATGTTAATCCGTGTCAACTACTGCACTCCTGTTCTCAAGTAATCTATCCTTGATTTATACATAGTGTACTCTCTCACACCCATTCTATACAATAGGATAATGTTATTCAAATCTGTCAAAATGTTATAACAGTTCAGTCATTAACTACAGCTCAATCCCATTCTCCTCACATAATTTCCTCGCACTTTCCACTGAATCAATCCCCGTCTTGTTTTTAATCGGTGCAAACTCATGATTCCTGACCACCTCGTAGGGCAGGCAGGAGTCCAGTTCATGGATCATATCAAGCACCAGCTGCTCAAACTTGTAACCGTTCGGGCTCTCCGGCTTCACCGGCATACCGTTTTCATCCAGATGCGGAATCTTTTTCTCTACGATATGGAGCGGGAGTTTTCTTGCCGCAATTTCCTCCAAGTCTTTTTCCCTGAAAAGATAATTCAGAATCACACCGAAATTATATGCCGGTTCGCCCTGTTCATCCGTGGCATTCATCAATTCTTCGGTCATTTCATAGTATTCTACGATGGACGGTCTTCCATCCTCCAGACAAATAGCTCCTACCTTTTCATCGGGCGCACTCTTCTTGACAACTTTAGCGCCCACGGCACTGTCTGTCGCTATAGTCGCCCCCACAAAGCAGGGATCTGCAATACGCTGCAGTACATTATCTACTGCAAACACATTCAGCCATTCCACACCTGCTTCCTTAATCTTATCCACCACACCCCACTTCATCATAGACAAAAACCACCCGCCGTTACCGTTTGGTGACGTGGACATCTTCCACTTTTCTTCCATATATACCTTTCCGTCATAATCGGAAGCCGGCGCCATATCCTGCATAAAGAAAGTCACGTAATCGGGATTGTAACCAAAATAATCCTTTTCCTTAAAAAAAGTCGTGGTAGCTTCATGGTTCTTGTCACTGGTCATAACATAGAGCGGAATCCATGCGTCCGCCTGCCGTACCACATCCATCAGATTTTCTATCAGGCGCTGGAAAATAAACACATCTTTGGTCAGCCCGATATTATAGACTCCCTTCGGCGCATCGGAACCAAGTCTGGTGCCCATGCCGCCCGCAAGAAGCACCGCACCCACTTTTCCTGCTTTGATTGCATCCAGACCAATCTTCACATATTCATCTCGTTTCTCTTCAATCTTCGAAAGCTGCATCACCTGAATCGGCGTAATCTCCCCCCTCGGATTCAGCTCCGCCTTGTGCTGACACTGTGAGAGCACCTCTAAATCCGTATTTGCAATCTGTTCCAACAGTGCCTCTTTCTCATAACCGCTTAAGTCATCATAATATTTTAACACATGTAGCTGCCCGTATTTCTCCAACTTACTATACGCTTCCTGATATCCCATATGCCTCTCCTTTACAACTATTTTTTCCATTATTTTACTATTCTATCACGAACCCTCTTTCACCTCAATGCAAATATGTGGTACAATAGACGCAAGCCCAGCGGCTTGCGTCGCAAGAATTGCGATGCAATTCTTGTTGCAATGATTTCAGTTTACTGCATCTGTGATATGATGTCACTGACGCAAGCCCAGCGGCGAATATATAGGAGGTTGCATCATGCAGGATAAGAAAAATCAAATACACAGTTCTATACCCGTCTATCGGAAGCTCCGTACCAAACTGATCGGATCGTTTTTGATTCCGGTACTTTGTATCATCATTCTCGGAGTCGTTTCCTACAGGCAGGCATCCATCGCGATTATTTCCAGCTATGAAGAATCTGCACAACAGACTATGCACATGGCAAATCAGTATATCTCATTGATTGTCAACACCGTGCGCTCGACGTATAAATCTTATCTTTCCGACGCGGACTTAACCACATACTTTAAAAATCTAATGGACAGCGCCGACGGTAAAACACTCGTCCGGTCACTCGAAAAGACCGTGAGCCGCGAGATTAATACCAACTCGTTGATCGACAATCTGTACTTCATATCCGACAGCGTCCCTTCCATCACCAGCAGTTCTCCGACTGTGGATGCATTGTACACCGCATATGTGGAAACGCCGGAGGGTATGCAGGTAGCCGATGTACGTTCCGCCTATTATCTGTTCGGTAATGTATCCGATGCCGATGAGGCTCTCGGTACAGACAGCAGCGACTACTCTCTTCGTATAGCCAAATATATGAACAACAGCAAATCTATTATGCTGATTGATATCGATAAAGAAATCATTCGCGATTCACTCGCCACAATGGATGCAGGCGAAGGCAGTTATGTGGCGCTGATCACACAGGACGGCACTACACTTTACTCCGATGGCACTTCCGAACGTGACTCTTTATTTACTACCTCGGATTTCTATCAAAGAGCGCTCGGACAGGAAGAAGCCGGCATGGAATATGTCACCTATAACGGAGAGCAGTATCTGTTTCTTTACTCTCCCATGGCATCACAGGATACTATGATTTGTTCTCTGATTCCGGAAGCTACTATTCTGGAACAGGCGTCCGGCATCAAGACAGTGGCTTTTATTCTTGTTGTAATTGGTGTAATCATTGCCGCGCTTCTAGGATGTCTGTTATCCGCACATATGAACGGTAATATTTATCATATTCTGAACCAGTTGAAAAAGGTAGCAGGCGGTGATTTAACCATTCATCTTCAATCGAAGGGCAAAGATGAATTCCTGCTGTTAGCCGCAGGCGTCAACTCCATGACAGACAGCATGAAAACCCTGATTACCAACGTCACAGCGGCAAGCGATTCTCTGAACATTGCCGCCGAACAAGTATCCTCCTCTTCCGAAACATTCGTTATGACCGCCGGAGATATTCAGGATGCCATCACGGAAATCGACTCCGGAGTTTCACAGTTAGATGAAAACTCCGCCGATTGTCTTGCACAAATGGATACTTTATCTGGAAGGATAAATGAAATCTCGAATGAGACAAAGGATATTATCACCTTGACCGAATCGACCGGTTCTTCCATCAACGAAGGTATTTCATCCATGTCCATTCTGACCGACAGCGCCAAGAAAACGTCTGAAATTACAGACAACGTCATCCATGCCATCGAAGCATTGGCAGACAAATCCCGCTCAATCGGACAGATTATCGAGAGTATTAACAGTATTGCCAAGGAAACGAATCTCCTGTCATTAAACGCTTCCATCGAGGCTGCAAGAGCAGGAGAATCCGGACGCGGCTTCGCAGTTGTCGCCGAACAGATTCGTCAGTTAGCCGATCAGTCTGCTCAGTCCGCCGGACAGATTCAAGTGATTATAGACGATATTGTAAAGAGTACATACGGAGTCGTGGATATTGCCAAAGAAGCTGAATCCACCGTAGAATATCAAGAAAAAGCCGTATCACAGACCACAGAAGCGTTCCATGCCATGGATAATCAGGTGCAAACGCTGCTCACTTCCGTTTCGCAGATTTCTGAGAGTATGCAGAACATGGAATATGCCCGCAGCGCTACCTTAAATGCCATAGAGGGCATTTCAACCATCTCTGCAGAGACCTCTGCCGGTTCAGCCAACGTGAACATGACAGTAACTGCACAGCGCGATGCGATTCAGACATTAGACGCTGCGGCGAACACCTTACAGGAGCGCGCCGCAGAACTGACAGAACTATTACATCGGTTTACGATTTAGATTTCTCCAAAATTCCAGCCATGATTCTTCGGACATAGAAGAATGCAGGAATCAGGAAAATATCAGCAAATATCCATGCAAGAGGATTGGCAAAGCATACTGCTCGAAAGCCGAAAAAAGGTACAAGCACGAAGCCTGCCAGTCCTCTTGCTAACATTTCAAAGGCACCGGCAAATACAGCCAATTTGCTAAATCCCATACCTTGAATCAGGAATCTGACAATATTGACTAACGCCAACGGGAAATAGAACAGCACATTGGTACGGATAAATGTGTAAGCATTATTCAGAATCGCTTCTTCCCCCGCATCCAGAAATAGGAGCAGCAGACTTCTGCCTGCCAAATATACGATTCCGACTGCAATCACAGAATAAATGAGTCCCAGCAGCGTGCAGGATTTCAAGCCCTTATTTACACGCTCCAAATCTCCTGCGCCTACATTCTGTCCGCCGTATGTAGCCATCGTGGAGCCCATCGCATCAAACGGGCACATCAGCAGCATACTCAGCTTACCTCCGGCAGTCACCGCCGCAACAGCCGCCGAACCGATTCCGTTGACCGCACTCTGCAAGATAACGCTCCCGATTGCGGTAATAGAATACTGGAGCCCCATAGGAATTCCCATATTGCACAGTTTACCTACACAATCACGATCCCAACGCCACTCTTCCTTCGACAATTTCAGTATCGTATACTTTTTATACATATATATAAGACAACACATTCCCGCTACTGCCTGCGAAACCACCGTAGCAACGGCTGCGCCGGCAACTCCCATACCAAAAACAATAATGCACAGCAGATCCAGAAAAATATTCAGAATAGCCGCCATCACAAGGAAGACTACCGGCGTTTTACTGTCTCCCAAGGAACGCAGAATCGCCGCAGTCATATTATAGAGAAATGTGACCGGGATGCCGAGAAAAATAATTACAATGTAACTATAGGATCCGTCTATAATATTTACGGGCGTTTTCATAGCCTGAAGTATCGGACGGCACAGTATTACCACTGCCACAGTAATAACTACCGCAAAAATCAGGGACAGCCACACGCAGTTCGCCACATATTTGCGCAGATGCTCCTCATGCTTTGCACCATATTCCTGCGCAATCGGAATTGCAAATCCATTGCATACACCCATGCAGAATCCCACAATCAGAAAGTTAACAGAGCCGGTTGCACCTACCGCCGCAAGTGCGTCCACGCCAAGATAATGTCCTACTATAATAGTATCAACCATACTGTAAAACTGTTGAAAAAGCAGTCCGAACAAAAGCGGCACTGCAAATCCGAGAATCAGCCGCATAGGGCTGCCTTTTGTCATATCTTTTTCCATAACGCTCCCAACCTTTCTCCTCAGCTCGAATTACTTCAAAGCAACATTCAACATAGCACATTCATTTTTTCTCTGCAATATCAAATTTATATCGGGCAAAATCGTTCTAACCGCGGCTAAAATAATGATATATTTTTGTATGCAAAACGCCCCGGCATATATGTCCGAGGCGTCTGCGGTATCATCTATAGATAAGTTATAGAAGGAAGAACTATGTTATTTGGCAAGGCGAATCACATTCCAGCTCTTTTTCTCAAAAACTGCCTGCAGCACTCCGCCGTCCACTTTGGAATTGCCACCGGTCTTAGGAACAACATTGTCAGGATTTTCCTCCGTGTTGACTGCCTTTAAGTCGTCATTTTGCATAACAATGTGCTCCTGTACCCGATAGCCTGCATACTGTCTCAAATCCAAGGTTACTTCCATATCCTCTTCTAAATCCTTATTGACCGCAAAAACTACCAGTTCCTCTTTCTCGCCGTTCTCTACTACCACACAATCTAAGTAAGGCGCTTCGCCGTACTGTTTTGCCTCATATACCGGAGATTTCACAATCGTATTCAAGACTGTGCCCTGTCCCATAGTCGCTGCATGCATATAAGGATAGAATATCGTCTGTCTCCATGCGCCGGTATCTGAAGTCATAATCGGTGCAATGACATTTACAAGCTGTGCCAGACAGCCAATCTTTACTCTGTCCGCATGGCGCAGCATCGTAATCAGCATACTTCCCACCAAAAGAGCATCCTCGAAATTATATACATCCTCCAGCTGGTGAGGCTTCTGTATCCACTTCTCCAACTGCTTATCCGCCTCATTGGAATGATACCATACATTCCACTCGTCTAACGAAATGTTAATATTCTTCTTACCATGATGTTTACCCTTCACATAGTCGCAGATAGATACCACGGTAGAGATAAACTGATCCAAATCCACACTGCTTGCAAGGAAATTAGCGGAATCGTCATCTCTGTTGCCGTAATACTGGTGCATGGAAACATAGTCTATCGTACCGTAGCACTCATCCAGCACAGTTGCTTCCCACTCCCCGAATGTCGGCATCTGAGAATTGGAGCTTCCGCATGCAACCAGCTCGATGGAAGGATCTAATATCTTCATGACTTTACCTGTCTCATTGGCAATCCTGCCATACTCCATAGCCGTCTTGTGCCCAATCTGCCACGGTCCGTCCATCTCGTTACCCAGACACCATGTTTTGATATTGTGAGGCGCTTCATAACCGTGTGACTTACGCAGATCACTCATCTGTGTACCGCCCTTAAAGTTACAGTATTCCAATAAATCTTTGGCTTCCTGAATGCCTCTGGTTCCGAGATTAACCGCCATCATAATATCGCTGCCGGCTTTCTTTGACCAATCTACAAACTCATTTAACCCAAACTGATTAGATTCCACAACTTCCCATGCGATATCTACCTGTGCCGGTCTTTGGTCTTTCGGTCCCACACCGTTCTCCCATTTATATCCGGATACAAAATTACCGCCCGGATAGCGTACGATGGGTACGTTACACTCCTTAACCAACTCCAATGTATCTTTGCGGAAGCCCTGCTCATCTGCAAAAGAGCTTTCCGGCTGATAAATACCCTCATATACCGCTCTGCCGAGATGTTCTATAAAAGAGCCGTAAATTCTCTTGTCAATCTGGCTGACAATATATTCTTTGTCAATAATCACTTGCGATTTCTTCATCTTTTCCTCCATTCTGCAGCATTATAAATATCTGCTACGCCCTTATAAATTACCTGTCTTGTTACTTTTCTACTGCTGCTTGTCATGACTGCTTAGTGGTAGTTTCATTCTATCAGATAAGAGTATGATATCCATATCTTTTCTTCCGTTCTATTTGACTTTTTTTCCGATTTTATCTATCATAATTTGTATCAATTCTCTGCAGCGCAGAACACCCTTACAATAAAAACGTGAAAAGGAGGACCAACCTATGTTTCACATCGGATATTGTGATTACAATCGTTTCAATCCGGATTATGATAAAATCGACCGCCCTGAAGGCAGCGGCGATTACCTGTTCCTGTATTTTATGACACCCATGAAAGTACAGACAGAAGTTGACATCACTGTCACAAAAGAAGGCGCCTTTATGCTCTATACTCCCGGAGCGCCGCAGATATATCAAGCTGTGAAGCGATTTAAAAACAGCTTCGTTCATTTTACATGTAATGATGACAGCTTTCTCAAAACTTATGACCTTCCCGTCAACCGCATTGTCTATCTGCCGGATCCCGATGCCATGAACGCCTTGCTTCAGCATATTTATGTAGAGAGTGTCGGAAAGCGGGAACACTACGAGGAACAGCTTGACAAATTAATGCATTTACTATTTATCCTTTTTTCCAGACAATTACATACTTATCCGAAGGAAGCCGACTTCTCTGCCAATCTCTACGAACACTTTATGAAAGCAAGGATAGAAATCCTGACTCATATCGATAAAGAATGGAGTGTGGACAATATGGCAGCCCTGACGAATCTCGGAACAAGCCAATTCTATAATTACTACAAGCTGTTCTTTAACCGTTCTCCGAAATCCGAATTACTGGAAGCCCGCATCGAACGAGCGAAATATCTCCTTCGCGTGGAAAAACTTCCCGTCGGTCAAGCGGCTGTACAGGCTGGCTTCTCCAATGTCTCACATTTCACACGATATTTCAAAAAAGAATGCGGTATGACGCCTACGGAATACGGACGCGAAAAATCCGGTTGACAACCCTGCTTCCTTAAGAGTATTCTTGATAATACAACGCTTATTAAAAAGCCACAAAGAGGATTACTTATGAAAGACAGATTTTACTCCCAAATTATAAAACTTGTAGTGCCGATTGTTATTCAGAATTTACTGAGCGCCGCCGTTAATTCGGCGGATGTGGTCATGCTCAATTATGTAGGGCAGTCCTCTATCTCGGCAGTGTCGCTTGCATCCAATTATGCCAGCGTACTTTTCATGGTTTATTACGGTCTGGGCACCGGCGCAACTTTGTTGTGTGCACAATACTGGGGCAAGAGAGAATTACAGCCAATCCGTGCGGTTGAAGGAATTGCTATGCGTTTTTCTCTTCTGATCACGGTATTTTTCTCCGGATTTGCTTTTTTTGCACCGGAACTGATGATGAAAGTTTTTACCAACGATGTGGAGCTGATTCGAATCGGCGCCGGATATTTACGCGTGATGTCCCTCACATACCTGTGTTGGAGCATTATAGAAATTTATCTCGCCGTACTGCGCAGCATCGGTAAAGTGACCATTTCCATGATATTAAACATCATAGCCTTTTCGCTCAACATCTTCCTGAATGCGGTGTTTATCTTCGGACTCTTCGGCGCACCGCAGCTCGGGGCTACGGGCGTTGCAATCGCCACTGCCATTTCCCGTATTGTGGAGCTGCTCGGCTGTATTCTTGTTTCTCTCGTATTTAGTAAAGATTTGAAGCTGAATCCTGCCTACATGTTCATCCGCAATAATCTGTTGCTAAAGGACTTTGTAAAGCTGTCCCTGCCCGCGCTCGGCAATGATATCTCATGGAGTGTTGCCTTTTCCATGTATTCAGTCATACTGGGGCATCTCGGAAGCGACGCAGTGGCTGCCAACTCTCTCGTTGTCGTGGTCCGCAATTTCGGTACTGTGCTCTGTTTCGGCACTGCCAGCGCAGGCGGCATCCTGCTTGGCAACGTGATGGGCGAAGGGGATATGGAACGCGCCAAAGAGTACGGCTCCAAATTGTTGAAGCTCACAGTCATTACCGGCGCAATCGGCGGTGTGCTGATTCTTATCGCCACCCCATTTGTGCTGCGCTTCGCCTCTCTGTCAGATACAGCTATGCACTATCTGAAATATATGCTGCTCATCAACACTTACTATGTTATGGGTGCGGCAGTAAATACCACACTGATTGCCGGCGTGTTCCGTGCAGGCGGGGATACCCGTTTCGGACTCATCTGCGATACCGTAGACATGTGGTGCTACGCGGTTCCTCTCGGATTCATTGCGGCATTTGTGTTTAAGCTGCCTGTGTTGGTAGTCTACTTCCTGCTGTGCACCGATGAATTCGTCAAATGGCCGTGGGTCATCAAGCGTTACCGCAGCGGCAAATGGCTGCAAAATATCACAAGAGACAATCTCTTTACACAGGAAAAATGTTCGGAACAAAATTAGGCGGCGTAGATGCATGTCACAGGTTGATGACACAGGTTAAATAATAGCTAATCAGTCATACCCTGCGCGCTGCCATTTAGAAAGGGACTTCGACAATGCAGTACTATCTGGCGCCCATGGAGGGCATCACTACCTACATATACCGCAGCGCCCACGCTAAATATTTTGGCGGAATTGACAAGTATTTCACGCCTTTTATTTCCGATAAAAATTTCATCACTGATAAAAATTCTAACAAATCGCTTAATGCAAAGGAACTCCGCGATATTTTACCGGAAAACAATGCAGGCATCGCGCTTGTGCCACAAGTGCTCACCAACAATGCTAAACGTTTTCTTGCCGTTGCAAAAGAAATCTCTTCCTACGGCTATGACACTGTCAATCTGAATCTGGGCTGCCCTTCCGGCACCGTCACCGCCAAGAAACGAGGTGCCGGTTTCTTGAGTGTCCCTGACGAACTGGATGCATTTCTTTACGAAGTCTATGATAAATGCCCTTTGAAAATCTCTGTCAAAACAAGACTTGGCGTATCCGACTTGTCAGAGTGGGATAACTTACTGGATATCTATGCCAAATATCCGGTTCATGAATTAATCATCCATACACGGTTGCTGAAGGAATTTTATACCGGAGACACACATCCGGAAGCTTATGCAAAGGCTGTGATACGCCTGCAGGCAAATGACGCCGCCGGGAATCACAGCCAGATACCGCTCTGCTATAACGGAGATATTATATCTGCGAAAAGTCTTGAAGATGCCGTTACTGCACTCAATACCGACACGCGGGACAGTCAAAACATGACAAAGTCTGCAACAATAGATTGTGTTATGATTGGACGGGGTATTATTCAGAATCCGGCTCTTGCAAGACAGCTGCCGTCATCCCGTTCCGAACATGTTATCTCCAAGGAAATCTGGCGCGCTTTCCATGACGAGATTCTGAGCGGATATATAAAGATTATGTCCGGAGATTCTCCTTCTCTATTCAAGATGAAAGATCTCTGGACATACATGAGCCGGAGTTTTACCAACTCCGAGAAATATTTAAAAAGGATACGCAAAGCTAACCGTATCTCAGACTATGTAAACATTGTGGACGGACTATTCCGGGAGCAAGAAATTATTGTCTGATTCCGAGGAGTCATCTTTTGCCAGACCAATTGCAAATGACGCAATATTTTGGGTCACAAAATTCTGTCGCCTCATAAAAACCAGACGGGAACGTGTATATTGAGGACATTTAGCCCCCTCTTCTTGTAATAACATAATGCTTTATCATTTTAGCATTTTAACTATTCAAACGTAATTTCTTCCTCGGCTTTAACATAAACATCTATTCTGTTTTTGCCATTCATTTCTCGCAATGTCACTACAACTCCGAACCGCAAACCTCTACCTGTTTTCGGATCAAGTCTTTCCTTTGTTTTAATACTTAATCCCATAACATGTATAAGATATGCCATTTTACGTGTTATCCAAGGTGCTGCAAAAGATGTACCTGTTACAGTTGCTTTACCTAAAGGTTCACAGACCACTATTTTATCTGGTCCATCTCCACCATAGTAACATACATCCGGTTTGTAAAAGAAAGATAATACCGGACCTCTTCGAGTATAGGATGCCGGTTTGCCACTAAAATCCACAGCATTCACAACCAATCAGACTGTTTGGCGGCTATTTTTGTGGTTTATTAAATTGCTATAAATTTGGTCGCTTGAGAACTGGAATTTGACAATACTTTTACATTGTTCATAACCCAAAAATGGACTTGAATATCTGTTCCCTGCTGTAAGATGTATCATAATATGGCAAATTATATATTCTGCATTGTTCTTTCAGATTTTTACTTATGGCTACAATGCTTGCACAATTCTCTTTATTTTCTTCTTCAGATTTATAATAGGTATAGTCCCTTGGTGTGTCGTATTTTTTCAAAAGTTCATATCTTTCTTCAGGAGTTACTTCTGATGTGCCGAAATAATAAATTTCACAAACAGAAGGATCTATATGTTGAATATAATGTTGTGGCAATAATTGAAATATATCAATTACCATCCCATAATCACATTCATTATATTCTCCACTGTCTATCATTGCGCGAATGAATAATGCCATCTTAGAACTGATATATTGAATATTTTCCCAAAGATCTGTATCTGCATCAGAATTAATGCCTGTTTCAGGAAAAACTCTTTCAATTCCTGCGATTATTGAGTCCATGCTTATATGCTGATATCCCAAATTATTCGATATTTTTTGAGAAATTGTGCTTTTTCCTGACCGTGGCACACCTGCAATGATAATATGTTTCTTCAAAAGTTTCCCCATAAGAAAGTTCCTTTCATTTTATAAATAGTCCTGCAAAAACATCCGGAAATACGATTATGTAATAACCAAAAAAAACAGAAACATAATCTCAGATTATCTCGCCCCTATGAACTTATTATAGAGCGCATAGATTTGTTTCTATACGCTCTGACGCTGTGCTACTATTCTGTTATGATTGCGGCGATATTTAGTTGAAAAACTATATATTTTTGTTAGACATATTGTATTTGGCTTTATCCAATTGATATAAAAACGTACTAATCAAAATAGGATTTCCATTTTCATCATTTTTATATGATTGATTATCAAGCTGATTTATACGTTGAAATCCTAGTCTCTCTAAAAGTTTCCATGATGATACATTCTGCACATCACAATCTCCATAAATTGCACTGATACCCACTGACTCAAATAAGTAATGAACAAGTGCATTACTTGCTTCTGTTGCATAACCTTGTCCGCAATATCTAGGATTAAAATCATAATCTATACAATAATGTCCTTCATCATCTATCCAATATCCAACACTTCCTATAACATTCTGTTTTGATTTTAATTCGGCAACAAGACGGTTATCCATATCTTTCCACTCAGTAATAATGTTTCTCACCTGTTCTTCTGACATCGGATAAAAATCTTCATATTTGCTGACTTCTTCATCAGAAAAATATTTGATAATATCCTCAAAATCCGTCACTCTGTAATTTCTCAAAAGTAATCTATTAGTTTCTATAGTTATCATCTAAACACCATCCTTGTATTTACCAGCTTTATACCACCAATATTATATTACAATCACACTCATATTTCTATTGGATTTACATTAAATTACTTGTTCCCTCGTAAATCTCTCATATTATTCAAATTTTCTATCATAAAGGAGGGCTGCAATTAAAACTACGAAACAAGATTCTGCATTATGAACTAATGCGCCTGTTGTGGGAGTTAGCAATCCTAATACTGAAAGAATAATAGCAACCAAATTGATACAAAGCGATAGGGTAATACTTAGTTTTATCGTATTTACTTTTCCCATTTTTTCAAGTGCTTCACCCGATTTGATGATCACTCCATACTTTGCAGCCTGTCCGATTGCCGCCATAATATCAGTAAGGGGTGCAAGAACTAAGGCACAGGGACAGAATACCACAAGTACCGTTACAGCACGGACAATATTACCTGTTACAAAATAAGCAATGATCGCAATAAAAAGAGCAACTGGGACGAGCCAACTTGCACATTTATCCGCAATCCTCTGCTTCTTGAACCATACGGATCAGCTTTTGCAAAGAGCTATTTTCGCCAACTTTTGTTGTAATATTGCATATTCTCATTGCTATCAAGACATAATTACGCTATAATTATGTCTATCGAAAGGAGTGAAGTATCATGCCACTTATTATGCCTATTAAGGATTTACGCAATACAACCGAGATTTCCAATATCGCACACAAAGAACAGGAGCCTATTTTTATTACCAAAAACGGATATAGCGACTTGGTTGTAATGAGCAGTGAGCTATATGATAAATTTGCAAGAATGAATCGCATCGACCAAGCAATCTTCGAGTCCGAGCAGGAAATTGCTAACGGAGCAGAAGCACTTGACGCAGAGATAGTTTTTGCAGAATTGGAGAAAAAACATTTTGGATAAATACAAGGTAAAGGTCAACCCTAGAGCAATTCGTGAATTAGACCACATTTACAAATATATCGCAAATGAGAAATTGGCTCCTGAAAATGCCAAAGGACAAGCTGACGGAATTAAGAAGGCATTTTGAGCCTAGACACATTTTCACAGTCCCATCAAGAGCGTAACGAGGGCAGATATGCCGGAAAAAGCTACCGTCAGTTACTGATTGATTTGAACGACTAAAGTTAGTTGTTTGCCAGCGGAGAAATAACGGGGTTTCCATCTTTATCCAACAGCGGTGTCATTCCTCCTGCATTCGCAACTTTATGAAACATATAGTTCACTCCAGTCTCTGTATCTACCAAAATTTGCGTTACATCCAAAGTCCCTTGTGAATAAACCATCTTAAATCGTTCGTTCTTAGCCATTTTATTTACCTCCAATAATTTATGTTTGTTAAATTGTTCAGCGTCAATATCTTATCACAAACGCTCCACACCTACGCACTATCCAACATCTGACACGTCAAATGCAGCTTCCTCAGCATCTTACACCCGTACGAATACAGAGTAAGCCTCCCATGTCTGCCTATCTCCATATAATATCCTTGATCTGTCCTACGGTCTACGGCGATAACAAGCACGCTCAACGATATTTTAGGATTGATTACGCTTTCCATAACAATAGTTCCCTTACCAAGTTCTTTGATGTCCTTTTTCTCGCGCTCACCGACTTCATCCATATACACAAATAAGAGCATGCATAGGTTTTTATCTTTCTTTCCCACTTGGTCAAGGCGTTCTATTTCTCGGCGCAGGGCATTCTCAGCCTCGATATCTTCTGTCATACGAACGTAATAACAGACAGAATCCTTCAAAAACGAAAATTTCTTTCTCCTGTAATACCCCTCTTTCACATACTTAAATTTGTTATCGAGAAATATCTGTGCAAGTAAATCCCGTGTCGGCAATAGAATCTGCGTCAACTCCTGTCTCTCATAGCGCTCATCCATCTTCATACAGTCCGAAGCAAGCAACACCGGATATGCGTTTCCGATTAAAATCAGTGCCGCAATATTCCCTCCAAAAAATCCGACCAGTATAATCGGCATTAACACAGTATTGAAATCATCATAATACTGCGTTAATGCCGGCACAATCAGACAGGAAAAAGCAAGTACGATCAAAATCACTGCTATGATTGCCATCGTCTTTGCTTTCTTATATTCATTGCCCGTGCCCATCTGTTCATCCATTATTTCGTTCCTCTGTCTCGTCTTCCTATAATGCAAAGGTTGCTTCTTTTATTGTACTTCCATTTCGCTTTCCCTAGTTTCTATCCCTGCGCATATCTGGTCAAGAATTGCTTTGTTCTCTCTTCACGCGGATGATCGATTACCTGCTTGGGATCACCCTGCTCCACAATCACGCCGTCATCCATAAAGATCAGCTGGTCTGACACGTCTCTGGCAAAAGCCATCTCATGGGTAACAATAATCATTGTCGTCTTCTGGTCTGCCAATCCTCTGATAACCTTAAGCACCTCACCGGTCAATTCCGGGTCAAGGGCGGACGTAGGTTCATCGAAGCAAAGAATATCCGGTTTGAGCGCGAGCGCCCTTGCAATTGCCACTCTCTGCTGCTGCCCGCCGGACAACTGGTGCGGATAGTGGGTCATGCGGTCAGCTAACCCCATCTGATCCAAAAGCTCTACGCCATGTTTCTCTATCTGCTCATAGATATCCTTTTTATTCTGCTTAAAATCCGGTCGTTCTTTTGCAAGCAGTTTCTCGGATAATGTAACATTTTCAAGCGCCGTATACTGCGGAAACAGATTAAAAGACTGGAACACCATCCCAAAATGCAGACGCTTCGTACGCAGATTGCGTCCCTGTTCCTTAAGGGACATTGAAGCATCAAAAAGCGTCTCGCCTTTAACGGTAATGGAACCGTGATCAGGAGTCTCCAAAAAATTCAGGCAGCGCAAAAGTGTCGTCTTGCCTGAACCCGAAGAACCGATAATCGCCAGCGCATTGCCTTCCTCCAAGGAAAAACTGACATCATCGAGCACCTTGGTGGAATCAAATTGTTTTCCGATATTTTTCACTTCAAGAATTGCCATCTCGCTCTACCTCTCCAATCATTAACCTCATGTTTTATCGAAAGTAGTCCAGTCTGCGCTCTATGTAATTAAACAACAGCGTCAGTATGCCGACAAAAATCAGATAAAATACACCCGTATAGAATAACGGCCATGTCAAACCATTGCTCTTCATAAAGGAATAGCCCGCAAAAGTCAATTCATATGCAGCGATGATACGCGCCAGCGAAGTATCCTTAACTAACGTAATAATTTCATTGGACATCGGAGGCACCACACGTTTCACCATCTGCAAAAGCGTCACCTGAAAGAAAATCTGCGCCTTAGTCATGCCAAGCACCTGCCCTGCCTCACGCTGTCCTGCCGGAACACCTTCAATGCCTCCGCGGAAGATTACCGAGAAATAGCAGGCATAATTGATGCTGAATGCCACAACGGTAGCCGTGATACGACCCGCTTCGTTACCGCTCCATATATTATGTCCAAGCCAGAGACCGGGACCATAAAATATAATAATAAGTTGCAACATAAGCGGCGTGCCGCGGATAATCCACACCAACACTTGTATCAGATAACGCAGCGGTCTGAATTTACTGATAGAACCAAATGCAAGAATCAAACCAAGCGGTAACGCAAACAACAAGGTAAAGATGAAGATCTGAAACGTTGTAAGCAAACCGCCCAGCAGTGATTGTGTAACACTCCAAAACATAAATACTTCTCCTTTATTAAAATCTTCTGTCAATCCGGTTCCTATCTTCACCCCGGAGCGACAGAAGATTTCTGTTTTCGTCAGACTGTACTACTTGTCTGTTCTACTCAGCATTTGTCTGTTCTACCAGCGCTTCCTGCACGCCATAAGTAGTAGCCGTGTCTTTCATGGAACCGTCCGCATAGCTTTCTGCAAATACAGAATTGATATATGCCGCTAAGTCAGAACCTTTGCGACAGCCTACGCCATACTCTTCCGTAGTTAACTCGTCTGTGTATTTCATATTCGGATAACTTGTGCCTTCACCAATCATAGCGCCCGCCATAAGCAAATCAATGATTGCCGCATCGGATGTGCCGGAAGCAACTTCCATCAGCGCATCTGCCTGAGATGCTACCACATTCACCTGAAAGCCTTTGTCTTTCGCTGCCGCTTCACCCGCCGAACCGGCTTCCACCGCATATACGAATTCAGCTCCTGCCGCGTCCGCAGTATCGGGAATTACAATAACCTGTGCATTATTGCAATACGGTCTCGTACACTCCATAGAAGATGTTGTCTCGGAAGTAAGTGTCATACCGTTCCATACAACATCAATGTTCTTGGAATCTAACTCCATAATCTTGTTATCCCAGTCGATTTCTACAAACTGCGCTTCCACGCCAAGCTTCTTTGCCACAATACGAGCCATATCCGCATCAAAGCCAATCCATTCGCCGGACTCATTCTTATAGTCCATCGGTGCAAAATCCGTAATACCTACGATAAGAGTACCCTTATCCTGAATGTAAGCTACATCGCTTCCATCTGCTGTCTGCGCGTTGTCCGCTGTTGTCTGTGCCGCGTCGCCGGATGCATTGCCGCATCCCGTAAGTACTGTTCCCACTGTCAATGCCAGTGTCAGCATAAGTGCAAGTTTCTTTTTCATAATTCTCCTCCATTCCGAAGCGCACAACAAATACTGCACTTCAATCAAAATCAAAATACTGTTGTATTTTATCATAGTAGCGGACTAAAGTAAATGGTAACTCTTTACTTTAGTCCGTGAAAATTTACATATTGAATCTTTTCTCTATATTGCATCGTTCCATAGACACATGTTTATACAAATCAAGCCAGTAATTCTTTCTCCGTTTCACACAAAATCTGAACAAGCACCTTAAAATCAAGATACTGTACACCCTCTATCCCACGGTGGATTTTCTCCGCTATCGTACTGTGGTAATAGATGTCCATCGCCTTCTGTGTAATAAAAGCTATCTGGTCATAGGCAGGATAAACTTTTATCTCTTTAAGAGCACGTTCTCTGTCCCAAATTCCTGTATGATACATATCCACTACTCGAAACACTTTGTCATTCGCAACCTTACCAAATATCAAACCTTTGCCAAAATCAAGTCTGTGTATGCAGGATATCATAATGCGGTACAAGGTATCCTTCTATACACCCGACACTCTGTAATTTCTGATAAACCTCAGATGGCATCATATTCCACCTATTAGCGCAGGCGTGAATCATATATATGACAAACGAAAAAGATTCCGAGCTCATGCATAACCTCCTAACACATACTCCATCTAAAAATATGTATACAAAATAATCTGCATTTTAACAATGCAGATTATCATTCGTGTATATTGTATTTCCTCAGAAATTGGATTCAATAATTATCTCAAAAATCCTCGCCATAACCTGCTTATGGTATCTCACAGTAAGCGTCTGCTTTACCTGTCCCTCCACATTCTCTGCGCATTTACAAGGATTGACAGCGTGCAAATCATCTGACACTTCTGTCATATTCATCATTTCGTACTCCACGTTCTCCGCAAGAGCCTTCTTGGGATATGCCAACCGTACGGTCGCTTTGTGCCCTGCCGGAATTATTTTGTCTAAAGGAATCCGACACGTATCGTCCTCTCCGCCCCTGCGCCAGACCGCAAGATAAACTTTATCTTCCGTCTTTAATGCCGTGGTAAGCCAATCATCCAAGCTGTCTGCCAAACCAAGCAGCCACACGGGTACTGCCTTGCGGATATCTCCACGGATATTTTTATAATAGTCAATGCCCTCTTTGACTAACGCCTTACGCTGTGCCGACAACTGCGGTATATGTCCGCTCTGATGAATGCGCAGAAGAAGCGCATTGACCATATTATAGACCGTCTCCTCCCCGTCGCCGTCCCTCTGCGGATAAGACCACACGGCAGCCTGCTCCGGCGTCAATCCCGCACAGGCATTTGCTGCAATCGTCGCATAATTGCGATAATCCTCCTGATCGGAGGTGGACTGTATACTATAACGTGACAACATGGCATAGTCCGTTCGAAGCCCTCCGCTGGAACAGTTCTCGATAACCAAATCCGGATATTTCTCAAACACACCGTCCAGCCATTTCAGATAAGCCCTTTCATGCTCCAGCATCCCCTGCCCGACGCTGTCCGCATACAGTTCCGTTCCGATACCCGGCTCAATATTATAATCCATCTTGATGTAACCCACGCCATATTGGTTCACCACGCGGTCTATCACTTCGTTGACGTGTTCTATCACTGCGGGGTTACGGAAATCCAACTGATACCGGCTTCTATCAAAGACTCTTTTACCATGTCTGACAAAGAACCAGTCATCCGGCACTCTTTTCGCCTTCTCACAATTGATTCCCATGACTTCCAGTTCCAACCACAATCCGGGAGTCATGCCTTTTTCTTTGATATATGCCGTCACTTCCTCTATCCCGCCGGGGAAACGCTCTACGCACTGCTGCCATTCGCCTACGCTGTCCCACCACTCACCGGGTGCATACCAGCCGGCGTCAATCACATAATACTCGCAGCCGATTTCAGCCGCCGCATCAATCAGCGGAATCTCCTTCTCTGTAGTGGGATCGCCGAACAGGCAGTTCATATAATCGTTAAAAATAACCGGCAGATTCTCGTTATCCTTATTAGGACGCCGAATCATCCTGCGATATCTCGTAAGCTGTCCCATCGCCTGATCAAAATCCGCCTTGGAAACGCCCACCGCCACCGGAACCGTCATAAAGCTCTCTCCGGGTTTCAGAATCTTAAACCAATGCGACTGCACTTCCGTCGGTCCGCTGAGCGCCAGATAAAAGTGTCCATTTTCATCACTGATTTCCGTATGCCAAGAACCGTTATGTTCAATCTGCCAGTACAAGCCACAATCTGCCTCCGTATTTTCCAGATATCCCATAGGCAGGTATCTCTTCGTAGACCAATTACCCGTATTCGTCAATTCAAAAGTAGACGAAGTCCTCTGATTCACCGTAGGCTGTGTCTGTCCTAATCCCATCTGGGGAAAAGTCACCGTACAGAAATTCATCTCCTTCTGCCAGCCGTGGCAGGCATAGGTAAATTTCATTTTCTCATCGGAGCTTGTCCTGCCTTCCTTCTCAATACCAAGATAGTAAAAAGAGGAAATATACTCCAAGGTCTGTTCTTCCGCTCCCTCGTTAACTACTTCATGATACATACGCACAGTGGACGTGCCTGTATAAAATTGCAGATAGGATATCACCTTTGCTCCCGTAAGGCTGTCTTTCTGGGTAATCACAAGCTGTCTTCCGACTTCGTTACGCCTATCTTCCATACCGACATAAGTGAGCAGATATCCTGGTGCCGTCACGATATGTTTATTGCCGTGTTTCTCGTAGGGTCTGTTATAACCGGAGAAATTCACCTGCACAAGCTGGAATCCTTCCTGCAGATACTGCTCGTTATCTTCTATTCCGCAAAAAGGATTAGATGAAAAATGGAGGAGCTTTAACTGCTCCTCGTCCGTCACACCAAATACCAGATAAATCCCATCCTCTTCTACGTTGATCTGATTTATAATTTTCGCCATATGCTCCTCCATTTACAGTAATTCCTAGAACTTAATTTCTTTCCCCTTAAGTCGCCACTGCCTAAACTCCGCCGAAGCCGACAGGAGCAAATCGGAAGACGAATTGAGCGCCGTCTCCACGGAATCCTGAATCACGCCGATGATAAAACCGACCGCTACCACCTGCATGGATACCTCATCAGGTATTCCAAACAGTGAACATGCCATCGGAATAAGCAGCAGGGAACCTCCAGCCACACCGGATGCACCACAGGCTGCCAGAGCCGCCAGCAGACTAAGGACAATAGCCGTCGGGATATCTACCGGAATACCGAGCGTATGTACGGTCGCCATTGTCATAACAGTAATCGTGATTGCCGCGCCGTCCATATTGATGGTTGCACCGAGCGGAATCGTCACGGAATATGTATCTTTATCTAAGCCCATCTCTTCACATATTTTCATATTGACCGGAATGTTCGCCGCAGAGCTTCTCGTAAAGAATGCCGTGATTGCACTCTGCTTCAAACACTTGAAAATCAGCGGATACGGATTCTTGCGGGTGCACCAGTATACGAGAATCGGATTGGTAATAAAGTAGATACCAAGCATACAGCCTACCAGCAGAATAAGCAGCTTGCCATATACCGTGAAAGTCTCGAGACCGCTGGTCGTCACGCTCGTATATACCAGACCTAGGATACCAAACGGCGCCAGATTAATAATCGTTGTTACCACTTTGGAGATGCCTTCCGAAATATCGGAAAGCGCTGTTTTCGTCGTGTCTTTCGCGCTGCGGAAGGCTACGCCCAAAAGCACCGCCCATGAAAGAATACCGATATAGTTGGCATTCACCAGTGCAGATACCGGATTCGCTACCACATTCATTAAAAGTGTACTCAGTACCTCCACAATCCCCTGCGGTGCGGAAGCCGCCGTATCCGCCGCCTCACGAAGCACCATCTCCACCGGGAAAATCATACTCGCAAATACTGCAATTATAGATGCAAGTACAGTACTGAACATATACAGGATAATGACGGTACGAATAACACCGCCGTGCGACTTTCCTGCATTTGACAGGGAACTCATAACCAAGAAAAATACCAAGAGTGGTGCGATTGCCTTAAGCGCGCCTACAAATACGTCGCCCAGAATCCCGATTCCGGAAGCCTGAGGAACAATCAGCGCAAGAATCACACCGATGATCAAACCTACGATAATACGTTTGACGAGACTAATGCCCGTCCATTTCTCCCACATTTTTTTCATTCTCACATAATCCTTTCTTAGGTGCCGTCAGTCTTTACTCCACGGACTGAAACTCGAAAAATCTACGCTTTAAAGTATACCATATACAAACGTACATTCCTAGCGAAATCTTTACACCAACGGAATCTTCACGGTAACCTTTGCACCTCCATGCATGCACCCGCTCACCGAAACCGGCGGAACGCCTTCCGAATCAGATGAAAAAGAAATATTCTCTAAAGTCAATATGCCCTCATGCTGTTTCACTACCATATCTACAATGTACAACCCCATACCGTAGTGGGAGCCCGCGGTACTCCGGCTGTCATCATCCATATAGAACTGCTCTTTCGCATGGCGCAGTGCACTCCCCGTAAATCCCTTTCCCGAATCGGATACCGAGAAGACAAAGTACGTTTCATCCTGCCTTCCTTCAAACAGAACCGTTCCGCCGACCGGCGTATGTTCCACCGCATTTGCAAAAATATTCATGAATGCCCGGGCAAGCAGTACCGGCTCCGCATATATTTCCCCCATCAAACCCGAACTGTCCCATTGCATATTGATACGATGTATTGCGCACAGCCCGTCAACCTGCTTCCTAATTCCTTCTAGGAAATCTTTGACATCCACATAGCGCCTGCACATAGGACTTAGCGCCGAGGATCTGACCACCTCGATCATCGTCCCCACATACTCCTGCATCTGCAAAGCGCTGTCCATAATGCCGTCAATATATTCGTTCTGTTCTTCCGTAAGACACGTATCTCCCAGCAATTCGGCGTTACCGCGCACGAGCGTAAGCGGCGTCTTCAAATCATGCGCAAGTGCAGACATCTGTTCATTCTTCGTCTGCTCCATCCGCCACTGTCTCTCTAGTGATTCCTTTAAGGCAATCCTCATCTCATCCATAGCATTCAGAATCGTATTGATTTCTCTCACGGAATCACGAGAAATCTCAAATTCCAGTTCCTGCCTCTGTATCATATCCGCCGCGTCGGCAAGCGGCGACAGTTTCTTCCTGACAACTGTGTTAAATCGGACAGCCACCAATAAGATGATTCCCAAAGTCATCACAAGGAAAATAATGAGCAGCAGGATTTCCGGCTGCGGCAGATATCCTCTTAGGATTGCGGACTGATATTGTACAAGTATCTGGTACCGCAGCACGCAGCACTCCGCACCCCGTGGAATGCCCAGATAATAATCCGCCCCGATATAAGTGCCGCCATTATATTCCCTGCCGTTAATCACATTCCACGCCCGTAACACTTCCTTTGCTCCCATGTTTCCGCTTAGGACATGACCCTCTCTATCAAATACCGCATATTGGCACAATTCCGGAATCAAATCTTCCGTCACTCGTTCCGCCTTCTGTATCTCTTCAACAGCAGCTTTTGCCTGTTCCTCAGCATAGCCTGCCGGGTAAACCACATCGTTCGTAAGCAGCATCCAGAATGTGCATGCAAACATGACAACTGCCAGCACAATTCCCACAAAAATATACAAGAAATATTTAAGAAAGAATATGCCAATCGGTATTTCCCTATGCTTCCTGCTCCGTTTCATCAGTCCTCCCATCTGTAACCAATCCCCCATACCGTTTTGATCGGTGAATAGTTGTATTCCTCCAGTTTCATCCTGATATTCTTGATATGCGTCGCAATCGTTGTGTCATTACTTTCACCGTCAAATCCAAACACGCTCTCATAAATCTGTTCTTTGGAAAAGACCTGTCCGTGATTCCTCGCAAGGAACTCACAAATCAAATACTCCGCCTTTGTTAATGCGATTTCCTCACCGTCCACCACTAGCTGCTTCGCAGATAAATTAAATCGGGAACCTGCAAAAGTAAGCCCGACAAAATGCTCTCTCCTCTCCCGCCTAAGATGCGCCGCGACTCTCGCACGCAGTTCAGCCGCCCCAAAAGGTTTACTGATATAGTCGTCCGCACCCGCATTAAGTCCCTGCACCAGACTGCTCTCCTCCGACTTGGCTGTCAGAAAAAGAATCGGACAGTCTACAAATCCCCTCAGTTCCTCACACAGCGTAAAACCGTCTTTGCCCGGCATCATGACATCTAAAAGAATCAAATCATAACTGTCCGTCTTCATTTCACTGACCTTTATGGAATCTGACACAGTTGTCACATAATGCCCGTCTTTTTCCAATATTCTGCGTATCATTGTCAGTATTGCCGTATCATCGTCTACCACTAAGATATTTGCCATCCGCATTCCCTCCTGCTGCCGTACCGCTTTCCTATTCTGCAAGTCACCTTAACTTCTACTCATTCCCCTTAGCGCCTTCCCATTTACATCCCCACATCACATAAAGGATAAGCGCTGCTACCGTTACAACCGCGCAAATCCATATACCCCGGCTATAATCGCTGACCGGAAATTGTTCTTCACTGTAGGCTGGCATCATAGAGCATACAACTCTGGACGACCAAGCCGCAGGTAGAAAAATCCATATGGAATCACCCAGCCCTGTCAGGCATACCGCCGCCATCAGGCTCTCTGCAATGCCCAGCCCGACGGATATTCCATTATGAAACCGCAGGGCAAGAAACATATGCCATACATATAAGAAAATGCTGCCGCCTGCCATCGCAAATGCCCCAATCCAATAAAATGAATATTGCACAACGTGCTGCTTTAGCACAAAATAACAACCCGTTCCGAACAGTACCGATGCCAATACAACTGAGGCTGCTCCAAATAGTATCAGCAGCGTCAATTTAGCAATAAATGCACTCTTCCTGTCGGTGACCGCCAGCATCATCTGATAAGCTCCGGCGTAAGCCTCCTGCTCTGCTACGATAGCACAAAATGTCCCAATCAGTAAAGGAAATCCCATCCCCATCATCTGAAAGTATGCCTGTACCTTGCTATAGGCATTCCACGGTGCAACGGCATAATATGCCAGAAAAACTGCTGCCATCGCACACGGAATAACCAAATGTGCCATACGCAGAGGAGTATGCTTGGTCTTAAGGTAATCTGCTTTAAGACTGCATAACAAATTGTACATTGTATCATCTCCTCCCAATCCGCTTAACCTGCCGCTGTCCTGCGAAACCAACGGACTGTAACATAGGTAAGCAGCACAAACCACAGAAGCGATAGAGCCACACCGGGAACAATGACCGCCGCGCTCATATACTTACTGCCCGGTTCTACAAGCAGTCCGTTTGGCATAATCTGTAATACCGGACACATCAGCCTAAACGGGATGGATGCAGGACAAATCCACCATAACCTCGACGCTGCAAGTGCAATCAAGCTGCCGATAGTCAATGCCATACATGTGAAAATACTTGCAAACATGCCAAAGCGCGCGCTCAACATCAAATACAGCGGTATTGCCCACAAAGAACAGACAGTTAACAGCACCGCCGCTACAAAACCATTCATAATCGGTATCGACGTACCTATCAGAAATCCGCCCGCTGCCGTACCACAAAAAATCAGCAGATTAGCACACAATATTTTTTCCGCGCAGTACCAAACCTTACCGATCCAGTTTCTCTCCGGTGAAATCTGCGTCGTCAACATATTGGCATAATGTTGCTTCCGCTCCTTTTTCATATCAAGATAACACAATATCGCCAGCATCCCCGGCAAAATCATCGTATACCACCAGTTCCACGCATTAACGGAATAATATGACGTTCCCATGCTTAAACAGAGTGAAATAACCACTTGGAGAACCGCTGCGGATAAAGGCAGAAAGCTGACGAAAGAATGGCGCATCTTAAGTTTTTCCGCTCGAATCAAATCAAACATATTACGCACACTCCTTTCCCGCATCCCGTACCACCTTCATAAAAAGCGCTTCCAAATCTTCCGTATGGTCAATCGCGCCGCTGTAGCCAAGTCTTCCGTTCGCAATAATACCGATATGATCGGCAATCTGCTCCACTTCACTTAGGATGTGGCTCGACAGGATTACCGTGATACCCTTCGCCGGAAAAGCTCTTATCAACTCGCGCAGCTCCTGTATGCCTAACGGGTCAAGTCCGTTGGTCGGCTCATCCAGAATCAGGAGCTTTGGATGATTTAGCAGCGCAAGCGCAATGCCGAGACGTTGTTTCATCCCCATGGAAAACTGTCCTGCCCGCTTCTTTCCCGTATCGGTCAAATCCACCGTACGCAGCACCTCTTCTATCCGCGACTGGGGCAGCCTAAGCAGCGTTGTCCGTACCCTCAGATTTTCTTCGGCAGTAAGGTTATCATAGAGCGGCGGCGACTCAATCAGCGCACCAATCTGACTCAAATCCCGCCTGTTCCATTCATGTCCGTCATAAAAAATCTCACCGGAAGTCGGATGAATCATCCCCACAATCATCTTAAGCGTCGTGGATTTACCTGCCCCGTTGGGACCAAGCAGTCCATATACGGAATTTCTTTCAATGCGAAGCGATAAATCATTGACTGCCATCTGTTTTTTGAATTTCTTACAAAGATTTGTTGTTTCTAAAATGATATCCATTGATATCCCATCCTTTCTTGTAAAGCCACGAAGCGCTATGGTTAGCGTCTTGCGGCTTTGCTGATTACTTAAGAAAAGGATACCGGGCAATTATGAAGATTTGATAAAGAAATACAAAAAAGAAACACCCCACGAAATGAAGTGTTTCCGGACACACCAAAATGATATCATACTATAATGTCATGTACTCAGCGTGTCAGTATCCCGTCTTTATTATATGAAACCACATCCGCTACCGTATCAAGCATTTTATCGTATACTATAATCGTGACGTCACTGTAGGAATTATTCTTCACTTCGTTGTTCACCAACACTTTCATCCCATCTCCGCCACTTCTGCATACCGCAATATCTGATAAGTCTGTCTCCGTATACCATAGATATTCCGGCTCGGCTGGAGTCTGATACACTATCGTCCCATTTTCCAATACGACCGAAGCCGAAACATCTAACTCATAAGGATTGATTCCCATGAGCTCCTTTAGCGGCTTAACCAATTCATTTTCTTTATAATGATTGTCCAAAGATATGATGATCAGATAATCTTCCCGTTCGCTGAGCTTATGAAGATAGCTCTCTACATCCGCGCTTCTCCTTAACTCCTGATTTTGTTCATACGCCGCATAGCTGTCGCTGTATTTCTGCCAAGAGTCCCACGCCTGACTTCCACGGCGGTCAGTAAGTTCATAATTCTCCATAAGCCACTCACCCAGATACGCGGTATATTTGCATGATCCGTTATAATTCAAATGCGACGCCTCCGCATAGTCTGTAGACGGATCGAACCCCATCTCCGTCAAATGCAGATTCCCGTTTAAGAACAAAATGTCATTTTCCTTAGCATATTCCTCCGCCCATAGATATAATGACTGATCCTGTCTCTGCAGCCCCGCATAAGGCACAACAGTGAAAGCGAGCTGAATCCCGTGTTCCTTGGCAAACGTAACCATTCTGTCCAAATATTCCCTGTTCTTCTCTGTGGGCTCAGCCTTCTCCGGATTCGCCTCAATATACGGCAATGTATCATATGACGTGACTGCATATGTGGGTCTGTATCCTTTATACCATTCTCCGCCAAGATTATTTACTTTCTCAACATAGTTACCCTGTTTTAATTCTGCCCAGCTGTCATGCGTCAGCGGGTATGATGCGATATAAGTCAGAAATTCCTCATGCGGCACGCTGTTCCAGATACTTTTGATCTTATTCAGCGAAAAGCGCATACTACTCACATTCTTGATCACATTTGACGAACCGTAATACTCATCTTCAATCAGCAGACCATACAAATCAACCACCATTACCTTCGGCGACTGATACTTGAGCGTCTCTTCCATGTTATAGTAAGTATTCCACAAAGTCTGCATCGTTCCGGCTAAATTAAATCCTGCAATCCCGTAATCATCCCACAAGTCAACAACGTTCACTCCCGCGTAAATGTGGCTGCTGCCATAGAACATAACGTCTACGGTGTCCCGGTCGAGCCGGTAAAAACCGTCCATCGACTGGTTTCCATCATAGTTAGCCGCCATATCATGCCCCAGCCTGCCAAAAATAAATAATATTATCACAATTCCTGCCAACAATCTGATATATTTACCCATCAATCGTTACCATCCCTGTTTACGCATTGCTTCCGTTACAAATCATTAAAAATCAAAATAGATAAAATCAGCCGGATCAAATCCCGGTCCGTAAATACCAAACAAATACCATATAACCAGCGAAGCTGAAATAATCAGCAACTGATACAGCCAGCTTTGTGACACAAAAAGGTGATGAAGATCTTTCCGGCTGCTCACGCGTGAAACCCATCCGACACACACAGCACCCACAATCAGAATCAGGAAATCCCATATATCCAACCCCACCTGATATAATGTCCCGTCTGTCAATATCCAAGGATTCCAGCCGGTAAACATGCGCCGCAGCATCTCAAAAGCTTCCTTCAACCCTTCCGCGCGGAAAAACAGCCATCCAAACTCAATTAATACCGTCGTGACCAGTTTCTTGCGAACCTGCGCACCATGGCTGTCTTCATCCAATCCTATCAGCCTGCAGGCTTTCTTTCTGACTCCAGCCGTCATGTCACCAACGACCTGATACAATCCGTTAAGACCACCCCAAATCAGAAACGTAACACCGGCACCATGCCACATTCCGCAAAACAAAAAGACAATCATAACATTAATATATTTGTGTATTTTGCCTTTTCGATTTCCGCCGAGTGGAATATAAAGGTAGTCACGAAACCACGACGTTAATGAGACATGCCATCTTCTCCAGAACTCCGCGGTTGTCGTCGCCCCGTACGGTGCATAAAAATTCTCTGTCATACTAACGCCAAAGAGCTCGGATACTCCCATAACAATATCCATGCACCCGCTGAAATCCATATATAGCTGCAAAGAAAACAGCAGGACCGCAATCAGAATAAACAGCCCGCGGTACATATAATGATGTCCAAACACTTCCTCGACAAAAATTGCTGCTCTGTCCGCTATCACCATTTCTTTCAAGTATCCCCAGAGTATCCGCATCAATCCCTGATAAAATCTGTCCTTGTCAAAAGAGTTCCCGCCAAAGAGCTGGTGTTCCATCTTACCATACCGATTAATCGGTCCTGAGACAATATAGGGAAAATAGCTCGCATATAATAAATAGTGAAAGAAATTCCGCTCCGCCGGAATCTCTCCCCGATACACGTCTATCACATACGATGTATTCTGGAATGTAAAAAAGGACATACCGAGAGGCATGATAAAGCGCCATGCCAAGCTTGTCCCAAACAATCGGTTGATTAGGGCAAATTCCATGCCGCTCCATTTCAGCAGCATAAGTATACCGATATTTAGAAATATCAAAAAGGCTGTCAATAATTTAAGCAGCTTCTCCGATACCGGTTTGCTTATCCTCCGCTCCTCTAATTTCTTCGCGCCATACCATGTGGCAAAAGAAAACAGCACAAGATAAATCAAAAAAACCGGTCCGGAACACAGATAAAAAATAATGCTGGCAGTCAAAAGCACCGCCCACTGCCATTTTTTATTAACTGTATAGTATATAATTATTGTTAATATTACAAACAAAACAAATGTATATGATATATATGTCATCGCTTTGCGCTCCATTCGACTTACTCTGCATGATGCAGAATTGGAAATACGTTTCCATTATATTTTATTTACAATTCAATTGCAATGAGGAGTTTGCCATCTATTGAATGTGTCTCATAAAATGATATAATAGATGCAAAGTTCACTGCCAAAGTCACTTCATAACGGGGAGGTAACATCTTATCATGAAAAAAACATTCCGTAAAATCTTATTTGTACTGGCTGCACTCCTTCTGATACTCCGCAGAGTCAGCCTTATATTTATTAAAAACATATTAAAGGCGGTTCCGAACCGGAACGAAGCGCCGCCCGAATCACCTGCCAGTGCAGAAGATTGTTTGGAGATATCTGCAAATGCTGCGGACTGCACGGACAATCCTGCCAAAGCCACATATATGGAGAATCGGCGAAAGCTCCGGGCGATGGGCAATAAATTTGAGCAAACCATGAAAAACGCATCCATTACAAACAGAGACGGGTTACTGCTTCGGGCAAAATACCGCTTGCAGGATTCCGATACCCACCGATGGATTATTTCTATCCACGGCTATAAGGACAGCCACCATTTCATGCTTCCCTACGGCGCTGTCTTCTACCGGAAAGGATATCATGTACTGCTGCCGGACAACCGTGCCCACGGAATCAGCGAAGGCAAATACATTGGCATGGGATGGCTTGATAAGGAAGATATTGCTGAGTGGATCCAATGGATTGTAAATCAGGACGCCGAAGCAAAAATTATTCTCCATGGTGTATCCATGGGCGGCGCGACCGTCATGATGACAGCAGGTAAGAACCTCGACCATGTGGTCGGCTACATAGAAGACTGCGGCTACACCAGCGTCTGGGATATCTTTGCATGTGTCATGAAAAGGGATTATCATCTACCCGCTTTTCCAATCCTCCATACCTGTCGTGCAATCAGCAGACGCAAGCTCGGTTATGATTATGTCGAAGCTTCCGCTCTCACACAGCTTGCAAACTGCAATAAACCGATGCTGTTTATCCACGGTGAAAAGGACGATTTCGTTCCAACGGATATGGGATATGAAGTATACGAAGCTTTTCCCGGTAAAAAGGAGCTGTACATCGCCAAAGAAGCCGGGCACGCAAACGCCATGGACTATGACCCGCAGACATATTTCACCAAAGTATTTACATTTATAGACCATTATATCTGCTTTGACTAAACATGCCGATTATTGCATATAAGATTCTTATAACTTTCATTACATAAAACAGAGGAATGTTATCATGACAACGCCGCCACTGAAACAAACGGAAGCTCCAAAACAAGTCAGCGCTCCCAAACACAGTAAAGAGAATATCCGCATCACCTTCAACATGGCATGGCCTTCTATCATAGAGTCCTTCTTTGTGGCATTCGCCGGACTGGTGGACTCATTGATGGTAAGTTCATTAGGTTCCTATGCCGTTGCCGCCGTCGGACTTACGACACAGCCCAAGTTCATTGGACTGTCTCTGTTCTTCGCCTTAAATGTTGCTATCTCCGCACTCGTTGCCAGAAGACGCGGCGAAGAACGACCAGAGGAAGCCAACCGAATCTTAAGCACCGCCATCGTTTTTATCATTGCTGCCGCGGTCGCACTAAGCATTCTGTTTGTCACCTTAGCCAGCCCGATTATCCGACTGTGCGGTTCCACTCCCGAAACCCATGACAGCGCAGTGGCGTATTTCAAGATTATCATGGGCGGCATGATTTTCAACTGCATCCAAATGGGGATTAACTCTGCGCAAAGAGGCGCAGGTAACACTAAGATTACCATGCGTACCAATGTGACCTCCAATACGGTCAACATCATTTTTAACTATCTGTTAATCGGCGGGCATTTCGGTTTTCCTGCACTGGGAATCCACGGTGCGGCATTAGCAACAGTGCTAGGAACCGTAGTGGCATGTATTATGAGCATTCTCTCAATCTTAAAACCGGACGGATTTATCAGTCTGCCATACATAATGAGGAACCGTGTCTTTCCGGCGGCAAAAAGTTTCCTCAACCTTGTCAAGGTCGGCTACAGCGTTTTCTTTGAACAGATCCTGATGCGAATCGGCTTTATGATGACGGCAATCATGGCTGCCAAACAGGGGACAGACGCTATGGCTGCACATCAGGTCGGCATGAACATCATGGGATTGTCCTTCTCTTTCGGAGACGGTCTGCAAGCCGCCGCAGTGGCATTAATCGGGCGAAGCCTCGGTGCCGGAGACGATAAGCTTGCCAAAGAATACGGCAGTATCTGCAGAATGTTCGGCGGTATCATCTCCGTATGTCTCGCTGTACTCTACTTTGTCGGAGCCGGACCGCTCATGCGGCTTTTCTTTGAAGAAGAACATATTGTCACAATCGGCGTGAGCATTATGCGTGTCATCATCTTCGTGGTCGCTTTCCAGATCAGTCAGGTCGTTTATATGGGCTGTCTTCGCGGCGCAGGAGATACTTTCTATACTGCGGTTGCCTCTACGATCAGCGTGACTTTTATCCGTACCGCCGGTTCCTATCTGGGTGGGTATGTTTTCAGGCTCGGTATTGTAGGAATATGGCTGGGCGTGCTGGCTGACCAGATTTCACGATTTCTGTTTGCATCGACGCGGTTTAAGAAGGGACAATGGACGCAGATTAAGATCTGACACATATTTCATGTGCGAGAGAATTAAAAGGCAGATCGCGCATCTGTCATAAGGAAGACTACTATGATTAACAGGCTGCTCAGCATAATCTATATATTAATGAATAAAGGGACAGTGACTGCCACGGAACTGGCGGAGCGGTTCGAGGTATCCGTACGGACAATTTACCGCGATATCGATACGCTTGGCATGGCTGGGATTCCTGTCTACACTACCAAAGGAAGAGGCGGCGGCATCAGCCTGACGGAACAATTCGTCCTCAACAAAATGTTAGTTTCCAAGAAAGAGCAGAAACAGATTCTCGCCGCTCTGATCAGTCTTAGGGAAACAGGTGTATACGAAGAAGAGGAAATCCTAGAAAAACTTGGCGATTTTTTCATGGAAAAACCGGAAAGCTGGGTTGCCATAGACTTTTCCGACTGGAGCGGACGCAGACAGGAACTATTCGGTCAGATTAAAGACGCCATTTTGAACCGTCGTGTTTTGCAGTTTGACTACTACGGGCAGCATGGGGAAATGACCCACCGATGTGTTGAACCTGTACAGCTTCTCTTTAAAGAATATACATGGTATATGCGTGCATTTTGCAGGACAAGGCAGGCTATACGGTTGTTCAAGGTGCTGCGGATGAAAAGAGTGGAAGCGCTTGACGAAACTTTTGACATAAGAGACGACTTGACTGTCGAGCCGCCTTCTGAGAATATGGGTGCTCCAAATCTCAGTGTAGTCATTGAAGATCCCGAACCCGAAATCATCTTATGGATTGACAAGCGGGAAGCTTACCGCATCTATGACCGTTTCGATGAAGATGAGATTACCGTATTGCCCGACGGACACTTTGAAGTTCACTATCGCTGCACCTTAGATGACTGGGTTTACGGCTTGATTCTATCTTTTGGTCCCTCCGCAATAGTACTGGAACCTAAATCGGTGAGAACGGAGATACAAAAGCGGATTGCCGAGATGGGAAGATTGTATGAGTGAATGGATAATTAGCTTATTTCATAAAATATGACATGCTGATGTCAGGTTATCTTTGTTATAGTAATCCTACAATACAACCGCAGGACGGGAAGGCGCCATCCGCCTCCCCGTCAGCGGAAAACAACTAGGTAAGGAGGATTACTAAATGGAAACAACAGGATTAAAGATTTGTCAAAGCTGCGGCATGCCGATGCAGGAGGACCAGTACGGAACCAATCAGGACGGGAGCAAAAATGAAATGTATTGCTGCTACTGCTATAAAGACGGAGCTTTTGCACAGGATTGTACCATGGAGGAAATGGCAGACTTCTGCGCGCCTTTCGAAGTCGAGGGCGGACGCAGCAAAACAGTTGAAGAAGCCAAAGCGGGATTAATGCAGTATTTTCCGACTCTGGCAAGGTGGAAAGCATAGAAAAAACGGCACTTTTGTATTTCGCAAAAGTGCCGTTTTAAACTGGATCCATATAATCACTTCATATATCAGACAACGTCTTACTCAATCGTAGTCTCCTCAGTATACTTTACACCCAGCTCAGAAATCGTACCATCTGCAAGCTTTGCCTCAATTGCCTTGTTAATCATGTCGAGAAGGGCTGTATTGCCTTTCTTTACGGCAATCGCATATTCCTCGGACTCAAATGCGGCAGAATCTTCCACAATCTTAAGTCCCTCATTATCACTGATATATTTCTGTGCTGTTGCAGAGTCAATAACAACAACGTCACACTTGCCGTTTACCAGCTCCATCACGGCTTCTGTACCCTTCTTGAATGCCTCGTAAGGGTATCCCATATCTTTAACGCAGATTTCACCGGTATAACCCTGCACAACGCAAATCTTCTTATCCGCCATATCTGCCGCCGATGCAATATCAGAATCTTCCTTCACGATCATAACCTGTGTTGCTGTATAATACGGTGTGGAAAAATCAACTGATTCTAATCTTTCCTCTGTTACCGTCATACCTGCAATAGCTGCATCAATCTGACCATTCTGCAAAGCTATGAGCAGAGAGTCAAATTCCATGTTCTCAACTGCTGCCGTCATGCCGTTCTCTTCCGCAATCTGTTTTGCAATCGCCATATCGATACCGTCATACTGGTCAATCACGCCACTGCTTGCAACAAACTCAAAAGGCGGGAATTCCGCATTTGTTCCGAATGTAATAACGCCCTCTGTCTTTGTCATCGCTGTAGTATCTGACGCCTCTGCTTCTGTGCCGGCTGTTTCTGCCGCCGCATCATCGGAAGCCGTCGTCTCTGTGTTAGCTGCATCTGTTGTGGCATCCGCACTGTCTCCGCATGCTACCAGTGTAGACACCATCATAGCCATGGTAAGTACAAGCGCTGCTGCCTTTGTCACCTTTTTCATAATAATCTCCTCCTGAAATAAATAAAATGTGTGTCAGTAACTGCCTGTCGAATCGACTGCCTGTTACCTGTATCTGAAACCTTCTTTCCTATCGCTTACCGCAAACCGGTATAAACGGAAAAAGGTTGATACCATGTAGAAAGTGAAGAGAATTCACTTTGCTATAAAACTTTGCTTAAGAACAGCTTTGTTCTCTCATTCTTCGGGTTATTGAATACTTCCTCAGGCGTTCCGCTCTCCATCACTTTGCCTTGATCGATAAAAAGCACTCTGGAAGCCACTTCTCTGGCAAACCCCATCTCATGAGTAACGATCACCATCGTCATACCGGATTTGGCAAGGTCTTTCATAACGTCCAGTACCTCGCCCACCATCTCCGGATCAAGCGCCGAAGTCGGTTCATCAAAAAGCATAATCTCCGGATTCATTGCAAGCGCCCTTGCAATTGCAACACGCTGCTTCTGTCCTCCGGATAGCTGTGCCGGATAAGCATCCGCCTTCTCGGACAGATTAACCCGCTCCAAAAGCTCCTGTCCTTTCCTGACAGCCTCCCCCTTTGTCATCTTCTTAAGAAGTACCGGTGCCAGTGTAATATTATCCATAATCGTAAGATGCGGGAATAAATTAAACTGCTGGAATACCATCCCCATCTTCTGTCTGACATGATTCACATTCACCTTCGGTGCATTAATAAGCTGATCGTCCACATATATCTCGCCGTCGGTTGCTTTCTCAAGCAGATTTAAGCATCTGAGAAAAGTACTTTTACCCGATCCGGACGGTCCGATCACGACAACGACTTCCCCTTGGGAAATGTGCTCGTCTATTCCGTCTAAAACTGTCAGGTCTCCGAATTTTTTATGTAAGTTCTTTACTTGAATCATATAACATACTCCTTCCTACCTGACATCGGATTTTCGTAACTGCTTCTCAACTTGGCGAAGCGCCAGCGTCAATATCTTAATCAGCACATAGTAAATCACTGCGGTTCCTACCAATGGCATAAACGCTTCAAATGTGGCGCTCTTAATAAAATCGCCCGCCTTCTGGATATCCATCAGACCCACATAGCCGACGATGGCAGTTTCCTTAATCAATACGATAAATTCATTACACAGCGCCGGAAAAATATTCTTGACTGCCTGCGGAATGACAATTCTCGTCATCGTCTGAAAAGCATTGAGTCCAAGCGACCTGCCAGCCTCAGTCTGCCCATGATCTACCGAGAGGATTCCTCCTCTTATAATCTCCGACACATACGCACCGGAGTTGACGCCAAAGGCGATTGCCGCAATAATCCATTTATCCAGATTCACTGTTGCAAAGATTACAAAGTAGATAATCATCAACTGGGTAACGGAAGGCGTTCCCCGTATCACATCCGTATAGATTCCGCCGAGTGCCCTCGGCAGTTTTCTTTTGGACAGATTGCACATCGCAATCAGCATACCAATCAATATACCGATAAAGACCGCTAACAGCGATATTTTAATCGTGACGCCGATTCCGCTTAACAGTAACTTATAACGGTCTTCTCTGATAAAACATTTATAAAATAAGTCACAGAAATCAGAAAACCATGTTTGAATCCCTGTCATTTGTCACTATCCTTTCACTTGTCAAAACAACTTGCACATTTCAATTTGCTTCATATTCATTGCAGATATCCAAATTATGCATACTCTGCATATATATGCATTATACAATTCCCGACTCGCATTATATCACAAAGAATGCGGGTTGAAAAGTATTATTTACTTTGACATTCAAGCGTGTATAAAAGCATAGCCTTCCTTCCGTAAGGGTATAATATAGTTACCCTGTTTCATTGTGATACAGACACAAAAAAATGCAACACTTGTATAAGAAGTGTTGCATTTTTGCCTTACACTCTATATATCGGTGCCATCTCAGAATACTTTAGAGTAAAATTAAATTTTTTTATATAAATTAATCTCATTTAATACTCGAATTGAATAATATCGATTAATCGCACCGAATTATGCCGTTACAACTGTACGTTCAAGTAGACTCTATCCTTATCCTCCTGCTCAATGCACAAGTACCTCTTCGTAACACGATAAGAGGAATGATTGTATAACTCCATTAGCAATGCCGGCTGAACTCCCTGCTTCCATGCATGATACCCGAAAGTCTTACGAAGGGAATGGCAGCTAATGTGTTCATCTAAGCCTGCATATTCTGCTGCTTCTTTCACAATACGAAACGCCTGTGAACGTGACAAGTGTGCATCCGTCTTCCTTCCATTGGCAAAAAGATAACTTTCTTCATTCCTATCGTGACTGTCTTCCCCAAGAATATTAAGCGCTTTATATACGTTTGCATTAATCGCAACAATCCGCTCTTTTCCGGTCTTATGTTCGATAATACAGATGTGCTCCTTGAAACACTGTTTCTTCTTATTATATACATCTCCCCACTTTAGCATCAGTAAATCACTGATGCGAAACGCCGTATTCAGCCCAAGGATAATCATTGTATAATTTCTGTATTCGGGTTTGACCGTCAAATAGTACTCTTTAAATTTCTCCAATTTTTCTTCATTTTTGATTGGGTATGTTGTGCTCATATCTATTCTCCTTTGCGTCTGAATTTAGTCCCTTCATCACTATACAACCTTTTGTTGTAAAAGCAATGCACTGCTCTTGATTTTGTATGCAACACTTCTTATACAACTGTTGCATTCCTCTTCAAAGAATCAAAATGCAGGGAAGCAGCTTTATCAAATATGTCAAATAAAGAAATACAGGGAGGTATCACAATGTTAAGACTGACGGTAAGCACGGAAGAATATCTGATGATTGGCGACGATATCAAAATCGTTTTCTTAGGCGGCAGTAAAAACCATACCCGGGTCATGTTAGATATTCCGAAAGATATCAATGTTGCCCGCAGCAAAGTAATCGAAGCGCAGACAACCGACCCGGAAGAGAAGAAAAAACTCGCTCACTACTACGCCGTGCCGGAGCTTCCGGAGAAGTACCGTAAGAAAAAGAACCATTCTTAAACAGGGTAATACCCCGATGCTATCCTAGGGGCTTCGGGATTACAATATAACTAAATCATATTACAACGGTCGCAAACGGAATTGCGGCTGGCAAAATCAAGGAGGAAAAAATATGATAGTACAACACAACATTACAGCAATGAATTCCAACAGAATGCTTGGTCTGACAACAAGCGCACAGGCTAAGTCCACAGAGAAGTTATCATCCGGTTACAAGATCAACCGTGCAGCAGACGATGCAGCAGGTCTTGCGATTTCCGAGAAGATGAGACGTCAGGTGAGAGGTCTTACACAGGCATCCGCTAACGCACAGGACGGTATCAGTGCAGTGCAGACAGCAGAAGGCGCTCTGACAGAAGTACATGACATGTTACAGAGAATCAATGAGCTGTCCGTAAAGGGTGAGAACGGCACGATGACAACAACAGACCGTGCATACATCCAGAGAGAAGTAGCACAGCTGATGAGCGAGATCGACCGTGTACAGAGCACGACAACTTTCAACGAGATGAACCTGTTAGACGGAACCTTCACAGGCAAGGGACTTCAGGTAGGTGCAGAAGCAGGACAGCACATCGATATCGATATCGAAGACATGTCAATGGCAGGTTTAGCGGCTGGAATCGATGACAAGCTTTATACATCAGTTTCTTTCCGTCCGTTGGATGAAAAAGGTGTAGTTCAGGATGAAGCAACAATCACAACTGCTATGGCTGAGGATTTGATTGACACCTTCACAGGCTTGACAGCAGGTGATTCCACAACAGTTGCAACTCAGAAGGATTTCAACTCCTTAAATGCATTTGCAAAGGCTGCACTGGCATTAGTATCCCAGCAGAGATCTGACCTCGGTGCTGTACAGAACAGACTTGAGCACACGATCAACAACTTGGATAACGTAGTAGAGAACACCACATCTGCAGAAGCAGCGATCCGTGATACAGATATCGCTACAGAGATGGTTAAGTACGCAAACAACAACATCTTGCAGCAGGCTGGTACATCTATGTTGTCACAGGCAAATCAGTCCAACCAGCTGGCACTGTCCTTACTCGGTTAACGGATATCCTCCGATACAAATGCAAGTTGCGTAAGTATGCGGAATATCATATTAAGAGTTCATATGTTGTGTAAGAATGACCGCATCCGGCTACGGGTGCGGTTGTTCATTATGCGTTTGCATCTTTTTTGCATCTTTTCATACATTAGTCTTGCTATTTCAGTTCCAAACTGTCATACTAATTCATGCCCTGATAATAATTTGAATGAATTGAATATATACTATAATCAATATCTAATTAATATCCTGTTGTCTCATACCGTTTGTGTTCCGGCGTACATCATTTGATTTGTACCATGGTATTTACTGACAGAATACAATGTGACAGGTAACGGGAAATTATGGAGGACATTATGAAAAAAAACAATGTAATCAGACACATTATGAGTAAATCGCTATCATACGCTTTATCCTGCACTCTGCTTCTTGGCATAGCAGCCGGCTGCACGGCGTGCGGTACGGACACAGGAAATGCATCTGATTCAAACATGACGTCAGATTCCGAAGGAAATGACACACAGCAGTCCACAGACATCACAGACAGCGAAAACAACGAACAGATTGGGGAAAACGCACCGCAGGACAACTCCGAGGAAAATCCGGCGAATGAATCTGACACATACGTCACAAGCGAGCCGTCCCATATCACGATAAAGATGACGGAAGAAGAAAATAACAAATCAGCCGAAGACGGTACGGTATATCTATACAAAAGCAGTTCTTACCCGACTGTTTCCATAGAGGGAAATGAAGCTGCCGCCGACAAAATTAATGCCGATATCAGTTCCCGGGTGGAATCTTTTAACGCTAACACAGAAGTGGAGGAGTGGGGCAAAGAATATCTTGACATGTTTGAATCGGAACAGGACGCTTTTGAGAAAGAATCTATCAGTTTCACCGGTTACGACGAAGAATTATCTTTTCAAACGAAAAGAGCCGACAGCAATGTCATTTCTTTTACAATGACCTATTCTGCCTATACGGGCGGCGCTCATGGAAACTATGATACCATCGGTATCAACTACAATGCCAAAACCGGCGATTTGATTGCTTTTAGCGATTTAAGCGACGATGATGCCGCTTTTCATGAAGATACGCTCGCATATAATCAGAACCTCGCTAAGACAGAATACTATAAAGAACGAATGTTTTCAGAGGACAACATTACTGACGGTACTCTGGAATCCGTATTGTATGCCGATGATGCATGGTATCTGTCCACTTCCGGTCTGGTCTTTATGAGCGGTCCCTACGCGCTCGGTCCTTTTGCTGCCGGCATTATCGAATTTATCATTCCTTACGGGGATTTAGCAGACATGGGATTTCATAATGCATATACCTATGCGGACAGATTCGTAAGAAAACTGCTGAGCAAGGAGACTTACCATTATGATTTGAATAATGACGGCACCGAAGATTCCATTCTTGTTTATACTGAGGATTCCGTTTCTGAGGACGGCACTTTTCAGACTATGCCGCATCTGATTATCAATGATACGGATTTTGCCCAGAGTGAGGACGAGACGATCCAGACGCAGCTTGCACAATCATTCACCACATGGCCGGAAACTCCTCTGTTCCTTTATGACTTGGTTCCCGATGACAGCTATGTAGAGCTCATGCTTGTGTCCGGTGAATATGAAAACGATGAGTATGTCTACTATAGTTATTTCTACCGCTATCAGGAGGACGGCTCCCTCACTTATCTTGGCAAGGCAAAGGGAGACGCCAACGATCCAACGGTAGATACCTCCATGCTCACGGTCAGCAATGAATAGAAACCTTCATTAAATGTGAATTTGTATGACCAAAGAAAGTCTCCTCATTTCTATGAAAGACATTCTTTTATACAATCCATGACTTCCGCAAGTTCTTTCTCTTCCGTGATAAAGAGCCTTGCGGAAGCCTCTATGGCGATATCGCTTGGCTTTTCCCCCTGAAGAAATTGAAGAGCCGACTCGCTTGGCTGCCCCATTCTGCAATCGTTCACAATCTCATTTAATCTGCCAAAATAATGCATCAGTTCCGCAAATATCTTCTCTCTATCAGCTGCCTCTTTCCCGTATTTCTCTCTGACTCTGTCAAGCTCGCTCTCCGCGTACGCCTGTCGCTCCAGTTCACAGACGGCGATTACCTGCATGGATAGTTTCAATTCTCCCGTAATATCCGAAGCCTCCATAAGCACGTCCGGTCTTTTTTCAAGCACACTTAAGAAGTACTCTTTCGCCCCTGCAATATCCCCCTGTGCAAAATAATCCGACAATTTCTCCTTCATCTGCCCCGTCTCATATTTCTCAGTCGTCATACCAACCTTGCACTCATAGACTTTCAGTCCTTTTACTTCCACCCATACAAACAGTAGAAACTCCGATATAAAACCATATACCCGCTTGTGGTAATCATCGTAACCGCTGGGGTCAATCCTTTTCTCTACTTCTGCAAAAATGTTGAAAAGCCACTCGGCATATTCGTCATACAATTCTTTGGACGACACCATCATATTGCCGAAATAAGTGCCGTTACCGTGTACCAGCCTTTCAAAGGCATCGTAGTACTCCGGATAAATCTGTCTGATCACTTCTCCCGTAGTCACCAGATCAAAAATATTATAGTCACTCGCATAACCGTCGAAATAGGAAAAGTTTAGTTTCAGCTTCTTGGAAGTAATGATATCGTAGTCCTTTAAAATCGACAGATAATCCTTCTCGTTGAAAATCCTGCCTTCCTCAGTGCAAAAATACCTCCTGTAATGGCATATTCCGACATAATCTGATGTACGGATATTTTTCCACACCCAATACACGCCCGTCAACTCCCCGTAGTAGCAGTTCTTTTCGGATATGTTGTCGCCCGTATTGTCTCCGACATAGCCGTAATCCTGCGCCCCTGCACGTCCTACATGCAACGGCATGTAAATAGAATCCTCCGGTGCTTCAAATTTCTTATGAGTCATCGTAAAAATCGTAACTGACATCGTCTCTTAATCCCTTTCCATATATTTAGAATAAATCCAAATCCATTCTATCAATCTAAGTATGCTCTTACTGCATCGTTGCCTTCAAATTCGCATCAATATATTCTATGTACGGCTTCCTGTTCACCATATGGGCATGGTTTAGATACCATACAAACGATTCTTTTATTCCGTCTTTAAGCTTCTTTTCCTCCGGCAAATATTTCTCCTGTATGCTCACATCAAGACAATACTCGTAGTCATAGAAACTGAAATATTTTCTTTGTTCTTCATCATTGTATACACTGACAAACTCAGGCTTTTTTCCGGCAGCTTCATAACACTGGCTGACCCAGTCCCGGACAGACACCGCCTCCCTGTTTCCGACATTAAATACATGCTCGTCCGGTTTCTGTTCCAGAATAATATCCATAACCCTGCACAAGTCATCTATATAGAAAAATTGAAGTTTCATCTTTCCGTTCTTCGGCAGATAAAATTTTCTGTCGTTCAGCGCACACTCGAAAACAAACGCCTCTCGGTACACATTGTTCATCGGACCGTACAAATACGACGGACGGATAATATACGCATCAGGCTTTCGCTTAAGCAGCACCTGCTCTGCACCGATTTTGCCGATTCCGTATGCTCCCCAGAATTTATTGTCACCAAGCTGTGTACTCTCGCGAAAAGGCTGACTGCAGTATTCCGGATATACTGCGCTGGAACTGAGAAGAATATAGTCTCCAAAGTCATCCACCGCATCAAGCAGCCTCTCAACATCGTCCCCACTATAAGCCGTCATATCTAAAATCACATCAAAATTATAATTCTTCAACTCGTCGCTTAACTGATGTCTGTCAGCTTCAATTAAAGTAACTTTGTCAGACTGCTGTCTGTTGTTTCGATTCAAGACAAACACGTGGAAACCCTTCCGCACATAATATTCTGCCACATATCGGCTGACAAAGACCGTTCCTCCTGTAACAAGTACGTTTTTCATGATAACCGATACTCCTCCTTGCAAAATACGTTACAGTTGTTTTGCATGTGTTTATTATATTATTTTCATCAAAAATATCAATAAAAATCGTCGTCAGACAGCGATACTGGCATAACTATCCACTTATCTTCTTGATTTACAAGAAACATATTGACATTTAGAATCAATGTGATATCATAATGATATCAAATAAATATTCTAATGGAAGCAGGTGTCAAATATACTGACTGTATGCAACATATATTTCACCACTGCCGCTTCGGAACGGAGGAATTCATGAAAGATAAAATTTTAGAAGAAAAGCTTATTCAAGGCAAGAAAAACGGACTGCTCATGCTGCTTATCACTCTCCTGCTATATGCAATTGCAATTGTAGGACTCATTATCGGCATTATAAACCTTGACCGCGAGACAGCTTCACCGCTTATCGTAGCAATGTTTGTAATATGCCTGCTTTTCCTATGTCTCGGCTGGATTCTTTTCTGTGGGTTGAAAGTTTTAAAACCACAGGAAGCACTGGTGTTGACTCTGTTCGGCAAATATGCCGGTACTCTCAAAGGCGACGGCTTTTACTTCGTCAATCCGTTTTGTTCCGGTGTCAACCCTGCTTCACATACCAAGTTAAGCCAAAGCGGTGATGTGAAAGGATTGGGTAGCGCGAACGGAACTCTGGTGATTGGCGATAACGCTGTCAATACCAGTCTGGAAGTCCCTACTAAGAAACTCTCTTTGAAGATTATGACTCTAAGCAACAGCCGCCAGAAAATCAATGATTGCCTCGGCAATCCGGTGGAAATTGGTATCGCGGTGACATGGCGCATCGTGGACACTGCCAAAGCGGTTTTTAATGTAGACAATTATAAAGAGTTTCTCTCCTTGCAGTGCGACAGCGCGCTCCGTAATATCGTGCGCATCTATCCTTATGATGTGGCGCCTAATGTAGACACTACCGGCGACGGAATGGCTGATGAAGGCAGTCTTCGCGGTTCCAGCGAAATCGTAGCCGGAAAGATACGTGACGAAATTCAAAGCAGAGTGGAAGACGCGGGTATTGAAATCATAGAGGCAAGAATTACTTACCTCGCATATGCGCCGGAAATCGCGGCGGTAATGTTGCAGAGGCAACAGGCGTCTGCTATCATAGATGCAAGAAAGATGATTGTGGACGGCGCCGTAGGCATGGTCGAGATGGCGCTGGAACGTTTAAACGAAAATCATACCGTAGAACTGGACGAAGAGCGTAAGGCAGCCATGGTTTCCAATCTGTTAGTTGTTTTATGCGGCAACCACGACGCTCAACCGGTAGTCAACTCCGGAAGTCTCTACTAAAATAACGTAACTATATTATTTAGTACATGTATTGCACAAAATCGGCAACTATGAAAAGAAAGGTCGAACACTATGGGAGATTCAGGCAAGAAACAAGTGCCCCTCAGATTATCTGCAAAACTTTACGATGCCATCGCTGCGTGGGCGGAAGACGACTTCCGCTCCGTAAACGGGCAGATTGAATATCTTTTGACGGAGTGCGTCAGGCAGCGCAAGAAAAACGGGAAATATGTATCCGACGAGATTGATGTGCCACCGGAGCTGGATTTAAAGTAAGATTGCGTTTTCGCTCCCCAGATTATAAGGACAGACATCCCGGCACTTGTGGCACGAAATGACCCACGACTGTAACTGCTCATCATCCCCGAACGCATACTCCAAATAATGCTAGATAATATAATTGACAATCGCATATATCAAATGGCAAATCGTAAAAATCGAAATAGGAACCACTGCTACCATATTCTTCCTGTCAATCGCATAAAACAGAAGCGAAAGGCACGGCGGAATCGTCAATCCCAATATGACAGACACATTTACGATACCAAGATAATAAGCTATCCAGCTTGCAAAATAGAGCAAACAACAAATAAACACAGCGACAGTCCAAGGCGTAAAGCATGTCTCACTTCGCTCTTGATTGCTGAAAATGCATAGTGCGACCACCATTGATACCTGACATACAGAAGCAATGGTATCGAGCGCTGCTGTCATCGATTCTGCCCTTAAGATATCGTTTGGCGCCGGAACTGCAAACCAGATAAAATTGGGTATCATAATCACAAGAAACAGCAGCAGTCCCCGAATATCAAAACTTAGTCTGTATTTTTTCATAACAATCCTCTTAGCTCTTCTGCAAACCGTATTCGTGATACAGTTGTTCACGATATTTTTTGTCGGTAAGAACACGATTTACATCCTCATTTCTTCCGGCTTCTATGAGTTTCTGCATCAACGCAAATGCTATATCCTCTCCTTCTGCCCGTCCTTCTGCCCGTCCTTCTTCTCGCCCTTCCTCCCGTTCATTTCTCATATGTTTCTCTTCGTCATACTCAAAGATACTCATCGCTATTGCCTCCTATATTCCAATGACCATAACCGTATTCCTGCACTCAAAACAGCGACATCTGTTCATAGCCCTTATTCTCCGGAAATTCCCGCAGATAGGCAAAAATCTGCTCAACGTTACTCACGATATGATTCTCTTTGCAAAAGCTTCGAAAATATCTCATCAGCTCCCTCGTCCTGTCACTGGGAATCTCATAATCATATCCGAACCTGCGGTGATATTTCTCATGCATACCCGGAAAATGCCTGTCAAGTGCGGCATAGAAATATTCCCTGTCCCCTTTTCGCAAAGTTACTCCCATGCCGAAGCAGATAATCCCGTACACTCCCGCTTCAAGACAGTACCTAAGAATCCCCTCAATATTCTCCCGTGTATCGTTGATATAAGGCAGGATCGGAGACAGCCACACTACCGTAGGAATGCCGTTTTCCTTCATAATCTTCAATACTTCATAACGTCTTTGCGTGGTACAAACCTTAGGCTCCACGATGCGGCACAGCTCTTCGTCATAGGTCGTAAGAGTCATCTGCACCACGCATTTCGCTTTGCGGTTGATACTTGTCAGCAAATCCAGATCCCGCAGAATCCGGTCTGATTTCGTCTGTACCGTGACCCCGAAGCCATACTCGTCAATCAGTTCCAGACACTTTCTCGTAAGCCCAAGCTGTTCTTCACAATGCATATAAGGATCACACATCGCTCCCGTTCCAATCATGCACTTTTTACGTTTGGAGCGAAGCGCCCGTTCCAAGAGCTCCGGCGCATTCTGCTTGACTTCAATATCCTCAAAATCATGCTTCATCTGATAGCACTCACTGCGGCTGTCACAGTAAATGCAGCCGTGAGTACATCCGCGGTACAGATTCATGCCATTATGGGCTGATAATATTCCTTTGGCGTCTACAAAATGCATGGTGTCGGTTCTCCTTCTGTTCTGTACATTTTACGCCCTAAAACATGACAACTTTATGTCATATTTACTCCGGATGTTGCAGTTTCTTTTCGCATTTTCTGACGCAATACAGGCAAACCGGCACAATGTAAACACAGGCTGAAAGCCACGCCGCCTGATCCGCAAAGCAGATTGCCGTAAACCCGAAGACCGGAACAAAACACAAGCTGACCACAATCCTTGCCACCATTTCTGCCAGCCCGGAGAATATGACGCGTCCCGAAAACCCAAGCCCTTGCGTGCACATACGACATACATTCAAGATACCGAGACTCCAGAAAAAATATCCCATGCACCGCAGATATTTCGCAGACGCATCTAATATCGCCACATCTTTACCCGACACAAACATGAGCGACAGTGTCCTTCCGAAAAAAATAATTACCAGCCCCGCCACTGTCCCGTATAATACACCGATTCCAACACCTTGTCTGATTCCCGACTTAATACGCTTCATTTTACCCGCACCAAGGTTCTGACTGCTGAAAACAGAGACGCCCGTCGCAAGCGCATCAAAGGGACACATCGCAAACTGCTTAATACGCATTCCTGCCGTAAAACCGGACACGTACACACTTCCCAAACCATTGTTGGCAGACTGCATCACCATACTTCCTATCGCAGTAATGGAATATTGCAGCCCCATAGGAATACCCATTGCAAGCATCATCCTGACAGTACTGCCGTCCAGACGGCATTCCTGTCTTTCAAGCTTAAGAATTGGCATTTTCTTCCGCATATAGACATAGCATAATATACCGCTTACCGCCTGTGACGTCACGGTGGCAATCGCGGCGCCGGCGCAGCCCAGATGAAGAACGATGATACAGAATAAATCCAAACCAATATTTAATACTGTAGAAAAAGCAAGGAATATGAAAGGTGTCCTGCTGTCACCTACCGAACGGAATATTCCCGCCAGTAAATTATATAACAGGTTAAAGGGAATCCCCATAAAAATAATCACAAGATAGCTATATGCATTCCCGTATATGTCCTCCGGAGTAGAAAGCAATTGTAGAATCTGCGGACACAAAAATACGCAGGATATTGTCAACACCACTGCAACAATCCCGCTCAATACCATCCCATGGAAAATATCACTCCGCATCTTCTCGTAATCCCGTGCGCCAAAGCTGCGTGCGACAGGAATGCCGAATCCACAGCAGATTCCGATGCAAAAGCCCAGCACAAGAAACTGCACACTGCTGGATGCACCCACTCCCGCCAATGCTTCCGCACCCAGCATTCTCCCCACAATCGCGGCATCTATGATATTATATGTCTGCTGTAACAAATTCCCAATTAACAAGGGTACCGCAAACTGCATAATCAGCGGAAGCGGTTTACCCTCTGTCATACTCTTTGTCATATGTAGTCTCCGCAAGTCACATCATTAAATCTACTCACAGGGCAGTTTAAATCCCCACTGTTCTCTGACCGCATCCAGAATTTTCATCAGACGCATCGTCTCACTGTGAGGCATCTGCACACACTCTATCTGCCCGCTTCTGATTGCCTCCGCGCATGCAATTGCCTCATATTCATATCCGTTAATCTGTTCAGGCACCGGATAGCATCCGGTCAGTTTCTTATTTTCATCATAAACTCGAATCTCCGAACAGTTATTCAAATCGCCCATCTCGATATAACCTTTGTCACCGTAGATGATTCCGCGGTTATCCATATAGGCAAGCATGTTACTGTGCAGGACTGCCATCTTGTTATCCTCAAAAGTCAGCGTTATGCCGTTCATCCAGTCCACTCCCTCCGGTGACATGACCGCACTCGACTGAATATCCAGCACCTTCCCTGTGAAAATTGTCAATGCAAAATTCAACGGATAGACTCCTAAGTCCAGCAGTGCGCCACCAGCCAGCTTAGGATTACTCAATCTTTCAACATGCGTAAGCGGCGCTCCGAAATCCGCTATGACAGACCGTACTTCCCCGATTGTTCCCTGCGTAATCAAATCGGCAATCATCTTCCTGCTGGGCATGTATCTTGGCCAGAATGCCTCCGCTAAAAGAAGCCCTTTCTCCCTTGCCAGTGTAATCAGCTCTTCCGCCTGCGACGCATTAACCGTAAATGCTTTTTCCAAAAGCACATGTTTCCCATGCTCCAGACATAGCTTCGCATGTTGATAATGATGAGAATGAGGAGACGCGACATAGACAAGTTCCACTTCCGAATCTTCCACCATCTCCTCGTAAGAACCATAGGCTTTCTCAAATCCCCATTGATCCGCAAAGCTCTTTGCTTTCTCATAGCTTCTGGACGCCGCCGCATAACATTCAAATATGTCAAGACGGCTCACCGCCTCCGCCATGCTGCCGGCTATGTTGCCGGTAGCAAGAATCGCAAATTTAATCTTTTCCATATGCTGCCTCTCCTTCCGCTTTAATATATGACACTTGTGTCAACACTTCTTCTATTCCCGTTCCTACGCTTCTCCTGTGCGTTTTTTCTGCTTCAGGATCCACTCTGCCAACGCTTCCGCCACATAGCTGATTGCAATGCCACTGATTGTTCCAAACAACACATCGCTCGGATAATGCACACCCACATACAACCGCGAAAGTGCAATCAATATTGCGAGAATCAGCGCCGGTATGCCATATTTCTTAGGGAGCCTGCGGAACATAATGCACGCCACCGCAAAAGAACATGCCGAGTGCCCCGACGGAAAAGAAGAATCTACCGGAGTCCGCACAAGATAGGTCAGTCCCTCAATCACCTCGTAGGGACGCGTACGATTCACCACATTCTTGAGAAATACATTGTTGACCAGCAGTGTCCCAATAAGTGACAAGCTTGTCATAAACCCCACTTTTCTTGTCTTTGGAATAAGCAGCAGGAGAATCGTCAATACAATCCAGATTGCACCACCGTTCCCAAGTGTCGTAATAACCTTCAGAGGAGGCGTCAGAACAGGATTCCTGATTACCTCCTGAAAAAAGAGCAGTATGTTGTCGTCCAGACTCGATAACAGATTCAGCATATTTTCCCGCCTTTCCCTCTTATTCGTTTATTTATGGCTTGCGTCTATTGTACTATATAAACAAATGCCACAGCGTAAATCATTCCGGCAAGAATTGCATCGCAATTCTTGCGACGCAAGCCGCCGGACTTGCGTCTATTGTATCACAAAATCCAAAGTGATACACCGTAGTTCCGGAACAAATTTCACGTTTATATTTTTTTCCTCCGAAATACAGGAAGTTCTCAAATGTAATCACTTGGCGAAAGGTGAACCGCTTACCGTTTAGGAAGAATCACTCCAACTTAGAAAACACCCTTTTTGCCCTAACTGCAATCGTAAGAGACACTACGCCTGCAAACAGTACGACTACCGCCTCATATCCTGCGAGCAGTTCAAACAAAAATCCATATAGCGCATTCCCAAACGGCTGCGCACACATCGAGCCGGTCATTGCCACTGCGATGACTTTACCGACAAGGTTCTGGGGCGTCTCTGCCTGCATAAAAGACATGATCTGTACCGTAAATATGGTAGAGATAACCATAATCACAAAGCAGCACGATGTGATTGTCATATAGACTGCCACACCCGAATTCAGCCAAAGAAGCGCGGAACCTATCGGAAATACACATACAGCGCCCATAATCAGTAGATTCCCGGCTTTACTTACTCTAAGTCTCTTTCCCAGAGCACCGGCGCTGATACCGCCTGCAATGCCGCCTGCCGCCAACGCTCCCTGTGCATACCCGTACAGTCGGTTTGCCTGCGCCGTCTCGAAAGGAAGCACTTCCGTGATCAGATATGGAAGTCCCACAATAATCATGGCAGAAAGGAACAGATTAATCCCGCAGACTACGAGCAGTCCCTGACCGATCAACGGTTTTTCCCTGCAGATAAAATATACACTCTCTTTTAAATCTTTAAGTGCCGTCCGCACGATACTGCCTTCTGCTTTCCGTTTCTGATACGGAATCCTGATGAATATCTCCATCACTGCTGACACCACAAAACTGGCAATACTGACTTCCAGTACAGGAATTAAACCGTATGCGCTGTATAGAATGCCTCCCAATACCGGTCCAAGCAATGATGCAAAAGAACTGATGACATTAATCACCGCATTAGCGCTCATAAACGCATCCTGCGCCACCAATGCGGGGACAGACGCCTGTACGGCTGGCTGGTAAGCTCCCGCAATCCCGTACAAAATCATCAATGTAACAGTAAGCAGTAATACCAGACTGACATGATTCATCAGAAACATAAACAATAATATTACCCCTGCCGTAGAAAAATCAAGTATCACCATGATATTCCTTTTGTTGACACGGTCAGCAATCAAACCGCCCACCGGCGACAGCAAAACCGCCGGAACGAACGACAATGCCATTACCGTTCCGTACAGTGCGGAGGAACCTGTCTGATTCAATAAATAAAGCGGCAATGCAAACCGAATCGCCGCATTGCCGAACAGTGAGATAATCTGTCCGATTACCACCAATGTAAAATCCTTTGTAAATAGTTTGTTTTCCATGATAACAATCTCCTTTACTCTTTACTCCCTCACAGATATTTCACTTCGCATTTACATGCTGCATTCCAAATGAATATCCTGTTCGGTTTATGTTGCTATTATCATAAAAACACATCACCGGTTGCGCGACACATTCCAGACGTCAAGTCAGCAAATGTCGGTTGCGCAACCAATATTTCACTTCATGGAAAGTTCGCAGCTTTTCTCTTTGCTCCCCTCCGATTACCGCGGTCTCTTAACATCACAGCACAAACATGAAGAACATTACCACATACGCTTTGCGCAAATCCCTGTTGACTACTAGATATGCACTGCCAAGCGCCACACCGAGAAGCAAACCAAGTATACCGGTAAGAATGTCTTTGGTAAACATGTGCGCAAGTCCCCATGTCAGTCCGCAAATGATTCCGCCAAAGGGAAAGTTTTCTCGATGAAACCATACTTCGCACGCCTTCTGCCCGAACACAATAATCAACAGAAACAGCATCGTCTCAAAGGCGTAATAAATATACTGAAAAACAAAAAGCAACAATCCTCTTCTCTGAAATTCCAAATACACCTTAAATCCGCCCCAAGACATAGAATCAATCCAACATGCCGCTGCGATAAAAACAAGGCACACACCTACCCTCACAAGAGTCATCTTCATCCCTTTATCAGTCAAGGGAAAATTATATTTCGTCCCGGATTTTCTGATAAGAACCGCCGCAAAAATCCCCCATGTGGCACATGTCAATATCCAGTGTACAATAGTCTGTACCACAGACCACTCCTGCATCGGTCCACCGTATATCATCGGCTCCAGCAGATAAGCGTAAAGCGCCTCCATTCCAAGCCCGCCGAATGCCCATAATCCGAGTCCCAGATAATCCGTTCCCGTTATTTTCTTTCCATCCATTTCCTTTTCTCTCCTCTCTAATCCCTCTGTCACTTTACCTGCCGGTCTTGGTTCTGCCCTTCCGGCATTTCTTCTTTCATCGCTTTCAACATACGATTGACCTTCTTCACCTCATAAAACAACGATATATAGTAAACGACTGCTCCGATAGCGTAGGGAACGCTGAATGACAGGAACATATCACGATAAGCGTCTTTGTGTAACGGCTCGAAGAGCCCCGATACCCATGTAAAAAGCATAACGCCGCCAATTAGCACAAGATACTGCACCACGATCACTGCAAGCAGCGGATACTTCTGAAACCGATAGTGCTGCGACAACACAAATACCGGCAGCACTGACAGTACGAACATCACAAGCAGATTCCCCTGATAGTTCCCCCATGCTCCCTGTGTGATATACTCAAGCACGAGTTTCCCCAGTACAAGCAGCGTATAGATGACACATACCGTAGAAAAAAAGTTTTGTTTATTAATGATTTTCATGGCATACCTCCCGTATATGATACAAAGCCTCAAGAAAATTTTTCTTATACGTCCTGTTTAAAACAATCACCTCGTCGTTATCCATTACGAGTTTCAATCGCATATTTAAATCTGTTTTTACATATTTCACCCGATACAGATTCACAATCGTGTTCTTACTGATCTGTACAAATCCCTCGCAGCCAAAACAGTCCAAAAAGCGTTTCATGCTGTAGTCAAGTTGATAGACATCCCCTGCCTGATAAGCAAAAAGCTTTCTCTCAACCGTTTCCAGATAGAAAATGCTCCCCGGGTGAAGCACACAGATTTCATCCTCTTTTCTCCCTGTAATACTCTGCATGGAAGAAAAGAAATTACGGATAATCTCAATCTGTTCACTTTCTTCCCGGTACTGTATATCTACCCTGTCCTCCTGCAAAGACGAGTCTCTGTTATAGCTTACGCGCATCGCATCACCTCCCGTTTCTTGTTTCATTCTATCGCATCACATGCAAAACGCAAGCGCACCGTGCGCAAGCTGCAATTTCAATGACGTATTATGCATCATGCTTTTTCCGGCGACTGATTAAGGTGCTAATGTACTAATAAAAAAACATAATGCTTTTTCCTTTATAAAGTGCTATATTATACTTGCATATGCCAAATAATTGTATGACGCTTCGGAATGGAGAGGAAATGTTTAAACAAAAGAATTCAGATGAACAGGGACTGAAAATTATTATTGTCGGATGTGGCAAAGTCGGCAGGACGATTCTTGCGCAGCTCATCAAAGAGGGGCATGACATCACTATCATTGACCATAACGCGCAGAAGGTTCAGGAATTGACCGGACTGTATGACATAATGGGAATTGTCGGTAACGGCGCCAGCTTCGGCATCCAGATGGAAGCAGGTATTGCCTCTGCAGATTTGATTATTGCTGTGACCGATTCGGATGAACTTAATCTTCTGTGCTGTACTGTTGCCAAACGTGTCGGTAACTGTTCCGCTATCGCCAGAGTCCGCACTCCTGATTACAGCAAGGAAGCCAACTATCTGCGCGAACAGCTTGGGCTTGCCATGATTATCAATCCCGAGCTGGAAGCTGCACGCGAGGCAGCACGCATTCTTTTTCTTCCTACCGCACTGGAAGTAAGCACTTTTGCACACGGTCAGGCGGAAATGATTAAGTTTAAAGTTCCGGACGGCAATCAGTTAGATGGTATGACAATTGTCGATTTAGGCAGAACACTCGGCAAGAATATTGCCGACAATGTTTTAATCTGCGCTGTGGAGCGCGATCGTGATATCCACATTCCTTCCGGTAATTTCCGGATACAAAAAGGAGACTTACTTTCTTTTGTATCTTCCAGAGCGAGTGCAAAGGCTTTCCTGAAGAAAATCGGCTTCAAGACACATGCCGTTAAAAATACAATGATTATCGGCGGCGGCAGATCCGCCTATTACCTTGCATCCCAGCTCATCCACATGGGAATCTCCGTCAAGATTATCGAAAATAATCCGAAACGCTGTGAGGAACTGAGTATACTGCTTCCCAAAGCCATTATCATTAACGGCGACGGAACAAGTGAAGGGCTTCTCAAAGAGGAAGGCATTGAGTACGCAGAATCTTTTGTTCCGCTGACAGGCATTGACGAAGAGAATATCATGCTGACGCTCCATGCCAAAATGGTATCTCAGGCAAAGGTAATTACGAAAATTAACCGTATCACCTTTGACGATGTAGTGAATAATCTGGATCTTGGCAGCGTTATTTATCCGAAGTTCATCACTTCTGAGGCGATTATCGCCTATGTGCGCGCCAAGAAAAATTCGATGAACAGCAATATCGAAACACTTTATCATATGTTTGACTCCCGCGTGGAGGCGATTGAATTTCGTGTGGAAAACGAATCTAAAGTCACCAATATACCGCTTGCCGAGCTTTCCCTTAAGAAAGGGCTGTTGATTTCTTTTATCAACCGGAACGGTTCCATTATCATCCCCAGCGGGCATGACTCCATTCAGGTCGGCGATACGGTCATGATCGTCACGACACATACGGGATTTGATTCGATTCAGGATATTTTAAACTGATTCACCGGGAGAGGACACGGTCACACAAATGAACAGTTCAATCATTCGATTCATTTTAGGATATATTTTAAAAACAGAAGCGGCTTTACTCCTGCTGCCCTGCCTGATTGCTCTTATCTATACAGAACGTGAAGGTTTATGGTATCTGCCTGTCGCTGCTGCCTGCTTTATCTTAGGCAGTCTGATGACAAGAAGGAAACCGGCGGACAGCGTCTTCTATCTGAAAGAGGGCTGTATCGCTACCGCCCTCAGTTGGATTCTTTTAAGTTTTTTCGGCTGTCTCCCATTCGTGCTGACAGGGGAGATTCCTTCTTTTACGGACGCCCTGTTTGAGACAATCTCCGGATTTACGACCACCGGTGCAAGCATCTTAAGTGACGTGGAAGCGCTTTCGCACTGCTCTTTGTTCTGGAGAAGCTTTACCCACTGGATCGGAGGTATGGGAGTATTGGTTTTCCTGCTCGCCATCGTCCCCTTAAGCGGCGGATCCAACATTAATCTGATGCGCGCGGAAAGCCCCGGTCCCTCCGTAGGCAAACTGGTGCCTAAGGTAAAATATACCGCACGGATCCTTTATCTGATTTATTTCGGCATGACCGTGATAGAAACCATTCTGCTTCTTCTCGGCAAAATGCCATTATTTGACGCGCTCTGTACCAGCTTCGGTACAGCCGGCACCGGCGGTTTCGGTATCAAAAACAGCAGTATTGCCGGTTATTCCTCCTACTTACAGTGGGTGGTTACTATTTTTATGATTTTATTCGGCGTAAACTTTAACGCATACTATCTGGTTCTGTTTGGCAAACTGAAAAAAGCCGTACAGATGGAGGAAGTCCGTTATTATCTGTTAACAATACTGATATCCGTCGCAATTATTTTCCTGAGTATTCTCGACACATGTGCCGGCGCTTTTGACGCATTGACACAGTCGGCTTTTCAGGTAGCTTCCATTATCACGACCACCGGCTTCTCCACCACTGACTTTAATGCATGGACCAGCACATGCAAGATTATCCTTGTCCTTCTGATGTTCGTGGGCGCCTGCGCCGGAAGTACGGGCGGCGGTATTAAAGTGTCACGTTTTGTTATCCTTTTTAAGACGGTTCGGAAGGAATTCACTTCCTATATTCATCCTAAGAGCATCAAGAAAATTCAGATGGATGAAAAACCGATTGATCATGAAACAATCCGGACAGTGAATGTATACATTATTACATTTATGGTACTTTTTGTTCTGTCGGTGTTCCTTATCTCATTTGATAACACGGATCTTATTACCGGATTTACGGCAGTTGCCGCCACTATCAACAATATTGGTCCCGGTCTGGAGCTGGTCGGTCCGGCAGCGAACTTCGGATTTTTCTCTGATTTTGCCAAGTATGTCCTGATGTTCGACATGCTCGCCGGAAGATTAGAGCTTTTCCCATTGCTGCTCCTATTCCATCCGAGTATCTGGAAGGACTTATTTGCATACAAAATGAGCGTCCGCAATAACAGGAAATATTTGCGGAGTGAGAAGAAGGGGTAATCGCCCCGTCTTCCGCTGCCGCGTAAATTACATCATCGCCTCATTCCGCAGCGCTTCCACAAGATTATCGTGCAATATTTTCCTTCCGCCTATCGCGTAAGCTATGGCAACGAACCCGAAAATTGCCGCCATATAAATGGCAATCGGTGCATAGGGAGCCCGTGACCAGAACTCCGCCGGATTCAGATAACTTGCCTTTATCATAAGAGAGAGGACTGCCACGGTAATCGGCAGTGTAATCATAATTGGTCGTCCTGCAATCACAAGCATTTCAATCCGAAACATCTTCTTTAATCCGTCAGGCGTCATGCCTACCGAAAGATATCTCGCACACTCCCGCCTCCTCACACGCATAAAGCCCATTGTATAGGAAAAGACATTGGCAATCCCGATTAAAGCAAGCAGTGAACAGAATACTCCTCCAATCAATTGATAGCCCCATAACATCCTATCGTTGGTCAGCTTCTCCTGTATCCGGTTCTCTGTCTCAATATCATATTTCTGTCCGAGTATCTGCGCTATAATTTCTTCAATTCTGTTTATCTGCGGCAACAATTCGGTGTCTTGATTTATCATTGAGGCATTGTCTTCTCTGTCCATCAAAATACGCACATTAACATCCGGCTCGACACTTATGCTTTGTCCTATTCTAGCGGAAATATCTTTCCACAAAGATAAGGGCATCACATGGACCAATGCATAATCGTCATATTCTTCTCGCAAAACCGGTTCTTTATCCGTATAAGCGAGTACAGTGATTGCAATGTTCGATTCATCGCCCTGCTGTTCTCCTCCATACAGGACCGTACTGTCATAGTCCTCCTTCACATAAGGAATATATTCCGGATAACGGAAATTACTGTTGACACTGTCCCAGATGCGATTCAGAATAACCACCCCGTCTAATCGCGGAATGATTCCGAGCTGTTCGCAATATTCCAGAAACCCTTCGTCATCTAATATGACAATCGAAGCTTGCACAAGATATCCTTTTTCCTGTATCGTCAGTCCATCTGTCAGTCTCTCAATGCCACCAATCCCTCTTACCTCCTCGCTGATTTTTTCTGTCGGAATCTGCGCCACAGCCGTTGCTTTCTGATATATGACGCTGCTTGACGCTCCTTCTTCTCTTGCCGCCTCCTGTAAAGCCGCAATCGATTCCACATCCTCTATTCGTACATCCTTTACCGTTGTCATCACATCCCATACATCCTTATATCTGGCGAAATAAGTATACTCTGTGCTGATATTTGAAAGCTCAAAAAAACTCACCATTACCGCAAAGCCCAAAAAAGCCAGCGTCAAAGATATGGTAGAAGTCCTTAGTGCCTTCTTCTGTGCCTTAAGCGCATTACCTGCCAGTTCTCCTTCTATTCCGAACAATCGGTATAAAATCGGAGAATGCTTTCTCTTTCTAAGCTGCATCTCCTCCGCACCGCGAATCGCCTCTAACGGAGTCATCTTCGCCAGTTTTCTCGCCGGGATCCATGCAGAAATCAGTACTGTCAGCATAGAGGCGAAAACCGTCAGCACAAATATGAGCGGATGATACTGAAATGTCACATCATGACGCCCTATTGTCTGTGCTGCCAAAACATTCATCATCATAAGCAGTCCGTATCCGATTCCTATTCCGACCAGACTCCCCCCTATGATCGGAAGCACACACATCGCAGCCGCTTCTTGTATCAGACTTATGCGTATCTGCCGCGGTGTGGCTCCAACGCTTGAGAGAATCCCTAATTGATGAATCTTTGCATTCATAGTTACCGCAAAAGAATTATGAATTACAAGAATCAGGGAAAAGCCGGCAATCATCATAATCGTCGCAAATAACGGCAAAATCATTCTCGGCTTGTCATCACCCGGAATGCGTATAAAATACATGGAAAGAAGTTGATAGTTGAACGTTATCCGCTCACTTTCCAATCCAATCTTTTCTGACATAAGTGTCATATCTTGATAGATTGTTCGGGGATTGTGAAAATACAGATCGATTACTGCGGTTTTTTGTTCCGCCGCTTCCTCATTTACTACTGCCCGCTCTACATTACCAAAACTGCGAATCAGATTTAACTCTTCCTCGCTGACCGTTCCGGCAATGCGCGCCTGCCAGTCTCCCTCCTCTAACACGACAGCCTCCACGTCATATACCCACATATTGTAGAAAAAACTACACAGCATTGACAAAAATAATGATGCAATCAGAGCTGCCGACATAATAGACACACTCGATACACGGTTCTTGCGAACCCGAAGCCTGTCAGAACATATAGTGGCACTTTTCCCCATATTATTCACCCCGCCTTCTGTCTGCTATGATGTGCCCGTCTTCTATCGTGATGATACGGTCCGCCTCCAAAGCGACCTTCTCGTCATGCGTAATCAATATGATCGTCTGATTCAGATTGCGGTTAGACAGCTTCAATAAATCGACGATTTCTTCTCCGTTCCTGCGGTCCAGATTGCCGGTCGGCTCGTCCGCTAACAAAAGCGCAGGACGATAGAGCAAAGAACGTGCAATTGCCGCGCGCTGCTGCTGCCCACCTGAGAGCTGATTCGGTAAAAAGTCCAATTTACCTTCTATCCCAAGCGATGTCACCACCTGCATAAAATACTCCTGATTCACTTTTTTCTTATCCAGCAAAAGTGGCATCAGAATATTCTTGCGAATCGTCAGCGTCGGAATCAAATTATAGAATTGATATACCAGCCCCACCTTTCTGCGCCTGAAAATCGCCGCCTGTGTCCGGTTCATAGTCGAAATGTCCGTATCTTCCACCATGACCTTCCCCTCCGTCGGAGCATCCACACCGCCAAGTATATGAAGCAGCGTAGATTTGCCGGAACCAGAGGCTCCTACAATCGCAACAAACTCTCCCTTCTCCACAGACAGATTGATTCCGTCAAGCGCTTTCACCTGATTGTCACCGGAACCGTACACTTTCCTGATGTTATCACATTTTAAGATTTCCATGTTTTACTCCTTTTCTGATTTGCTATTTGTCTAATTCCACAATACCAACAGAAAGTGACAACTCAGTGACTGTAAATTTTTATTTCAAAACATGCCCCGCCCTGCGGCAGATTGCGCGCCGATATGGTTCCGTTCTGCTGCTCGAGAATGGAGCGCGCCAAGGATAGTCCTATTCCGACACCCGTGTCATTACTTATCCTCTGCGGCTCGTTTGCCTCATTTTTCTCCGTATCTTCCGCTTTTTCTATATTCTTCCCACGGTAAAACCGCTCAAACAGATGCGGAATATCTTCCTTGTCAAATCCTGTACCCTCATCCCATATGCGGATTTCTTTATAAAGCGGATTGACGGAATAATCGCAATAGATTGTGCCGCCTTCCGGGGAATGTTCCATACAATTTTTCATCAAATTCATAAGTGCTTCCATAGTCCACTCCATATCCCCTTGGAAGGTGACACTGCCCTTGTCGGGAATTGAAACTGAAACATTTTTTCCCGAAAGAAGATTATCAAGGTTGTCCGCCGCAAGGCTCAGAACCGTATAAATATCTACTTGTGCACACTCTAACCTTAGGACTCCCGCATCAATCCGTGAAAGTGTCAGCAGAGCTTCCTCGAGATACTGTAGGCGCTCAAGCTGTTTCTTTATTAAGGTTACGTTATTTTTCACTTTCTCCTTATCAGACTCTTCCGTAATATCATCGACTTGTTCCAGAAGCTGCAGCGATAAAAAAGCTGCCGTAACCGGCGTCTTCAACTGATGCGCAATATTCGCCAGATTATCCGCATAATTTTCTTTCGCCACAATCGCCTGCTCTCTTGTATGATACAGTTCCGTGACTGTTTTATACATCTCATCCTGAAGATGTGAAAATTCATCCTCCTTCACCGAAAGAACCGTGCCCGTCCCACCCACATTGATTTCTTCCAAATAGTCGGTCAGTTCAGCTATCCTCGTCCGCTCATACCTGTGCGGATACCACCACACAAAAAGAAATCCGCCAGCCGTCACAATAAACACAGCCGCGGATAATAGAATAAACTGCATCGGAATGGCTCCCCAATACACGTTGCTCTTACGATATTCCTGTATAAAAAACAGTACCGTGTACAATACAGCCCCCAAACATGCTGATATAACTGCGGTTATCACGATTCCACGCCGCCTTCTCTCCCTAAATGAAATTCCGGTTCTCGCAGCACCCTTCTTACCTGCCATCATAACGTATCCTCCATTCGATATCCGAAACTGCGTATTGTCTTAATGCACGCCGGATGATGCAATTTCTCCCTAAGACGCTTCATCGTAACCGTCAAAGTATTGTCATTCACATAATTGCCGTTACTGTCCCAGACATGCTCTAAAATCTGTCCGCGCATGACTGTTTTGCCTTTATTTTCCATAAGCAGCTGGAGCAGCTGGTATTCCGGCAAGCTTAAAGTCAGCTCCTCTTTCCCTAAGTACACAGATAACTTTTCTTGATCCAGTATGATATCGTCACAACGAAGCCTCGCCTGCCCGGTTTGCCCTGCCCGCCGAAGCAGCGCAAGTATGCGTGAATGCAGCACCGTCAGTTCAAACGGTTTCACGACATAATCGTCCGCACCGTCCTTAAACCCCGCCACGATATCTTTGGCGTCGTCCTTGACGGTCAGGAAAATAATCGGCAGTTCGCTCCACTCGGAGCGAATGAAACGGCACAGCCTGTCTCCCTGTCCGTCCGGCATATTCCAATCAAGTAACACAAGCTGTGGACACATTTTCCCGATTGCCGCTCTTGCACCGGCAATCGTATCATAAACAGTCACTCGAAAATCGTACTGCTCCAAATATTCTTTGACAGACTGTGCGATAGACGCGTCGTCCTCGATGTAATAGATGTCGGTCATTTTGAAAGTCTCCTCTCACAAAACCCTGTCAATTGTTAAATCTAGGTGCTAAATATGTTTTTCTCTTTGTCCCATTTCCTGAACAATAAGAATTTATCCTTAATAGTAATTCGGCATCGGTGCATCCGGATATTTGCCCAGCATATTGAGCACATAAGCCCATTTACCTGCATCCTCAATAATAAATCCATAAATCACACCCATATGACGATGCCAGTGTCTAAACTGTCCCAGTATCAGTCGAAATCTGCTCATATCACAATTTTCCGGTTTTTCGGACAGTTCACTGTCTGAAAGTCCGGCGATATAGCTTTGTATCTTATCACGGATTTGATAGAAATAGTATTCTAACTGTTCGCGGCTCAAATACTCTTCCCCCGGTATAACATTCAAATCCGCCAAAGTATCCGTGTGAAAAGAAGGATTCTGATATGTCTCGTCGTATGGATTGATGTACCATCTATCCATAGAATATAATGTATGATACAGGAATTTCCACATGGGAATCCCATCGTAACGTTTCGACCAAAGTTCGTCCGGAATACACTTCATGAGGTTTTCTGTCTCCCACAATGCTCTCTCTGTTAGATATCTGATATCATCACATAACATGTTTGTTTTGGTTTTTGCTGTAAACACTGCGCTCTTTTTCTCCTTATGCGCTGTAATAATTGTATAACTATACGCATTTACCGTTATCATACAATTTTCTACATTCACATACCAGTTTTTTCCGTTTCTGGTAATAACGGCATCCGCAGAACCGATTTTTGTTTTGCACCACGCAACCACATCATCCGTATCTAAAGACAGATTTCTTCTGATACGCTCTATCCCCAATTCCGTTGTATGTAATTTATCCAAATTATTCAATAACTCACTGCCTGTATTCATTGAATGATTGTCCTTCCCTATTTTGTATAATCAATACCAAATCAAGCTGTCTTTGCCAAAGCGTTCTGTCTCACCGCCACGGTCTTCTATTCCCTGTCCATCCCTTTTCTTCCCAATACTTCCGGTCCGCCTCGTTCCATCCTGCTTTCTGCACCAGACGCATAATAGAAAAGAAAACTTTAGTCTTTACAGACGGTTTCACTCTTCCGTAATTTCTCCTAATCTTGCGCGCCAATGCCGTAGTCTTTCTTTCCACGCGTCTCTTTATCTTATGATTTACCCGTTTCCATGCCACTTCCCGCACAGCTACGCCATATTTATATGTCTTAGCAATTCCCCAGAAAAACATACTATCCGCCATATCCTTGTTTGTGCTTTTCATGCCTGCGCCCGCCGCCGTGGAAATGCATACTGCCTGTTTACGAAACATCTTTTCCTCCGGGCGGTGCACCATCCACCGATACCCGTAATGATCCAGAAATGCTTTCATTGCACCCGTCGCGTGATATACATACACCGGGCTTGCCAAGATTATGACATCCGTGTCATCTAAAGCCTTTGTAATCGGATTCAGTTTTTCGTAATGTGGACACAACGTCTCGGACTTTTCGAAACAGGATGTACACCCAACACAAAAAGATCCGAAGTCCCTCGGTAAGAAGAACTCGGTAACTTTTCCCTGCAACTTTTGGGCGAGCATTTCCGCAATATGATATGTAGACCCTTGATGACTCTGACCATGGATAATGACAATATTCATTGGACGGTTCTCCTTTCATCAATCACTCGATTGCATTTTCATAATCTTACACTTTTCATTCTCCCCAATCACCTTCCAAGCTTCCGCCAGTCTCTCCAGCGAATACCCCGCATTCGCCGGGCTCGTGGAAGGCAGTAGATACGCTTCTCTCCCGTTCACCGGAAAAATATATTTCTGATAGAGTTTGTGAGCTTTGGAGCCGTTCGTATAGATTGTCCGGATATCCGCACAAGACAGGATACACGACAAATCGTTCGGCACCACATTCCGTATGCTCGCATCCGAGGAACCCGTAATCTCACAGCTTGCGATTACGTCCCAGACCGCTATGTGATGTCTAAGCAGCATCTTTCGCTTCTCTTCTACGGTTTCCGGCACGGCGCATCCAAGCGCCAGCGCACAGACCTTCCAGAAACGATTCTGTTTATGCCCGTAGAAAAACTGCTGTTCCCGCGACTTCACGGAAGGAAAACTTCCCAATATCAAAATCTTGGATTCCTCGTCATAGACGGGTTCAATCGGATGATTTATCATCGTAAACTCTTTCCCTTCTTAAATTTCAGCATTTCTGCCATGTTAGTCTTCAGTCAACTTACTCCCACTCAAGTATTCCCGGCACAATCGCAAAAACTCTTTGAGAATGGGCTTCCCCGACGTACTTTTATAATACGCGCCAAAAGAGAGCGGTTCAACCCCCTGCACCGGAATAACCCTAAGTTTTGCATCGCTCTGTCCCGGAAGTTTCGGAAGCAGGGCAACTCCGAATCCTGCCTTCGCCAACAAAACTGCTGCTTCCGGATCCTCACAAAACATCATATCCGCAAGCGCTCTGTCCCTGATCAGTTCATTTTGAAACGCGCGCAGACCACTTGGACATTTATGTGGCGCAGTAAAGATAACCCGATGCTTTCTCAACTCCTCCACCGTCAGATAACCACTCTGCGCCAAAGAATGATTGGCAGGTACAATTCCCATCACCGGAATCTTCATAAACTCCCGATAGGTTCCGTAACTTTCCTTATCATCCTTGGACTGAAAGGCAACGATAACGTCCACCGTTTCTTCCGCCAAAAGCTTGTACAAATGTTGAAACGGAACCACTTGAAAAACAGGATGCAGCTCCGGATATGTATCTGCCATACTCCGCAGTATATCCGCCAGCAAATCCAAATCCTCATAAGTATGACTGCCAATACAAAAGGGTAGCCTCCCCACATCGCTGCGCTCTTTAAACCGCTGCTTCGTAAAATGAATCATATGAAGAATGTGACGCGCATCGTCAAGAAACGCATACGCTTCCGGCGTCATCTGCACCACCCGCGTCGTGCGCTTAAAAAGCTGCACATTCAACTCCTCCTCCAAAGACCGTATCTGCTGTGTAACTGCCGGCTGTGTCACATTAAGCTGCCCCGCAGCCTTTGCAAAATTCAGCGTTTCCGCCACAGCCAGAAAACACTCTAACTGCATTGTCGTCATATTTTATTCTCCGGGATTTATAAATTTTTCTTATCAATTATAACAAATTCTTAATTCACAGACAAGAACAATGCAGATACAATAAGAGACGAAAATCAAATTAAAATAATATAGGAGGTTTCCGAATTTATGAATAAAACAACATCAATTACAACAACTCCGATGGTAAATCCTCTCGGAACAGAGAGTATCAGAAAACTAACCCTCCGCTATGCTGTCCCAAGCGTCATCTCCCTCGTTGTCAATTCTCTCTACAACATGGTAGATCAGGTATTTATCGGGCAGGGCGTAGGGTATCTGGGAAATGCGGCAACGAACGTCGTTATGCCTATGACATTGATTCTGATGGCAGTTGCCATGATGTTCGGGAACGGCGCCTCGTCGTTCATGAGCCTTCAACTCGGCAAAAACGAACCGGAACAGGCAGCGCACGGCATAGGAAATATGATAACCTTAACAATCGGATCCGGCATACTCTTCCTCATCCTGTTTGAAATCTTCCTCGAGCCGCTTTGTTTTCTGTTCGGCGCCAGAGGCGAAGTTATGTCCTATGCCATGGACTACGGCAGAATCATTGTACTTGGTTTCCCGATATTTGTCATCGGCGTAGGCTTCGGCAATGTCATCCGTGCAGACGGGCGCCCCAAAGCAAGTATGGTCGGTATGCTGATTGGTTGCATTACTAACATTATTCTCGACCCGATTTTTATCTTCGTATTCCATTGGGGCGTACAGGGCGCGGCATGGGCTACCATCATCGGACAGCTGCTCAACGCAATTTACTATGTGTTCTGTCTGTTCCGTCTCAAAACGGTTCAGCCCACAAAGCAGGATTTTATTCCGGACAGAATCATCTCCGGCAAAATCATTTCCCTCGGTATGTCTTCGTTCTTCACACAGATTGCCGGAACGGTTGTCATTGCGCTCCAAAACAATCTGTTAGTCAAATATGGGGCGAGGTCTGTTTATGGCGCGGATATTCCTATGGCAGCGCTCGGAATCACCATGAAGACCAGCCAGTTGATTACAAGTATTGCCATGGGAATTGCCTCCGGCGTGCAGCCGATTCTCGGATATAATTACGGAAGCAGACAGTATAAAAGAGTCAAACAGACATTTAAGCTTTCCTTGATTTCCTGCACTGCCATTATGGTTGTAGCGCTGATTATATTCCAATTATTTCCGGAAGCAATCATCAATCTTTTCGGGCAGGAATCAGAGCTGTATATGGAATTTGCCGTCAAATGCTTCCGCATCTACCTGATGGCGTGCTTTATGATTCCTTCGGGTATGGTAATCGGTATCTTTTATCAGGCAATCGGCAAGCCGATGCCGTCCATGATACTGTCGCTGTCCAGACAGATTATCTTCCTTATTCCGTCCATGCTGATTCTCGGTGCACTTATGGGAATTGACGGTATTTTATGGTCCGGTCCGGTCTCTGACACCCTCTCGGGCGTTATGTCGCTGGCTGCCGTTCTCATAAGCTGGAAGAAAATCTTTCCCGAACGGGACGCTGCTTCCAGCTCCGGCAATCTCAGTATACGTGCGATGCTGCAGTCACGCACTCACGGAACCCTTAAAGAGTATCCATGTACTAATAAAGTAGCTAAACAACAGTAACAAGAGAATTACCCCTGTCAGAGACATCTGTGCCAGCAGCGCGCCAACTCCGATGTATGCCATAATCTGTGCCGACACCGACTGCATATAATATGCAACAATAACCGCCGAAACACAAACGGCAACGGTAACCGGCAGCCCGAACCATACACCAAGCTGCTGCAGCACAAGGTGTCCGATCTCTTTTTCTTCCACTCCTAATTTGCGAAGCACCGAAAAGCGGTACCTATAATGAGCGGAGTCCAGAAGTTGCTGCAAAGAAAGAACCGTAAAACAAATTACCATCAGCACAACAGCCCCGTAAAGCATGACTGCCTGCAAGACAAACATATTTGCTTTCGTGCTGCTGATTTGCAGCGTACTCGTTCTGATTCTGTATTCCGCTCCGATACCTGTACTTTCCGGATACACTGACCGGAAGAGCTCTTCAAGCTTCTGCGCCTGCAAATAAGAAATCTTGTCGGTTGTCATGATATATCTGTCCCTGTTGACCGGAAGCAGTTGTTCACAGACACTGTCGGGAAGCACCAGCAAAACATCTGTATAATAGTTATAAAGAGTCTCTCCCATTGCGTCCGTATAACAATTCTTTTCGGCAAGCGTCAGACTCCCCGCATCCGTAGTAATTTCTTTGTGTGTCCATAGAAATTCATCCCTGTCGTCTTCCGTAGCAATCGACTGCCACTGTGTCGTAAACTCGTTTTCCCCTAAAGAAATCGCCTCATATCCCAGCATTTCCCTGATCATATTATAGTCATGTAACGAAATTGCCACCGCCGGGAAATCATATTTAACCCGATTATGAAAATCATCTCTCTTTGGCAGATACAAGTTAAAAGTTAAATCATAAGCCGTTGTAATCCCATTCTGCTCCAGATAATCCGTCACAAATCCATAATCGTCCCGAGGCAGCTCCTCTTCCTCATAGACATTGGTATAGCCTGTAGAAATCTGCACGTCATACTTCGCACGCATCTCCAGATAACCGTTTGCCCATCCGATCAGAATAGGCGCTGCCATCAGCAGAAAAATTGCCGTGACAAGCGTTACGCTGATTAAGGTCATAGTTTTATTTGCGGTAGACAGCTTCGTTGTAATCTGCCCATAGAAAAACAGATTCTGGTTGCGGTATCTGTGTTCCGGCGACCGCTCCTTCCACGCTACAAGCACGGTATTGGCAAGATAGATGACTGCACAGATGACGAAAAGCAGATTACCGAGTACAAACATCATATATTGATTGACGGTGCCGGTACCCATGGAAAGATAATATTCGTTCTGCACAGAAGGCACACTCGCTGCAGACAGTATATGAAGCAATGCGCATATCAAGAGTCCAGCCAGCAGCGTCTCTCGCTTCCTGTTATCACAATGCATACCATCGCTTCCTATAGTTTTTGCAGGCATGACGGCTGTTCTCGACCATCTTTTCCTGATGAACCATATCACGGACCACAATAGTGTGACCGCCGGAAACAGAATATTTCCCCAGAACATGATATGCACAGGAAACGGCATACGGCTGTCAAAATAAAAATACTTTTTCTCGATACCCGACACTAACATCCATACCGTCAGCATTTCAAACAGAATTACCATAACAGGTATCTGGCGGCTTTTTTCTAAAGAAGGCTCATTCTCCCGATCCGCAGACAGCATATCAATAATCTTAATCTTCCTGATTACACGCAGATTAAAAAATCCAACCACAGCAAAGCTCAACACGAAGAAACCAATCGTCAAAAGAACCGTATCCGGGAATAATGTCCATGTAAGTCGATAGTCCTTGTTATAAGTAGAAAGAACCATCGCTGTGATAAATTGGGAACCGAACATGCCCAAGATGATTCCCAACATAATGGCTGTAATCCCCATCACAAATGTCTCCGCAAGGAAGAGCATTCCGATTGTCTTCTGCTCCATTCCCATGATGGCTTGCACGGCAAATTCTTTCTGTCTGCTTCGCAGCATATATTGGTTTACATAATTTATTAAAAATATGAGCAGCAATGTGACTGCACAGATTGCATATTTCATCCCGTCACCCAATATCCGAAAATTATATTCCATCCCGATATCCGGCTGATAGTATTTACTGGAAATAGACAGAAACGAATAAAATAAGGTAACGCAAATGGTCATCGTCACAAGATAGACCAGATATTCTTTTACTGACCGCTTTGCATTTCTAATCACAAGTTTCGCATACATGACTTTGTCCACCTCCAATCATCGTCATAACATTTAAGATTTTATTGAAAAAAGTACTTCTGCCTTCGTCTCCTCGCCGAAGCTCCGTAAAAACCGCTCCGTCTTTCAGGAACAGAATACGACTGGCATAGCTCGCAGTAAAAGCGTCATGCGTTACCATAAGAATGGTCGTGCCAAGCTGTTCATTGATACGCTGCATCGTGGAGAGCAGCATTTGTGAAGAGTGACTGTCAAGCGCTCCCGTCGGCTCATCCGCCAGAAGAAGCTTCGGGTGATTGATCAGCGCTCTCGCACAAGCACACCGCTGTTTCTGTCCGCCCGAAACCTGATACGGGTATTTTCGTAAAATATCACGGATGTTCAACTTCCTGCACATTTCCTCAACACGCCCTTCTACCTCTCCCGCCGGAACTTTATTGATTGCCAGTGCGAGCGCAATATTCTCGGAAATCGTCAACGTATCTAAGAGATTGAAATCCTGAAACACAAACCCCAGATTCTCTCTGCGGAACTTCGCAAGCTCCTTAGGTTTCATTTCTGTGATATCTTTTCCCTCCAGATAAATATGTCCTGCGCTTACCGTATCAATCGTGGAAATGCAATTAAGAAGCGTCGTCTTTCCTGAACCGGAAGCGCCCATAATTCCTAAGAATTCTCCCTCTTTAACCGCAAAGCTGATATCATTGATTGCTTTTGTAATATTACCCTCATTACCGTAATATTTCTGAATCTGCTTAAGTTCTAAAATCGTGTGCATGTTTTGTTATCCTCCATGTCAGTCATCTCTGGTTCCACTCGTATCGTAGCAAATCCACTTATCTATTTGTATCACCTTTTCTTACGAAGTTCTTACAAAAATGTAAGAAGTGCAGGGTAATTAACTCTGCACTTCGGCTATAAAATCATTGATATGAAAAGAAAGCACAACCTTCGTACCCTCTCCCTTAGAGAGAACTTCCAAACCGATTCCCAACTTATCACAAAGCTTTTTGCAAAGATAAAGCCCAATCCCCGTAGAGCTTTGAACGGTTCGCCCATTGCTTCCCGTAAACCCTTTGTCAAAGATACGCGGCAGGTCACCTTCTACAATGCCGATACCGTTGTCCTCCACCATAAGCGAAACCATATCCGCCCTCTTCATGGCATAAAAGTGTATTGCCGGTTGTTTCCCGCGATATTTTACCGCATTTCCTATCATCTGGTTCAATATAAATCTCAACCATTTATCGTCGGTGTAAACATGCTCATTCATTTGATCCACGGTAACTGCCACGGCATTTTGACGCAACAGATATTTGTTATCGGCAACCGCACTGTGAATCACATCTGCCAAATCAGTCTCGCGAATCATGTAATCCTTCTCCGTATGTTCGCTTCTGGCGAAGTAGAGCGCCTGTTCCGTGTAATGATTCACATGCTCTAGTTCCGCAAGTAATTCCCTCGTAAAATCACAGCGATTATTCTCACATAGCAGTTTCATCGCCGCAATGGGCGTTTTCGCTTCATGAATCCACTGCTCAATATACTCTTTGTATTCCCTGCGCTCTTTCTCAATTCTTCCAATCTTTTCCAACATAGACTTCTCAGCCATCTTCATAATGTCTATGAAAACCGCATCGTCCGCCCTCTCAGGTCTCGTCGTGATTTCCGCAATCAGATACCGCTCTTCTAACTGCTGCGTCATGGTAAGCAGTTTGTCCAGATATCTTTTGCGCAAAAAACAGGCTGCTGCCAGATAACAGCACAGTACAAGGGTCCAGACAATCAAGATAAAAAGAATGCTGTGAACGTTGCTGCCGTTCACAGCCAAAAATGCCGCAAGGAACAGCATACCCAATAGATTGATTAAAATTACAGGGAACTTGTTCTTCAGATATTGCTTGCCGTCCATAAATATGCCTCCACATTCTGCTCCTCAGTGTCATGAGATCAGATACCCCTGCCTGTGCTTCGTTTTGACAAAATCTGACACTCCAACAGCTGCCAGCTTATCGCGAATGCGCGTCATATTCACGCTCAAGGCGTTGTCGTCCACGTAAAGCTGACTGTCCCACAAGAAATCGATGATATCATTTCTGGAACAAATCTTTCCGGCATGACTGAAAAGATAATAGAGAATCTTCATCTCGTTCTTCGTCAGTTCAGCCCTTCGTCCGTCATACTCAATGAAACTGCCTTCCAAATGCAGGGAAACATCATTCCATGTAAGAACCTCCTGCATTTCGGACTTGTATGCCCGTTTTAAAAGCGCTGCTATCTTTGCCAGCAGAATCGCTGTGTTATAAGGCTTCGTGATGAAAGCGTCCCCACCCAGCATGATACTGTTCAGTTCATCCATGTCCGTATTGCTGCTCGTCACAAAAATAATCGGCATATCAGAAAAAGCTCGAATCCGGGAGCAGATTGTAAAACCGTCGTCCCCCGGCAGTTTAATGTCCAACAGAGTCAAATGCGGTTCAAAAGATTTCACCTGCTCGATAACTTGCGAAAAATCCGCTACACTTTCCGCCTCATATCCGTTTCCGATTAAAAGGTTTTTCAATTGCTGCTGTATTGTAGTGTCATCTTCAACGATTAGTATTCTATGTTTCATAACAGCCCTCCATCGACTGCCACCGCGTATATGACTTGTTTTACAAGTCTCCAAATCCTTCTCACACTATTTTAGTGCTTCCCAGCGACTGTCTCCTTGCAGAAATCCGTATGTCTCTTCATTCCGAAAACTCTTAAGCAGATCTTCCCGAATCTGCTCCGCAAATGCCGGTCGCATTTCCCGAAAAATCATATGCTCATAAAGGGACGCTTTCGTAAAATGATTGATATCGTCAATGCCTGCAAGAAGCTGCCGCATGATAGTAATCGTAGCCTCCACATCCTTCTCCATAACCGCAAGCTCAAGCCTGCTGGAAACCTTATGATACTCGCCCATCTCAAAAATTTCAGCAAGCGCACCCTGCTTGTCAACCATTGTACGCACTTTATCCATGTTCTCATCCTGCGCCGCCAGCATCTCAATACCGTAAAACAACATACTTGTCATTTGATACATGGAAAACAGCTGTTCTTCATACGCCTTATAGGCTTCTTCCGTTCTGCCTGTACTGCTGTAGATCCGTGCCTGTTTCAATTTCCGCTCCGGATTCTGTTCGGAGTAGTACGTCAGACATTCTTCCGCTTTCTCATACTGCTTATCACCTAAATAGAAACTAAACAGCGCATCCGCCGCCATCGTACGGATCTGTTCCTTTCCACTCTTAAGCGCCTCGGTAAGCCATCCGTTAATAACTTCGTCGTATTCATTTTCTATATTGCTCTTACATGCACCGCCATTCCTGCCGCGCTGCTTCTCTGTCTGCTCTTTCCTGCACTCTTCGCCTTTTTCGGTCTTTTTCTCCGACTGCTCCGAATCAAACTGTACTGGAACGACTGTCTCTTCATTATCCGTCTCTTGCTTTGTCCGCATACGCTCCGCATTAAGCAACACCGCCGCTTCCAATATTAACGCTTCACAGTTGGGATACTGCGCTATTTTCTCTTTCGCATACGCAAATGCTTCCCCGAAAGACTGCTCCCGCAACATGAAATTCAATGTATAGATGATATCTTGTATCTCTTCCTGTGTCAATTCCTCCCGAAAAGACAGCAGCGTGTCAAGAGAAATCCCCAGCAGTCTGGCTATCGGCGCAAGGAGCATAATATCCGGCATCGAGCCTCCGTTCTCCCACTTATTGACTGCCGGTGCCGTCACTCCAAGGCGGTTCGCCATCTCCTCCTGCGTCATGTCCTTTTCTTTACGATATTGTCTGATTACCTGTCCGATTTGCATATCTAATAGTCCCCTTTCCGTCTGTATGTCGTTTCATGATCCGTCTGTTGCATATATGCAATGCATCAATTTTTTTGCCTTGGCTGCTTACAGCATAACAGATGAAGAGACTATCTACAATTGAACAGAAGTTAAATAAATGGAAATTTTGTTAACTGTTTCTCATATTTCGTTTATCCCATCCGCTCCTCTAGCATCTCGATTAATGACAAATCTGCCGGCAGCCACTGCACATCATATAGCTCGTTCTTCGTAAGCCATCTGGCGGCTTCTGCTTCCTTGAGTACCAGTTCGCCCGCATTCACTTTCGCCAAAAAGCAGTCCATCGAAAGATGGAATGTCGGATAATCATATTCTATGGTATGTATCAAAATGCCCACTTCAATATCAGTATCCAGTTCTTCCCTGATTTCTCTGACGAGCGCATTCTCTGGAGATTCTCCTGCTTCAATCTTGCCGCCCGGAAACTCCCACTGCCCTTTGAACTCCCCGTATCCTCTGGCTGTCGCAAATATCTTCGTAGGTTTCTCCATATCATCACAGATAACTGCCGCCACTACACGTATTGTTTTCATACTAATCCTCCATGATTCCGCTTTGCAGATAACGAAGTAAATCATCTCTTACTGGTTGATGCATCTTTACCCGCACTTTTGAAATAACCTCTTTCTTCCCTCTATTATTTTCCTTTTCTGCCTCTTTGACATCCACAATATCAAACTGTCCCATATAATAGAAATTGCTTTCGGCATCACTCTTTTTGACAAACAAATGCTTCCGCTTCGCAGTCATCACACCCTGCATATAAGAACTGTCAACTCCCTTACCAATCTGCGAGTCCCAGCGAAAAATCATATTATCATCAAACACATCCGCATAATCAGGCTTGCCTTCTACATAATTCTTATCATCACCGGCTTGTTCCTTATGATATGTAACAAAAATGAAGACATCATCACCTATTCGTTTCATTCCATACATGGTCGATGATAAATCCTTTCCACAATTCATGAGAAGACTTACATCTCTTCTGGAATATTTCTCATATATGACAAAAGGAGTTTCAGCGCCTCCCTTCGCCATATACTTGTCCGTGTATCGCTTCAATCCTACCGATACAATATCATCGATTTGCTCATAAAATTCTTTATGTTTGAGACAATTGGCAAAGCTTCTCATTCTGCTTAAGCTTCTTCTTTCATCATAATCCAATACATCTATATGACAAAACTTCTGGTATTCCTCCTCTTTACTGACAAAATGTCCTTGCAATACATCAATTGCGTTTTCAATATATTGTAATTTGAAATCATAGTCATATTTATTCTTAAAATCCTCCTGCAGCCTCTCGACGGAAACATGCTCGTTCATCAAAACTGCCTTCAAAATTTCCAATTCATACGGACGTGCACCACTTAAAATTGTTTTTGACAAATACTCTAAAGTCAGCTTTTCCTGCTCCATTAAAGAGCATGTATAGGTGTCCTTTTCCATTACTTCAAGAAATGCATAGTAAGTCTTATATTCTTTTATAATAACAAGCGGATCAACTTCTCCGTTCTCATAAAAATCTAACAAAAATGGAATCCGCCCAAGTCTGTTTCTAAGAGAGACATAGCTGTCTTTTATAATCGTCCGAATCCCACGAATTTTATCGATAGATTTGAAAATTTTGTCTTTTGCCACTTCATCAAAATGTATGGTAGACACTCCCGGTATCGTACTGTTTCCGCTAATTACATATTTTCTGATAGTATCCGCATTGTAGGTACGGTCTCCCGACAAGGCAACCGGAATCATAAAATTATTCGTATAATTGCCGATAAAATCTAAAACTACAACATATTCCTTTCCTTCTGCTTTACGCAATCCCCTGCCTAACTGCTGGATAAATACAATCGGCGACTCTGTCGGGCGTAACATAATAACCTGATTAACCTCTACGATATCCACACCCTCATTTAGAATCTCAACTGAAAAAATATAATCCAGCGGCTGTCGTTCTTCCGTAGCATCGCTCTCATCCATTGCCAGTCTCTCAAAGGCATCTATCCGCTCTTCCTCCGATGCATCACCGTTCAGAGAAACCGTCCGATATCCCAGCGCATTAAACTTGTCAGACAATTCTTTGGATTCATCAATGCGGCTGCAAAACACCAAACCTTTCACACGCTCACCGCTATATCCATAATACTCCGCTTGTCCAACGATGTGCTTTACACGCTCCTCGCAGACGAGCTGTCTAAAATCTCTCGCCGGCAGTTTTGTTGTTTTACCCATTATATCTTTCACCATAGAAAGGTCGCTGATCCCAAAATAATGAAACGGGCAAAGAAGATTTTGCTCCATCGCCTGTTGCAGCCTGATCTCATAGGCAATCTGATGATGAAAAATCTCATAAATATTTCTGCCTTCTTCATGGTCATCACGTTTATCTGGAGTCGCCGTCATACCGAGCCATAACTTTGGCTCAAAGTAACTCATAATCTTGCGATAGGAATTCGCAGAACTATGATGTGCTTCATCCAAAATAATGCAATCAAAATCCTCCGGTTTATAATGAGTAAGATGTTCATCTTTATTTAAAGTCTGAACCGTTGCAAACACATAATCTTTATCGTAATCGTGATATCCGGCACCGACAAGCCCCATAGAAACATTATTCCCAAATACCTTCTCATAGGACCTCTTTGTCTGCCGTGCCAGTTGTCCTCTGTGTACAAGAAACATCACCCGTTTAAACCCGAGTTCACGCATGGCAAATGCAGAAGCATATGTCTTTCCCGTACCTGTAGCAGATATGAGCAGTGCCCGCTCCTCTCCGGAAGCTATAATTTTTCGCAGATTCCCAATAAATCCAATCTGCATCTCATTAGGTTTTAACCTGTATTTTTCTATAGACGGTATTAATTCCTGCTTCGCTATTTCCCGCTGTTTTTTTATAATCCGATAACGCGCTTGATAATCTTCAAAGAAATCATCATATTCCAGCGTGTGAACTGATTTCCATAGCTGTGAAAACTCCTCTATCACTTCCCCTGCAACTTCACCCTGCTTTGTAGAAACAATCTTCGTGTTCCATTCCTTATTGCTGGTGAGCGCGGCACCTGTCATATTGGAACTGCCTATGATAATACGGTAAATCTCTTCTTTCTTGAAAATATATCCCTTTGTGTGAAAATCAGCATCTGCTGCTTCCGCATCATACATTTTCAATGTGATATTTTTTAAACCATGCAGTTTCTCTAATGCTTCCGGCTCGCTGAAGCTTAAATAATTTGTGGTAAGAATTTCACCCGGGATCTCCCGTTTCTCTAACTCTTTTAACGTCTGCAAAAGAGGCGTAATTCCGCCCATAGTAATAAATGCAACGCTAATCTGAAAACAATCGCATACCAAAAGTTCATCCTCAATAGAGGACAAGACTTTTTTACCTTCTTTGTAATTATTTGAGACAAATTGAGGTCTGTAAGATATATTAGAAGCCACACTGCCGTCTATATATGCTGTTTCATACCCACTAGAAAGTTCATTAATAATACTTTGATTCATGACATCTTTACACTTTCGTCTATTACGCGCGATTTATCTTTAATAATAATTTATACACTTTGGAACTACTTCTATCATGTTACCATACATAGATTCATTTTCCTAATAAAAAAATAGCATACACCCATTCATAATCTTTCATCTTAATTGCCTGCATTTCACATCAAAATCCTCAAAAACACGTTATCCAAAGTTCCCCATTCCGGATTTCTATCATCCGGCATACTCTTTAAAATCCGCTCATATCTGGCAATCTCATCTTCTATAAACTTTTGAATCACCGGCATTTTCGGATTCAAGTCTATTTCGTCACCCTTAGTTTTAATCTCAAGCATCTTCTCTATTTCCATTGATAATTCTTTGGGAAGACTCTGTCTAAGCAAATTATCAAACATTACCGGTGGTACCCTGTGCTGATCCTCAATATACTTGCACGCCAAAAGTGGTCTAAGCGCATAAACGTACTTTTTATACTTAACCTCTTCGCTTTGCAAATATTGCTTAAAAGTACTATTGGCAGTTCCATAATAATGATAAAGCGCTGTTTTCTCAGAGAAATACTGCTTACAGCTTTCATAAATGTCTCTCCATTCATCCGTGATCCTGTAGATAATCGGCGAATTTGCCCACTCAAAAAGAGTTGCGTTTCCTTTGTGAAACTGAACAAGTGTTTTTTTCAAATCCCATCCGTTAATATCTAATACATCATCAAGCTGCCATTCAATAACGTCTCTTTTCTCTTGAACACTTAAATAATCTTCCTTTGTCCTTACATAGATAAATCTCACATCATAATCGCTATCCGGCGATGCCACACCCCATGCTCTGCTACCTGACTCAACCGCATAGAGAATTTTAACTTTTTCTTTCTCTTCTATCGCTGCAAGCTTACTTACTATTTCCGCTTTAATATCTCTCACCAAAATCACCCTCTATCGCTTTTCTATTTACATATTCAACAAATTCCTCTACTCTCTCCATATCCGGATTGTCCGGCAGAGACGTATGTTTTGTTGCCTGCTCCAGTCGAACCTCATATTCGGATAATATATCGTAAAAATCCTGTGAAAAGGTTTTATCTTCTTTCTGAAAGTCTCCGCGCCTGATGCTCTTAAGCAATTCCAAATCATCCGTTCTCCGAGTTCTTATTTCATTTTTTTCTAAAATATCAATTGCCATCATAAATAATCGAATCAAATGCATCGCGTGTTTATTTAAATGGTTATCATCCTTCTTTTTGTTGCGTTTGCCAATCTTATCATATTCTCTGATAACATTATTCATAGTGCCCAGCATATTTTCATAATCCCTCAGCGGTAAATGCTTGTACTGAGCATCAACGAATATTTCTGTCTTATAATCCGGGTTATCAGACTCATCGATGTAAATATTTATACTGCCTTTATCAAACATCTCATTCTTCCGCCTGAAATCTTCCAATGCATTTTTGACAGAATTATAAATATGCTGTTCTCGTTCCTGTTGCGGCATATGGTCTCTGGCAACGGCATTTTGCAGTCTCCGAAGCTGCGCGCTCGCATATCCGCCAAAAGACTTCGCCGCTCTTTTGGATAGAAACAGATTCTTATGATTCAATAATTCCTGCCCTAATGTCGTTCTTATCAAGTACTGATCCTCATCCAGTCCCAGCAGTTCGATCGTATTAGGATTGCATTCCAAAAGAAGTTTTACAATTTTATTAAAAGCGTAAATAACCGTATCCGTGTTTTCGTCTTCATACTGTTCAAATTGCGTCAATCCAAGCAAGTCCGACGGTAAATTTAATGTAATTCCCCTAAAATCAATATCACTGTTCTCATTATTGGTTCCGTAAGCATAACTCCCGCCAATACCCATAAGAATAATACGGTTTCCAAGTCTCGGATTCGTTCTTAGAAACTGATAATCATTCGAATCCAGAAGTTTTACAAAATCCACAATCAAAATACCTCCTGCACTTTTGTGTCTTTATTTTGTATTTAACATCGTTTTCATCCAAACGTCAACTCCAACAGTTCCGCCGGTAATTCTTTACCGCAAACATCTGAACATACGCCCTGTTCAGATGTAATAGAAATATAAATGGGATAGTGATATAATAACAGAAATGTCTCCAAGGGAATCCATCTCTGTAGCTAAATCAGATAATACATATTGAAAGATTGTTGAAAAAGTGTTTTTAACCACTGATTGCAAATCCACTGACGCTGGTATGAGGTATAAGATGAAAAGAATAGATATATTATATAAAATCTTCAGCCTTGTTTTAATATTTGCTCTGGCAGCCTTGACGGGCTGTTCAATCGACAGAGGAAACTCAACAGGCAGAAACACAGGCGCCAGAAAAGATAGCTCAAGCAGAAGAACCATCACCAGAGGAAATTCCACAAATAGCAGAAATAGTAACTGATGAAATTCAAGAAGAAATTGCCGAACCGGCTATCATCGATGTGGATTGGTCAGATTATTTTGACGGAATAAACGGCGCTGCTGTTATTTATGATCCAATCGAAAATTGTTATCAGATATATAATCAAGAATTAGCACTCACTCAGCGTTCTCCATGTTCTACTTTTAAAATAATTTCTTCTTTGATTGCCTTGGAAAACGGAATAATCAAGCCGGACGATTCTACTCGTACATGGAGTGGTGAAATTTTCTGGAATGAGGACTGGAATAAGGACATCGATTTTTCCGATGCATTTCACGCCTCCTGCGTCTGGTACTTTCGAGAGATAGTTGATGAAATAGGTACAGATATGATGCAGGAAGAATTAGCCAAACTTCAGTATGGTAATTGTAATATTTCCGATTGGGAGGGACATCTGAATACAAATAATAACAATCCTGCTTTAACCGGCTTCTGGATTGAATCGTCATTGCTGATTTCGCCAAAAGAACAAACAGAGGTAATGGAACGCATCTTCGGTGAGCAAACAGATTATTCCGAAGAAACAATAAACCGGTTAAAGCAGGTTATGCTGCTAACAGAAGAAAGTGATGCAGATATTTCCATTTACGGAAAGACAGGAATGGGAAAAGCAAGTGGCATTGTCGTTGATTCATGGTTTACGGGGTTTGCCGATAGCGCTGATAAAAGGATTTACTTTTGTGTGTATTTGGGCGAAACGGAGGATAAAAATGTGTCCAGCGCTAAGGCAAGAGAAATAGCTATCGAATTGGTTTTTGATTGCAACCGATAGTAATTTTCAGCAAAACGTATACTTCGTAATCCTTTTATAGTATACGTTTCATTATTATGTTCCCGATTCCCTCCTTAAGAATTGGATGCTGCCTTCAACTCCTCGCGCAGCCTCCACGCCATAATCACAGTAACAGCCGCCGTCAATACGTCTGCGCTGGGCTGTGCATAAAGGACCCCTTGCAATCCCCAAATCCGCGGAAGAAGCAAAATCACAGGAACAAAGCATATCCCTTGTCGGCAGGCTCCAAGAATACACCCCTCTTTTGCTTTTCCCATTACAAGAAAGAGAAAAGAATACACCGTATGAAATCCGAACACCATAAAAGAAATCCCATTTGCCCTAAGCGCTGTCTGACCGATACGAATCATCTCCGTATCATTTCGGGTAAACCACGACATAATTCCCGTGGAGAATACGGCAGCCGCCAAGCCGAAAATCACGCAAAATATCGTTGACCAGATAACAGATATTCTGATGGCTTCATTCAAACGGTCATACTTTCTCGAACCATAGCTGAATCCGGCAATCGGCTGAAATCCTTTCAAAAATCCAAACACCACCAGACTCCCCATAGACATAATTTTTGTGACCGGTCCCATCGCGGCAAGCGCTGAACCGCCGTATTCCGTTGCCGCATCATTGATCATCGCCACGGAGACACTTGTCAAAGCCTGAAATAGCAAGGTCGGAATCCCAATCTTTAAAATCTCAGACATAATCTCTTTCGTATAACAGCATTCCTTTATATGAAAATGAAACATGCTCTTTTTCCTAAAAATATAGCAAAGATAGACCACGGTCGAGACAACCTGTGAAACAGCCGTGGCAATAGCCGCCCCGGCAACGCCAAGCTCAAGACCATAGATACAGAGCGGGTCTAATATGACATTCAATACCGCACCTGCCATCAGCGCACACATGGCTGTTTTCGCTGCACCTTCACTGGATACAATATTGTTCATGGTAACATTGAACACATTAAATATGGAAAAAACGATATAGATGCTCGTATACGTCAGCGCGTATGGCATAACACTGTCAATCGCTCCTAACTGTCTGAGTATTGGTTTTAGGAAAATAACGGAGCAAAGTATCACAATCGCCCCACTGAAAACACTGCTGTACAGAGCTGTGCTCGCTACTTTATTGGCAGTTTCTTTATCTCCCTTTCCCAAAAGTCTTGAAAGATACGCCGCCGCACCATTTCCAAACAGCAGTCCCAAGCCTACAACTACCTGTCCAAGAGGATATGCCACTGTGATTGCACCCATTTGCTCTGTTCCGAGTCCGCCAACAAAGTATGTATCCGCCAGATTATACAGCGCATTAATCAACATACCAACCATTGTCGGAAGCCCCAACGCCAGAAGCGCTCTGGGTATTGGCGCACTTCTAAGCAGTTCTATTTTTTTATTTTTCTCATTCATTTTTTAATTTCCTTCCCGTGTATACAGTCTCTTTTATAGTGCTATAATTTATAGTAGTTGCAACTCAAAAAACATACTACTATAATTTATAGTATATGTCAACAACAACTAAAAGGAGATTTTATGGCTACTATAGACCTGATCGTATTGGGAATGTTGAAAAAAGAATCATTAAGTGCTTATGATATCCAAAAACTGGTGGAATATCGCAATATATCAAAGTGGGTCAAAATCAGCACACCTTCTATCTATAAAAAAGTCATTCAACTGGAAGAAAAAGGACTCATCATAAGCCATATAGAAAAAGAAGGAAAAATGCCGGAAAAGGCAGTATACTCTTTGACCGGTGAGGGCGAAAAAGAATTTGAAAAACTGATGTTTGAAATTGCCACAAAATCCGTCAACATATATCTGGATTTTAATGCAGTCATCGTGAATCTGGACAGTCTGCCGCCGGAAAAGCAGCAAATATGCCTGACAGAAATTGAAAATAATATAAAACAATTGAAAACATATCAGGAAGAAAATCTCCGCGCAAAAGAAAACCGCTCTGATATTCCCGAAACAGGTAAAGCAGTCTTACAGCAGCAGTTTCTTCTTACGCAGGCAATTGAAAATTGGATTACAACATTAAAAGAACATTTTAATTCTTCCCACCCTTAACCCGGTTACTTAGGAGCCATATTGCGTAGGAACCCGAAATTACTGTTAATACAATGGCTGTCACAATATTTAGTGCCTCTGTCCCGTCACCTGCAACAACGCTCAGTGAGTTAATCAGGCTATGCGTAACGATACATGGAATCAGACTCTCCGATTGATAAAAAATGACCGTAAACAGGAATCCGATTGCAATTGCATAACATATCTGCAATAAAGTCGGAATCAGTTCCGCGCCGTTCAGAAGATTTACAATATGACCGATGCCAAAAGTAATGCTTGAAATGACGATCGCCCGTTTTACATTTTCCCTACATAATGCCTGAAACAAAAAACCTCTGAAAATAACTTCCTCAATAAATCCTACGCATATCATGCTGATAACATATAATATTGTTTCAAAAATGGATAGATGCAAGCTGACTCCACACCAGAGATTAGTTGATGCAATCACTACTAACGGTAGGAAATACAAATACCTTTTGTAATCAATCCTCATTTTACACAGACCATATTTCCTGCTCAGCCCATTTTTGACAATCCAGACTGCAAGAAAAATCGTCATAAACAAACACACTGGAACCGTGATGATTTTAGCGGTTCCCAAGTCAAGTGAAATACTGTCTGCAACGCTGAACAAAACAACATAGACACCAATCCATATCAATGAAAAAGTAAGCTCATTCTTCTCATATATTTTTTTCATTTTACCTCCTCCTGCACCGCCAATACGGCTCCCCGATATGCTCTTTCAAGATGCGAAGCCACAATATCTTCATCGTACTCTAATGAATTGTTAGCAATGATACTTGCATAACCATGGGCAAACATAGCAATTGTCAGAAAAACCTCTTTCGTCTGTCCCATGTTCATCCCCATTGCCCCTTGCATCGCGGATAAAATAGGTGTAAGTTCCTCAGAATCTATCATTTCAAGCAAGCTGCTCTCAATAGCAAAGCCAGATTGAAACAGAAGGCGGAACAGATGCGGCTCCTTAATCGCAAATCGAATATAATTCAAACCGATTCCGAGCATAATCCCATTCTGCTGCTTATCAATATTCATTAAATACTCCGTATGGAACTGATCTGCTTTAGCATATACGGCTTTTTTCATATCTTCAATCGTTGCAAAATGATACATAACCGGCTGTGTAGAGCATCCCAGCTTATACGCAACTGTCCGCGCATTGATATTCTCTGCACCTTCGGTTCGTGCAATCTCAAAAGCGGCATCGATAATCATATCTTTAGTAATTTTTGCTTTAGGCGGCATAGTCTTCTCCTTTATATAATCATTGTTATATAACATTAATTATATATTGCGAAAATTATTTTTTCAACTCATTTTTCAGCCGCCTGATACCCTCTGTAACTTTTGGTAACATCGAAATAAGCAAAGCCACTGCACATACAGAGTAAGACCGTCTTCATGGGCGTGTGGCAGTCCTGCCTGCTTGAGCGCAACCGCTACCTGTCTCTTGGTCAACAGTCCTCTTTTCCCACAGATGGCGTACTTCATCGCGTGGTCGATGAACTTGCGGAAAGCATCATATTCATTTCTGCTGAGGTCCGGCGTCTCTTTTTTCCTGAAATGCACTAATACGGAATCCACCGACGGCGCGGGGTGAAAATCCTCTCTGCGAAAATGATACCTGATTTTCATCTCCCAATTCACCTTGAGAAGCAGGGATTTCTCCGTTTCCTTCGGGCTTCCCATAAACCTCTTTGCCGCTCCTTTCTCCATAATCAGCCAAATATCCGTAGGCGCCTTTGTCCCGTTTGTCAATTTGTCGATAATCTGTGTGGTGATAAAATAAGGAATATTGGCAAACACTTTGTAATCGTCTTTTACAGGCAGTCTATAATTAAGAAAATCCCCGCAAATCAACTTCAAATTGGAGTACTTCGCCAGACGCGTTTTGGCGTTCTCATACATCCTCCTGTCAATCTCCACTGAATACACGCTTCCCGCTTTCTTACATAGTGTCTCTGTCAGGTGTCCTTTTCCTGTTCCAATTTCGACAACCGTATCATTTTTGTCAATATTGCTCAATCCCACTATTCTGCTAAGCAGTTTTTTGCTTGTAATAAAATTCTGTGAATCAGATAAATGCTTTCTATAATCAGCTTTCGCTTGTCTTCTTTCTCTCTGCATTGTGTGCCTCCTTCATGTTCTGTCGATTGCAGCTTCTTTAAAAATCCGCATGGTCTGTCATTGAAAAAGGCAATAAAAAAGCAGGTAACGCTCCACAAGAATGGAATTTCCCTGCTTAAAATCCAAATATATCATAAGGCAGACAACTTAAACACGCCCTGTCACACACGGTTGACAAGCGCATCATGTCTCTATTTATTCGCACGCAAAAAAAGCCCATTCACATGAGACTATTCAACTACTTTCTTATCGCCCCTGTATGCGGATGCGAGCAATGCGAATAAATGTAGAAAACACTCGTAAAGCCACCTTTCTGTTTTTCTTATAAATTATAATAAAGATACCACAGTCTATTGCCGCCTGTCAATTCGGTACTGACAACTCAGCGAACCGATGAATCGACATTATCCTGCTTCCTATCCTGTATTCTCTTAAGCAAAACAACAATTCCCACCGCCAGCACAATCGTTACCGCAAGACCGCCCTCCGGTCCGAAAGCGCCGCCATTTATAATATCTCTGTTATCCGCCAGAGTACTTCTGAATACGGAACACTCCGCAGTCATACCGCTTACCCTCAGCCCCCAGAAATTACCCTGAACAAGATTCCAGACACTGTGGAATGCAGCAACTCCCCATATATTTCCTCTTTCTATAAAATACAGAGATGCAAATATACCGTAGAGCGCCAGATTAATAAACGCCAAAACGCTGATTCCGTTATTAAACAAATGAAGCGATGCAAATATCAGCGAATTTGATAATATCGCCACCCACATGGAATACCGTCTGCCAATCGACACCATCAGATATCCGCGGCAGATTACTTCCTCGCTCATTCCCTGAAGCATAAATCCAATCGTAAAAAATACAAATATTCCGATATTAAATGTGCCTGAAAATCCATCAATTTTTAATGCACCTGTCAAAACACACAGAAGAACTGCTGCGGAAAAAAGTACAAAACCCATGCCGAATCCAATCAGATAGTCCTTCCCTGCCCTCTGCTTTGTAAATCCGATTGCTTCCAGCCTACGCTTCTGTATAAATCTGCAAAAAGCAATCGTAACCGCCGTCATACCAATCGTGGCAGCCAGTGATGCAACCATGTAAAGGTCCGAAGCCGCTATCTGCATTGCCGCCGCTGTCGCTCCTTCTACGTCTCCGGCTTCTAACGCTGTCTGATACATCTCGTTCTGCGAAAGCAACAGCATCTCTATAGGCAGCATACATAAAATCTGTGCAATTCCTCCGACAAGAAAAACTGCAATGAAAACCAATATCTCCAGAAACCAGTTCATACCTTTATGCTTCTCTTGCGCTTTAATAACTGCTTCCGGCTTTGCTAATTGTAAATCCATACTATATTCTCCTCATATTTTCCATTATTTTCTATGACTATACAATTATAAACCAATGTATTCTCCTTTGCAAATATATCCCGACTATTGCTATGACAGGTTTCATTCACTTACAATCTCAAAAGCGGATTATCAACAGTTTTGAAGTATTAACCCTCACTTCACAACAGTATATTGTGATACAAATTATTAACTACATATCGCACTCTTTTGTGTATACAATCATTCGTTGTGGAATAATACAAACAACAACATTACATACATTGACGAGGTATCTGATATGAAAGAACTGCGCGAGAAAATACGAGAATTACGAGAAGATCGTGACATAAAGCAAAAAACAATCGCCGACTATCTGGGCGTCTCCCAGCAAACCTATTCAAACTATGAAAACGGATATCGCGAAATTCCTACATGGGTAGTCACTGCTTTAGCAAAATACTATAAAGTCAGCACAGACTATCTTCTTGGCGCAGAGACCGGATATCTCGGCAGCACGAATCTAAAGAAGCTCTATCTGGAAAACATCACAATGCATGATGTAATGTACGATATCCAGCAGTTGAAGCGAAATGAGCGAAAAGATTTAGTCAAATATATACGCTATTTGAAAAGCATCGAACCTTCAAAATAATTCTATCTTCGGTAGTCTGAATGTTGCCTTTACTTGTAACACTTCGGGTAACATTTTCAGCTATATCCGACATACATGGGGGTGCATATTATGAAAGAATTGCGCGAATTGATACAAGATTTACGGGAAGATCGTAAAATAAAGCAAAAGACAGTTGCCAGTTATCTGGGTGTTTCCCAACAGACCTATTCCAACTATGAAAACGGTCGCCGCGATATACCGACATGGGTCGTTGCTGCCTTAGCAAAATATTATCAAGTAAGTACCGATTACCTCTTAGGCGCGGATTCCGGCTATCTCGGCAGCACAAATCTCAAAAACCCATATCTGGAAAACATCACTTTGCACGATATAATGTATGATATCCAAGTGCTCAATCCCCACGAAAGAAAAGAACTCCTCAGATATCTCGAATACTTAAAGCATCTTAGCAAGAAGTCATAGTTCAACCCATTCATTCCGCATGTCCTGCGTCAGATTGACAACCGTTATTTTACTCTTTACTGTTCCTTTCTGCAAAACCAGACCATAATCGCAATCGCTGCTACCGCTGCCACGACCGCAAGCACAATCCGGACCCCGAATGAAATCTCCGGTAGAAACGCCATAACAAAATCCGGAAGGTTTGCAAAGGCATGTGCTGCTACAGCCGCATACAAAGATTTCGTCTTAACAAAAACAATTCCGAATAGAACACCCATCAATGCCGCTCCCAACACAAGCACAATACCACCCGCCATCAAATGTGACAGCCCGAAGATAACTGCGCTGATTACAATAGCAGCCCAATCCGGAAAACTTTTTCTTATTTGGTTAAGCATCATTCCGCGGCATAACACTTCCTCTATGACCGGTTGTGCCAGTAGCAGCGCCAAAATCATCATTGCCATTCCCAGCCCCGGAACCATATCTGAGTAGAAGTTTACGCTTTTATGTATCTGCTCCGCATTTGCAAAAGACAAATCAAATGTGACAAACGCCCATGCAAATGAAAGTAAGAATGCCGCCAACGACGGATATACATACAGTTTGATTTTGACTGACGTCATGCTCCACTCTTCTTTTATGCTCTTTTTACGAATCTTGTTAAAGAGCAGAAATAGCAACAGCGTAACCACATTTGCTGTAAGCGTTATAAGCAGAAGATGATTCATGCTAAAATCTATCAGACCGTTCTGATCCTGAATCCCCGACGCCGCGCCGATTCCCATAAACACTATTTGCACTGCAAACTGGATTACAAAGTACAGTACAAAACAAAGCAACGCTTTCACTATATTCTTCATTAATACAAATTCCTTTCACGAAATTAGAATAAATTCCGTTCTATATTTCATTTGTATTTATCACAAAGGCTTTATTGCCTTTGTGATAAATACATTACACACGAAGCAATTATTTTGCACAATAAATCCGAATCGCTTCCGTTACGAATTTCGCCGTTCCTTCGCCACCGGCACGGTCGATATTCTCAGTGAATTCCCCATCGCAAGCATACATCTGACCAAGGCTATACAGAATCTCATCAGAACATTGATAGTAATGCTGCGTGATATAATCCTGCAGTCCTTTTACCTGCTGTTGTACCGCATCGGATTCCGGCGCACTGTCCTTCAGATTTCCGAAATCTGCAAATATCTGCATAAACTTTTTCGCAACGGCTTTCTCCTCTTCCTTGCTTCTTCCTGCGCTTTTTTGCTCAAACTCTTTGTACTCGACGGTTTTACCCCACTGTTCTTTCGCCTGCATAGCATACTCATCAAGCTTCTTTGTGTCAAATACTGAAAAATCCATTGTCATTACTCCTTTAATCTGTATTTCACGGGCAAAACTTATTAAATTTTCCAGACGTTCTTTCTTCATGGTAAGCAGCTTAATTTGCTGCTCCAGCGCCTTCTTCCTGTCGAAATCTGGTCTTGATATAATTTCTTTAATTTCTTTTAGCGGAAATTCCAACTCGCGGAACAGCAAAATCTGTTGCAGCGTTTCCAAAGCTGTATCGTCATACAGCCGATAACCGGACTCTGTGTACCCTGTCGGTCTAAGCAGTCCGATTTTGTCATAATATTGCAGAGCGCGTATACTCACTCCGGTCAATTTGCTGACTTCATTTACTGTCATCATTGTCATTTCCTCCCGTGTAAGTACACCATAAACTATTACGCTGCGTAGGAGTCAAGACTATTTCTATTTTTCTTGTCACTATTTTTCTTATCGTTTTTCAGCTAGGATTCATCGTTTCGATTTGCTATTTCGGCTTTGTACATTTCTGCAATGTCAGACGGTCCGCTCCACCACAACTTTGATTCTTCATCATACAACAGTTTACCCGTTTGCGATGTTACAAATTGAGGCAGTAGTTTAGTTGGACTTAAGTTTAATTCCTCAGCGAGTTCGTCCACCACCATTGTCACAAGTAAATCTATCGCATTTTTCTTTGTTTGTTCAGTTATCGTCTTTTCTACAGCCATATAAGTGGTTATCGTCGCATTTGTATTATCATTTGCAATTTTTCCACCAATGATATCCTTGCCCTTTAATTTCTCAACTTCATTCATAAATGTTCTTGCTTTTCTATGTCCGAAGTCCTTATGTTTTGCACATTGCTTCAAATCCGGCATATGCACCGCACAATAACTGCCATGATACAAAAGCATATTATTTGTTAGTTGTTCCATCATATGCCGCTCGCCCATAGGAATCCTTGTTCCTTTCTTTTCATCATGATGTTGTGAACTTTATATATAAACGCAAGTTAAATTGACATCATTATATATAAAATACCTGCAGCACGCAACTGTGCTTTTCCTTCTTTCGTAATCAAGAATTAGCATGTATATCGCGTGTTGTTATAAGCGCCCCGATTACTTTTGGCGTCTGTTTAATATTGCTATAGAATATCCCCCAATTCATAATCTTTCGCCCTTAACATGACCGCTTTTTCCTTAAAAACCTCGCCTATAATCCGCCGCTCCAAGTCTCTTCTCTGTTCTAAATGCGCAAGCAGACCCTCTAATCCTGTAAGCACATGTTTTCTTCCGCCGGGCGACTCTTCCAAATATTTTATCATCATCGGAAACCATAACTCATTGCCGTCATCATCAGCGCGCTCTTTTCTGATTACGTCAATCGCTCCCGAAATATCTTCCACATCTAAGTAAATAATTTTGAATGGCTGATCTGACAAAATCTTTTCCAATTTGCTATAGAAAGACAAAATCTCGTCATCTGTCATCATAAAATACAGCATTTGATTTTCAATGATGTTCTGGAAGATAGAACATTCAAAAATCTGCCCTTCACCCTTCCACTTGCTGAAGCGCTCAAAAATCACTTTTTCAAAAGGTTCTCTGTCAAGCTTGCCGTTATAAATCTCATATTTCTCCAGATTCTTATGAAACCCCGGAATCTCCGTTAAAATCTGCGTATAGCAGATAATCCTATGCTCCTTCTCCGTGACGGTCTTTGCTTCAATCTCCTCACGCAGCGACGGGTAAACCGCCAGTATGTCATCGTACTGCTCCATCGTAACATAGGCGCACCATGCCAATTCCACGGGAGAATAATCGCCCTCCCTAAACACCTCATAATCTTTCAAATATTCAGCAAGCCTCCGGACAAAAGTCGATTTCCCGGCGCCTTGTAACCCTTCTACAAAATAATTGATTCTCTGCATCAAAACCACTCCCTACTCTTTTTTGTTAACATTTCGATCCAATCCTTGCGGTTATCTACAACGCTCTTCCTTTACAACGTAATCTCAATCAGATTCCCTTCAATCCCGACAATACAGCTCTCATAATATCCGTCACCCGTCGTTCTGGGACCGCTCGTAACCTGAAAGCCGTCCTCATTCAATCTGTCTGTAAGTTCATCTACCGCTTCCCTGCTGCCCACGCTGAAGGCAAGGTGAGTATATCCGGTACGGTATAATGCTTTCTGGTCATCGTTCATATCCGGCTTATTCATAATTTCCAGCCTTGCACCATCGTCAAAAGTCATAAAATACGAACGAAAACCTGTCGTCTGATTATGATAGCCGTCATTCGCTGACGCGTTAAAATATTTGATAAAAAAGTCTCTTACTGCCTCTAATTCATTTACATACATAGCAATATGTTCTATACGCATAACCTTCTCCATTCTCACTTGTTCATTTCGTTGACAATATTCTCCGGCTTCGCCGTCATTTCCACCCATGCCGGAATAAAGCCGCTCTTGACCGCATTCCGCACGGATTTGATGTTAGACCATGCGGAACAATAGAACGGTACTTTCCCCCTCCGTAATATTTCCACTGCTAGGCTGCTTGTCAGCGCCGCCGCCACTCCGCGTCTCCTATATTCCGGCAGTACATCGATACCAATCTGCCACATAGTATCACAATCGGCTGAACAGGCGGCAAATCCGATTAATTTACCTCTGTCGTATGCTCCAATCCCTAACACGTCAAGCTCTTTTCTGTCTTCACAAAGCGCATTGCTCCATTCCGGTTTGTACAAATTTACAAAATCAGGCTGTCCCAACATCTTCATTTCATAATCACAAGACAGCGCTTGGAGTTTCTTGACATCCGGAAGGTAATACTCCGCCATAAAGCATATCTTCTGTCCTTTTGTGAGCAGTCTCTCATTGAGCCAGTGCATGTTCGGCGTCTCAAAGCAATGATAAAATTCAAATTTTCCTATGTACTCTTCAACAATGTCCCGATATTCATCCCGAACAGACGCTACAATATTATTTCCATAAGAAACAAGGTTACATGCAATCGGCTCCTTATAGTATTTCCGCGCTCCCTGTCCCACGCCGGACTTGACGATCACATGATGATTTCGAAGAAAGTCATCTGCCTTACAATTGATATCCAGTGCAGACTGTTCCATTGCAATTTGTAATATCTCTTTATTTGTCATGATTTACTCCGCCTTCCCTTAATTTCATATCTTATCACATAAAAAAGCGTAAGTATAGCAACTTGCCTATCTAGGAACTGATTGTCCGGAATCCGAACAATATTAAAAGAACCACATTTAGGACATTTTCCTGTTCTTTTCATCTAGCACCTCCTGCATTGTATTAGTAAAATCGCAGCCTCAATCATCAACACAATTGTCAACACCGGCACTACCTTTGGAATCGTTCCCACAGCACCTGCAAGCAAAAGCATTACTGCAGGAACAATATATTTCCGCGGATGATGCCACAAATCGCTCTCTATCTTCCATCCCCTGATAGGATAAAACCACTCCATAAGCACTGAACCGACGGCACTTTGCATAGCAAAGAAAACAGCCGTTAAAATCACGTATACGCTCATACTGTTCATACCGTTCGCCTGAAATTCACCGTTGATAAGATACCAACTGCCAAGGAAAATCAGATTCCCAGCCATATTACACAGAAAAATAAATATGCAGTACGGCACGCAGAAAGCCGTCTTCTGACCGGGCAGGAAACGAACAGCCCTCTCTAAATCCGGATCACAGGATAGTAAAATGCAGATTGGCGTATTTAGTGAAAGAATCGCAAAACCAATCGGCATAACGAACACGCCTTCTATCTGCCCTAGAAAGACAGGCAGCACACATGCGACCAGCCACATGACTGCCGTGTTCATCAGATAGTTTTTGTGCGCTATTAAATAGCGAAACAGATAACGCCATACGGAAGGACGTTTGCTGCTTTTCACAACGCGGTTACCCTTGCCGCCCCATAAATAGAATGCATATGCATCAACATGTGCTAATATTACACCAGCCATTAAGCCATTCCCCACCAACATAGGAAGAAAAACAGTACTATTCCATAACCGGAAAATAGATGTGGCAATGGCACCACCCCAGACAATGCACAAACCCCGATACTTTCTTGCAGCATAAGTACATGCAGTCATAAGAATTGCGTTAACCGTACAAAGAATGCATCCCCAAATTTCTGTACCGCCCCACGCGGAAACAGCAAGCGCTACCGCCATAAGTCCCATAGTTTTCGTGAGAAGCGTATAAATTCCCAGCGCGGACACATAAGAGAAAATAAAATGCTTTTCAGCAAAAGGCATCATAAACATATTTTTCATGTTTTCGACATTTTCCTCTGATGATAGAGCCTGCCACATCACTCCGACAGTAACGGTGCTGACCATAAGATACAGGATGAGCGGTGCAATCTGTATGTCAAGATCCGCAAGATACAGTCCCCAAAACATAATCAGCCATATAAACAACGCTTTTTTCACCTTTTCCATTTTTACGCCAAACAGCTTTCTGGCAAACATCTTATACATTTGGTTCATCTCCTTCATCTGCCGCACCGTCCTCATAACTAAGCGCTGCCCTAATGTTCATGGTATTTATCTGGCTGCCTTCAAAATTCTGTCGAATATGTCCGTCCTCCAACACCAGTACCCGGTCAGATGTCAACGTGATACTTTCCAGAATATGTGAAGAGAAAAGAACTGTCCCGTACGCTTTATATCCGGCAATCAATTGATATAGAAATTCCGTACTCTGGAAATCCAGACCGTTTACCGGCTCATCCAGCAAAAGCAGTTCCGGTTTTAATGCAAACGCCGTAATCAGGAAAACTTTCTTCCGGTTTCCCATTGACAAATCTTTCATAAGTACATCGGTGTATTCTTCAAAGTGAAATCCTTGTATCAGCGCCGCTATATCCGGCAGCTCCCGACCGTATGCTGCAAACACATATGACAAATACTCCCGGAACGTGAAATACTGAAAAGAATTATCCTCAGCAAATACAGTATAGCGGCTGATTTTAAATTTTTTATCCCGAAATTTCACAGCGCAGCCATGCAATCGAACTTCCTCCGCCCGGAATGTCTCATGCAGACCGGACAGGGTCTTTATGAACGTTGTTTTTCCTGCGCCGTTTAGTCCGATCAGTCCCACTACTTCATTTTGCTTAAGCTCTATGGAAAAATCGGACAATACTTTCTTCTCCTTGCTGTACCACGCGCTAAGACTTTTTATAGTCAAAAGATTATCGCCCATCTTATTTGTCTCCTCCGCCGGTCTTTACCTTATTCCATGCTGAATAAGCCGAATATAGGAACACGCCGCTCATAATGACATATATAGCGGTCGTTTCCATGTTGCCGGACACACCGCAGACGATAGCCGCTGCTACCCAGACCAAAGCTAAAATACCACGAATACAAATATGACGCATAATGATTTCCTCCTTCATAAGTCCGTTGATTTACTGTGTTTATATCATAACGAAAAAATGAAGTACATGCGGAAATGTCCGCAAACGGTAGGTTTTTGACCACGAATTACCTCATTTCTTTTTTTCCAAAACGTGTTACTGCGATTGTAAGTACCAGCGCAAAAATCAGAATTGCACATGGCAAAAACGGGAACAGATTAAAGCTAGCGCTAGCCCCCTCTGCTGTAAAGTCGTGCAGGGAACAGGAAACCAAATAACCGCTGTAGCAGTAAGGATAAGCAATCCAGAGCGGTGTATTTGCCACTAATACGCCGGGGATAACAAGTAGAAGATTTAAGCCGACGGATAGCAGAGATTTTTCAAATAGCACCGTAATCGCCCACATTACAGCCAAGCCGGGAAGCATGGTAAGAAACAAACCGGCACACCACTTAACCAAATACATAATCGGTAATGTTTCTGTAATCCCTGTGCCTCTCGTTGCAATCAATCCTGTTATCACAAAGACAACAAGAAATACAACCATTTCCATAAACAGATAGAACAGCAGCACACAAAATTTTGCCGCCGAGAGGGCATAGCGGCTGACAGGCAGGGCTAACATTTTCAAAATCCCGTTATTTCCTGTTTCCCGTCCTACAATCATCACACACACAACAATCATACTAAGCGGCAGCAGATAATAAGCATAAACTAATGCGCTCTGAATAAACATAGCCGCCCACGCATTTGTATATTCCGGCGAAAAATAACTTTGCAGGTTTGCCACGCCGGAAGAGACGACTAACAGCGGTGCTATGAAAATCAACGGTATCATTTTACCTCGCTTTACCTTTATAAACTCAATTCCCAGTAATTCTAAAAAACTCATATCGTATACCTCCTATTCGTAGCGCAGATATTTAGCAGCCCACAATCCGGCAAAAAGGAAAAGAGCCGTTTCAATCAGTGAGAAAATAACAACAGTAATATCCGGCTGTGCTCTCATTGCAACAGCAGGTTTTAACATGACCACAAAAGGGTGCACGCAGAGCCATGAGATATTCGATGCAGTAAGCGCCATACCACTTAAAAAACCCGCAACGCCGATACCAAGAGGAACCCACATATTGGAAAACCGGGAAGATATAAAAGTCATAAAAGATAATACAGGCATTGACGTTATAAATGAATATCCGGCAAAAGACAGCAACGTTCTAAACTCAAATGTATCCTGCGGCAAATCTGTCAGACCAATTTTAGTAAGCGCCAAGTTCTGAAAACCTATTGCAGTAAGGAGCATTATGGTCAAAATCAGAAATTTGCAAAAGTACATAACAGGAACACTCATAGGGAGCATATACATTTTTTTAACGGCACTTCCCCTAAATTCCATATTGTAGATCATGCAGGCAGCAACTATGACCCCAAACATATTCAGAACCATAATCATACCGTATACTTGCGTAAGAAGCACATCCATGGGAGCTAACGGCAGATTTAAAAGAGCATCCTTCCGCACAAGGAAAAAGACAAAGGCGTATATCGCCCCTAAAATACCAACCATAAGCATTAACAGAATAACCCCTGTACGTTTCTCTTTTCTAAGCTCAATTGTTAATGTACTCATAGCTTTGCCCTCTGCTTTCTGCATACATTGTCTTTCTCAATCATAGACAGAAACATATCTTCCAAATTAACGTTGTCAATTTTATCATCCGCAGCAAATCCAGACTGTAATGCGTTCTGCCGTAATTCATCTAAGCTGCCTTCAAACAACAGATGACCATGATTCAGTATTCCTATGTCGTCTGCCATTAACTCGATTTCAGACAGCATATGCGAAGAAATAAGAACTGTACAATCGTAGCGTTCAGGCAGGGATTTAATCAAATTCCGTATTTCATGTATGCCGGACGGATCAAGTCCATTGGTAGGTTCATCCAAAATCAAAATAGGCGGTCTGCCAAGCAGCGCTCCGGCAAGTCCTAACCGCTGCTTCATACCCAATGAGTATTTTTTGGCAAGGCGCCCTCCAAATTCGGAAAGCCCGACAAGCTCCAATGCGTCCTCAACGGAACTTTTAGGAAGCCCCAAAATACGGCGGATAATATCGAGATTTTCTTCGCCTGTCAAATTTGCATAAAAAGAAGGCGATTCGATAAAAGAACCTACTTCTTTCAAAATAGAAAGACGGTCGTTCGGAAATTGTTTTCCGTCGATTGCAAAACTGCCTTTTGTTGGGGCGGTTAATCCTAAAAGCATTTTCATCGTAGTAGATTTTCCCGCTCCGTTCGGACCAAGGAAGCCGTATATACTACCTTTCCGAATGTGCAATGAAACGTCATTAACAGCGACAAAGGATTTGTATTTTTTTGTCAACTGCTTTGTTGTAATAATATAGTCCATATAAACATCTCCTTTCATAGATTACACGATACCAGTCCGACCTTGTGATAACATTCTCTCTACCTTACATCTACTTTACATTTTCAGGAATTCTAAAAAAATTTCACGATTCTGTGATATGATATTGCTGGGAAAGGAGATTGCACTATGAATGATGAATATCTGCTGAATAAGCGTATACTGCTTGTTGATGATGAGCCGGAGCTTTTAAATATAGTTTTTTCTGTTCTGACTGAATACGGATTTCAAAATGTCAAAACTGCAAAAAGCGTGAAAGAAGCCCTCGAAGAAGCTGAAAAATTCCGTCCGGAATTAGCAATACTTGACGTAATGCTCCCAGATGGGAATGGCTTTGATTTAATGGAGCAGTTAAAAAAGAATGGCAGCTATCCTGTTCTTTTCCTTACTGCCCGTGGCGAAGATGACGATAAGTTTAAGGGCTTTGGTCTGGGAGCTGATGATTACATGATAAAACCATTTTCGTCAAAAGAGCTTTTGTTCCGTGTTATGGCAATTTTACGGAGATGCTACAAAGACGAAAATCCTCTCGTACAATTGCATAACAGTCGGATTGATTTTTCGCGCGCTGAGGTTTTAAAAAATGGTGAACATATTCCGTTAACAGCAAAGGAACATGATTTATTATCCGTTCTATATCGCAATGCAGGGCGTATTGTAACGATTGACGCTTTGTGCGAAGCCGCATGGGGTGATAATCCCTTTGGATATGAAAATTCCTTAATGGCGCACATACGCCGTATCAGAGAAAAAATAGAGTTAAATCCCTCACAGCCTGTTTCGCTGGTTACAATCAAAGGATTAGGTTACAAGTTGATTGTAGAGGGGAAATAACGTAAGAAGATTTTATCAATTGAAACCACGGAGGTTAGCATGAAAAGTATTTCAAAACTAATACGCCGCTTTGTAGGAATCATGATGTTAAGTATCATTTTCCTTGTTATTATAAATGTTACATTTTACGCGATTGTCTTTGTAAAAAATACACCAGCGTTTTCTCCGTGGGATATGGCACAGCAGACGGCAGACGCATTGCAATTAACAGATACGGGCTTTTTTTTACCAGATGATATCGCGGCTAAACTAAAGGAGCAAAATGTTTGGGCTGTCCTTATAGATGATGATACACGTAAAGTTACATGGCAGACTAATAATGTGCCTGACAATATCCCTATGCGATATACATTGTCAGATATAGCCAATCTGACACGCGGTTATGTGGACGGATATCCCACATTTACAGGAGAATCTCCAAACGGATTACTGGTCTTAGGCTATCCCAAAGATAGTTTTTGGAAACATACAAGAGCAAGCTGGGATTATGATTTTATCGCAAATTTACCCAAGAACATAATTATTATCCTAGCTGTCAATACCGTCTTGATTTTTCTAATATATGCTGCCGCTAATTCAAAATTGCTGCACTCCATTAAGCCGATCACAAACGGGATACAAAATTTATCAAGCGGCAGTCCTGTTTGTATCAAAGAAAAAGGCGTGCTTACCGAATTAGCAGAAAAAATCAATAAAACATCTGAAATATTACAAAAGCAGGCAGAACAATTACGTAAAAAAGAAACTGCAAGGGCAAACTGGATAGCGGGTGTTTCTCATGATGTCAGAACGCCGTTGTCAATGGTTATGAGCTACGCAGAACAGTTGGAAAATTCAAAGAATCTGTCAGAAATTCAACGAAAAAAAGCTGCTGCTATTGTAAAACAAAGTAAGCGCATGAAAGATTTGATTAACGACTTAAATCTTGCCTCCAAGCTTGAATATGATATGCAGCCGCTGACACTGAAACAAGAAAATGCAATCTCCATTGTCCGGCAGGTTATTGTGGATTTTATGAACATGGAAATCGACGATAGCTTTCCAATTGAATGGAAAGCTGCCGATACCCTGTCTGTCTGTTACATTAACGCTGATACAGATTTACTGAAACGAGCCATATCAAACCTTATCCAGAACAGCATAAACCATAATGAGAACGGATGCGTGATTTACGCGTCTGTTGATGAGGATAACTATACTTGCAGAATTTGCATTGAAGATAACGGCATAGGAGCTTCCGACGAACAAATAGACATACTAAACAACACTCCACATTATATGATCTGCGATACAAATACTAGCGAACAGCGGCACGGTTTAGGACTGCTTATCGTGAAGCAGATTATAAACGGACATAATGGAAAAGTGATCATAGACCATAGCGAATACGGCGGATTTAAAGTCATGCTAATCATACCCCGTCAAAGCACAACGTAGCAACCGCCCGAAACGTATTTCCGGTACAGCTAGTCTGCATCATACCGTCATATTTTTGTGCTGCGGTCCGGGCGCTTTTCAAGCCCCATCCGTGCAGCCCGCCTTCCGTCTTCGTTGTTTTCAGTTCTCCGCCTTCCTGTATAAGTGAAGCCGCAAAACTGTTCTCCACCTTAATCACCAGCATTTGATTAATCCGGCGAATGGTAAGTCTCACAAACCGTGCTTCCGGTTCCGGCACTTGTCCTGCTGCCTCCAATGCGTTATCCAAAAGATTACCCAGTATCGCACATAAATCGGCACTTCGGATATTGGTATGCCGGGGAAATTCTACTTGCGCCTGCAACTGTATTCTGCCTTTCGCCGCTAACGCGGCTTTACTGTTAATCAAATAGTCCACCGTCTCATCACCCGTCCAGACCGTGTCCGTCATTTCCCGAACAGGCTCCTGCAATTCATCCAGATAGCGTACCGCCTCCGCGTACTTTTCGTGGGTAAGAAACTGTCGCAGTGCACCGATATGGTTGTGAAAATCATGGAACAGCTTTGCATTCACCGCGTAGGCATTGTTAAGTGTGGTGTAATCCCGCTCTAGAAGCTCAGCCTGCTCGGACTTCAGCTTAGCCAATTCCTTTTCACTTTCGTACTGACGGTTCATATTGAATACCAGAACAGACATCATCAGCACCACCGACAAGATCGTCCATGTACTAAGTGTATCATCCGAAATCACAAGTACGGTCTGCTCGGACAAAGTGATGACAGCAATCAAACCTGCTGCCGAAACCGCGGACGCAAAGCGGAACGCCTCTCGCCTTGCTATATCTTGATTTTTTAATAAATATAGCATTCCGACAAACAGCAGGATATGGAGCAGCCAGACGGCGGCTTGTCCGTCCATCGTTTCCTCATTAAGAAAGGCAGATGAGTGAAATACAATCCCCATCCCAGCCATAATTAGAAATGTCCAGAAAGAAACCGCAATCTCATAGTATATGCTGACAAACAGCCCCATTCTCATATCCGCTCCGAGCAAACGGTTACTGCATACCGCAATCCAAACCACTTCTAATGCCGCCCTGTAGAACTCCGATGAACCTGTCAGAAACATCGCCACAGTAATGGCAAACACACCTGCAAGTCCCGCCGCAATACTTTTCTTATCAGGCTGCTTAACCTGAAGCAGCCGCGAAATGAGGCACATACATACTATGACACGCAAGCCGGCTCTCAAAATATCGGATACTAAAACAAGTGTCATATATGTGTCCCCCAATAAATATTAATACGCTCTTTTACTTCTTGCAAATGGGAACGGCTAATCGGAAGCGATGCACCGTTTTTCAAGATTGCCATACCGTCCCTGACCTGCATAATATGTATTATGTTGACGATACAGCCTCTATCGATATAAATAAATTCCTCCGCTCCCAACTCTTCGTAAACCTGCCCCAGACTCTTGCGTACCTTTGATATCCCACTGTCAGCGGTAATACTGGCATTCTTTCCGTCACGCTCAATATAGTAAATCTCCTTATAAGGAATTTTCTCAAGTCGGCTGTTAGTCTGAATCGTATAGGTCTTGCCATCTTCAATCAGAATCAGTTTGATGGCATCTTGTATCGCTGCCGGGAGTCTCTTCCCTATATCATTTTTCGGTACATAGCGGAATACCGCCAGCTCAAATGCGTCTATGGCATATTCAATATGGGAAGTGATAAAGATAATCTTTGCATTCGGAAGATAAGGTTTGATTTTATCCGCCAGCTCCATACCGCTGCTGCCGGGCATCTCTATATCTAACAGTATCAAATCAAAGTAAAATTTATCCTCGGCAATATCATAGAGCAGATTTTCACTGTCAGTATAGGCATTGATCTCACCAATGCTCCCACACTGTCTTAAACATTCCTCTGCAATTTGCTTATGTGTTTGTACCGCCTTCGTATCGTCATCACAGACTGCTATATGCAGCATGGTATCATCTCATTTCTTCATACATTTTTATTCCGGCTTTCGTATCCGGTTTCAGTATTAATTGACGAAAAAGCCAATTACCTCTCATGATAGAAAAAGTCCCCCACCTTACGGCGAAGGACTATACTTTCAACCCGACCCTTTATATACCACATATCGGTCAGTGGTAAACTTTCTTTGTGCTTTTATTCTAGCAAGCACAAAATGGAAAGTCAATAGAACTTACTCTTAAAATTTTGTGTCGATGCGGCATAATCTATGCTGAATTTGAAACCTTCGTTTCTAACCATTTTTACTCCGTTGATTCCACCACCACATCATCCGTATATTTTCTCTGCATATCATGCCGCTTTTTACGATTTTCGACAGTCTCAAATATAATCGAGAAATCATAATCCTCCGGATAGAGCTCCGTCGCCGCCACATGAAGCTTAACCCGCTTATGATTAATCCATATCTTCTTATTCGGAAGCTGTACTCGCAATACGCCTTTTTCATTAATCGGAGCGCACACTATTCCGATTTTTTTCTCCGGATAAACCATTACGCTGTCTCCTATTCTATACTTTGTACTAAAGTCTGCACTACTCTTTGTCTTTTTTGTTTTTGAAATCTTCGGCGTATTTCTCTTCACAATAGTACGCTCTGCATTTCTAAATTGATAAGAGTCCACTGCGTCTTCGCCATATGCGGCACAAATTGCCACCTTCAACATTTCGCTTGGCATCCCCAGCCTGTCTGCGATATAGAATGCGCAGCTTTCGCCCGCTTCACCGATTACCATCTGATATGTGGGGCTTAATGTTTCCTTATCAAAAGTCATTCTCGCATTGACGATATCCTCCTCCTTATCCGCATATTCTTTGACTTCCGGATAATGAGTTGTCACTAGGAAAATCGCACCGCTTTTTCTAAGCTCCTCTAATATCGCGATTGCAATCCCCATTCCCTCCGTAGGGTCCGTTCCTGAACCCAGTTCGTCCAAAATAACAAAGCTGTCCTTGTTCACTTCGCTTATCACTTCCAGCACATTCGTGATATGTGCAGAAAACGTCGAGAGATTTTCAGACAGATTCTGCCCGTCTCCTATGTCGCATAGGTAGGCGCTGTTCATGCAAATATCTGCGTTTTTGCATGTAACATGTAAGCCGCACTGTGCCATGATACAATTTAGCATAACGGTTTTAATAGCTACCGTTTTCCCTCCCGTATTAGGTCCGGTTATGATAATACCGCGTACCTTCCTGCCGATGTCAAATTGTAATGGCACTGCGATATTTCTATCCATCAAAGGATGCCTTGCGTCCGAAAATATAATCCTACGCTCCGTGTTGATAGCCGGCTCTGTTGCATCCATATCAATACTCAGTTTGCCTTTTGACAATATAAAATCCAACTTTTCAATCATCAACAAATTTTCATGAAGCGCTAGGGATGACGCCGTTACCATTGCCGATAAAGTATATAAGATACGATACACTTCGTTTTCTTCACTTATTTTAAGTAATTGCAGTTCCTCATAATGCTTTGCTGCGCCTGCCGGCTCGATGAAAAGTGTGCTTCCTGTAGAAGATTTGTCAATGACGCTACCGGATATCTTAAGTTTATATTCCTTTTTCACAGGAATACATACTCGCCCGTTTCTAAGCGTACAGTAGTTATCCGACATACACTCCTTGTTTGAACGCATGACTTGTTCCGCCTTCTGCTTCATCTGTTCCTCACATTTTATGATTTGATTTCGTATCTGCCATAGCTCTTTTGATGCGTGATCATCCACAGCGCCATTTCTGATTTTCACGCATATCTCTTCTCGTAATTCATTTACTGCATCCAGATTTTCTTCATAGTAAGCCAGAGAATTATTGTATGTCTTGCCTTTTTCCAAGTAATCTTTCAAACGTTTTATTGCCACCAAGACTTTTTCTACCCGCTCCAGTTGATACGGCGTCAGGCAGTCACCCTTTTGTGCAATCAGCAGAATCTCCTTCATCTCAGAAATATTTTGTAAAGGCGGTGTACCGAGTTTCTCAATCAGACATCTCGCATTCGTTGTATCCCTTAACTGTTTTCTTAACTCATTTTCTGAAAAAATTAAGGAAGTTTCCATGATTTTTTCTTTTGCCCAATCGGTAACCGCTAAGTCAGCCCATATAGCTTTGACTTTATCAAATTCAATTTGTTTCTCAATATTCATTTATCATATCTCCTTCTACGAACTCGCGCTATTTTATCGCTTTCATCCATGTTTCCACACAAAAACATATACTGGCAGGATATAAGTCAGATAGTGCCGCCTTATAATACAAAAAGACCATGCGTACCCTAAGTGCATTAAGATACCATGGTCTTTTCATTTCTATATGATTACCGTTCGGCAACAAAAAAGCATGACCGTACAGTCATGCTCATATCATTACGAAAAATATAGTTACCACAATATTAAGCAATTGTAAGGCGAAACTATTGACAACATATGCTGTCAATAAACGGGCAGACTCCCAGCCTAAAACTAAAAGCCGCCATTGCAATATTTACTTTGCAATTTTCTCCATTACAATAACACTTAACATGCAAAATCCTCCTAAAATTTTTATTCATTATACATCATCATGTATTTTGAAGCAAGTACCTATTACATTTTCCTTGCTTTGATACAAAATGAAATCGGCATCATTTTCGCTTTCTTAGCCTTAGGGTCAGTTTCTCCCTGCGCATATAACGTTTGCTCGTCCGTCTCCTCAATAAGCCGCTCAATGGCAAATCCCGCTTTTGCCAAGGCATTGATATACGTCGATATTTTCCTGTTGCAAAGAATAATCTCACTGTCATGTACCGGCATTTTAAAGTATGATTCGTCATAATAACTTTTCGTCAAAACAAGCTTATCATTCTCAAAAACATCCTTTCTTTCATCACATGACCATGCAATACAGTAGTTCAAAGTATGGTGCCAACTGAATATAAAAATACCGTCCTTTTTCAGGTATGACGCAATCTTGTCGAATGTTCCCTGCAAATCAGTCGTCCATCCGATTCCGTAGATGGAATATACATAGTCAAAGTACTCTTTCGGAACGTCGATTTCCTCTTCCATCTTTGCACACAGCAGTTTCGCAAAATATCCGCTCTCACTCAGTAGCTTTTGCGCATTTTCAAGCTGCTTGCATGATAAATCAACGCCCCATAGCTCTCCTGCGCCCCGCTCGGCGTGGTATTTCAGCGAATGTCCGCTTCCGCAGCAGATTTCCAACATCCTCTTATCCGTCACATCTCCGAACAGGTGCAAATCGTCCTCCGTCGGAAACAGGACACCGTACTCCGGAAGCGCCGTCGTTCCGAACCATAAATCCGCATGGTCGTTCCAATATGTCTTGTTTGTCTTTATAATTTCATCATTTTCCATTATGTATTTCTACCCTTTCCTTTCAGTCCAATCCCTTTCAGTACTTCGCTCGTTGTAATGCCGTCATAACAATAATCCAACTCCTGCTTGCCATATGGTAACGCCTCCGTTTTTCCCAGCTTTATCATTTGATAATTTACCTTAAGCCTGTCAGCGTTTCGCTTAATGGACCCTTGTATAGAAGGTTTCTTAATATCTTCAATGTGCATAAGAATATTTTCCAAAGTCATAAACTCACCAAGCAGTGCCGCCGCTGTCTTCGGTCCGACTTTTTCCGCGCCTTTAATATTATCCGCATAATCTCCTACGAGCGATTTGAAATCGGCATATTGCCGTGGTGCAATACCATATTTATCTGCGATAAATTCCGGTGTACAAATCATGGTTTTTTCACCACGATATCGGAGTATGGATATCTTGTCCGAAATCAGTTGGAAAAAATCACTGTCGAACGATGAAATAATCACTTCCGCATCCTGTCCGAATGACATGGCATAACTTGCGATTAGATCATCCGCTTCACAGTCTGTCGTTTCTATGTATTTTATCCCAAGAAAACGTAATGCATCATATACATCCGGTAACTGTGAAAAAGGGTTCTCTTCCTCACTTACCTGACTATAGTCGGCTCTGTTGGCTTTGTATTCCGGATTAAGCTCACACCGCTTATTCTCATGCTCTCCGTCAAACACCGCAATAATATGGGAAGGCTCCGTCCTGCGAATAATTTTGAGCATGGCTCCTACAAAACCGAGCGTTCCCTGAATAGCTTTGCCCTCACCGTTCACAATTCTTGCCGGCATTCCATAAAACATCTGAAACAGCAGATTGCTGCCATCAATGATTAAGAGTTTATCCATACCTTTCCTCCATACGACGGCTGCATTTAATGCTGGACATTCTGCTCCTCTGTCATTTTCATCATATCAAACGGCGGTAGGATGCTGTCGATTCTCTCATATAGTCTGTCGTCAAACTGATAGCGCAGCTCGCACTCTCTGTCGAAAATCATAGTCGGTTCCATATCTTGTGTCACAGGCTCCCAAGCAGGTAATGTAACACATTGCGGCTTTCCGTCCTTCGCAAATGACATAAATGCCTCAAATATCTGTGTCTCCAGCCTCTCTCTAACGCCGGGAATCTGGCACACTTCCACCAGCTCCGTATTATGGAAAAAGAACGGAATATCGGAGCAGTGCCATGCAATTTTCTCATGATATATAGGAAACTCCAACGTAAATTCGTACAGATAAGTGCCTATATTACATTTTTCAGCATGTAGTCTGGCAAGACGCTTTGAAGGCTGTCTCATCACGCGGTCAATGAAAAGCAGATCTGTCGGATTTTTCCCGGGAAAAGTCTCTCGAAACAGCTCCATCATCTCTTCGGTATGTTCTCCGTATACAGGCTTGATAACCTCTTTCATCTGCTCTTCGGTCAGCACATTCTTATCATACGGCACTGGCATAAATGCAAACTCGCCGAATACACTTCCCACCATAAGCGGAATCCCAAATGCATGCTCCCTGAATCCATAATCAAGCGGATTTCCTTTGTAATAATCGTTGACGAGCGGACCGCCGCCAATATACCCTCCCCGCTTTGCAATTGCCGGACTGATTTTCATATATGCCCTCACAAGTTCATAGTACGGAACCGATTCTAGTTTTTCCACCTCATTTTCAGGGATATCAAGTTCCTTCAAAATCTCCGTGACAATTTCCCTTCCATCTCCCGTACATGGCGGCATATGCAGCGCATCATTTACACCACTCATGATAAGTCCTCTGTGGAAGAGTCCATCCGCCTCTGCAATCTGCATCAAATCCGCAACTTTCATCCCGCCGCCTGATTGCCCGAAAATTGTTACATTATCAGGATCACCGCCAAATAATGTAATATTGTCGTGAATCCATTTAAGCGCCGCAACCATATCCGCGTGACCTGCATTGCCTGAATTCTTGTATTTCTCACCAAACAAAGATAAATCCAGATATCCGAGAATGTTCAGACGATGATTAATAGACACGACTACTACGTCCCCATTCATACACATATTAAATCCGTCGTAGGCAGCCTGCTCGATTGAAGAACCCGCAAAGTATCCTCCTCCGTGCAGCCACACAACAACAGGCATTTTCTTTCCGCCATCCAGACTCTTGGTCCAGATATTCAGATTCTGGCAATGTTCATCCTGCGGCCAATAGCGGTGTGGCACCAACAATTCTGCGCAGGGAGTATCTTTCTTCATAAGCGGACATACAAATCCATAGGAATTTGCTTCTTTTACCCCGTCCCATTTGGTTTCCTTCGGCATCTGAAATCTATCCGCATAAGCATATGGCACTCCCTTAAAAATATATTCCCCGTTGTAAAAATATCCTTTCAGTTTTCCTCCGGTCGTTTCAAGCACCGGAACATCATCGAAGCAAAATGTTTTGGTCATAATCGTTTCCCCCTATACTAAAATAAACGCAAGCTGTTAAGCCTGCGTTTATTTTAGTATATCTGCACACATTTCTCAATCAATTTATATTATAAAAACTGCCGCATTATATATCAGATATTCTTCTTTTTCCACCTAGAAGTAAGCAAATACGCCGACACCAAAATCACACAGTGCACCAAAATAATCAGAATATCTGTTATCGGCACCGTTCTTCTGCCTGCCGATAAATCCATAATCCCCTCGAAAGCTGCCTGTGAAGGAACAAGATAGAACATTGCCGCAAGGAACGGGTTGCTAACCTTCACAAGGAAACTGACAATCGGTACTGCCATAAACAGCAGCATTACGATTTTAATATATGTCACACCGACCATCAATCCGCTTGAAATCTTACCGATAAACAAACCAATTAAGGCGGCTGCAAATGCCGAAAGTACAATGAGCAGCAGCATTAGAACTGCATTTTGCACAGACAGCGGGAAGCATATACATGCCGTGACAAACGCTGACAAACTACCGCATATGAATCCGACAATCATCTTTTGTATCAAATATTCTCTGTGCGTCATCGGTAAAATCTCGTTGACAAAAGCCACGCCGTCCTCTTTCTCGGAGATAATGTTCATCGCATTAAACGTGCACCCCATAAACATAGCCACGATAAGCGTGACAGCAATAAACAAATCTTGAAAACCCGCCATTACATCAGGACGTTCTAAAACCTGAATTGTCTCCTGCGAAGCAATGTCACGTTGTGCGTACAGAATCGGGAGCGTATCGGCGGTTTGACGAAAAATATCCAATTCGTCACCGGACACAAGCGTTTGAATACCGTCTCCGTCTGCCCTCACACCAATCAGATTCGTTGACGGTTCATTAATTGCCTCTGTCAGCTCTTCTGACGTTGTATAAGTTGTAACTGTTCCGTATCGTTCCAGCCATTCGATAGTCTGTACGGATAAGTCTTCTTTCAAAACGCCAAAACACAATGGTTCATCCAAAGAAGAAAAATCGATACTGCCGGCAAAATTCAAAGCTGCCGCAACCGCAATCGGCAGAAGGAAAGTCATCAGACAGAACTTGTCATGTAATATACTTTTTAGTTGATACCGTAAACCTCTCATGCCTCCTTACCCCTCCTTTTCTACCTCTCTGTGAAATACATACCATGCCCCCGCAAACAACGCCATGATTGCCGCCATACAGCCCGCATAATAAAGCAGATTATCTACCGGCATTCCAAAGTACGCATTTTTCAATCCCATATAAATATGGTAAAACGGATGGTAACGAATCCATTCCGGCTTTACCGTCGTATTGGCAGCCATAAAAACCGGTGTCGCAGCAAATATGGTAATCAATAGATACAGCAACGTAAACTGGCGAAAATCCTTTAACAATAAAGCGCAAATTAATCCCGTCAGCGCCATAATAACTGACAAAATCATCGTTTGAAGCAGTACTGCGGGCAATATAGCTGCCATATCTGCCAATCCGACATTAAGCGCCGTAAGCAGAACGGCAAAAACAAGATCAGACAGCAAAAAAACGGTCAGCTTGGATAGAAGAAACAGATTTCTTCGTATTGGCAGCACGGCATGGACTCGAATGACACCCATCCCCTTTTCTTTAAACAACACGGAGGCAATTCCAAGAAAACCGACAGCCGCAATCTCAAAAAACAATAGTTCACATGTAATTTCCTTACGTGCCTTTTGCTCCGGTGTATTGCAGCCAATAACCTCGGCATGGAGGCTTTCTGACGGATACATGAGCGCTGACGCGTAATCAGCCCGGTGTCTGTCCATACCTTCCGCTCCCCTGTAAAATACCAGCTCTGGCTCGCCTGTACCGACGTCAATACCTACGCTGTTTGTATCGTTAAGCAGTGCACCATCGAACTCTTCCTTCGTGGAAATCTTATGCACTGACGGAGAAATTGTCTTCTGTGTTCCCACCGGGTCATATAGATATACATTATAAATCCCGGCGTCCATAATCCTGACATACCCCAAATTCACATACAATGTATAAAGAAAGAGAAACCCTATCGACATGAGGAAAAACTTTCCCGATACCAAGAGTTTGAGATCCTTTTTAAACAAAGAACAAAAACTTTTCATCACTCTAACCTCCTCCTGCATACGCCTATTAGCTCAGCCCTTTGCCCGTATATCGGATAAACATATCCTCTAATGTGGGCTCCTGTGAATGGATACTGAGAATTTCATCATGCAAAAAAGGAATACCCGTTTCCAATTCCGATGCATCCAGAGTTCTTTCTTCCCTTTTCCTCTGATGCAAATAGGTAATCACGATGCGCTTACTGCTGTTTTGTTCTTTCAGATTCCGCGGAGTATCCAGTGCAACAATATTTCCTCCGGACAGGAAAGCCACTCGATCGCAAAGCAGGTCGGCATCCAGCATATTGTGAGTCGTCAGGAATACTGTCGTCCCCTTCCTACGCTCCTGTTCAATAATTCTTCGAAATAAAACTGCGCCTGTAGGATCAAGTCCGCTCGTCGGCTCGTCCAAAAACAGCAGCTTCGGGTTACTGATTAAAGCTCTCGCCATACTCACCCGCTGCCGCATACCTTTCGAGTAAGAAGAAACCGGCTTTTTCAAAAAATCTCTCTTAAATTCCAATTCTTCCAATAACTCATTCACATCACGCAACTGTGCTTTCGGATAGAACGATGAAAAATATTTCAGATTGTCCACTGCGCTTAAATTTGCATACAAATAAGGATATTCAAAAAGGACGCCTATCTTTTGAAAAAAACTCTGTGTGTGTGCGGTCGAAATATCCTGTCCGAGCAACGATACCTTTCCCCCATGTCCTTTCAAAATTCCTGTCAGTATCTTTTGCGTTGTCGACTTCCCCGCTCCGTTCGGACCCAAAAATCCAAAAATTTCTCCGTCTTGCACCGTAAAATTCAGCCCGTGCAACGCCTGCTTATCCTTGCCATATGAATAAGTCAAATTCTTAACCTCAATCACTCTTCATCACCCCATCTTTCGTACCGTACCTTTTTCTTATCCTGTTCACGTTTACTCCACCACTTCATAAACTTTACTTTCAGTGGAATAGAAATTACAAGCACCGCTGCAATCACAATCCACCAATACCATTCGATTCCTAAAAACATACATTCACCTCCTATATGCTGTTATCATATAAGCGCGGAGTGAAATTGAGGTGGTGGTGGTGTGAAATTGCGGTGAAAAAAACGAGCATAGCTCGTTTACGAGATCCGCTGCGCGGACTCGGCGTTAGATGTTCTTTTATTGTACTGTGGGGATAGAGAAGAAAAACTCGACGCCATCCGGCAAATTTCTTGCGCCATACTCTAAATTCTGCATGGACAAAACCTGCGCGACAATGGCAAGACCTAATCCTGAACCGTTATATTTTGTATTGTTATCACGATAAAACTTCTCCCAGACTTTAGAGAGTTTCTCCTGCGGTATACAAGTGCCCTGATTAAAAACAGCAAAGTGCAGCATACCGCCTTGTTCAACTAATGATAATTTTATAATGCCGTTTACCGATACATTCTTTGCTGCATTGACAATAAGGTTGTTCAAAACCTGCTCCATACGGGCTATATCCGTATAAACATAAACACTTTGTTCCGGCAGTTCGTACTGTAATTCATAACAGGCTTCCGGCACATCGATCAAAAGCCGTCCGGCAATTGTTTCCAGAAATTCCACAAAGTCAAACCTTTCATAGGTAAGCGCTGACGCACCGCTTTCCAGAGCGGATAAATCTAACAAAGTGGTAATCAGACGACTCATCTTGTCTGTCTCCGCTATTATAATCTCCGAATATTTCTGCTTTTTGCTCTCATCAGTTTCATCCTGCATACCCTCGGCATAGGCACGGATAACTCCAAGCGGCGTTTTCATTTCATGGGAAAGAGCATCCGCAAGTTCTTTGCGCTCAGCTAATAACCGCCGCTCCATCTCCACATCTTTCTCAAGCTGCACATTTGCCGCCTCCAATTTGGAAAACGCCTGCTGCAAATTGTCAGACATCACATTCAGACTTGCCGACAATTCCCCGAATTCATCATCCGATGAAATATCACAAAGTTCTGAAAAATCCAAATTTGCCATCCTGTGTGCGGTCCGGCTTAGCTTTGAAACAGGTCTTGAAATGAAATATCCCATTAAAAAGTCAACAGTCAGGACAATAGCAATCACAAAAAGTATCCACATAAAATGTGAAACGTCGGAATCAATCTCCAAATTCACTGAAACTACATAGGAAAAGATCAGCAGAAAGCCTGCCAGTTTTGAAATGAACAATATTTTCTTACGGACAGTTCGAAGCATAAAACTATCAGATAATTTCATTCTAACCCCTACCTTTCAAATTTATATCCGGAACGAATGAGCGTGACGATATGTCTTCCTTCACTACCCAACTTCTGTCGTAAAGTCTTGATATGCGTGTCTATCGTGCGGGAAGTTCCCTCAAAATCATATCCCCAAACCCTGTTAAGTAACTGCTCACGGGTAAAAACCTGTTCGGGATTAGCCATGAAGAAACAAAGCAGCTCATACTCCTTATGCGTAAGCGCAACTTCTTCTCCCTCAACATAAACCTGATGGGAAGATGGCACAACCGTAACATCCCCTGCATTTAATGTGTCTGCCGGTTCAGAGGATACGCGGCGGAGCAAGGCATTGACCTTTGCCAGCAGGACTTTAGGACTGAAAGGCTTGGTCATATAGTCATCGGCGCCATACTCATATCCCCTCAGTTTATCACTCTCCTCGCTCTTGGCAGTCAGCATGACAATCGGCATATTGCTCATTTCTCTTGCCATTTTACAAACGGAAAAACCATCTATATGTGGCATCATAATGTCTAATATCATCAAATCCACCGGACTATTCTTAAGAATCATCAATGCCTCTACCCCATCGTCTGCGGTCAGACATGTATGCCCGCCTTTTTGCATATATGCAGCGATAATATCCTGCATATTTTTTTCGTCTTCTACGACTAAGATTTTTGCCATGTTTTCACCGCCTCCTAAAATAAACTGTAACGCTTTTATTGCCTCTTTTCAATTATTATCTATATTGGAACCACATTTTCCACAAATAAAATCAAGTAAATTCCTTCTTAATTCTGTATAATAAGTACAGAACAGTTGAAGAAATTGAGCTGGCTCAAAAAATAAAACATGAATTGGCGGGGTTACAAAAATGTATGAATGGCAGCGGCGGATACAAGATATGATTTGCGAAATAGACCTGCATATCAAAAAGCATGATAGCGAATCGCTGTCGTTAAGTTATCTTTCCAAGGAATCCGGCTACTCCGAATTCTATATTTCCAAAAAATTCAAAGAAATTTCCGGAATGCAATTCAGGGATTATCTGCGGTATCGAAGATTAGCCTTTGCGCTGAAAGAACTCAGAGATACCGACGACGGGATACTGGATATTGCTTTACGGTACGGATTTTCTTCACATGAAGCCTTCACGCGTGCTTTTAAAGAAGCCTATGGCATTACCCCCAGCGAGTACCGCAGGCACCCGGAACCTGTTGTGCTTCGGACTATCATAAAGCCTTTCGACTGTTACTTATCAGAAATAGGAGCAATTAATATGAAAAACACCAGCCAAGAAATTAAAACTTATTTTGTAACGATTCCGGCACATAAATTTCTGCATATTAAAAACTACGAAAGTATCGGGTACTGGGATTTCTGGCAAAAACAAAATCTCATTCCGGGACAAGACTACGAAACGATTTGCGGTCTGCTTGACAGCATCAAAGGCAAATTGGACGATATGGGCGGCGATGACGCAAACAGCGGAAGCGGTCAGATTATGGCATATATCAATGAACCTACCGGCAGAATCTGTAGTTGGGGAATCCCCCTTGCAGAGTGCTATGGCGTACGCCTTCCGCTTGATTATGACGGCGACGTTCCACCGCAAATGCTTTTAATCGACGTACCCGAAAGCGAATATCTCGTCTTTGAGCACGGTCCCTTTGACTTCGAGAAAGAAAACCAATGTGTGGAAGAAAAAATCGAGGCTGCCATGAAAGCATACGATTATGATTCCGCCGGTTACTGTCTCGACACAGCTCCCGGCAGAATCTTTTACTTCTATCATGACCCGGAACGGTTCTGGAAATTTGTCAGACCGGTTCGGAAAGTAATGTAATAAAGCAGAAGACAGCATGAACATTTGGACGATATTAATATTTTGATATCGTCTAAGTGTTCCTTGCATGTGATACGGTAAAAATCTTTCTGCCTTCTCACCTTGTTCCGTTAATTCTCTCAGTCTTCATCCGGTGCCTGCCCGTCATGTGGAAGCCACCTGCACTCTGTGAGCTCCATATCCGTAAATGATGCCTTAAAGGAAGAGTCTTCCGCACTGCACGCATAAATCCCAAATTGAATAGTATCTTCTGCATTAAACATATGGCAGATGCGCATTTGCTTAAAGTCCTGCCCGTCTGCAGAGTTCTCAATACAGAAATCATTTTCCCTGCGGCTAAAGCGGAACCACATAGACTTAATTGAGGCATCAACATCCACCGAAGCCCAATCAGAATATCCGTTGTTTGTCACGACACTACCCAAGCGTTGTGTCTGTTCATTTTCATATTCCATGGACGCCTTAAGCCAGTTGTCACTATTCAGATACATTACAATTCCACTCTGGTCATAACGCACTTTCGTATCAAATTCAGTCTTTACCACAAAGGAAAAGTACTTCTCGTCTGTGCTCATCTGTAACACAGGCGCATTGTCATTGCGGAAATGATAGTATGTTCTCTGCCATAAATCCGTAAATGGTTCAGTAATCATCTCTACCCTTTCCTCCGTGACAGTATACTGCTTAGGCTCCCTTGTCCACTTCATTAATTTTGCATCAACTTTCATGATTTTTCCTCCATTTGTTCATATTTATTAACCCCTGATTGGGGAAAAGCTCTCTCCTGTCTACTGCGCATATTCTTGACCCTTTCCAGTGTCAATACAGTAATTTATTTCCCTTTTCGCACAACTCATAAATCTCATCGTATTTTGCCTCGATTAACGGCGTAATCTTTTCCGTCTGCTTGCCTGCAATCTTCTTATAAAGAAAATACGGAAATGTCCATCCAAGAAATCCCGGAACTGCAAGAGCAATGCACAAAATAATATGAGGCGGCTGTGCCGTCACTGCAAAAGTAGAGCCCGCTATAAATGCTGTTCCGACCACACCAACGATTATAGCATAAGCAGTTGCAACAGACGTTTTCCTTGCCTCCAGCATCTGTATTTGCGAAACACACGCCTCAAAATTTCTCTGCAATCTGGTAAGCTCTGCTTTATTAAGGATTTTACGGTCACGCTTCAGCCGTATCACCGTCCTGCCGCTGATGCTCGTTTTCCCCCCTATACTGCTCTCCGGTAAGCTTTCATTCACTTCCCATCCGAAATTCTCATATCCGTCCAGCAGTAACGCAGCCATATTACTATCCACTACGATTTCTTTATACTCATATCCCACATAATTTCTTTGCACCTTTTCCGGAAATACATTTCTTTCATTATCATCCATTCCATTACTTTCCTCCTGTTCCAAGACTATGCCCTGCCACAGGCAGCGTCACAAGAAAAGTACTTCCCTTTCCTTCTTCGCTGGTGACCAGAATTTCCCCACCCATCAGCTCCAACACCCTCTTTACCAGCGCAAGTCCAAGTCCGTTTCCTTCCGTGGCATGGGAGGTATCTCCCTGATAAAATTTATCAAAAATATGGTTTATATTCTCTTTCGCAATACCGCATCCGGTATCCGATACTGATACCATAACGTTGTTTTCGTCCGATGTCTGCCGGATGACAATACTGCCTTCCCGTTCCGTAAACTTCACCGCGTTGGAAATCAGATTATTCCAGACCAGCTCCATCAAGCTTGGATCCGCTTCTATCATCGCCGCATCTTCCATATCTGCCTCCAGCTCAATCTCTTTTTCCTCCATTGCATCCTCGAACAAGAACACACTCTCACACAACTGTCTGCACACATCATAAGCCTCTATCTCCGGTATGATTCTCTGGTGCTCCAGCTTATTCAGTTTCAGAATGTTGCTGATCAGGGAAGAGAGCCTTGAAGCCGCCTCTTCAATCCCTTTTGCATATTCCTTCCTCTGCTGATCGGACGGCTGCCCTGCCTGCAGAAGCTGTGCATAGTTTTTGATAATAGCAATGGGCGTCTTCATCTCATGGGACACATTGGAAACAAAATCTGTTTTCAATGTCTCGATGCTGCCCAGCTCCTCTACCATTTTATTGAAATCCATAATCATGACATCCAGATAATCCAACTTATCCGCTGCATGTATGGTCGGAACATATACGGAAAAATCTCCTTCCGATACTTTCCTTGTTGCTTCCGCCATTTTATGCAGAGGTTCTTCATAGGTACTCCGCATTTTCTGTCTCGTAAACAAGGTAAGCCCCATCGCCACTATTCCCCAATAAACCATAGGAAGGATTGTCTGCGCCAGTTCATTCCAGTGGACAGTATCCATAAATACAATCAGTCCGGTATGGATTCCGGACATTAAGAGCAATATACCTAAATAAATAGCAAATAGGGACGGCGGAAATAAATTTTCTTTAACCTTCATTGCAACACCGCCTTATATCCTAATCCCCTCACCGTCACAATCTGAAATCCGTCACAGGCTGAGAGTTTATCCCGTAATTTTGTCACATACACATCCACTGCCCGCAGGCTCGTATCGCTTTCTACACCCCAGAATTCGTCCATGAGCTGCGCCCTTGAAAATGTCTTTTTCGGATATGACAATAGCTTGTAAATAATATTAAATTCCCTTGTGGTAAGACTTACTTCCTCCCCGTCAATTTCCGCACTCATGCCGTCTGCGTCCAGCACCAGATTCCCAACGGTTATTTTCCTCTCCATTTCAATATTCACCCTGCGCAGAATCGCCTTAACCCGCAGCAGAAGTTCATCCAGTTCAATGGGCTTTACCATGTAGTCATCAATTCCAAGCTTGAATCCCTTCTGTTTCGAGAGCAGGTCATCTTTCGCTGACATGAACAGAATCGGAATCGTTTTGTTTACCTGTCTGACCGACCGTGCAAACTCGAATCCATCAATCTCCGGCATCATAATATCAGAAATAATCAGCTCATAGAGATTATTATACATCTCGTCATAGGCATCTTTTGCATTCAGACACCCTTTCGCATGAAATCCGCTGTCATTTAAGTAAGTGCAAACGATTTGGTTCAACTTTATATCGTCTTCCACTACAAGAATATTTATCATGCGTCACATCTCCTTTTCCTGCTTTATCCGTTTCAACTGTTTTGTAGACCGCACAATCATAAAGACTGCCATCCCAAGTACAATCATGCTAATGCCTGCCCCCGTAGAAGCAGTCATAATCTGCCGGAAAATAGGATCATCGGCAGCTCCGAACCGCGACAACATAGCAGTTTCTAATGATAGCATAGATACCAATGCCGCCGTCAGATTAATCACTTTCGCCGCGGGCAGAACCGGGCTTCCGTATCTACTGAATTTTACCACATTTCTGACTGCTGTAATTGTCGCATAAAATGCGTACATCGCCATAACATATATTAGCATTCCGGGATATTCAAATCCGCTGTTCTGATGTACTACAAGGACGATAATGCCTGCCAGCGCAACATTCATAAACATCAGGAGCATCCCGCATAAGCGGTATCTACGCCATTCAGAAGCTTTATCTTTCTTGACATTCCTCACATAATGCAACAGTGAGGCACGCATGACAGCCAGAAGGATATAATAAAATGCCAACGTTATAAACCACACAGATTTGTAAAGAACTCCCGCAAACATTTTTATTCCCACATATAGAAGATTAATCAAAAAGCCCTGATACAGAGCAGTCTCTGCCCGGAATGTGTCTTCTCTCAGATACCTTTCTACCAGCGGAATATCCAGCATTCTTCTTACGAGCGGATGTTCTGCTATTCCCCGCTGAGCAAAACGAAGTATGCCCACAGTCCCAGTGATTGTAATAATTAATGCATAGGCAGACAGCAAATACGAAGCATAGGCAATTGCCGGTTCTGCGTTTTTCTCTGTAAGCGCATAGATGACAAGTGCATAGGACGGAATCGAAATCAACAGGGTAGGAATAGGCGGCAGAAAGAAAACTCTCCTGACTATTTTCATGCTTTTTCGTATAAATCCTTCCTTCGTATTCTCTAAATCCATCGGACATCTCCTTAATATATAACGACGAATACAATAAGATATCTATCCACTTTACGCCTTAAATATAGTCACTGTATCATAATTTTGTTTGTATTTTGTTTGCGATTTGTGTCCAAATTGTGAACAAGCGTCGCTTCTACTTTAACCCTTTTATAAACGGAATCAGGCAAAGAAACACTACGATTCCCACAATTCCGATAATGATACCCATAATCATATGACTCCACACCATCGTCATACACATGCCAACACCTAACAGCAGCGCTCCGGCAATACCAATCAGTGTTGCGCCGATTGTTTTACCTGACAGTTTGATTGGCGCTTTATTTTCCATCTTACGCCATACCATTACCATAATCAGCAGTACAACCGCACCACTCACTCCCATAATGACTCCCGGTCGGAATGCATTCCACTCCGGTATCATTGTCATGCACATTCCCAACGCGAACAAAATTCCTCCGATAGTTCCCAAAATCATTGCAACAAACGTACTCTTTTTCATGAATCAAGCCCTACCTTTCTTGCTTTCTGCTTCTGCTCACGTTCCTCACGCTCTGCTTCACTTTTTACTTCTCTTTCTTTCTGCTCTTCTGCCAGTCGCACTTTTGCCTCTTCTACGGATTCGCCATCTTTCGTCAGAAAATTATCTACGAACTTATCGGCAATCCTACCGAAACCTCCCACTGCTCCTTCCTCAATTTTCTTGTAGCCTTCCACTACTCCTTCTGCAATTTTTTTATTTGCCTTCACTAGTTTTGATTTTGCCATGTTTAAACTCTTCCTTTCTCTATTTTTGTTATAGATACAGGATAGAGATAGATTGTTGTTGAAATATTTGATTTTTGTTTATGAAATGTTAATTGTGGAAAATTTTCCTTGAAAAATAAAGATTTATTGAGTTGATTTTTAGAAATTACACCACTTTGACACCAATTCGACGATTGACACCTTTTTCAGATTCGTCTGCTTCAAATTTACTCATTTCAGATATGAGCGTGTCTTCCGTCACATGGCAGTACAGATTCATTGTGATATTGACACTCGAATGTCCTAAGATAACCTGCACCGTTTTAGGGTTCATGCCACGCTCAATGCATCTTGTTGCAAATGTATGTCTAAGCGTGTGCAGCGTTAATGGTTTAAATTTTTCGTGTTCTTTGGCTATCCGGTCTGAAATAACCTTCATAACCAGATCCGTATCATTCTGACTGACAGGAGCATTCCTTGTAGTAACAAATACCAAGTCTTCAAATCCCTCTGGGGCTTTTCTGTCTTTGGCTCGTGAAATTCATTGATTTTCTTTCCATCATGTCAGAAATAAAAAAATTTAAAAGCGTATATCTGGAAAGGGCATATTCTAAGTGTCCTTTTCTTATATTTTTACCAATAAATGACACGAAGGATTATTTATGATAAAATAACTTTGTGTAAAATTAGCGAGTTCAAAATACTATGGAGGTAAAAAAATTGATAAATACTTTTATGGCTTACATGAAAGAACACGGTTGGAATATTGAAGTAAATGAAATGCAAAACGTTTCTCTTCCAGAAGCAATAACAAGCAGATATACAAATATTCCCAAACAATGGTTAGAATTTGCCAAAAACATTAAGCAGATGATAAGCGCTGACGAAACAATGTGGTTCTTATGTTCAGAAGATTTTAATATGCAGGAGATCGGAGCGTTTCAGTGGAATGAATGGGAATTAATCAGTCTTGAAAGTGCTAAAGGTGATACCGAGTGGGAAAATGAAATAAAGAAATTTTGGGATAATCATCTACCCATCGTTATGTCAGTGAAAGGGGGCTATTCTTATTACGCTATCTCTATAAAAGATGGTTCCGTTATACATGGAGCCGAACCGGAATTTGCAGAATGCGAGGCTGTTGCATCTTCGTTTACGGATTTTATGGAGAAAATCGTTAAAAATGAATTGCAGTTATAAACAGATCAAAAGAGACATACTTCTCTCCGATTTCTAAAGTCTCCAAGCGCTCAAATTCCCTACGGGAATTTGGTCAGATACGCACTTTGTAATACAAGTGCCTCTGGACAGGGGAAAAGTCCCCTGAAACCCCTTTTTATATAAATGACGTCACTTTTTGACATACTTTTTCAGCAGACAATTTAAAAACATCCCCACCGAAACATTCAATGTTTTCAAACATAACAGTATTTAGAGTTTTAAGAAAATAAGCATGGATAATCTAAGGGCATTAGAGAAAGAAATACTGCCTAAAATTCATTGCAGAATCCACCAATGCCAAACCCAATATTTCATGAGAGTTAAACCGAATAAAATTTTTGATTCTTGCTTCGCGGCTTATCAGGTATTGTCATTGCAATTTTTCCCTCATCCAATAATGGATTCAGATAATCGCTTCGGAATGTGGTTCTGTGCTTTATACCAAGAAACTTCATCATTTCATCCCTGTCTTTCGGTTCTTTGCAATATTCAAGTAGCGCATTGATTCTTTCTTCTTTTTGAGTGATTTTTTGAGCGGTCTTTTCTTCTTTTTGAGCGGTTTTTTGAGCGGTACCGCTCAATTTTTGAGTACCATGCCGATAAAATACAACAACAAAACCATCATCTGGTGTTTCAAACTCCACCCTGCATCCTGCTTTATCACAAGTATCCTTAATACGCTTTAATCCGGTTGCAAAGCTTTCCATATCTTTAGAATAATATAATGTACGGGCAATCAATGGATTTCTACGAATGGGTCTTTGATTTCCCGACACATAACTTTCCGGTGTTTTATTTGCTGGAAAAGCACCCGGATTATATATCTCAATCCTATTTTTAAAAATAGTAATTTCATTGCTCTGACCACTGTCGAACATTCTATGACCAAAAGAATTTGTAATCGCCTCCCTGATTGCATCTAATGGAATTTCCGGTATTTCTCTTCTGGTTAAATTTCCAAACTCGACACGCCAATCCATAGCATCAATAATATATTGCTCCGCTTTTTTCTTTAATTCCATAACAGAACCGCTGTATCTGCGTATGTCTGTAAATGTCAGACGCTCATCAGACGCAAATTTCGCAATCTGCAATTCATTGACAATACCACAATCACAGAAAAGAGCAGCACCCGCATTTAAAAGATAGTTTCCCTCTATCAGTTCCAATTTATCCAAAACAGTTTTCACATCAGTGTCTTCAAAATCAATTCGTCCGGCTTCTTTTGCCTTACTCAGATACTCCAAAAAAGCATCTTCTTTCACGTCACCAATTATGTACTTAGATACTCTCTTCTCCCATGAATAATCAACATTATCACGTTTGCGAATCATAGCATCATAAGTATCCTGATCCATAACAAGATCTTCGTCTGCTACTCTTATTCTTGGAACATTATAAGCAAGATATGGGCATCTGCTGCCCTCAAAGCGTACTAAGATAGCCTCTCTATCACCAAATTGCTGTATTTTTATCTCTGGATAAATGGTGGGTTTAATATGATTTCCGATTGCCTGACTTACTTTTCGCAAAGATTCATCATTAATTTCCTGCCCGATTACAGTTCCATTATTTTTCACACCAAAATACAACTCACCCTTCTGGTGCTTATTCAAAATAGCAACAATAGAAAACATTGCTTCCTTTAACTCACCAATACTCTTTTTATATTCAATTTGCTCTGTTTCAGAACCAATATTTACTAATGCCAATATCGTCACCTTCTATCCATTGATATTTGAAATTGTACCTAATTTATCCGCGAATATCAATGGAATTCTATTTCTTTACATCAATATTTTGAAAAAGTATGTCACTTTTTAACGTCACTTTTTCATTTAGCATCACTTTTTGACATACTTTCTCATCAATATAATCTCCGTATCCCCGTGCTACCTTCAAATCATTCCGTCCACTTGTCTATATTTCATTATCACTGGTAATCATGCAAGCACAGAACAACGGCAAATTTTATGCTCAAACATAGATGATTTCACGAAAGACCACTTCCTCCGCCATCATCTTAGCATGCTCCCGAATCTGCCACATTTCCATTGTGGAATCTGTCTTTTCCGGCTTATTCCTTTTTAAATACTGCTGTATTATTCTATCCAACATTTCATTAGCTTCTTCATCTATTTCTGTTTAAGTTCCGCCCATTTGTTCAAATATTGATTTTTCTTCGTACATTTTTCAATCCTCCATTTGCTTCCTCTGTTTGTATGGTTTTGCTAAAAAAGCAACCAACATTTGTATATCCGTCTTTATATCAGATAATTCTTCCTTAATGGATTGCACTTCCTGCGAACAATAATTTTATATCGTTTTTTCGCACAAATACGTTATTTTATCAGTCTGATTTGTACACCATTTTGACACCAATTTTTCTTCAAACTACACCATTCTGCGATAAGTTATGATACTTTTCTCCAAAATCAAAAGTGTCTTAAACCCTTGTAAAATCGCTATTTTCAAGATTTCAAGCCACTTTCTTTTCCCTGTTTAACATTTGTTTATGAAATGTTAATTTAAGGGAATTTTCCTTGAACGTCTTGTGGCTGTCGCAGTGCTCTTAAATTTGTATCACTCAAATATACCTTTCTCATACTTTCGATTGAGCAATACACATACCAAAGCAGTCACACAGCCCGACACGATAATAACCAGCACATCGATGGGCGCAAGGACAATTCCGGGTATGCTGTCAAATAGGAATCCTATGCCAAAGCTATATAAGTGTCCATGCAGCAGAATCATTTCACCGACATACATAAGAAGTGTCATGATTAAGGATACAATCGCCGGAATCTTTATTGAAACAAATTTGCTCTTACCCAAAAGAAATGAGCCTGTAAAAATACCGACAGTCACACCCAGAAGAATGAAGAATACTGCCATCAAAGAAGCGGACAACGGCGACACCTGAATACTTCCATCCCGCCAGAAAGCGGTAAAGCAAGCAAGAATACAGAGTCCAAGAAACGCCAAGGAGCAAATCGACTGCAAAATCAACGAGTTTAGGCGTTGTTTCTCTCCGGTCTTTATCACTTGCCCAAATCCATAGAGACAATTTAGTATCGAAAGAATCAGTACGACAGAAATAATGTAAAAATGCAACTTAAAAGCGGGGTGATAGTCACCCATCAAAATATCGGCTGCTGTTTGTGTTTTATATGTAGTTACGGTTTCTCCCCATCCATCAGGCGGCGTATAGCACATAAACATTTGCCAGTCTTCAAGCTTTGTAACCGTTTCCGCTGTCGTAACCACAACTTTCTTTTCAAACAGCGTTTCGATAATGAAGAACACCACGGTGGCTGCTACAGAACCTCCAAGCAATGCGAACCGCTTGAACATCCTAATACATAACGGCAATATAAGCACACCCACCAAAATAGCAATACAGATTGGGGTATACGGAATAATGTACTTTGGATAATTTTCTTTCAAAACAGTTCCGTCAACAAACATATCCTTGATAACGCGCATCCCCATAAAAAGCGGATAACCGGATAAAAACAGAACACAGAGAACAGCAACCAGATAATATCTACTCAAAATTTTGTTCTTCATACCAATTCCTCAACAACCTTTTTTCCTTCCATTCCAAGATGCATTGTAACATATAGATATATGAACGGCAATTAGCATTTGTCATGGGCTAAATGGTGTATCTATATAAAGATTATAAAAACGGATAAGGCTTGTACTGCATGAAAAGTGATGATATTGCCTTTTCAATCGCCTTTTTTATAACATTGCTAGAGTTGGTAGCTCCACTTACCGCATCTACATCAGTTTTCTGTTCTGATATTACATCATCAATAATGTCTTCCGCGCGTTTACCCCTTTCATTCCTATGTTCCAAAAGACTAATCGAGACAATCGCACCATCTTTGATTTCAACTTCTACTTTGGCATAGATATAACCTGCATCGAACTCTCCCCTATACGTCCCATCTTCCACTTTTTCCAAATCGATATCGGCAAATTGTATATTTGCCACACTCTTCTGATAATTGTTGAAATCTATTATATATGCCGTAAAATGTCCTATGATACCGATTGCCATAAGAATAGTCAATATCCTATGCCACAGCATCTTTTTCTTTCTATCTTTTATCACATGACACAGGCAAATCAACACGACCATAAGCACTACGTTAGCAATTCCTGATATCACCACAAGCGAATCACGGTTTTTTAGTATTGGAATAGCATACAAAATATGTACAGTACAAGTTATAATCAAAAATGCACTGACGGGCTTGTGAAGTTTAATCAGTATTCTATCCAGCCTTTTTAAATGTAGTTTTGCGCTTGCTGCTTTTGCTGATAACAAGCAAAAACAAATGAAACATAAAATTCCCGAAAAAATCCCCATATATATACCACCTTTCAATAATTAAACCAATGGTTTAATTGTACAAAAGGACAATGTCATTGTCAAGAATTAAACCACCGGTTTTATATAAGGCAAAATTTATCTCTTCAAAATTACGGGTTCCCCGCGGAAAGAAGCAGATACAAAACCTCCCTGACTGCAGCCCATTAAAGCAATCTCTCTCGAATTGCTATATTCCATGCTTTGAGCATACTGAATGACAGCCTCTAAATCCTTCACTTCTGTTAAAACAGACATTTCCGTTGTGTTACCATCGCTTTTGCCTTTTATAACACACCCGCCGCAAAAATCAAAACAATATGAAACATATCCCATCTCTGCCAGCGCTACAGCATACTGTCGGACTGTATCCTGAAAAGCCATAAAGCCATGACTTACAATAGCAATTGGCAGGCATTCCCCCTCTGGTCGGTACTCAGTCCCCCGAATTGTAAGCTCATCTCTCTGGCACATAAACGTCCTTTTGGCAATCTTCGCATTCCTCTTGTTAAAATAGACAGACATAGCATCACCTCTAACTTCTTCGTAAAACAAATGATTCTGTTTGCAACTGTCTTTGCATCGTTATCATCCGCCCTTTTAATATCACGTTCATCCTCTTCTACCTCACAAATTACTTTCTATGCATTTTCTTATCCGTTTTGCTATTTCAGAATTTACAGCCTTTTCTTCACTACCATATGCCCATTCAAATCCATCTTCCGCATATCTCGGAAAAATATGCAGATGATAGTGCCCTATATCATTAAATTCACCGCCATTTTGCATAATGCTATAACCATTTGGGTGATATATTTCTTTTAAAGCTGCTACAATTTTCTTCGACACAATCATCAAATGTGCCAGTAAATTATCCGGAATTTCATCAACATCCAAATAATGTTGTCTCGGAACCAATAATATATGTCCTTCATTAATCGGCTCCATATCCATAAACGCCATCACAAGCTCATCCTCATATACAAAATCCGTTATTATCTTTTCTTTATGACAAAATACACATTCGCACATAACCTGCTTTCCTCCTCCTTTTCTAAAATACCACAATGTATATCTATTTCCAATAAACTCTCTCAATTCTTGCAATTGTTTCTCAATCCATATCATCTAAATAGTGGCTGCTGATTCTATAAGCAATCAGCACACCGCAATCTATCACGGAGAAGTATCCATCGCTGTGTCATCTAAATTATGCTAGAATATAGGGAGAATATCGCGGATTTGGCATTGGAACCGCCATGATGAAAGAAATCCTTGCTCTGCTAAAGACACATGGATATAAGGCTGAATTTGGCTCTGCAACGGATAATAGTATAATTTTTATTGACTTGAAGCGCACTTCATAGTTTATGATGAAACAGAAAGGTGGATTGATATGTATTCAGCAAAGGAAGCCGCCAAAATAACCGGGTTATCAACAGCAACCTTGAGATATTATGAAAAAGAAAAATTGTTGCCCCAAATAGCCAGAAGCAGCCAAAAATACAGACAATATACAGACGAAGATATTGAATGGATAAAGATGATACAGTGTATGCGTATGGCAAATATCCCTATTCAGTCCATTAAGGAATATGTTACGCTGCTGATACAAGGCGGAGAAACCCTTGAACAGCGTTTTGTTATGGTTCAAAATCATATGGAGGATATTAAAAAACAAATGGCTAATTTGCAGAACGCATTTGATCTGACACAAAAAAAGTTAATGTTCTACGAGAAGCTTTTAGCGGATCCGTCCTATAAAAATATGTCATATAGCGAAGAATGGAAGCTATTTAACCATGGAGAAAATTAGAGAGGAAAACGGGAGGAAATAAGAAATGCCTTATATCACAGTAGAAAGCGGCGTTTTATCAGATGCGCAAAAAGAGGAACTGATAAAGCAATTAACAGAAATATCTTCTGAAATTATGAAAATACCACAAGAATTTTTTGTAACCACCATAAAGGAAGTGTCGGACAAAAACTTTGGCATTGGCGGAAAAACCATTGACAAAGTAAAAGAAGAGTATATGCAGACACATAGCAAGCAAATGCCGACTATTTCAAGAAGATTTTAAAAACAATAGCGCCGATGACTTGCTATTCAACAATTTGGCAGTATCGAAAAGTACACCGAAGCCATGAAACATAATTTAGAGCATTTCTCTGAATTCATGGATAACTGGCATTCTCAAATTCCGGAAGAAATGAGAACAGATGATAAGTTTCTTAAGTTGGCTTCACACAAAGGAGAAGATGTCACTTCGGGCAGCGTACAAAACTTAGCCAAAGAAATTATTGCATATGCTCGCGGAAATGCTCCGTCCGAATTAGTCGGAGATGATAATAAATATTGCAGCATGATTATTGAACTCTATTCCAATGATTATCTGAAAACTGTAAACGACGCTAAATATGGCACAGGCAGAAGAACCAAGCCCGGTCAGGAGCCACGCTTTAAAACCCTGTGTGAAAGTTCTCTGCACCGTCAATGTGCCTACCGTCCCTTTCATCATGCACAGCAGCACTGCTTCTGTACCACGATTTCAGCCTTGGAATCCATATCATCACGGATGATTTCCTCCACACATGGTACATGGATATGTCCAGACAAGGGATTTTTGATGCTCACTACCGGCGTGGTAATCGTTGCCTCTACATCTGATTTTTCAAAGCTCAAATCCGCATCAACCATTTCACAGTTTATCAGCCTTAAGTTCTTGCAATAACACAAGGGCTGTGTCCCTATGATTCTGCAGTTTTCAAATGTAACGTTTTCACAATACCATGCAAGGTATTCCCCTTTTACGACGCTGTTGCGGATTGTTACGTTTTTTGCATGCCAGAAGGCATCCTTCGTATCGAAAGTACATCCCTCAAACACGGAATCCTGAATATACTGGAAAGAATATTTCCCCTTCAGTTCTACATTGTTAAAGTCCAAACGCTCGGAACGCATCATAAAATATTCACTCTGTACCGTACAATCCTCCATCCTGATATCCTGTACTGACCACCCGAATTCCGGCGAAATAATATCGCATCCCCTCATTTTTACCTTGCTGCATTCCCGCAGCGCCTTGATCCCATGAAGTTTTGTATCTGTAATCTCAATGTTTGTGGAATACCACAGCGCCGCACGGCAAAGCTCCGTCATTTTCGAATTCGCGATGGTAAGCCCGTTGTCATGCCAGAGCGGGTATCTGAGATTAAAAAAACAACCTGAAACACGGATATCCTCACTTTCCTTCAAGGCACTCTCACCGTCCGCCGGTCCGTCAAAGGCACAGTCTTTCAGAGCGATACTCCTGCTTGCATATAGAGCCCGTTCCATGTCAAAAATCTGGTTTTCAATTGTTTTCATCAAATAAACTCCTTCCATTTTTATCATTCCCTTTGACCATTTTCCATTTTATAAATCAAATAATCGAGACAGTCTATCCGTCTCTGTTCTTTATGCAGGTCATCCAGCAGAGACCGCCTGTGTGTTGCCAGCAGTTTCAGCCCCTCTGCTATCTTTTCTTCATGGATATCCTCTACAAAAGCTGTAATGGTGTCCCTGTCGCAGCCCGCATCCACTAAATTCTGGATAATAGCCTCATCATTATTTTCACTGCCCATCGTCCCATCTCTTTTCTTATTTATCATCACTGCTCCACACTGTTGATCAGAACCATTGCAATTTCATTATCATAGAGGTACAGAAACAACCGGCTCCGATGCATTACTATTTAAATTTTCATTTACCGGGGGTGCCACTGTCACGCTGACATCACGGTCTGAGTGACCACATCCGACCGGTGCAAAGGTAAAAATAAGTATACTGGCAGGTATGACTGCACACTTTCTGCTTATATTGTAATGCGCTTTCATTCACATAGCAAATACTTATGCCGTATAGATAAATATAGTTACCGAGCATATTAAAGTATCTATCAGAAATCAACACCGTAAGACTTACTCTCCTTATCCTGCCAGCGGCAAGATATGCCCCTATAAACAGCAGTATCACGATACCAGCGGAATTGCTGTTTTTAACAATAATGACAGAATTGGCTCCATTCCCATTCTGTTTTCCTTTATTTCAGTCATTATGTCATTTCATCTACCTGAATCATATTCGCAAAAACCACTATATACCCTTCTGCCTTTGATTATAGCAAGACAGGTTATTTGATAGCAAATAATTATATTTAATGCGTTTCCATGCTTGACGGCTATATTTGTCCGTGGTACGCTGTATACATCAAATCCACACTGAAAAATGCCAAAGACATGGCATTTTCACAACTACGGAAAGGCATGGGATTACTATGGAACTCAGAGTTTTACAATATTTTCTTGCTGTCACGAGAGAACAGAGCATTTCAGGGGCTGCCGAATCTTTGCATCTTTCGCAGCCTACGCTTTCCAGACAGCTTAAGGAAATGGAAGATGAATTGGGCAAACAGCTGTTTATCCGGGGAAACCGCCGTGTAACTTTGACAGAAGAGGGAATGATCCTCCGTAAACGAGCAGAGGAGATCATGGAACTTGTGAAGAAAGCGGAAGATGAGATTTCTTTGTCAGATGAAACCGTTGCCGGGGATATCACAATCGGTGCCGGGGAAACAGACGGTGTCAGACTGCTGGCAAAGGTGGCTCAGAAAATACAAAACGAATACCCGCAGGTTCACTTCCATATTGTGAGCGGGGACAGGGTCACTGTTACAGAGGACATGGATAAAGGACTAATTGATTTTGGTCTTTTATTTGGAGAAATTGATACTTCAAAATATGAATATATGAGGATTCCCTACAAGGACAGCTTCGGTGTCTTAATGCGGCGGGATTCCCCTCTGGCTGAAAAAGAAATCATTGCGCCGGAAGACCTGCTGGACAAACCGCTTATCCTGTCCAGACAGATGATACATGATTCAAATCTCCCTGCTCTTTTCCATTGCAGTGTAGATAAATTAAATATTGCGGCAACCTATAACCTCCTCTTCAACGGCTCGCTCATGGTGGACGAAGGCATGGGATATGCCATCTGTCTTGATAAGATCATTAATGTTTCCGGCAAAAGCAGCCTCTGTTTCCGCCCCCTTGAGCCACGGATGGAAGACAGTATGAACCTTGTCTGGAAAAAGTATCAGATATTCACAAAGGCTTCCGAAACATTCCTGCTTAAGTGCCGAGAGATGCTGGATAGTGCGGAGATGTGACAAACAAATACAAATAAAAAAGGGACTTCCTCAATCCAATCTCCCGACAATCAACGGAAGACAACCATATATCAGCACCGCCGACAAGTATATCCGCAACAGAACACACTCCAATGCGCATCAGACTGTATTTACCAAAAAAATGATAACTATCAGTGGCTTGTGCTGGAGCAGAAAAGCCAGTGTGAAGTTGAGATAAGGCAGACCGACAGTCATGGAACAATCACAGCGAGGGATAATTACGAACTGACAAGAAATCTCCCTAAGTGTGTGGACGTGGAGCGTTTATGCAAGGGCGCAAATTTTCAGATACCTTTTAACGCTGATGAAATCAATCTGATTTATCAGTTTGGAGAACAGAGCAAAGCGGAAACTGGACACGCTTGTTGCCGACTTTCCCGACATATACAAGCTGACAAGGCAGATGATGATTGCTAATAATAAGGCAAAGGGAGACTAAGCATAATTTAATGGAACTGTGTATGTCTTTGTGGTAAGATAATGACATTGAACAATTCTACAAATTGAAGTTTATAGAGAATGTAAGTAAGGAGTTTAGCAATGAAAAATAGCCGATTTGCAGTTTTTATAATCTTAACTTTTTTAATTTATGTAATGTCCAATGGAGAATGGTGTATCCCGTTCTTTGCATGGATTTATCCAATTTTGTTTTTACATATGCTTTCTCTCAATCATACCCGAAAAGTATATCTTATAATTGGCTCAATATATGCCATCGGGTTTGTTTTCCAGTTTGAAAAAGCCATCGGAATGGATATAAAAATATGTATAGTGGTAGCTTTTTTGTTAGCTTTTCTGAAAATTTTACCATATATCTATTGGTCAAAATCAAAAATGAAATTTCAAGATACTGTTATTTTTGCAAGTATAATGGTATCAATAGAGTATATCATTTATCTGATATACCCTGCATTGGGCGGGTTGTCTGACGCATATACACAATACCAAAATCTATACCTGCTACAAATAGTAACGGTAACAGGGATTTACGGAATCACCTTTTTAATATCATGGACGGCGGCAGTAGTTATATGGATTTGGAACAATAAAAGCAAAAAAGAATACATCAAAAAATACATTACCATATATTGTTCTGTAATCGGATTAGTATTTGCTTATGGAATTGTAATGTTTCATTTTGTAGGAAATTCAGATAAAAGTGTCAGGATCGCTGGAGTAACCGTTCCGATTTCAGAGCTGTTAAATAATGATACAGATGTATATTCTACATTTTATACCAATACATTTACTGATGAAAACATTACCAATACAAGCAATAAACTATCATCAGTAGCTGATCAACTTTTCCTAAAAACAGAATTGGAAGCACAAGCAGGTGCAAAGATTGTTTTTTGGTCTGAACTGAATGGAGCGGTTTTAAAACAAGATGAAAATATGCTTTTGCAACGAGCGTCGGATATGGCAAAACAGGAAGAAATTTATTTGATTGTTTCATTACTGGTGAAAACCCCTTACGAGGACTTAAAGGAAAATAAAACGGTAGCATTTAATCCACAAGGAGAACTAATATCAGAATATTTTAAGCATGGACGTTCAATCGGAGAATTGTGCCAAAAAGGAGATGGAATGCTAAAAAGTTTTGATACAGAATATGGTAGAATTGCGCCGTTTATATGTTCTGATATGGCATTTTTGTCTAAAATACAGCAGGCAGGTAGAAATAATGTAGATATACTAATTGTTCCAGCTTCGGATTGGAAAGAAATGACATTATTAGCTGCAAAGACAGCGATTGTGCGTGGTGTTGAAAATGGAAGTAATATAATCAGACATACAAATAACGGAATGTCGATTGTTTCAAATGTTAAGGGATGTGTGTTGGCACAGACCGATTACTTTCAGTCTGATACAAAGACATTATCAGCACAGGTTGCTATGAAAGGACGCTTTACTCTTTATTCGTATATTGGAAATCTATTTGTATATCTGTGTAATTTATATTTGTTAGGGAGTTTCATACTTCCCAAAATTAAACGATTAATTAAGAGGTAGTTAAATTCCCATTTGTCGGGAAGTTGCAAAAAGTGAAAAATCGGAATTTCATAAGGAGAAGATAATGGTTAAAGAAGTAAAATGGACAAAATATTTATGGCTGAGTTTACTTTCATTTGGAGGATTTATGCTTGAATTGCTGTCAATATTTGGAATTGAAGTTATATTTCTGCATGTAGACATACAGAATTATACAATGCAGCAAAGAAGTATTCATTGTATCATAATGGTTTTTATGTGGGCGTTTTTCATTGGTGTTCTCCTGCTTTTTTCAAGGAAATATTATCATTTTCCAGAAAGGGGAAGCAAAAGGGAGAAGATTTCTTTGAAAAATTGGATAGTAATACTTGCTTGCTTCATTGGCTGTAAAATTATGACTTTCATTGATTGGCATACATTAAAGTTCATTGGAGAAGCACAGGGGAAAACCGTATTCCAATATTGTGCGCAGTATTTATACTATATATTTGAAGTAATGCTTGTTATTCTAATCATAATATATGGGCAAAAAGCGATTGAAACCTTGTTGAAAAAAGAAAGTTCAATTCCTTTTGGCGGTATTATATTGGCTATGACATGGGGAGCGATTCATTTCGTATCAAGAGGAGTAGGACTTGAAATATGGAACGGAATTTCTACTATGATATTTTCTGTTCTTAGCGGTGTAATGTATTTAAGATTAAACAGGAAATGCTTGTATAGTTATCTTTTCATCGCTATAGGTTATTTACTATAACTTCCTGTTTGTTGGAAAAAATCAAGACAGAAAAATGATATGAAAACTGAATATTGTTTACCTTTTGGTAGCGATTTTGAAAACAAAAATGACGCAAGTAGAAACTTAGAAAAAGTATTGCAGGCATTGGAACAGGCGAAACAGCGTGTAGCCAACGAAAAGAAAAAGCAGAACGAGAAGAAACGGAAAGCCGAGGTAACGCAATCACCCCGTTTACGGAGCAGATAAGCGGTTATGCAGAGATAACAGAACTCAATTTTAAGATAATCAATCAACTCATAGAAAAAATTCTTGTTTCTGAACCCGTAGAGATAGACGGGCAGAAAATTCAACGACTTACTATCCATTACAAGTTCATAGGGGCATTGGAAACCCTTGAATAATGGATATTTTCTAAGTCATATTGACGATTTTAAGAAACAAGCCATTCTCTAACGTTTCAAAATCCGCACCAAAACCTAATCCAAAGAAAATGCGACTGTTACATCCCCGTCCCCAAATACCTCTAAGAGTTCTGCCTGCGTCACATCATTGATTTTTCCAATTCTGGTAAAATTCCATGAGTTTGTATCATAATAAATAGCAAGGGCATTTCCTTGATACAGAATAATATCTCCAGCTCCTGTCGTAATCTGCTCATCGTTCCTTGGAAGGCTTGTTCCAATCGGTCCTACTTTTTCCATGCTTGCATAATCGCTCATATTAATGGTAAGCGGTCCTTCGGCAAGAAGTTCCTTCAATGCCTCGGCAGAAGAATTATCTGCAAATGTTGCTGTAAATGTATTTTCTCCGGCTGTAATCTTCATTGTGTTATCCATATAATCTTCCTCCTCATTTATATCTTCTAATCCGTAATCTGCTGCAGTATCCATTGCCTCATCTTCCCCACTTTCTAAATCTGCCTCGGTATCTTCCAATGTCTGCCTTGCATTTTCTTCAGATTCTACCTCAGCGCTGTCGTTTCTCTGTTCTCTATCCTCTATTACTTCATTTCCACAGGCAGTCAGAACTGCCAGCATTACTGCTAAAACCATACATACAAATATTTTTTTCATACAAATTCTCCATCATGCTGCCAACTCTTTATTTTTTATGCTTCATCATTCACAGACTCATTTCTTCAGTCATCATACAAAAAATATAGACGCTCCTCCTTTGGAACATCTATATTGTAAATCTACGTTGATAAAATGTCTAATGCCTATGTCGAATCGCTATACATGCTCAATACGCATACCTGAACAATTATACCATTGTTTTTGGTTGAAAGCTTATTAAGTCACCCAGTCTGGCAGAAATTGGCGTAACCGTTCTTTTCCGCTCATAATACCACCAATTATCTATAATCTTTTCTGTCTTGTAATTATGTTTGACATCCCCATTCTCCTATCCATATTCTAAGTCGCATACTTCTCTCTTTATATCTCGCGGTGTATCATCGTCACTATCATAAAAGCCAAATAGATAATCCTTTTTCTCGTATAATACTGTATATAGGCAGGAATTTATTGTAAACCTAAGATATCCTTTACCATTTAATGCACTCTTTATAGATAATAATCCGTAATCTTTAAATGCTTTATTAATTTCCGGATTTTCTAAATCTTTATAATAGACCCGAATATCATCATTACTTTCATACCTATAAATAATTTGAGGCAACTCCTCAATATCTATTGTCTCTATCAATTTTGTCAGCTCTTCCTCGTTTTCTTCTACCATTAAAAATATCCTGTCCTTTTCCCTTTTTTATCTGTTCACTAAAAAAATCTAATACAGCACATACTAATTATTCACTAAATAATTTTCTTCTAAAAATTCATAGTCCATATTGTATGTTTCATCCAGATATTGTTTAACATATTCACGCGGTATGACATTATATTTACTGTTTGTGTAATGCCTTATATAGAAGAACGCTACACCCACTACGTATATCAGATATAATATGTACCTTATAAATTTTATTTTCATAGCTCTTTATTCCTCCATACACGCGTGATATTGCCAATATTGGTGACTCTTTTTTCACAAGGATATCAATACTTAATCTACAGCATCCCGAGATTAATCTTGTATCATAACAAACAGATTATTTTGACTATCTATATAAATCATATCTTTTCCTATAAGAGTATAATATCGAGGCTTGTCTATGTTTATTTTAACAGGAGCCTCATAGACCTCTTCATTTCCCCCGTACACGCCAAACCATGCTCTTTTGCCCTTTCTTCCCCATCTATATAATTTGTCTCCATCCATACACACTACTGCCGCTTTGCCGCTTACAGACAGCAAAGAGGGACTTCCATCAAATACTATTTTTGACGCCTCATACTTATCTGCAAATACTGTTTTTTCATAGCCTTCTTCAAGTAAAGGGATATGATGTACATATATTTCACCATTCATCATTTGAGCCGCAAAGCCATTGTATCCTTGTACGATATTGCATACATCTTTTTGCAGACACTTTGAAATCCCGTTTTCTATACTCCATAGCACATGACTCTGATCAAGAATGAGTAATTCATTCTCTATAGCGACAACTTTTAAAATGGGCAGTTTTACATCTATGTGCTCCATTTCATCTATATCAGGACATTGACATTCTTTCGGATGCCATCTGTAAGCATTCCCTGTTTCCGTTACAATGACAAACTGATTATATGTTGCAAAAATATCAGACACCTTTGGAATATTGTCTAACCGTTTTATATTCCATTCCTCTTTCTTGCTTTCTATTGTGGTTCTGCTACCGACCTCATACTCTTTATCCCAAATATAAATCCACCCATTTTTGTCTATCGCTAATGCGTATGACATAAGATATCCTACACATAAATCGGTAATCTCAACACTGTCCCAAAATTCAGGCTGCCATAAATCAACATCATACTTTCCATCAATACAGCGCAGCACATAAATATTACCCTTATCACCCAATACATACGCTATTTCAAAATTTTCATTTGTCGGTATATAGGGATTGAGACTTACTAATTTTACTGGTATCTCATCACACATATTTGATGTATCTACTTTTTTTATTTTTGTAGTAGGCACTGCATTCACAATAATCAGTAAAACAGTTGTTACAACAATTGCAAGGCTTAAAAACTTTTTAATTTGGACATTCATAGTAAACTCTCTTCCCATTTTCATCTTCTACAATCTCTTCTCCGTTTTCATCAAGTTTATACACTAATTTCCCTAACGGTTGTCTTTTAAAAACTCTTAGTTCATGTCCTAAAATATTTATTGGCATCTTTTCTTCATTATCATAGAAATCTGATTGATCCCAATACAAACTACAGCCTTTAAATAACCCGGATGAGCTTACTCCTGTAATACCATCCCATGCTATTACTTCCTCTACTTCCTGTGTCCTCAAAAATGTTCTCGCTATATTTGATTCATTGCCTATATTGCCCGCGTTGCATGAACTAATTGTTATGACTTTTACCTTTTTAGGATAGTCCTCTAAATAGTTTGCTTCCACATAACCATCATTTAAAAATATTCCCTGCTTATCCCCGTGTGCAATAATCGAGATTTCATCTATATCTACTTCTCTTCCATCTTCATCATATCCTATTTTATTCATCCAAACGTCAGCAAAGCTAAACTCATCACTATCTTCAATCGTTGATACAGGACATAAAATAGGTGCTTCCCCATATAGTTTTTCTAATCTATCCATTTCCACTTTTTCAACATATTCTACAAATCCTTGTTCCTCCGTATCATATATGATATATGGTGTCAACCCATTCAAATCCACCAATCCCACCGGATTCCCCCAACAGTACCCATACCTGTTCAACGTCACAGGCACTGCCCCATTGCCCGCTATCACATCCTGCGCACAGAACCGTCCCGTCTGTGGGTTGTACTCTCTCGCCTGTGCGAAGTAGGTGGCGCCCAGTGTATCGTAACGGTAGCCTGTGTACCCGAAGGGCTGTCCTTCTCCCTGTTCGGTGTAGGGGTTCGGGATGCCTGCCTCTTCCAGTTCTTTACCGATGGTGTTGGCGAGGTCGTTGCCAAATTCGTCGTAGCCGTAGATAAGGTAGGCGGTTGTGGCGTCATGGTTTCCGTCTGTCATGGTGTCTGTGCTGTCATAGCCGCTGACACGGACAGGGCTTCCCATTTCGTCCTGCAGGTAGTAGTGGAGTGTTCCGTTTTCTTCCATGGCGGCGGTGCTGCTGTCCCAGTAGAAGGTCTGTGCCGGGGTGCCGTCGTTCCTTGTGACGGACAGGAGGTTATGGTAGGGTCTGGTCAGGTCGAGGAGGTAGTCTTCCCTGACGGCGGCTGTCATGCTGTCTGCCGGCTGTTCCATAGTCCCTGTGAGCCGCCTTGCCGCTCCTGTGTACATGCTCTTTCCGACACGCTGTCCAAGTCCGTTGTAATGGTAGGTGGCTCCTGTCTGTATGGCGCCTTCGGGTGTGTGACTCCATGTCCTTTCCAGTCTGTCCATGGCGTTGTAGGCGTAGCTGTGGACAGGGATGCCTTCCTGCAGTTCTTTTGTCAGGTTGCCCCTGTGGTCGTACTCATAGGTCCTTCTGATAACGGCTCCTTGTGTTGTCTGTTGTATTGTCTCTTCTGACGCGGTGAGGCGGTCTGCGGCATCGTAAGTATAGGCAGTGGCGCTGCCTTTGTGGTGGTCCCTCATGTGTGCCCGGTTGCTGAAGGGGTTGTAGGCGTAGTCACGCAGGGGCGTGCCGTCTTTTGCCACGGCTATAACCCTGCCGGTCCGGTCTCTCTTAATGGTGGTCGTCCCGAGGCTGTCTCTAACTTGAGATGACTCTTTATCACTATCTCCTGTTTCGATATATTTTTATATAAATCTGTTTTACCCATTCCATCCCATTCTTCGTATACCCTCCTACCAAGTCTCGAAGACAATTGCTTCCACCACATATGTTTTCGCAGTTACAATTCCTAATTGCACAACTTTCATAATATTCAGTTTTGGCATGATACCATTCTCCACCCATATACTCCACCAGCTGACTCCCCAAGAAAGCCGCCATCTCTATCAGTTCCTCCTTGGCGTCTTCGTAACTATGACCCGTCCATTCCAAATATGCGTCATCAAAACAACCGGCTTACCATAACAGATCCAGAATATAGTCATCCGTCTCATAGACTGTACACAGTCTCTCATCCTCAATCCCAATGCACAATACCTGATTATTTTCCTTGTTAATCCGCGCAAACATTATGTATTTGTTATCATCCGAAATCTGCATACGTGCACCTGTAACAATCCCCTCCTTATATTGTTTGATGCGATAGTCTGTGGTGTCCCAGACAAGGATTGGAGACCACCACTCTCCTTCAACACCATAGCTGCACCCTATTTTCTTATCAGCAGAAAGAACCACACCAAATGCCAAATCGTTTTCCAGTTTTCTCATTTCCCCTGTATCAAGGCATACCTCAAAGATTTCATAACGAGGTCTGTACAGATATGTCTGCGGGTCTATCCATGCACATATTTCTCCATTGTCCCCTTCCGGCAGTTCCTCCCTGTATACGACTCTGTCCTCCCCCATGTCATAGACGAACAAATCTGCTCCATACATGCCACTGATCTTTTCATCCGAAAAATGGTAGAAAATGCTTTTAAATTCATTCCCGTCCGGCTGTTCTGCCGGTTGTCCCACATCCGCTGTATCTAGAATACACCGATGACTTCCACTCGTTAAATCATATTCATATATCTTTTCTTCCCCACTATCTTTCAAGCTGAAAAGAAAAGTCTGTCCTTCCGGGTCATAATCCCATATTTTACCATAATCCAGATAAACTTTACTGTCCGGCTGATCCAGCATGATAAAATATTTTTCATCATTTTCCTTTGAAGATAAAAACAAAACTGGGCTCCTGTGATCGGACAGTTCTTCCTTTGGGAAATATTCGGGCTCATACCCGCATCCATGTAAAAAAACAATGGAAAAACAAACTAAAATCTGTATCATGATTTTCTCTAATCTATGCATGTGCTGATATCCTCCACTATATTAAAAAACATTTCATACATATTTGACGGGAAACTATATACATCTTTTAATAAGATCTCTTTTGCTTCTGTATCTCCAAGAAACACCATTTCCCAACCATACGCCTGCTTTTTGATACTATTAAAAGAGGCATCCGGTGTGAAGTTTCTCATCATCCAGTCTTTGGGTCCACGAATGCCGTTCCACAGATCAACTGCCATATTACCCGTAGCATAACCATTAAACTGGGGATCTATCATACTGATGGTACGGACTGCCACCGTATCGCAGTTATATACATATATGGAGTACGTCGCATCTTCCCTTTTCACTCTTTCAATTTCGTTATATAATACCCAATACTCTTCTTCCGTAATGCGCTTTGTCAATGCCCGGTCGTAATTATCGTGTGTACCTTCCATTACTTGACCTGTTCCAATTTCACTTTTATTCAAGCTTACTTCCCCATCTGCTAAAAACTTTGCCACTTGTTCCGGATTCAATTCTGCATATCCCATTGCACTATCTAGTGTCAGTGCAAAAAAATCTGTTAGTTTATCCGAATTAATTACCCCCATGTAGCTGTACACCTTGCCATTTCCTTCATTGTCAACAAGCATCAATGCATTATGTCCAAATACTTTTGCACCATCTATATTATTTAGATAGTACACTGCGTACTCTTTTTCTTCCGGTGTCAACCCATCCAAATCCACCAATCCCATCGGGTTCCCCAGACAGTATGTATACCTGTTCAAAGTCACCGGCACTGCCCCATTGCCTGCTAGCACATCCTTCGCATGGAACCGTCCGGTCTGTGGGTCATACTCTCTCGCCTGTGCAAAGTAGGTG
>CAMWQW010000004.1 GCA_947176505.1 uncultured Lachnospiraceae bacterium | reverse complement strand
GATATAGGTACGGAAGAATTAGCACATCTTGAGATGGTAGCAACTATCGTTCACCAGTTAACTAAAAATCTTTCCATGGAAGAAATTGAGGAATCCGGTTTCGCCAACTATTATGTCGATCACACCATCGGTATCTGGCCGCAGGCGGCAGGCGGCGTCCCCTTCAATTCCTGTGAATTCCAGTCAAAAGGTGATATCATTACAGACTTAACAGAGGATATGGCTGCAGAACAAAAAGCCAGATCCACTTACGACAACATCTTGAGACTCGTTCACGATCAAGAAGTCTGCGAGCCGATTAAATTCCTGCGTGCAAGAGAAATTGTGCACTTCCAGAGATTCGGTGAAGCAAACCGGGAACATTGTAGTAAATCGGAACACACAAAATACAATTACTAAGACGCATACCCACTTTTCCTCAAAGCTATGGTTTAGGCTTTTGTATATCTATTCCTTTCCTATCCGTTCTTTTGAGTTGTTATCGGATTTTTCCCTATCGCATAAGGGGAATAAAAGGGAAGAAAATGTAGACAACATAGTTATTCATTTATGCCTTAATTACCCTTTATCAATGCCAGACAGCCAAGTCAAGGGTTTACCGCTTCAGCGGCTTTTACGTCCTTGACTTGGCTGTTTTACGTTGATAGTCCGGAAAGGTATAAAGAAGATTTCTTAAACTATCGGTATTTAGCATATTCCAAAAATCTTTTAACTGCTAAAGAACTGTTTTTCTTACTCCTCAGCGCAAGACCAATATTGCGAAAAGCCGGAACATCTAACTCTTTTGTTATGATTTTATAGGGCATACGCTGTAAAATGAGCTGCGGCAATATACTGATACCTAAACCACTCTCAACCATAGACATAATGGCGTAATCATCCCATGTTGTAAAATGTATTTTAGGAGATATATTACACCTTTCAAATATCTCTGAAATTTCAGCCTTTGCTCCCTTTTCCAACAGCATAAAAGGATAATCAGGCAAGGCTTTCACAGGAAAGCAGTCGCAGTCTGCAAGGGCGTGATTTTCCGGCAAAACAACAAGTAGTTTATCCTGCTCCAAAAAACAAGTTTCCAAATCGGGGTGTGCAGGCAATCGCAAAAAGCCACAGTCAACACGTCCCTCTAATATCCAGTTTTCTATTTCCGTGTAGTCCCCCAGCAATAACTCATAGTCAATGTTAGGATAATCATTTTGAAACTTTTTTATAATATTGGGGAGCCAGTGCGTAGCCACGCTTGAAAACGTCCCTATTCTGATAATACCCGATTGCAGACCGTTTATTTCGTCAACTTGCGTCTGTAACTTTTCGTATTCCGCACACACACTTTTTGCATAAGGCAAAAGTGCCAAGCCGTCTGATGTTAAACGCACCCCGGATCTGCTGCGTTCAAGGAGCGATATCTTCCATTCTTTCTCCAAATCGTTAATCATGCGGCTAATACCCGATTGGGAATAGTTCAGCCGTTCGGCGGCTTTTGTAAAACTCCCATACTCAACCGTCTTAACAAAGGCTAAGTATTTTTGAATATTCATATCCATATATCAAACCTCTTTCATCTGTTTTTATCATGTTAATCATGATAAATATTTGCTTTTGTAATTTTGCGTTTTATGATACCCTATGCACTGGAAGATTTCAAGGCTTCAGAAAATCAATTTTCAAAAGAAAGGAAACTTGCGCAATGTTTTATGTAAGCGAAATTTATAACACAGCACCACGGGAATATAAAACCCCTTTGCAACAACAGACCTATCAGACACTTGAAAAACTGAATATCCCTTTTGAACGTGTGGAAACGGACGAAGCAATCACTATGGAGGATTGTATTCTGATTAACAAAAAATTGGATATGGAAATGGTAAAAACATTATTTTTATGCAACAGACAGCAGACAGCCTTTTATCTGTTCATCACAACAGGCAGCAAACCTTTCCGTTCAAAAGATTTCAGCAATACGTTAGGTGTTTCCCGTGTTTCCTTTGCCCCTGCGGAACTTATGGAAACAATGTTAGGAACAAAAATAGGGGCTGCCACTGTTTTCAGTGCCATACTTGATAAGCAAAATGCAGTTCAGATTGTCTTAGATAAAGACGTTGTTGATTCCACATGGTACGGGTGCAGTGACGGAATAACCACAAGTTACATGAAAATAAAAACGGAATACATCACAGATACATTTTTACAGTATGTAAAACATATTCCGGCTATTATCGAGGTGTGAGATTATGGGACTTTATCATAACAGAATTGTCGTTAAAGTAGGCACTTCCACGCTCACAAATGAAATCGGGCAAAACGATCTGAAAGCTTTTGATTGCATAGCCCGTGTATTATCTGATATTCAGAATATGGGATATGAAGTTATCCTTGTGTCGTCCGGCGCAATCGCCGTAGGCATAAATAAATTACAGACAAAGCCACGCCCTACCAGTATGAGAATAAAACAGGCTGCCGCCGCCGTAGGACAATGCAGTATCATGTATCTGTATGATAAGTTTTTCAGTGACTACGATAAGACAGTGGCACAGATTTTGTTAAATGCGGAGGATATGGAAAACGAGGAAAAAAAGGAAAACCTAATAAACACATTTAATACTCTGTTAGAAATGGGTATTATTCCAATCGTCAATGAAAACGATTCCGTAAGCTATACTGAAATACAGTCGGAAGATAAACTATTTGGGGACAATGACACATTATCCGCAGTTGTTTCGGTACTTTGCAGGGCAAAAAGCCTAGTAATCTTTTCGGATATTGACGGCTTTTATGACAGCGACCCACGCCTGCACCCGGACGCAAAACTGATTGACAGTGTATCAGTCATTGACGAAAATGTTTTGTCGCTAGCGGGCGGCGCAGGTTCACGCCGTGGAACAGGCGGCATGAAAACAAAATTGCAGGCGGCAAAACTGGCTACATCACAAGGGATTGACACCATAATCACAAACGGGAAAAAACCCGCTGCCCTTTATAAGATAGTCAAAGGGGATAACGTTGGAACTATATTCATTGGGAAAAATATGGAATAGACCATACGAAAAGGACGTGATGAAGAGTAAAAGCATTATTATTAACATTCAGAGAAATCGAAGAACAAATAATTGAAAATATCATATCTTCTTTAGCCGACAAAATACATTTTATAATTACACAGCCTGCCGCTTCTGAAACTCTGTCTTTTCCGGGACTGGAAATAAGACAGAGCAGGCGGCAGGTATTTCAAGACGGGGAGGAAATAAACCTTACCCGTCTTGAATACGGTACACTTATATTCCTTGCTTCCAATCCGGGCATTGTATTCACACAAACGCAGATATTTGAAGCCGTCTGGAACATAAATAGCGATAGCTGCCAATCAAGCGTTGTCAATGTAATTTATACCCTGCGGAAAAAGATTGAGCCAGACAGTAAAAACCCGACCTACATAAAAACCGTGTTAGGTGTCGGCTATAAATTCAATGAATAAGCACCGGAAAAAGACAGTTTGATTGACTATCATTTCCGGTGTCTTTTTCTGCTTTTCTAAGAGGGTTTGGGGCACTTCCCAGCAAGCAAATTTTCACAAGTCCATAGGACTCCAATGTGAAAGTTTACGGGATTGAGTACGGGATCCCTATGCTTGCTATTCCGCTATTCTAAACTTTTTATAAAATTTCATAAAAAACTTGCCAGATTTTGCCTTGCGTGCGTAGTAAGGGTAAAGGAGTAATTTACGCTACTCCCGTATAGTGTACTTGCCTCTTCTCATAAAATTAAGGGAAACCGTCAAAGGAGAAAGTTTATGCTAAAAACGGATAACGCTCCTATACCCGCTTCCCAAATACGCAAAGATAAAATGAGGCTGACAGTTACCAACATCTACCCCGACTTTCAGAAAAAATCAGAGCAAGAAACCCGGCAGGAAATCGGGGAACGACTCTATCAAATTTTCAAGAAATATGCGTAAATCCCTTACAAAACAATCATACAAACGGTATGATCTGTTTGTGGTATTTGCGTCTTACGTTTTGGGAGGTAGATACTAAATGTATGACGCATTATATGCAAGACAGTCAATCGAAAAAAAGGACAGCATATCTATAGAAAGCCAGCTTGAATATTGCAGATACGAAACTCACGGAGAAGCCTGTATCGAATATACGGACAAAGGATTTTCGGGCAAGGACACCAACCGTCCCGGCTTTGAAAATATGATGAATGATATCCGCACAGGCAAAATAAAGCGTGTCATTGTCTACAAACTTGACCGTATCAGCCGTTCCATTCTGGACTTTGCAAACATGATGGAAATATTTCAGAAATATCATGTTGAGTTTGTTTCTTCCACGGAAAAATTTGATACGTCCACGCCGATTGGCAGGGCTATGTTGAATATCTGTATCGTGTTCGCCCAACTGGAACGGGAAACCATACAAAAGCGGGTAACGGACGCTTATTATACACGGTGCAAGCGCGGCTTCTACATGGGCGGGCGTATTCCCTACGGCTACCGTCTGACGAACACGGTCATTGACAATATCCGCACTTCCATGTATGAGGAAGTCCCGGAAGAAAGCGAACAGTTAAAGCTGATTTACTCCATGTATGCGGACACGGACAATTCCCTCGGAGATATTGTGCGGTATTTAAATGAACACCAGATTAAAAATCTGCGTGGTGCAAACTGGAACACCGCCCGTATCAGTGAAATGCTCCGTAATCCTGTATATGTCGAAGCTGACATTGATGTGTATCATTTTTTCCAAAGTCAAGGTGCAAACATCTATAATCCGGCAAGTGATTTCACGGGTTACAATGCCTGCTATCTCTACAAAGGTACTGTTTCCACTTCAAGAAAGCAAAGTGACCTGTCCAACAAAGAGATTGTGCTTGCGCCGCATAAGGGTTTTATCCCCTCTAAGACATGGTTGGCATGCCGCATACGGTGTCTGAACAACCGACAGTCCACAAAGACCTGTAAACCAAAAAACTCATGGCTTGTAGGCAAGGTAAAATGCGGCAACTGTGGTTATGCTCTGACAATCCGCAAGGCAAAAACAAAGTGGGGACGATACTTTGTTTGCAGCCAGTCGGGAAGCAGGGGAAGCAACTGCACAGGGGCAGGCTGTACGGTTTATGCAGACGTTTTGGAAGAATATATGCTTTGCGCAATCAAGGAAAGACTGTCGGAGTTTCAAAAACTCTCCTGTCTATCTGACACAGGGGAAGAACAAAAGCATATGACGAGAAAAATCCGTCTGACACAGATTGAGGAAGAAATCGAAGAACTTCTCTCCAAAGTGTCCGGGGCAGGCGGCGTTCTGATGAAGTACATAGACGAAAAAATATCAGAACTGGATGCAGAGCGTAAAGTCTTGCAGGAAGAAATCGTTACGGCAAATGTCACAGATACAGAGGGCAGATTGAAGCAGATCACCAATCATGTAAAGACATGGGAAACGCTCTCTTTCGAGGACAGACAGGCGGTAGTTGATACGCTCATCAAAGTTATTCGCATTGCAGACGGAAACATTGAAATCACTTGGAACATTTAACCATGAACCATGAAAGTCTAAGACGCACAGTTTTGAGGAAAATTAATAAAAATCTGTTGATAAGCCAATACTAAATACCGTATAATAGAGTAAATAATTCTATAAAAGCACAGAATTATTTACTCTCGCGACATTCGCCAAATATGTGCGTAAACGCCCCTGCTTGGCTCATTGTTCGCGGAAATCAGCAATCGAAAGGAAGTGATACTATGGCACCTGCAGCACAGGCAAGCATAAATCAGGAAATCCTAAAAACTGAATATTCCGAAAAAGCAGCCATAGGCGCGTTATATGACGAACTCTCCAAAGGAATAGACAGCATGAAAAAAGGCGATGTTTATACGATTGATGAAGCTTGGGAGGAAATTGACAAAATATAATGCCAAAAGAAGAAAAACATTCTTTGGATAAACCAAAGAAATACAAAATCGTGATTTCCAAAGATGCCCTCTTGGATATCAAATCAACAAAAAAGTATATTCTCGGCACATTCAAATACCGTGAATATGCTGAAAACTTTTCAAAGAAGATAAAAAAGGCAATCAAGGAACTGGATTCCTTTCCAAAGGGCTATGAATCTACAGGATATGTTATCGAGGGATTGAACATCTATTTTAAGCCTTACAGTACATATCTAATCTTCTTTGTCGTGGAAGATTCCACCATTACGGTAATCCGGGTCTTAAAAGACCGCATGTATTGGCAGTCCATTATAAAGAAAATGCAGAAAATCAACAGATAATTTTTTACTTCAATCTTCCCGTTTCGGTGAAGCGCTCCGCATTGTGCAAGACCATCTGGATAGCAAGAATTTTTATGCGTTTAATCCGGGGTTTGACTGTTCTAAGTAAGGATATTAGCATCGGTAATTTAGTTTGAAACAAACCTTACTGATTTTTAGTAAATATTCATTAAGAAAGCGAAAGCATCAGCCAATACTGGCTGATGCTTTCCGCTTATTTTCTCACATCCATAACAGCTATATTAATTATACATCAATTATATATAATGCTAAAAGAACATACAGCATGGAACTTAGTCAACGTAAAACAACCGATGGACTGCGTCTTTCAGAATTATATTCTATTTTTATCGCCCCACTCACACATTCCGTCTAAAATAGGAATTAAAGATTTTCCACGTTCTGTCAGGCTATATTCTACCTTTGGCGGAATTTGTGGATATTCTTTTCTATAGATTAACTGGTCTGCTTCTAGTTCTTTCAAAGTGGCGCTTAAAGTCTTATACGAGATTTCATTGATATATTTTTTCATTTCATTAAAACGTACAACACCAAATTCCATCAAAGTATATAGAATAGTCATTTTGTATTTGCCATTAACTAAAGATAACGTATAACGAAAACCGGTTGTTTCAAGGCATTCATTTGCAATGCATCGTTCACTCATTTTTACACTCTCCTTTAGGTAAGTATATTACTCGATTGCAAGTATTGCACTTATATGTGCGTACTTGTTTTTAATCCAACTCTTGCTAAAATTATAATATCAACTATGGAGAAAGTCAATCTCACAGAATATGGAGGACAAATATTATGAGCAAAAAAATAGTAGTAATAACAGGCAGTCCCAGAAAAAACGGAAATAGTTTTGCTATGACAGCCGCGTTTATTAGCGCAGCCGAAGCAAAAGGACACACTGTCACACGTTTTGACGCTGCATTAAAAAAAGTAGGTGGCTGTCGTGCATGTGAAACCTGCTTTTCCACAGAAAAAGCCTGTACCTTCGACGACGATTTCAACACTATTGCACCAGCCATTCTTGAAGCAGATGCTATCGTATTTACCATGCCGGTCTATTGGTATTCTATCCCGGCACAAATTAAAGGTGTGATTGACCGTATCTTTTCTATGGTCGTAGGTGGTAAGGATATTGCCGGAAAGGAATGTGCATTGATTACCTGTTGTGAAGAAGACGATATGTCCGTAATGGACGGCGTTCGCATTCCCATTGAGCGCATGTCTGCATTGAATAAATGGAAAATAGTAGGTGAAGTCTTAATTCCCGGTGTACTTAATATCGGGGATATTGATAAAACCGATGGCTGTAAAAAAGCGGCTGATTTAGCTAATGCAATCTGATGCACATAGGAAATTTTGATTTCTCAAAATGAAAATACTTAACGAAATATGCCGTAACTCTTCTCAAAAAGAGCAGCTGCGGCATATTTGTCTTTTATCAGTTCCTTAAGTTTTTCGATTTCTATCGGTTTCGAATAATAATATCCCTGAAAACAAGTAGCCTGATAAAGCCGCAGATACATCTTCGGTAATCCCACGGATAAAGCTCATATCCAGCTTAATTTCATCCATCGGAGCGTGAAGCACGATTCCAGAAGAAGCGCTTCCGCACCAATAATATATCCTGTCTCGGAAACTACGGTTGATGTCCCAAAGCGTAAGCATCCTTAGGACTTAAAGAATCCGATTTACCGTCATACTGCTCAATTAATATCGCTCCTGCGCATATCTTCAACGTAATCTGCTTCTTATTTACATAAATTCCTTTTGCCAGCCTGTCCCGAACTTTTTGCTCAAAAACAAGAAGTTTCTTTCGATCCCCTCCCCTTAAGATAAACCTGAATTTCGGACCATCCAGACGATAGACAGCGCTATTCTCGTCCATCATATATATAAACTGCAGTGCCATTTCTTTCAAAATCTGATTCGTAAAATCATTACCGTAAATAATATTTAAATGATTAAACCGCTCCAGTTTAATCATTAACACGGCAAAAGGTTCTTTTTTTCAATATCCTTTTCAAGGTCTGTCACAAATCTTGCCTGAGAAAACAAATTCTGTATGGATGCTGAACATATGATATTCTCCTGAAGCCTCCCGCATTCTGACACACAATTCTCTGTCCAAATTCTTTCCCTGTGTCCTTGGCGGAATCCCTTCTTCGTATTCCCACAGATCATCCGGATGAATCAGACAGCGCATAACTTCATAATGGTCGGAAAAGTGTTCCCTGCTGTAATTTATAATTCACAGATTATTTTGACTTTTAATGGACGTTTTGTTAAAAATTCAACATTTTCATCCATTGTCGTTCTCGGATGCTGATAAATATCATTCTGTATGTCGACAGGTTCGTCAATGATATACAAATACCCTTTTTCCACTCCGTTATGGCTTATTACACCATCTTCATTATATTCCAAAGCGCTTGGTTGGTGTGAAAACGCCTCTGCGAGTTCTTTCCATTGTGTAATTGTACTGTTGGTTCTTAACTCTGAAAAAAGCACATTAGAACCATGGTACCAAACACCGTCAGTATCATCTTCTATTCGATAACGAATAAATCTATCTAAATCCGCCTCCCTACACCTTCCCTCCTTACTTTGATTTCTTGAATGCTCTAATTTCGCAAACATTTCATCTTCTGACATAGATACATATGAATTATTCTCTACCGTATTCTTCTTAATCTCAAAAATACTCGCCATAGATAAAACTCTCCTATATGAATTATAGTGCCAATTCCATACCATCAATACATTCACTGTACATTTTCAATCCCACCTACATCGGACGTATCATATAAATGGTAATTTTCTATTAAAATACAAGGCTCCACATGTGCAGCATAAAATGCATTGTATTCCGTGCCGTCTTGCGGATGTGTATATTCGTCTGTCCTTTCATCATAAACACTGTAGCGTTTTTCTCCGCTATCTTCTGATAAATCAAAAAAGTCAATATACATGGAATGCTCCGATATATCTCCTGTGATACGGTAGGCACTCCATTCATTTTCCCCTGAACCGCCTGCGCCGTGCCAGTGTCCATGGATTACCACCTCATCTGTCTCATCATTAATTCCGTAAATTCTATTATACAAAAGGCAGACCGGCTGATCTGTATATGTAAACACCGCCGTCAACCGCATATAGGTCGAGCAAAGAAATAATTCCGGTGTACCGTTATCATCAATATCACACAAGAAATACTTATCAAAATTATATCTTTCTTCCCCAAAATAGAATTCAAGATAACTAAAATCACCGTATTTTTCTATTTTTTTCCAGTCGTCAAGAAAGATTTGGTAGGCTTCCCTCCAGTTTGACGGCTGTCCACCCTCCGGAATGTCGACAGAAGATATAAGCGTAACCGCATGCAATAACAATACTTCTACGATTTTGAGTATCTTTTCCATTGTAATCCCTCTTTAAAAGCAAAAACAAGGTTTCGCTTATGCCCATAAACAGAACCTTGTTAATTTTGGTCTACTATCGGTAGAAATCCATGCTTTAATTATTTGCCGGATAACACCTTATCCATACAAATATTTTAGAACGCAACACAAGTCTTCTCCATCAGTCTATCCCAATTAAGTATATCAGCTTCGGCTCATATCTTGATATATGCCTAACAGCATCCGTAACGGTTTTATACGGAACACTTTCAACATAAGTCCCTTCTTTATTTACCAAATAGGCATTATGCAGGACATATCTCGTTCCTGTGACTACGGTAATACACACTGTATGCACCTGTTTCGTAATATCGTCTTTATCATTATATACCGTTGCAATCATAACCTGATAAGAACTGGCGATTCTGTCTACCTCGGCAAAGTCTTCACCATAAGCTGTAGACACCGTAAAACCTTTATGCCGAAAGTACTTCTCTATTGCCCGCGGTGACGTTCCGAATTCACCAAGAAGTGCCGCCCCATGCATTTCATAATCATAAATAAGCTGTGCCATCTGCTCTGGCGACGCAAACCCCCGAAGCGCCTTGCACGCGTTGAACGAAGCAATAATCTCACAGCCGGAATAACTCATATTATGGTGTCGTCCCGCTCCAAACCAGATATTCTTCCATTCATTCTGATTTTCAATATAAACCGATGGGCTATTCCAAAGACCGCTGTTCATTCCGCATAGTTGCTCAAGATTAAGCTTATAATTCTTCTCCCGAACCATCCGTGGCACCTTGATAGTCGAAAGCATTTGATAGACATTCAGAAAAAAGCGATTGCTCACATATTTCGGAATAAAGGATACGAAAAACCTTCTTATGCATCCCATTTATGACGCCTCATTTGCCCTATTAATAAACTCAACAAAATCATTTTGCGGAATAGGCTTTGAGAAATAATATCCTTGGATAAAGTCACATTTTAATTTTGAAAATGCATCCAGCATTTCCTGTGTCTCAACGCCTTCCACAACGATTTCCATATTCATATCCTTTAGCATCTTGACTGTATTTTTCAAGACAATCCACATCTTCGGATTGTTATTCTCAGCCACAAACGACTTATCCAGCTTAATAATCTTAAGTGGCAGTTGAATAACACGCTGCATATTGGAATATCCCGTACCGTAATCATCCAGCGAGAAGCTGAGTCCTGCCTGCGTAAGCCTCTCCAGATTCTCTGTCATGACTCTCTGCGCATAAGCGGCTGCCGTCTCTGTAATCTCAAGATTAATCTTATCTGAAGAGATATCATACTCCTTCATGATCGACAACAAAGTATCGGGAAGATCGCCGTTCATAATCTGCGCCACAGACAAATTAATTTCAATATAGTCAAGTCCCAACTGTGCAAAATCATCTCCGGCAATAAACTGACAGACTTTTTCAAAAACAAACTCACCTATCTTATGAATGGCACCGCTCTTTTCTGCCGCTATAATCAGTGTCTCCGGCGATATAAATCCATGTTGGGGATCAATCAATCTAATCAAAGCTTCCGCGGAGACAAATTTTCCGTCTTTAACCGAATAAATCGGCTGATAATACACCTGAAAACTACCATTTTCAAGCGCTCTGTCAATAATTGAATCTATATTATTCTGTATGGTCAGCTGATTGCGGTCATAAATCTCACTTGCACGCATAACTTGTCCGGTATAGTGATTCCTTATATGAAAATCCGCTCCAAAAGACATCAGCATTTTAAAATCTGCTATTTCCTCCGGACAATGCGCCAATACAATGAACGGCGCTAAACTGATATCAAGTCCGTTATAATTTGTCTTTTTCTTCAACTCTTGATTCAGCACATCCGCTATCGCCTCTGTCTTGTCTTGATTCCTACCGTAAAAAACCATTCTGAAACGACCGTTATCAAGATAATACAGATCTGCATATCCATGCATCTTTCGATTTATCTCACGAATTTTATCGGCTACTTTTTTCAGTACCTGTGTAGCGGCATCAAACCCTATCAGCGACTGAACTGTTTGAAAATTACTAATATTAAGCATGATAATGTAGACATGCTTATCATTCGCAAAGGAATGCTTCATATCATGCGCATATGCGCTGTGTTTTATAAGCTGTGTAAACGAATCAATATAGTCTTCCGGCCGCTGAATGCCAATGCTGATAATAAAAAGACTGATTGAACCGCAAAACATCTCTACTAATACAGTCGGATGATACATTTGAATAATCATTGCTGTCACACTAATAGGTATAACCGCACTGATAGCTACAATTTTACTAACATCAAATAATTTGCGATACTTGATAATGTATGCAATATTAAAAACAACATATAGAATTGTGGTCACATACATCAAACTGAATAAGGGACCTCTTGTATACCCGTTTTCAACCGAAAAAACAAGCTGATTGCCTGCATTTATCACAAAAGCAATCATCATTATGATAAGCGGAAGAATTATTATCACTTGGAGAACAATATTTTTCTTTAGCTTATGCCATGTATCCGTCAGACTGATAATAAAAAGAAGATGAAGCGGCGCGCTGAGGTAATGCGTGACCAAATATCCCGCATGTGCCATATAAAGCGCCGATGTCTGAGCGCTCTGCGCATTATCAAGTGTAACCGCCGTAATATCGAACACCGTCGAAGTAATTGAAATTAAGATAATAATCAGGAATATGCGATTAGATATTCCGCTTGTCATTTTACGAAAAATGCATGAAATTAAAAGTATAGTCAGTATGACAAGCGCTGCAATATCAAAGCTTATACTTTTTCCCATAGTGCCCTTCCTATATAATAAAGAAAACATATGTTTATAACTATATAGCTATATGATATCAATCCAAAATACAAAAGTCAACCTAACCGCGTTTTCCAATTCTTCAAAAATCCAAAGCATACTTCATTTTGTATTTATTATTACGAAGTAATATAAAATAATGACAACTTAATTATATTATGATAAAATTTTATCAAAGAATACACTAGAAGGGACTTGATCAAATGGACACTAACAAGCTGGAACATAATCTAATGGAACATAATTTAATCGAACATATGTTGATGATATTAAGTGCCGCACAGGACAACGACATTAATATTGATCTTCTATCGGAAAGCACCTCATCTGAAGAAATTAAACTTCCACTAGGACAGTCAAATATCGATTCGATACTCGAAATGATAAGATTTATGGATGAAATGCCCGGCGGTTTTCTGATCTATCATGCGGACGGTAATGAAGAGATTATTTATGCTAATAAGGCTTTGCTTCGTATTTTCCAATGTAATACGCTGGCAGAATTTCGTTACATAACCGGCAACTCTTTCAAAGGTCTGGTGTATCGGGAAGATTTAGATACCGTAGAACACAGCATTACGGAACAAGTCGCAAATAGTCAGCATGACTTAGATTATGTTGAATATCGAATTGTCCGTAAAGACGGAGCCATCCGCTGGGTTGAAGATCATGGACATTTTATTCACAGTCAGACCGTAGGTGATATTTTCTATGTATTCATCAGTGATGCCACCGAAAAGAGAAATCATCATATGTCAGAAAAGGCAGCCCTGATCAGTGAAAAGAAAGAGAATGAGCAAAAGCTCCAAAACTTAATCGAAGAGTACGACAAAGAACGAAAAATTATTAATCAGGAACAGCTTCGCCGGCTTGAAGTCATAGAAGGTCTTAGTGTAAACTATGCATCTATTCTTTATGTAGATTTAGACACCGACAAAGTTCTTCCCTATCGGTTAAGTGTGCGCAATGAGAATCAATTCGGCAGCGAATTCAAGGCACACACTTTTTCCCGATATGCGAAAGACTATGTCAATACATGGGTGCACCCTGAAGACCGCGCATTAGTTGCCCGAGTTACGACACCCGAATATATACGTGAGAAGTTGACTAACAGTAAAACATATTATGTAAACTATCGTATTCAAAGTAATGATGCAACACAGTATCTACAGCTTCGCATCGTCAACGTAAGCAACAGCCAACATATCTCTCAGGTTGTCATGGGATACCGCAATGTCGATGAGGAAGTTCTTCTGGCAAGAGAACAACAGAAAGCATTAGAAGACGCCTTGAATAATGCGAAGCTGGCAAACAATGCCAAAAATACTTTTCTTTCCAATATGTCTCATGATATGAGAACTCCGTTAAACGCCATTTTCGGTTATACTATGCTTGCGAAGCAGCATATAGAAACTCCGGATGTAGCGCTTAGTTATCTCAACAAAATTGATACGTCTGCCAAGCAGCTTCTGGAGTTGATTGAAAAAGTATTAGAAATCTCATTGATGGAGTCAAAAGATATCTATATCAAGGAGACCGAATGCAACTTATGCGATATCATACAAGATGTTCAGAAAAACATCCAAGTTTTAGCAGATAATAAAAAGATAACCCTGTCTGTAAACGCTACGTCATTAGAGCATTGTGATATTTACGGAGATCAGGACAAGCTGAAACAATTTCTCATGTATCTGGCAAATAATGCCATAAAATACACTAAAAACGGCGGCAGCATCAATATCACTGCCGAAGAAATTGAACGTTTACCCAATGACTGTTCCGTTTACCGTTTTACAGTAAAAGACACTGGTATCGGAATACACAAAGAATTCCTTGAACATATTTTTGAACCTTTTGAACGGGAACAAAATACAACATTCAGCGGCATTCATGGTACCGGACTCGGACTCACCATTGCCAAAAACATTGTAGAAATGATGGGTGGAACAATCATTGCTGATAGTACTGTCGGGGTGGGAAGTATTTTTACAGTCACTCTCCGTCTTCGTACACAACCAAACCCGCTTCAGACTGTTATTGATACCGATCTTATTCTTGATCAGATCATGCACCACAAAATACTTGTGGTAGATGACAATGAAATCAATCTGGAAATTGAGACAGAAATTCTTCAGGGACTCGGTTTCACAATTAAGACAGCTACTAATGGCGTCAATGCTGTCAATATAATTAAGGAATCCGAACCCGGAGAATACGCTCTTATTATCATGGATATTCAGATGCCTGTTATGGATGGGCGACACGCCACTAAGGCGATTCGAGAATTGGAGCACCCGGTATTATCCCGCATTCCAATTATTGCACTTTCCGCCAACGCTTTTGAACATGACAAGCGGATGTCTCTCAAATGCGGAATGGATGCCCACTTGACAAAGCCGATTGATGTTCCATTGCTGTTAGAAACAATGGCACGGATTATACATCTTCGTAATTAGTTCCATTAATAAATCCCGCAGGAAAACCCGCGGGATTTATTGCTATATTGTTGATGCGATTAGCTGCATATTTCCCTGTAATTTTATTTCGCCGTAACCGTTTGGCACAATAAAATGATCCCCTTTATGCAGCATCTGCCCGTTAATCAATCCCTCACCTTCGATGACACTCATGATAAGAAACGGATATGCCTGCTCTATCGTGACAGGCTGTGTAACATCCAGTTTCCAAACCTTATAGTAATCACATGCAATCAGTTGATTCATCTGATTAGCCGGAAGATTACCCACTTTCATGACGCTCTCTTCCACCGGCTTTGCCGGAACCGTAATGACATCAATGCTTTTATCAATATGCAGCTCTCTCGGTTTGCCGTTTGTCAACCTGTCATAATCATAAACACGATATGTTATGTCACTGTTCTGCTGTGTCTCCAGAATCATAAGTCCGCCTTTGATGGCATGAACGGTGCCCGGATCAATCTGAATAAAGTCACCCTTTTTCACCGGAATCTCTCTGATCAGTTTTCCCCAATCGCCATGCCGGATCATATCACTTAGCTCCTCTTTGGTCTGCGCGTTATGACCGATTACCAGACTGGAATCTTCATCGCAATCCAGAACATACCAACACTCTGTTTTACCGAGGGATCCGCTTTCATTCGCTTTGGCATATGTATCATCCGGATGTACCTGAATGCTCAAATCAGTCTTGGCATCAATAATCTTAACAAGCAGTGGAAATCTGTCAAGCCCGGTATTACCGAACAATTCCGGATGCGCTTCCCACAATTCGTAAAGTGTTTTTCCCGCATAGATTCCTTCTTTAATCGTACAATCTCCATTGGGATGTGCACTGACCGCCCAGCACTCTCCCGTATCATCGCCGGGAATCTCATAGCCCCAGTCTTTGCCAAGCCTGTCTCCTCCCCAGATCATTTGCTTAAACACCGGATTCAAAAACAAAATTTGTCTTTCAGATTGATTAATAGATAGCATTTTACCATTTCCCTCCATAACTTGTTGATACCAGTAAGCCGAATCCTTTGCAATACGTTTCTGAGTTGCAAAATCTACATATACAATGCCAAAACGCTCGGTATATCCTTTATCCCACTCGAAATTATCCAAGAATGTCCATAAGAAATAGCCTCTGACATCTGCTCCTTCATCACTTGCACACTGTAGTGCAGAAAGATACTTATCCAAAAATGTAATCCTGTTGGGATCGTGAACCTGTCCGTCAGAAGAAACAATATCATGACATGACATACCATTCTCCGTAATATACAAGGGCATCTTATATCGCTCATATAAGAATTTTACACCCCAGTACAGACATTCCGGTGTAACAGGCCATCCGGCTGCCGTCTTCGGAAATCCCGCCGGACGATCAACAAATTCCGGCACACCATCCTCCCCTGCACGCACCATATAACCGTTATAAATATTCTGTCCCATAAAATCAATCGGCTGGGAAATCAGTTCCATATCTTCTTCGGTAATCTTCGGAAGATATTCTTTGAACTTCTCCATTCCATGCTCCGGATATTTCCCTAAAAAGACAGGATCGTTAAACCATGCAACATTCCAAGTCCAATTGTCCATCGGATTATAAAATGAGAACAGAACCTCTCTTGCCGCCTCGATATCCTCCGGTTTGTCGCTTGCCGGATATGCCATACCGCAAGTCGGCGCATATCCGATTTTAATCTGCTGTTTCGCATATTTTCTAAGATTAATGACTGCCTGACCGTGAGCCCGAAGCGCATTGTGGGCAATATGAAAAGTCTCCTGATAACTCATCTTTTTTCCCGGAGCATGAACACCGCTTAAATGTCCCAGCCCAACAAAGCATTCAGGTTCATTTAGAGTGATAAAATTCTCACAAATATCCGAAAAGTTCTCTACAATCACCTTTGCATATTCACCAAACCACTGAATAATCTCTTCATTCAGCCAGCCGCCCCGATCCTGCAAAGCCTGCGGAAGTTCCCAGTGATACATTGTCAGATAAGGCGTGATACCGTTTTGCTTCATTGAGGCAATCATATCCCTGTATAAGGTAATCGCCTTCTCATTCACCCCGCCTGTTCCTTCCGGCATAATTCTGCTCCAGCTTACAGAGAAACGGTATGCTTTGACACCAAGAAGCCGCATCAGTTTGTAATCCTCCGCATAACGATGCATATGATCGCAGCTTACTGTCGCATCCGTTCCATCTAAGATACGACCTTCTTCCGTAAAAGTATCCCATATCATCTTACCCGCACCGTCCTGCGGATCTCTTCCCTCTATCTGGTATGCACTGCTGGCTACGCCCCAAACAAAATCATGTCTAAACATCTATGTATAATTCCTCTCTTTTTTAATACGATCCGATAACCGATACGAGATAAAATGGTACTGCATCATTCTCATGTGTCTCGGTCAATCTGATTTCTACTCTGTGCGTTCCTTGCGCTATGTGACGGGCAACCGTCTCAATGTATAAACAGTCTCCCCATGTCTCATCAAAATTAGCATCAAGCCTAACAGCATGTTCCTCATCGCCGTCCACCACTGCCACCGCAACCGGCGCCGGCTGATTAACAGATTTACGATACTGTACCGCAATTTCCGTTCCTGACACTTCAAAAATAATACCGGCATTTTTCTCTGATGCAGTCCATCCGTTGCAAAACATATCATTCACGTATTTTTTCAATGTGTAATCTGCCGTAAATCCACTACATACCACATCACAATTATGATTTTGATACCGTCTTGCATGTTCGTAAGCATTTACCGTCAACGGCTCAGGCATGGGAAAAGCATCCTCATTCTCCCATCTATCCATATATATCTTGTCTAAACAGTCTATAATCACTTCTGCAACCAGCTCGTGTCCATTTGAATTAGGATGCAGATCATCCGGTGTAATCTCACGATTCGGAATCCTGCCTGATTCCACTTCCGGATAAATTGTCGTTTTCATACTGACACTCGGCAAATGATAATGCGCGCCTACGATTCGATGTTTCTCTTCTGCGCTAATGCCTGTATCGTAACAGATATTATGTACCAACAGTACTGCCGGCTGATAAATATTACCGTATACTCTTCGAATCAACCCTTCATATGTCTCCTGATACAACTCTGTATTGTCATCATTGACAGAAAACTCGATAATGACAAAATCCGGCTTATATAGCAATACATCTTCCTCTACTCTGGCTGTTCCGAACTGAGATGTCGTTCCTCCGACTCCCGCATTTACATAAGTAAATGCGGTTTTCGGAAATCTACGCACAAACCAGTTATAAACCAGATGGGCATAGCAATTTGTATATTGCGTGGACACGGACCCCTGCGTAATCGATCCGCCAAGAAATGCTAATGTCAGCCTGTCGCCCCTCTCTGCTCTCTTCATTAATTCTTTCAAGCGGCATAGATTTCCTCTGTTTACCCATCCTTTCTCTACATGTACATCATACCCCATATGATATCCTCCCACTCATTATTATAAATTCATTTTACTATTGCATTACATAAATAACAAGTAAAAATATATATATTTTTTAACTTATATTAGCTTAAATAATACTTATTTTTTAGCTTCCGGCAATCGTAGGCGCAGCAGTCTCTTTGCAAGCTGTTTTGGATTAAAAGGAATCAGCGGATAAATATAACTTTTGTCGGATAATGTTTTATTACATATAATCGACAATATGAAAATAAGCAACGCTGCAATATAGCCATACAGACCAAATATAGCCGTTAAGATCAGATTGATAATTCTCATAAATTTAAGCGCATATCCCAATTCATAATTCTGCTGTGTATAATTGGCTATTGCAACGAATGCCATATAGAGCATAACTTCCGAGTTAAACCATCCGCTATTCACTGAAAATTCACCAAGAACAAGCGCCGCCATTACACTCAAGGGAGTGCTTAACATATTGGGCGTATTGACCGCCGCCAGTTTCAAGCCGTCAATCGCCAGCTCTAATATGAGAAACTGCGCGATGAGTGGTATATTTGACTCCTCTTTCAACATAATAAACCGAAACGATTCTGGTATCCAATCCGGGTTCTGCATAAGAAGCAGAAACGTCGGCGTCATAATATATGTCAGAATAGAAATAATGAATCTTGAAAGCCTCAGATAAGTTCCCGTAATCGGCGGGAAATAGTAATCGTCCGCTTCCTCTACAATATCAAAAATAGACGTTGGAACAATCATCGCTGAGGGTGAATTATCTACGAGAATAACAACATCGCCCTCTAACACTTGTGCAGCAGCCACATCCGGTCTTTCCGTGAATTTAAATTTCGGGAAAGGATTATACCATTTTCGCTGATAAAGACACTCTGCCAGACTCTCCTGATTCATCGTCAACGCATCTACTTGAATTTCTTTGATGCGTCTCTTGACCTTCTCCAGAAACTTATGGTCCACACGATTGTTCATATAACATAATACAATATCAGTTTGAGAGCTTTTACCGGCATTCATCATCTCCATCCGCAGCTCTGTGCTGCGAATACGCCGCCTGATAAGCGCCGTATTAAACACGATCGTCTCCACAAAGCCGTCCTTAGAACCTCGCAACGTCTTATCTTTGTCCGGTTCCGACACCCCTCTTGCGGGATAAGTTCTTGAATCAATCAGAATACATCTGTCATATCCGTCAATGAAAAGTGCAAATACTCCGGAAAGAATACTATATAAAATCTCATCCCATGAATCTTTTAAATCCACTTCTACATAAGGCGTAGCTCTTTTCGCCATCTCATGGACGTTCTCCGGCATGTCAGCAGGTTTCAAGTCGATAAAATACTGCAGAATTTTCATCATCAATTCATCCTTGCAGAATCCGTCTATAAAATAAATACATGCCTGTCTGCCGCCTACTTCTATAACGCGATAGACGATATCAAAACTTGTATCCGGGTCCATATGTTCGTTCATATACGACATCGTCTGCTGTAAAGATGTAGTCATTTTATTATTTTTATCTTGTTCTTTTTTGTTCATTATAAAAACTCCTTCCAAGACAATACCATCATTTCCCATAGTATGTCTTAGAAGGAGCTTTCTTATGCAAGAAGATAATTCCGGCGGATTCCTTTTCGAGAAATCTGCTTTGCAAATATTCACTGGCTGTGAAATTCAGGAATTATTGTTTGCCGGTACTTCCGTGTCCGCCTCTGTCAGCATTGTCAAGATGTACAACTTCATCAAAAACAATCTTTGGCTGATTCTTCATAATACGAAACTGGCATACCCTGTCATTTACATGAATCTGCGTATCACGCACGGCATATACTGGCATAAACCATTGATCGTTATCTCCGCAATAAGAACAGTCTATCACACCTTGGTGGTTAGTTTGAATGATTCCAAAGTTCTTAAAGGTAGAACTTCGAGGAACTACATGCGCCTCATATCCCTCCGGCAGTTCCATGGCAACTCCCAACGGAATCAATTGAAACTCTCCGGCGCTCAGAGTAATTTCCTCCGCTGCACGCAAATCAATCCAATCAGATTTGCCATCGATGTAAGTCAGTTTCTCTATCTTATCTGTAAAGTATTTAATCTTAATTGTTTCCAACTTTCTATCCTCTTTCTCCGGCATCCCATCCACTCGTACCGCTACATTATTCTCTTCCATACATCGAACCGGCTTTTCTTACTCCAGTCATGAATCACGAATAATCTCTGCAATGAAGCACCGGATTCACCGGATCCGTCTGCTGCAGGCTTGCCTGAACGTCAATCACTCTCTGGTTGCTGCTTCCTTTCCAGAGCAATTTCGTATCTTTTAAATCAATTTTAAACTCTCCGTCCACGAGCACATCCACATACTTCATGATGGGATAGTGCAAAATATCTTCCCAACTATCCCCCGTATAGAGCCAGATTGTTTTATCTGGATATTTCTGTTTGATTTCTTCCATCAGTTCTCTAACATCCAAACGATTGGCTGAATGAAGCGGATCGCCACCCGAAAAGGTGATTCCTTGAATGTAAGGTTTCTCTAATTGACTAAAAATTTCCTGTTTAGCGTTATCGTCAAACAAAACTCCTCCGTCGGGATCCCATGTAACGGGATTGTGACATTCCCTACAGCAATGCGTGCATCCGGCAACCCATAGGACTACTCGTAAACCATCGCCGTTGAGCATATCGTCCTTCGTTATATTATGATATCTCATTACATACTTTTCCTTTCTGCGATCTCAGCCATCTTCGCATCACTCAGTCTGGTATCCCCATGCACACGGGAATAAGCCAGATATCCGTTCATGCGGTCGATTTTCGTTAGATTGCGGCTGCCGCACACCGGACAGACATCCATCTCAAGTTCCTGATGTCCGCAATCATCACAATAGGCTAAGGACAGATTGACACCCTCATAGAATCCCATCTCCATAGCTCGGCGAATCAACGTTTTAATCGCCTCCATATTATAATCAATGGGATATTTTACATACTGTATCTTACCGCCATTGGCAAGCTCCCAGAAACGGTATTCCAAATCCTGCTTCTCAATTGGCGTAATATCTTCCGTTACATGACAATGAAAACTGTTTGACACATATTCCTTATCAGAAACGCCTTCAATAATACCATATTTTGCTCGGAACTGTTTTACCTGCAGACCGCACAAATTCTCAGCCGGCGTTCCGTAAATGGCATAAAGATTACCATCTTCTTCCTTAAACTCATTAATCTTATTATTGATATGCTCCAACACTTCCAGCGCAAAAGCCCCGTCCTCCACAAGCGACTTACCGTTATAAAGCTCTTGCAGTTCATTAAATGCCGTAATGCCAAAGCTTGCCGTTGCCGTTTTCAAAATTGGTTTTATTTTATCATGAAGCTGCAGATGCCCTCCCAAAAATCCGCCTTCGCAATAAGCAAGCGGATTGGTCGATGCACGCATCTCACCTAAATACGCATATGTTCTAATATGTAACTGTCTGATCAGGTTCAAATAATAATCCAGCACATCGTAAAAATCTTTACCTTCCTGACGGGACTTTGCCAAAATCATCGGAAGATGCAGCGAAACGACTCCGATATTAAATCTACCCACAAATATCGGTTTATCTTCATCGTCCGCCGGATGCATACCACCCTTTTCATACCATGGTGAAAGGAAAGCCCTGCATCCCATAGGCGAAATCACTCTGCCATACTGTTTATACATGCTCGCAATATAGCCCTTGCCTGTAAGGCTGAGCCAATCGGGATACATTGTTTTGGCGGAACATTTCACTCCTGCTTCAAAAACGTCTTCAAGATCCTTACCCGGACCATGCAGGTTTTCATCATAGAGAAATACGATTTTAGGAAACAGCACCGGTTTCTTACACTCTTTCTTCCCCTGTCCCTTACGGCGCACATTGAGCATAACGATTGTTGCCATCTTGGCGAACCGTCCTGTTCCGATACCGGCGGTCACGGTAATAAAGGGGTAATCGCCACGGCTGCTCGCTACGGTATTGAACTTATACTCCCATCCTTGAAAGCCCTGTTCAAACTCCTTCTTAACATCTGCCATCGCTTCCGCTTCTGCAGTCTCCTTATCCACGCCCAGCCTGATATATTTTTCTACATCACGTTTATATGATTTCTCTGCATACGGCTCCAGAATCTTGTCTACTTCCGGCACCGTAAATCCGCCATACTGCTGGCTGGCAGCGCTGAGCACAATATCACCGATAACGTCAAATGCTACATCCAGCGTCTTTGGCTCATTATACCAGATATTTCCCATCTCAAATCCACCGCTTAATACTTCGGCAACATTAAAGAGGCAGCAGTTCATCGTATCACGTCTTGCCGACATGTCATGCACATACAGATAACCGTCACGGCAGGCTTGAATTTCCTCCGTGGTCATAAAAAATTTCTGGTATAGTTCTTTATTAAATTGATTAAAAATCAAACTTCTTTTCGTAGACACAAGAGCACTGTCCGTATTAGCGTTCTCTTTGTCGCCTATATACATGATAGATTGACTTTTCTTGTATACATCATCCATCATTCTTACGAAATCCTGCTTGTAGTTGCGGTAATCCCGATAACTCTTGGCTACAATCGGTTTGACATCCTCCAATGCGCTCTCGACAATGTTATGCATGATTTGAATCGGAATCTGATCCTCTCCAAGCTCGTTAACTTTATCGATTACCGTCTGACATATATGGCTCTTTTCCTCCTCGGTAAACTTTGTCAATGCACGATAAGCACTCTTCCCTACGGCATCAATCACTTTTTGGACATTAAAATTCTCCAGACTGCCATCCTTCTTGATTACTTTAACGATTTTGTCCGGCTTATACTGCAGTCCGTAATTTTCGTCAGTTGCATTATCTGACCCAAATATACTACTCATTCATTTCTCCCCTCCGTGGTATTTTGCGTAAGTGGCATTCTAATGTATAAGAAAGCATTCTTCTGTCCGTAAAGGTTGTGCCTGAGTACTCTGATTCTCATACGTTTCATACAACTTCAATGCAAGAAAATGCACAAAATATAGTATTGGTTGACATAAATCCACTATATTTTGTGGTTTAAATCTAGTATACGGTAGGGACAACATTATGTCAATGATAACTCCGGTAGAAAAATTTACAAAAAGGGATATGCCTTTTTGTGACATATCCCAAAGTTAATTTGATGATGCATTTTTAGCAAAATTGGTCTTGACATTAACGATTTATTTAATCATACCAGACTGCGCAATCATATCGATTGCTTCCTTTATAACCTCCACCGGCACTGTCAGCGCAAACCGCACATGTCCGCTGCCAAGTGAACCGAAACTGCTTCCCGGAGTACATAAAACTCCCGTCTTCTCAACGAGTTCCATAACAAAAGCCACATCGTCGTCATAGCCGTCTGGAATCCTCGCCCATGCGAACATTGTTCCCTCGCTGTCTTCCATATTCCATCCGATATTCCTCAGTCCTGCACAGAGTGCATCCCTTCGCCTTTGGTATTCCGCACATTGGTCTTTTACCATTTGGTCGGAACCGTTAAGAGCCGCAACAGCGCCGTACTGCACCGGCAGGTATGTTCCGTAATCAATCTGGGAACGAAGCCTCTTGAAATTAGTCACAATATCTTTGTTTCCCGTTAAAAAGCTGACTCTTGCACCTGTGTAATTATATGATTTGGACAGTGAATAAAACTCCACTGCAATCTTCTTCGCATCAGGAATCCTAAGAATCGACTTACCTTCCCTGCCGTCATAAATAATATCGGAATACGCATTGTCATGGACAATAATAATGTTATGTTTTAGCGCCCACGGAATCAATCTTTCATAAAACTCATCCGGAGCCGTCTTACACACGGGATTTAACGGATAAGAAACAATCATACATTTCGCACGCGCAAGCAAGTCTTCATCCATTCCCTCCAAGTCTGGCAGATAATGGTTCTCTTCAGTCAAATCATACGTTACTACCTCGGCATTCGCCAAAGACGGTCCGATTCCGAAAATAGGATAGCCCGGATTCGGGACGAGCACTACATCCCCCGGATTGCAAAGAGACAGACAGATGTGTGAGATTCCTTCCTGAGAGCCGTAAACGGACATAATCTCATCTTTTTCCAAAGATACGCCGTATCTGTTCTTGTATCGCTCCTGTACTGCTTCAACCAATTCCGGTATATCAATCAATGCATACTTATAATTCTCCGGCTTTTTTGCCGCTTCGACCACTGCACTTATCACATGCTGCGCCGGTGGAAAATCCGGTGTGCCAACCGAGAGGTTATAAATCTTCTTTCCCAGCTTCTCCGCTTCCGCTTTCTTGTCATTCAACACTTGAAAAATGCCTGCTTCATAGTCTTTCATACGATCTGCAAATTGAATACTCATGTTATTACTCCTCTGTGATTATTTAGTCTGTTCCGGTCCACACCCCGGCACCGGACCACTAAAAGCTCTTTCCTCTGCGCTGCTTATCATCTTATCTATATGCGTTCAACACCTGCCGCACATAATCGCAATATTCATTAACCACGTTCTCCGGTGCAGAAATCCTGGCTCCTGCTCCCAACCCTGTCATCCAGCCATAGAACTGTCCGCTGAGGGCGACCTGCACCCTGACGGAAAAGTGTTCTTCATCCCTCCTACGGATGGAAACTTCCTTGCCGAATCTGTCCATAACAACGCCAATCAAGCGATTCTCAAATTCCAGAGTGACAACCTCTTCCTTGCCGCCAAACATTCCGAATGTCTTATTTGCATAGGCAGCAATATCAAACTGTTTGAACAATTCCGCCCCTTCCCGGCGGATATTCGTCAACACTTCAATATGTCCCATCTTATCCACACGGAAATGTTTAATGTTGTCGCTTTCACCATCGTGCGCAATCAGATAATAATTCTCATCTTTGCAGGTCAGCGCCCACGGACTGACACGATATATTTTTCCGTCCTTACGAGGTACCAATTCCTTTTCCAAATTCCATTCAAGGTACTGAAAGGAAATCTGTTCATTATTCTGAATTGCTCTGTGTATATCATCCACTATGTAATAAATACTCTCGTTCGCCGTCTTAATCCGGTTTGCTACATACACTTGTCGCTGCAGCTGCCCGGCATCGGCTTTAGACGCCAGCCTCTCTATCTTTGCAATCAGTTCTCTGGACTTCTTAAGCGTCAAAAACCTCGATGCCTGTACCGTCTCAACGAGAAGCTTAAGTTCTGCCAGCTCAAATTCTCTTCCAGCGAGATAATATCCTCCCCCGGTTTTTGCTTTTACCAGTACAATATCATACCCGAAATCAATAAGCTGCGCAATATCATCATAGATACTTTTTCTCTCCGCTTTAATGCCATATGCACCTAACGCTTCAATCAACGCCTGCGCACTCAGACAATGTTCTTCGTCGGACTGCTCCGTAAGAATTTTAAGCAGATATAATAATTTCATTTTCTGATTAGAAGATTTAGGCATCACATATTCTCCTGTTCCAGTATCCGCAGCACTTCCTCTAAACGGCTGATTTCATAATCAATCCGTACATTCACATCTCTATTTTTCTTCTCGGGATTAAACCAGCACGCCCCAATCCCTGCGTTGTTTGCGCCCCGCATATCACTGGTTAAAGAATCACCGACCAGAATGCACTCTTCCCTTTTTACATCCGGCAACGCAGCAAAACATGCATCAAAATATTCTTTCATTGGCTTCGGATAACCCATTAGTTCCGATACAAACACGCCATCCATGATCCGGTCTAATCCGGACAATTTCATCTTATTCGCCTGCGTCGTATTCACACCGTTGGTAACTACATATTGCCGATATCCCATATCCCGTAGCTTTGTCACTACTTCCTTGGCTCCATTCATATAGAAAAACACACCGCCAAGTTCTCTTTGAAAATCAACTGCCAGTTCTTCCGGCGAAACATGATGGATACCCAGCTCCGCAAACAAAGTGCGAAAGCGCCCCGTCTTGAGTTCCTCTTTTGTAACTTCGCCAAGCTCAAGCCGATTCCAATAACTCCTGTTAATGGCATCATACCGCGCTACAATAGCATCATCAATTGTCAACCCATACTGCCCGAAAACTGTCCGTATCGCATAATCCATCGAACGGTCAAAATTTAAAAGCGTCTGGTCGAGGTCCCAGAAAATAATCTTGTATTTTCCCATAATGTATTGTTCTCCACTTTAAACACTGCAAATATTTATAGTTCTGCCATACATAAATAATTAGGATAAATACGCTAAAGGGTGTTCTTTATGAGAACACCCTCCATCTCCGTTACATGTAAAACGATATCTATACCGCCGTATTCCCTCCGGCAGTTTCCGTCTGCTCGTCCGCACCGACTAAGGCAGCCTTGGCATCCTTGCTTTTTCTCCACTTGACACCAATAATGCATGCCACGATTACCAAAGCGATAATCAACACAAATATTAATAAGTAAGATAAAAATGCATTTACAAATAAAATTAAATTTGTCATCTGTCCTCATCCCTCTTTTTTAATATAGAAATCTTTCGGCTTAATCCGACTCATAATATAAAATTCATAAAATGCGTCCTGCCGAAACTAAAATAATGATACCACCAATCAGAAGGTATCGTCAAGTAAGACTGTTCCATCTGCCGCAGTTGTTGCCAAGTTATCACATCTTTCATTTTCCGGATGACCGTCATGTCCTTTCACCCACTGAAATGTTACACTGTGCGGATCCTTCGCCTTTAACAGCCGCTCCCACAAATCTATATTCTTAACCGGCTTATTCCCTGCCGTCTTCCAATTTTTCTTAATCCAACTGTCTATCCAATGCTGGTTAAAAGCATCCGTCAAATATTTAGAATCAGAAATCAGAAGTACCTCACACGGCTTTGTCAGCGCTTCCAATCCGACAATCGCTGCCATCAGTTCCATGCGGTTATTGGTTGTCTTCTTATATCCCGCCGAATATTCCCGTTCGTGCAGATTTCCTTTTGCGTCAATATACTGTAATACCGTGCCATATCCGCCCGGTCCTTCCGGATTACCTCTGGCAGCGCCATCTGTATAGATTGTTACTTTCATACTTTCCGTTTCTCCTGTTTCCATTTCTTATATGACTCGCTTCTTTCATGCTTATACATGCTCTACATCCTGCCAGTTTCCATCTTTTAAGAAGTTCTTCGCCATCATCTCCGCTTCTTCAATAATCTGCTCGTCATACCCAAGCATTTTAAGCAATGCAATCGCATTTCTTGTAGTCGCAGGTCCCTCCATCAGCTTGTATGGGAAAAAAATGTCAACTTCCTCAATGCGCTCCTCGAAATGGTAGTTATCAAACTCTTTTTTGAGTAATTTCGTCAACTCTACATCATGGGTGGCAGCAAAACACAGAGAATGATCTGATGCAAGCATCTTCATAATCTGGGTAGATGCCGCAATCCTCTCAACAGTGTTTGTACCCCGCAGCACTTCATCCACGAAACAAAGCACATAGCCATTCTCTTTTTTTGCCCTTTGTACCTGATCCAAAATCCTCTTAATCGACTTGATTTCCACCATATAATAACTCTCTCCGCTTAACAAATCATCTTTCAGCGCCATGGAAGAATAAATGCGGAATACCGGCGCTTCATAGCAGTCTGCAAGGCAAGTGTGAATCGTCTGCGCCAGCAAAGCGTTCACTGCAACTGCCCGAAGAAATGTGGATTTGCCTGATGCATTGGATCCGGTTAACAATACCCCTTTTTCTGCTGAAACAGAGTTTTTAACCGGATTAGTCATTAGTGGGTGATACACCTGCTCAATCTTCAGATACCTGCCCTTATTTCCGTCATATTGAATGGTCGGAACGCAATATTCTCCTTCCAGACAGCTCCTGTAAGAACCGATGACCACTGCCGATTCAATCCTGCCGAGTATTGTCACCATCTCATCAATTTCCGTAAGATGCCCTCTCAAAGCACGAAGCGCATTATTAAATTGAATTAGGTCAATATAAAAAGCCATTCTCAGATAATCAAACAAGATACTGAACGGGTCGCCGTTTCCTTTTTCAACATAAGAAATCAGATAGGCATTACGGATAAACCCTTTCATCTTTTGACGACATTCCTTTAAACGATGCTGTTCCTCCGCTATACCTGATATTTTCAGCTGACTCATCTTATCTGCTGCATCCAATAACTTGTTTATATAACGAAAACTGGTCACATACGGCTCTATCTGTTTGTACTCTTTAAAGTATCCTATAATATTGTGACACAGTATCACAATCAAAGCAATCATACCTGCCGGCAAAGATACAAACATGATGCCGATACAGATAATCAGCATCAGATTATTCAGAATATATTTGCGGTTATTCCGCTCACCCAAAACATCCAGATTATCAATATACTCATATAATGAATAGCGTCCCATTCTTCCCATATTGAAAAACAGACTCTGAACACTGCGGCGTTCCTCTTCATGCTCCATAAAAAATTTAATCTGTGACTCCCACTTGTTCATTTCGGCATGGTCATAAATCGGTGTACGCAGACGATAATACAAATACTCATCTCCCGTCGCGCTGCAGGCTGTATTCATCTTCTGATAAATACTGTCCAGATTCAAATCGTTCCATGTGATATCATCAATCTGATACTTCTTAGGATGCCTGAGATAGTACTTTTGAATATGCTCCATTTCTCCGGATTTGTAGCTTCTCTCAGAAAATGTTCCGTAATCTTGATATAATTTTTCCAGACTCATCTTCCGAAAATTTCTGACATTTAAGTACTCTTTACCCATAAGGAGAGCAATCAAGATGAAAATTGCACTTGCAAGTACGATATATTCCATATTTCAACCTATAGAAAATTCCGGCACTCTTATTATCTAAGACTGTCTATGATTTCATTTGCCTTTCTGTAGATTTCTCCCACATCATATCTGTCCGCAAATCGCCCGTTTTCATATAATATACTGCCATGAATCATAGTCATCTTCACATTCTGCTTGCTGCCGCTGTAAACAATGTTCTTGGGGATATTATTGATTGGCTGCATATTCGGCTGATACAGATCAATCATAATCATATCTGCCAGTTTACCCTCTGCAAGCACGTCCGTGTCCGGTAGGTTCATTGCCTTGGAACCGTTGACTGTCGCCATTTTCAACACTTCCCATGCATCTACAGCGGAAGCGTCTTCCTCACGCAGCTTGGCAAGTCCCGTTACAAGGAACATCTCACGGAACATATCAAGACAATTGTTGCTGGCAGGTCCGTCCGTTCCAATCGCTACATTAATCCCCCTTGTCAGATAGTCCGATATCGGAGCAATACCACTGGCAAGCTTCGTATTAGAACCCGGATTGGTTACGACACTCAGATTACGCCTACGAAAGATTTCCATATCCTCATCATTTAAATAGACACAGTGGTATCCACCGCCGCCGTAATCAAATATTCCAAGAGAATCAAATAGCTTGGCAGGCGTCATTCCATGACGTTCTATACAGCCCTCCACCTCGGACTTTGTTTCCGCCAGATGGGTATACACCGGAGCCTTATATTTGTGTGCCAAAGCCGCCACACTCTTAAGCAATTCTTTTGAGCATGTGTACTCGGCATGAAAGCCAATATAATAACTCAGCAACGGGTCATCGCCGTTATATTTCAAGTAACACTGTTCCGTCCTTTGAAGCGACTCATCAAAGTCACTCTGTCCGCTCATGCCACTCACCTGAACACAGCGCATCCCCATGTCAACACATGCCTTCGCAATCGTGTCCGGAGTCAGATACATATCAAAAATCGCTGTGATACCGCTGGTCAAATATTCCAAAATTGCCAGCTTCGTCAAATGATAAATCATCTCTCCGTCCATTCGGGCTTCAATCGGAAAAATCTGCTTCGTAAGCCAGTCTTGCAAAGGTAAGTCGTCAGCATAAGAACGCAGCAACGTCATACCCGAATGGGTGTGCGCATCTTTAAATCCGGGCATCAGAAGATTTCCTTCACAGTCAATCTCCCTGTCCCACACGATACTCTTCAAATGAAGCCTGTCATAAACAGCATCCGTATCGCAGCCGTCACCTACATATATAATTCTCTCATTCTGCACCCAGACTTCGCCTGATATAATGTCTGCATTCTCCATAGTCAGTATTCTTGCATTATAAAATCGGTAGTTCATATTTGATAAACCTCGCGTCGTAAATATTTATTTGTCACATTTCTATACAGCAGCGTTATATTGCAATTTGCATAATCTGCCCTCTTAGCCTATCATAAGTACCCTTTTTGCACCCCAACCTTATTTAATGAAGGTTCTCTGGTCCGAACCCTTCAGGTAAAAGTTCCATCAATGTCATGATACGATAATCTTCCTCTGCCTGCGCCACAATAATCTGAAAATCAGACGGACTACAAAATTCCATCATCACCTGCCGACACACGCCACAGGGATATGCATACTGCATCAACACATCCCCTTTAGGACTTCCAACGATCGCAATTGCCCGAAAATCTCTGATACCTTCGCTGACTGCCTTAAAGAAAGCTGTCCGTTCAGCACAGTTGGATGGTCCGTAGGCAGCGTTCTCAATATTACATCCCGTGATAATTTGTCCGTCTGCGGTAAGCAGTGCCGCGCCGACCTGATAGTTTGAATATGGAGCGTAAGAGTTCTTCCTTGCGCAGATAGCCTCAGCAATCATCTTCTGTATCGTTTCCTGCGCCAGTTTGTCTGTACATTCTACATTGATATTGTTGACATCTGTCTGCTTCATATAAAATAATCGACCTCTTTCATCAAGTAATTGAGATATTTAACCTCACCCTAAAAAGTCTTTTGCGTCTGTTGTCCTGCTTAAGCAAATTCCTTAAATTTCGTAATCGACTCTACCAGCAGTTTCTCGAATTTCGGGGCTACCGCATTAGCTGCCTCCTGTACTTCCTCGTGAGTAAGCGGCGCACTGTTCATGCCTGCCGCCAGATTGCTGACACAGGATACGCCGCAAATCTTCATGCCCATATGATTTGCCGCAATCGCCTCCACAACAGTACTCATACCGACCGCGCTTGCACCAAGTTTGTGCAGCATCTGGATTTCCGCCGGAGATTCAAAGGACGGACCTGTCAACTGCGCATAAATTCCCTCAAACAACTCAATATCGTTATCTTTTGCCGTTCCTCTGATGATATCCTGTAAATCCTCATCATAAACATGGGACATATCCGGAAATCTGGTGCCTAATTCTTCAATATTCGGACCGATCAACGGATTCGGCGCAAAAATGGATATATGATCCTGAATCAACATCAAGCTGCCCGCATGGAAAGCCGGATTGATTCCGCCGGAAGCATTCGTCAAAAACAGAATCTTCGCACCCATCATTTTCATCAGACGGGTCGGAAGAACAACATCCGTAATCGGATATCCTTCATAATAATGAACACGTCCCTGCATCAGCACCACCGGAACCTCATTGATATATCCAAAAATGAACTTACCGGCATGTCCCGGAACGGTAGATACCGGAAAGCCTTCCATTTCACTATAGGGAAGTTCTGCTTTTACATCTACTGTCTTCGCAAAATTGCCGAGTCCGGAACCGAGGACTACTGCCACCTTAGGCTCGAAATCAATTTTTGCTTTGTAGCATTCATAGCATTTTAAGAGTTTGTCATATACTGGATTCATGTGAATTACCGCCTTTCTGTTGGACTTATATAATAAATTCAAAGCTGCATCTATTGTATCATACCGTAGCAGATTTGACATCTTTTTATGGCATAATCCCTTCATAATTTTACCAGAATATCTTTTCCAGAATAAATGCTATGCATATTTCCTGCAAAAAAACAAGCGCAGGGTACCGCCCATCCCCTGCGCTCGCACAATTTCATACAGCCTTCCGCCACTTGTTCCATTATCCTCAAATAATAATACAAACCATTCCACCGTTGCTGTCATTGACAATCTTCTGCATTGTCTCCTGCAGCTTCGCCTGACTCTCCTCGTTAATCATGGAAATCTTACCGGTTATACCATCGTTCACTAGCTGCTCTACCGTCTTGCCAAAGATATTCGTCTCCCAAATTCCTTCTTCGCTGGTTTCCGTATCCGATATGAACTGGATCAAGTCTCTCGCCTGTTCCTCCGTACCCACAATCGGAGAAATCTCCGTCTCGATACTAGCCTTAATCATATGAATGCTGGGACTTTCCGCTTTGATTTTCACACCGAACTTATTGCCCTGACGTATCAACTCCGGTTTCTCCAACATGATTTCGTCACGGTCAGGCATCACAACGCCATATCCCTTGTAGCGCACAGCATCCAGTGCATGTAATACCTTCACGTATTCTCTCTTCATCTTTGCCATCTCTTTTAAGGTGGCAAGCATCTGGTATTCGCTGCCGATATTCTCACCCACAAGGTCACTGATCATCTCATAATAATATGCATCATCCACATCAAGGATAACTCTTACACTGCCATCCGACATATTGATGCCATCCAGCTTACATTTCTTAATATATTCGCTCTCCGGCATAAAATTGTCTGTCGTGATGTCACGTATATTACTGAGATTTTCCATTAACTGCTTTATTTGCGTAATAATATCCTGCTTCATCTTATGATCGTAAGGAAGCATCTCTACCCACTTAGGCATATAAAACTCAATCATAGTAAGCGGGAATTCATATAAAATATTTTCCATGATGTGATTGATGTCTTCTCTCTTAAGCTGCTCACAATTCACCGGCATCACGGTTACCTGATATCTTTCGCTGATTTCATCCGCCAATGTTCTTGTCTCCTCAGCATACGGTTTTGCTGTATTAAGAAGGACAATGAACGGCTTGCCAAGCGTTTGTAATTCCGTGATCGTACGCTGTTCCGCCTCTAAGAAATTGTCTCTTGCAAGCTCCCCGAAAGAACCGTCGCAGGTTACTACTATACCGATTGTAGAATGGTCTTTGATTACTTTTCTGGTTCCGATTTCCGCCGCCTTGGTAAAAGGTATTTCGTCCACAGACCACGGAGTCTTAACCATACGCTCCATCTCTTCTTCCATATGTCCCGTAGCACCGTCTACCATATACCCCACGCAGTCAATCAGGCGCACATCTACATCAATATCCGTGCCTAGTTTAATATGCGCTGCTTCCTTTGGAATAAATTTAGGCTCTGTAGTAGTGATTGTCTTACCGCCCGCGCTCTGAGGCATTTCATCCTGTGCACGTTCTTTTTCATTTTCATCTTCCATGAAAGGGAGCACGAGCAGGTTCATGAAGCGTTTAATAAACGTTGACTTCCCTGTCCTGACCGGACCGACAACGCCCAGATAAATTTCTCCCCCTGTTCTAAGCTGTATATCTTTATACAGGTCATATGTACTGTTCTGTAGAAAATCCATATAAAAACCTCCTGCTTATACTGGTAAATGTATATGCAGGAGGCGTCCAATCTATTCTATTCAGTCTTCAATTTTATGGAAAATAATACAATTGGGCTGATTTACTTTAATCTCCTTGCCATTCATGACAAGCAGTCCGTTCTTCAAATCTACCTTAAAGAAAGTCATCGTGTCAGACTCATGGTTCAACGAAACGAGATGCTTATTATCCGGAAAAAGAATCGCATCTTTCGGATAGTCTCCACTGATTGGCAGGCACAATATTTTCTCAAGCATTCCTGTCTTCTGATCTATCTTATACACAATCGCGCTGTTGTCTCCGGCATTGGAGCTTACAAGATACTTGAAATCCTGTGAAATATTAAGTGCGCTCGCTGCTGAACCACCCGCATGATAATCATTCAGCGTAGAAATTGTCTGAATCTTCTCAAATTCCGGATTACCGTTCACTTCCTCGTAAGTATAAACATCTATATAATTCTTCAATTCATGCACGATATACAATACCTTGCCATCCTTAGAGAACTTAATATGGCGGGGCGCCGACTCCTGCTCGCTTCGTATCATATCAAGCGGTTTCAGTTTGCCGTTTACATGATCCACACGATAGACATTCACATGATCAAGTCCCAAGTCTGCGGCACACAAATAATGGTTATCTCTTGTCATCTTAACACAATTAACATGCGGTCTGAAATTCCTTTCCGCAATACTGCCGAGTCCCTTATGGTAAATTTCATCCGTAATCTCACCGATGCCGCCGTCCTCTCTCAATCGCAGCATAGTGATTTTGCCATCATGATATCCGCCTACAAATAAAAATTTATCTTCATAATCCGTGGAAAGATAACAACCTCTCATTCCGTTGATGCTTCCTTCATTGATAACCTCAAGGTCGCCGCCGGGCATAATCTTATAAGCCTCCACGCCAAAATCCGTAATAGAATATAAGAACTTACTGTTATGAGAAATCGTAATATATGAAGAGTTCGTAATCTCCACTTGATTTTTCTCCGTCATCCTTCCATGCTTCATATCCACATCGTAGATTTTGATACCGTAATTGTCTTCCTTGCCCACTGTATAGGTAGAAACATATGCCACATATTTGCCTTGACTCATATTAAAACCATACCTTTCCTGCATTTTTACGATTCATAAATGACTTGTCTCAAACATGTCATAATATCTTAAACTAGACTGATTTTATCACAAATCACAGGCTTTGTTAATCATTTTCACAAAAAATGATTTTATTTTTCAAAATATCATTGACATAGCAATTCTTTCTTGTATAATGGGACTCAACGCTTGTTTAGTTTTAGTAAACTTTGAGTTTATTATAGCTGAGTTACAGTTCCCGCACGACAATATATTCTTTTTGTCTTCAAATATGCTCTGTCGGGAACAAAATAATAAAAAGAAAGTGACTTATAACATATGGACAGCAATTCGCCCCGAGTGGAAATCGGCAATAAAATTAAAGAGTTACGCAATCAAAAAGGACTGACTCAGGAAGAGCTTGCGGACCGATGCGAGTTATCCAAAGGCTTTATCAGCCAGTTAGAGAATGATGTAACTTCCCCTTCCATAGCAACTTTAGTTGATATTCTACAGTGCCTCGGCACAAATTTAAAAGAATTTTTCGACGATGCCGACGAGGAACAGATTGTCTTTTCCGGAGAAGACTTTTTTGAAAAAACAGATACAGAACTTCACAACAAAATCGAGTGGATCATTCCAAATGCACAGAAAAACATGATGGAACCCATTCGCGTTACGCTGGAGCCGAACGGCTCCACTTATCCAGATCAGCCTCATGAAGGCGAGGAATTTGGCTATGTACTATCCGGTTCAATAACTATAGTACTTGGAAAGCGCAGCATGAAAGCCAAAAAGGGCGATACCTTCTACTATACGCCTCATTCAGAACACTATATCAAAGCAAACGGTAAAACCGGCGCGGTGTTCTTATGGATCAGCACACCGCCCAATTTTTAATTGTGTATACTTACTTTGAGCATATATACAATATTATACTTTTATTATACTTTCGGAGGAATTACCTAATGTCAAAAGAATTGATTCATCTAAACAATATCTCCAAATCCTTTGACGGGCAGATGGTACTAGACGAACTTGATTTAACCATACACGAAAATGAATTTGTGACTCTGCTCGGTCCAAGCGGCTGCGGTAAGACTACTACCCTGCGTATTTTGGGCGGCTTTACTACCCCTGATACAGGCAAAGTTATCTTTGACGGTCGAGATATTACAAACGTCCCTCCGAACAAAAGACCTCTCAATACGGTCTTTCAAAAATATGCGCTCTTTACACATATGACCATTGCTGAAAATATCGCTTTCGGTCTGAAAATCAAAAAGAAAAGTAAGCAGTACATAAATGATAAGATTCATTATGCTCTGAAACTGGTAAATCTTGACGGCTATGAAAACCGTATGCCTGATTCTTTAAGCGGCGGTCAACAGCAGCGTATTGCCATCGCCCGCGCTATCGTCAATGAGCCCCGGCTTCTTCTGCTGGATGAACCGTTGGGTGCTCTTGACTTGAAACTGCGCCAAGAGATGCAGTATGAACTGATCCGGATGAAAAATGAGCTTGGCATCACCTTTGTCTATGTGACCCATGATCAGGAAGAAGCCCTTACAATGTCTGACACCATTGTAGTCATGAATCAAGGTTATATCCAGCAAATCGGCTCCCCGGAATCCATTTACAACGAACCGGAAAACGCATTTGTTGCGGACTTTATCGGCGACAGCAACATTATCCCGGCGATTATGATTGAAGATAAACTTGTCAGTATCTTAGGAACTCGCTTTGCATGTGTGGACACTGGATTCGGACATAATAAGCCTGTGGATGTCGTCATACGACCGGAAGATGTGGAACTTGTCGCCCCTTTGGACGGTATCTTACAAGGTGTTGTAACTCATCTGATTTTTAAAGGTGTCCATTATGAAATGGAAGTTATGGCTGGTGGCTTTGAATGGCTCGTGCACTCCACTGCCCTGCACCCTGTAGGTCAAGAAGTCGGCATTAAAGTGGACCCCTTTAATATCCAGATTATGAACAAACCTGAATCCGAAGATGAGGAGGCTGTATCAATTGACATCTAAAAGTAAATGGCTGTCTGCACCTTATGCTCTCTGGTCCGTCATTTTCATTATCATTCCTCTCGGCATGATTTTGTATTATGGACTAACTGACAAGACAGGTGCATTCACATTAGATAACATTATCGCAATCACAACAGCTGGACATGCTAAGGCTCTGCGCCTTTCTGTCCTGTTGTCCCTAGTCAGCACATTAATCTGTTTTCTGCTTGCCTATCCGCTTGCAATGATTCTGGCAAATACGAAAACTAATAAGCATCATTTTATCATTCTTATTTTTATTCTGCCGATGTGGATGAACTTTCTTCTCCGCACGCTTGCATGGCAGACTTTGCTTGAGAAAAACGGCGTAATTAACAGTGTGCTTACATTTTTGAACCTGCCGAATCTGAAAATCATCAATACACCTGCCGCCATTGTACTTGGCATGGTATACAATTTCCTGCCGTTTATGATTCTGCCCTTGTATAATGCTCTGGCAAAAATTGATAAAAATGTTATCAATGCTGCCCATGATTTAGGTGCCGGCTCTGTATATACATTTATCCGTATCATACTGCCTCTCTCCGTACCCGGCATCATCAGCGGTATAACAATGGTGTTCGTTCCCGCGCTCACTACTTTCGTCATCAGCGCGCTTCTGGGCGGCAGCAAACTTTTGCTAATCGGAGATGTGATTGAACAAGAATTTACCCGTACATCCAACTGGCATCTCGGCAGCGGTCTGTCCATCGTACTAATGATATTTATTGTCATCAACATGATTGCTTCCGCTATTTTTGACAAAGACGGGGAGGGATCTATGTTATGAAAATTGCAGCAAAGAAAATTTATATCGCTTTGATTGTTCTATTTTTATATGCTCCTATCGGCACGCTCATGGTTCTGTCCTTTAACGCCAGCAAAACAAGAGCCAAATGGGGCGGCTTTACTTTCAAATGGTACATAGATTTATTCCATAATGAAGAAATTTTAGGGGCACTGCTTAATACCCTGCTAATAGCGTTTCTTTCCGCTCTTGCCGCCACAGTCATCGGTACGATTGCCTCTATTGCCATGAACGGTATGAAACGCCGGACCAAATCTGTTATGATGGGAATCACCAATATTCCCATGCTAAATGCCGAGATTGTGACCGGTATTTCCTTAATGCTTCTCTATATCAGCTTAGGTTTAAAATTCGGCATCGGTACCATACTTCTGTCTCACATAACCTTTAATATCCCTTATGTGATCTTAAGCGTTATGCCGCGTATGAAACAGTTGAATCCAAGCACATATGAGGCAGCTCTCGATCTTGGCGCTTCACACGTGACTGCCTTCTATAAAGTAGTCCTGCCGGATTTACTTCCCGGTATCCTGTCCGGGTTCCTTATGGCATTCACGATGTCCTTAGATGATTTTATCATCACACATTTTACCAAAGGCGTCGGGGTAGATACTCTCTCCACGAAGATATATACCGAAGTCAAAAAAGGTATTAAGCCTGAAATGTATGCACTTTCGACACTTATCTTTGTGACGGTCCTAATACTTCTTGTACTTGTTAACCGCTCGCCGGAAAAAAGAACTCGAAAATACGAATCATGATTGGTCGCTCATTCGTAGTAAGGAAAGGTTTGCCTGACATGAAAAAAAGAACATTATGTCCTATCTATATATTAATCTTAGTCTTGACATTCATGCTGACCGGCTGCGCATCTTCCGATAACGGCGCAAACGGTCAGGTTATCGTATATAACTGGGGAGAATATATCGACCCTGAAACGCTCGATATGTTCGAGGAAGAAACCGGAATTAAAGTCGTTTATGACGAGTATGAAACGAATGAAAGCATGTACCCTAAAGTAGAATCCGGCGCGGTTGCCTATGATATAGCATGCCCCTCTGACTATATGATTAGCAGAATGATCCAGAATGGTATGCTCGCCGAGATTAACTACAATAATATTCCCAACGCCAAAGCCAATATCGGTGCACAATATTATGAGCAGTCCAAAGGTTTTGACCCTGAAAACAAATACTCTGTTCCATATTGTTGGGGAACCGTAGGCATACTATACAATCAAACAATGGTTGATGAGCCGATTACAAGCTGGGCACAACTATGGGACGAAAAATACGCAGACAATATTCTGATGCAGGATTCCGTACGTGACGCTTTCATGGTCGCCGAAAAATTAAACGGCTTTTCTATGAATACTTTAGATACAGATGAACTTCACGTGGTTATGAACTCTCTGATTGAGCAAAAACCTCTGGTTCAGGCATATGTCGTCGATCAAGTGCGCGATAAAATGATTGGTGAAGAAGCTGCCATCGGTGTCATCTATTCCGGTGAAGCAATCTATACGCAACAGGAAAATTCAAATCTTGTTTATGCCATTCCAGAGGAAGGAACCAACGTATGGATTGATTCATGGGTCATTTTAAAAAATGCACCCAACAAGGAAAATGCCGAAAAGTTCATTAATTTCATGTGCCGCAGCGATATTGCACTGATGAACTTTGAATATATCACCTACTCCACTCCCAATACGGCAGCCAGAGAGCTGATTGAGGACGAAGCAATCCGCAATTCCGAAATAGCATTTCCGGACTTGTCACAATATGATAATCTGGAGACTTTTGTGTATTTGGGCGAGGAAGGAGATACGCTGTATAACGAGTTGTGGAAGGAAGTGAAGGCGTACTAGATCTCCCCTATTCTTATACAACTATATTCTATGTTTTAGATACTATCGACTAAAAGAGATGGGTTTTCACCGTACAGTTTTTACTCAAGCGGGGATGCTCATTTTTTTTATTTTATTATTCATTGTCCGTTTAGCCATTTTATAAGACTTTCCTGCGATTCCATAGTATCCTCCTACTATTAGTATTGTCATAGCCATTCTTTACCTTTTCTATAGGTTCGGCTATGCTATTTTAAGATACTGTGGATTGGTTCATCCTCCTACCACTAGATGTGTTGACCCGTCCCCGCACTGTCTTATCTTCCTTATCCGTCATTGTCCTGACCTCCATTTCTGAAATTAACTGCATCTGAAACGAAGTCAGGACGGGTGGAGAACGACAGCGTATTACTATTTTCAAATACAGAAAAGCGTTCATTGGCTTTTCCCCAACAAACGCCTTTTCCATTTACGAAATATTAAAATATAATCATATAATCAAATTTATTCGTTATCGTTAATGCTTATAAAATAATTTACCATAGGACGAAAGCACAGTTTTCCTTTTCGGTACTGCAAGGATTCTACAGCTTTAATGCTCATACCAGATAAAATCATCATAATCCCAGTACAGCCCCACGTCTCCACTAATAGAATTAGCCTCGTAAATACTTCCGTCCACAGCATTGACCTTACAATTATAGTGACAAAAATCCTCCGGATCAATCACCTCCTCCTTATTAACAAAGTGTACAGAATAATACACTACTCCGTCATCCTCAAATAAATACAGTTTCCTGCCATTCTTTGTATAATCAGATGATATTACTACTTCCAGTTCCTTTGCCGTCTCGCCAATATCTGTCTCCATCGCCTTCCTTGCAATTTCTATCGCTTCGTCTTCGCTAATGCCGCCTGCCGCTTTTATCTTTTCTTCACGTATGGCTCTATCTCTCTGATTCGCCTCGTCTATCTTCTCCTGTGTCCAACCCTGCGAATTAACAGCTATCCTAAAATTACAGTCAATAATCTCCAAAAGTTCCTCGTCTGTAAGCTCCTTATCCGGAAGATAGTATTCTCCTGTAGACCTGATATAGCAGAGTGTTCCTTCCGTTACTGCCTCTGGACTGTCTACCTCCTGAATCATCTTTTCGGGCTTTGCGGTTTCATTCAGATAGGACTGCTTCAATTCTTCCATACGTTCTTTTTCCCTGTCAGAATATGCTCTCATAATACTGCTTGTTCCGCCGCCCTGTTCCTGTGTCTGGGTAATATTCACATCAGACTGTACTTCTGTACTTTTTGGCTCTGTTTCTAAAAACTCGGACTGTACTGCCGTATCTATCTGTTCAATATCATCACTAATCTGCCCACAGCCCGTCAATAAAAAAACACTCAAAGCAAATAAAACCATTAATATTTTCCTTGAAAATTTTTTAGATTTCTTCATCATTTTCCCTCTTATCTCTTGAATATTACTATTTTATACAATCATTTAACCGGCAAAACAATAGAAGTTCTGCCAGTCAGACGGTGTTTATTCATATGTCTTCAAGATGCTTCCGTCCACAGCATCAATCATACAATAATATGTCGAATGGTCGTTCTCACTTGGATTGCTGAAAATTACGAGGTAAGCCACGTCTCCCTTATGTTCATAATCCGTCTGTTCTGATATATCTATTTTAATCACTGCCACAGAACCGTCTTCATATTTCAATATTTCTTTTCCTTCCGCACGCTCTCCAAGTTCATCCTTCATCTGTTTCATTGCAATTTCTATTGCTTCCTCTTCACTGATTCCGCCTGCAGCCTGTATCTTTTCCCGCCACTGTTTTTCTTCTGCCTGCATCTCTGCTCTCGCTTCCTGCGCTGCTGTACCCTGTGAGACCGCATAACTCATCTTATGTTGAAAATCAATAATCTCCAAAATCTCCTCATCAGTCATTTCCTGTGCTGGCAGATTAAAAACACCTGTAGACCTGATATAGCAGAGTGTTCCCTCTGGCGCATCTTCCGCATTGTCCACCTGTGCAATGACATTTTCGGGGAATTTTCCACCTTTATATGCCTGCCAAAGCTCCCTGCTGCGTTCTTCTTCATCTGCGGAATACTCCCTTGAAAAGGTATCCGCCTCTGTGGGCTTCGACTGAACCATATCGTTTATTTCCAGCACTTCATCCTTGGGAATGCTTTCCATTCTCTCCTTCACCACGCTTGTTACAAATGCCCGCACCGGAAAACTGACTACACCCGCCGCCAGCACAAACGCTGCCGCAGCCGTCACCATCTTTCTCCAGTTCCATCTCGCCGTATTCTTGTTTTCATTTTCCATCCGTTTCTGAATATTCATAATAATCTCCTCCTGCATTTCCGATGAAATATGCACCTGATCCATTACTTTCTTTACATCATATCTATCCATTTGTTATATGCCTCCTTCCAACTTAACCGTATCACGCATTTGTTTTCTTCCCCGCAGCAGTCTTGATTTTACTGCGCTTTCTGTGATTCCCAAAATATCAGAAATTTCCTTTATCGAATATCCCTCAACATAATGCAGATAAATAACTGTTTTATGCTTTACTGGAAGTTCGAGAAGTTCTTTTAATGTCTGCCTTTGTTCAGGTGCCACAAGAATGTTTTCTACTTCATCAATAGGAACCTTTTGATGTCGGACTCTAAACCGTATCATATCGCGACAGATATTCGTTGCCACCTTGATTAACCACGCTTTCTTATGCTCTTCATCATGAAAAACTGGTTTCTTTTCCAAATATCTGCAAAAAGTATCCTGAATGGCATCCTGAACATCCTGCTCATTGCAAAGTATGACAAGGCAAATTTTATAGAGCATATCGCTGTATTTTATGACCGCTTCTCTTATATCCTCCTCGTTATTCATCTGTTTTCACCTCCTTTGCTTTTAACACGTTTAAGATGAGGAAAAAGTTGCATATAAAAAATATATTTTCATAACTTTTTATTTTTGTGTATCTCACTTTTCTATGTTATTTTCTCACAATCATTATCTCTGTGAATCAATTATAATTACATTTTATCAATTAACTGGCTTTATTTGTTGGCAAAATTTATATTTCTACACTCAAATTCTTTCACCTCTAAATCTTTTGCTCCTTATTCTGCAATTCCTGCAAATATCTAAGCTGTGCTTCACTCAGTATTCTCGGTTTTCCAATCCTGACAAGATTTTTTGGTAAAATATAGGTCTTGCTTATTTCCGTCCATGACTTTAATCTTATTATCTCCGGAAACTCTTTACACAGCAAACCACCCTGCTCCAATGAAGCCCAAGATGAATACTCATCAGCGCAAAACCCCAATAGGAACCGGAAAGGTGCAGAATCCTTGCCAGAGCCATCCCGCTGTTGATTGGAAGATCAGCAAATACATAACGTGACATCACAATGCCGCTGTAGGTAAGGCACAACATTGCAATAAAAACAGCAAGGTTTATCACCGTCCGCGCAATGTGGAGGAACCTGTATTTTCCCTTAAAAATATTTTTGTACCAATAGATATTCAAAATATTGTGTATGATAAACAGAAGAAACATAGACACACCAAGCCACTCATGGTATTTCTCTCCTGTCACTTGATAAGCCATCAGCAAGAGTAATACCACCGTCATCAGAAGGTCTATGGGCATTTTCAGTTTTATCTTTGTTCTCATGCCAGATTCCTCCATAGCAAACGGGGCGCCAATGCACAACACATGAACGCCCGCCTTTTTATTCTGCCATTATATCTAACCCAAGACCATTCACCCAGTCTACTATTGTTTCACGGGAACTTCCGCCATTCAGACGTGTGCCGGAAAGCCATGTAGCCCCGTCTGTTAATGCTTCAAGGTTTGTTGCACTGGAACCCACTCCGCTGCCGCCCGAAGTACAGAACGGTACGATTGTTTTACCCGAAAAATCGTAGCTTTCCATAAACGTGTCAACAATCCTTGGTGCTTCTCCCCACCAAATCGGATAGCCGATAAATACAATGCTGTACTGCTCCATATTCTCCACAGAACCAGAAATCGCCGGACGTGCCATACTGTCATTCATCTCAATGGTAGAACGGCTGTTGTCATCATGGTAATCCAGATCAGCGTCCGAATAAGGCTGCTCCGGTACAATTTCATAAATATCAGCGGACAGACTGTCAGCGATCATTTCCGCCACACCTTCTGTTGTATTCGTAGCAGAAAAGTATGCAACAAGAATTTTTATTTCCTCCGCTTCATTCACAGACCCACTGTCTGCCCCTTCATCCACCTGCCCATTCTCCGTAGTCGTTTCCGGCGTACCCTCACCGCCTTCCGGTTCAGATGTAGCTTCCTGCAAATCATTCTCTGTAGAATCAATTTCTGTGGATGTAATCTCTGTTGTGTTCTCCACCCCAGATGTTCTTTCTTCTGCAGGTTCATCCTTTCCCCCACAAGCCGCAAGGGAAACAACCAACAAAATAGTAAGTAAAAATGCTGCAATTTTTTTCATGAGTTTTCCTCCAATTCTATCGTCATTATTTTATTATTCTGCCAAAGAGAAGGTAATTTCCTCTCTGCCTCCAAGGGTATCAAAAACAGACAAGTCCGAAGTTACTTTACCAATGGGAATAACATCAACGGAAAGGTTCGGATTATCCGTCTGCGCATAAAAGATTGCCATATTGTGATGGGCTTCACAGTAAGTAATGTCACCGTTTTCAAAGTTCTTTTGTCCGCCCGACACGTTCTCCGGGTAGAAGTCAACTCCCCCATAATATTCTCTGCCACCATAACCGGACATGGAGATTGTAAGAGGTAACTTATCCCTGATTTCCTGCGCAAGTGCCGTGTCGTAAAGCACACCATCCAGCACAATATCTCCAATCGTGATTGTAATAGCAGTTTCGGCGTTCACCGTTTCCATTCCCGTTTGCGTCGTCATGCCAACAGCCGAAAGCCACTCTGTAACGGTACTTTTCGCAGAAGGAACATCCTTCGCCTCTATTGCAAGACCGTCCGGAGATACTGCAGCATGGCTGGCTTCTCTGATTGTATTATAGCTTCCACCAGCCCCATATCCGTCATGGGTACAAAACGGAATTACTGTCTTACCTGTCAGATCATATTCATCTAAGAATGACAACACTGCCTGCGGAACATCCGTCGCCCAGACCGGATAACCGACAAATACGGTATCATACTGTCCTATATCCAGATTGATTTCTTTAAGCGACGGCAAAAATCCTGCCTCCATTTCCTCATGGTTCACGTTCCTGAGTTCATCAAAATCTGCTGTATAAGGTTCCTGTGTCTGGATAAGATAGAGATCGCCCCCAATATCCTCCTGAATCATACGGGCCACATATTCCGTTGTTCCATAAATATCTTTATCAATCACAATGCTTGCGGATGTAGACGCGTCTATCCCTTCCGGGTATTCCGTATTTCCCACACGAGAAAAATAAACAATCAGGTTTCGTTCACCTGTACGCTCTCCCTCTGAAACAGCAGTTTCACTGGATTCATTTTGTTCTTCCACTGGTTGTGAAGCAACCGTTTCTTCTATGTCTAACTGTGATATGCGTTCCGTAGGAAAATAATCCTCCGTTTTTCTTTCTTCTGCCTTATTTTCTCCACAGGCAGAAAGGGAAAATACAGCCGCCATAAAAAGCACTATTGAAGCTAATTTTTTCATTACTGCCACCGCCTCCTACGTATTATTCTCTTTTCAACTCATACAGCATATAATCCAACTGATCTAACAACTGCTGTTTACCATGAATTTCTTCCAGTAATTGCGCCCTGTTTTTTCGTAAAATTCTTATCCTTTCTTCTTTCGTTTTTTTCTAATTGCTTTGTAATTTCTGCTAATGCCATCTCCAGCTTCCACAAAAAATGTAGGTAAAGAGTAAAAGTAAGTTGCACTTTTTCTCACACCTACATTATAGGGAAATTTTTTAGTTATATCAAATACTTGGCTTTTATATGTCACTTATGCTCGAAAGGCATTTAATAAATTCTATAAATTTTTTTGTAGCAAGACCAAAAGGCTGCTGCTTTTTCCATGCCAATGCGCTGTTCGCTGTCAATTCCGGATATAATGGCCGATAAGCAATTTTTTCTTTATCCCAAAATGGTACAGAACCTTCAATAACGATTGAATATGCCAGCCCCTTTTGAACCATGATTGCCCCATTTGTGCTTAAATTGCTGGTAAATAGAACTTTTGTACTTTGAAAAGAATCCCCCAGCCAGTTTGACAGTTCATTCTGCACATTTGTCCGTCTTGGAAGAATAAGAGGTAAATTCTCCAAATCCTTTGCGCTTATAGCATCTTTATTTGCCAGAGGATCATCCGGGCGCATTAAAACCACCCATCGCTCTTTGCCCGTCATACGGATAAAATCGAATTTTTCCATATCAATCGGTTCCAGTAATACCCCTATATCAACCAAACCTTTTTCCATCTGTTCCTTTACCAAGTCTGCATTTGCAGTAAAAATATCATAACTAACCAGCGGATACTTTTCACGGAAAGATTCAATAATTTCCGGTATAACCTGCACAGCCGCTAACTCTCCGCAACCGATTACAATTCTTCCTTCTACAAGTTCTTCCTGCTCAATCAATTCTTTTTCTGTCCGGTCAACCAAAGATAAAATTTCCTCTGCCCGCCGCCGCAGCAATATTCCCTCATTCGTTAAAGTAATTCTTCGTGCGCCCCTATGGAATAGCCTTACACCAACTTCTTCCTCCAACTGTGATAATTGTCTGCTTAATGTAGGCTGCGTAATATGCAAAACTTCTGCGGCACGGTTGATACCTCCCTCCCGAACAACAGTAAGAAAATACCGAAGCACTCTTATTTCCATCCTGATACCTCCTTGTAAAAGCATTGTTACAACTATATCAAACATATGCCTAAAAAGCAATGATTCCAGCAAAATTACAAATTAGGCATATTTATTATATTTTTAGATTAGAGCTTGCTTTCACAACGAATTAAAAGATAATTATAAGGAGGACACAGCAATGCTTCAAATATCCGAAATCGCAAAGAAAACCGAGGAAATGTTCGACCTATTCAACGGTCATTTCTATAATGGGAATTAGCCCGCCCAGCAATCACGGTATCCCGGACGGCGGGCGCGGCGCATACGGCTGGACGATAACGACACTGACCCCAGAGGCGGGAACACCCAAGGGCGGGAGCAAGAAATCCAAGAACCGCAGTATCAAATATGTCTGCCGAGCTTTCTGCCACAGATAAGTAAAGTCATTGCATATCGGCAAAGCCCGCAGAATAAGGCTTTTTCGGCAAGGCAACAAAATAGCCCTCCGAACCGGAAGGCTTATGTTGTATGAAAGTTTGTCCCTTTTGACAGATTCGGTGAAACGTTAAAACCCGAACACGCTATAACGGCTTTTACTTCGGGGTAGTATGTAAGTGCGCTGCACTCTGTCATAATCATCAACGTACAGCATAAGCGGCTCATAGTTCTCAAATCGCTGGTTAAAATTCTCGTTATATACCATTACAGACAATGCCCAATCACCAGCAATTATTAGTACAGCCACGATAGATAATACCCTATATCTCAATACTTCTGAAACGCCCCATTCATCGCATACACCGTATCATTGTCCCCCATGATGAAGAAAATCACATTTCCTCTGCTTTCGATAAGCATCGTCTCGGCACTGACACACACCCACTTATTCAAGTCGGCATTATCTTTGAGCTGTTGTTTCACGGTATCTACTTTGTCTTCATCAACCCGGAGAAGCACGCACTGATACGCATTGGGTGAAATCATCGGAATAGATGCAACGCCTTCCGTATACTCAACCTCATCTGTTCCGAGAATAGAAACTTCCAAGTCTTCTGTTAATTCATACGTCTCGAAACTGTCCATGCCTGCTCTGAAATCTTCCGACAAATCCGCCTGCTCATAGAGTCCCGCCATAATATCCGTAAGACTTCCCTCAAGTTGGTCGCCTCCCTCATCTTTCTTACCGCAGGCAGCACAGAATACTATCGCCACAGCACACAGACTACATAGCATCATTTTTCTTATTGTTTTCATACCAATATCCCTTCCTGTTCCAATTATTGCTTTCAATGTCATATCTTATCGCTTACAGCACTTATTCTGAAATCTTCTTGTCGTAAAACAGTATTACCTAAAATCCAATGCTCTACGCAAGCAATTTAATCAAAATCAGACAGGGATTCTCTTCATCCCACATTTCCGTCAAAGTGATAAGCGACTCAAATCCGACACTTTTATAAAATCCACGTGTTTGCACATACGGTTTATATTCAACCGTGTCACTCAGCGTTTTGACAATCACATACTTGCAACCTTGCCCTATAAAATATTGTTCCGCCACATTGTAAAGCTCTTTCCCTATGCCCTCATGTTGGTATTCCGGAAGCACCCCACACACAAATATATCTCCCGTATGCCGATAATGTGTTTTAACAGAGAAAAACCCAATACATTTGCCGGCATTATCTTCCGCTGCCCAATAAGGATATTCTTTAACTTTTTCTACATAATCATCAACAGCCTGCTCATTTCCGAACCACTCCGGCAGTTTTCTAAGGATTTCTCCGGTGTAGGATGACTTTTTATCATCATCCTGTATCCTAACAATATGAATACTCTCCGTCATATCTATTTCTCCTCACACTACTTCACTTTTTCTATAGCATTTCAGAAATAAAAATTTCTCTGCGCTTTTCAAACTGCATAAAAAAATCTTCTGTCATATCATAAGGCTTCTGATAAAAAATCTCCAACATTCTGACATTGATATTCTGCGTATACTCATCTGACTGCTTTTCTAAAATTTTTCCCTGTATACCTTTACGCAGGTCATGCCATTCAACCAGAAATTTCTCATATTGAGGCAGTGCGCTCACTCCCAGCCACTTCTTAATCTTTACTTTCGTACGATTCGGCATTCGGCAGGCATCTTCCAGCAAAAAGTATCGCAATCCTTTTTCATCATAATTTCTTCCAAGCGGAAACAATCTGCATAGTCCCGGTCTATCGACATGAATGCTACATCTTCCCTCTTTGCTCAAAAACCCGCAGGCATCTGTACCATTCTGCATTTTTAAAGATGGAAGAATCAATCCGTCTTCTACATGCAGCTCGATTGTTTCCTGCATAAGTTGTGCAAAGCACTGCTTTGTTGCCTTCTGTAACTGGTAAATGTCATATGGATCCAGCACAATCGACTGTCCCATGCTACGGCAACAATCGCTACAGCCGATACACTCACCACAGCCTAATTTTGTCATATCATTGCTATTTAGTAGTATCATATCCTATTTCCTATATCCGAAATATTGAGACTGCTCATTTATCTGTATTCTATTTGGCATATCCTAACTTGTCATGGAAGAAATTAATAATCCGCTGCCATGTTTCTCTCTGGAAAAACTGATAATCTGCGTGATTTGCTCCATCGATTACGATAAGCTGCACGTCGCATCCGGCTTCCTCTAACTTATCATGCAGCAGCTCCCCTTGTGCAAATGGTACTGTGTCATCCTTGTTTCCATGAAGAATCATAAACGGAGGTGCATCTTTTGTCACATAAGAAACCGGACATATCTTAATCGCATCTTCCTTATGGAGCATAACATTCTTGCCAAGAAGGAGTGATTCCATAGATGCTGCCGCATCTACCGCCGATTCATATGGAAATGCCGAAACGTCCGTAGGCGGATACCACGGGCACGCCGCCTGCACTTTACTGGAATAATCCCGATATTCTCCGACATCAAACGCCGGATCATCAACCAATGCTGCCATTGCAGTTAAGTAACCTCCTGCGGATTCTCCCATCACACCAAAACGTTCCGTATCAATATTATATCTATCACTGTGCGCACGTAGATAGCGGATTGCTGTCTTCACGTCCGTCAATTGTGCCGGATAGATTTCCTCATTCGTGGTACGATACTCTACACTTGCAACCACAAACCCGCTCCGTGCAAGTTCAGATAAATATGCCAGATGCGCTGATCTGTCCATCACTCTCCATGCCCCTCCGCAAATCCATACAATACAAGGATAATCCTTCTCCTTATCTTCCGGATAGATTACGTCCATTTTTAAATCTCTGATCGTATGACCGAACCAAGCGTCAACCTGCGAAAAAGTCACACCTGCCGCCACGGAATACTGTGGCTCAATCCTATCTATTCTTACTGTCTCACGCATATGCTCTCTCTCCTTTTTATATATTTTCACCATTTTCTTGCTCGAATAACAAGTTCCTTTCTCTATTCGAACAGGCAATATTATATTCTACTTCGACAACACACTCATATTGTCGGAAATCTCCTTAAAAGAATCGGCAAAATTATGGACGATTCCAACACTCTGGTTACTCATCTCACACGCCTCACCTATACTTGCGCTGATTTCTTCACTGCCAGCCGATAAAATATTAATGCTGTCAACAATCAGCGTATTTGCGTTGAGAAGATCTGACATTTTCGTCTCCACTTCATGAATCTTATCAGATAAAATATCCGCCTTATTCCGGATAACCTCAAATTGCTCTTCCGTACTCTTTGCTAAGCGATTCTCTTCATTAGACAACTCAACATTCTGCTGTACTCTTGCGGTCACCAGATTAGCATCCTGTATCAAGTCATTTAAAATTAGTGCAATATTGTCCGTTTCTTTTCTCGTCTGTTCCGAGAGATTTCTGATTTCATCCGCAACCACTGCAAATCCCCTGCCTGCTTCTCCGGCTCTTGCCGCCTCTATAGATGCATTAAGTGCCAAAAGATTTGTCTGACTCGATATATTGACAATAACATCTACTATACCGCGCACTTCTTCCGATCTTACTTTTAATGTTTCTGCCGCATTCTTCATATCCTGAACTTCACCGATCGCGGAGTCAACCGTATCCGTCAATTCACCCATTGCTGACGTACTGACTTTAAGCGCCTCTTCAATATCATCCATAAATCCGACAATCTGTTCTGTCTGTTCATAGACCTCGTCTATTGTTCCTTGTATCATCTTTGTCTGGTCTGTCTGCTGTTCGATAGCATTCACTACACTGTCCATTCCGCTGGCAATATCATTCATTGCCGAGTTAACGCTCTCCGTTATCTTCAAAGTTTCATTTACATTCTCTACAGCCGTCCTCGTTTTACTCTCTACGTTACCCGCTACTGTCTTAATCTTATCTGCCGTTTCCATATTAGCATCCATTACTATCGTCAGTTCCTGCATGGACTCTTCAAAAAATTTCTGCATAATTCCAATGCCCTTAACCACTGCAATCACAGTCAATATTGTAATGATTAATTCAATCATACTCGTTTCAATCACTAGTTCTATGTCCTCTGCTCCTGCAACATTCATAATAATACGAACAATATTGGCAACAGCAAACAAACCGCTGACACCCAGTACAAGTTTGCGGTCCATAAGAAGAATCAAAACTATTAAAATCGGTATCATATACGGATATGTCGCATTAGAACTTGACAACCATAATATGACAATATAAACCACAGAAAATCCGATTCCAACACATGAGGAATACTTTTCGGTCGTACGAAATTTTAGAAACATGCCTACACATAGCAAATACACCACAACATTAAGTACAAGCGGAACCACACTAAGTATAACGGGCATTCCAGCCATCTTCAACTGTGAAATCAGTCCAACCACAACAAATAAAGTCGTAATCGTGTGTACAATAAATAATAACTTATTGGTTCTTTCCAGATGCTTCTCTCTCATTAATAAATCTCCTTCCGGCTTAACCCCTAATATTCCCTTCTTATACTTCAAACCCTAATTGTACATACCCCGATATGACATAATTTTATCAAAAACAAAATAAGTTGTAAATCTTCACCGTACTTTAACGGAAAAATTCTTTATAACAAAAGACCCCTTCACCAGAACTTATAGGTTCCGATAAAGGGGACATTTCTCTTATGGATTACATCTCTTACACGGGACATATCCTGCCCCGATTATTTCGTCCCGGGACATTGTTGTATCTTCCCTGTTTTTTGGTTTGATTGTGTCTACACTGCTACAGCTTGGCTTGTGAAATTTATGTGTGTTTTTGTTGAGAACATATGTAATTCCGGTAGGCGTAGAAGCACTTACTTCTTCCTTGGGTGCCTCCTGCAACTCCGCTGCAGAATCCGTAGTTTTTGAAGTTGACGAATTTTGCGTCTGTTCCCCGGACTGCCATGTATCCGATGCCGGCACATTGAAGGTTATCTTCTTACCGTCAGACGTTGCAACAATCGTACCTGCTTCGTCAGTCCTATAAACTTTTACCCCGTTTGTCCGAAGAGTATTTAATGTCTCCGCGTGAGGATGCCCGTAAGAATTGTCTTCACTACAGCTTATTACCGCATAGGATGGTTTGACTGCATCAAAGAACGCTTTTGACGTGGAATACCTGCTTCCATGATGTCCTACCTTATAGACATCCGCAGAAATATTCAGCCCGTTATTCAAAATATCTTTTTCCGCATCCTCTCCAGCATCTCCGGTGAACAGAAACCTATTGTTTCCGTTTTGCACCAGACATGCAACAGAGGCATCATTCGGATTATCATACTCCTCATTCGGTCCTAAAATAGTAACCGTGGCTGTCCCAAGAGAATATTGCGAGCCGACTTCCGGCGTTGTATAGCTGAGACGTTTATCATCCAGTGCCTGTATCAGTTTTTGATAAGTTTTCGTGTCTTTCTCATAATTTGATACAAAAACTTTATCAATGTCAAATTTCGTGATAATAACCGGTGCGCCGCCGATATGATCTGCATCGGGATGAGTGAGAACCAAATAATCCAGTGTCTTGATATTCCGTTTTTTCAGGTAATTCTGGATGGCAGTTCCCTTCGTATCATCGCCTGCATCAATCAGCATGGCATGTCCGCCGCAAGTAATCAGTGTTGCATCTCCCTGCCCGACATCAATAAAATGTACTTCCATCTTATCTGGATTTGCGGCAGTTACCGGAAGTGGATTGGTAAATGCCGCACCTAAAATGACCGCTGCAATAAGCAGTAAATTTAAAAAACGATTGAATGATTTCTTCATGTGGCTGGCTCCTTTGGTGAATGAAAATGAACTTTATATTTATTATAGCAGACTTTTGGTTTGATTTATAATGTTTTTCTTCAAAAAGTAGTTCAAAACATCAACTGTCACTTAAATTAATCTGCTCTTTTTCTGCATCATATTCTCACGATACCTGCAATCAACATACATTCTTGTCATATTGCGGTTTATAACATTTTTCAACCTGCTATATGCGCCGACTGCTTCAAGGCTGATTCGTTTCCTGACATAGATTCTCCCATCCGTTTTTCTCTTCACAAGAACCACATTATTTGTCTTTTGCACTCCCTCTTTCCGCCGATGAGGTTCAAGCTCTCTTAAAATCGACAGGATATCCGCCACTGTATGTCCGAATAATTTATATGAGCGTATCCCCTTAAATGTAACTCGTCACCTGCTCAACAGCATTCCTGAAACATTCACCGAAGACACTTCAAAAAACTCTTTTCCCTCCTCAATTCCGTCCCTGTAATTGACTTCAAAATGGTTCAGGTACAACACGGTATTCTCATCTATCACAATTGTTGTAAACGGTTTCATTGCTTTGCTGTATTCATCTTTTCCTGCATCCGGATGCTCTTCTTTATAGGCAATGCACCTGTCCGCAAAATCACTTAAGTCAACTATGACTGCTTCCTGTACATCATTCCCACGCCTATAAAACCTAAACGCAGAAAAATCCACCGGAAGCCTGTCGTCACCAAAATACTGATACCTGTCATCCTGACTCAGCATAACAAAACTGCTATAGCCACTGACATCTAGAGTTCCCACCATCTGGCAACAATGGATATTGTGATACTGTTTCTGCGTCAAACCTTCCTCGTTAATTCCCGACATCACAAGCTTCGCTGCAAAATCAGCATCATAAATATTAAACTCTTTAACCAGCTCATCTTTGCCGGATTGCCACTTCAAATAATCATATGCACCCTTCAAACGCTCGTATTCTTCCTGTGTCAGCTCGCCTTGAGAAAGTACTTTCTGATAATAAGTTTTCAAAAAGGTACTCTGCCATCTGTCAGACATACTGTACATATTTACACCGGGAATAAAGATTGCTACAATAATACCCGTTCCGATCATCAAAAGTACCCGTTCCATTTTCTCTTTCCAAAAATACCATACAAACAACATAGCAGTCTCAAAAAGAATCATCGCAACACCCACATATCTGCTTGGCGTCATACCGTTATGATAAACTCTCACACAGATAGCATATGCCTGCACGGGTATCATCGGTACCAGTCCGAAAGGCAGTATTTGCAGGAAACGCATATATTTCGTATCATCACGATAGAAATAATCTATCATCCAAATAGGCATTCCGATACAAAACAATCCGGCAACAATACCGAATATCTCATTGGACGGCATTTCCCACATAATTAAAATCTTAAGCAAATATATGTATACGATTGCCAATGCACAGATTGTCATCCCCGAAAGAACATACTTAATCAGAAAAAGACCTATTCGGTCCCGGATTTCGTTATTCATATTATTCATTGCCATGATACACGCCGGAACATAGTAGATGCCTGTCAACAGAATCACAACATATATACTTAGCGTAGAATATCCGTCCAAAAACAATGCATTTACAACAGATACAATAAGGTTGAGCCCGATAAGCAGAACAAAATAAATCGCTGTAGCAATCACGAAATTCACAAAGACATGCAAAATATATTCAATAAATCCTATCTGACTCTTTCTGTGACAGACATATAAAATTGCCACAATTAACAAAAGAATATATCCGACAACAAAGCGTCCACACCACTCTGCGACAACATCTCCCGACAGATGAAATATGAATTCAGCTTTTTCCGCCATATCTCCGGCATCTATTCCCCATACGAGTACAGCAGCAATTACTGCACCAATGACAAAACCGCATATTCTTGCAATTGTTAATTTCTTATGCTTCTTTTCATAGGGAAATAAGCTCTCCACAAACATTGCCGCTATCATAAACAGCATTAAAAATGATATAAGTACCATATCAGAAAAAAGAAAATCCGTTACAGGCGACTCATATTCCGGATTAAGGTCGCTCCATAGTCCGCCTACCACAGCATATAACGTAAACAGCTCGACAGTGATGACTGTCACTCTGTAATCGGAACACGCCTGTTTAATCTTTCCATATAAAAGAATCCACTTTTCCCGAATAAACTGCATATCAATACCTATCCTCTTCATTCCGCCATCCATCAACATATCCTAATCGCTTCTGTTTCTCTATTATCTTCTACCAAGTCTTTCCCACGATATCATAAATATCTTCGCCGGCTTTTTGCTCGAAATATGCTTTTAGTTCCATATTCTTGTCCCATTTCGACTGAGGATATGAACCGTACCTTCTTTTGACATCATTCATACGCTCTTCCATATCAACTACCCCTTCCGCCGCCGCCAAGGAATCACAAAGTTGAATCAGTCTGTCATAATCGTCAAAGCTCATAACAGATAACGCTTGTCTGATTTCCTCTGTCTGCTCCTCCGTAATATCAAAGTTCCCTATATACCCTTTTAAATCGCCCTCATTAAAAGAATGTGAGAGACAGATTCGTGCTGCTTCATCATACTTAAGTTCCAGCATATACTTCCACCCGTCATACACATGCCCTAAATGCTTCACGCCGAATTTTCTGCCTATATCATGTAAAAGTCCCACTACATAGGCTTTGTCAGCATCCATTCCCTGACAAGCCGCCGCTATCTTCTCCGCACACTGCGCAACGTTACGGCTATGATTTTCCCATGGTCCGGGATTGCACTTTGCGGCTTCTGCTAATAATTGTTCTGCTTTTTGTCGTGTTGGGTACATGCTTTCTCCTCAATCATATGGAATATTCTGTGACTGTCAACTGAATTTTTCTCAAAAAAATGAGAGCTTCCCAAACCAAATCACGACTTGAAAAGCTCCCAAATCACACCATTTTAAGGCATTTTATTAGAACTTGCCAGCCTTCGCAGCTTCCTCAATCGAAACCGCAACAGCTACCGTAGCTCCTACCATCGGGTTATTACCCATACCGATTAAGCCCATCATCTCAACATGCGCCGGAACGGAAGAAGAACCTGCGAACTGTGCATCGGAGTGCATACGTCCTAATGTATCGGTAAATCCATAAGAAGCAGGACCTGCAGCCATGTTATCGGGATGCAGTGTACGACCTGTACCGCCACCGGATGCAACGGAGAAGTACTTCTTACCAGCCTCAGTTCTCTCTTTCTTATATGTACCTGCTACCGGATGCTGGAATCTTGTCGGGTTCGTAGAGTTACCTGTGATAGAAACATCTACGTTCTCTTTCCACATAATCGCAACGCCTTCCGGAACGGAGTTAGCGCCATAGCAGTTTACTTTAGAACGAAGTCCATCAGAATATGCAATTCTGTCAACTTCCTTTACTTCGTTCGTGTAAGGATCATACTCTGTCTCAACGAATGTAAATCCGTTGATTCTGGAAATAATCTTAGCTGCATCTTTGCCAAGACCATTCAGGATAACACGAAGAGGTTTCTGACGAACCTTGTTAGCCTTCTCAGCGATACCGATTGCACCCTCTGCTGCTGCAAAAGACTCATGACCTGCTAAGAATGCAAAACAATCTGTCTCCTCCTCCAATAACATCTTGCCAAGATTACCATGACCAAGACCTACCTTACGTGTATCTGCAACGGAACCGGGAATACAGAATGCCTGAAGACCCTCGCCGATTGCTGCCGCAGCGTCAGCCGCTTTCTTGCAGTCTTTCTTGATTGCAATTGCAGCGCCTACTGTATAAGCCCAGCAAGCATTCTCGAAACAAATCGGCTGAATTTTCTTAACCTGCTCATATACATCTAAGCCGGCATCTTTTGTAATTTTCTCAGCTTCTTCGATAGAAGAAATACCATAACTATTTAATACGGAATTGATTTTGTCAATTCTTCTTTCATATGATTCAAATAAAGCCATCTTATCTTAATCCTCCTTCTATTCGCATCTGGGGTCAATAATCTTAACAGCATCATCAACGCGTCCGTACTGTCCACATGCTTTCTCATAAGCAGTATTCGGGTCATCACCCTTCTTGATGAAGTCTGTCATCTTACCAAGACTTACGAACTTATAACCGATAATCTCATCATTGGCATCCAATGCGATACCTGTTACATAACCTTCAGCCATCTCAAGGTAACGAGGACCTTTCTTAAGAGTACCATACATAGTACCAACCTGACTTCTTAAACCTTTACCTAAATCTTCAAGACCTGCACCGATCGGAAGTCCGTCTTCTGAGAACGCAGACTGTGTACGACCGTATACAATCTGTAAGAACAGCTCTCTCATTGCTGTGTTAATTGCGTCGCATACAAGGTCAGTATTAAGTGCTTCCATAACCGTTAAGCCCGGTAAAATCTCAGACGCCATAGCAGCAGAATGTGTCATACCGGAACATCCGATTGTCTCTACGAGAGCTTCCTGAATGATACCCTCTTTCACATTCAATGTCAGCTTACATGCGCCCTGCTGAGGAGCACACCAGCCTACACCGTGTGTCAAACCGGAAATATCTTTTACCTCTTTTGCCTGAACCCATTTTGCTTCTTCTGGGATAGGAGCACAGCCATGGTGAACACCCTGTGCCACTGTACACATTTCTTCAACTTCTTTTGAATAAATCATGTGATAACTCCTTTCGATTATGTATAAATTATTTCATAACAGCCTCTTATTGAGTCTGTCATAACCGCTAGCTTTATTTTCGCACATTACACATGAAAAATCTAGCTGTAATTTACAAATATTTCTTGTCTTTCGAGTTTGCGGCGATTTTTATCCTTTGTTCTGCATCTCCACAAGATGTTCCGCCCCGTATTTCTTTCTAAGCGCCGGCTTTTCTATCTTACCGGTAGCATTTCTGGGAACTTCCGCAAAAATGATTTTCTTGGGACGTTTGTATCTCGGAAGCTGCTTGCAAAATTCTTCAATCTCTTCCTCGGTGCATTCCATTCCTTCTTTGACAGAAATAATCGCCCCCGTTATTTCTCCGAGTCTTGCATCCGGCAGACCAATCACTGCCACGTCCATAATCTTATCATAAGCACTTAAGAAGTTCTCAATCTGAACGGGATAAATATTTTCTCCACCACTGACAATCACATCTTTCTTTCGGTCTACCAGAAAATAGAAGCCGTCTTCATCCATCTTCGCCATATCTCCCGTATAGAGCCATCCGTCTTTCAATGTTTCCGCCGTAGCCTGCGGGTCGTTATAATAACAGGTCATGACACCGGGACCTTTCACGCACAATTCTCCCACGCCGCCCTGTTCGACTGATTCACCATTCTCGTCCACAATCTTGCATTTCCAGCGGTATCCCGGAACGCCGATTGCGCCTACTTTATGTATATTCTCAATGCCAAGATGGACACATCCGGGACCCGTCGACTCAGACAACCCATAGTTAGTGTCGTACATATGATTCGGAAAATATTCTTTCCAGTGCTTAATCAAAGACGGCGGAACCGGCTGGGCACCGATATGCATAAGCCTCCATTGGTCCAGTTCATAATCTTCCAGCTTCAAATCACCTCTGTCAATAGCCGCCAGAATGTCTTGCGCCCACGGCACTAACAGCCACACGATAGTACAATGCTCTTTGGAAACCGCATCCAGTATAATCTCCGGTGTCGTTCCTTTAAGGAGTACCGCCCTGCTTCCCGCGCAAAGGCTTCCCATCCAGTGAAATTTGGCTCCTGTATGATAGAGCGGCGGAATACATAAGAATACATCGTTTCTGTCTGTTAGATGATGTTTCTGCTCCATCTGCGCCGCTTGCAGCAAGCTCTCATGATTGTGCAGAATCGCTTTCGGAAAACCGGTTGTTCCTGACGAAAAATAAATCGCAGCATCATCCTCATCCTCCAAACGGACAAGAGGCGGCTGACTGGAACAATCCGCCACCAGTTCCGGATAGCTCTCCGCAAAGGTCGGACATCCGTCCCCCACATAGATTAACAGCCTGCCTTTGTTAAGTTCTTCTTCTATCGCTTCGATACGTCCGATAAATTCCGGTCCGAAGAAAAGAATATGTACCTCCGCCAGATTCGCACAGTAAGAAATCTCTTCCGATGAGAACCGGAAATTAAAGGGCACTGCAATCGCTCCTGTCTTCAGAATACCGAAATAAATCGGAAGCCATTCAAGACAGTTAAACATGAGAATTGCCACTCTGTCACCCTTGCGTATTCCACGGCTAAGCAGCATATTAGCCACCCTGTTTGCTTTCTCGTCAAAGATACTCCAAGTAATCTCACGACGATACGGAGTTGTAGAAGTCTGCTGCACCAAATCATATTCTTTCCACGTTGTTTTTCTTGTATCTTCCACCAACGGATTGAGTTCCACCAAAGCGACCTCGTCACCGTACAGTTTATGATTTCTCTCCAATAAATCTGTCACCGGCATAGTAACTTATTCCTCTCTCTCTTTTCCTACTCTTTTTCTTACTCTCTTCTTTTCTTGACAGTTACCGCAAATTATTCTATCATATTTTCCGTGTATAAATCAGCTGGTTCCGATTGCAAAATTATATAAATAATTTTCTTAATTATATTACGTCAAACGCAGAAATGAGGCAAACTATGATTATCGATTTCCATGTACATACATTTCCGGATAAAATCGCATTAAATACACTTGAAAAATTAAGTAAACTTTCCTGTACACAGTATTTCACGGACGGTTCCGTCTCAGGACTTCTTGCTTCCATGAAAGCTGCTTCTGTCTCCTACAGTGTCAATCTTCCGGTCATGACACATGAAAGCCAAGTGGAAAAAGTAAACTCTTCCATGATTTCCGGCAGGGAAAACCTGTTAAAACAAGGCATCGTCACTTTCGGAGGAATGCATCCTGATTATGCTGATTATAAATCGGAACTGCTTCGTCTGAAAGAAAACGGTATTCCGGGAATCAAGCTCCATCCTGCCTATCAGCATACGAATCTCACCGATCTTAAAATGATGCATATCATTGACTATGCCTCACAGCTTGGTCTTATCGTTCTCATTCATGCCGGGATTGATATCGGCATCTATGACCATAATTATGCTGATGTGCACCAGATACTCAACGTGATTGAGGAGATTCATCCGCCAAAATTCGTTCTTGCACATATGGGAAATTGGGCATGCTGGCACGATGTGGAACAATATCTTGTCGGTGCTCCGGTCTGGTTTGACACGGCTTTCTCCATCGGTCCCCTCACGCCATGTAAAGCCAATCATGGTAAACTGCCGTACTTATCCTCCAACCTGTCTGATGATGATTTCGTACGCATTATAAGAAAACACGGCGCCGACAAAATACTGTTCGCCACGGATTCACCATGGGAATCCCAAAAAGATTATATTTCTCGGCTTGAGAATACCCCTCTTACCAATCAGGAGAAAGAACTGATTTTCTCCGTCAATGCCCGGCAATTGCTTTCCGGTAATAACTTATTGGTATAAGTGCCTCTTATCAATTACTCTGACTGCCTTACCCTCGCTGCGCGTAATACTCTTCGGCTCCACTACTTTGACATCAACACCGATTCCAAGCATAGATTTTAATCCTGAGACAAGTTTCTTCTCGCGCACAGGCACCGCTACTGCATTATCTTCCACCATCTCTGGCGTCATTTCCACCTGAACTTCTATAGTATCTTTGTTACCGATACGATCAACTACGATTTGGTAATTTGCCTGATATCCCTGTTTCAGAAGCACCGCCTCTATCTGTGACGGCCATACATTGACTCCTTTTACTACCATCATATCATCGCTTCTTCCCATCGGCTTCGTCATCCTGATATGCGTGCGCCCGCAGGAACATTTCTTTCTCGTCAGGCGGCACAAATCTCTCGTACGATACCGCAGTAAGGGAAAAGCTTTCTTTGTAATACAGGTAAACACCAGTTCCCCGATTTCTCCTTCTGGTAATACCTCTCCTGTCTTGGGATCGATAATCTCTGGTATGAAATGATCTTCCTGCACATGCATTCCCGCCTGTTCCTCACACTCAAATGAAACACCCGGTCCAGATATTTCCGTTAATCCGTAAATGTCATACGCTTTAATTCCAAGCGATTCCTCAATCTGATGCCGCATCTCCTCGGTCCATGGCTCAGCCCCGAAAATACCTGCTTTCAATTTTATTTTATCCTTTAATCCGCTCTCGTTTACCGCCTCACCAAGATTCGCTGCATAAGAAGGCGTGCAGCACAAAATCGTGGAGCATAAATCTTCCATGAACTGAAGCTGTCTTTCTGTGTTACCGGAGGACATAGGCAGTGTCAGACACCCGACCTTATGAGAACCACCGTTTAATCCGGGACCGCCCGTAAACAATCCGTAACCGTAGCACACGTGACAAACATCCTTGTCTGTTCCTCCCGCCGCCATAATCGCCCTTGCACAGCATTCCTCCCAGATGTCAATATCTTCCTGCGTATAGAAAGCTACGACACGCCGTCCGGTCGTTCCACTGGTGGACTGGATACGGACACAATCCTTTAACGGAACTGCCAAAAGTCCATAAGGATACTGATCGCGTAAATCATCTTTCGTAATAAATGGCAGCTTATGCAGATCCTCAATCCCTTTGATATCCTCAGGTTTCACACCTGCCTCATCCATTCTGCCACGATAAAACTCTACATTATCATAAACATAACGAACTTGTTCCACTAAACGATTGCTCTGAAGCGCCTGTAACTGCTCTACAGGCATTGTTTCAATTTCCGGTTGATAATAATTAGACATTGTGTTACTTATAATCCTTTCTTGTAATTTACTTTTATGCTCTGCCAAGTTTAAACGCTTCTTTGTTAATCTTGGCAAACTTCGCCGGAACACACTCATCTATCGCCTTCAGCCATTTCTCTTCCGCTATCTCAAAATACCGTGAGAGCCGTCCCATCAGAACAATGTTTACCGCTTTTGCCGATCCTGCCTGCTCTGCTAATGACAAACAATCCATCGCATCCACCTGCAAGCCCTTCGCCTGCATTTTCTCAATAAGATTTTCGGGATACGACGCCGCTCCTGTAATGACCGGCATAGGATCAATCTCCTGTATATTTACAACAATTCTTCCATCCGGCTTTAAATATTCCAAATATCTCGCCGCTTCCAGCTTCTCGAAAGAGATGATAAAGTCCGCCTCACCCTTGTCAATAATCGGAGAATAAACTTTTTCTCCGAATCTCACATAAGTAACAACACTGCCTCCTCGTTGGCTCATTCCATGTACCTCAGACACTTTCACATCATACCCCTCTGACAAGAGCAGATGTCCCAGAAGTTTGCTGGCAAGAAGCGACCCCTGTCCGCCTACGCCCACAATCATAATATTCTTTGTCATTCCTGCACCTCCCCTGTCTGTAACGCGCCACATTTACACAACTGCCGGCAGACATCGCATCCTACGCACAATGTAGTGTCAATCACTGCTTTACCGTTCTTCATACTGATTGCCGGACAGCCCAGACGCATACATGCTTTACACCCGACACATTTGTTCTCATCAACATGAAGCGCCGGCTTCGCTTTCACATATTTTAACAATGCGCAAGGTCTTCTGCTGATAATTACAGAGGGTTCTTTCGCCGCAAGTTCTTCCTTGATTACCTTATCACACTGTTGTAAATCATAGGGATCAATAACAACAACTCTCTCGATTCCCATAGAACGGCAGAGACTTTCTAAGTCAATCTTACCTGCCGGATCTCCTTTAATATTGTATCCTGTCGTTGGATTCTGCTGATGACCTGTCATTCCCGTAATGGAATTATCCAGAATAATAATAGTCGAATTACTCTGGTTGTAGGCAATATTTGCAAGTCCTGTCATACCGGAATGCATAAAGGTCGAATCACCTATCACTGCAACCGTATTGCCCTCGCTTTCCTCTCCGAGCGCTTTATTGAATCCGTGGATAGCACTCACGGAAGCGCCCATACACAACGTCATGTCCATCGCATTAAGCGGTGCGACTGCGCCCAACGTGTAGCAGCCGATATCGCCGAGAACCCGGCAATGATTCTTAGACAATGTATAGAACAGACCTCTATGTGGGCATCCTGCGCACATCACAGGCGGTCTGTTGGGAAGATTCTCCTCCAATCCGCTTACCTTTACGGCTCTTACACCCAGCTTCTCCGCAATCAGATTCTGAGAAAACTCTCCCTCAATCGGGAAAAGTTCCTTACCCGTCACTTCCAGTCCGAGTTTTCTGCAATGATTCTCTATCACAGCATCTAATTCTTCCACGATCACTACCTTATCTACCTTGGCAGCAAAATCAAGAATCAACTTCTCCGGAAGCGGATAAACCATTCCAAGTTTCAAAATGCTCGCCTGCTCTCCGAACACTTCCTTTACATATTGATAACTTGTGGATGAAGTGATAACTCCCAGTTTTGTATCTCCCATCTCCACCCTGTTTAAATCACAGCTTTCTGCGTACTCTGTTAACTTGCGCGTACGTTCCTCCACAAAAGGATGTCTGCGTATGGCATTCGCCGGCATCATAACATATTTAGACGCATTTTTCTCATATGCCGGCATCTTAGGCAAAATGCGCTCCTGCGTGTCTACGAGACTCTGGGAGTGTGCGATTCTGGTACACATTTTTACAATAACCGGCGTATCAAACTGTTCGGAAATCTCATAGGCTTTCTTTACAAAGTCACATGTTTCCGCGGAATCCGCCGGTTCAAGCATCGGCACCTTAGCCGACTCTGCATAATGGCGGGAATCCTGCTCATTTTGTGACGAATGCATTCCCGGATCGTCTGCCACGCAAATAACTAGCCCTGCATTGACTCCCGTATAAGAACATGTAAAAAGAGGGTCTGCAGCCACATTTAATCCGACATGCTTCATACCGCAAAAGCTTCTTTTACCCGCAAGTGAAGCGCCGAATGCCACCTCCATGGCAACCTTTTCATTAGGCGCCCATTCGCAGTATATCTCATCATATTTCGCAGCTTCCTCTGTGACTTCCGTACTCGGAGTCCCCGGATAACTGGACACAACACTGCATCCCGCTTCATACAGACCTCTTGCAAAAGCCTGATTACCTAACATCAACTGTTTCATAACTCTTCCTTATTTCTGCGCATACCTTTTACGCAAAAACCCTTTCCTTCGAATTTATTTACCAAGTGCCGTCTTCTGCGAAACCTTCGTCTCTTTGTCATAACATGCAAAGGCATTATCCACAAACGTCTTGTCCGGTTTCGGCGTAAATATGCTTACCACCGGTACGATTACCAGTCCGGCTATCATAGCGATTGCACCACAGTTGATGGGGGACTGCATAATCTCCGGGAAGGAACTCCTAAAGAATATGTTTGCCACCATCAGCACTGAACTAAAGATAAAGCACACCCAGCACGAAGCTTTGGAGACCCATTTCCCGTACAGGGAATACATAAACGGTGCCAAGAATGCCCCCGCAAGGGCTCCCCACGAGATTCCCATAAGCTGTGCAATAAAGGTCACGCTGCTCTTGTACTGAATCAATGCAAGTACTGCCGATATGATAATGAAAACAACAATCAGCACCCGTATATATAATACCTGCTTTTTCTCATTCATGTTCTTAACAAAATTATCCTTAATAAAGTCAATCGTCAGTGTGGAACTGGAAGCCATAACGAGTGAAGACAATGTGGACATGGAAGCGGAAAGCACCAGAATCACCACGAGGGCAATCAGCATAGGGCTTAAACCGGATAACATGGTAGGAATAATTGAATCATAACCACCCTCTGCCACGTCAATCTGATCGGAAAACAGTCTTCCGAAACCGCCAAGGAAATAACAGCCACCAGCAACCACCAGCGCAAAGATAGTGGAGATAATTGTGCCTTTCTGAATCGCACCCTCATCTTTGATGGCATAGAATTTCTGTACCATCTGCGGCAATCCCCATGTTCCGAGAGAGGTCAGAATTACAACGAACATCAAATTCAAAGGATCCGGTCCGAGGAATGATGCGAAGACCCCCGGCGTAGTTGCAACCGTCTCATCCGTAACCCGTGCAAGACCATCCAACGCCGTCATCAATCCGCCTTTAGAGTTGATTACAGCAGCAATAATGGCAACAATGCCAAACAGCATAATAATACCTTGTATAAAATCATTAATTGCAGTCGCCATATATCCGCCGGCAATCACATATATTGCAGTCAAAATTGCCATCAGCAAAATACAGACGGAATAATCAATATTAAATGCCATACCAAACAAACGGGAAAGACCATTATAAAGAGATGCCGTATAGGGAATCAAGAAGATAAAAATAATCACTGATGCGCCGATTTTCAGCGCCGGACTTCCAAATCGTTCTCCGAAAAACTGTGGCATGGTAGCCGAGTCTAAATGTTGGCTCATGATACGGGTACGTCTTCCAAGAACCACCCATGCCATCAGAGAGCCGATGATTGCATTACCGATACCCGCCCAAGTAGCTGCTATACCATATTTCCAGCCGAACTGTCCTGCGTACCCGACGAATACCACGGCAGAAAAATAAGATGTACCGTAAGCAAATGCCGTAAGCCACGGACCGACAGAACGCCCTCCTAGAACAAAACCATTCACGTCGGTCGCATGCTTCCTACAGTAAAGACCGATACCGATCAATACTGCAAAATAAATTAGTAAGATTAAAATTTTCACCATTGTCTTTCTCGCTTTCTATGTATGATTCGCTGATCTATGTACAGACATAATGTCCCAATCAAATATAAGAATTGCCGATCAACCGATAAAATACTCGGATATATCAATGCAGTTAAGGAGGGCAAGTCCGTTTAAATCTTTACATTCCAGCCAGCTCGCACTACACCTGCTCCAGCACCTTAAGGAATAATTAAACAACTCCTCCGTACATCGGCAGTGAGGGTCGTCTTTTTTAAGATGCCTTAAAATACAGTTCTCACACGGAGACTCTCTGTCCTGTAATGCCTTATAACAGATATCCCCTATCTTAACTTCCGGCGAGCTCATCAATACTTTTTTGTTAATAAAACTAAGCTCGTATGTGTCCGGATTTACGATATATACATAACTGTCCAGATTATCAAAAATTGCAATCTGTGTCACGAAATCCTGAAGTCTGTCCATCAAGCCAATCTGTAAAATATGAGCTTCCAGAATACGCATCAGTGAACGTATCTCTTCCATTTCACTCTCTTGAAACTCTAACTGCACATCTTCATGATTCTCAAAGATAATCGCTCCTTGAAACTTTCCGTGAGACGTAATCGGATAATAGAGCATACTCTTAATACCTTCCACTTGGAAATAGTCGTGCATCTCTACCGCCGTCAAGTCATAATCGTGAATAATGGTAACTTTACGGAAAGATTCATACAATATCTCGCTGACTACTCTTTTCAGTTCATAATGTTCCTTTGTCTCCCGTCCGATTTCATAGCCTGTTGCCGCAAATTGAACCGTTCTTGAAATTGGCAGTGATTCATCACCGCAAACATATCCTCTATGGAAATGGTATTTGGCTGTGATAAGTTCTATCGCTGATTTCAGTGCCGACTCCATAACCTTATCTTCAAACAGAACCTGCATTACCAAATCTTCAATATTGCGGTTCATCTCCATGCCTTTATTCGGATTATACTCCGTGTTCTTTCTGGTGGCATGGTAGACCATAGTTGTTGCCGCATCATAGATTCGATATCCGCACTTTCCGTTCGCTTTAGCCGTATAAACAGCCTTATCTGCCTTGTTAAATAATTCCTCATAGTCATTGCCATGATACGGAAAAATCGCCACACCCACGCTGCATGTCACATGGATAGGAGTATCCTCATACTCAAAATGATAGTTGACATTCCGCACAACCTTAGCGGCAAGAATATCCGCATTAGAAATTGCGTTCAGGTTTTTCATGAAAACAACAAATTCATCTCCGCCGATACGCCCTACAATATCTCCACCCTTAAAGATATCATTCAACGCCGCTGCCGTATCAACCAAAACTTTGTCTCCCTGCGCATGTCCCATCAGATCATTTACTTCTTTAAAATTATCCAAATCAATGATCATTAATGCATTTAAGGTGCCGTTCTTGCTGTCATTGATTGCATTTTCTATCAACTGCATAGTAGCGCCTTTGTTGTACAGCCCTGTCAAAGCGTCTTTTTCCGCACGCAGCAGCAGCTCAAGCTCTTTTAATTTCTTCTCATGAATATTAATCATACGTCCTACGACTCTCGTCACATAGCCTTCCGAACCGAGCAGTGAAGTCAGATTCGCCTGATACCATATGTACTCGCCGTCAAAACGTTTCGTTCTATATTCTATCGTCTCATGCTTCGGTGAAGTCAGCAGCCCTCTGAATATCGATTTATAATAAGCTACATCCTCCTCATAAATCATGGACTCATCAAACTGCTCCATCCATTTGTCTTGAATATGTTCTCCGGACATATCATATTCATTAGACGATTTGATAACCATGACATCCGTCTTCGCATTATAATCTATGATTTTCTCTCCCTCTGCCTCAGAAAGAATATGCAGTCTCTCCGCCTGCTTATGCAGTTCTTCTTCTATACTTTTCCTCTCTGTAATATCATGAATAACCGCGACAATAATATATTTGTCCGCTTCTCTGGAATACAGATTTCCCCTGACATGCAGCCAGCGCAAACCACCGCTGCCTGTCACTGTACGAAACTCCACATCAATGGCGCCGTCATCTTTAAGCACGTCTTCAATCGCCTGTCTGTAAATCGGTAAATCTTCCGGAATAATATTTATCTCTATTTTTTTTAAGAATTTCATACCTTGGGTTCTTGAGTATCCCAGCATACGAAACAGCCCTTCGTTAACGTAAAAGGGTACCATTGCTCCGCTTGTTTTGTCATACTCAAAGAAACATATTCCCGCAATCACATTGTCGATCATAGAACCGAAATTTTCCATATTCAAATCCATACTTTTATCCCCAAATGCACTTTAAATTTGCTGTATCCTAATATTTACCTGCTACTTCACCCTGCTTCTTGTAGATGCTGTGCGCTGGAATATATCCTCTTACCATAGAAGTCGGGTATATGTTTGCCTCTCTGCCGATAACAGTTCCGGGATTTAATACGGAATTACATCCCACTTCAACATTGTCCCCCAGCATGGCTCCGAATTTCTTAAGTCCGGTCTCAAATCTGTCTTCACCTGCTTTGACAACCACCAATGTCTTATCACTTTTGACATTAGATGTAATGGATCCGGCACCCATATGTGCCTTATACCCAAGAATGCTGTCACCTACATAATTATAGTGAGGCACTTGTACTTTATTAAATAATATCACATTCTTAAGCTCTGTGGAATTACCTACTACAGCGCCTTTACCTACAATAGCATTTCCTCTTATAAAAGCGCAATGCCTTACTTCCGCTTCTTCATCAATAATAGCCGGTCCGTTGATACATGCGCTCGGATAAACATTGGCATTTCTGGCTATCCAGACATTATCCCCTCTCTTTTCATACAGTTCTTCCGGGAGCGTATTACCCAAAGCCACAATAAAATCGCCGATTTTTTTCAGCACTTCCCATGGGTATGTGGCTCCTTCAAAAATATCTTTTGCAATCGTCTCCTCCAATGTGTAAAGTACTTTAATCTCCGTATCCTTTAAACATGCCATTCCACTTTACCTGCCTTTTTCTTATATTTAGGAAATTTCACCGCTCAATATGTATAAACCTGTGTTTGCAAGTTATTTCTTATAAAACTGCGCCACATATCGAAACCGGTTATAAAGCACAGACTGATTGTTCATCTGCTTCACCGTATTGGTCCTTCTCGTAACGAAATCGTCCAACTTCATCATATATTCATCTTCCGAAATCTCACCGTCTGCCACAAGCGTCAGTCCCTTCTCCCAGCTTGCCGTCAGCCTCGGATCAAGTAACGGTTTGATAGACCCCGCCACTACTTCATAAATCATCTCACCAAGCAGCGTCGGCGTAATAATCTGCGTCTTCTTATTCAATGCCAGATACTTAATATTTACCAATTTCTTAAGAATCTCCGCCCGCGTAGCGGAAGTACCGATTCCGCTTCCTTTAATCTGCGCCCGCAGCTCGTCATCCTCTATAAACTGACCGGCATTCTCCATTGTCAGAATCATTGTTCCCGAGTTATAGCGTTTCGGAGGGGATGTCTCTCCTTCTTTTTTGTCTAAAGACAGCAGCCTGAGCTGCTTACCTTTTTTCAAAGTATTAAGAACTTCCATAAAAGCTTCATCGCAGGAAGTCTCCTGTTCTTCTTTCTTTTCTTCCCCCTCCTCACTCTCGGACTTCTTCTTGGCAAAGGAGTACTGCATTACCGGAAGATAGCCTGCTTGGGCAAGCACCTTAAATCCCGTGGAAAACAATTCTCCTTTCACCATTACGCTCAAATTAATCTTTTGATACACCGCCGCCGGATAAAATATACTAAGAAATCGTCTTACAATAATCTCGTATACTTTGGCGGACGTAGGATGCAGTCCGTTAAGCGCCCCCATTCCTTGACCGGTAGGAATAATCGCATAATGATCGGTAATCTGCTTATCATTTACATATCTTGTCTTAGCAATTGTCTTATAACTTCCTGTACTTAACACTTCTGCTGCATATGATGCTGCGATATCATAATTCTTGAGCCCGCCGATGTTTTTATGTATCTCCTTCGCCACCGCACTCGACAGCACTCTCGCATCTGTACGGGGATAGGTTGTTAACTTCTTCTCATACAGTTCCTGGACAATCCTGAGCGTTTCATCCGGACTAATCTTAAAAAGCTTGGAGCAATCGTTTTGCAGCTCTGCCAAATTATATAAAAGAGGCGGATTCTTGACTTCTTTCTTTTTCTCCAGCTTCTCAACGACCGGTGTTTCTGCCGGCTCGTCCTTTAGATATTGTATGAATGCGTCCGCATCTTTTTCCTGTAAAAACCCGGTATCCTTATAAAGCAAAGGCGACCCTTCATAATGTGAACCTTTCACTGCTTTCCATTCACAGACGCATTCCCGCCCGTCTATGTCAATCTGCGCAAGTACACGATAAAAAGGTATCTTGACAAATTCTCGAATTTCCCGTTCTCTGTTTACTACCATTCCAAGCACACAGGTCATCACACGTCCAACAGACACTACCGCCCTGTCCGCCTTCAGATAAGACTTGATCGGATTACCGTATTTGAGTGTCAGTACGCGGGAAAAATTGATTCCCATTAAATAATCTTCTTTGGCACGCAGATAGGCGGCGCTTGATAAATTGTCGTATGCCGATAAATCTTTCGCCTCCCGGATACCTCGCAATATCTCTTCTTCTGTCTGGGAGTCAATCCAGACACGCTTTCTGAGTTTGCCATGTACGTGCGCCTGTTGTTCTACAAGACGATAAATATACTCTCCTTCTCGTCCCGAATCGGTACAGACATAAATGGTATCAACATCCTCTCTGTTAAGCAGACCGCTCACAATCTGAAACTGTTTCTTGACCGCTCCGATTACCTCATACTTAAACTCCTCCGGAATAAAAGGAATCGTATCAAGCGACCATCTTTTGTACTTCTCGTCGTATGCTTCCGGATAACTCATCGTTACAAGATGGCCTACGCACCATGTCACAACAGCCTCATCAGATTCAAGATAGCCGTCTTTATTTTTCATATTATATTTCAATGCTTTTGCAAATTCTTTTGCAACACTGGGCTTCTCTGCTATATAAATACTCTTTCCCATAGTATATGTTTTCCTTCCAATCGGAAGAATGCGCAATTATCAAAAATCCGAAATCTGTACCAGCTTCAAATTAGGTCTGATCTTTGCTTCCAGATTCAACCTTTCATCAAATCTAAACGCCGTATACATATAAACATAATCAGCGTTAATTTTCGCTTTCTTCGCATAACTTAAAAGATTCTCATAATCCTCATAAGATGTCGGTCTTTCCCAATTGCACAATCCAATCAGCGTCTGTCCCTCTTCATCCTGCGCTATGATATCCAACTCACCCGCTTTGCCAATCCACTCACCAATGACATCCGGTGATATAGGAAGCCTGTTTCTGTCGTTTAACTTTGCAAGATGCTGTCTACATACTTTTTTGAAACATCCTGATACATACTTTCTAAAGTCCGGCATAATATAACGATTATAAAACTCTCCGACAGACCGCGTCTGTAAGCTGCTTAAATACGGATACATATAAGTATAATAGAACTCCACAAAAGGATGGCTGATACGGTAGATTCCTTTCTGCACATTCTCTTTACCGCCGGCTGTGTCATAGGAAAAGACTTTTTCTACCAATTCCAGTTCTATCAGATTTTTTAAATAGACACTGATTTTTGCACGGGAAAATTCCGTATGCAGATACAGATTATTTAGTTTGTGGCTTCCCGCCGCAATGGACGCCATAATAGTATTATATACCCCCGGTTCACGCAATTGATCTGTCAACATGCGCTCCCCTTCCTCAAAGAGAAAGCTATTAACGTCCAGTATGTTTCTGCAGATATTCTGCTGTATTGTCAATCTGTCATCAAACTGATTCCATAAACCGGGAAAACCGCCCAGTATCGCATACGCTTCCACACACTCTTCGATACGGAAATTCGGAAATCTTTGCACGATATCTCCAAACACAAGTTCACGTATTTTCAGAAATCCAGACAATTCATAGGCGGCATCTCCGATACGTGTAATCATACTGTTTTCAATCCAGCCGATGGATGAGCTGCATAAAACCACCATGATTTCATCCCGGTTCCACTGGCTGTGCACGAATGAGACAAGTTCCTTCATAAACTGCTCACTTGCTCTGACGATGTTCTGAAATTCATCAATAACAAGTACTTTCTTTCCTTTTGACTGGCGGCTGATTTTTACAAAAATATCATGAAAAGCCGGAAACGGATCTAACTCATATCCTTCCTGAACAAGCTGTCTTCCCCACTGGTATGCCTGCTCCCTCTCGGAACATGCTCGGGCAAGATAATAACAGTGCGGTTTATCCTCAATAAACGTCCTGACAAGCGACGTCTTTCCGATATGCTTCTGCCCATACACCACCAATATCTGACTGCCTTCTCTATCATAATAATTATTCAAGTACTTTAATTCAGATGTTCTGCCAAGTAACATAGATTTCCTCACACATTATGCGGTCATGTCAGCCAACAGATTCTCTATCTTCTCCGATGGCATCGGTTTCCCCAGAAAATATCCCTGAATATTATCACAATCAATCTCGTTCAGATAGCGAAACTGTTCTTCCGTCTCAACACCCTCTGCTATCGTTTCAAATCCCAGCTTCTTTACCATATAAATAATGGACTCGGTTATAATTCTCGTATTCTCATCCGTTATCACCGTATCAATAAATGATTTGTCAATTTTGAGCGTATCGATCGGCAGTCCTTTCAAATAAGACAATGACGAATAACCGGTTCCGAAATCATCCAATGAGATTTTCACTCCAATATCTCTGAGTAAAACCAGTTTCTCCGTGATTTCGGTAAAATCGTCTATCAGGATGGACTCTGTAATCTCCAATTCTATCTCGGAAGGAGAAACCTCATACTTGTCCATCAGTTTCAACACCTTATCTATGAAATCCGGCTGTCTGTACTGAATTGCTGAAATATTGAGTGACATAACCATAGGGTAATGATATTTGCGCTTCCATTCTGCAAATGCACGAAGACTTTCCTCGATCACCCATGTACCAATCGGCACGATCGCACCGCTCTTCTCCGCTATCGGAATAAACAATGCAGGACTGATCATCTTGCCATTATCATCTTTCCATCGAATCAGAGCCTCCACTCCTCTGAGCGCTCTGTCATTCGTTCTAAACTGAGGCTGATAATACATCGTAAAGTTTTGCTGGAAAACAGCATCCTTTAACTTATTTTCAATTGTCACATTTTTCAAAAAGTCATCCAGAATTGCGCCATTATAATACTGGACCTTGTCTTTACCCATGCTCTTTGCTTTGAACATAACTATTTCAGCACAATTGATTAATTCAAGGGTTTTTGTTGCCGCCTCTGGATATTCAGCCACACCAACACTGACTGTAATGAATATCTCCTGTCCGTTAGACAGTTTAAAAGGCTTTTTGAGCCGCTCCCTGATTGTCTTATAGAGCGTCTCCACGCTTCTTGCCCCGCAGGGACTGTAAATAGCAATGCAAAAAATATCACTGTTGAAATGGGAAATAATAATATTATCACCCATCAGATCTGACAGAAACTGTCCGAACAATTGTACCAGTTCATCACCGATAATAATCCCCATACCATCGTTAATCCTTCGGAAATCATCGAAATCCAGAAACATGACTGCCACTGTTTCATTCTCATCCTCCGCATGTCTGATGTACTCACCGAGATGTCTGACAAAATAGTTACGGTTATATAGCCCGGTCAGAACATCATAATACGCAAGATATGTCAATTCGTCATTCTGCGAATTAAATTTCGTCACATCCTTGAAGCGTATAATCTTATCCGTAGGATTTCCCAAAGTATCGTAAACAACGTTCACTTCTACTTCCATGCAGATGCGGCTGTCCTTAAGCTTTACGTCTATGGATTGACTCTTTAGCCCTTGCTTCTCGATAAATAATATTTCCTTGAAAGGAATGACATATTTCTCTTCTACGCAATCATACAGTCTGCCGAAATCACGTACATCCGCGACTGTAAAGTCAAAGAAATGATTCCAATTGGCAATTGTCTGTACTCTTTCCTCCTCATAATTGTAATAAAGAAACGCACTGTTAGATGTTTCACAAATCAGACGAAGCATCTTTTCATCTTTGCTCAGTTTCTGATTCATTGCATTCAGCAAATCAATCTGATATTTCAACTCTTCCATATAAACTATACCCTTATATACTCTTCAATCCCCCGATTGTGAAGAGTAACTCCCAATCATATTTTACGTTACAACATCTTGTGTATTTACTCTTTACCCCTCAATCAAGCAATGCCCGATTTTTACTTCTTAGTGATATAACCTTTCGCCTTCAGTGTCTCGGCACAAAGCACCGCTCCCCCGGCTGCGCCGCGCACCGTATTATGTGAAAGACCGACAAACTTCCAATCGTACACGTGATCTTCTCTGATACGTCCCACACTGATTCCCATGCCGTTCTCATAATCTACATCCATCGTTACCTGAGGGCGGTTGTCCTCTTCCATTACCTGAATAAACTGCTTCGGAGCGCTGGGAAGTTCCAGTTCCTGCGGAATTCCTTTAAAATTCACCAGCTTCTCAACCAACTGCTCCTTGGTCGGCTTCTTTCTGAATTTAACAAATACGGCAGCCGTGTGACCGTTGAGAACAGGTACTCGGATACACTGACACGTAATCACAGGACTCTTCGCCGGAACAATCTCTCCGTTCTCAATCTTTCCCCATATTCTAAGCGGTTCTTTCTCACTCTTTTCTTCTTCTCCACCAATGTAGGGAATCACATTTTCTACCATCTCCGGCCAATCTTTAAAAGTCTTACCGGCACCGGAAATTGCCTGATAAGTCGTGGCAACTACTTCATACGGCTCAAACTCTTTCCATGCAGTAAGTACAGGCGCATAACTTTGAATAGAACAATTCGGTTTAACCGCAATGAAGCCTCTCGTCGTTCCCAGCCGCTTCTTCTGCGCCTCAATCACTTCAAAATGCTCCGGATTAATCTCCGGAATCACCATAGGTACATCCGGCGTCCAACGATGCGCACTGTTATTGGAGACAACAGGCGTTTCTGTCTTTGCATATTCCTCTTCAATCTTCTTGATTTCTTCTTTGGTCATATCCACCGCAGAAAATACGAAATCAACTTCCGATGCTACTTGCTCCACTTCGTTTACGTTCTTGACCACAATGTTTTTAACCGCCTCCGGCATTGGTGTCGTCATTTTCCACCTGTCGCCCACAGCCTCCGCATATGTCTTGCCTGCCGACCTCGGACTTGCCGCAATCGTTGTCACTTCAAACCATGGATGATTCTCCAGCAGAGCAATAAATCTCTGCCCAACCATACCAGTCCCTCCTAAAATTCCTACCCTTAATCTGTCACTCATATTTTCTCCTCCTGTTTCCTGTATCAAACTTCGTTCGATTATGAGATGATCCACTTTGCAAACTTCACCCATCATCAAACTCATGTCGGAATATCTATATGATCTTCCTCCTGCCAGTTTTTCGCCAGATATTCTTTCTGGGCTGCGATAACCTCCCGCATTGCCTCCCTTCCCGGCGCACCGACCGTAAGTCTCTTCTCTACGCAAGTCTTTAAGCTGATTGCATCATAGACATCCTCTTCGAAAGCAGGGCTGATTTCTTTCAGTTCCCCGATAGATAATTCTTCAATACTACACTGCTTGTTGATACAATACAATACCAATCTGCCAATGATACCATGCGCGTCTCTAAAAGGAACACCGCGTCCCACCAGATAATCCGCCGCATCGGTAGCATTGGTAAACCCATTCATCGCACTCTTTTCCATCGTCTCTTTACGGAACTTCATCGTGCGTACCATGCCGTCAAACAGCGCCAGACATCCTTTTACCGTGTCAATCGCGTCAAATGTCAATTCCTTATCTTCCTGCATGTCTTTATTATATGCCAGCGGAATCCCTTTCATCGTCGTCAAAATAGAAATAAGCGCCCCATAAACACGTCCTGTCTTCCCCCGAATCAATTCGGCTATATCAGGATTCTTCTTCTGAGGCATAATACTGCTTCCGGTAGAATAAGCATCATCAATCTCCACAAAACGGTATTCATCAGAATTCCAGATAATAATTTCCTCACAAAAACGGCTTAAATGCATCATAATCGTGGAAAGCGCCGATAAAAATTCAATCACATAATCCCTGTCCGAAACAGAATCCATACTGTTGAGCGTAGGACCTTCAAATCCAAGAATCGAAGCGGTATAATTTCTGTCCAGCGGATATGTCGTCCCCGCCAGCGCACCCGCACCTAGCGGACAATAATTCATACGATGATAAATATCTTTTAACCGGGAACGATCTCTCTTGAACATTTCAAAATACGCTCCGACATGATGTGCGAGCGTAACCGGCTGTGCTTTCTGCAGATGTGTAAAGCCCGGCATATATGTGTCTGTATTCTCTTCCATAATATGAAGAAGCGTACACAACAATTCTTTCACAAGTTCATCCATATGAAGTACTTCAAGTCTGACATAAAGACGCATATCAAGAGCCACTTGATCATTACGGCTTCTGCCGGTATGCAGCTTCTTGCCGGCATCGCCAATCCTTTCAATCAAGTTTGCTTCCACAAAGCTATGAATATCCTCATACTCCTCCGTAATCTGCAGCCGCCCTTCCTCAACGTCCTTGCGAATACCGGTGAGTCCTTTTAAAATAGCATCCTTCTCTTCTTTTGTCAGAATTCCTTGTTTAGCCAGCATAATCACATGCGCAATGCTGCCTTCTATATCCTGTCCGAAAAATTTCCGGTCGAATGAAATCGATGCATTAAAGTTATATACCAGTTTGTCCGTTTCCTTCGTAAAACGACCGCCCCACAACTGTGCCATGCAATAACCCTCCACTTTGTTAAATCCAAATTTGATGATACCATAAAAAACTTTTCTTTTCAATCATAATACTTTTCTTTTCTGTTAAAAACACATATTTTTTTGTATTTCATAGAATATCGTATAACCATAAGGAGTTGTTATTCTATGAATTCATTACTATCTTTACAGGATATCTCCTATTCTTATCACAGTTTAAAAGAGGAAACGCCTGCTCTCTCAAATATATCCTTTGAAGTGTCCGAAGGGGAATTTCTGGCTATCGTAGGTCCCAGCGGATGCGGTAAATCCACGCTTCTGTCAATTATTGCCGGACTTCTGTCACCTGAGAAAGGCAGTCTGTTCTATAAAGGCAGATCCCTTGCCTGCTGCGAATCTGAAAAAACCGTCAAAATCGGCTACATGCTGCAGCACGACCATCTATTTGAATGGCGTACTATCTACCAGAACGTCATACTCGGACTGGAGCTCAATCACACGTTATCCGACACAAACCGTGATTATGTTCTGAAACTTCTTAAAGACTATGAGCTTTACTCATTTAAAGACAAGAAGCCTTCCGAGCTTTCCGGCGGAATGCGGCAGCGTGCGGCGCTCATACGAACCATGGCTATCCATCCTGACCTGCTTCTGCTTGACGAACCGTTTTCCGCACTGGATTCGCAGACGAGACTAAACGTATCCGCAGATATTGCCCAAATCATCCGTCAAACAAATATGACCGCTATTTTGATTACTCATGATCTCGCCGAAGCAATCACCTTGGCAGACCGCGTTCTTGTTCTTTCCAAAAGACCTGCCTGTATCAAATGCGAAATGCCAATCCGCTTCGACATCGACCGGCACGACCCTATGATGATCCGAAATACTTCCGAATATCAACTCTATTTCAATCAATTGTGGGAGGTGTTGACAAATGAACAGTCCGTTTACCAATCCGCCCGATAACCCGCCTATGCCTATGTCTGAGAATCAATATCAATTCCTGAAAGCACACCGGCGGCATCATCATATCATTGCCCTGTCCAGATTCCTTCTGATTGCCGTATTCTTATGTCTGTGGGAAACCGCCGCCAGAAAAGAATGGATAGACGTTTTTTTCTTCAGCAGTCCGTGGGGTATTCTCACTTACCTGTACCAAATGTTTCTGGACCACTCTTTCTTTACGCACACAGGCATTACACTGTTAGAAACAATACTCAGTTTCCTATTGGTCACTCTGCTCAGTCTTCTGGCTGCAACGCTTCTGTGGTATATCAAAGATCTTGCCGAAGTTCTGGAACCCTATCTGGTTATCCTTAATTCTCTGCCGAAATCAGCGTTAGCGCCTCTCTTAATCGTCTGGCTCGGAACCGGAACAAACACGATTATCGTCGCCGGCATTTCCGTTGCTGTGTTCGGTTCCGTCATCAATCTGTACACCGGATTTTGTCAGGCCGATGCAGAGATGCTAAAACTTATCTACACACTCGGCGGGAACCGCAAAGACGCATTTATAAAAGTAATCCTGCCAAGCAGCATCCCTCTGATCCTCAGCAATATGAAAGTCAATATCGGACTGTCATTAGTGGGGGTCATCATCGGTGAATTTCTCGCTGCCAGACGCGGTCTGGGCTATCTGATCATCTACGGTTCCCAAGTATTCCAACTGAATATGGTAATCACCTCTATTATCATTCTGTGTGCCATTGCCATGGCATTCTATAAGACAATTCAGAGTCTGGAGCATCATTACAGAAAAAAATAGAGTAAGCGCCATCGGTTCATCCGATGGCGCCGGCTCTCATTACTTCTCACCAATCATTATCATGCCTTCCGCTCCAAGCCTGTTTGCAGGCTCCGAAAGTATACCTTCTTTAGATACATGCCTATATCAGTTTCGTAATAATGTTGCTTCCCGCAATTAATTGATTGTACTTTTGATACTCACTCATCAATTGATATACTTTATCCAAAAAGTCCTTGTCATCAACCAATTTCAGTATTCCGCCTGTTTTCATTCCGCACGTTTTGCTCCAATCATGATTGTTACATCTGTATAGTCTTATTTTTTTAAAGTCGGTTAGATGGAAAAAGTGTCACAAACATATCATCATTCACTCCATAACGTTACATGACCTGTTCGCAATGATTCCTGCACCTGAATGATGCGCTGATTCCGCGAGCCCCTGAATTGCAGACTGATATCCTTTTCGTCCATGATAAATTCTCCGTCCACAAGCACATCGATATAAGACAAAAATTCCCGCATTTCATCCCACTGCACACAAAACCGCTCCAAAATATCCTCCTCAAAACGGTATCCGGTATAGCACCAGATCGTTTTCTTCGGATAGCGTTCCTTTACTTTACTGACAAACGGTAAGAGCGCCTGCCAATTTGCATATTCAAGCGGCTCTCCTCCAAGAAGTGTCAGCCCTGCAATATAGTCCGGTTCCAGATAGGCTATAAGTTTTTCTTGTGCGTCCACGTCAAACGGAACGCCATAGGTAAAATCCCATGTTTTCTCATTGAAGCATCCCCTGCAGTGATGTGTGCAGCCACTCACAAATAAGGTTACTCTCACACCGGGACCGTTCGCAATATCACAATTTTTAATCTCTGAATAATTCATGTGCGCCTCCCAGTCTGTTTCGTCAGAGCTTTCTCTGAATCGTCGCTGCCAAGCGACGATTTTTACAGATGCAATACCCTTTCTTTAATCTCCTGCGTGCGTCCCTGATTCCAGAACTGCGTGCCGATATATCCGCATGTACGTCTTGCTACATTCATTTTATCCTGATCTGTATTGCCGCAGCTAGGACACTGCCAGACCAGCTTACCGTCTTGATCGGCAACAATCTGGATTTCTCCGTGATAATCACATTTCTGGCAGTAATCGCTTTTCGTATTTAACTCAGCATACATGATATTCTCATAGATATACTGCATCACGGATAGCACGGCATCAATATTGTTCTCCATATTCGGCACTTCCACATAACTGATTGCACCGCCCGGCGATAATTCCTGAAACTGAGACTCAAATTTCAGCTTGTCAAATGCATTGATGTCCTCCGTCACATGCACATGATAACTGTTCGTAATATAGTTTTTATCCGTCACGCCATCAATCACACCAAAACGCTTCTGAAGGCATTTTGCAAATTTGTATGTGGTAGACTCAAGCGGCGTACCGTAAAGACTGAAGTCTATATTCGTTTCTTCTCTCCATTCCTTACATGCATTATTGAGATACCTCATAACTTTTAAGGCAAAAGGCGTTCCTTCCGGATCCGTATGGCTCTTCCCCGTCATATACTTGGTACATTCGCACAATCCGGCATATCCAAGCGAAATCGTGGAATAACCGCCATAGAGAAGTTTATCTATTCTCTCGCCTTTCTTAAGTCTTGCAAGGGCACCGTTCTGCCACAGTACCGGCGCTACATCGGACGGCGTACCTTTCAGTCTGTTATGACGGCACATAAGCGCGCGTCTGCACATATCCAGACGTTCATCCAAAATTTCCCAGAATTTCTTCATATCCCCGCCGGATGAACATGCCACATCCACCAGATTCAAAGTGACAACACCTTGATTGAATCGTCCGTAGAACTTCGGTTTGTCTTCCTCATCATGATAAACCGTCAAGAACGAACGGCAGCCCATACAGGTATAGCAATTACCGTCCTTAAGCTTCTTCATAATTTTCTCTGATATATAATCCGGTACCATACGCTTGGAAGTACATTTTGCAGCCAGCTTCGTCAGATACCAATACTTGCTGTCCTCATGAATGTTATCTTCCTCCAACACATAAATCAATTTCGGAAATGCCGGCGTAATATAAACGCCCTTTTCATTCTTAACCCCCACAATACGCTGGTTGAGCATCTCCTCAATAATCATGGCAAGGTCATCTCTAAGCTGTCCCTCGGGAACTTCATCAATATACATAAATACCGTGATAAAAGGCGCCTGTCCATTAGTAGTCATCAGTGTAATCACCTGATACTGAATCATCTGAACACCGCGCTTGATTTCATCCCTGACCCTGCTCTCGGCAATCTGGTTCATCTGTTCTTCGCTAGCCACAAGTCCGCTTTCGGCAAGTTCTTTTCTAATCTCTCTGCGGAATTTTTCCCTGCTCACCTGCACAAAAGGGGCAAGATGTGACAGTGAAATGCTCTGTCCGCCGTACTGACAGCTCGCAATCTGCGCAATACACTGTGTCGCCACATTACACGCCGTGGAAAAGCTCTTAGGTGTATCAATCATCGTCTCGCTGACTACCGTACCGTTCTGAAGCATATCCTCCAAATTGACAAGACAGCAATTATGCATATGCTGTGCAAAATAGTCCGCGTCATGGAAATGAATGATTCCCTGCTCATGCGCATCCACAATATCCGGTGGAAGCAGGAAGCGCTTTGTAATATCCTTACTGACCTCTCCTGCCATATAATCACGCTGTACACTATTAACTGTAGGATTCTTATTAGAATTTTCCTGTTTTACTTCTTCGTTATTACATTCAAGCAGACTTAAAATCTGCTCATCCGTCGAATTTGATTTTCTGACCAGTGCTCTCTTATAGCGATATGTGATATAGTTCCTTGCCATCGTATAAGCGCGGTACTTCATCAGCTGGTTCTCTACCATATCCTGAATCTCTTCCACGCTTGGAGACCGTTTCATCTCTTCACAATTTCTCGCTACAACTTCAGCAATCTCATCGATTTCTTCATCCGTTAATTTGTCTTCCTCTTTGACACTGTTGTTTGCCTTACAGATTGCTGCCACGATTTTCTCCAAGTCAAAGGTTACTTCAGCACCACTTCTCTTGATAATCTTCATTCTACAATACCACTAATCCCTTCTCTGAAATACTATATATAGTACAGTATACCCGAATCGCGTATACTATATATTGTATCACCGAAAAATTTACTGTCAAGGTATTGTATGTTTTATTTTCCAGCTTTATTTTGACTGACTGAGACGGTCAAATCCGATTGAGATATGATGATACTTTTGCTCAAGGTAACTCAGTGTTTCTTTTGCATATTCTTGGCGCTCCATCCTCAATTTATGTAAGACTCCGTCCCGCATCTTAAGCATCAGATAATGCTCTTTCAGAAGAAACTCTCCGCTCTCCCCGCTCTCTTCACGCAAGTAGGCTTTCGTAATTTCTTCATAGGAGACATATTTGATTCTGATAAAATAGCGGTAAAACAAATGGACTTCTCCCACTCTCACTTCTCCCATCCGCTCAGCCGTTTTATATTCACTTGCCAATGTTTCTTTTTGCGCTTCTGCGCCTGCAAGACAGACGAATTTCATATTGAACTCCTATTCAATACAGTATTCTGCATATTATAAGAAAAAAACAGCACACATGCATATGCACGGTGCTGTCTTATCAGATAAGCTGGAAAAGGGACTCGAACCCTCGACCTACTGATTACGAATCAGTTGCGCTACCGACTGCGCTATTCCAGCATACTCCTGCAACAAAAGTTATTATACTTGCTTATCGTCAATTTTGCAAGCAGAAATTGCAGATAGATTACAGAATTCTCAATCCACCTGCAATTCCTCTATTTATTTGTCAAAAACTTAATCTGCTTTCTTGAAAACACCTATGATTTCTCTTCCGAAACCCATGTCCCCGAGCATTCGATAAATATCAATCGTCCGTTCTATAGAAACATCGTGCAGCAGATTTTCCAGTCTCACGGTCGCATTATGGCATGTTTTGCCGACTTCAGGTTTTTCATAATAATTTGTAAGCGGATTGAGCAAATGAAAATCAACAAATGTATCTGCATAAAAATCCAAACAAGTATAACCGTGCCCCTCCAGCAGATTGATCAGTCCTTCCCTGTTAAAGTAACCTGTATGATCCGGGTCATCGAGCCAATAATCTTTCTGTACCTCACCACTTTTTAAAAGCATTTGCTGAAGACGGGAATAATTATTTGCCACTTTGACGACAAAGACAGACTTGTCTGTCATCAGTTCTTTGACCAGTCTCAGACAGTTCGGCACATCAAGCATCATGTCCATCACCCTGTCTAAACTGATAACATCATATTTCTCCTTATTCTCTATCATCTTTGGCAAAAGTGTTTCAATATCTCCCTGTTCATAGAAGGGCATCATATCCGGATGAAAATGCTCCAGTGCATAAGAGCCGATATCCATGCCTTTTACCTGCACGCCTTTATCATAAAAATACTGCATTAAGAATCCCTCGCCACAACCGACCTCCAGCAAAGAATATCTTCCGCCTTTAAGGTTTCCCAAAAGAGACAAATTCTCTTCAATGACATATGCGCGCTCCGCAATCTTATTCATCATAAAAGAAAGCTCGTCTTCCGGATATTCTTTCATGTAGGTTGCACCGGAATAGTTCTGGAAGTAGATTTCAAAGTTCTGCTTCCTCTCCTCTTGGGTATTTTTCTTACGCAGTTCATAATATCCGTATTCGTTCAGATAGACTGATTCAAAACTGTCTAAAAATACCCCCCCCCGATATTTTTTCAATTTCGGGGCTCTTCATACTCTTTTTTGTTTCCAAGTAACTCATTTCTCAATCCTCCTAATATATTATTCCCGCGGGTTGCAAATCAAATGGCTGCTTACAGACATCTGGCATCTGCCGCGGAGTCAAGTACTCCGCCCTTGAACGTTTCAAATCTGACGCCGCGTTTCCTGCTGCGGATCTTTGACTAAATCTTTAACATTATACTTCCGGTCACATACCTACGTCAAGCAGAAGCAAACGCGTCACAGGCAACAAAATATGAAGTCAATGTACAATGATCACTCCGTAATTCAGATCTGCTCATTCTGCCTGTGCAGGGCAGGCTCCTCGTACCGATCCATAAAGTCTTCGCCGAGAAAAACAATCTCATCCGCAAATCGTATGGCGTTGGGCACTGTAAATACCGAAACAACCTTCCTAAAACGCAGACCGGGAATAAAATTCATGATTTCCATAGGAAACATCCCTTGCAAAACAATATGTTCCGGAAACTCTTTCGTATAGTTCAGCACATCCCGCGGATGCGGTTTGATCAATATCTGCCCCTTATGCCCGTCTATCTCTCCGTATTCGTTTATGATATCCGTAAAAATCCGCTTTCTGGTCTCTAAATCACATAACGGCTCGGAGAGTACCAATATCTTATCCTTTGCCCCGTCCTCTAACGTCCGCAGCAGCTCATCCATATTCTCAATAAACAGATGAATCAGAATATCCTTATCCGCCTCTGTCAGATGTGCGGTCAGCTCCTCTCTTGGCTGTTCAATATGTTTATCAATAGGATACGGAATAATACTTTTATCATTGATTTCCATATCCAGACAGTATTTCGCGTATCCGTTCTGGATAAAAACCAGATTGTGCGCCGCCATCCATGCTTTTAATCCGAAATGACCCCTGTTATCGTATCTCGCCGTATCATAAGTCTCGATGCAGTTTAAACCGTCTTCTACCGCATGATAATATATTTTTTTATAACTCAAATAATAACCAATCGGATCTGAGTCGCAGAATACATAAATCTCCTTATACTCCTTAAAATCCACCGGAACATACGGCTCCTGAAGCCTGCCGAGCAGTTTCGTATAGCAGATGCGTGCCAGCATATTGGCAATGATATTCCCTCTGTCCTTATGGTATTTCTCTAGTTCCGGAAAAAAATCGGCGGATTTCTCCTCAAACATAAATACTTCTTCAAAAATTCCGCTCTTTTGTGCCCGCTCCTTCAGATTGCCAAAATCATTGGACATCGTACTGAGTACCAGATCCGCCTTTCCCTGCTTATCTTTTGGCAGAAAAAATTCTTTCAGGCAGGCTACATATACGTGATAATATGTGTGACATACATAGATTCGTTCTTTCATGCGACGATTTTACCCTCTTCTTTTCCTAAAATTCCGGTATGCCCACAGCAATTTGTAATATGCAATGAACCATAGCGTGGAACGCATCTGCATCCTGACCAGTTTCTTCTCTTCTGCATGTATCCGTTGGCAATAATAAGGATTCTGCTCAAAATGAGGAAATCTCTGCCTCATTTCATTTCCAAGCTTTTTGATAAAACCATACCTGACTGGTCTTACTCCATGCATATAAGTAAAGAGCGTATTGACATAAAACAGAACTGCAAAATTAAATTCCAATTCTGTCTGGTACTTCTCAAAATAACCATACTTCTCCGCTTCCTCCAACATAATCCTGCCAGCCTCCATACGGTCCAAGCATCGCTTTTCACTGATCGTATGCACGGTGGACACATCATGCTGATAATAATAATACAGCGGTTCTTCTATATATTCAAAGTGTTTTGCCCTTAACATCCACGAGTTGCCGATTGCATTATCCTCGTAAAAAATGCCTTCCGGGAATCGACTGGGATGGTCAATCACAATCTCCCTGCGATACACTTTGACAACCAGACTGCCGCCATCAAGTAAAAGCGATTTATACTTTTCTTCATTCAGTTCGCCCGTCTGTTCTTTGCGGTTATTGTGCACGATCTGTCCGATCTCCATACTGTGCTTATCTGTCATGTGATAATCACAACCTACCATATCTGCACCGGTTTTCTCTCCCCTGCCAATCAGCCTCTCATAGTAATCCGGCGTCACCCAGTCGTCGCTGTCTATAAACCCAATCCATTCTCCCTTAGCAAGCTCCATTCCGATATTTTTGGCGCCTCCCTGTTTCTTGTTTACCTCGGAATGGACGGCATGAAATATCTCCGGATACTCCTGCTCATAGGCGGATAAAATCTCCATGGACGAATCCGTGGAGCAGTCATCCACCGCTATGATCTCATAATCTGTAATCGTCTGATTCACCAGTGAATCCAGACAATACTGCAGTTTTCCGTCCGCCGCCATATTATAAACCGGAACAATAATCGATAGTTTCACTTTAATACCCATGCCTTTCTCTCATATACCGCTGTTCACAGCACACTGATGAATGATCATATATTTAAGACCTGTCCGATATAATATCCACCATATTATGAAAGAAAAAGCTCTGGTAAGGAAGGATTCGCAGCCCGTCGTCATATGCCCTGCTCATAAAAATTGCAAAGTAGCATATCGCCGCCGCAATCATTCCTGCCCGCAAAAATTTCCTCCACTTCGCGTTCTCTGTCTCCTGTATTAACGCCGGGAGAAAGATGATATGGCTGATCGTCAGATAATATCCGATACGTGAAATAATCGGTAGAAAAGAACAGAATACATAGAGCACAAGCGCTCCCAGATTCAGATAAAAATAAAACTGCATCCTTCTGTTTCCCCGTATCGCCTTTTTATAATATATCACTGATAAGATGAATATTGCCAGACATCGAAGGATATTGATATAACTCGTGCCACCTTCAAGGTATTCCGTGTCCTCATAGCTCGGATAGAGGAATACCGCAACCTTTAAATAAAAATCCTGCATAAACAAAAAAGTCGTGCAAAACAGCGCGATTAACGCAAGCTGCCACTTCTTCCATGTGACGGATGCCAGTACATAGAGCGGCAGCACAACAAGCAGCGACTTGTGGAAAAAGGAACCTAGAATCACAAGCAGAATAAATCTAAGCCACTGTTTTCGTATCACAAATTTCATGGAATACAAAGCAATCGCCAGAGCAAGATAATAGCGCACGGTACTAAATGTCTGAAAGTAATATCCAAGTGCCATAAACAAAAAATAAGCTATGGGAAACTCGTCGCTCTGTTCATAAATAGCCAGCAAAAACAGCAGAATCGTTACAAAAGCATAGACTGCGAACACAAGAAGGAAATTTTCAAATCCTGATAGTCCGTATATGATTTTGACTAACAGATTAAATCCTGCCTCCGTCGGCACATACGCATCACAATTCACCAGATGCATAAACTCCACATATTTGGCATAATCGTTCCCGACATTTAAGCGGCTTGCCGACACCGCAAATAAGATGAGAAAAATTGCCGCCAGACATATCCGATTGCACATCTGCTGTCTCGTAGTCTTATAAGATTGTATATTCGGGTGATTATCCACCATACCGGCAAGCAGCACAGTCCCCACTGCCACCGAAAGATACAAAATCATGAACGAACCTTCGCTCCTTCTGTCTTATGTTATAATTTGATTGTTCAAAGCTGATTGATACCACCGTTTATATGGACATCCATCTGCGGATACGGAATCGATATTCCGGCATCGTCAAGCGCATATTTAATCTGTTCCGTAATGCGCCATTTACATTCCCAATACTGCTCGTTGGATGCCCAACAACGCACATTCAGATTCACGCCGCTGTCCGCCAGCTCCTGAACAAAAACAAGATGATCTTTCTCTTTAATAACCGCTTCATCCGCCTCAAGCACTTTCAATATAACTTCTCTTGCCGTACGGATATCCGCATCATATGATATTCCGACGGTAATATCCATCCTGCGCTCTCCAAGCGTACTCATATTCAGAATACTGGTGTTTGCCAAGGAACCGTTTGGAATAATCACAACATGATTATCCGGAGTCGCCAATTTTGTATAGAATAATTGAATTTCCTTGACCGTTCCCTCATGTCCGTCATTATCTATCTTAATATAATCATCTACCCGAAAAGGTTTTAATAGAAGAATCAGTACTCCGCCCGCAAAGTTGGACAAACTTCCCTGCACCGCCAAACCGATTGCCACACCCGCAGAGCCAAGAAGCGCCACCACGCTGGTCGCATCCAGTCCGAACCCTGAAGCAATCATAAACAGAAGCAGAACATACATTACCGCCTTGATAAAAGAATCCAGAAACTGCACGACACCCACATCCGCATTTCCCCTTTTTAGGGAACGGCGAACGATTTTCCGTACCAGCCTGATAATCTGTACTCCAATCAAGAAGAAAATCAGCGCAAGCAGCACTCTCATACCAAATCGAAGCGCCTTATCAGGCAGCTGCTGCAGATATACCTGTATCAATCCTATATCCATTTCTTCGGATGCTATACGTTCCAATTCCATCATTTACCTCATTTCTGCGCCGATTTGTCTTTATTCTTTCTCTTCTCTTGTTCCATTGTAATCTTCTGTAGTTTATCCGCTGCCTCCTTTGCCTTCTTAAGCATTTCCTCAGCTTCTTTTGCCCTTGCTTTCGCTTCAGTCGCCGCCATCTTGGCAAGCTTCTTAGCTTCAGCCGCTTCCCGTGCAATCGCATCCGCCTCTTCCTTGGCTGCCTTGCGTTCCGCTGCCTCTTTCTCCTCACGAATCTTCTCCGCGCGCGCTTTCTCGATAACCGCCTTCTCCTCAGCAGTATACGGCGTATAAGAGAAAATGCTGACAGAAAGCGGGGCGCTCACCATGTCAATTGCATAAGGCTTACCATCCCACTCCATCTCGACCGCCTCGCAGACTTTCTTGTTCACGATACCGTTTCCTCCATAGATTTTGGCATCGGTATTCATTATTTCTTTATATTTGCCCTCATAAGGCACACCCACACGGAAATCCTGTTTCGCATTGGCAAAGTTCGCTACTATAATTAGAGATTCTTCCGGTTTATCCGTTTTGCGCAAATATGACAGCATACATGCATTGGGGGTAATGCAGTTAATCCATTCAAAGCCTTCCCATGAAGTATCTTTGACATACAACGCCGGCTTAGACGTATAGAGCTTATTCATATCCGCTATCATGCGATTTAACTTCGAGTGGTCTTCATATTGTAACAGTTCCCACTCTACCTCTCTCGCCTCATTAAACTCATCATATTCCCCGATATCTTGTCCCATAAAAATCAGTTTCTTCCCCGGATGAGTCATATGATAAGCATATGTCAGACGCATATTCGCAAACTGCTCTTTTCTTGTACCCGGCATCTTGCCAAGAAGCGTCGCCTTGCCATGCACAACCTCATCATGAGAAAATACAAGCATAAATTTCTCACTGTATGCATAAATCATGCTGAAAGTCAGATCATTATGACGCCCCGAACGGAAATACGGATCAGTCTTAATATAGCTTAGATAGTCATTCATGAATCCCATATTCCATTTCAGGTCAAATCCAAGACCGTCATCATCCAGCTCTCCTGTAATCTTCGGCCATGCCGTAGACTCCTCCGCAATCATAAGAACGCCATTATTGCGCTTCTTCATCACGGAATTAAGATGCTTCATAAATTCAACTGCTTCCAGATTCTCATTACCGCCATAAATATTGGCAACCCATTCTCCGTCTCTTTTGCCGTAATCCAGATACAACATAGAAGCAACCGCATCAATACGAATACCGTCCGCATGATACTGTTCTACCCAATAAAGTGCATTTGCAATCAGATAGTTGCGCACCTCCGGTCTGCCATAGTTGTAAATTAACGTTCCCCAGTGAGGATGATATCCTTGTCTCGGATCTTGATGTTCATACAGACAAGTACCGTCGAAGCCGGACAAACCATAGGTATCTCTCGGGAAATGCGCCGGAACCCAGTCAAGAATTACGCCAATTCCAGCCTTATGCATCTCGTTCATAAAATACATAAAATCTTCCGCGGTTCCGTATCTTGAAGTAGGAGCATAATAACCGATTACCTGATATCCCCATGAAGCATCAAAGGGATGCTCCATCACCGGCATTAATTCCACATGCGTATATCCCATTTTCTTAACATACTCAATCAATTTCGGCGCCAGTTCACGATAATTATAATATTCTCTATCGTCTTCCGGTTTTGCAAATGAACCCAGATAGACCTCATATACATTAATCGGTTCGTCCTGAGCCTGTACCTTGGCACGATTCTTCATCCACTTGTTGTCTTCCCAGCAAAAGCCGTCCAAGTTCCTGACGATGGAAGCGCTTTCCGGTCGAAGCTGCTGTCCAAATGCGTAAGGATCGGCTTTCATAAAAGTCAAACCGCCCTTTGCCTTAATCTCAAACTTGTAGCATTCTCCCTCTTTGACACCCGGCACAAACAATTCAAAGATTCCGGAATCCCAGAGTCTTCTCATCTGATTCGTCCTTCCGTCCCATCCGTTAAAGTCACCCACAACACTTACGCGCAGGGCATTCGGCGCCCACACTGCAAACAGAACCCCCTCTACGCCTTCTATCTTCATAGGATGCGCACCTAGCTTCTCATAAATCATATAATTGATACCGACATTGAATTTTTCCGCATCCTCTCTTGTTATCTGTATCGGAAAGTTGTAGGCATCCTTTACTTTCTTTAGAGTACCGTCCTGTGCCTCCACAATATATTCATATTCCGAAATCTTTTTGCCCGGAAGAAGCGCAGCAAAGAAACCTTCTTCATCCGCCATCTCCATCTTGTAGCTCTTATCTCCCTCTACAAGCTGAATCCGCACACTCTTGGCTCCCGGCTGAAAGGTCTGTACCAACACGGAACTTCCGGTTACATGTGCCCCTAAAACCTCATGCGGATTATCTGACTCAGAGTATACAATTTCCTCAATTTTGGGCCAATTCATTAATTTATATAGTCTTTTATTCATAGTATCTCCCTTCCGTTATTCAGCAGTGTTGTACCGCTGATTCTCCGCCTTTTTCGACTCTTCCCAGAATCATCTCTTTTTACTACGATTCTATCTTGTGAATCAGAAGTCCGCTTCTCAGTTTCGGTTCAAACCACGTCGATTTCGGCGGCATCAGTTCGCCCGCATCGGATACGTCAAACAATTCATGGATATCAGTCGGGTACATGGCAAACGCTACTTTAGCATCCTTATGTACGCGGCTTACCAGTTCCTGAAGACCTCTGATACCACCCACAAAATCGATTCGTTCATCCACCTTCGGATCCGAAATTCCCAATATCGGTTCTAAAAGGTCCTTTTGTAGAATCGAAACGTCAAGGTCTGACACCGCATCACCCGTATACCGGTTCTTCCCGATTCGCAGACAGTACCATGTATCATGAAGATACATACCAATCTCACCCTTTTGCCGGGGCTTATACGGCTCTTCTCCTACCACGGATACGTCAAAACTCTTCTTAACTTTCTGAAGGAACTCTTCCTCGGAATATCCATTCAATGATTTGACCACGCGATTATAGTCCATAATCATAAGCTGCTCGTCCGGAAATAGCACCGAAAGGAAATAATTGAACTGCTCTCTGCCTGAATATTCCGGATGCGCCTTTCTTCTCATCTGTGAGACTCTGACCGCCGAAGCGCATCTATGATGTCCGTCCGCGATATAGATAGACTCGACCTTATCAAACTCCTGTCTGATTAACTCCACATCATCGGCATCACTGATCACCCAAACCCTATGCGTGATTCCGTCATCTGCCGTAAAGTCATAAGCCGGCTCCTTATTCATTGCTTTGGCAACCTGTGCTTCTATCCCCTCTCTTTTCCTGTATGCCAGAAAAATCGGTCCGGTCTGCGCACTGCATATATCCACATGGCGTATACGGTCGGCTTCTTTATCCGCCCTCGTATTCTCGTGTTTCTTAATGACCTGCTCTTCATAGTCCTCCACCGAGGCGCAGGCGCCGATACCTACTTGAGAACGCCCGTTCATCACCAGCTCATATACGTAATATGCCTCTCTTTCCTCCTCGATAAACAGTCCTTCCTGCAGCATATCAGCTAACATATCTCTTGCCTTCTCATATACTTCCGGCGCATACATATCATAGTCCGGCGCAAACTGTGTCTCCGGTCTGTCTATTCTTAAGAAGGAATACGGGTCGCCCTGCACTTTCTCATACGCTTCCTGCCTGCTGTACACATCATAAGGAAGCGCGGCAATACGGTCTGCCAAATCTTTCCTTGGACGCACTGCTCGAAACGGATTTACTTTAGCCATCTTATCTCCTGTCCTGCTGCATAATTCAGACCGACATACTGTCTAGTCTATAAAATGCAGCATTTCTAAATATACAGATATATTTTATCAAATAAGCCTATACAGCACAAGCGTGAAGTGCTAAAATGTGATTATCAGCAATTTGCGCAGCAAATTGTAAATGGCATGGCTGTTTTGCCTAACCAACTCTGATAAATGATGAATAACGAAAAAGGATGTGTACCCATATGACGCCTGAAAACAAAGAAATATTAGACCGCATCAATGAATATGCCGAGAAAGCTCTGGCGGATATCGACCCGCAGAAAACAAGAATATCTTTTCAGTTAGAGGCGCTAAAACCCGTTATGCAGGAAATTGCCGACGAAAAGAACATGTCCATCGAAGATGTATTTATTCTCTACATGGATCTTGCCAGTGAAGCTTCCGTAGAAGCGGAGAACCAGCTTCAGGCAACTCTTGATGAAGGCGAAAACGCAAACTTTTCTAAGATTGCCAATCGTCTGAATTAGTCAAGCGAATCATCATTGCAGATTATGCACTGCTTTCTCAACACAAACCATAAAATAAAACTCCTGTATCGTATATAATAAATACCCGTACAGGAGTTTTTGTCTGAATGCTATCTGAATCAACAGGTTTTCTTTCGTAAGCTTCTATTTAACAACTCTCACTCTGAACACGCCCGCTATGGACTGCAATTTCTGAATAATCTCTTCGGAAGCAGGTGTCTCAATATCAATCATGGTGTAAGCCACCTCTCCCTTGGACTTGTTCATCATATCTGTAATATTAATACCGTTTTCACCGAAACATGCCGTAAACTTAGTAATCATATTAGCAATATTCTTATGGAAGATTGCCACACGCCCTGCCTGCGCACAGATGCCCATATCACATTTCGGATAATTTACACTATTGATAATGTTACCATTCTCCAGATAATTCTTGAGTTCCTTAACCGCCATCACCGCACAATTATCCTCTGATTCTTCCGTGGAAGCTCCAAGGTGCGGAATCACGATGCAGCCTTCCTGTCCAGCCGTCGTGGTATTTGGGAAATCAGATACGTACTTGCGAACTTTTCCACTCTTTATACCGTCTAACACCGCTTTCTCGTCAACGAGAAGGTCACGTGCGAAGTTAAGTAAGATTACTCCGTCTTTCATCATATCAATGGCATCTTTATTAATCATACCCTTAGTTGCATCCATAAGAGGTACATGAATCGTAATCAAATCGCACTCTGCATAGATATCTTCTACGTTCAATACATGCTTGACATCACGGCTCAAATTCCACGCTGCGTCAACAGACACATAAGGATCATAACCGTATACTTCCATGCCCATATGTTTCGCTACATTGGCAACTCTGACGCCGATTGCACCTAAACCGATGATTCCTAATTTCTTCCCCTCAAGCTCCGTGCCTGCAAAATTCTTCTTTGCCTTCTCTGCGGACTTGCCTACATTTTCATCTGTCTGATTCTCTTTCACCCATTCGATGCCGCCTACCACATCCCGGGCTGCAAGAAGCATTCCTGCAATCACAAGCTCCTTCACGCCGTTGGCGTTAGCGCCGGGCGTGTTGAAGACAACAATTCCCTTCTCAGCACATTTCTCTAAAGGAATATTATTGACGCCCGCGCCTGCTCTCGCGATGGCTAGCAGATTATCCGAAAACTCCATATCATGCATGGCTGCACTTCTTACTAAAATGCCATCAGCCTCTTCCACCTGTTCCGTCTTTACATACCGGTCACTAAATTTCTCAAGACCGACTCCCGCAATGGGATTTAAGCAATGATATTTAAACATCCGTATATCCTCTTTTCTATTTGTTATTCTTCTCGAATTCTTTCATGAAAGCAACTAATTTCTCTACACCCTCCATCGGCATGGCATTGTAGATGCTTGCCCTCATACCGCCTACTGTGCGGTGACCTTTCAGATTCACAAATCCTGCTTCTGTCGCCTCTTTGATAAATTTGGCATCTAACTCTTCACTACCGGTCACAAACGGCACATTCATCAAAGAACGGTCCTCTTTTCTCACCGTACCTTTAAACAGCTCGCTTTCATCTAAGAAATCATACAGAATCTTTGCTTTCTTCTCGTTAGTCTCTTTCATCGCCTCAAGACCGCCGTTCTTCAAAAGCCATTTAAACACTTTGCCGCAAATATAAATGCCGTAACAGGGCGGCGTATTATACAGTGAATCATTGTCTGCATGAATCTTATATTTCATCATCGTGGGCGTGCCCGGAAGCACATCATCCGTAAGCAAATCCTCTCTGATGATAACGACCTGCGTACCCGACGGTCCTACGTTCTTTTGTACACCGGCATAAACCATTCCGTATTTGGAGATATCCATAGGTTCGGATAAAAAACAGGAAGATACGTCCGAAACAAGAATCTTTCCTTTTGTATCAGGAAGATTATGGAACTTTGTCCCGTAGATTGTGTTATTCTCACATATGTACACATAATCCATATCATCTGTTATTGGTAAATCAGAGCAGTCCGGAATATAGGAAAAAGTTTCATCTGCCGAAGAAGCAAGTTCAACCGCTTCACCGTAAATCTTTGCTTCTGCAAACGCTTTCTTCGCCCATTGACCTGTCAAAATATAGCCGGCTTTACGATTTTTCATCAGGTTCATCGGCACGGAAGCAAATATAAGGCTTGCTCCGCCCTGTAAAAATAACACCTTATAGTTATCAGGAATTTTAAGCAATGTCCGTAAGTCAGCTTCCGCCTCTTTGATGATAGTATCGTAAGCCTTAGATCGATGGCTCATTTCCATAACCGACATGCCGCTTCCTTTATAATCTAACATCTCCTCCGCCGCTTCCTTTAAAACTTCTTCCGGCAGCACAGCGGGTCCTGCTGAAAAATTGTACACTCTAGCCACTTTTATCTCCTCCAATTTAACACTAAAAATTTATAAACCAAAAACCATTTTACCTTTTTCATACACTTTAGTCAATTACTACGTCAAATTTTTCACCTTGATGTTTTAAAAGCACACGTTATTTATATAGGATAAACTTTACTTAGACAGCTCTTATCTTCTTTACGCATACGAAACATCAATAGAACATCACCACGGGCGTACCCACTTCCACGATTTCATACAACTGCGCCATGATATCTCTCGGTGTGTTGATACATCCATGTGAACCGTTGGTCTGATAAATGACTCCTCCGTATTTACTTCTCCAAGACGCATCATGAATACCTATATTTCCCTTGACCGGCATCCAGAAATCTACATGTGACGCATATCCCGGTCCTCTTAGGATTCGGTTCGTCTGTTTCAAGTACACATAATTGACTCCGGATGGAGTGCCCATCCTGCGGGATGTATTACCGGTCACAATTGGCGTTGCAATCTTCTGTACACCGTCTGCATAGTAATACATCATCTGTTCACCCATGTCTATCTCCACATAAGTACTGCCGATATCATTCTTGCCTTGCACAAGTGCCTTCTGTGCATATTCCGGTTCATGAACCTCCTGCCTGCCTTCCAGAAATGCTTCCGTCAGATAAGCTATCTCAGCCTCACAGTCAATCTTATTACCATAAATACCGCCCTCGACCGTAACCAGCTCCCCTCTTGTCGCTTTAAACTGTCTTTCAGCTCCAACGGTATCATATTCTTGCGCAAGTGTATCAATAAACTCCTCTATAGCGCCGTCCCGCAGTTTAAGGTTCCCGTTTTCATCTAATGAAAAACTGCCGTCCTGCGCAATCTCTATCCACTCGCAGACCACTGCCGCGTCAAGCGGAATCTGTTCCTCTCCCATCTGATATACAATACCGCATTGTTGAAAACGTTCTACCTTTTCCCACAGCTTTAGTGTATCCTGCATCTGCTCTGTCAACGGCAAATCCTGATAGCACTCTTCTTGCGCCAATGATACCTCTGTTCTGGATTCTTCAATGGCTGTCATGATTACGCTCTTCGCCTCTTCAACCTGCAGAACACCCATCCTCTCGTTTAACAGTTCATATCCTTGATTTGTCTTGATAATCGCTACTCTGCGCGTCTCCTCAGGATGCCTGCTCTCCTCTGATATAAAAGGGATCTCTGACATAATCTTCTCTAACGCCGAACGGTCATAAGATACCACCGGTGTAAGTTTTGTATTGTCGCCGTGAAGCAGACTCTCAATCCACATCCATGAATTCTGCTGTTTCCTGTATACCTCCAAAGCTTTTAGGAAATCGAATTGATATCCTATCGTTTCCGCCGATATCTTATAGGTATTACCATCTTTATCAGAAACCGTAATCCCGTCATATGTGAAATCTTTCACAAGCTCTTCATTTACTTCTTCAATGCTTTTCCCCGTACAATAGACATTATTAATCCATGTGCCGTATGCAAAAGCATTATGATAGTAAATAGCCAGTCCGATGTATGTTCCCATCAGACTGACCAGAATAATACAAAGTATAAGCACTAAATGTTTCACTAATCTTTTCATAAAACGTTTCCAGTCGCTTTAAATTCAAATCATCTTCCGTAAATCAAGATTCCCCGGATCCATTATCCGTTTGCTTTTGCTAAATCCTCTGCGTCAAATGCTTCACTAATCGGCGCGCCTGCCGGAACCATGGGGAATACCTTATCATCTTCCGGAATAATACAATCTAAGAGCACAGGCTTTTTCATCGCAATTGCCTTTTCAATAGCCGGGGCTACTTCCTCTTTCTTCGTTACCCTGATTGCCTCACAGCCTAACCCCTCCGCTACCTTGCAGAAATCCACGCTGTCGTTTAGTACCGTCTGTGAATAGCGCTTACCGTAGAAGAGAGTCTGCCACTGCCGCACCATACCGAGTACATGATTATTGATCACAACCTGAATAATCGGAATATGATAGCGGCTTGCCGTGGCAAGCTCATTCATATTCATTCTGAAGCAGCCGTCACCCGCAATGTTGATGCAGATTTTGTCCGGTCGTCCCATCTTTGCGCCGATGCAGGCTCCCAGACCGTATCCCATAGTGCCGAGACCACCCGATGTAAGCAGTGTCCGTGGCATAGAATATTTATAAAATTGTGCTGCCCACATCTGATGCTGCCCCACATCCGTAGTGATTACCGCATCACCGTCGGTTATTCTGTCTATCTCTTCCATAATATACGGACAGGACAACAATGGTTCATCATAGCTTAAAGGATATTTTTCCTTTAACTGCATGATATGCTGCATCCATTCTCCATGTTCCTGCTGTTCCAACTGCCCGTTGATCTTTCCGAGCACTTCTTTTAAATCCCCGACCAATGAGACATTCGTCTTGATATTTTTGTTAATCTCCGCCGCATCGATATCAATATGCAGCACCTTGGCATTCTCAGCAAATCTCTTCGGATTACCTACTACGCGATCGGAAAATCTGGCTCCCATGGCAATCAAAAGATCACATTCACTGACGCCAAAGTTAGACGCCTTTGTACCGTGCATACCAATCATTCCCGTGTAACGTGAATCATGTCCGTCGCACACGCCCTTACCCATAAGCGTATCACAGATTGGTGCATCCATTTTCTCCGCAAATTCCCTCACTTCTTTGTAAGCTCCGGAAATAACGGCTCCGCCTCCCACATAGATAAAAGGTTTCTTAGATTCTTTTAAAAGTTCTAATGATGCCTGCAGCTCTTCCTCCGTATAACGGGATATTCTATCAATCGGCTTCGGCTCTTCGCGTTCAAATTCACATGTATTAGAAGTCACATCCTTTGTGATATCCACCAGAACCGGACCCGGTCTTCCGCTTCCGGCTATGGCAAACGCTTTTCTGAGCGTTTCCGCTAATATAGCAATATCCTTTACGATATAATTATGTTTCGTAATCGGCATTGTGACGCCTGCAATATCTACCTCTTGAAAAGAATCCTTACCAAGCGACGGCAGAACAACATTACAAGTAATCGCCACCATCGGAACAGAATCCATATATGCCGTAGCAATTCCGGTCACAAGATTCGTCGCGCCCGGTCCGCTTGTCGCAAGGCATACGCCTACCTTTCCTGTCGCTCTGGCATATCCGTCCGCCGCATGCGCTGCCCCTTGTTCATGGGATGTCAGAATATGGTTTATTTCATTACTATGTTGATATAAAGCATCATATACATTAAGAATCGTTCCGCCGGGATACCCGAATACAGTGTCAACTCCCTGTTCTTTGAGGCATTCTACGACAATCTCCGCACCTGTTAATACCATAATTTACTCCTCCTGCCCTTCTGACTAATTTCTCGGTATCTCTAAGACAGCTCCCCTATTGCCGCTCGTGACCATTTCTCTGTATCTTGCCAGATAACCGCTCGTAACTTTCGGCTCTCTTGGCTGCCACTTTGCTTTTCTTGCTGCCATCTCTTCGTCTGAAACCTTAACGTCCAATTTCATATTAGGAATATCTATACTGATGATATCGCCTTCCTCCACCAGTGCAATCGGACCGCCTACCGCCGCTTCAGGAGACACATGCCCGATAGATGCACCACGGGATGCCCCGGAAAATCTTCCGTCCGTGATAAGCGCTACGCTGGAACCAAGTCCCATGCCTGCAATGGCTGAAGTAGGATTAAGCATCTCTCTCATACCCGGACCTCCTTTGGGTCCTTCGTAGCGGATGACAACCACATCTCCTGCTACAATCTTACCTCCCTTAATGGCATCAATTGCATCTTCCTCACACTCAAACACCCTTGCCGGTCCTTCGTGAACCATCATCTCTTCCACTACCGCTGAACGTTTGACTACGCTGCCGTCCGGCGCAAGATTACCCTTTAGAACTGCAAGTCCGCCTGTAACGCTGTACGGATTGTCAACAGTTCTGATGACTTCCGGATTCTTGTTTACCGCATCTTTGATATTTTCTCCAATCGTAACACCCGTTACCGTCATACAATCCGTGTGAAGCAGTCCAATATCCGCCAGCTCTTTCATAACCGCATAGACACCGCCCGCCTCATTCAAGTCTTCCATATATGTAGGTCCTGCCGGTGCCAAGTGACACAGATTAGGTGTTTTCTCACTAATCTCATTCGCATATGAAATATCGAAGTCAAAGCCAATCTCATGTGCAATCGCCGGAAGATGCAGCATTGAGTTCGTAGAGCATCCGAGTGCCATATCTACAGTCAGCGCATTCAGAATCGCATCCTTAGTCATAATATCCCGCGGGCGGATATTTTGTTCAAGCAGCTTCATCACTGCCATACCGGCATGTTTTGCAAGCTTAATCCTCTCAGAATAAACAGCCGGAATCGTACCGTTACCGCGAAGTCCCATACCAAGCACTTCTGTCAAACAGTTCATGGAATTAGCCGTATACATACCGGAACATGAACCGCAAGTCGGACATGTTTTCTCTTCAAATTCTTTCAGCTCCTCATCATCCATCATACCAGCCGCATGAGAACCGACCGCTTCAAACATAGAAGACAAGCTTCTCTTCTGTCCGTGCACATGTCCTGCAAGCATAGGTCCGCCGGATACAAATACGGTAGGCACGTTAATGCGCGCCGCTGCCATCAGAAGCCCCGGCACATTCTTATCACAGTTAGGCACCATCACCAAAGCATCAAACTGATGCGCCAATGCCATACATTCCGTAGAATCTGCAATCAAATCTCTTGTCACGAGCGAATATTTCATTCCAATATGCCCCATAGCAATACCGTCGCATACTGCGATTGCCGGAAATACAACCGGAACACCACCAGCCTCGGCAACCCCCAGCTTTACGGCATCGACAATTTTATCCAAGTTCATATGTCCGGGGACAATCTCATTGTAAGAACTGACGATACCAACCATCGGCTTTCTCATCTCTTCTTCTGTAAACCCGAGTGCATTAAATAAGCTCCTGTGCGGTGCCTGCTGCACGCCTGCTTTCACGTTATCACTTCTCATACTTATTCTCCTTATCTTCATTTCTGTTTGCGTTTATATGCTCAACTTACTATATCTTTCATAATAATAGCCCGTGTTATTTAATTTATCTCATATATACAACAAATCTTTCATTTTCATAGACCGCATCCATATTTTCTGCCACTCCGGACTCCTCAAACTGTTCCGGCGTCAAATATAATTTCCAATCATCACCGCTCCAATCGGTAATATCCGTATCATAGCCAAGCAGCAAAAATTTGTCAGCCAAAACAAGCTCCGCCTCCGCCGGCTGTCTTGTGATTCTCTCTTCGCCGATTCCATATAAAAATAACAGTAGATATTCCTGATCACAATCCGTAACTGCTATCTTATCCGCCGATACCACACCCACATGTCTGTAGGCATCCTCTATCGCCGCTTCCCTATCGCTATACTGCGCCCGATAAGACGGCGTAAATAACAAAATCACACACAATATACCTGCCGTCAAAACACCGAAATAACCAATATAAGTTATGCCACGAACAGACTGCCCGTTTAAGCGCCTCTGCAATATCCTCAATAACATCTGCCACAACCAAGTTACCGTCAACGCCACCGTAATACCCGCAAATGAAAACACCCTGTAATATGGAAGTGTGCATTGAATGACCAGCATCAGGGGCACACATATAATACCGACTCCCAGATAAATCTCCATAAACCGCTCATACGAACCTGCCTCCGGAATTTCTCTTACTGCTCCTGTTCCCATTCTCCAGACAATCCGAAAGATTACGGCAATAACACAGACTCCCAACAATACCGCCAGCACATAAGCAGCCCCTGCATAATATTCGTTTAAAAGTCCTGTGAGCCATCCCGCAAATCGAATCTTAAAGCCTTCCCGATCGACGCTCTGAATATATGGTGTCGCAAGCATATATTCCATACCGGTCTTCAGCGCTTGAATCGGAGCATGCAATATAATAGATACATGTCCCATGCCATAGAAGCTGCTTCCCTCTGTCTTCATCAAAAGATTTGACCCAATTGCCAGCCACACGATACCATATAGTCCTATCGTACAGACCGCACTGGCTATAGATGTCATAATCAGCCTTACGAGTATCCTGTAGCGCTTATCAAATAACAGCACCGCGCCACCGGTCAGGCAAATCGGAATTACTACATACACACTGCTCGGTATGGCATATAGCGCTATCACAAGGCAAATCCCGAAAACCACATAATCCCTTACCTTGTTTCTGCATTCAATCGTAATATGCAAAAGCATACAGATTGCCGTGAGATAACAAAGACTCACGAGCGCATATCCTCTGCCTTGTACCGCCAGCCAATTTGTCAGTTTCATACCGGCATAGAGAAAAACCGGGATAAGTGCCATGCCGCGGTCAAAACACTTCCTGCCAATACGATATAACAAAATCAATCCTGCTATGCTGCTCAGATAAGAAATTCCCCGCAGTGCAACGGTAGAATTACCCAAAATGCCAAGACATGCCGACAATACCGAATAGCCTATATGATTGTTCGGTACAGGCCAGTGTATTGCCGCGTACAGCGGACCTCTGCTGATAAAATAATAGTATGTGTACAACTCATCATACCACGGCGTCAATGTAAACATACGCCATCCGTAATATATTGCCATACCAATAAGGAACAGGATAAAAACAGCCGTCTCTCTATCCAGTTTCTGTCTCTCATTCTTCTGCTCCATACAAATACCTGTAATATCCTAATCTTAGTTAATCCGCTCTGCCAGCAGATTACCCATCTCCTTACACCCTACCTGTGTACAGCCCTCTGACATAATATCTATTGTGCGGTAACCATCCTTTAAAACCTGTCTGACCGCATTCTCTATGGCATCCGCCTCGCGGTCCAAATCAAAGCTGTAGCGCAGCATCATAGCTGCCGAGAGAATTGTTGCTATCGGATTGGCAATATCCTTGCCTGCAATATCTGGCGCCGAACCATGACTCGGCTCATAGAGCCCGAATTTCGTGTCATTTAACGATGCGGAAGCGAGCATTCCTATAGAACCGGTCACCATACTTGCCTCATCAGATAAAATATCACCAAACATATTCTCTGTCAGAATCACATCAAATTGTGTCGGATCTTTTACCAGCTGCATCGCACAGTTATCAACCAGCATATGCTCCAATGTTACCTCCGGATAATCCTTCGCAACCTCATTCACCACACTGCGCCATAGTCTTGATGAAGCAAGAACATTCGCCTTATCAACACTGGTCACTTTCTTCCGTCTTTTCATTGCAATGTCAAATCCTTTAATAGCAATCCGTCTGATTTCATGTTCGTCATATACCAATGTATCAACTGCACTTCTTACGCCGTTTTCATCCAATATTTTCTTCTCTCCGAAATAAAGTCCGCCCGTCAGTTCTCTCATTATGAGCATATCAAATCCTGCCGCAGATATTTCTTCTTTTAACGGACATGCTCCTACCAATTCATCATACAACACAGCCGGTCTTAAATTGGCAAATAAGTTCAGTTCCTTCCTGATTGCAAGAAGTCCTGCCTCCGGTCTTAAATTCGGAGCAAGCTTATACCACGGGGATGTTGTCGTATCCCCACCGATGGAGCCCATCAATACCGCATCCGCACTCTTAGCCGTAGCAACAGCTTCATCCGTCAGCGGAACACCATGCACATCAATGGATGCACCACCCATAAGGATATCCGTATAATGCATGTTATGCCCGTAACGCTCTGCAATAACATCTAATATTTTTTTGGCTTCTGTTATGATTTCCGGTCCGATTCCGTCTCCCGGAATACAAGTTATCTTTAAATCCATCTTTATCCTCACTCCCATATCAATTATCGCAAAATATCACTTATCTATCATAGTCTATTATGATATAAATTTCAAGAAAAGTTTATTTTACTCAAAAAGGCGAACCATTACTGATTCGCCTTTTTATATCACTTATTTGGACACATTCAATTGTTGTTCAGCTTAGTTTGCTGTAAAAGCTTTCTCTGCCAATACGTTGTCATCAGGGTCTGTGTAACGCATGATTACAGTACAAGCGCCTTCTTCTTCAACTACTTCGTCGAACTGCTTAACCTGCTCTTTAAATGTATCTGCCTGTGATTCAAGAGCTGCGTCAAGAGCCTCACCCAGACCATCAACGATCATAGAGCTATCCTCAATCTTAATGATTACTGTAAACTCGTTGCCTTTTACTTCAAGGTCAGCTGACATGCCATCCTCTGCAATGCTTGCAAACATGCTATCAAGAATAGACTTTACACTGGGATCATTATAGTAATCTTCCAATGTTGTGTACGCGCCTGTAGATGCAGACGCAACTTCGTCCTCTGCGCTCTCAACATCAGCTTCTGCCTCTGCGACATCAGCTTCTGCCTCGGACTCAGCCTCTGCTTCAGGCTCAGTAGCCTCTACCGTATCTTCCACCTCAGCAGAATCTGCTGTTTTGGCATCATCACCGCCACATGCGGTTACTGACAATGTAAGTGCTGTAATTGCTGCACATGCAACTAATTTTAATGTTTTTCTCTTCATAACTTTTCCTCCTTATACCCCTTAACAGAGCAATCTATTTCACACAACCGTGAAGTTTACACGATATATTATTTAATGTCAATAGCCTGTTACAGATTTTGTATATGTGTACAAAAAAGTTATCTTGAAATTCTCTTTTCTATCCTTTATCACAAGACAAATTACCTATTATATCCTAATTTCTTAAGATTTTTTTAAGATGTAAAAAGCGAATAAGCTTGCTTGCGAGATTGGTTTCGCAAACTCGAAAGATATCGAGGAATATCCTATTATGTAAAAAACCGGGCAGACAGCCCGGCTCTTCAAAACATTATTAATATTCTATTCCGCATCAGACTTCTCAATCTGTGCAACTGCAGACTTCTGCATCGGAATACGGCAATTTTTATTGCTGCCGAACTCAACGATAATCGTATCATCCGTAATGTCAATCACGATACCGTAAAACCCGCTCGTTGTAAGTACACAATCGCCAACGCTCATGTCCGCCAACATTGCCGCGGTCCGCTTCTGTTCTTTTTTCTGAGGGCGAATCAAGAAAAAATAAAAAATCGCCACCATAATTATAAGATAAGGAAGCATGAACATTCCCATACCGCCTGCCGCTGCGTCTTCTGCTGTTAATAAGATTCCCATGTATTTTTCCTCCATATATTCACAGATATATACAACATCAGCATAAATGAAATGTCGCATATCTATGCAGTCTACAGGATATCATACATAAAAATCACTAAGAAAACAAGTCTTTTCTCTATTTTTAAATGTTTTTCCGATTTTCTTAATGATTCTGCATGTTATCCAGTTTTCTTTTCTTATATGCCGCAAATTCTCCTCGGTCAAGCGCTTCTCTTACTTCTTTCATCATTGTATTGTAGAAATAGAGATTGTGCAAGACACATAGGCGCATCCCCAGCATTTCTTTTGCTTTCAGAAGATGTCTGATATATGCCCTCGAATACCTCCTGCACGTCGGACAAGTACAACCTTCTTCAATCGGTCTGGTATCCAGTTCATACTTTGCATTGAAAAGATTAATCTTCCCTTGATTCGTGTATAAATGCCCGTGCCTGCCGTTTCTGGTCGGATATACACAATCGAAAAAGTCTACCCCGCGTTCTACAGCCTCCAATATATTCGCCGGTGTTCCGACTCCCATCAAATATGTAGGTTTATTCTGCGGAAGATAAGGAACCGTCTCCTCTATGACATGATACATCTGCTCATGGCTCTCACCCACTGCAAGACCGCCAAGAGCATACCCGTCACACTCAAGTTCCGATATTCTTTTTGCATGATCAATCCTGATATCATCATAAACAGCCCCTTGATTGATACCAAACAAAAGCTGATTTTTGTTGATTGTGTCCTCAAGCCCGTTCAGACGGTTCATTTCTTTCCTGCATCGCTCAAGCCATCTGTAAGTACGTGCCACAGAAGTCTCTACATAATGTCTGTCCGCCACGCTGGACGGACATTCATCAAACGCCATCGCTATGGTGGAAGCAAGATTAGATTGAATCTGCATACTCTCCTCTGGTCCCATAAAAATTTTTCTGCCGTCTATATGAGAGTGAAAATAAACCCCCTCTTCCTTAATCTTACGCAGCCCTGCCAGAGAGAAAACCTGAAATCCTCCTGAGTCTGTCAAAATAGGCTTGTCCCACGACATAAATTTATGTAAACCACCCAATTCTTTTATAATCTGATCTCCGGGACGTACATGCAGATGATATGTGTTAGACAATTCCACCTGCGTCCCGATTTCTTCTAAATCCTGCGTGGATACCGCACCTTTAATGGCGGCAGCCGTACCTACATTCATAAATACGGGTGTTTGGATGACACCATGAACAGTCTCCAACTGCGCCCTCTTTGCTCTACCCTCTGTTTTTAGTACTCTGTACATCATTTCTCCTTGTTCAAGTTTATTATAGATGAAAAACTGCTCCGTCGTTTCGAGTTTGCGAAGCAAATCTCGTAAACGAGCTTGCTCGTTTTCTTACAGATACTTGTCCCAAAATTCCTCAAGACAAATTCCTTCCTCATACATAACTTTAGCAGCCTCTCTCCCCACATAGCGGAAATGCCACGGCTCATACTCTATACTGGTGATATACTCTTTACCGGAAGGATATCTTAATATAAATCCATATTCATAACTGTGTTCGGCAAGCCATTTCCCCTCCTCAGTATCGGCAAATTCCTGAATCAGCGGCTGGAAGGTGTCACTGGTAATGTCCAGCGCCAATCCAATCTCATGTTCGCTGCATCCCGGAACCGTAATCACTTGTGAGGCTTTTTTATAGGCATCCATATAAGACATCCCTTGTCCCATATAAAGCTTTATTCTCTTATTAAAATTTGACTCCTGTCTGTCAGATGTTCTGTAAGGAGATTGAATCGCAATATTCAATCCGTCATTTTTAGCTGCCTGCATCATAAGAAGCAAGTCATCGATAATCCGCTCATCGCATAGTAAACCATCTTTGATCTTACCAAGCTTAAACTCATAGTCTTCAGGTATAGGATGCTGCTTATTTATAAGAACAAGTCTCCAATCCGTGGATACAAATACATAATCTTCCGCCAGCTCTTCAGAGATGCCTTCTTCCTGAGTATTCTCTGACTGATAACTCTCGTCACTTCCCAAGATATCATCAAGCGTATAAACGTCAACGCCTGTCGCACCCGACTTCGGATTATATTCCAAATCCGTTTCGTCCTCAATCTCAATCCGGGGTTCCGGATCTATCTCAGTCTCTACCGCCAATGAAATATCTATGTCTTCCACAATTGCACTGTACGTCTCCTGCGCTTTAATAAACCCTGTTCTCTCTGCGAAAACAGCAAAAGAAAAGCTGCAGCTATTCATAAAAAATATAATAACGAATGCTACACTTGCGTAACGTTTCGTATTTGTCACAAAATGCCTGCAAATATGGTATCCGCCCAAAATGACAGAAAGCGCTGTCAGACACGGATAACGTAACAACTCGTTCTTTTTTGCCAGCTGGGTAAATTTAACTATCATTTTTTCCCGAAATGTCTTTTTCATCGAAATCCTCAAATCCGTTATTTATACTTTTATACTTTGGTACTTAATTATCGTTGTATTTCAATAATAATATTGACAATAATTGTCTTCCTGTTTTGTTTTAAGGCACTCACGCTCAATTACATTATGTAAATCACATCAAAAGAGATATATCATCTTTCTGCTTTATATAATAACACATAAAATTTTTTTGTACACCTTTTTTATGTAAATCATTATATTTTTTTATATTCTTTTTTACATTTAACATATATTTGTATTTCCAAACCCACTTCATCCTTGTACCATCTTATATCGTATAGATATCAATTACATATAAAAACAAACCTGCTCATACGGTATATATTTATTTATTTGAAACGATGTGTTATACTCCTCATAGGTCTAATATAATGCTACAATATTAAATGCAAATTAGATAAACCATGTGTTATTTGACTTATGCAAGTTATCCTGCATAATATTTTCTGTAAACTTCATACATTTTCTTAAATTAAACATGCATTTTAGGCAAATAAAACTTGAAAGGAATACAATTATGGCTGGCTCATCTTTTGGAAACATTTTACGAATCACAACGTGGGGAGAATCTCACGGAACTGCACTCGGCGTTGTAGTGGACGGCTGTCCCGCCGGTCTTGCTTTGGAGGCTGAAGATATCCAAGCATTCTTAGATCGGCGCAAACCCGGACAGACCAAAATTTCAACTCCTCGTAAAGAGGCTGACGCTGTAGAAATTCTCTCCGGTATCTTTGAAGGATGCACAACCGGTACTCCTATTTCCATGCTGGTGCGCAATACTTCTCAACACTCTGCAGACTATAGCGAGATTGCAAACTGCTACCGTCCCGGACATGCAGACTATACTTTTGATGCCAAATACGGTTTTCGCGATTACCGTGGCGGAGGACGTTCTTCCGGACGCGAAACAATCGGACGTGTCGCTGCAGGCGCTATTGCTTCGAAGCTCCTTCGACAATTCGGTATAGAATTGACTGCCTATACAAAATCCATCGGTCCGGTCAGTGTCGATATGAGCAAATTTGACAGACAAGCTATCCTGACAACCCCAACCTGTATGCCGGATACGGAAGCATCTACAAGAGCGGAAACCTATCTCGCCGACTGTATGCGCAGCTATGACTCTGCCGGAGGCGTAATAGAATGTGTGATTGAAGGCGTTCCCGCTGGTCTTGGCGATCCGGTATTTGAAAAGCTTGATGCCAATCTCTCAAAAGCAGTAATGTCTATCGGCGCTGTGAAAGCCATAGAGATTGGAGATGGTATCGAAGTGGCTGTCCGCCACGGCTCGGAGAATAACGACCCCTTTCGCATACAAAACGGGCACATCAGCAAGACTACCAACCATGCCGGCGGTATATTAGGGGGAATCAGTGATGGAGCAAGCATTATCCTCCGAGCATACGTGAAACCTACGCCTTCCATTTTCTCTTCTCAGGAAACTGTTAGCAGACAAGGAGAAAACATAAATTTGTCTATCAAGGGAAGACACGACCCCATTATCGTTCCCCGCGCGGTAGTCGTAGTAGAATCCATGGCTGCTGTCACAATAGCAGACGCTTTATTAATGAATGCAAGTGCCAAACTCGACAATTTAAAAAAGATATATGGCAGGTAATTCCTGTCATATATCTTTTTTAATTTTTATTTGATATCTTTTATCTAATTGGTCAGATAACTACTGATACAATATAATGTCTGCCCGTTATAATCAACTCTTGACCAGCCATATTCTTCGTTGATTCCAGTTCTGGTAAGGTATTCCCCGTTATGCAGCACTGCTGCTACCGTTGCATCAGGATTTGTCACACTCGGAAGAGTCCGCAGGTTGACTTCAATCTTAGCCGTCACTTGGTCGTTACGATCTGTAAATCTGGTCTTAAGACCATCTCCGCTTCCTGTGCCTTCCTCTGCTGGTGCCTGATAGCTTAAATCCGTTGTCAGATAACTTGACACCGCATACACAATCTGTCCGTTGTAATTCAGTCTGGACCACCCACTATCACTGACTCCCGTTCTCGCAACGCTCTCTCCGTTTTTCAATGTATAAACTATCGTACTTTCCGCACCCTGACTGGGAATATTCCGTAAATTAGTAGAATCTTTCGCAGTCACATTTTCATTGACATCTGTGAACTTCATCAGTGCCTCTACGTCCGCATGAGCTTCCTCAGGCGCCTGCTCATTCTGTGCCTGCGCAGTGCCTTCATAGCCGAAATATGCTACATTTACATCTACCGGTCTGCCAATTCCAGCCACAGTACCACGATTCGTATACTGCCACATGGCATGGGTGCCACCGTAAGAAGACTGCGCCGTCTGCGGATACGGCACTGCCGGATATTGAGATACCCATATCCTGTAAGTTCCTTCAATCCTCGTTGTATCCCATTTGGTATTACCGGACAATTCTCCCATAGATGCATAGAACATCGGTGTATAACCCCTGTTATATATTTCCTGAAGAAAAGCAATGGCTATATCTGTCCTCTGCGAATTGGTCAGATTATACTGCGCGCTGTCCGGTTTATCAAAACCTTCACAATCGTATGCTACCGGGTAAGTAATCTGATACTGTGAAATATAATCCGCTACCCAGTCTGCCTCCTCCTTCGCCTCTTCGATCGTAGTTGCAGTGGAGAAGAAATATGCACCTACCTTGATGCCGTTCTTGGACGCTTCCTGCATATTATATTTTGCATTAGTATCTGCGCAGATTTCGCGCGAAACATCCGCCCGATATCCAACTCTAACCATAGCAAAATCAATACCTGACGAAGCAACCTGTGACCAGTCAATCGTACCTTGATATTTCGCCACATCAATACCGATTGTTACCTGATTTGTCTCCGCCACGTTTCCTGAAGACAAAAGCTCTGCTACATCTACTTCCGTACCTTCGTCTGTACTCATGTTGGCGTCCTGAGGATCCTGCTGTTCGGTGTTCTGCGGCTCCTGCTCATTCTTCTCGTCCGTATTCTGTGTCACTGTTTCATTTACAGATGGTATATCCGTATCTTCCTGCTCCATTACCGGCTGGATATCATCGGTATCTTCCTGCTCCTGTATCGTAGTATCAGTTGATTCCATAACTGCTTGCATCTCTGTTTCATCAGAACCAGTAAAGAAAATCAATTTAACAACAAGTGCTATTATTACTACAGCCACTATCCCCGCTACTACTACGGCAGCCTTCACAAGAATCTTTCTCGCAAGTCTTCCGGATTCATCGTCATAATCTTCTTCATCTTCGTCGTAAGCCGTGTCATAGTCATCTTCGTATTCTTCATCCAAATCAACTAGCTCATCATCCAAATCACTTAATTTCTTCATGTGTTATCCACCCATATATAGATATTTCCTTAGAAATTATCCAAAAGCTCCAAATAGAAATCGTTATAATCCGTCCGTTTCTCTTTCGTGAATTGAATTGCAGTCTTCGGATGCTGATTCAAAATACCCGTTAAAAGATACGGCACATCATATCCCCATACTACACCCGACTCTCTGAGTGGCACAATATGTTTTTCAATAAATTTCAAAATAGGATGAATATTATATTTGGGATTCTTTAAATATCCTAACAACAATTCGCTCGGGCAGTTGCCGCATCCACGTCCCATACCGCTTACTGTAGCATCCAAATAGCTTACGCCCATAATAACAACTTCAGCCGTATTCGCAAATGCTAATTGTTGATTGTTATGTGCATGTATACCAACTTTTTTACCATACTTAGCTGCCACTTCCAGATATTTATCTGCCAAGCGTCTTGCTTGTTCAGGATACAATGATCCATAACTGTCCACCAAATAAATCGTGCCTACGCTGCTTTGACCAAGCAGCTCCAGCGCAGCATCAACGTCTGTCTCACTTGATTTTGAAATTGCCATAATATTGACGGTAGTCTCGTAGCCTTTCTTTGTACAATCCTCAATCATCTCAATCGCTGCCGGTATTGTATTAATGTAAGTGGCAACGCGCACCAAATCAATCGGACTGTCCTTCTTATTCAGGATATCTTTCTTAAAATCACACCGTCCCACATCCGCCATAACGGCAATCTTCATATCCGTCTTATTGTCTCCTACGACAGCGCGAATATCTTTATCATCACAAAATTTCCACTTACCGAACTTGTTTACGTCAAACAGTTCCTTTGACGCCTTGTACCCAAACTCCATATAGTCTACACCTGCTTTAATATTTGCACGGTACAGCTCCTTGACAAAATCCTCTGCAAAAAAGAAATCATTTACAAGTCCGCCGTCACGCAAAGTACAATCCACAACTTTAATATCCGGTGCATATGACAATAGTGTTCTTCCCTTTGCTCTCTTTTCCATTTTGTTTATCCTCTCTGCTCTCTATTCTACAATAATTTTTCTGAAACTCTTTTTCCCTTTTTTGACAATAAACTCTTCTGCGTCAATCATTTCTCTCGTATAGGATGCTTTGATGTCCGCCACCTTCTCGCCTTTGACCGTGACACCCCCCTGTTCAACGGCACGACGTGCTTCAGAACGGGAAGCAGCCAGCCCTGATGCAACCAAAATACCCAGAATATCAATATTTCCATCAATAAATTTGTCATCCGTCAAACTTGCTGTCGGCATATTCTCCGTGCTTCCGCTGCCTGCGAATAGAGCCTTAGCAGCTTCTTCAGCCTTCTTTGCCTCTTCTTCTCCGTGAACGAGATTGGTCAGCTCATATGCCAGAATTTCTTTTGCCCTGTTTAGCTGGCTTCCCTCCCACTTATCCATTTCATCTATCTGTTCAAGCGGCAGGAATGTCAACATACGCAGACACTTAAGCACATCCGCGTCAGCCACATTTCTCCAGTACTGATAAAACTCAAAAGGTGTCGTCTTATTCGGATCAAGCCATACTGCTCCCTTCTGCGTCTTACCCATCTTCTTGCCTTCGGAATTCATTAAGAGTGTAATCGTCATCGCATAAGCATCCTTGCCTAATTTACGGCGAATCAAATCCGTACCGCCAAGCATATTGCTCCATTGATCATCCCCGCCAAACTGCATATTACATCCGTATCTTTTATACAACTCCATAAAGTCATAGCTCTGCATAATCATGTAGTTAAACTCCAAGAAGCTTAATCCCTTTTCCATCCTCTGTTTATAACACTCCGCACGAAGCATATTATTGACGCTGAAGCATGCCCCAATATCCCGGATAAATTCAATATAATTTAAATCAAGCAGCCAATCGGCATTATTCACCATAAGCGCTTTTCCCTCAGAAAAGTCAATAAAACGACTCATCTGTTTCTTAAAGCATTCACAATTATGTTCAATCGTTTCTTTCGTCATCATAGTACGCATATCGCTTCTTCCGGAAGGATCCCCAATCATCGCCGTACCTCCGCCAATCAGAGCTATCGGCTTATTACCTGCCTCCTGCAGTCTCTTCATAAGGCACAGTGCCATAAAATGTCCAACGTGCAGACTGTCTGCTGTCGGATCAAATCCGATATAAAAAACAGCTTTCCCTTCATTAATCAGTTCACGGATTTCATCAGCATCCGTCAATTGTGCAAGTAGTCCTCTTGCCTGAAGTTCCTCGTAAATTCCCATTGTTTTTCCTCTCTTTCTAATTCTGTCTGGTTAGGTAATTGTGAATGAGCAGACTCGGAAGCCTTCGTCTTCCTCTGCTCCCATAGTTCCGGCTCACTCTGTTTGTGAATGAGCAGACTCGGAAGCCTTCGTCTTCCTCGTTCGCGCAAAAAAACCTCATCCTGTGCGTAAGCACATAGGACGAGGTTACTCTCGTGGTACCACCTATCTTCACAGACAACTCACATTGCCTGCCTTATCGAGTACGATTTCGAGATATATGACGTAATATAAAATATCTCTTCATGATACTCTTTGGCTATAACGTGCCTTCTCCGTCGCAGCCTACTAAGATTGCCTATTCTGCTGCGAAGCTCCAAGATGTATTCATAAAGAATTTCCCGCGCGCCTCTCATCAACCGGCTGCTTTCTGTGCGTTCCATAATTTATTACTTGTTCTTATCATCGCCTTTGCATATAATTTATACGAATCTTCTTCCTTTGTCAACTACTAATTTGTATTTCTCCTGTTACCGGCTGCTTTCAATCATTTCATTTAAGATTGCTTTGACCTGATGGAAATCAAACATATCGTATGCTGCGCGCAGTTTCTTTATTTGTTCATTCATCTGCGCACCAAAATTCTTAGACGCCATATCCGGTACAAGTTCATCTGTCACCTTGAGATTCATCTTGTCCAGCTCCGTCTTAAGATGCATCATCATTTCTACCGTTAGTTCCTGTACTTCCTTGTCCTCTATATTCTGCTCCGCCTGCGCATCGCTAAACTTCCCGATGCTAATCAGATATGTTCTTACTTCTTCCAAAATCACTCTAAACTTATCCAGATACCCGGTCAATTTGCCATTAATTAAATTCACATCACCTGCTTTACCTGCAAACTCAAGTTCTTTGAAAAGCGCCGACACTTCCATTGCCCCCACGCTTGCGCTTGAGCTCTTAATCCCATGTACATCGGTGGTAAACAGTTGAATATCTCCTGCTTCAAGAAGATTTGGTAAAAGTTCCAAATATTTGACGCCCTCTGTATAGTAAGTATTCAATATGGCTGCATATGCATCCTGATTAAATCCGATATTTAAAAGTCCTTTTTCAGTGTTTAGCCCACTTTTTACCTTTTGACCATTTTTATCGGATGCCGCCTGTCTTTTATCCGCCTTTTCTCCGGAATCCTTCGTCTTAATATGTTCAATCAGCTCTTCCGGCAGAAACTCCAACAGGCACTTCTCCAGATATCGCCTTTTAATCGGTTTAGCAAGATACTCCTGAAAACCCAGATTCAAAATTTCCTCTCTTACGTTGGCGCCGTTTTGTGCGGTCAACGCTACAAAAGGTATTTCTTTATAATAATGTTCTTCTTTAGAACGTATGATTTTAAGCACTTCATCGCCACTCAAATCAGGCATTGCCATATCCATCAGCACCAAATCATAATTCTCGTTCTCCATCTTCTTAATGCTGTCTTCCCCACAAGTCGCTACTGAAATATCAATACCGTATTTGCTGAAAATTCCGGCGGCTACTTTTAAGTTCACTGCATTATCATCCACTACAAGAATTTTTGCATTCTTAGCTGTGAACGTCTCTTCCTTGGCGCTCTTCTTATATTCTTCTTTATTCCATTTGTGATTCAGCACCATAGAAATGGTAATACATGAAAATGGTCTGTGAATAAGACGGCATTTATCAAAATCACCATAGACTGCATCGTATCCCGACATTATATATGTATACTCCTCGCATTGATACAAGGAAATGATATTGGACAAATTAGCATATACTTCATCCGGTACAAATATAAAATCGAAATGCTTATCTTGAATTGCCCGATCAAATCCATGATAATTGCGGACATACGTCGGTCTGACATCAAACGGCTCCATTATGCTTTGCCATTTAGCGACACTGATATCGTTGTCTGCATAGACAAGCACATTTGGCTTCTTATCATCTTCCAAATAAATCATAGGTGATGCATCCGCAATCTCCTGACAAAATGTAAATGTTGTAGACAACCCAATCCCTTCAATACTCTCCACATTAATATCTCCCTGCATCATGGACAGCAGTTCTTTGCAGATTGTAAATTTAAGACCGATTCCCTTAAGATTGCTGGATTGTTTCGAATCGTATATATCATACATGCCAAATAGCGATCTTAAGTCCACCTGAGACAATCCTTTTCCTGTGTCTGCAACCACACAATGAAAAGTTGCTGTTCCTTTCTCGGCATCTCTCTGGCATGTGACTTTGAGACGTATTCTTCCGCTTGCAGTAAAGTCAATAGAAATAAACAGCAGATACAGAAATATTTGACGTATCATTATGCTGTCACCATACAGCATCTTTGGAATATTTCCGTCTATATCCATATCCAGAGTAAGCTTCTTTTTCTGCAATTCTTCTGAAATCGTCCTGACAATTCCCTTCACCAGCTTTTCAAAGCTATACATATCCCTGATCGGATGCATCTTACCGGCATCAATCTTGGCATAGGTCAGGACATCATCAATGATGGCAAGTAAATCATATGCGGCGCTTCTTACTGTTTTAACCGCACTCTTCGTCTCGTCATCCTGCTCTCCTTTTAACATGATTTCCGATAAATTTATAATTGAATTCATCGGCGTCCTGATTTCATAAGACATATTTGACAGGAACTGTCTCTTAGCAGCCCCGGCACGCTCAATTTTACGACTACTGCACTTGATTTTCTCCTGCTGGCGCAGATAAAATTTCTCCTGTATATAGATTAACATGATAATAAAAAAAACCGTCCCGACAAAGCTTATCACCAAATCCGAAAAACCCAGTTTTGGGTTTACATAATACTCCGTGACGTCTTTCGGGAAAAAAAAGTTACTGTACAGATAACAATACACAAAGGCAAACATGACCAGCACAAACAAGAACATAAAACCTTCAAAGACGGAATAAATAATAATCATGCTGGACACAAGCCACAGAACCGCTATGCAGTAATTAACGTTTCCGAACCTTAGAATCAAAGGAATCGCTATACCATCCAATACAATTAAGGTAAGTACAGCCGTGAGATTATGTTTCTTGTAACGTATATTGATATACAAGAGCAAAGCGCATCCAAGCGTAAGAATAAGCATGGGCAGCGTAAACTTTTCTATCGTTCCTGCAATCATAACAATCGGTAGTATAACAATGCCTTCTGCAACAGCCATCGCAAGAAAGAGGTTTAAATTAAACTCAGTCAGTTCCATACCGTTTATTTTTTTATTTAATATACGATTCAGCTTGCCTTTCATTTTTCAGCCTTTTCACCTTTACCTGCCGTGTAAACAATCTTCTCTTTCGGAAGGTACTCCCGCAATATTTTTTCAAATTTATCACGTTCAATAGGTTTCGAAAGATATTCGTCGAACCCTGCATTCAAAAACATCTCTCTCGCACCACTGACCGCATTTGCCGTAAGCGCTGCTATCGGTACCATACTCAGTCCGCTTATTCCCAGCGCCCTAATATTTTTCAATGTATCGATACCATCCATCTCCGGCATCATATAGTCGAGAAATATTAAATCGACGCTCTCCCGCTGTAGCAGTTTGAGACATTCCTTGCCGCTTGCTGCAAGAAAAACTTGCGCCTGATAGCGCTTTAGAAGACTTGTCGCCACTTCCAGATTAACGATATTGTCATCTACCACCATAATACGTGCATCGGGACATACAAACTCACCTTTATAGCCTATCCGTCGAATTGTACTGTTCTGCCTATTCCTAAGGAGCGCATCCAGATTCAAACAGTTAACAGGTCTTGCAAAAGTTGTTTTCACAAGCGGATCATCATAGGCAAGAAGGTCCGATCCAATTAAAATAACCGATTGAGGACTTAACCGTTCAGCCATCTCATTTTTCATATCACTGTACCGCTCTGAGGCAATCATAAGATGCGTATATTTTTTATTGACACATTCCTCCAAGAAAAATTCATCTGTAGACGCCTGACAGAAATCCACCTTCATGGCATGCAGCGTTTTGGCAAATACGCTTCCCTGCATACTCGTATTTTCGTAGAACAATACTTTCATCTGCTCATCTGACGGTCTTTCAACCAAGGCCTTTCCGGGTATGTATCTTTGCGGAATGTCAAAGCAGTATCTTCTCCTCGAGACTTCTTCTTCCATACGCAATTCACCACCCATGAGTCGAATCAGGCGATGAGGCAGCGGCTGTGCTTCATCATGTTCTGTCTCCCTGACACTGTTATGGTATAGCTGCTCTTTGTAGGAATACTGAAAAGCACCTTGGGCACACACTTCAACCAGCAAACGTATCTTCTCTTCACCACCGTCTTCTTTACGGATACTCAGCCGTACATTTCCTCCCTCCAGCGACTTCATGATTCCATTCGGGATATTCAACATAATCTGGCGCACTATTGTCTCATCCCCGCACAGTTGCGCGGGAATATCCGGCTCAATCTCCACATACAAGTCTGTCCCGTGATCCGCATACCGCACGGAGAGTACATTAATCAACTCATTACAGATATCACCTATACTGTAGGGTTTGTCTGTAATGACTAAATCACTGTCATCCAATTTAGAAAAATCCATTAATTCATTTGTAATAGATAGGAGTGCCTTGCTGGAATTAGCAATATGAAATGCATTCTCCTTGATGCGGTCGTCCGTATCCAGATCGAGCAATAATTCCGAAATCCCTAAGATGGCATTGAGCGGCGTCCTGATTTCATGGGATACATTGACTAAAAACATATTTTTAGCATAGCTTAGCTGCTCGGCTTCCTGCTCCATGGCAGTACTTTTCTCAATTTCTCTGTGCAGTATCTTATTGCGATAAGAGAGTAATATACCGCACACTGTACCCGTAATAAGCAGTGCTGCCATAATCCTGCAGAAAAGGACAAAATCATGCTGTGTACTTCTTGCCACGCCCACAGCAGACATTGACTCAGGCAGTAAAGACCGTTCAAGCATATGTCGAATACAGATAATATCTACCACCATATCCAATGTAATAAACAGTGCTGCCCACTTCTTCTTTAAGAGAATTGCCGTAAATGCAATACCTGTAAGAAAATATACCGGAAAATCATACACGGCGTACGGCACATAACGTGATACCAACGGCACCAGAAAAAGATGCATTGAAATAAGATATCCGGCAGAAATCCATTTAAGCTTATCTGTTCTCTTCTCAGCATACATCGCTGCCAGCGTAAAAATAATACCGCAGGACAAAAGAATCGGTACCCGAATATCTAATCGCAAAAGGAACGTAAAAAGCACCAGCATGATACACTCTACCAAACTGAGCACCATCGCCGCATGAAACAATAATATTTCCGCCGGTAATTCTATATTTAAATATTTTTCTAAATGCTGTTTCGCTGTCATACCGGAACCCCTTTTAACTAACCGGCAACATTCTTAATCTCATTTTCAGCAGACAGGAAAATATCTACAATCTCCGGATCAAAACAGGTAAACTTCATAAATTTTATTTTCATAATAGCTTCCTGATGACTGAGAGTCTTGCCGCCTACTGCAATATTACGCAGATTGTCATATGTATCCACTATAGATAATGCTCTTGCCTCTATCGGAATATCCTTTCCCTCTAATCTGTCCGGATATCCTTTACCATCCCATCTTTCATGATGGCTGCGGCACATATTATGGGCATAATTCATAAAGTTATTCTCACCGGCGCTCAACTGTGTAACCTTAGAGAGCGTATCTGCTCCAAGCGTAGTATGCGTCTTGACGGCTTCTCTTTCAAATTCGCTTTCCTTGCCCATTCTCACATTGTTTAAATACTGGTCGGCAATACATAATTTACCGATATCATGAATCTGAGATGCAAAGCATATTGTAATGCCGTCATCCGCTGTCAGATTATACTTACCATTCCTTATCAGCGCACTGATAAGCACATCCATGTATTTTTCTACCCTTCTTGCATGATCTCCCCCAAAACCATCTCTTTTGGTCAGCAAGTCTACAAACATAGCCACGATTGAATACTGTAATTCCAGATTCTTCTTATTCTTATCCTGCACAAGATTGTTCAGCGAGCGATTCATATCCCCCAGCTTTCTCTGTTGGGACAAAAGCTGAATCTGGATATCTACTCGTTTCTTTAACAGATTTGCCGTATAGGGTTTTTTGATATAATCCACAGCCCCTAAGTTGTAGCTTTCCAGTTCCGTAGTGTCATCATCCTGTGCCGTCAAAAAGACAATCGGAATATTCACTAGCTTCGGAATATTCTTCATCTCCGAAATAACCTGAAACCCATTAACATTCGGCATATCTACGTCTAAAAGCACCAAATCAGGAATCTCCGGCATATCATTCAAACATTCGAGAGCAGAGATACCGGATGATACAGGGATCACCTCATATTCCTCCTCTAAAGTTTTTCTTGCCATAATCAAATTTGCCATATTGTCGTCTACAATCATTACCCGATACATAATTCACACCCCTTATTCATCATATTTTATCAGAAATGCACATCAAAAAACCCCATAATTGTCTTCTCATACATCATCGGTTCGTCATTAATTTCATCATCGCCTGATTTAATCCGTCCACTGTCAGTTTATACATAGGAATCAGTCCCTTAATCGCAGTCTCGGCTTCTCTCCATGGTGCATGTCCCGGCGCCATCTTCGGATTAAGCCATACAATCTTCTTGTAATGCCGCTTCATCAACATAAGCCATTCCATACCGGATAATCCACCATTAGGACCTCTATAGTTGCCTGACGTGGAATACAGTTCTTCCGGCGCCATCGCCGCATCTCCTACAATAATCACTTTGTAATCACTGTCCAGATTACGGAACATCCATTCTGTCTCAATCCAGTCTCCGTTTTCGCATTCCGGCGTATTATACAGATTCGAGTAAATACAGTTATGGAAAAAATACGTCTTCACATCTTTGTAGTGATTGGATTTGTATACTGAATGGAATAACTCATTTAAAAGCGTCGTGTACGGAATCATTGTGCCGCCGGAATCCATAAGAAGAAGTAATTTTACCGCATTCTTCCTCGGCTTCTCCATTACAATCTGCAAGCATCCGCCATTATTACAAGTGGCATCTACCGTACCGTTTATATCAAGTTCTGTCTTCGGAATTTCCAGCTTGGTAGAAAACTGTCTCAGTTTCCGCAGCGCCATCTGAAACTGTCTGTTATCCAACACCTTATCATTACGAAAATCACGATATTTTCTTGCCCCTATCACTTGAAACGCCGACTGATATCCGGTCGTTCCGCCTACTCTGATTCCTCCCATGTTGCCGCCCATATTACCGAAAGACGTCTTTCCCATCGTACCAATCCAATAACTTCCGCCATTGTGCTCTTCATTCTGGTCTCTTAATCTGTCCTTGAAATTGTTCTCTACGTCATCCTTGTCCATCGTGACTACTTCCTGATTCATCTCATGGCGCATCTCTTCAAAGACATCCTGCATCTCCGGCTTATCCAGCCATTTCAACATATTTTTGCCCACTTCGTTTTCCGACTGAATACCCTTAAACACTTCATCAAAAGCCATATCAAATTTATCGTACTCCGTCTCAGACTTCACTAATATCATGCGTGATACATAATAAAATTCCGTCAGGCTGCTATGGCACAATCCCTGCTGCAGTGCATCCTGCAATGTCAGCCATTCGCTTAAGGACACGTCAAGTCCTTTGTCTTTTAATGTATAGAAGAATTTACTGAACATAAAATGCCCTCTTAAAAATCCCGCTTATTTTTAATTGTTTCTAAGTCTTCGTCTTTTTTTACAATCACACCGATAAACGGCAGCTCCGTGCGGAGTTTGTCAGTCGGAATGCCGCCTATCTGAAGCGCATTGATCCAGTCAATCAATTCTGACGTGCTTGGTTTTTTGCGAACATCCTTCATCGAGCGAATCCAATAAAATACTTCCATTGCATCTTGAAGCAGTTTATCCTCCACCTTGGGGTAATGCGTTCGTACAATCTCTTCCATCAGATTCTGATCCGGGAAATCAATGTAGTGAAAAATACATCTTCGTAAAAATGCATCGGGCAGCTCTTTCTCTGCATTTGAGGTAATGATTACAATCGGTCTGTGCTTCGCCTTAACCGTCCTCTTTGTCTCATGGATATAAAATTCCATCTGATCCAATTCCCAAAGAAGGTCATTCGGAAATTCGAGATCTGCCTTGTCAATCTCATCAATCAATAGAACTACCTGTTCATCAGATTCGAAAGCCTCACCCAGCTTGCCCAGCTTGATATAATGTGCAATGTCGTCAACGCCTTCCTCTCCGAACTGTCCGTCATACAAACGTTGTATCGTATCATACATATAAAGTCCGTCCTGTGCTTTCGTAGTGGACTTGATGTTCCAAATAATCAGTTCCTTGCCAAGCGAGTTAGCCACTGCCTGTGCAAGCATTGTCTTGCCCGTACCCGGTTCTCCTTTCACAAGAAGCGGCTTCTTAAGTGCAATTGCAACATTGACGCTTGCAAGTAACTGCTGCGATGCCACATAATCCGAAGTGCTGCCAAAACTCTTACTTTGTTCGCTCATATTACTAATCCTTTCCCATGCCGTATTTATGTTTTATACCATTTCATTTCTTGCCTATCTTATAAATGTATGTTACGATATTTCAAGTGCAAAAGCAAGAATTTATTGTAAGAAACACGGGAGGACAAACATATGTCACAAGAATACAAGACACACCTTTCTTTGGAAGTATTCCCGCCAAAAAAAGATGAAGAATTTAACAATGTATATCAGCTTCTGAGAGACCTTAATCGTCTTAATCCTGACTTCATCAGTTGTACTTACGGTGCCGGAGGCTCGAGAGCAGGCAAGACAATAGAAATTTCTTCTTTCATACAGAAAGAACTTAAGACATCCGCCGTCGCACACATTACCTGCGTCGGTTTCACCAAAGAAGATCTGGAGAAAAACTGTGATGCCCTAAAAAATGCCGGAGTCACCCATGTCTTGGCGCTCCGTGGCGACAGACCCCAGTCAATGACCGATGAACAGTTTAACCAGAGAGAATTCTATTATGCCACAGATCTCGTACAATATCTGAAAGAACATACCGACCTGTGCATCTTTGGTGCATGTTATCCAGAGAAGCATTTCGAATCCCCGAACATGGAGGAAGACCTGCGTCACCTCAAAGAAAAAGTGGATGCCGGTGTAAGTTCCCTGATTTCCCAGATGTTTTTTGACAACAATTATTTTTACCGCTTCTTGGATAAAGCAAAATCTATGGGAATCAATGTTCCGATTCATGCAGGTATCATGCCCATTACTACGGCAAAACAATTAGGCACAACCGTGTCCCTTTCCGGTTCTTCCGTTCCGAAAGAGCTCGCCGACATCATTGCTGCTTACGGCGAGAACAAAGATGATATGCGCAAAGCCGGAATCGACTATGCTGTGCGACAGATTCGCGACCTTCGGGAACACGGTGTGGATGGTATCCATATCTACTCGATGAATAAAGTAAAGACCACCACCGAAATATGCAGTATGCTGTAAATAGTCTCGCCATACAAAACAGACGCAGAAAAATATTATAAACGCATCATAAAAAAGAACAGAATTTTTCTGTTCTTTTTTCGACTCTACCTCAAACTTATTCAGACTCTATTTCTTCTCCGTTTACTCTTCAACGTCTCCCCACGGAAGTAACGGATTCTCTATTTTTTTATCACGCAGCATCAGATTCTTAACTGCCTCATCCGCCGGCTGTCCGTCAAACAATATGGCGTTCACCTGCTCTATGATGGGAAGCTGTATATCGTATTTCACTGCAAGCCCCATAGCGGCTTTGGCTGAATAAACGCCCTCTACCACCATCTTAACTTCGGTCATTGCCTGTTCCATCGTATAACCTTGCCCGATTAATATACCTGCACGTCTGTTACGTGAATGCATAGAAGCGCAGGTGACAATCAAATCTCCGATTCCTGCAAGTCCGCAGAAAGTCTCAAACCTTCCGCCCATGGCAACACCCAGTCTCGCTATCTCCGTAATGCCTCTCGTAATCAATGCTGCTTTCGTATTGTCACCATATCCCAGTCCATCGGCAATACCGGCAGCCAGCGCAACCACATTCTTGAGTGCAGCGCCCAACTCAATTCCCAACACGTCCGGACTGATATACACTCTGAATACTTCGTTCATAAAAATATTCTGCAGATATTCCGCTGTACTCTTCTTCTTAGCACCTACAACGATTGTCGTAGGAATCCCCCTTCCCACTTCTTCTGCATGGGATGGTCCCGACAAGACTGCAACTTCCGCCTGAGGAATCTCTTCTTCTATAATCTGTGACAAAGTAAACAACGTATTCTCTTCAATACCCTTTGCCACATTAATGATACGCTGACCGTCACATACATAAGACGCCATCTCATGTGATGTGCTCCGTGTGTAAGGTGATGGCACCGCCAGTACCAGAAGTTCTTTTCCTGTCACTGCAGCCTGTAAATCAGTTGTAAACTCCATATCAGCCGGAAGTTTAACACCGGGAAGCTTGTCCTTATGTTCACGCTCATTTTGAAGCATATTAATCTCTGCTTCCATAATCGACCATACTGTTACATGATGTCCGTTCTTATGTAACAAAAGTGCCAGTGCAATGCCCCAGCTTCCGGCACCGATAATACTGATATCTGCCATTTTCCCCTCATTTCTGCGCTGTTTCCTGCGCCTTTTCATTCTCTTTATTCTTGTGGCTTAAATAGGTCTTTCTCTCTGTTCCACTCAGCAGCCTCTTGATATTCTCCTTATGCTTATAATACGCCATAACCGTGAGTCCACCCGCTATAACATACATCTCAATCAATAATTCTTGTGACATGCCAAAGATTCCCATCTGTCCCAGCACCACCAGTTCAATAAAGAAACCTGCATATACAAGCAGTGATCCCAACGACACATAATGCGTTGTGAAGAACGCACCGAAGAACAGAATCACTCCCATAGGAATCAGATAAGGATGAAAAGAAAGGATCATGCCGGCTGTTGCCGCAATTCCTTTCCCGCCCTTAAAATGCAGATAGAACGGAAAATTATGTCCTAAAATAGCCCCTGTCGCAGCATATATCTTAAGCAGATATACCATGTCCGGGTGTGTTTTATCAAAGATCACTCCTGTCACCACAATCGCCAATATGCATTTCACGATATCACCGAGAAGCACTAGCAGCCCTGCCTTCGTTCCCAGCACTCTCATCGTGTTCGTCGTACCTGCATTTCCGCTCCCGTAATTCCTGATATCAATTCCATGTAGTTTTCCATAAATGTATGCCGTCTGAAACAGTCCGAACACATATCCGATTACTAAGCAAATGATTCGTTCCACTTTTACTTTTTATCCTTTCTCTCTCTTATGATAAATTTAAGCGGGGTTCCCCGAAATCCGAATGTTTCTCTGATTTGATTCTCCAGATATCTTGTATAAGAGAAATGCATCAGCTCCTTATCATTGACAAAAATGACAAAAGTAGGCGGTTTCACCGCTACCTGCGTAATATAGTATAGCCGCAGTCTCTTGCCTTTATCGGAAGGGGGTTGTTGCAGCGCCACCGCCTCTGCCATAATCTCATTGAGCACACCTGTTGCTACGCGCATTGAATGATTCTCATTAACGACATCTATCATTTCATATAGTTTCGGCAGCCGCTGTCCGGTCACTGCTGAAATAAACAATATTTCGGCATAAGACATAAAAGAAAGTACCTGTCTGACCTTCTGTGTGTATTCATTCACGGTCTTGTTGTCCTTCTGAATGGCATCCCATTTATTGACGGCTATAATCACCGCCTTACCGCGGTCATGGGCAATTCCTGCTATTTTGGCATCCTGTTCCGTCACGCCTTCCACAGCATCTATCACAAGCACCACGATATCCGCACGTTCTACCGCCGCAACCGTACGGATAATCATATAACGCTCCAGTTCTTCTTTAATCTTATTCTTCCGCCGAAGCCCGGCTGTATCAATAAAAACATATTCCTTGCCGTTATGTGTAATCTCTGTGTCTATGGCATCCCTTGTCGTACCGGCTATATCCGACACGATAACTCTGTTCTCTCCAATCAGTTTATTGATAATAGATGATTTACCCACATTAGGCTTTCCAACAATGGCAACCTTAATGCGATCATCCTCTTCCTCAGTCGCCGCTTCTTTGTCAAAATGAGAAGTCACCTCATCAAGCAGCTCACCGAATCCCAGCTTATTAACTGATGAAATGGCAAAAGGCTCACCGATGCCAAGATTATAAAACTCATAGACATCCGCCATATATTTATCGTAACTGTCTACTTTATTGACTGTCAGAATCACCGGTTTATGAGAACGGCGCAGCATATCTGCCACTTTGGAATCCGCATCCACGAGTCCCTGCTTCACATCCACCATAAAAATAATAACATCCGCCGTGTCAATGGCAATCTGTGCCTGCTCTCTCATCTGGGAAAGGATGATATCCTTGCTGTCCGGTTCGATACCGCCCGTATCTATCAGCGTAAAGTTCATGTCCAGCCATGAAATATCTGCGTAAATACGGTCTCTGGTGATACCGGGAGTATCCTTAACAATCGATATATTCTCACCCGCCAGTGCATTGAACAGCGTAGACTTTCCCACATTAGGTCTGCCTACTACCGCCACAATAGGCTTGATTTTTTTCTTGCTCATATCATCTCTCCGTTTCACACTATCCCCATTGGTAATAGCGCATCTCAATGTACCTGCTGCACATGCCTTGTTCCTCTATCCGGCTAACACCGTATGCACAAAGTCATACCCGCTTGATTTTACAATATCTACCTGCACTTGTAAAGTCTTTTCCATCTCCGCCACAGTCACGTCGTCCAGAAAATAGTCTTCTCCGCTGCGCAGTACATTCTGCGGAAGCAGCAATCTTGTTCCCAGTTTTTGTCCCCGAAGCTGTCGCATGATATCCTGTCCTGTCAGAAGTCCTGACACCGTAATCAGCTCTCCGAAAAAGTCATTTGTGATTGCATAGACATGTATGTTAAGACCTGCAAATCTGTTCATCATCTTTTCAGCCATACGTAAAATAAATGGGTATGCCAGCCTGCCAGTTGCTATAGACATTTCACCAACACATCCGATATACCGTTCTGCATCCTCTTCAATCTCTTCCATCGTTTCTTCAAACTCATCCATCAGCAGTCTGAGCATTCCTACGCCGTTCTCCAATTGAAGATAGCCGTCATAACGTTCCGCTTCCGGTAATTCCTGTCCTGCCAATATATACCACTCATCAGACGCATGAATAAAATGCAGTCCGTACTCAGAGTAAATCTTCTCCTGCCATCTGTGAATACAGCTTAGAACTTCTTTTGCATCTTCTTGATCAAAAGGTTCCAACGGATAAAGTCCCTCTCTGAACTTAGACAATCCTACCGGCACCACGGATACACTTTCCAAATGCGGCAGATACGTTGTCAAATCCGTGATACTGCGCTCCAACTCCGCCCCGTCGTTGACATTCTTGCACAGTACGATTTGTCCGTTCATGGTAATTCCTGCATCGTACAGTTTCTTGACCTGTTCAAGCGCCTGTCCGGCAAACCGATTATTTAACATCTTACAGCGAAGTTCCGGATTCGTTGTCTGGAAAGAAATATTGATTGGCGAAAGGTGATATTTAATTACACGCTCCACATCATCGTCAGACATGTTAGTCAGTGTCACATAATTCCCCTGAAGGAAAGAAAGGCGGGAATCATCATCCTTAAAGTATAACGTCTCTCTCATACCTTTTGGCATCTGGTCAATGAAACAAAATATACATTTATTATGGCAAGAACGGTACTCATCCATTAATCCGTTCTCAAAAATAATTCCAAGATCATCATCATAATCCTTATCAATTTCCAGAAGCCACTCTTCTCCGTTCTGCTTACGAACCAATACTTCGATATACTCTTCCTGAACAAGATAACGATAATCAAAAATATCCTTGATATCCTGACCGTTGATTGCAAGCAGACTATCTCCCTGCTCTATCCCCATTTCTTCGGCTATGGAGCCGTTCTCTATACTCTGAATAATATGTTGCATTTTTTTCATTGTCATATTCCAATCATCATGTACGTTTGTCCGACAAACACTGATTTTCGTCACCGGATAAGCTTCGCCGTACAGCAATCATATCCGTGACAACTGTCTATATTCTACTAGAATTTTCTTGACGTGTCACTAGCATAATGATATAAAATAAATGTCAGTATGTGGCTGATTTGTCATGTAATAATCTAGGAGGTCAATATGCCTAATACAGAAGAACTAAAGCATGCCATGCCGGTAGCGCCGGTAAAGCTGCTCACAACAAAATCCTCTTTGCCTCTGGCAAATAAAGTCAACAATTATCTCGTGGATTTCCGCAAAAGTCTGGATAACAATTTCAAAATGGATCCTGCCTTTCATGGATATATGGAAGAAGACTACTTAGTGGAAGTAGAATGTCCCCGCTTCGGAACCGGTGAAGCAAAAGGCGTCCTCTCTTCGTCCGTTAGAGGAAAAGACATCTTCATTCTGATAGATGTCTGCAATCACAGTATCACATACAAGATGAACGGCTATGTCAATCATATGTCTCCCGATGACCATTATCAGGATTTGAAGAGAATCATTGCTGCCATTAACGGCAAAGCCCATCGTGTCAATGTAATTATGCCTTTTCTTTATGAGGGAAGACAGCATAAAAGAAACGGAAGGGAATCTCTGGACTGCGCTTATGCAATTAAAGAATTAATGGATATGGGCGTATCCAATTTCATCACATTTGACGCCCATGACCCAAGAGTACAAAATTCCGTTCCCATTCGTGGATTCGATAATTTTACTCCGCCTTACCAATTTATCCGCGCGCTGCTTCGCACGGAAAAAGACCTTATCATTGATAAAGAACATACCATTGTAATCAGCCCTGATGAAGGCGCATTGGACCGGGCTGTATACTTTGCTAACGTAGTTGGTGTGGATGTCGGCATGTTCTATAAGCGCCGCGACTATTCCACTATTGTGAACGGGAAGAATCCCATTGTTGCACATGAATTTCTAGGCGACAATATTGATGGCAAAGACGCTATTATCATTGACGATATGATATCTTCCGGCGGCAGTATGATAGATACAGCCAAACAGTTGAAGAAAATGAATGCCAAACGGGTCTTTATCTGCTGCACCTTCGGACTGTTCACTGATGGTCTGGATGCTTTTGACGAGGCATATGAGAAATGCTATTTCGACAGAATCATCTCCACGAATCTCTGTTATCAGCCGCCTGAATTAAAAGAAAAGACTTACTATGTTGAGGCAGATATGAGTAAATTTATCGCTTCTATTATAGACTTTATGAACCATGATGCATCGATGGCTAACATTTACACTCCTACTGACAAGATCCATCAGATTCTTGACAAGTATAACAATCGTGAGATGAGCGGTTTGGATTTGTAATCCGATATTACTACAAAGAAGACAGCACCCATAAGAGTGCTGTCTTCTTTTTCAAGTCTTGAAGTAAATCATATTTTTGCCAACGGAAATGTCAAAATAACTTTAAACAAATCTCCGTCAAGTTGAATCTCAAATGTACCTTTCTGTGCTTCCGTCAGATTCTTAGCTATAGACAATCCCAGACCGCTTCCTTCTGTTGTCCTTGATTCGTCACCTCTGATAAACCTTTCCGTCAATTCATCAGGATTACAGTTAAGCGGTGACGCCGATATATTTTTGACCGACAGTGCAATATATCCAGCATTATTCGCAAGGCTGTCTATCGTCATATAAACGCGGGTGCCTTCCATGGCATATTTGAATATATTATTAAACAGATTTTCTATCACACGCCAGATTCTTCGGCTGTCAGCTTCAATCACTGCATTAGATACATTGACATTCATAATCGTTGTCAGATTCTTCTGCTCAAATTTTTCGGAAAACTCGCCGATTGTCTGATTCATCAACTCCGTCAGATTAATTTTCTCAAAATGCAGATTGATATTTCCGGAAGAAATCTTGCTAGCTTCCACAAGATCGTCTGTCAGCTGCTTCAAACGCTGAGATTTCTCATCCAGCACCCGGATATAACTCTGTACTTTCTCATTATCCACCTGCTCTCTCTTGATCAAATCCACATAGTTAATGATGGACGTGAGCGGTGTTTTGATATCATGTGACACATTCGTAATCAGATCAGCCTTCATACGTTCATCTTTCATGCTGATTTCCACCGCATCTTTGATTCCTTTGCCGATACTATTAACGGAATGTGCTAATGTCAGATTATCACCGTGAAGATTATCCGTATTCACCTGATATTCTAACTGTCCTCCGGCAATCGTCTCGATTCCGTTCACAATGCCCTGTTTTTCCTTCGTATTCCGATAGAGCAGATTGCCGACGAGAATATCCGGCGCAACTACAGCCAAAAGCGCTATGGCTCTCACAAATCCGTCAGCTGCAAACGCGCATATCATCATGATAAAATTAAACAACAGGAATAATCCGTACGGAACCCATGTCCTGAGTACAACATTTCCGTTATCATATACTTCCCAAGCAAACTTCTTAATTCTGAGCATCACTCTGCGCAAATAACTGTTTTTCCATAATGTTCCCGCCTTGATTCTCCTGACAAGACTATAGAAGAAGAACATAATCACAGCATCTGTCACAAAAGCGCCTGCTACCAACAGTCCCTTGAACCATTCTTCGTGGAGCACACCATCCGATGTCGAAATGATATTACCGGGGCTGATATTCGTCAGCTCTATCACAACTATAAATACCCATACCGCTAAAATCATGGCTCCGACAGCAATCAACAGCGCCACCTCAGTAGGTACATTGTCAAAAGATTCCAGACGAATATACGCCTTTCCTTCCTCATCAACATCTCTGCCGGCAGACATTGTCAAATAGAACAATAATATCAGATACAAAACAACTGCTGCCATAACCGCTGCAATCCACTGCCAGAAATGCGGCGTATAATTCCTAAAACCCGTAGCTCCCTGCGTAAATACATCCTCTGCCGGATATGTTGTATCTACATTAATCCAGATTTTTACACTTTCTGGATAAGCATAATCATAATTATTCAGTATTTCTCTGACCGTTTCCTCTGCAATCGTAGTATTTGTCTGATACGTCATCTCAGACGGACTATAATAAATATACTTTCCCGCTTTACTGATAAGCTCGTATAGATGGTCTGTTCCTTCTTCCGTCTCCATGCACTTGGCTACATTCTCTATAATATCCTCACTTTTTAAGTTGCTGTATATTTGAGTCTTGTCACCTACTGTCTTCATGATTAAATAGGTCACATTGGAATTCCCGGGATGAAAATATTTTCCGTAATCCAAATACTCTTGATAGTTATAGGCAAGACTCTTCGCTGCATTCTGCACATTGTGACACAGATCATAATACAAGTTCCAGTCAGATACATATTCTTCCAAATTCTTTCCTTCTACAGTCTTATAACGATTAACCATAATATTATAAGAGTCTATCTCTTCTTCCGCATATGACTCGCTCTCATCCCAAAATCCTCCTCCCTCATCCGTATCCACCCATAGCTGATTAGAGGATACATCATTCACAAACGTGTAAGACTCTACGTCGGACTTCATATAATTGGCATCGGATGTATTATAATATCCACTCTGCGGATCAATGACTGTCACGCGCGTCTTGTCAGCCAGAAACTTCCCTGCCTGTGACAGCGTCATCTGTGTACTCGTCCATTCAAATCCATAGTTTGCCCATTTTAGCAAATCTCCCAGTTCATAATCCGCAGTCACATATTGATCCGGCAGACCGATATCCCGATAATTATATGCAGTAACGTCAATCGGTTTACTTCCATCAAAACTTCCATCCGTCTCCAACTGGCTGCTCACAACACCATACCGGATAATATCCGCAACGGCATATCCGAAGATTCCGTTAAAAATATCGGAGTCCTCATACTTCTCACCTTGATAACGATATCCCATATTAAATGCCACTCTGCTGTTCCTGAACCCCTCTATCCTAACCGTAGAACCACATGCCACTACAAAAACAGCAAGCGCCATAACGCCTACAGATATATGCTGAAGGACACACAGCATTTTCCGCAGCATTCGATTTTGTTTTTTAGCTCTTCTTCTTTTTGTTGCTCTCTTTTCCTTATCTTCTTTTCCCATCTTACTCTCCCATACCGGTCGCTCACATGCCCATAAACACCATTGTAAAAAATGGCATCTGACTGTGAGCCTACTGCTTCTCAATCTTATATCCGACGCCCCACACAACTTTCAGATATCTCGGCTCTTTCGGATTAATCTCGATTTTCTCACGAATGTGCCTTATGTGGACAGCAACCGTATTATCAGCTCCGATTGCCTCTTCATTCCATATACTCTCGTAAATCTGGTCAATGGAAAATACTCTTCCACAGTTTTTTACAAGCAGAAGAAGGATGTTGTACTCTATGGGCGTCAGTCTTACAGCCTCTCCGTCCACCGTCACTTCCTTCGTATCATCATTGATGCACAGCCCTCCCACTTGAAAGAGTGCATTATTCTCTGCATTCAAATTACCGAGCGTCGTGTATCTTCTCAAATTGGATTTTACTCTTGCAACCAGTTCTAACGGATTGAACGGCTTCGTCACATAATCATCCGCCCCAATGTTCAGCCCGAGTATCTTATCGTTATCTTCCGACTTTGCCGACAAAATAATGATTGGAATGCTAGAGTACTCTCTGATTTTCAATGTCGCATGAATACCATCCAGTTTCGGCATCATGATGTCAATCAGAAGCAGATGAATCTGCTGTTCCTTCAGGACCTTTATCGCCTGCTCACCATCATATGCCTTAAAAATTGTATATCCTTCCTGCAGCAGATAAATCTCAATCGCATCCACGATTTCCTTATCATCATCACACACAAGAATGTTAGCCATGTTTGCACCTCCGCCCTCTTACGTTCTTTTGTCCTAATCTCATGTTTCTATTAAATCATATATTCCTAAAGGAAAAGATGGGAAAATCTTTAAAAATTTCTTAAATCAAACCAATAAAAGCACCGAGATTTCCTCTTCTGCCTCTGCTCGCTCTATGAGAAAAAAGATATTCGCTATTGTGACAAGTACATATGTCCGTCACCTGAATCTGCTCTGCCGGAATACCCGCCTCCGCCAATACAATCTCATTGGCGCGCCATAAGTCGAGCTGATATTTACCATTACCTTTGCTCTCCAATATTTCATCCGTCTGCCCACTGTTCTTAAACTCATGTGCAAAAGCGTCCGCAACATCCTCGCTTACTTCATAACATTCCATACAAATGGATGGTCCTATTGCCGCAATAATATCCCCCGGATTGGTCCCGTATACTTCCTTCATTTTCTCCACCACACACCTACCCATCCGCGCCACTGTACCTCTCCATCCGGAATGTGCCAGCGCAATGGCATGTTTCTTCACATCCACAAAATACAAAGGAACACAATCCGCATAAAATGTCGCCAATATAAGCCCCGACTCGTCTGTCAGCAAACCGTCTATATCCGAATAATCCCGCGGCATCACAATACCTTTACCGCCGTCTCTTTTCTCAGCCACTTTCAAGTTTACGGTGTGTGTCTGATCAGAACAGACAATATCACTAAGTTCACATCGAAGGACTTTAGCAACCCGCCTGAAATTCTCATCCACGGCTTCCTTTTCATCTCCTCTTGTATAGCTTAAATTCATTGTGCTGTAAATATTCCTGCTGACGCCCCCAAATCTTGTGGTAAAAAGATGCCTCACCAAACCAGTCTGTTCTAGCAAAGGAAATGTCAGATACTCCATCTCTCCATCCTTGTTCCGCCTCATCTGCATTCTGCTTTCATGTCTGTAAATTTCCATCTTTATAGTCATACCTTTCTTTTATTTATTGTTATGATCTTGCCACATAGTAGAAAGCGTTCTTAATCCATGTCGTCTTCTCTTTATCAACCGCCACCACATCGAAACGTATGGGCGTATCTTCTCCGTATTGATGTATCACCCGATAGTAATCCGCTACCCTGCAGATTTTCTTCTGTTTCGCAAATCCTACCGCCTCTGCAGCGCTCCCCTTACGAGTGTTACTTCGATATTTTACCTCAAAAAACACGAGATAGTCTCCGTCATACCCGATAATATCTACTTCCCCCTGCCGGCATCGAAAATTTCGTTCCTTAATGTCAACACCGGCGGATAATAAATAGGCACAGACCTGCGTTTCCTTCTGTGCCCCTATTTCTCTTGTATTCATCTATGCCTCATTTCCTGACAACCATTACTGTATGCACACATATGCTCCTTGCTACTTTGCCAGTTTCGCCCTGATCTTATCCATGGAGTCTACAAAAATAAGTATCTCTGCCACAACTTCATATAGCTCCGGCGGAATCATATCTCCGATTTCCAATCGCGATAAAGTGTCCGCCAGCTTATCATCTCGATGAACCGGCACGTCAGCTTCCTTTGCCTTCTCTATAATACGTTCAGCAAGTTCGCCCCTGCCGGAAGCGATGACGCGCGGCGCATCCTCAGACGGATCATATTCCAAGGCAATCGCCTGTTTCGGTTTCTTTTTCTCTTCTTTGCCCACTGCCGCCTCACTCCTTTACTGATAAATTCACTTCGTCTGCCCTATGCCCTCATATCAAATGAAGTTCTGCTGAGCACGGAAATATTCTTCTCATGATTCAAAATCGTATTCATAATACTTTCATCCTTCTCTTCTTTAACATGAAACTGCGACTTTAAATCATATCCTCTTTTGGCAAGTCTCTCATCTAAAAGTGAAATATGCTGCTCAATCAAATCAAGCGCACTCTCATCCTGCAAGGTGAAATTAGTATTCACTTTATTTTGTTGCATGGTCACGTAAACGTCAAGTGCTCCCAAATGCTCCATATCAAGATGTAGAAGCGCACTGACATTGCCATCCTTTGCCGCCAGATTTTTCTTATTCGTATACACATACAAATCACCATGCGCATTATTTCCAATCATTTTAAGCGGAAGCTGGACGTACGAGAACATATGGTTCATCTGATTCATGAAGTCCACATTGCTTTGCATATTCTGAACACTTTTTGCCAGCGGAACATCTGCTTTGCCTGCTGTCTGTAATGCCTCATGTAGTCTGGCGCTCTGTTCTCTGATTCTCTCATAGAGCTGCTCTACTTTATGTGGATCCGCCACATCCTTCGGTTCAATCAGCCATTGTCTCGTTACTTCTGATTTCAAAAGAGTTTCAAACTCCTTGCCGTCCAGAATCCTTTCCATCATACGGGCATGCTGTTCGCTTGCACCGGCTTTAGGTATAAACCCACGTATTAAAGCAAGCGCCTCCTTAGATGCCATTTCCCCATTCTTAATCTGTTCTGCCGTGTGTTCATCGATTCCCAGTTCTCTTAGCATATCACTCAATGCATTCCATTGTTTGTCAGTCAGCACCGGATTCTGCTCTGCCGAATCGTTAGTCTTCAACGATTCCGCCATGTCAAGTATAACTTCCCCCGCAGCATTTTTAACCTCTGCTGCCGCAGATTGTGCATCTTTGACAACTACAGAACCATCGGCTGTGTCAATCGTCCCTCCGGCAATACCTTCATTTCCCTCTCCTTTTTGTATGATGACTCCCTCTGTCTCATCTCCGGTAAAAATATCCAATATATTCTCATAAAAGGCATATGCCTGACCGGCTTTTCCTTCCCCCATAAGTTCGTGAAAAACCTGCGGAAGCCCATTCATAATCGTTTCTGCGCTTCCCAGCAGCTGATGATTTGCATTCTGATACATTTCAAACTGTTCTATGTTGCTCTCATTGATTGGAATTCCAAGTCTGGTCATCTGTATGAGGGTAGCCGGATTCTGGTTCGGAAATTCCATCATAAATCTACTGATATTACCGAGAGATTCTTTGTCAATCGGCATCCCCTCTTCCATCATGACAGCTACCATCTCAATATTGTTGGCTGTCTCTGGTAATCCCGCGGCATTCAGCGCCCGCATAATAGTCGCCTCATTCGCCATATTGGCATAAAGCGGCGATAATGACAAAACTGCCCCGCTGTTTGCTTTCACCTCAAAACTCATATTCTGACCCAGTACCAGATTAATGCTTTGATCTATCCTCGCACTGATCATCATATCCTGTCTTAGTGCAATTTGAACCGAGGTGCCGTCCCTGCCGACCACGGTTCCTTGTATCGTCTGCCCCGGAGTCAGATTCCTGATTTCGCTCTGTACACGATATGCTTTTTCGCCCTTCGACATAGATTCTGCTGCCTTCACGGTATCATTTGTTCTTATATTCTGGGTATCACGTTTAAAAATATTACCAAGATTCACGTTATCGCCTCTTCCCTCCGAAATTCCCACACTCTTTAATTATCATATCCTGATAGCAGTATTTTCTTTCCCGTCAAATAAAGTGGGTAATAAATGATCTTCTGTGAATCGGACTGGCACCATATTTTACCAAAGCGTCAATATGAGACTGTGCTCCATATCCTTTATTGGATGCGAATCCATATTCCGGATATATTTCATCATATTGCACCATGAGACGGTCTCTCGTAACCTTCGCAACAATACTTGCCGCCCCGATTGAAATGCTCTTGGCATCCCCTTTGATAATCGGCACCTGCCGGATATCGATTTGCGGAATCGTAACTGCGTCGTTCAACAGCAAATCCGGAATCACCTTAAGATTCGAGACTGCCTCCCGCATTGCCTCATAAGTCGCCTGAAGAATATTAATCTCATCAATTCTCTCAGGAGTACTGTATCCGAGTCCCACTGCTACCGCCCGTTCCATAATCACATCATAAAGTTCTTCTCTCTTTTTTTCGGACAGTTTCTTAGAATCATTGATATATAAAATGTCACAATCTTTAGGAAGAATAACTGCCCCTGCTACTACGGGACCTGCTAACGGACCTCTTCCCACCTCATCAATCCCGCATATATGCGCATAAGCGGCGTATTCTCTTTCATATTTCTTAAGTTCTTCGCATCGCGCAACTTCTTTCTCATATGCTGCCAGCTTTCTATGCCCTTTCTCCACAATAGCGCGCACACCAGACCGCTCATCCTGCTCGTACTTTTGAAACAAAGCAGGCAGCTCACAAACCGCAGCTGCCTGAAATTTTTCTTTGATGGTTCCAATCGATTCCGCCATAATATTACCTTTCCTCTTATCGATGTTTAATCAATCCGAATTTGCTAAACGGCCATATGCGCAGCCAAGCTCTGCCGACAATCTCATCCCGCGTAATATTACCCACCGACGGATCCCTGCTGTCCGTGCTGTTGTTCCGATTATCTCCCATCACAAAATATTCGTCGTCTTCTAATGTAATCGGCTCATAGGCTCTTCCCGGACTCTGAATCACTTCCTTGCCGTATCCTTCCGGTAAGACCTCGCCGTCTATCAGTATATTTCCTTCCTCATCAATCTGTACCGTCTCACCCGGTAGTCCGATAATCCTTTTGATGTAAAATGTATTATCTTCATACCGGAACGGAAAAACTATAATGTCATAACGCTCAGGATCATGAAAACGATAGCTGATCTTATCGACAATCAGATTATCCTCACTACTCAGTTTCGGCTCCATGGAACTGCCTAACACTTGTGTTCTCTGTCCCACAAAATGGATGACCAGATAAACAGCGCACAAAACAAATAGTATATATAAACTGGTACTGAGTACCTCTCTCAATGCTTTCTTCATTATGCCACTTCCTTCTCAGTCTTCACGTTCGGGAAACTCCAGCGTGATCCTGCCAATCCTGCCACTTCTGAAATCTTCCATCACGATGGAGGATGCCTTCTCATAATCCGGCTCCTGTCCTTTTTTATAACATTTGCGGTTCTCACAAATATGTGTAAGCACCATAAGCGGCGTCAGCATATCATCCGCCTGCTCCATCTGATATCTCTCAGCCAGTTCTTCCTTGTAGTATTTCAGCAAATAAGTAATCAAGTCAGCAGCCAGTTCCGTCATCTGCAATATTTCATCGTTCATGGAACCGATCAACGCAAGATTTCTACCTACCTCTTCACTCTCAAATTTCGGCCATAAAATCCCCGGCGTATCCAATAATTCTAATTCTTTGTTCATTCTGATCCACTGTTTTCCCTTGGTAACTCCCGGTTTATTTCCAGTTTTGGTACACGCTTTACCGGCAAACGAATTTATAAATGTAGACTTGCCCACATTCGGGATCCCCACCACAATTGCTCTGATTGGTCTGTTCTTAATTCCGCGTTTTCTATCGCGTTCGATTTTCTCCTTGCATGCTTCTCTCACAATTCCCTGAATTGACTTAAGTCCCTGCCCACTTCTGGCATTAATCTCCAGCACATGAAAACCTTTCCCCTTAAAATACTCCATCCATAGCTTGTTTGCTCCTGCATCAGCCAAATCTGATTTGTTCAGGAGAATCAGCCTCGATTTATTCTTGCTAAGTTCATCTATATCCGGATTACGGCTGCTCATGGGGATTCTGGCATCAACCAATTCAATTACCAGATCAATCAGTCCGATATTCTCCTGCATCATCCGTTTTGCTTTCGTCATATGCCCCGGATACCATTGATAATTCATACGTTTTATAATCCTTCCGTTATACTATTCAATCAACCCTATTGTCTCTTCTTCTATCGCCATGTGAAACCATGCTTTACCGATAATATTATCTTTTTTGACAGCGCCGACATTACCGGAACGACTGTCTTCACTGCTGTTACGATTGTCCCCAAGCACAAAAAATTCGTCCGATGCCAGTTCTAACTCATTCTCTGCAATACCGGCTTCCGCCATTTTATCAAACGAGTCATCTTCCTCCAGTAAAACTCCGTTTATGTATACGCTTCCGTCTTTAATCTGGACCGTCTCGCCCGGAAGTCCGACTACCCTTTTGACATAATAATGGGAATTTTGATTTCCGTTCGGAAGGAAAACTATTACATCGCCCCTCTTTGGCAGTGACAACCTGTACAACACCCTATTCATCAATATTTCCTGTCCGTTGTACAATACCGGTTCCATGGAATCACCAACTACACTCGTCCTCATCCCCACAGAGAAAACAATCACAAATGCCAAAAAAATAGCAATGATACCTCCTACAATCAGCTCAAAAACATCCTTTATGATTTTCGGATTCAATCTTTTCTTTTTCTGATAAAAAGTTAATCCTTTTCTTTTTGCCACAGATCATTCCTCCATCTTCGTATTATACCAACATCAGATTGTAAAAGCAATCTTCCGACAAAAAAACAGATACCTCAAATCGCTTCAAGGTATCTGCTTCATAATTCTCAGATTATCTAACCAGCTCTTTTACTTTCGCTTTCTTGCCGACACGATCTCTTAAATAGTTCAGCTTAGCACGTCTTACCTTACCTCTTCTGACTACTTCTACTTTCTCTACATTCGGAGAATGCATAGGCCATGTCTTCTCAACGCCGACACCGTTAGATACTTTTCTTACAGTAAATGTCGCACGACTGCTTCCGCCCTGTATCTTTAATACGGTTCCTTCAAAAACCTGTATTCTCTCGCGGTTACCCTCTTTGATCTTGCCGTATACTTTCACAGTATCTCCGACATGAAAATCACCAACATTTTCTTTTAACTGTGCCGCTTCAATTTCTCTGATAATCTCGTTCATAATCTGCCTCCTAAATATATGGATGTTCTTAATACATTCTGTAACAGAGGACCATCTTTATCGCAACATTAATAATTTAGCATATTATAGTACTGAATGCAAGGGATTTCATGATTTTCTTAATATTTCTTTCTGTGCAATATATGCCTCATATAAATCCGGTCTGCGCTCCTTTGTCCGCTGAATTGACTGCTCGAGACGCCATGCATCCACTTTCGCATGATCTCCGCTCATTAAGACCGCCGGAACTCTTTTGTCATGCCATACTTCCGGTCGGGAATACTGCGGATATTCCAACAATCCTTCTCCAAATGACTCTGTCACTGCCGAATCTGTATTGTGCAAAACTCCGGGCACTAATCTCGCCACAGCATCAATCATCACCATAGCCGGAAGTTCCCCTCCCGTCAACACGTAATCGCCGATAGAAATCTCATCCGTCACAATCTCTTCCAGCACGCGCTCATCTATCCCTTCATAATGACCACATAGAAACACCAAATCCTCTTCCTGTGCAAGCTCCTGTGCCATTTTCTGATGAAAAGTCTTTCCCTGCGGTGTGACATAGATAACCCTCGTGCCTTTGTGATGCGCGATTCCTGCTAAATCATCATGACCGCCACCGTTCTTTTCACGGTTACGCCTCACGGCAATCCGCTCCCGTACCGCCATATATGCGTCATAGACCGGCTGTGCCTGCATGAGCATCCCGGCGCCGCCGCCATATGTGTAGTCATCCACCTTACCGTGCTTGTCCAACGTATAATCCCGAATATTAACTGCCTCTATAGAAATATATCCTCTCTCTGCCGCTTTCCCGAGAATACTTGTATGCAACCCTTGCATCACCATCTCCGGAAAAAGTGTCAGAATATGAAAATTCATCATACCCATATTATCCTCATATGATTCGATGTACCTTATTTAAATCAATCCATCCATAATATGCACAACTATCTGTCCCTGCTCCATATCTATATTTTTGACGCATTCCTTAATTGCCGGAAGTAAAACTTCCGTTGCGCCCTGTCTCTCTACAACATAAACGTCATTGGCTCCTGTAACCATAACATCTTTTAATGTGCCAAACTGCTCCCCGTCTTCTGTCACGACATCCATACCGATTAAGTCAGCGATAAAATACTCATCTTTCTTAAGACGGACCGCCTTATCTCTTGTAACGTACAATTTCGCATTCTTATATTTTTCGATATCATTGATGGAATCATACCCTTTGAATTTGATAATGGCATACTGCTTAAAAAATTTCACGCCCTCTATTTCCATGTTTAAGCGTTCTTTTCCGGTATCCATAATTACTTCCTTTAATTTCTTAAAGCGAGAAGCGTCATCCGTCGTAGGAAACACCTTGACTTCCCCTCTGATTCCATGCGTCTGTGTAATGACGCCCACTTGTAATTCAGATATCATTCTTACCTCCATATCGAAGCAATGTTCTGCCTGCAATGATATAAACAGCCTCACAGAATAATCTATGAGGCTGCTCGATTAAATGATTTCTACATCCACTCTCTTATTGTCTTTGGATGATGCCGCTTTAACAACAGAGCGTATTGCCTTAGCAATGCGTCCTTGCTTGCCGATTACTTTACCCATATCCGCTGCCGCAACATGAAGTTCAATGATAACATTCTTACCATCTTCCTTCTGTGTTACTACTACTTCATCCGGATTATCGACTAGCGCTTTTGCTATTACTTCAACCAATTCTTTCATAGTCCACCTCCAAAAGCCGACTGCTCGAATACTTTCCTGAAAAAGTAAAACTTATTTTGTTATACCAACGCTCTTGAAAATTCTGCTTACGACTTCCGTAGGCTGTGCTCCGTTTGCCAGCCATTTCTTAGCTGCCTCTTCATCTACCTTGTAGGTACTGGGATCTGTGTTCGGATCATATGTCCCGATTTCATCGATACATCTACCGTCTCTCGGAGATCTTGAATCTGCTACTACGATTCTGTAATAAGGAGATTTCTTCTGTCCCATTCTTCTTAATCTGATTTTAACTGCCATTTTTTTGCCTCCATGTAAAAAATATTATTGTTTATTTTGAAACCCTAAAACGGGAATTTCATACCACCCATGCCGCCGAACATTCCCCTTCCTTTCTTACCGCCCATCATACCGGGTATCTGCTTCATCATCTTCTGGGACTGTTCAAACTGCTTAATAAATTTGTTGACCACTGCAATGTCTACTCCCGCTCCTTTTGCAATTCTGTGCTTTCTGCTCGGATTTAAAAGTTTAGGATTCTGACGTTCTGCAGGCGTCATACTAAGGACGATTGCTTCCATACGCGCAAGCTGCTTCTCATCGACCATGGACTCAATATCACTCATCTTAGCGCCCATACCCGGCATCATGTTAAGAATACCGGAAAGTCCACCCATATTGCGCATCTGTTTCATACTTTCCAGATAGTCATCAAAATCAAACTTGCCCTTCTTCATGCGGGCAGCCATCTGCTTTTCTTTCTCTTCGTCGATGTCTATGTTCTGCTGTACCTTCTCAATAAGTGATAAAACATCACCCATACCTAAAATCCGGCTTGCCATACGATCCGGATAGAACTGTTCCAAATCAGAGAGTTTCTCTCCCATACCGATATACAAAATCGGTTTACCGGTCACAGCTTTGATGGAGAGCGCTGCACCACCTCTGGAGTCACCATCCATTTTAGAAAGAATAACACCGTCAATTTCGACTTTTTCATCGAAATCTTTCGCCACATTGACAGCATCCTGACCGGTCATCGCATCTACTACAAGAAGTGTCTGATGCACTTCCACGTTGTTCTTAATCTCCTGAAGCTCCGCCATCATCTCCTCGTCAATGTGAAGCCGCCCTGCCGTATCAAGAATTACTATGTTGTGTCCGTTCTTCTGTGCGTGTTCAATTGCTGCTTTTGCGATATTGACAGGTTTATGATTCTCTCCCATGGAGAATACATCGACCTGCTGTTTTTCGCCGTTAATCTGTAACTGTTTGATTGCTGCTGGTCTGTAGACATCGCATGCAACAAGCAGGGGTTTCTTGCCTTTCAGCTTCATTTTGCCTGCAATCTTCGCAGTCGTAGTTGTCTTACCTGCACCCTGCAGACCACACATCATAATGACCGTAATTGATTTGCCGGGCTGCAGCGTAATCTCTGTCGTCTCAGAACCCATCAAGGCAACCATCTCTTCATTAACAATCTTGATGACCATCTGCCCCGGATTCAATCCGTTTAAAACATCCGCCCCGATGGCTCGCTCTTCCACCGACTTGACAAACTGCTTCACAACCTTAAAGTTGACATCAGCTTCTAAGAGCGCCATCTTAACCTCTTTCAAGGCAATTTTGACATCCTCCTCCGTGAGACGACCCTTGCTTCTTAAATTTTTGAAAACATTCTGCAATTTATCTGTCAGACTCTCAAATGCCATATTATAACTCCTGTAAAATCTCGGAAGACAACTTCTTAATCTGCATACCGTAGGCAGAGTATTCTCCTACGTCTGTTTGCACACCACTCTCAAGCTTCTCTGATAACTGGTTGATACTGGATACTTTCGCTTTGATATTTTGAAATTTCTCTATCAGCTTAAGCTTCTCTTCATATCCTTGTAACGTTCTATCACACCGCTTAACGATATCATGCACCGCTTGTCTGCTGATCCTCTCTTCCTGCGCAATCTCACCCAGAGAAAGATTGTCATACACGATACCTTCATATATCTGCCTCTGATGTTTCGTCAGCAGTTCTCCATAGAAATCATATAGTAAACCTTGTTCTACGATTTTCTCCATGTCATAAACTTTCTGCCAGAAACATTGTCCCTGCACTGTTTCCGACTTATGCATTCTACTATACAAAAGAAAGGGTGTCAAGTATTTTTTCTTGACACTCTTTCTTTTCTTCTCTATAAGTCTTTGTCTTAATTACTCCGCAATAACCTCTAAATACCCGACCATCTTCGTCATATCAAACTCCGGAAGCACTCCTTGGTTTGGTTCGTAGTACTGTCCTTCAAAGCCTACAAGATAATGGCTGTATCTGCCCATCTTCTCCATGATAATACAACACCGTGGCAGTTCTACAGATTTACCTAATGTATATACAATCTTGTCCGCATGACGGATTCCAAGATATTCCAGCGTAGCAATCATCTTGCTCATATTTGCCTGCCACTCACGACACTTCATAATATCACACATCTCATCCAATGTGGTTCCTGCAATCATGGCAACGCAAGCCTGTCCGCACAGCCCGTCCCACGGCTGGGTCACCAAATCAATATTGTCAATCTTACGGATCGGATGTTCTGTGCTATACGGGCTGTTACTGCTCATACTTACCACATTCCCGACTATCTCAATGGAAATCAAATACTTCTTCCCAAGCTCCACCTTAGATAAGGTGTCCTGACTTACGGGAATATCATAATATCCTTGTCCCTTCGGAACAAGATCACAAATAAAACAGACATCGTCAAAGCAGACTCTGACCGGTGCATCTCCTACTTTCTCACATACTTCCCAAACATTAAACGGTACGGCTATTGTATTCTCATTCTCCCGAAACTCTACCGTTCCTTCAAATTCATATTTCATAGATAACCCGCCTTTCTTGTCATAGTAGTTTTATTGTAGCATATACGAGGATTCAAAGGCAACCTAAGAACGCGCAAAAGGGTGCTTTTATCATATTTCCTCACTTAAACTTCGACGGCGCTCTTCCTACAATCGTCTTAAACCGTCTGGCAAAGGTTGAATAATCACGGAACCCACACTCGTAACACGCCTTGGATGCCGGCATTCCGGACAAAATCATTCTCCTCGCCGCCTGAATCCTCTTCTCATTAATGTACTGATGAATTGAATAGCCTGTGGCTTCCTTAAATTGCCGCATCAGATAATATTTGCTCAAATAGCATTGCTTTGCCAACATATCCACGCTTATCTCCTCAGACAAATGCCCCTGAATATAAGCAATCACATCTATAATCTTCTCATGATATGCCGCTGTGGTAATATATGCCTTCGGCTGTCCGATCACGGTTCTGTTAAACAGCACCATAAACTCCATGAACGCGCTCTTAAGAAGCATATCGTTCATATAGGCTTCGCTCTGCCGTTCAATCTGTTCCATGCGCATCAGACAGCCGATTAGCTCCTCATAACTCTCCGGTGAGAAATGAACTACCCGGTTCTGCTGCTTTTCCGCTTCCTCAAAGCAATATTTCAGCGTCTCACCTTTCTCATTGCTTTTCGCCAAAAATTCTTCGGAAAGATAAATGATATATCTCTCATAAGGAATTGACCCGTCAATCTCCGGTTTATGAATCACATTTGCGCCTACAAGCACGAAATCATATGGTTTTAAATGATAGGTCTTTCCTTCAACCTTATAGTCCACTCTGCCGTCAACGAAATAGATAATTTTATAAAAATCGTGATAGTGAAAATCAATCTGCTGTTCCATACAGTCTCTCAAATGAAATATTCTGTATGGCTCCGTCAAATATCCCGTCTTTTCATACTGTTCAGACTCTACGATACGACCGTCTTTGCAATCCGCGCGCTCTTTTTCTTGTCTATTACGATGATTTCCTCTATCTTTATTGTCCGCCATCAGACCAATCTCCAAAACTGATATTCAAGTCCACATTCACATCAATTCCGTCAACTTTGCCTTCATCCGTGTACTGCCATACTTTAAAGTCATATGGATAGTAGACCTCTTCATCATAAAGCGCAAACCATTTATCATATTCTTCCAGCCGTTCCAAATCCAAAAGCAGCATAAATGACTTCAGATTGCCGTAAATCATAGGCGTGTAACCGGCATTCTTAATCATTTCACAAAAGGCGATGCAATATTCCGTACGTTCTTCTTTCGTCAGATCTTTCGTCCTTGCATTAGCACTGTTTACCGCTTCAATATCAATCACAACCGGATAGTCTACCTGATACGGCTCTATCGCATCAAGTACATACTGGGCTTCCTCCTCAGCCTCTTCCACACTGGTCGCCTGTGTAAAGAAATAGACACCCACATCAATATCATTTTGGCGGGCACCTTTAATATTGTCTTCAAAAGTCTCGTCTTCCAGAATCACGCCTTCCGAGTATCCTCTGATACCAAGCCTGATAAAAGCATATTCCACATCGTCGTCCGCCACTTTTTCCCAATCTATCTTGCCCTGATATTTGGAGACGTCAATGCCTTTATGCGCAATATTTTCTCCATTCTCATAGTAGTTCATAATCTGATCGGAGTCTAAAGCAAAATTTGCCTGTTCATATGTATGATGTGCCAGATTATCCGAAATCGGAAAGAAGTAAAACTCTCCCGCATCTGCCACAACAATTTCATCCGGATAAAAATATCGCAGCATAGAGACTGTTCCGTCTCCGGACAGCATAAGTTCTTTGAGCTTATCCAAAAATTCACTACTCACTTCTTCGCTTGTCTGACTCGCCGTCTCCTCTCTGGCAAGGGCAATCATGGCATCCACTTCTCCTTGCGTATATGTAACCGTTTCGTCCATGCGGATTGCCTCTAATTCATTCATGACAACCGCATTTTCCATCTGTGCCGAGCGGTATTTAAACACCATCATCAGACAGATTGTAATGGCAGATAGTGTAACGAGACACAATATAATCGAACCAACCAGTATCCCGTTTTCATTTCTTCTGCGTTTCTTCTTATGTCTCTTACTTTGAAAACTATTGTCCCGCATATATTCTCCTTATACTTATTTCACATTATTAACGCTGTATCTTCTTTTGCTTCCCTTATATCCGCTCGCTGAAATAGCTCTTGTATCCTTCTCCGAAAATCTCCGAAGCGCTCGTAATAATCATGAAAGATTCCGCATCTTCATCACGTACAATGCTCTCTACGCGCGGAAACACTGTTTTCTTCATAGCACACATAATCACCTGCTTATCATTTCCGCTGTAGGCTCCACGTCCGTTTATCAATGTCATACCGATATCCAGTTCCTCCAAGACTCTTGCCTTAATCTGCTCCGGCTTATCGCTGATGATGTACAACAATTTCGCCTCATCTCTTCCATAAAGCACCACGTCCATCGTAACGGAAGAACAGCCAACTGCAATCGCCGCATACAGCGCTGCGTCAACGTCCCTGAACACAATGCCTGACAGCGTCACGACAATCGCATCTGCAATAAAAAACAAGTTCCCGGTCTTCAAATGAGGAAACTTCAGCCGCAGCGCTTTGACTATGATATCCATACCACCCGTTGTCGCACCCATCTTAAATATAATACCGATAGACACCGCCGATAAAATTCCTCCAGCAATCGCTGCCAACAGTCTATCACAGGTTGCTGCCGGAAAGGAAGTCAAAATATTGGTAAATGTGGAAATGAGCACCGTGGCATAAATCGTCGAAACAGTCAGCCCTATTCCGAACTTCCATATGGCAAAAACAAGAATCGGTATATTCAAAAGCAAGATTAGTGTACCGGTATTGATCGGAGCCAATCTGCTTAATAGGATCGCTATTCCTGTCACGCCTCCGGGAGCCATGTTGTTTGGATCAATGAACAAACTAATCCCAACAGCATTCACAAAAGCTGCCGCTGTTATAATAATATATTTCTTTAACCATTCTGTCTTGCTTTTTTTTGAATTTTTTTTATTTTTCTCCTCTTTTTTTCTTCTCATTCTCTTTCTGTCCTTGTAATCAGCTATTTTAGATGCTGTCATTTATTCTGACATTTCTTTTAACACAACTATAGCATATCCGTTTTCTATAAAAACATGACGCAAAAAAGTCAGACCAGTACAGTCTGACTTCTCTGTCTGCAAACCGCTAAGCCGATATTATATTCCTACACGCACAAGTTTCGGCTGATACCCGTTTTGGTTCAATGCCTCTATAATCTGATTCTTATGTTCCGTACCGTATGCCTCCAGCGTGATCCTCAGTTCTACTGCCGCATTACGATTAATAGATACGAACTGGTTATGCTCCAGTTTAATAACATTGCCGCTCTGCTTTGCAATCACATCGGACACTCTGGACAATTCTCCCGGTTTATCCGGCAAAAGCACGGAAACCGTAAATATTCTGTCACGCAGCACAAGTCCCTGCTGTACCACGGAAGACATTGTAATCACATCCATATTTCCGCCGCTCAAAATAGAAACAATCTTTTTGTTTTTCACGTCGAGATGCTTCAACGCCGCTACCGTAAGAAGACCTGAATTTTCAACAATCATCTTATGATTTTCCACCATATCGAGAAATGATACAACTAACTCTTCATCTTCGACGGTAATAATATCATCCAAGTTCTGGCTGATATACGGGAAAATATTGGTTCCCGGCGTCTTGACGGCAGTACCGTCAGCAATCGTATTCACATGATCGAGTGTCAGAACTTTGCCTGCGCGGATAGACTCCTGCATACAATTCGCTCCGGCAGGCTCTACCCCAATTACTTTAATCTTGGGATTCAGAAGTTTCGCCAGTGTTGATACCCCCGTTGCAAGTCCACCGCCTCCGACAGGCACTAAAATATAATCGACAAGGGGAAGCTCCTTGATGATTTCCATCGCGATGGTTCCCTGCCCGCAAGCCACGTCCAAATCATCAAACGGGTGCACAAAAGTATATCCTTTCTCTTCCGCCAGCTGATAAGCATACATGCAGGCTTCGTCGTATACGTCGCCATGAAGAATCACTTCTGCCCCATAGCTCTTCGTGCGGTTCACTTTGATGAGCGGTGTAGTCGTAGGCATCACAATAACCGCCTTCACACCGTAACATTTGGCTGCGTATGCAACTCCCTGCGCGTGATTGCCGGCTGATGCCGTAATCAAGCCTTTCTTTCTCTCTTCCTCCGTCAACGTACTGATTTTATAATAAGCGCCGCGAAGCTTGTATGCACCTGTAAGCTGCATATTTTCAGGCTTTAAATAAATTTTGTTACCTGTCTGCGCACTAAAATAATCACTGTACACCAGTTTTGTCTCCGAAGCAACTTCCTTGACAACCTCATATGCTTCCTCAAACTTATCCAACGATAATTCTTTCATCTATATCCCCTGTTCCTTTCTTAACGCTCATCCTCAGAAACATCTTCTGCAGCATCTTCAGACAAATCCCGGTTAAACAATGCGTCTACAAACTGGTCAGCATCGAATTTCTGTAAGTCGTCTATGGTCTCTCCCACTCCGATATATTTCACGGGAATCTGTAATTCCGACTGAATGGCTACCGCAATACCGCCCTTCGCCGTACCGTCCATCTTCGTCAGGATAATACCTGTCAAATCAGCCACTTCACTAAACTCCTTCGCCTGCATAAGAGCATTCTGACCGGTAGTGCCGTCAAGTACCACCAAGTTCTCCCTGTGCACACCGGGAAATTCTTTGTCTATGATACGATTAATCTTTTTCAACTCTTCCATCAGATTCTTCTTATTGTGCAGTCGTCCTGCCGTATCGCACAAAAGTACGTCTACACCCCTCGCCTTCGCTGCACTTACCGCATCATAGATTACACTGGCAGGGTCAGAGCCTTCACTGCCTCCGATCACATCCACTCCCGCACGGTTCGCCCACTCATTAAGCTGCTCACCTGCTGCCGCACGGAAAGTATCCGCCGCCGCAAGAAGAACCTTCTTCCCTTGAGATTTGAGTTTCCCGGCAAGCTTCCCTACCGTAGTTGTCTTACCCACGCCGTTGACTCCTATCACAAGCACCACCGACTGTTTATTCTCGAAATCGTACGCCGTCTCGCCTACCTGCATCTGCTCTTTGATATTTTGTATCAGGAATTCTTTGCAGTCAGCCGGTTCTTTGATATGATTCTCTTTCACCTGTTCCCGCAGCTTATCAAGTATCTCTTCGGTTGCGGCAACACCGATGTCACCCATAATCAGAATTTCTTCCAGTTCTTCATAGAACTCCTCATCAATACTGGAAAACCCGCCAAATACTGCATCAATTCCATGTACAATATTATCCCTTGTTTTACTCAATCCTTCTTTTAATCTGCTGAAAAAACCTTTTTTATCTTCACTCATCAGTCATCCAATTCCTTATCAATCAAATTAACGCTCACCAATGTAGACACACCCTTCTCCTGCATCGTAATACCGTAAAGACGGTCCGCTTTCTCCATTGTGCCTCGTCTGTGGGTGATCACTATAAACTGCGTATTCTTCGTCAGCTTATGCAAATATTTCGCAAATCTTCCCACATTAGTTTCATCCAGCGCCGCCTCTATCTCGTCAAGCAGACAGAATGGTGAAGGTTTCAAATTCTGGATCGCAAAAAGAAGGCAAATAGCTGTCAAGGATTTTTCTCCACCGGACATCTGCATCATGTTAACCAGCTTCTTACCGGGCGGCTGAGCAATAATGCGTATTCCTGCTTCCAATACATCCTCTTCTTCTATCAGTTCCAGTGTTCCTTTACCACCACCAAAAAGTTCTTTAAATACTTTATCGAACTCTTTGTTAATCTCCGCAAACTTCTCATTGAACTGTTTTCTCATAGATGTATCCAACTCTTCAATGATATTAAGCAGCGTCTTCTCGGCTTCTACCAAATCGTCATGCTGCGTCTTCAAGAACGTATACCGTTCCATCAGATTCTTAAAATCTTCTATCGCATTGACATTGACATCTCCCAGTCTTTTGATTGCATCTTTGAGAGCGGTAATCTCTTTCTTCATAGACGGCAAATCGTCCATTGTATCATCCTTTAAAGATTCTGCATCAGATAATGTGATTTCATACTCATCCCACATATAATTAATCTGACTTTCTATGGACTCTTCCATACGCTCTCTCTGGCTGCCTAAACGGTATACTTCCTTATCGAGCGCCGTCATCCTTTCTGATAACTCTTCTCTGGATGCAAAGAAATTCTTCTGTTTCGCTGCCAATTCTTCTTTTGCAGCCGTATCGTCTTTGAGCTTTTGTGCCGCATCAGTTTGTGCCGTATAAGAAGATGCAATCGTCTTCTCTATCTCAAGAATACTAGCTTTCTTGCGCTCTACTTCTTCCTTACCAAGATGTAGTCCCTCTTGTACTTCCGTAAGCTCCGCCGTGTGTCTGGCAATCTCGCCTTCCACACGTTCCAGATTCTGGCGCTGGAAATCTTCAGTCTGACGCATCTTCTCTACTTCTACATCCCACTCGGACACCTTGGCAGACTGCCCGGATTCTTCTGCGCGCTTTACTTCCAACTGTTGCTGGAACTGTGTTATCTGCGCTTCCACATTTTTCTCCAATGTCTCGGAATCTTCCAGTTCTCTGGCAATCTCATCTTTGCCTACCTGAATCTCTTTGATTTGAAGCTCAATATCCTGCTCTTCGCTCTTTAACTCGCCAAAGCCTTCTTCCGTCTCGCTCTTCTTATCTCTCGCCTGCATCACATTCATTCTGGCGGTATTCTGCTCTATGAATTTACGCTGTAACTGCCCTTTGATATCTTCTATGTCAAGGCGAAGCTTATTCCGTCTTCTCTTCGTATCTTCGATATCGTTAAGCAGCTTGTCAATTTCTATGACATATTGTTTTACTTTCTTCTCTAATTCCTCCATCTCCCGGCGTCTGCCCAGAAGATTGGAGTTATTCTTAAAAGCACCGCCGCTGATGGCACCGCCGGGTACAAGCAGCTCACCTTCCAGTGTAACCATTCGAATACCGTAATCGAACTTTCTGGCAATTTTTACGGCATGATCCACATTATCAACTACTACAATGCGCCCAAGCATTGCTTTTGCAACATTGCGGTACTTCTTGTCAATCTTCACCAAATCATCCGCCATGCCGATAACGCCCTCTTCCTTGAGTGCTTCCGGGTTCTTAAACTCCTGCGGATGTGTGATGCTCGTAAGCGGCAGAAAAGTGGCTCGTCCGGCTTTCGCTTTCTTTAAATATCCAATCATGCGCTTTGCCGTCTCTTCATCTTCTGTAACAATATTCTGGATATTACCGCCCAGTGCCGTCTCAATCGCCGTCTCATATTTCGCATCTGCCTGAATGATGTCGGCTACGACACCGATAATACCTTTCTCCTGTCCTTTCCGCTCCATGACTGCCTTGACGCTTCCGCCATATCCTTCATAGCGTTCTGTCAGATTCGCAAGTGCCTCCAGCTTAGATTTTTCCTGATGATAAAGCACCTGTGTATCTCGTAACTTCTGATCCCTGCCTGCCAGCTCCTCCCGCATACCGACAAGCTGTTCTTCCATACTTTCCTGCTTCTCATTCAGCTCACGGATCACAACATTGACCGCCTCAAACTCCTCTTCCAATTTCTTGATAGTCTCTGTCTGTGCCGCTTCATCAGACTTTGCCCGAAGTAGTCTGGAATTTAATTCCGCCTTACGGATGTTAATCTGTTCCAGCATGGTGTCATAGCGTCCCAGTTTCGATTTAATCGTGGCACGATTATTTAAGGCATCAATAATCGTATTCTTACCGCTCTCGATATGATTGTTCAGTTCCTCAATCTTGCCCTGCGTTTCCTCAAGCAGCCTCCTTGCTTCGCCTCTCGCCTGTTCCAACTGTTCCAGTTTGGTATCAATTTCACTCTTTTCCGTCAGGATTTCATTCTTCTCTGTTGTACGCTCGTCAATCTGCTCCTGAATATTTCGGATACGATTCTGTAAATGTTCCTCGTTTCCCTCAGCAGAATGAATCTGTTCCTTCAATACGTTAATTTCGCCTTCCAGCTTGGATCGTGTAACGCCAGTGTCCGTCAATGTAGCCCTTGCTGTCTCAATCGACTGATCCAAAAGCTCAATCCTGCCCATTATCTGTTCATATTCATCTTTAATCTGTTCATATTTCTGTTTTGTATCCTCTAAATCTCCGTTTGCAATATGTAACTTACCTTCCACCTCAGTAAGCTGCTGTCTGACGCGCACATTCTCTAAAAGGAACACATTGACATCCAGAGTCTTTAACTCCTCTTTCTTTTTCAGATATACTTTTGCCTTCTCAGACTGTTTCTCCAACGGTCCGATTTGTTTCTCCAACTCGGTAAGGATATCATTGACGCGGACAAGATTCTGTTTCTCATCCTCCAGCTTCTTTTGCGCCGCATACTTTCTGCGCTTAAATTTTACGATACCAGCCGCTTCGTCGAACAATTCCCTTCTCTCTTCCGGCTTCCCGCTCAGAATCTTATCAATCTGACCCTGACCGATGATAGAGTACCCTTCTTTACCGATACCCGTATCATAGAATAATTCATTGACATCCTTTAATCGACATACTGCACCGTTGATCATGTATTCACTCTCTCCGGAGCGGTACAGCCTTCTGGAAACCGTCACCTCATCATAATCTATCGCAAGCTGATGATCCGCATTGTCAAGCGTAATCGCCACATATGCATAACCTAAAGGTTTGCGCATTTCCGTACCGGAAAAGATAACATCCTGCATACTCGCACCACGAAGCTGTTTAATGCGCTGTTCTCCAAGTACCCATCTGACGGCGTCTGCCACATTACTTTTACCGGAACCGTTTGGTCCTACAATACCGGTAATTCCGTTGTGAAATTTAAAAATAATTTTATTTGCAAAGGATTTAAATCCATGCACTTCAATGCTTTTTAAATACATGTTGTACCTCGTAATTTCTCTCAGTCGGCAATAATATATGTTTTATGAATCAACGCCTCATATGCCGCCTTCTGTTCCGCCGCTTTCTTGGAGTGTCCCGTTCCGCTTCCAATAATCACTTTGTCAATCATTGCATTTACAGCAAAAATTTTTGCATGCTCCGGACCGTCCTCGCTCACGAGTTCATAGTGAAGCACTCCCTTGTTTTCTTTCTGTATTTCTTCCTGTAAAATAGTCTTGGCATCATAAAACAATTGCTTGTGCTCCAAATCCGACAAAATAACACGATGAATATATGTCTTCACCTCATCTATGCCGCTGTCAAGATAAATCGCACCGATAATTGCTTCCATGACATCCGATATAATAGAATCTCTTCCTCTGCCACCGGTAGCTTCCTCGCCCTTACCTAGAAGAATATACTCTTCCAGCCCCATCTCTCTGGCACAGGAGGCCAACGCCGGTTCACAGACAATGGACGACCGGAGTTTTGTCATCTTTCCTTCCGTCATATCCGGGTACTGCTGATAGATATAATCGCTGCTGACGAGTTCGAGTACGGCATCTCCCAAAAACTCTAATCGCTCATAATCTCCCGACTTGTTAATTTTCTGTTCATTGGCATAGGAGCTATGCGTCAAAGCTTGACGCAGCAGCCGCGTATCTCGAAACCGATAGCCTATTTTTTCTTCCAGCTTCGCAAATTTTTCCTTTAACATGAGACTCCTCCATGATATAGACATGGAAAAGCCCCTTCTGACAGAAAGGGCTTTCCTCCGCTCACTTTATGACATAGAATCTTGGATGAGCACAACTGCCTCACCCACTGTAGCAATATGTTCCGCCTTATCAGCCGGAATTTCTATTTCAAAGGCTTCCTCAATTCCCATGATAATCTGAAAAATATCCAATGAATCCGCCCCCAAGTCTTCCGTAAAAGTTGTCTCCGGCGTAACCTCGTTAGGGTCAACGTTCAACACGTCCGCTATCACTTCTTTCAACTTATCAAACTCCATATTGGCAGCAACCCCCTTATTTTATCTATCGTCCTATTTGTCTTCCTCAGACACAGCTTCTTCCGTCAGAATCATTTCCTTAATTTTTTCATTAATTCTCTGTTCCTTGAAAGTAATACACTGCAAAATAGAATTTTTAATCTCTATGGATTTGGAACTGCCATGGGTCTTAACCACCAATCCTTTCAAACCAAGCAGCGGTGCCCCTCCGTACTGTTCTAAGTCAAATGCCTTCAGTGTCTGTTTCAAAGCCGGCTTCACAAGAAGCGCCCCGATCTTACTCCTAAGACTCGTCATCATGCCCGCTTTTACTTTCTTAATAAGAGTATCTCCGACACCCTCGTAAGTCTTTAAAATTACATTTCCCACGAAAGCCTCACACACAACAACATCCACCGCGCCAGCCGGAATATCTCTTGCCTCTACACTGCCGACAAAATTAATATCCGGACAGTTCTTCAAAAGCGGAAATGTTTCCTTAACGAGAGCATTGCCCTTTTCTTCCTCCGCACCGATATTCACAATGCCCACCTTAGGGTTTTTAACTCCCATAACATTTTCCATATAAACGGAACCCATCTTAGCAAACTGTACAAGATGAGACGGTCTGGCATCCACATTCGCGCCACAGTCAATCAGCAGCGAACATCCTGTTGCCGTGGGAATAAGCGGCGCTAGAGGCGGTCTTTCCACACCCTTGATACGTCCTACGATAACTTGTCCGCCTACAAGAGTTGCCCCCGTGCTTCCTGCGGAAACATAGGCATCGCAAGTACCATCCTTCACAAGATTAAGCGCTTTGACCAGCGAAGAATCTTTCTTCTTACGAATCGCCATAACAGGCGGTTCCGCCGTCTCTATGATCTCCGATGCAGGGACAATCTCCATCTGTTCCTTCTGATATGTATAACCGGCAAGCTCCTTCTCCAGTACATCATGCATACCTACCAGATATACCTTGACCTTGCTGCTCTCGTTGACTGCTTCCACTGCACCTTTTACAATCTCTTTCGGCGCGTTGTCGCCTCCCATTGCGTCTACCGCTACTTTTACATATTCACTCATGTCAGTAATTAAGCCTCTCTCTTTCTTCCGCCGTCCGATAACAGACCGTCCCTACAGAAAACATGTCCATATATTCTCTGCATAAACATCGCATACTAATATATTAATATACTAAATATAGCTGTAAAAATCAAGTTCTAAAAATCTGTCGTCACAGTCCATTGTCTCTTCTCCACAAAGCGCTATAAAAATATTTCTGAAAAACAAAAAAGCGCCCTAACATTGCACATTGCCGCCAATGTTAAGAGCACTTTAGTACCGCCAGTACGACTATAAAATTTAATATCTACTGCTTAGTCAACTGCTATGATTTCTTTTTTGTTGTATGTGCCGCATTTCTTACATACTCTGTGGGGTACCATCAGAGCGCCGCACTTGCTGCACTTTACTAATGTAGGAGCAGACATTTTCCAGTTTGCTCTTCTCTTATCTCTTCTACCTTTAGAAGATTTGTTCTTAGGACAAATAGACATTGTTACACCTCCTTATTCCCGTTAAAGATATCCTTTATTACCGCCATCCTTGGATCAGGAACAAAGGTATCACAATCACATGTTCCCGTATTCAGGTCTTTACCGCACTGACGACAGATTCCTTTGCAGTCCGGCTTGCACAAAACCTTCATAGGCCAGTTCATTACAATTTCACTGATTAGTAAGTCTTCCACGTTAAGCTGAAAGCCATCCATAATATCCTGATCTTCTATTTCGTCAGGTATGGATTCCGCCATATCTGGTGCGAACACCTCTCTGTCGAATTGAAGTGTAATCTTCTCTTCTACAGGTTTCAGGCATCTGTCACAGTTCATGCCGAATATCATCTTGGCATCACCTGCAATCCGTACCTTCCCCTTACCGATATTGGTAAAAGACAGATTGACCGGAGATTTATCTTTAACCAAAAATACCCCGCCATTTATCGTGGTCTGCTCCAATTCCGATTCTGCCTGCATCGTGACCTGCTTGCCTTCAATTGTAAACACATCAGTTAAGTTCACAAACATAGTCGACTCCTATCCACACTCAAACAATTATACCTATGAGGATATGGTTTGTCAACTATAAAATTTCGACTGGTTATTATGCGTCTATTACCGCCTATTATACTGCCGATTTTGTTTCCTGTGATATGCTATGATATCCCTCTTTACGCAAGCTGTGCCTGTACTGCCGTCAAAGCTACTACGCCCACGATATCCTGCCATGAACAGCCGCGGGACAGGTCATTGACCGGTTTGGAGATGCCCTGCAGCATCGGACCGTATGCTTCCGCTTTGCCAAGTCTCTGCACAAGCTTATATCCGATATTTCCGCAGTCAAGATTCGGGAAAATCAATACATTTGCTTTACCAGCCACCTCGCTGCCCGGCGCCTTGGATTTCGCCACCTGAGGAACCAGTGCCGCATCCGACTGAAGTTCACCGTCAATACACAGATGAGGATATTGTTCGTGTGCAATTCTGGTAGCCTCAACCATCTTATCTACAAGAGGATGCTTTGCGCTTCCTTTCGTAGAGTGGGATAACATAGCGATAATAGGCTTCGCGCCAACCAGACTCTTAAAACTCTTAGCTGAAGTATCTGCAATCGCCGCCAGTTCCTCCGCCGTAGGATCCTGATTGAGCCCACAGTCCGCAAACAGAAAAGTACCGTTCTCTCCAAACTCACAATCCGGCACATCCAGAATAAAGAAACCTGACACAAGCTTTACGCCCGGCGCAGTTTTCAATATCTGCAACGCAGGTCTTAGCGTATCCGCCGTCGCGTGACATGCTCCCGCCACCATACCGTCCGCATCATTAGCTTTAACCATCATAACTCCGAACGTGAGATAATCATTTAATAAAGTTTCTTTTGCTTTCTCCGGCGTCATTCCCTTGTTCTTTCGCGTCTCATATAACAGATTGGTATACTCCTCCAGCTTCTCCGTCCTCTCCGGATCGATAATCGTAACACCGTCCAGCTCCACTTCCAGCCAGCCGGCACCATCCATGATTTTCTCTTCGTTGCCAACCATGATTATGTTCGCGATTCCTTCTTTCAGAATATTCGCCGCCGCAATCAGTGTTCTCTTATCATTCGTCTCCGGAAGTACGATGGTTTTCTTGTCGCTTCTCGCCTTCTCCTTCATCAAATCAATGTAAGACATGTTATTCTCCTTCCCTATATAATAAGTTTGATTTTAAATTAAGATTATATTACTGTTTATATAAGCAAAATTATACAAAATTAAGCGTTTCCGTACAAGACATATTCCTTTATTTTTCCCGCAAATTTTGTACTAAATTTTATACTTATTTTTTGTATTCAATATAAATACAAAATAGTCTTTTTATGATAGACTTGTAACTGACAAGCGGAAAAATACAATCAATCATATATTTTGTATTTGCATCGATAAGATATCTCAAGATAAAGGAGAACGGCAGAAACATGAAAACAGTAGGCATCATCGCAGAGTATAATCCGTTCCATAACGGACATGCATATCATATTGCCAAAGCCAAAGAAATGACCGGTGCAGATTACTGTATCGTTGTTATGAGCGGCAGCTTTGTACAGCGGGGTGCACCAGCCATAGCAGACAAATATATCCGTGCCGAGGCTGCACTTTTAAACGGTGCCGACCTTGTACTAGAACTGCCTGTCTATTACGCCCTTGGCAGCGCAGAATACTTTTCTTCCGGCGCTGTAGCTCTTTTGGATAAGCTGGGCGTCACAGACACACTTTGCTTCGGCAGTGAGTGCGGCGACTTGTCACTCCTGTCGGAATTTGCTCAAAGACTGTTGGGGGAAGATGAACAGTTTAAACAGATTCTGAGTCGTCATCTCAAACGCGGATTGACCTATCCGAACGCCCGAAATATCGCTCTGGAAGTATGCGCGCCTCATCTCAATGCACATATGAATGTATTAACAAGCCCTAACAATATCCTCGGCATCGAGTACTGCAAGGCGCTTTACAGACGAAGCAGCCGCATACAGCCATATACCCTTCGCCGTGCCGGCGCTTCCTACCACGATGCGAGTCTGAGCAGTTCCTACTGCTCCGCTCTGGCAATACGGCAAGCCATATCTTCAGCCGGTTCTGATTGTCTGGTGGATGTCCGGCAATTTATGCCACAAAATTCCTATGAACTTCTGGCAGCACAATATCATAAGACTTTTCCCATCCTGCCCGACGACCTGTCTTTACCGCTGCATTATCAATTGTTATCTGAGCAATCCACTGGATACACGGATTATGCCGATATTGATGGCAGCCTGTCGGCACGCATTGTCAAAAATCTGTCTTCCTACCGTAATTTTACCGATTTTTGCGAATTACTTAAAACCAAAAACAAGACATATACTCACATTGCACGCAGTCTGCTGCATATTCTTTTGAGAATTCGACAGGACGACTTTCTTCGGTATCGGTCCGAAGACTACATATACTATGCACGTATGCTCGGTTTTTGCAAAGGCGCCGAGCCGCTGCTTGCCGCCATCAAAGCTCATAGCAGCATTCCTCTTCTGTCCAAGCTCGCTGATGCCGATGCGCTTCTTACTGAAAACGGACGAAATATGTTGGCAAAAGATATCTATGCCGGACATATCTATCAAAGCATTGTGCAAAACAAATTCCCCGCTTATGCAAATACAGACACCGAATATACAAGACAGATACGCAAGGTTTAGCCGCCCTGCGTATCTGTCTGTAATCTGTCCGCTATACCATTATTTATCATGCCGGACTGAGCGCTTCGCTGATTTTGCCGACAATCTTTTCCCGTACCATGTCGGCGATTTCTGTCGTCGACATACCTTTATACTCTTCATAAGAAATTGCCTTGAGAAAATGCACCTGCGTTTCCACCGGCTTTAAAGACCATTCTTCAAACGCTTTGTAAGAATCAATCAATGCAACCGGAACAATCGGAACTCTTGCTTTCACAGCGCTCTTAAAGCTGCCGGGTTTAAAGATACCTACTGTATTATGATTTCTGTAGTACCCTCCTTCCGGGAAAATAATAAACTTACGTCCCCGCTTCGTGTCTTCTGCCAATTCCTTGATAATCATCACAGACTGCTTCAGATTATCCTTCATCATCCGCTTGCCTTTCACCAAATCTATGAATTGCTTCACCAATAATCCATGGGATTTTGCATCATCAATCACCACCGAGCATGGTTTCTCATGAGCATACATAATCCCAAGTGCATCATATTTTCCTTGATGGTTCGGAAACATCATATAGCCGCCTTCCGAAGGAAGATTTTCCACTCCGTATCTCTTCGTCGAAATATGTCCTGCCCTCATCATACGGCGAATGGCAAGCCGCGCATATTTATAGCACTCTTCTTCTGTGTACTTTTCCGTATGCTTTGCCTTATATGCCATCTTTGGAATCATATAAAGTCTCGGTAGATTCCATATAATAACCTGTAAAAAACGTATCATAATTTTATCTTTCTCCCTCCAACCGCATCGTTAAAGCAGCGGTGAAAACAGTTTCAGAATTGGTCCTATTATATTTGTTTTGACAAATTTTTTCGTGCACCACTCCAAAGTAATCTGCTCTGAAACTGTAAAAGTTTGCTCCATATCCCTTTTTAACTCTTCTATCGCATCTGCCTGATACAGCAGGACACCACACTCAAAATGATGATAAAAACTCCGATAGTCAAAATTAATCGTACCGACTGTCGCCGCCTCATCATCACAGAGTACACATTTGGAATGAATAAAGCCCGGTGTATACTGATAGATTTTAACCCCTGCTTCTATCAGGTTTTGATAGTTGGACTGTGTCAGCCAATATATCATCTTTTTATCCGGCACGCCGGGCGTAACAATTCTCACATCCACACCACGTTTTGCCGCAAGCTTAAGTGCGGTGTACATCTCGTTATCCGTAATCAGATACGGTGTATAGATATAGATATACTTCTTCGCATATCCAATCAAATTCAAATAAACGTTTTCACCTAAAATCTCACTATCCAAAGGCGTATCCATATAGGGCTGTACGAACCCGTTTACCTCCGGTTTGTTGTCAAAATGATAACGGTATCTGTCATATTCTTCCTCTGTGTAACATGACATATTCCACATTTGAAGAAACATTACCGTAAAGTTCCACACTGCCTCCCCCTCGATACGGATACCGGCATCTTTCCAGTGTTCCCCATAAGGATGTGTATAATTAATATACTCGTCCGACATATTGATGCCGCCGGTATAACCAACCTTACCGTCAATCACCACAATTTTTCTGTGATCTCTATTATTCAGAATGAGCGACATAAAAGGAACCAGCCTGTTAAAGGCAACACATTTTATTCCTTTTCGTCCCATCATCTCATAATATTTCTTTGGCAAAAGAAAAGCGCTTCCGACATCATCATAAATCAACCGGACCTCCACGCCATCCTTAACCTTACGCTCCAGTATATCAAGCACGGCGTTCCACATACTGCCCTCGCACAGAATAAAAAATTCTAAAAAAACAAAGTGCTCGGCATGCTCCAAGTCTTCAAGCATCTGCTGCCACCAAGGTTCTCCGTCAGAATAGTACATCGATGATGTATGGTCCCATACCGGCGTTCCCGCATAGTTCATGATATACCGACTTTGGTTTGCCATATGCGGATTATCATGGTTCAGTCTCGCCAAAACCTCCTCGTCCTGCTTTAGACATTTCTTAATCAGAATATTCGTCCGTTCCATGCCTGCTCGCAATTTCTTTGGGATAAAGACATGTCCAAACATAAGATAGAGTACCCCGCCAAAAAGAGGGAAAATCAAAATCGGAACAATCCACGCCAATTTCACGGCAGGATTATTCGGCTTCCAGATAATGTAAAACACTGCACCAAAACTTAGAAGCCGCAAAACAAAGGCAATCTCCACATAATAGTTGCCCCATTTAAAAATTTCCAATATAAAAAAACCGATTTGAAACAGCACGATCAGCGCTGTTATCACCACTCTGTTAAGAGCGTAATGTAATATCTTTCTCATTTCAAAAATCCGTTTACAATCTGTTCCTCTGCTTCTTTCTCTGTGAGCCCCAGAGTCATCAGCTTCATCAGCTGCTCTCCCGCAATCTTACCGATTGCCGCCTCATGTATCAAATTAGCATCTATATTATTGGCCGTCAATTCCGGAATAGCGCTGACACTCGCCTGATCCATGATGATTGCATCACATTCACTGTGTCCGTGACACTTGCCGTTACCGATAATTCTGCTCTTGAAAAGCTGCTCCGAACACTCTTTGGCTACCGAACGGGATACCAAATTAACGCTGGAGTCGTCTCCGTTCATTTCCACCGTAAAATCCGTCTCCGCATATTGGTTTCCGTGTGTCATAATCTTCTCACGAATGACTAGCGAAGCGCCCTCAGCCACTTCAGCGTTCGTCACTCTCCTTGTAGAATCAATACCTTTAATTTGTACCGTCTCCATCTCCAAGAATGCACCCTCAGCCAGATGAATCTCCGTAGTAGGGTTCATGATTCGTTCTCCGTTACCATCACCCGCTCCGTAATGTTTCTCTACATATCTTACCTTTGCATTCCTGTCCACAAAAAATCTGTGAATTCCGGAATGTTCCGATGTCGATGCTCCGCCGTTATGGATACCGCATCCGGCAATAATTGTCACATCCGCATTCTCACCCACAAAAAAGTCGTTATATACGCTCTCCTTCAAACCACTCTGGCTGAGCACTACCGGAATGTGTACGCTCTCGGCTTTTGTATCCGCTTTAATACGGATATCAATTCCCGACTTATCCTCTTTTGTAATAATATCTATGTTAGCCGTTGTGTTTCTTCCCGCCATCTGCCCGTTTGCACGGATATTATATGCTCCGGCAGGTATTTCATGCAGCCCGGCTACCTGCTCCAACAAGTTTTGCTGTATTGCATCCATCTGTTCAATCACCTCTGTCTATATCTGCAATAAATTTGTTAAATTCATAACTTATCAGCCAATGTCTTACACGGCTGTCCGCAGCCGAGGAGCTCCGGCATGACTTCTTCTTTACTTCCCACCTTCTTAATCTGTCCGTCGGACAGAAGAATAATGCGGTCTGCAATGTTCAATATGCGCTCCTGATGGGAGATGATCAGGATAGATCCTTTCGTCTCCTCATGCATCTTCTCGAAAACACGAATCAGATTCTGAAAACTCCATAAATCAATCCCCGCTTCCGGTTCATCGAAGATAGATACTTTTGTCTTCCTTGCCATAATCATGGCAATCTCAATACGCTTAAGTTCACCACCGGACAAGGATGCATTCACTTCACGATTGACATAGTCTCTCGCACACAGCCCAACCTCGGAGAGCATCCCGCATATTTCTGTTATCGTTGTATCTTTGCCCGCCGCTATAGACAATAACTCCTTGACTGTAATTCCCTTGAAACGAACCGGCTGTTGAAAAGCAAAACTGATTCCCATATTCGCCCGTTCCGTAATTGACAAATTTGTAATGTCTACACCGTCAAGCAGTATTTGACCCGCCGTAGGCTTAAGAATACCCGCAATAATTTTAGCCAGCGTGGACTTCCCGCTACCGTTAGGACCGGTCACTGCCACAAACCGGTCGTCAATTATCAAATTAATATCATTCAGAATTTCTACTTCCCTGCTTTCGTCCTCAGCCGAAAAACAGATTCCCTTTAATTCCAGCATTTTTCTACTCCTCATTTAACCCATTAGAATATCTTAACACAAAACAAATCACTTCGCAAACATTTAACATATATCTAATGTGACATGACTGCCTGACGATGCATCCTTCGTAACTACCAATTTCCTATCAATGCGCTCCTTTAGTTCACTGACATGCGATATGATACCCACAAGACGATTACCTTGCGCCAGTCGAGTCAATGCATGTACCGCCTGTCCAAGTGCTGTTTCGTCCAGCGAACCGAAACCTTCATCCACAAACATAGTGTCAAGTTCGATCCCGCCGGATACTGACTGTATCTCATCAGACAACCCCAGTGCCAAGGATAAAGACGCCAGAAATGCCTCTCCGCCAGAAAGCGTTTTGACACTTCTCACCGTACCGTTATAATGATCCACCACATCTAACTCAAGCCCACTCTGCCTCTTCATACTCTGTGCATCGGCGGAACGCACAAGTTCATACTGACCCGCAGACATTACCATAAATCTCGTATTGGCTCTCCTGATTACACGGTCAAAATACTGCATTTGAACATATGTCTCCAATGTAATCCTTTCCTTGCCGGTTAAATTGCCGTTGATCGTATCGGACAATTCCTTGACAAGGGTCCAACGCCTTTCAGCCTCCAGCGCCTCCTTGCTCTGTTTTTCTATCAACTGCCGTATCTCTTGATTTGTCTCATACCGATGTGCAGTCTTTTGATATTCCTGCTGCCATTCCTCTCTGTACACAGTAAGACGACTCTGTTCTTCTGTCAGCTCTTCCATATCTTCCTCGTGGTTATTTACTCTAAGCTGCTCTTCCAGCGTCTCTTTTTTCTGTAAGGCATCCCTGTAAGCTCTCTCTTTTGTCCGATATTCATGATCCGTCTGCGACATTTTCTTCTCATATGTGTCAAGTATGCTGCTCTTTTGCTCAATCTGCTCCATTGCTTGTTCCTTTGTTTCAAACAAAAGTAATTTCCTTTTTTCATGCAGTTTATTCGCAAGCAGTTCCTGCTCCAGTTTCATGGCAGCAATCTTCTCCTCTGCATCCTTGCACAATATTTTCGCATTCTCTATTTCTGTTTCTATCTGCGGTTTCCTAGCCAGCAAGTCCGCCCGTTCCCTCTCCAGCTTCTCCAAATCTACAAGCTCTGCTTGCAATTTGGTCAGGACTTCTTGATTCTCCGCAATCCTATCCTGCAATTGTTTCTCTACTTCATGTGATGAAAAAAGCAGGTACTCTTCCTCTTCCTTAATTCCTTCCGCTTCCAGCGCAATCTTTACGTTCTGCACTTCATTTCTTAAGACAGCCTTGGCGTTTCCTGCCGCTGCGCTTGCCTCCTGCATGATTTGACTGCTTTGCTCCCAATCCTTTTTAGCCCGCTTCACCATTCGTTCATCCGGTGCCCCATCCGGTCTGAATGCCGGATGCGGATGCGTAAGCGCACCACATACGGGACACGGCGCTTGATCCTTCAACTGTTCCGCCAGCACCCCCGCCTGCTCATCCAGATAGCATTGCTGCAATTGTTCATATTTTTGCTTCTTTTCCTGCTGAACTATAGATGCCTCACGGTACTTCTCCTGTTTGACGGTCAAATCATTCTGCATTCCGGCAATCTCCTGAATCTGTTCCGTCAGTTTCACCCAGATACTGTTTTGACGTTTTGCACTCTCCGTACGCTGCTTCATCTGTAGCATCCGTACTTCCGTATCCTGCAATTCATCCAATCTCTTAACCGTCTGTTCATAAAGCTGACTCAAACCTTCAAGTTCCTGAGCCTTCTGTGTATACATATGCTTCCGGCGCGTCAGTTGTTCTTTGGCGCTATCATACTCTTCCTGCAGTCGCAATTCCTCATCATATACCGTAAGCTTTTCCTCTTCCGCAAGGAGCTGCATCTTAAGCGCTTCCATCTGTCCTTTCTTATCCTGAAGCTGTTTAAACTCTTTCTGCAAAGGTTCCAGACAAGCCTTCACCTTTGTTATCTCTTCTAAAGTCTTATCCAATTCTTCACGCAATTGTTTTCTTGTCTGTGCTATACCTATTCTTCGATGAATCTGTTCCAATGCCGAATCTGCTGTTCGCAGCCGTTCCTGTATTTCTCCCGCCTTTCTGTGCTGCCGCGCCATCACGGCATTCAACTCATCCAGCAGATACTCCGTAGTGCATATCCGTTCCGCATCCGGAACCTGTTCTGTTTCCCATAGGATTCCTCCTTTATACTGTTCGATACTCTTAGCATATTCTTCGCACTTTACCTTAAGCGCACCGGACTCACTTTTTATTTTTTCCTGCAAAGATGCATATGCCCTCGTATGAAAAATTTCACGAAAAATACCGCTTCGTTCCTCTGTTTTCGCATAGAGAAGACGTAAGAAATCTCCCTGTGCTATCATAGCAATCTGTGTAAACTGATTTCTGCTTATCCCCAGCAGTACGGTCACTGCAGTCGTAACGTCCTTCGTCTTTGTCACGATATGCCCATCAGGATATCTGAGTACTGCTTCGGCACGGTTTAATGTCATTTTATCCCCTCTCTTTGAGGGTCGCAAATACTCCGGTTTTCTTGTAACCTCATACACTTTGCCGTGATATGAAAAACGCAGCGTCACGTAAGTTTCTGTATCACGGGCGGCATATTTGGATCGGAACATCGCCGTCTCCCTGACAGTGCCGCTCGCCTCTCCATACAATGCAAATACAATGGCGTCAAACAGAAACGTTTTGCCTGCACCCGTGTCCCCCGTAATCAGATACAATCCCCTGCTGCCTAAATTCTCAAATGGAATTACCGTCACTCCGGCATAAGGACCAAACGCCGACAATGTCAATGTAAGTGGTCTCATACCGTCTCATCCTCCCATACCCTTCGTATCATCTCCTGCATATAAATGCCTTGTTCTTCGCTCATCGGTCTGTTATTCTGCATACGAAACAATTCCTCTGCCAGCGCAACAGGCGCTTTCTCTTCCTCTTTTTCGGACACCGTAACGCTACAATTCTGCCTTGTTCTCATATTGTCGTATTCCAGCCGCATCAGATTCGGATAGATTACACGCAGCTTACCGACAGCATCAAAAATATCTTCTTCGTCCGTCAGCGTAATACGAACATAATCTTTCGTGTCCGTCCCCTCATAGTTTGCTCTGTTTGTCACCTCTGCATAGCTGCCCCGTATATCACGCATCTCATGCAGTGGGCTAATCTGGCGGCTATATACTTCTACAGTCCCTTTCTCTCGCAAATCAACCATCGTAACATTTTTCTTATGATTCACTTCGGAAAAAGAATATTTGAGCAGCGTCCCTGCATAGCGCACCGTATCTCTGCCTACACGCTGTGCACCGTGAAGATGACCTAACGCCACATAGTCAAATCCGTCAAAACAGGATACATCTACCTGATCCAATCCTCCCACGACATGCTCTTCCGAATCACAAGTCACCGCCCCGGCTGCAAATTGATGCGCCAGCAAAATACTTCTGTGCTCTTCATTCCTTGTAATCTTGCTCATCACAAAAGACAGCGCTTCTTCATAAGTTCTGATCTCTTCTGCCGCCTCTCCCCATACAGCGCGTACCTGCGCCGGCTTTAAGAACGGCAGCAAGTAAATGTCGATTGCGCCATACTCATCCTTAGCCCTAACAACATCCACCGCACCGTTATATTCGGTTGCCATATGAATCCCGCTGCCTTCCATGAGTCTCGCCCCAAAAGAAACCCTCTCTATGCTGTCATGATTACCGCTGATCACATAAGCGGGTATGTGCTTTAAAGACACCCTTGTGAGAAAATCATCAAACAGTTTAACCGCCTCAATAGGCGGCACCTGCCTGTCATAGATATCCCCTGCAATCAGAAGTCCTTCCGCCTGTTCTTCATCAAGCAGCTTAAGAACCTGCTCCAATACATATTTTTGATCTTCCAACATTGAAAATTCATTCACTCGTTTTCCCAGATGCAAATCCGCAAGATGCATAAACTTCATTCTGTTCTTCAATCCCGCTTTCCTGATAATTTCAAAAACTGCCGGCATACGATTTACTCATATGCCGACAGCTTTCCTGTCCTGTGTTCTGCTTACGTCTGTCACTCCTGTACCAGATACGGCGCAATCGCTGCCTCCACTTCAGTAATCTTATCATTCGTCTCCAAGATTCTGAATTCCACCTGCTTTGATAAATCCATCGAAAAAATTCCCATGATCGACTTCGCATCAATTACATATCTTCCGGACGCTAAATCAAAATACCCTTCAAATCCCTCTATCGCAGTCACAAATCCCTTCACTCTCTCAATAGAGTTCAAGTCCAACATGTAGCTTTTCATTTTATCCTCTCCGTTCTGTCTTCACTTCTGCATAAAATCTGTCTAGGCTTCTACTGACTCTAGTATAAAATCATCCTAGGCTTTTTGTAAACAAGAAATATTATTTCTTAATCTTCCGAATCAAAATACCGTTGCGCAGCAGCGTTGTATCAATGTAATGTCTTGAGAAAAGAATCTCTCCCTCCCTCGCAATCTCAATGTCTTCCTCCTCGCAGTTAATGATTACCTCCACATAATTATCAACCCATCCCATCTTATTAAATTCAATTACCCTCGGTCTGTTAATCTTGTTCGGAAAATGGAAATTACGATTACGCAGCAAGGGTTCTTCTTGTCGCAGATGAAGCAGACTTCTGATAATCTGTATACGTTCATCGTAAACTCCTGCGTCAATATCTTCCCACGGCATGCAGCGTCTGCAGTCCGGATCATGTCCTCCCTCCATGGCAATCTCTGTGCCATAATAAATGCACGGAGAACCCGGCATAGTGAATAATACTGCGAGCTGCTGGAAATACTCATCAAGATTCTTCACGTCACTGCGCAGCCTCTTCGTATCATGAGAATCCAGCAAATTAAACAGCACATCGTTCGTCTGCTGCATATATCCCGTATAGCATCTGTTAATCGTAAACTCAAAGTCTTCATTGGTCAGACTCTTATCAATCCAGAAATCTTTGATACTCTCGCCTAGCGGATAGTTCATGACTGCATCAAATTCATCTCCGCGAAGCCATGGCATTGCATCATGCCAGATTTCTCCCAGAATATAAATATCCGGTTTGATCGCTTTCAGATGAACTCGAAGTTCTTTACAAAACGTATGGGAAATCTCATTGGCAACATCCAAACGGATACCATCCACATCATAATTCTTTACCCAATTTTCACATACACCGATCAAATATTCTCTGACCGCAGGATTATTCGTATTAAGCTTCGGCATCTTGTCAAAGAATGCAAATGTGTAATACTGTTTCGCATGGGCGCAGCCTCCCTCATCCCTGAATGGCCAATCGTTGACCATAAACCATTCCCAGTACTCCGACTGCGGTCCTTTTTCTTTCACATCAAGCCACGGCGCAAATTGTTCTCCCGTATGATTGAACACACCGTCGAGCATCACTCGGATTCCCCTGTTATGTGCCTCTCTCACAAGCATAATCATGGTTTCCTCGGAGCCGAAGTGAGGATCAATCTTCGTATAATCGGTGGTATCATATTTATGGGAAGTGGGCGCCTCATTGATCGGCGTCAAGTATAATCCAGAAACTCCTAAGTCCTTAATATAATCAAGTTTATTGATGATGCCCTGTAAATCCCCGCCAAAAAACTCTTGATTCGTCACTGAGCCTTTATTTCGCCAAGGTAGTGTTCCCTCCGGATTAATCGAAGAATCTCCGTTGCAGAACCGCTCCGGAAAAATCTGATACCAAATCGTATCATTTACCCAGTTCGGTGTCACCGGAATATCCGCCGGATTCATCCAAGGAAATACAAAACACTGCCGGCTTCTTCCTTCAAGCTGCATCTGCGCTTCCGACACAAAACCGTCTTCAAAGTAAAACCATTTCTCGTTCTCTGTCTGTAATTCAAAATAATATTTCAACCGCTTATACTCCGGTTTAATCGTAGTTGTCCACCAGAGTTGATTCTTCAACCTCTTTTTAAAAGGAATATTGACCGCATCTCCGCTCCAACCTTCGCCGCCGCCAAGTATTCCCGACTTGAATGGATCGCCTTGAATCAAATTCACATACTTCACATCATATCCCGTTCTGATATTGATAACCAATTGATCCTGATCGAGCGGATAACAATAATTATCATTTGCCCTGTGATATACTGCATTGAAATCCATAAGAACACCTCCGTTTTTCAGAAAACGTTTTCCGACATACTTTGTAGTAATCATACTACCATTCTATCCTAATTGCAAGCACTAAACTCGCTGCCTATTCCATTTTATTTCTTTATTATCATTGAAAATTATGAAAAGAAATACCGGCATAAATTTGCCATCTGATAAAATACAAATGATACCAGCCATGCTACACCGCACTGCATACATACGATGCCTATCGTCTTCCACACGGAATCCATCTCCCGCTTGATAGTCGCCACTGCTGCCACACAAGGCGTATACAACAATGTAAAAATCAAGTAGCTTGCCGCGGAAAGTGGTGTAAAAATTGTCCCCAACGTCTCACTTAAATAACTCATACTCGTTCCGGTCAACACGCTGAGCGTACTAACCACCGCTTCCTTCGCACTGAATCCGCTGATCAACGCCGTTGCTGCTCTCCAGTCATTAAATCCCAGCGGTGCAAAGAGCGGCGCGATCAATTTGCCAATCATGGCAAGCAGGCTCTTACCGGAATCAGTCACTACATTCAGCCTTGTATCAAAAGTTTGTAAAAACCAAATAATCAATGTTGCGATAAAAATAATCGTAAAAGCTCGTTGAATAAAATCCTTTGCCTTATCCCACATTAAAAGCAACACGCTTTTCGCCGATGGAAACCGGTAATTCGGCAGCTCCATCACGAAAGGCATCGGCTTGCCATGAAATAATGTTTTCTTCAAGACAAGCGCACACAGCAATCCCACCACAATACCGAACACATAAAGCCCCATCATGACAAACGCCTGATGTTCCTTAAAGAATGCCGCTGTAAACAACGCATAAATCGGTATTTTTGCCGAACAGCTTATAAAGGGGATAAGCATAATCGTCATCTTCTTGTCCCTATCGGATGACAAAGTTCTGGTAGACATGACCGCAGGCACACTGCACCCGAACCCGATCAGCATAGACACAAAGCTTTTGCCAGACAGTCCGATCTTACGGAGTGGTCTGTCCATCACGAAAGCAATACGCGCCATATATCCTGAATCTTCCAGCATTGAAAGGAAGAAAAACAATACAACGATAATGGGCAGAAAACTGAGCACGCTCCCTACTCCCGCAAAAATACCGTCAATCACCAGACTTTGTACCACCGGATTGATACCATACGCAGCAAGCGCCTGATCCACCACTCCGGATAGCGCATCAATCCCCATACTCATCAAATCACTTAGAAAAGTACCGATCAATCCAAATGTCATCCAGAATACCAACAGCATAATGGCAAGAAAGGACGGTATTGCCAAATATTTGTTTGTCAATACACTGTCGATTCTGACGCTTCTCTTATGCTCTTTGCTCTCCTTACATTTGATTACCGCCTGCGCGCATACTTTTTCTATGAAAGTATAACGCATGTCCGCCAGAGCCGCATTACGGTCTATCCCGCTGTCCCGCTCCATCTCCACAATACTGTGTTCCATCAGATCAAGCTCATTTTCAGACAACGACAGGCTGCTAATAATATCATTGTCTCCTTCTACAATCTTCGTTGCCGCAAATCTGGGTGACATACCGACACGCTCCGCATGGTCTTCCACTTGATGGCTTACCGCATGAATGCATCTGTGTACGGCTCCCTTTTCACAAAAGTCCGTCACCTTCGGGTAAATGTGCCGTTCCGCCACTTCTTTGATGGCATGTATCAAATCTTCGATTCCTTCATTTTTCACCGCGCTGATTGCCACCACCGGAATACCGAGTTCTTCTTCCATCTTCGCAATGTCAACGGTACCCCCATTGTTTCGCACCTCATCCATCATATTGAGCGCTAACACCATCGGTATATGCATTTCCAGCAACTGCAGAGTCAGATATAAATTTCTCTCAATATTGGTAGCATCCACGATATTGATAATGCCGTCAGGTTTTTCCTTTAAAATAAATTTCCGCGTCACAATCTCTTCATTAGAGTATGGCCGTATAGAATAGATCCCCGGCAGATCCACTACCGCATTTCCCTTCTCCCCGCGAATCTCTCCCATCTTAGAATCTACCGTCACACCCGGAAAATTCCCCACATGCTGATTTGATCCCGTCAGCTGATTAAACAATGTTGTCTTTCCGCAATTCTGATTTCCTACCAACGCATATATCATATTTCTATCCTTCTCTTAACAGCCAAGTATATTCGTCTATACGTTCTCCACTTCAATCTTACCCGCATCTTCCTTACGGATTGTCAGTTCATATCCTCTTAAATGGATTTCAATCGGGTCGCCCATCGGCGCCACCTTCTGTACCCGGACAAGCGTCCTCGGAATCAGTCCCATGTCTAACAGACGGCAACGCAGTTCCCCGTCTCCGCCCACTTTCATAATTCTTACTTCTTCTCCGATTGCCACTTGGTCTAACGTCATAATATCACTTCCGTTCTCGCGTTCTTATGCTTCACGCTCCTATGTCCTTACACTTTTTATACCCTTATGTCGTATGCTTCTATACTTATCACATTTTATGAATCCGCATACACTCTTTTGAATGCATTATATGTTCTGCGCATTCCTTCCTCGAAATCTGTATATTCCATTCCCAGATCTCTCTTACTCTTTTCATTGGAGCATAACATCGTCTCCTGCACCGTTGCCGGAAAAGGAACCGGCACCTGCTGTGCCATGGCGCTGTCCACCGTAATTGACACTTCCTGCAGTTCTTCTACCACTTCAGGTTCTGCCACTTTCTTTAAGGTCTGAAAGAAGCTGTCATAAGTCACTACTTCATCCTGACATAGATTATAAGCCTGCCCGAAAGCCTTCTCGTTACCAAGCGTTCTTATAATTGCCTGCGCCGCATCCTTTATATAGACAAACTGGAATCTTCCTTCCGCATCTATAAAATGCGGCAGCACATGGTTCACGATCATCATCTGGATATAGGCTGACTCCCTCGGCGCATAATTGTACGGTCCATAAAGAATTGCCGGACGAAGCACCGTATACGGGATATTCTGTTCTTGACACACTCTCCGAAGTTCCTCCTCCACTGCAACTTTTCCCGCAATATACGCACCGGCTTCTCCTGTAAATACTCTATGTTCCAGCGCATCCTTCTCAGTTCTGACCTTCCCGCTCTCCCGCTCATAAGCATCCACTGTACTGATTAGGATATACTGTCCGATCCTGCCCGTCAAATTCTCTATCATCCCAGACACATCTCCTGCCTCATAGGCACAGAAGTCAACAACCGCGTCAAAATCTCCCTTACACGCCTTGATTATATTTACATCATGCCTGTCTCCCCGAATCTGAGAAACACCATACTCCTCCATGGAATATGTTCCCCGGTTTAATACGGTAATGTCATATTCACCATGTTCACGGACCGCTTCCATCACAAAGACTCTACCATAAAAATAGCTGCCACCTATCACCAGAATGTTCATCGTCGCCCTCCATGCACTTCATTATCACAATTGAAACACTAAATCCTCCCGGTACGGGCGGTTGTTTCGTATCCGTCAATCAGACTGTCTACATAAACGGATTATAGTATCTACTGCCATCCCAGAATGTCACTACCAGATCAATCACCAGCACTGCCAAAACAAACGCCACCGCAATCCAGTCATTCCTCTTCATCTTGCGCAGCCTGTACCACGTCCGCTTCTTATTCTTCCCAAACCCTCTAAGCTCCATCGCATTACTGATTGTCTCAATTCGGTTTAGGCTGGATAACACAAGCGGTAGAAGGATTGCTACCGAATTTTTCATTCTGGTAAAGAGCTTGTCTTTTCCTGACAAATCAATTCCCCTTGCCTGCTGCGCCTGACTGATATTATGATATTCTCTCTGCACATCCGGTATATAGCGAAGAGCCAGACTGACGGAATATCCGATACGGTAACTGACGCCAATGCTCGCAAGCGACGCCGCAAATTCACTTGGATCCGTACAGGCAATAAACAGAAGCGCCACCGGCACCACGCAGATAACCTTCATAGTCATATTCAGATGATAGAATAACTGCTGCAGCGTAATTGTATACGGTCCTGCAATCGTCAAAACTACTGTTCTGCTTCCATACAATCCAACCCCATATTCAGGTGAAAACAAATACACAAACAAGTTGTTCATCACCAAAAAGACTGCCGCAAGCCCCAGCACAAATCTTATATCCCGTACTCTGATTCTGCTGACTTTGAAAATAACCGCACTCATAAGCAGCATACAAATTAACACTCTCGTATCATATGTAACCATGGAAGCGATACTCCATGCAAGAAAGAAAATCAGCTTCGTTGTCCCCGTCAGTTCATGCACAAGACTGTCACGTTTAATATAGCTTAATATTGCTGCTTTCGCCATCTCAACGTCCCTCCTTCTGCTCATAGCCGATAAAGCATTCCGTAAAAGTCTGCGGCTCATCAATCCCACACGCCATGCTGAGTGTATACAGACTCGTTTCTTTTAAATTTGCTGCCTGTACCAGCGCCGGGTCATTGAGCACATGTGCCGCCGTAGTGTCGGCAAGCATTTTCCCTTCGCTGAATACAACAGCTCTCGGCGTATATTCCAGCATCAAATGCATGTCATGCGTAATCATTAAAATTGTGTAGCCGTGTCCATTCAGCTCTTTCAAGAATTCCATAATCTCCGTATAGTGGTGGTAATCCTGACCCGCCGTAGGCTCATCTAATATGATTACTTGCGGGCGCTGCACAAGGATACTTGCAATTGTCACGCGCTTCTTCTGCCCGAAAGACAGCGCCGAAACCGGCCAGTTGCGAAAAGGATATAACCCGCATACCTTAAGCGTTTCTTCAACCCGCTTCTTTCGCTCCGCTTCCGGCACATTGCCTTGTAAAAGAGCCATCTCCACTTCATCCCATATCATAGGTTTCGAAATCATTTGATTCGGATTCTGCATTACATAACCGATTCTGGCAGCTCTTTCCTTAATCGTGTCCCCCGATATATTTCTTCCTTCCATATATATCGCGCCGGAGGAAGGCTGCTCAAATCCGCAAATCAGCTTCGCCAGCGTACTCTTACCAGCGCCGTTTCTCCCGACAATACTAACCATCTCACCTTTATGTATTGTAAAACTGACATTCTGAAGCGTACGGCTTTGCGGCGTATATCCGAAATCGAGGCTTTCTATACGAAGCAATTCTTCTTTGCTGTCCTGTCCTTGTATATATGTCTTTTGCCTCTGATACCAATTACGCACCATTTCTTTCTGTGTATCCGTCAAAGTCAATCGCTCCACATGTTCAGGATGTATCTTCTCATCAATGTCAACTCCCGCATAACGCAGAGCCGTCAGATACAAAGGTTCTCTAATACCGTGTTCCATGAGGAAATTACCTGCGAGCAGTTTTGCCGTAGGCATATCCGCAACTACTCTTCCCTCATTCATCAACACAATACGGTCCATATTACGCCACAGCACATCTTCCAGACGGTGTTCGATAATGACCACCGCCGCTCCCGTCCGCTCGTGTACCGTATCAATCAATTCTATCGTCATTCTTCCCGCCGCCGGATCCAGATTCGCAAGCGGCTCATCAAACAAGAGTACTTTGACCTCCTCCACCATGACGCCTGCCAGACTGACGCGCTGTTTCTGTCCGCCTGACAATTCATGCGGAGCATATTCTAAATGATGCTCAATGTCCACCAATTCAGCAACCCTGTTTACAATCTGCTTCATCTCATCCTGATGTACGCAATCGTTCTCCGCTGCAAAGGCAATATCCTCCCCCACTGTCAAACCTATAAACTGTCCGTCAGTGTCCTGTAATACCGTGCCCACCGTATGACTTAGTTCAAAAATACTGCTCTTGTCAGCTTCTTTACCATCCACCAATAATTCTCCGGTCTTTTCTCCCGGATATGCAAACGGTATTAATCCGTTGATGCAGTTGCCGATTGTACTCTTACCACTGCCCGATGTTCCGGCAATCAACACTTTTTCCCCCGGATAAATATCCAGATTAATATGATGCAGCGTCGGCTCTGCCTGCGCCATATATTGAAATCCGTAATCTTTAAAAGAAATAATGGGCGTTGCCATATTTGCGCTCCTTCTCTTCTGCACTTTCATAAAAAGAGCCGCTGCTTTATAAGCAGCAGCTCTTCGCTGTTACATTCATTCAGTTTAGTCCTCTTTATTCAGGGAACCTCTCTTAACGATTGTCTTCGCGTACGCTACAAGCAGCAGTGTACCGACAATTCCTGTTGTCAGGATATTGGATATGCCCGCAACAAGTCCCTGTGCGAATAATTTCTCAATCGGCTCCGAATAAATCAGAATATCAAGGCACGGTGCCACGAGTCCCCATGCAAGCAAATGTGCAACTGCCTGCGCAACATTGAAACGAACAATCTTCTTCGTATCAATTCCCTCATTGATGTCCATCTTCATGGTAACAAGACCAATCACAAGACCTGCAAATGCAGATGCTATAATCCAGCTCCACCACGGACCGTAACTGGTCGCATCAATTAACGTATGTCCCACAAAACCAATTAAGAGACCTGCAATAGGTCCGAACAATGCAGCAAATACTGCTTGGATTGCATACTGTAAGCTGATATACGTATTCGGGACGGGTGTGGGAATAGAAATCTTGCCCAGCACAAAGAATAATGCCGCACCGATACCAATCGCTACCACACTTTTAACGGATAGTTTTTTCATTAGAATCTCCTCCCTCTCTTGATCCGCAGATCAATATAATATGATATGTAAGTTTAAAAAACAAATACGAATATATTATAGCCCGACATCTTACGACATGTCAACAGACAGCATACATCTTATCTACGCTTTTTCATCTGATACTGCATGTATTCCTCTTCACATTGGTCAAAGATTCCTCCCTTCTCAAACTTATCATGCCAGCGGTCCCATATAGCCTTAAGTATATTCTGATAAGGCTCCCATTCTGCAATCATCATTTCCTGTGTATAATGCTGGATACAGCCGCCGTTCTCCCGTCCTTCCAGCATCCTGCCGCCTTTCGGTCTGTCTTCAAACGCAAGACTACATCCTTGTTTTGTCAATGCAATACATTCTCCCATGGCGTCTACGCCGATAAATGTAAAACATTTATGCCGCATCCTCAAATAATAAAATGCCCTTCCTCCAGTTTGAAACGAATCTATAGCGTATCTCCCGCTCTGCTGTAATAATCTCTCTAAACTTTCACTTGTTACCGCATTGCCCTTCAATGCATCAAGCATATCCTGCGGTGCAAGAGAACATCCCATCGTCTTACAGCATCTCCCCTGACACTGCTCACATATTCTATCACTTAAAAACCCTTCTACCATCACTATTTCTCCTCATCAATAATCAACGCGCATTCGTTTGCTTCCAACAGCCGAATACATTTTATCATAGATATTCTTTTCATAACAGCGATAAGTCAAAAGATAAATTTTTTCTTTGTTTACATGTAGAAATATAAAGAATAATCTGCTATAATGAATCATACATGTTTGATACGGGAGGGTATACAATGAAATCAAAGAATGATAAAGTATTGCAAAGTATCGGCAGAATGGAACCTGTCGAAGGAAATAAAGATGCGATTCAGATTCAATCCAGATTAATGGACGGAAGAGAAAAATTCAACCGATTAGTAGGCGATGTTTGTTCTTCTGTCATGAAAATAAGCGCCCTTGATCTTGTAATGCACGATACGACTGATAAAATGACTCATATCAGCAACAAAATCAAACAGATATCCGAGGTTGTCGTTCAAGCTTCTCAGTTAACCGAAGAAAGCATGGACGAAGTAGTAAACGCTCATGAAGGCTTTACCGACTCTATCACACAGGTATCTGCCGCTGCCGGCGAAATTATGGAAGACATGGAAGCAAGCAGCAGTGAAATTTCCACTATCGTGGAAGAATCTCAGGCGACAATTGATAAATCAACCAAAATAAAGGATGATATGCACCAGCTTCTGGAAATCATCAAAGGCATGAACGAAGTCATCAAAGGAATTAACTCCATTTCTTCCCAGACGAACATGCTTGCGCTCAACGCTTCCATTGAAGCCGCCAGAGCCGGAGAAGCCGGCAAGGGGTTTGCAGTTGTTGCAGAGCAAATCAGAAGTCTTGCTGATGAAACCAAGCAGCTTACGGCTAACATGGAAGGCTTTATCTCGGAAATTGAATCCGCTGCCACAATCAGTTCCGGCAGCCTTGATAAATCCGCCATAGAATTAGAATCAATGCGCGAGAATCTGTCTAAGGTGCTTGCGAATAACCAGAAGAATGTAACCAACATCGTCAGCATTTCCGATTCCATCACAACAATTGCCGCTACAAGCGAAGAAATTTTCAGCTCTGTCACCAATGTGCAGGATTCTATGGCTAGACTTCGTGATGAATGTGCTGCATTAAATGAACAGTCCATCAATTTGGAAAATGTATCAGAAGATTTACAGAAAAACATGAAACCTGTAAGTGAAATCGAAAAAGGGCTGGATGACTCTGCCAAATTAATGGGGCAGATGGTTGATGATGTATTCTATATGTTGAATAATCGTCAATTCATTACAAACGTACAAAATGCCATTACTGCACACCAGAATTGGTTGAATACACTCAACAAGATGGTAAAGAACAGAGAATGCCTGCCGCTTCAGACCGATGATACGAAATGTGCTTTTGGTCATTTCTATTATGCAATGTCTCCTCGCAACAGCATGATTTCACCTATCTGGTCCGGTCTTGCTGACAAGCACCGCCGTTTCCACGGCTATGGTAAGAATGTAATTAGCGCAATCAAATCACAGGATTACATGAGAGCAGAAAATGAATACAAACAAGCTGTTAAGCTTTCCGAAGACTTGATTAGTGATTTCCGTAGAATTATCGCTAACGCAGAAGCACTGGAGAAAGAAAATCTTCAAGTTTTTGCCGAATAATATTTATGCACTCAAAATATAGAAGATTATTATATTACAAAAGGATACAGAGCGAAACTGCTTCTGTATCCTTTTTCTTTAACCTATTTTTCCTCACAATATTAATTCTTGAAGCTGTGAATCGGTGCCGGAATCCTGCCGCCTCTGTTAACAAATGCATCACATGCATAGCTGTTTACTGGCATAATCGGCGCATATCCCAACAGTCCGCCAAACTCCACTGTCTCTCCTATTCCTTTACCGATAACGGGAATCAGTCTCACTGCCGTTGTCTTCTGATTAATCATACCAATCGCCATCTCATCCGCAATAATTCCGGAAATTGTCGTCGCTTTCGTATCACCCGGAATGGCAATCATATCAAGTCCAACGGAACACACACAAGTCATCGCTTCCAGTTTCTCTAAAGTCAAGGCTCCTGCCGTGACAGCGTCAATCATTCCCTGATCCTCGCTGACCGGAATAAACGCGCCACTCAAACCGCCTACATAAGAGGATGCCATGACACCGCCCTTCTTGACCTGATCATTTAACAACGCCAATGCCGCTGTTGTTCCGGGCGCCCCAACTTGCTCCAGCCCAATCTCACACAGAATGTCCGCTACCGAATCCCCGATTGCGGGCGTTGGCGCAAGAGATAAATCTACAATTCCAAAAGGTACATTCAGACATTTCGAAGCTTCTTTTGCTACAAGCTGTCCCACTCGAGTCACCTTGAATGCTGTCTTTTTAATCGTCTCACACAGCACTTCAAAGTTCTCACCGCGCACTTTTTCGAGTGCCGTTTTTACAACACCGGGACCACTGACACCCACGTTAATGACTTTATCAGCCTCTGTGACTCCATGAAATGCCCCCGCCATAAACGGATTGTCATCCGGAGCATTACAAAACACAACCAATTTGGCGCATCCAAGCGAGTCTTCCGTTTTTGTGGCTTCCGCCGTCTGCAAGATAACTTCCCCCATAAGCTTTACGGCATCCATGTTAATTCCTGTTTTGGTAGAGCCTACATTGACAGAGCTGCACACTCTCTCTGTTGCTGCCAACGCTTTGGGTATTGAACGAATGAGCATTTCGTCTGCTTTTGTCATTCCTTTTGAAACAAGCGCAGAATATCCTCCAATAAAGTTAACCCCTACCTCGTGTGCCACTTTATCCAATGTTTGCGCGATAGAGACAAAATCCTCCGGTGCCTTACATGCCGCGCCGCCAACTAACGCAATCGGTGTCACGGAAATTCTTTTGTTTACAATCGGAATGCCATACTCATCGGAGATATAGTCACCTGTCGCAACCAAGTCTTTTGCCGCTTCATATATCTTCTGATAAATCTTCTCATTGACCATTTTTAAATCTGCATCAATGCAGTCCAAAAGACTGATGCCAAGTGTGATTGTTCTCACATCAAGGTTTTCTTTTTCAATCATTTCATTTGTTTCTGCCACTTCAAATATATTTATCATGTCTACTCCCTATCATTCCAATCTATTCTTAGATTCTGTGCATCTGACTGAATATCTCTTCTTTCTGACATTTGATAATAACGCCTATACTTTCACCAAGCTGCTCCAATTCCTTTGCAATCACACCAAAATCCTTCTTGGTGCCGTTAGTATCCACAATCATCATCATATTAAAATATCCCTGAACAATCGTCTGGGAAATATCCAGAATGTTAATCTGATTGTCCGCCAGATAGGTACATACTCTGGCAATAATACCTACTGTGTCTTTACCTACAACTGTAATAATTGTTTTTTTCATCATGCTCCTCATTTCTGCGCACATTTTATGCACTTATCCTTGTCTTTCTCAACAACTGTCTCTGTTCCCCACGACTCTTAAATTTCTATCATCTGTGACACTTCATTTCGCTTTGCAACATACAGTGGAAAATCATTGCCGCTGTACGGCGTGTCGGACATTGTCACCTCCACCCGCACTGATTCATACGCAAGTTCCGGCAGATTATTCTCCTGACTCAAGTGTCCAAGTACTATCGCACGCATATGGTCATGCAGAAGCCGGCTGAGAAGCTTACCTGCTGCCTCATTGGACAGATGACCTCTCTCACCTAAAATACGCTGTTTTAAATAGTACGGATACGGTCCCACCTGAAGCATGTGAATATCATGATTTGCCTCTAAGTAAAGTACATCCAGATCTCTCAAACACTCTACCGTATAATCATTATAACATCCCAAATCCGTAATAACAGCAATCTTCTGCCTGTCGTGACTAATCCTGTATGCCACCGGCTCCGCCGCATCATGCGATGTTCGTATCGGATAAAGCGTCACATCTTTCACTATACATTTCTCATCCGCACGTATGTAATGGAATAAATTATCATCAATCTTTCCCAGCGAAGAAGTCTGCTTAATAGCTTCTATCGTCCCACCGGTAGCATATATCGGTACTCCATACTTTCTCGCGATAACACCCAATCCACTAATATGGTCTGCATGCTCATGAGTTATAAAAATACCATCAATATCGCTCATCTTTAAATTCAATTCATTAATTCCAGCCTCTATTCTTTTGCCGCTGATTCCCACATCCATCAATAAGTGTGTCGTATCAGAACCCACATAGACACAGTTTCCGCTGCTTCCGCTGGCTATACTGCATAACCTCATTTGTTTTATCTTTTCTTTCTGTCTATTTTCTCAATGCTTCCAATATATTTCAATAACATCACCATTATGGATATTCTCCATATACTGTGCATCTCTTCCGTTCAGTCTTGTAACTATACCACTGCCCTGCGGTTTAGATAAATCAAATTCAATGTACTGGAAAACATCAACAAACACATACTCTGTCTTACCCGAAAGCTGCACCGGCTTCTGATTCACCGTCACATGAATGGACCCGCCTGTTTCTGCACTCTGCTTCTCCGTCTCTGCGCCATTCATGTCATCCGCATCATATTTGGCATCACCAGACATTTCTTCCGACTCTTCATCGCCATCCTGATATACATCATCATCCGTCGATTCATCCTCTTGATATGCGTTTTCTTCGTACTGTTCTTCTTCGTAGTACTGTTCTTCTTCGTACTGTTCTTCTTCGTATTGTTCTTCTTGGGAGGTATCATTTTCCTCAAATTGTCCGGCGTCATCCTCCGCCCTTTCGCTCTCATACTTATCGCGGTCGGATAACTGCAATTCTTCCATCGTCCATACAACAGAAAAATTCTCATATACTTTCGTATCCATGTCTGCCAGCTTGTTATTGACGTAGATATTCATCTCCTGATTAATTATTACGTCCATGAATTCCGCAATCTGCCGTACCGTATAGTAACTTAATATCTCAATAGAATCGTTTTGTTGTATGCCATAATATCCGGATTGCAATTCACCGTTCACACTGGCAAACTTAGGCAGGTCAATTTTCTTATCATTGACTTCCACGCGCATAGTAGCGCCATATTCCGGCAACTGATTAATATCAAGCTTCGCCGGTTCCCCTGCCGTTGACTCTTTCACCCTGATCTGGTCGTTCGCATGAATGGGGGTATATATGTCCGCCTCATTACCGTTAACCGTAATCACTGCCGCTTCTCCAAGCGCTCCTCTGGTGATACGCGGTTTGCCGTTAACAACATAATTTAATTCTTTTCCGCGTTTCGGAAACAGCCCGTCGTTAGCGAACTCCGCCTGCATTGCCGCGTCTACTACCGCTACTTTATTATTGTCATAAATCTTAATTCTCTGATCGTTAAAATATACGAAGATAAAATTGTTGCTCTGTTCATAAAAGCTTAGGCAGATACCGATTGGTGTGACCATAAGCGAATCTCTTCTGGCATCCGCCTCTAGGAATTCGATATTCTGCATAACCTCCTCGCCGCGAACCGCCACTCTCTCTTTTTGAATCCCCAGCTTATCCGCAAGCGCATCCGTATATCCCGGCAGCATACCTCCACCGCCGACCACAAACACTGCACTGACAGATTTGTCTCCATTTAGCTCTTTAATCTTGTCGGCTACCTGTCCGGTCATATCAGAAATCACATCTGCCGTCACTTCCTCTATCTTAGCAGCCGAAATCGTCTGGGATAATCCCATGATATCTTTATACTCTATGCTTTCTTTTATGCCTGCTTCTCTCTTAATCTGCTCCGCCGTCGCAAAATCCACCAGACAATGTTTCGCAACTACTTCTGTCAGACTGTCCCCCGCGATAGGAATCATACCATATGCAATAATACTGCCATCCTTAGTCACGGAAATATCAGACGTTCCGGCACCCACGTCAACCAATGCTATATTTAACATACGGTACATTTCCGGAATCGCCACTTGAATCGCCGCAATCGGCTCCAGCGTCAGATTCACTACTTCCAACCCTGCTCCGCCTACTGCCTTATACAGACCGTCAACCACATCTTCCGGAAGAAATGTTGCAATAATATCAGCGCCAATGGTTTTTGCCTTATGTCCCTCAAGATTCCCCATCGTATATCCGTTCATATAATATCGCACTACCGAATATCCGACGCAATAGAATTTCAAATCGGTATCGTTGTTCTCCAGAAATTCCTCGTATGCTTTCTCCACTCCCATGGAATCCAGCGCATAAATGTCCTCACCGTTAACTTCCCTGTCACCGCTTAATTCTGTATCGACCCTTACAGTCACTGTTCTAAGGACACGTCCTGCGGCTGCAATACACACATCCTTTAATTCCCTTCCGATTCTATCTTCCAGATCGCTCTTCACTTCGCTTATGGTCGCGCTCACTTTATAAATATCATGAATCTGACCATCCAGCATGGCTCTCGTTCCATGCTCTCTGATGCTCTGCGCAACCACATTAAATTTCTCACCGACACGATATCCTACCGTTCCCACGATACTCCTCGTTCCGATATCTAATCCAAATACTAATTGTCCCGGAAATTTCATTGTTTCTGACACAAGTCTTCCCCCAATTTCTCATCAATCTGTCTGAAAGCATTTTGCAATGCTTTACTGTTATCTATCACTACACAGCAGTGCCGGTAAAATTCCTCCTCCGCTAACTGCTCCTTTATAATGGCATCTATCTTCTTATCTGAATATCCTCTGGATAACTTTAAACGTTCTCTCCTGACCGGCTCATCCGTATGAATATACCACATCTCATCCACGATTTCATCGTAACCGTCCTCTATCAAAAGAGCTGCTTCTATGAAAAGATAGTCAATCTGTCCCTTCTCACATTCCTCCGCAATTGCTTTTCTGACATATTCCTTAACAGCCGGATGGATAATCTCATTTATCTTTATGAGCAGATTACTGTCACTAAAAATTCTTGACGCCATTTCAGTCTTAATAATACTACCGTCCTTACCAAGAATCTCCTCTCCGAGCAGCGTGACAATCTGTTCATAGCAGGCTCCTCCCGGTTCCTCCAATTCATGCGCCACCCTGTCCGCCACGATAATACGGCAATTTGTACGCTCCTGTAAATAAGTTAGTATCTGTGTCTTGCCAGAACCGACGCCTCCCGTAATTCCTATCACTTTCATCTACTTTGCCTCATACCAATCGCTTCCCGTATGCAGATCAATCTCAAGATTAACCGCCAAATCTGCCGCATGCTGCATTTCTTCCGTCAGGATCTTCCGCACTTGTTCTTCCTCCCCCACACACGTTTCTATTAACAATTCATCATGCACTTGGAGAATCAGTCTGGATTTTAATCTTTCTTTATGCAGCCTCTCCCACACACGAATCATGGCAATTTTCATAATGTCAGCCGCAGTTCCCTGAATAGGCGAGTTCATGGCGACACGTTCGCCAAAGGATCTCTGCATGAAATTTCCGGAAGATAATTCCGGAATCGGACGTCTGCGTCCATACATCGTTGTGACATAACCGTTCTTCTTGGCGTCCTCCACCATAGTATCCAAAAATCTCTTCACGTCAGGGTATGTTTCAAAGTACTGCTCGATATATTCCGCTGCCTCTTTCTTAGAAATGCTCAGATCTTGACTTAAGCCAAAGGAGCTGATGCCATACACAATGCCAAAATTAACCGCTTTAGCATTCCGTCTCTGCAAGTCCGTCACCTCTTCAAACGGCGTGTGGAACACTTTAGATGCCGTAATGCGGTGAATGTCTTCGTCCATCTTATACGCTTCAATCAACTGTTTGTCACCGGACATATGCGCCAGCACTCTCAACTCAATCTGAGAATAGTCCGCATCCATAAAAAGATAGCCATCCATTGGAATAAATACTTTGCGAATCCGTCTGCCCAATTCCATACGCATAGGGATGTTCTGTAAATTCGGTTCTGTCGAACTGATCCGTCCGGTTGCCGTGATTGTCTGATTAAATGTAGAATGTATTCTGCCTCCTTCATCAATATACGCCGCCAGCCCGTCCGCATAAGTAGATTTCAGTTTTGTCAGTCCCCGATATTCCAAAATATCCGACACAATCGGATATTCCGGCGCCAATTTCTCCAACACATCAGCCGCGGTAGAATAACCGGTCTTTGTCTTCTTACCGCCTTTGATCCCCATCTTATCAAAAAGAACTTCTCCAAGTTGTTTCGGTGAATTAATATTGAATTCACATTCCGCCTGCTTATAAACGGACTGCTCTAATTCCGTAATCCTGCCAATCAGCGCTTCTCCATATGCCTTTAACTCATCCGGTTTCACCAATACACCATACTGCTCCATCTCGTAGAGCACTCTGGTAAGCGGCATTTCTATTTCATACATCAATTCATACATGCCCTGTTCCGTAAGTCGTTCACGCAAAAGCGGCGCCGCTGCCAGACATACATAGGCATTGAAACAAGCGTATTCCACAATCTTGCGCGCATCCGCTTCATAGGTGTCTGCATAAGACGCTTTACCGCATACTTGATTCCTATCCGGTATGGCAAGACTCAAATATTCATTGGCAATGTCTTCCACCGCATAATCATTCTTAAGCGGATTCAGCAGGTATGCAGCCAAAAGAATATCAAAATAGCGGTGTTCTCTGTAAGGTTCCATCACGTCGCGTTGCAGGGCATTCACACTGTCCCTAACTTCTATCTGATCATAGCTTTTTTTAATATCGAACATATTTAGTTTACATAACTTTCTTTCACATAAATCCGAAATCTTACCGGATAAATATTTTGCCGTTACAATTCCCTGACACGGAATAAATCGCACTTTTTCTTTATTGACGGCAACTGCTGCCCCCATATAATCTTCTGAATCAGCCTTATCCGACAAAATTGCCAGCCCGAGTTCGCAATTTCCTTCACTCTCCTTGCCGAGTCTTACGCATTCCTCAAACAAAGCTTCCACTTGCGCCAAATCCGTAATCTCCTCAAAAAACTGCGTCTGCGAATTCGTGACCGTTACATCCTTCTCAAACCTTGTGAGCAGATTCTTAAATTCTAACTGCTTGCACAGAAGATATGCCTCTTCGGTATAGAAGTTCCCGACCTTAGCATCTTCGAAATTATAGTCTATGTCACTGTTTACATTAATTGTCGCAAGCGTCTTACTTAAATCTGCAAGCTCCCTGTTCGCAAGCAATGACTCTCTGATGGCTTTCTTTGTTATCTCTTCTGCATGAGTATATATGTTCTCGATGGAACCAAATCGAACCATCAACTCCGTAGCCGTCTTCTCTCCCACTTTAGGCACTCCGGGAATGTTATCCGCCGTATCGCCCATAAGAGCTTTCAAATCAATAAACTGTGTTGGTGTTACCTGATATTTTGCCTCCACATCTTTCGCGTAATAGTCTTCTATCTCTGTCCTGCCACCTTTTGTTTTCGGAATTCTGATCTTGATACAATCGGTGGCAATCTGTAATAAATCCCGGTCTCCCGATACGAGAGCAACTTCCATTCCTTCCTGCTCTCCTCGTTTTGCCAGTGTTCCCAAGATATCATCCGCTTCCAGCCCTGCTTTCTCCATGATACAGATTCCCATTGCCTGCAGCATTTTTTTCATAACAGGAACCTGCTCTCTTAATTCCTGCGGCATAGGCTTTCTTGTTCCTTTATAATCTTTATATATTTCATGACGAAAAGTAGGCGCATGTACGTCAAAAGCTACCGTCAAATAATCCGGCTGCTCTTCCTCTATAATTTTAAACATGATATTAAGAAAACCATACACCGCATTGGTATGAAGTCCCTGTCCGTTGGTCAAATCCGGCACACCATAAAAAGCTCTGTTCAGTATACTGTGACCGTCTATTAATACGAGTTTCTGGCGCATATCTATTTATACCTTTCCAAATTCTCTATCTATAATAAATGTATGTTCTATCAAATGCCCATATAAGATTTATTATATACCATAAATATACTTTTTGAAAACCCTATGGTCTGAAAAAACACATGAAAAGAGAAAGCGCACAGACAATTCAAAATAATCCGATAACTTTCTCTTATACTGTATCCTCATTTATAAATATTATAACCTAAACACCACGCACAAAGCGATGATGATTGCCGCAGCAACCGCTGCTTCCAAGCATATCAATATATACCATAGCATTCGATGCACATTGATACGGTGTTCAGCACCTTCCAATTTCATAAGAAGTTCTTCCTGCAGATTAAAATTATTTCCACCCTCAAGCCGCTCTAATCCTTCGGTGACCAAGAACTGAATTGACAATTCTTCTTTGCATTCGGAACAGTTCTCCACATGTTCTATGAACTCTTCTAACTTGCTTCCATCCAGTTCATCCTGCAGAAAAGAAGGTATCTTTTTTTCTGTCTCTTTGCAGTTCATATTGCTCCCTATTTATGTGACTTCGAATAGTTCTTCTCTTCCTGAACATCCTGCACGCGTTCTTCTGATTTATCAGGCAGATAACCTGCTGTCTGTCCTAAGGAAGCCGTCATCGTACATCTGCCATCAAAACATGCTCCTTCATCTATTACAAGAGAACTTGCCGTAATATTTCCAGCAATCTTACCCGTAGACAACAACTCCAGTTTTCCGCTGACAACAATATCTCCGTCAACTTTTCCGGAAATAATAACGCTTTGCGCGTTAATGTTTCCCTTAACCTGTCCTTCGGCACTAAGAATCAGTTTCTTTTCACAGGTACAATTCCCGTTGACAACACCGTCAATTCTCACTGTTTCCGATGAAGACAAATCACCGTCAAAAACAGTCCCCGCTCCAATCAAAGTTCCAACCTTAGTCTTCGCATCATCCATATAATTCTCGTTTTTCCCTTTTCCTAACATAACATTCTTCTCCTTTATCCTTTTGCTTCAAATACTATTAGAGGATCTATCGGTTCATCTTCAAATATAACCTGATAGTCCACTTGTTCATTTTCTGCATTGACCGCCGCTAGGACATCTCCAATCTGAACATTATCTCCCTCTTCGTGCAGAGGTTCAGCATCTTGTACAAACATATATCGTGTTCTGTACCCGTTACCGTGTTCAATCTCAATAATAAGCGGATGATCGGCATCCGAGCCAATTTCCGTAATCGTGCCTTCCCCCGCCGCAACAATATTTCCTTCATCCTGCGTCTCAATTGATACATATGGGTGATCCTGTGAATATTTTGTTGATACGATTCCCGCCTCAGAATACGGATACCTGCTTGGAAATGCAGCATCAGACTCCGGTTCTACGGCAGTTTCTGTTTCATTTATGCCCATATTTGACTTCGCCGCTTCAAGTAATGCTCTGTTCTCTGATGTAAGCGCATTATTCTGGTTGGCAAGATCCGCTTTCTCTTCCTCCAACTGCTTTATTGCTTCCTGTTGAGACGCAAGCTGCATCATAAGCTCTGTCTGTTCCTCATCCTTATTATCGCCTGCTGCTATGCTGATGTTCTCCTGCCCTGTCAAATATCGATATGTAAACCACCCGAAGGTAATACATACAAGACACACAAAGACTGCAACCAGCCGCATGCAAGACTTTGTAATATGATACTGCTTACTGTTGTGTCCCGTATTAGAAATCAACAGAACAGAGAAAGACTCTTTACGCTTGTGTTTACGAGGTTTCATAGACATCTCCATTCCACCGCCATATTGACGGTATCAATATTAAAATCTACTCTTAACCGTTTACGACTTCTGCCGCTTCCATAGGCGCTTCTGCCGGTGTTTCTTCCGGTTGTGGCGGTATAACCGTCGCTATGCCATTTTTGTTGACTTCGTAGGTTACTCCGTCAACTTCTACTGTCACGTTCTTCTGAAGCGCGCCGGAAGCATCATAATAATATGTATTGCCGTCCGGTCTGAGTACGAATCCGGTCTGCATGACCGCATTTTCATCAAAATAGTACTCCACTCCTTCAATAGTCACATCTTCGCGAAGTGCATGTCCGTCCTTGGTTGCAAGAAAATATTTCCCCGTCTCATCCTCAAACCAACATCCCTTCTGCACAAATCCGTTTTCATCTAAATGGTATTTCTTGTCTTCCCAGTTCGCCCAGCAGGAACGTTGCATTCTATAATTCGCGTAGAAAACTTTCTGGTCTCCGCGCGATGCAAATCCGTCTGCAATAATTACGGAAGAATAATCTTTAAACTGGTAATTCATATCTACTCTGGTAGGAATACCTGCCACGCTGCCATGTGAAGTATTCTGCCAGAAAGAGGCTCCGCTGTACTCCAAATTGTCTGCATACTGTGCTACCCATTTATCATACTTGATATCGCCAATCTTATTCTGGAACATATTCTTACTGGAATATACTACCGGATAATATCCTTGTGCCTCAACTGCCGAACAGAATGTATTGATAAGTTCCTGAAGCTGTGCCTGAGACATATTCTTATGACACGCATCTTCTATATCATACACTACCGGATAACTGACAGTATAATTACTCATCCACTGCAATATAAGATTCGCTTCGTTCTGTGCCTGTTCCGCATTGGTCGCATATGAGTACAGATAAACACCTGTCTTTAACCCTGCCGCATTTGCGCCTCTCATATTAGCATCGAAATACGGATCCACACCCGAATTAGTGCTTCCAGCCTTTACAAAAACAAAACTTACTCCTGACGAAGGCACCTGACTCCAGTCAATTGCCAAATTATGCTTTGATACGTCGATTCCTCTCGCAATAGAGCTACCAGCTCCCACAGCCTCCGCCTGACATACCGGTATCGTCATCATGAAGCCGGCAAGAAATAGCGCAAAAGCCTTTTTTCCAAGTTTACTCATTTGTTTTCCCCTATGCTTTATCTTCAAATGTTACAAAAGTGTTGCGTCATTATCCAATATAGCACATTTTGAGGCTTTTGTACACCCGGTTTATTCTCCTTGCTTATCATATTATACGCAACAGCCACGGGAATATCAACTATTGACATTTAAATCAACCACGCTCTCCAAGCAGTTTTCCACACTAAGCTATTAAAATCTATTATTTTTTCAAAACCTCTTGTCAATTTGCCACAGTTATGTTATTATATAACTCGTTGCTAGACACGCCGGCGTGTCGGAATGGCAGACGAGGCAGACTCAAAATCTGTTGTGGGCAACCACGTATGGGTTCAAGTCCCATCGCCGGCAGTTATACTTGGGTAGCTGAAATGCTTGATCGGATAGTGTTTTAGCTATTTTTTTGTGTGATGATTTAAAAGGATTGAGCACTGCAGATTTTGCAGTAATCAATCCTTTCCGCCAATCGTTTTCTGTTCAACTCCCATTTCCGGCAGTTATTATTCAGCACTCCCCAGTTTGCCATAAATATCAAAGCAGTCAAACGTCGCAAAGTAATCCTTCGGTGTCTCGGCACGCCTGATTAACTGTACGTCACCGTCTTCTTTCAGCAATAATTCAGCCGATTTGAGCTTGCCATTGTAATTATATCCCATCGCAAAACCATGTGCGCCGGTATCATGAATTACGAGATAATCTCCCTTCTCAATTTCCGGCAGCATTCTGTCGATGGCAAATTTATCGTTATTCTCACACAACGAGCCTGTCACATCATATTTGTGGTCACAGGGAGCATTTTCTTTCCCCAATACTGTGATGTGATGATACGCGCCGTACATTGCCGGGCGCATCAGATTCACCGCACATGCATCCACTCCGATATATTCTTTATGCGTATGCTTCTGATGAATAGCCTGCGTTACCAAAGCGCCATAAGGTCCCATCATGAAACGTCCCATCTCAGTATAAATTGCCACATTTCCCATTCCTGCTGGTACGAGTACATCCTCATAAACCTGACGAACACCCTCGCCTATCACACGAATATCGTTACCTGCCTGTTCCGGTGTGTACGGTATTCCCACTCCACCGGACAGATTAATAAACTCTAATTCTACACCAATCTGCTCCTTAATCTGAACAGCCAGCTCAAAAAGTTGTCTTGCCAGTTCCGGATAATATTCATTCGTCACAGTATTGCTTGCAAGAAATGCATGAATTCCGAAATGCTTCACCCCTTTCTCTTTCAAAATCCGATACCCTTCAAACAACTGCTCCGTAGTAAAGCCGTATTTTGAATCACCGGGATTGTCCATAATGCCATTACTCATCTGGAATATCCCACCCGGGTTATATCGACAACTCATTGTTTCCGGAAGTCTCCCCAGTATTTTTTCCACAAATTCAATATGTGTGATATCATCTAAGTTAATGATGCCGCCTACTTTGTCACAATACTCATATTCTTCCGCCGGCGTATCATTGGATGAAAACATAATATCATGACCATTAATTCCCAGCGCATTACTCAACATCAATTCTGTCATCGACGAACAGTCACACCCGGCACCATATTCATGAAGAATCTGAATCAAGAACGGATTCGGACATGCCTTCACCGCAAAATATTCTTTAAATCCTTTATTCCATGCAAAAGCCTCCTGTACTGCCTTGGCATTTTCTCTGATTCCCTTCTCATCATAAATGTGAAAAGGTGTCGGATATGTTTTTACAATCTCTTCAATTTTCTCTTTTGATACAAACGGTATTTTTTTCATCTTTAGAACACTACTCCTCTCTTCTGTCTCAACCATACAGATAAATTATCATACATTATCTTGCACATTTATCTTACCACCTTAACATATAATCTGCAAATGTGATTATATGCATATCAATAATTTGTTTTTTTAATAAATATTATCACATCTTATACTATAAATCCGACTATCTAATCTATATCTCAAATTTGTATACCATTTTCGGATTATATTTATGGAAATAAATTACCCGCATCATATAAGTTGACGCGGGGCACCACTCTTTCATCATTATCATATCATTTTAATAAAGAAAAACCGAAAATCTGTTATCAGATATTTTCAATCTGCCAGTCAATCGGATTCACACCATTTGACTTTAAAAACTCATTGCACTGGCTGAAATGCTTACACCCAAAAAAACCACGATATGCAGAAAGCGGACTCGGATGCGGTGCTTTCAAAATCAAATGCTTCGGATTCGTCAACATAGGAATTTTACTCTGAGCCGGACGTCCCCATAAAAGATAGACGATTGGACGTTCCTGTGCATTCACTGCTTGGATAACGGCATCCGTAAACTGTTCCCATCCCTTTCCCTGATGCGAATTCGCCTGATGCGCGCGCACTGTCAATACCGTGTTGAGTAGCAGTACTCCTTGATCTGCCCATTTCTTAAGATATCCGTTATTCGGAATATAGCACCCTAAATCATCGTGAAGCTCTTGATAAATATTCTGTAAAGAAGGCGGAATATCCTTCTGATCCTGTGGAACAGAAAAACTCATACCATGAGCCTGATGTTCATTGTGATACGGATCTTGTCCCAAAAGAAGAACCTTCACCTCATGCAACGGCGTAAAATGAAACGCGCTGAATATTTCCTCCGAGGGGGGATAAATTACCTTCTTACTATATTCATCTCTCACAAAAGTATACAACTCTTTATAATATGCTTTATGAAATTCTCCATCCAGTGCTGCCGCCCAATCGTTACTCAGCATCGCCATCGCATATATCTCCTCTTTCTGTATATAAACCATCATTCTTGCCGTAACAGATTAATCTGACATTCAATAACGCTATAGCCGAACAGAAATACCTTTTTCATTTAAGTAACGTTTCAATTCACAGATTTCCATCTCCTTAAAGTGAAACAACGAAGCCGCCAATGCCGCATCAGCCTCTCCGAAGGTGAATGCCTCATAAAAGTGCTCCATCGTCCCGGCGCCTCCGGATGCGATAACCGGAATCGATACATTCGTTGAAACCGCTCTGGTCAGTTCTAAATCATATCCGGCTTTCGTACCGTCGCCATCCATACTTGTCAGAAGGATTTCTCCTGCCCCCAATCGGTCAGCTTTCATCGCCCACTCCACGGCATCAATTCCCATATCAACTCTTCCGCCGTTTTTATATATATTCCATCCGCTTCCGTCCGGACGCCGTTTTGCATCAATTGCAACAACCACACATTGACTTCCGAATTTATCCGCTGCATCCGAAATAAGCTGTGGATTCATAATTGCCGCTGAGTTGACAGATACTTTATCTGCCCCTTCACGCAAAATAGCTTTAAAATCGTCCACTGTACGGATTCCTCCGCCCACCGTAAAAGGTATAAACACTTTCTCAGCGACTTTACGCACCATCTCTACCGCCGTTGCTCTCGCATCAGAAGATGCCGTAATATCTAAAAAAACAAGCTCATCCGCACCGGAACGATCATAGGCAGCCCCGACTTCAGCCGGATCACCCGCATCTTTAAAATTAATAAAATTTACACCCTTTACTACTCTGCCGTTCTTCACGTCCAGACAAGGAATTATTCTCTTTGTGTGCATTCCCATTGTTGGCTCTCCTATTCGCATCTGATTATCCGTTTAGGATATGCTGAGAAAATTTTTCAGAATCCGCATACCTACATCAGAACTCTTTTCAGGATGAAATTGACAGGCAAATATATTGCCTTTTTCAACAGAGGCGTGTATGTATTCCGCATACTCTGTCGCCGCCGTAACAATCTCCGGCTCTGCCGCCTGAAGGAAATAGGAATGAACAAAATATACATATGATTCTTCGGGAATACCTGCAAACAGCCTGCCTTTATTCGGATATCGAAGACTATTCCAACCTATATGCGGTATTTTTAGTCCCCTATCCTCGGGCAGTCTTACAATTCTCCCCCTCAGAATCCCAAGTCCCTCTACGCCTGCACTCTCCTCGCTGCTCTCAAACAATAACTGTAGTCCAAGACATATGCCAAGAAAAGGCGTGCCTTTGTCTGCAACATCCTTGATTACCTGCACCAAACCATATTGATGAATCTTCTCCATTGCCTCGCCAAAGGCGCCAACACCCGGAAGAATCACATGGTCAGCCGACATAATTTCCTCAGCATTTCTTGTTATCACCGCTTCTTCTCCCAGTGCCGCTACCGCTTTCTCTACACTTTTGATATTGCCGGCATCATAATCAATTACTGCAACCATATTTCTCCGTTCCTGCCTATTCTCCCAAGGTTTCCTCTTCCGCCTGCATTACTTCATCATTTTCTCCTGACGGCGCCGATTCGTCACTTTCCGCTGTCTGCTGCAACTCATCTGTTTCTTCCGCTTCCTCTGTATCTTGAAGTCTGTCAATAATCTCCTCTTCCTCCGGTAAAACATCCTGTTTTACTTCCGGAAGGTCATCTTCTCCATTACTCAAAACCTCTCCGTAAACGATTGACCTTAACCTTTGAGAATATGTCACATCATCTCCCGAAGAAAGTATATCCAATGCTTCCGACTCTGACACTCCATAGCTCTCTGTCAGCGCCGAAAGTATTTGTTCATATACATCATACAATTCATCGCTGACACGGTACAATTCAGCCTCATCTCTCAAATTATGATACCGATTTACCCCTTCCATCAACGCATTTAACGCCTCTAACGGCATACCAAGCTGAGTGTAATTCTCATAGGATTCCAATTTGCGTCGTGTCTGCAGAATAATACTGCTCTTCTGAAGCAGCGCATCATCTTCTTCACTCAATTCTTTGCCGTAAAGCAGTTCATATACTTGCTCATACTGCCCGTAATCATATGCCACTCTTGCCTCCTGCTTTTCAATCTGCGTCGGAAGCAGTGTTGACAACAAGATGATACATGCAGCAATTGTTGCGCAGAATAAAAAGATTGACGACACTTTCTTTTTAGAAAGTTTTTTCTCAGGAGCCTTAAGTTCATCCTCAATATTTTTCTCTTTTTCTTTCTTTTTCTTCTTCTCCTTCTTAGGCTTCTTGGCTTTGGCTGCGCCTTCTTCGCCATCTCCCTCTGCTCCGGCTTCGCCTTCTTTATTTTTACCTTTCTTTCCCTTCTTCTCCTTCTTGTCTTTTTTCTTAGCGTTCTTCTTATCTTCAGCTTTTAATTCTGCCAAAAGTTCTTTGTTTTCATCTGATAAATTAGCAATTTCTGACCCTGCTTCATTTTCACCGCCAGCGGCAAACTCATCATCCTCATCTTCATCCAAAAGAGCCTCCAAAAGTCTTCCAAAGAAACCTTGTTTCTTAGGCTTTCCGCCGGTCACATCCATACTTTCCAGCAAGTCATTCAGTTCGTCGTCCTTGCTCTCTTCGTCAGACTCCTCCTGTCCGCCTTTTTTCTTCTTTTTTCTTTCCTGCTTTTCTTTCTTCTTTCTTTCTTTTTCCGCTTTCTTCTTTTCTTTCTTAGACTTTTTAGAATTTTCTCGCTCTTCTAATTCTTCCGGCGTAATCTCCCGAATATTCTCAGGATCTCCTTCTACAACTTCTGCTCCTGCAAAAAAATCGTAATTTTCTCCCGATTCCTCATCCGGTTCTGAAACATCCCCCAACATAGCAAGCATGTCATCGTCATCTGACATCCCCTGATCGGCTTTCTCCAGCAAATCATTGATTTCCGCTAAATCATCATCAGATCCCATACCTGCCAGCAGCGCAGATAAATCATCATCATCTTCACCTGATTCCTCCAGCGCAAACTCATCCACGGACATTTCGTCCACATCGGTATTTTCTTCCATTTGACCGGAATCTTCCAATCCCAAATCATCCAGATTAAGATCATCCAGATCCAAATCACTTAGTGCCAAATCATCTGATACATTGTCATTTTCCGACTCATTCGGTAACATTTCTTCCAATAGAGCAAAATCATCCGTCCCTGACTCCTCAGCTGTCAAATCATCCGACGATTCTTCCAGAGTCTCCTCTTGCGCAAATGCTGTCTCTTCCGGCATTAGACTCTCATCTAATACCAAATCGTCCAGTAGTGTCTCATCCAACTCCATTTCATCCGACGATTCTTCCTCACCCAGCGTCATTTCACCCAAGGCATCTTCCTCCGGCACTGTCTCCTCCGGCATCATACTCTCATCTAGCACCAAATCGTCCAGTAATGTCTCGTCCAGATCCACCCCATCTATTGCCGATTCCTCGCCCAATGCCAATTCGTCCGGCATAAAGCTGTCATCCAGCACCAATCCATCCAATGATTCATCCGATTCCAGCGCTACACCATCTGTTGGCTCTTCACTTTCTAACGTTAATTCGTCAAACAATGAACTCTCATTCATTTCCGAATCACCCTGTAACATTTCATCATTCGCTGTCTCTTCCGCTGCTGTCTCACCCATAGATGCAAACATAGTTTCAATTTCGTTCATGCTCATAGAGGTGCCGGGTGCTGAGCTGTCGAAAATGTCTGCTTCCTGTGCACTATTTGTCATACCTGCTGCGTCCACTTCCTGCGTATCAAAAGCTGAAGCCTCATCGGTATGGCTATCTCCTTCTGTTAAAGATCTTAAAAGGCTATCCAAATATTCTTCACTCGAACTCATAATCTCTCTCCAATAAAACTTTTTATGCTTAATTTTAACATAAATTACTCTATTTCACAATTTTCTTTCTAAAAAGGTATTCTTTCTAAATTTATGTACACTCAAGGCGGCAAAGAAAATCGACAGGATTATCTTTTATTCCTCTCCCTCTATCCCCGATTTCTTCTCCCAATTGATAAAGTGTCGAATGGACACGACATATAAACGATTTCTGATTATAAAACACAATCTTCTCAAATGGGAATCTGATAATTGCCGGATATTCCATTCCTACTCCTAATTCAAGTATACATAGCCTCTTATTCACAGTACCCTGCAGCCATTTCGTATACTCATTCCAACAGTCTAAATATCCTTCCTCAGCGTACTTATTCACTCCTAATTGATTAAATCTGAGTTTGTCTCCGCAATTTTCACAAACCGGTTCCTGCATATCCTTCAGACCCAATTCTTTGTTATAATACCGTAACACTGCATCATAGCTTCCCTGCGGAATAGAGTTTAACACATGAGAACAATTACGATTACATTGCATCAAACGAAGACCACCACATGGTGTTACAATCCGGTTCTCCAAAATGCCCGCATCATATACATAATCATCCATACATAAAGATACAATGAAGTAGTTTTTTCCTGCAATCATATTACTCAAATTCTTATATGCAGTCCTCCATTTATCCTGTCTTAATTGTTTCAATATCATTTTCTGTAAAAAAGGGACAATCCAGATGTATTCTTCTCTGCCACCAATTTCTTCTTCTATCTCTTGATAACGTTGATCTTGCGTCAATGCATTCCAATCGTACTGCAGCTCTTCCCCCAGCCCTACAAGAACCAAATCCGCATCCCTGATCTTATCATTTAATTCTTTCAGTTCACGCTCTTCCATCATGTGTCCTCATATTATGCTATTACCGTAATACATCCCCATACACTACTATATATGCAATATTTTATTAGAAACATACGACATTTCTATCCGATAAGAAAAGCCGGGAACTTCCCGGCTCTTATCACTCTGGTATATACTACTTCAGATTTAAAACCAACTCATCCACCGTGCGTACCAAATTACCAATTTCAGGTTTAGAAAGCTGTGCATTAGCACCAAGCGATGCACCCTTTCTCTTCATTTCATCATTCACCAACGAAGAAAAAATCACAACCGGAATGTCCTTCGTCTCTTCATCGGACTTAATAAGTTTAGTCAATCGATGTCCATCCATAAGCGGCATCTCTATATCCGTAATAACACATTGTACATGCTCTTTCAATGTACCTTCTCTCTTGCACTCTTCGATAACATCATACGCCTGTTGACCATTCTCTGTATGAATCAGGTTAGCATAACCTGCCTTACGTAAAGAATCGACAATCAACTTATTTAATAAAGGCGAGTCTTCTGCAATTAATATAGGAATATTATTCCTCTCACGATCTCCAAGCTCATCTATGTCAGTCATTTTCAATCCGGTCTCCGGATTAATGTCCGTCACAATCTTCTCAAAGTCTAAAATGATAATCAAACGATCCTCAAACTTAATAATGCCTGTTGAAACACCTTCTTCGGTCGTCGAAACAGTTGCGCCGGGTTTAATAATATCCCTCCATGATACACGGTGAATACCTATAACAGAATCCACATGGAATGCAATATCCAGCTTGTTAAAACTTGTTATTATAAATAAGCCTCCCGGAGTCGCACAACCACGCTGTAAACAATTCTTCAAATCGATTGCAGTAATCATCGTATCACGCGGCATAAAAATACCTTCAATACTAGGATGTGCATTCGGCACTGGCGTGACCGGCTCATAGGTAATGATTTCTTTTATCTTGGCAACATTAATGCCATATGCATTACCATCCAGTTTAAATTCAAGCACCTCCAACTCATTGGTTCCGTTCTCAAGCAGAATCTTTGTATCCATGTAATCCACCTCACGTTATAGTTATAGATTTAAAAACCTTTTCAATCTGTAAGATTGTACATAGATCTTACTTATTAACCACATAAAATCTACATCAATCTCAAATTTCTTTAATTATATCATAAATAAAATAAAAAAAAAACACTATTTGCATTTTTTTGCAAATAGTATAAAAAAATAGTTAATCTGCGTTGTTTCCAAGGGACATACCCTCAAAACCGAACCTGAAAATCTGAACAATAAAATCTGCTCCTTTG
>CAMWQW010000003.1 GCA_947176505.1 uncultured Lachnospiraceae bacterium | reverse complement strand
TCATAGGATAGGAAAGACATTGTATAAGGAGATTCAGGTTCGGTTTTGAGGGTATGTCCTCATATGCAAAACAGGTTAGTCGATGTCGAGAATTACGCAGTAATTCTCGTATAGTTAATCTGCGGAGCAGACAAAAGCTTCCGTAAAGCCGATGGGAAGAATTGCAGAGCAATTCTTCAACAGTTTTGCGAAGCAATACTGTAATCCTCGATAGCTCAATGGTAGAGCACGCGGCTGTTAACCGCGGGGTTGTAGGTTCGAGCCCTACTCGGGGAGTTATAAGGGTCCGTAGACATTAATGTCTGCGGACTTTTACATTTTTTGGATATAATTAGTGACGAGGTGAGCTGGGTGTTGATTGACATTGATGATTCATTATTGTTTCACTTGCATATAATATTGACATAAAAACTAATGGGAAGATATAATTATTTTGCAATATAAAATAGAATATTGTTTTAGTGATTGGCAGTAGTCAGAGGGGAACGGAGATTAAAATGGGGAAAAAGAAGGTTATAAGAAAGAAGAATAAAGGAGTTTCCTTATTTTTCTCTATTATATTGGTTTTTGGTATTCTAGGTATTATTGTATTTTCTGTATCACATAAGATTTCTAAGGAAATGTCTGCATCAGCAGTTCAGAATTTGAGTGAAAGTCTGGATTTAATTAAGAGTACTATAGAGGCAATCTTAAATAAGGAAGCAGAATATCAGAAACTTATGGCACAGCAGATTGCAGCATCAGAAAATCCGGAAGAGCATATTACTTATTATGCCGGAAGTGAGACAATGGTAAAGATCTCTTTGATTCCTACGGGTGAGACAGAGGGCGTTTCCAGCACAGGAGAAGCATTCACGGAAGAGGATTTGGATTTTACGGCTGGAGGGACAATAGATGGAGTACAAGTTTCCAAATCATATGTGAATTATATGGGAACATGGGCGTACACTATGAAATGCCCTGTTATAAAAGATGGGCAGGATATTGCATCATTATATGTTGAATATATATACGATTCGTTCGACAAATCGCTTCCGGAGGGGTTTTATAATAAAAGGGCAATGCTCTATATTATGGATGCAGAAACTGAGAGATTTGTGTTGAAGCCTAAGGGAATGGGTGAACGCAGTGCAGGACATTTGAATTTGTCGGATTTTTACAGGGCAAATGATATTCAGGAGGATGAGCTTAGGACAGAAGTTACTGAGTGCTTGAAAAACGGACGAAATATTATGTTTTACCACGATATTAGAGGTAAAAATTCTCTGAATTATATGTGGTCAGTTAATGGCGGAACGATTTACCTGATTGGTTATGTACCGATTGAGGCGATTCAGCAGGAAGGAACCACTGTTAATCAGAATATTTTTATAGTTGTTGCTGTTATGCTGATTGCATTTTTCTTGTGTTGTATTCTGTATTATCTTAATCATCGACAGCAGAATAAGATTAGAGAAGAACGAGAGAAAGAAAGGGAACTTCACAATCACCAATTAGCAGAGGCGCTGCAGGCGGCACAGATTGCAAGTAATTCCAAAACAACCTTCTTATCGAATATGTCACATGATATCCGTACTCCGATGAATGCAGTTCTCGGATTTACGACGCTGCTTGCCAAGGATGCAGAGAATCCTGATAAGGTACGAGAGTATACAAAGAAGATTATGGCGTCCGGACAGCATTTGCTCAGCTTGATCAATGATATTTTAGATGTATCCAAAATTGAGAGTGGCAAGGTTGTACTGACCGTCGAAGAATTTACCCTGAATGACTTGGTATCTTCTGTAGATGCAATCATTCGTCCAATGGCACAAGCGAGGGAACAGAAATTTTTTGTCGAGGTAACAGGTATAAGGCATGAACATTTATTAGGCGACGAGACGAGAGTGAATCAGATTTTGATTAATCTTCTTTCTAATGCAGTAAAATATACGCCGAAAGGGGGCAATATCTGGTTTCGAATTATCGGGTTGAAACAGCGTTCCAGCCAGTATGAGCACATTCGAATTGAGGTGCAAGATGATGGCTATGGTATGACTCAGGAATATTTGAAGACAATTTTTGACGCATTTACCCGTGCTGAAAACAGTACGACGAACAAAGTTCAGGGTACAGGGCTTGGAATGGCAATTACCAAGAATATTATAGAATTGATGGGCGGCACGATAGAAGTTTTCAGCGAGGTAGATAAAGGAAGCCTCTTCAGGGTCGATGTGGAGTTCCGTATACCGGAAGGACAAGCGGATAAGCAGTTTTTGATGGAAAAGGGTATATCTCGGATTTTGGTGGCAGATGCAGACGATGAGGCATGTAATAATATACAAATGTTGATGAGTGAAGTAGGCATCGTGGCGGACAAAGTGCAAACTTTGGAAGGAGCCATAACCTTAATACGGGACAATCCAGAACAGAGCTATCAGGTAGTTTTGGTTGATTTGAATTTATTAAATTCAGAAGTGGGGCAGACCTTGCAAAGCATCAGAGAGATTGTTCCGGATACGACGTTGATACTATTCCTTACGGATTATGATACAGATGAGACGAATAAAATACCTCAGACCGAGAATACAGGGATATTGTCGAAGCCGTTTTTTGTATCTGCATTTAAAGAAAAAATATTGGAAATGCAGGCGGAGACAGAAGAAGACAAAGTAGAGGCAGGGGAAGACAGTAATCTCGAAGGCATGAACTTCCTTGCGGCAGAAGATAATGAAATCAATGCGGAAATTCTTCGTGAGATTTTATCAATAGAGAATGCAGACGTTGAGATTGTCGAAAATGGAAAACTGGCAGTGGAGCGGTTTATGAACGCGGGAGAAAATGAGTTTGATGCGATTTTAATGGATGTGCAAATGCCGGTTATGAACGGATATGATGCTACAAGGGCAATAAGAGCATTGGAGCGCGAGGACGCAAGGGAAATACCGATTATAGCGATGACAGCCAATGCGTTTGCGGAAGATGAGAAAGAAGCATTGAATGCAGGAATGAATGTCCATTTGGCAAAGCCAATTAATGTGGAATTATTAAAGCAAGTAATCAAGCAGTACACCAAAAAGTAAAAATGGAGATAATTATGGGAAGCAACGGCAAAAAAAGTATTAGAAAGTTCTCAGCAATGTGTTTAGTAGGAATGGCAGTTTTTACAATGACAGCATGTGGAGGAGAAGAGAAATCAAATATAAATTTGGTCACAACAGAGGAAAGTACTGACAGAATCGTCAATTTATTCAGTCCTATGGAGAAGACGGAAGCCGATGTTGAAAACGTTGCGAGAAGTGCAACGGATAAGACGGTTTTGCTTGCGGAAGAGAAGCTCGGTGTGAAAGTAGGATATGTTACATACACCGCGGAAGACTATCAGGACAAAACCTATGATGATGTGACGCTTGACAGGGCGCGTAACGATATGGACGACTTATATCTGCTCAATCCGGATACGATACGTACGCTGGCTGAGGAGGGCAAACTGCGTGACTTATCAGAGCTTGACTGCGCTGCAAATTTGAGAGACGTGGTGAAAGCGGCAAATATAGTAGATGGAAAATTAGTTGCAATTCCGCAGGAAGTTGTAGCTTACGGTTTATTTATCAATAAGGATATGTTTGATCAATACAATCTTGAGCTGCCGGAAACACCGGAGGAATTTCTGGAGTGCTGCAGAGTATTTAAGGAGAACGGAATCGAGACTCCTGTGGGAGCCAATAGATGGTGGTTGGAAACCTTTGTTTTGGCACAGGCATATGCGGATTTATATAATGGCGGCAATACGGAAGCAGAAATTGCGGCATTGAACAACGGAGAGAGCAAATACAGCGACTATATGCGTCCGGGGTTTGAATTTCTACAGGAGATGATAGATAAGGGCTACATTGATGCCGAGAAAGCTTATGTGAGCGAGGCAATTGAGGGAGAGGGAGAAGATTTTCTGGCACAGAAGACGCCGATTGTCATGGCGTATTGGGGTGCTGCCAATACAGAGACTGCATACGGCAATACAGATTTTGAGATGCTGGTCATTGGATTTCCCAGCAGTCGCGGGCAGATGCCGGTTATGCCTATGACAGGATTCGGAGTTGGCATAAATGCTGAGCATGCGGAGGATGCAATGGCGGCATTGGATGTTATGCTTTCAGATGAAGCACTTCAAATCTATGCGGAGACTAATAGAGTGATTTCTCCCTCCAAAAACGTTGAAGTGGAGTGTATTCCGGCGTTGAAACCGCTCAATGACAGAATACAAGAGAATGTATATGTCCTTGGTTCTAACGCGGGAATGGATGTAGAACAGTGGGGAAATACGTGCTTGATCGTGAGGGATTTGTTAAGTGGCGCTACAGTGGATGAATGTATGGCAAAATTTGACCAATTGCAGGAAGAAGCACTAAATAAATAACAGATTACATCAAAAAATATAAATTCCCCTTGCCAAATGCAGCCGGGTATGGTAATATAATCTCCGTTAGGTTATCATTTACACGGGTGCGGCATAGTATATAACAGAAGCGCCGGAAAGAAATGACAAGGCTCCATGGTCAAGCGGTTAAGACATCGCCCTTTCACGGCGGTAACACGGGTTCGATTCCCGTTGGAGTCATTAAGCTGTACAATTTTATATTTGTGGTGACTTAGCCAAGTGGTAAGGCCCCGGTCTGCAACACCGTTATCGCCGGTTCAAATCCGGCAGTCACCTTATAAAAAGATTCCGAAGTATTTCGGAATCTTGGATTGTAGTCAAAATGGTTCGAGGAATGTTATTCCCCGAACCATATTTTGTTCTCGTAGTTTCAGCTTAGCTCATCACCAAACCGAAAGTCCGATAAGACATCTGGGGCATAGTTTCTATTCGGCATTCATGCTAAATGCCCCAATCATTACTAATCATTTGCAGCTTTACCATATGTGGGTAAATCTTGCCTGTGTTCATCAGTTTTTCTGGCGTTCCCTGTTCTGCAACCGTACCGTCTGAAAGCACAATCACTTTATCTGCACCGCTTACGGTACGCATACGATGAGCAATAACAAGTACAGTCTTATCCTTTATCAGCCTTGACAAAGCAGCCTGTATCAATGTTTCATTTTCTACATCAAGGCTTGCTGTTGCTTCATCAAGTAAAATGATAGGAGAATTTTTGAGGAAAGCGCGGGCGATTGAAATGCGCTGCCTTTCACCGCCGGACAACTCGCAGCCATTTTCACCAATCATACTGTTATACCCTTCCGGGAGCTTTGCCGCAAATTCTTCGCAATTTGCCAGTCTTGCCGCTGCAATTACTTCTTCGTCAGTCGCGTCTTTTTTGCCTATTCTGATATTCTCCATGATTGTGTTGTTAAACAGCGTCACATCTTGAAATACAATAGAGTACAGCGACAGCAACGTTTCCGGCTCTATTTTCGATATATCCATACCGCCGACAGTGATTTTTCCTTTGTTTATATCCCAAAACCGCGCGGCAAGACGTGACACCGTAGTTTTGCCGCCGCCAGAGGGTCCGACTAAGGCGGTAACTTCTCCCTGTTTTGCCGTAAAGGACACGTCTTTCAATACAGCTTCCCCAGTATTATAAGCAAATCCTACATGGTCGAACACAATATCATAGCCTTTATTTGTTATCCTGTTGCTGCCTGTCTGAATAGGCTGATCAAGGATCTCATTCATGCGGTTTATGTTTGTTTTGGTGGAGATTACCGCAGCAAGATTTTGCAATGCACCCTCAAGAGGGGTATATAGCCTTGAAGCCACAAGTAAAAACATAAAGAATAGAGGAATATCAATTTCCCCACGAACGAGCAGCGCAGAACCCACAAGAGCAACCGTAGCAATTCCAAACTTTAATATGAGTGTTGAAGAAACAACAAAAAGGGCAGTCACGAGTTCCGTTATAATGTGCCGTTTCTCCACATAATCAATTTTTTTGCCAAGCCCTTTCAAATAGCTTTCTTCCGCATTGTTCGCCTTTAAGTCCTGCAAACTTTCGATACACTCCTGTACGCCGCTTTCAAGCGCGACATTTGCCGCTACGGATTTACGGTTGAAGTATTCCTGTATGCGGGCTGAAAAGAATGTGATTGTAAATGCTATCGGTAAAACCCAGACAGCCGCAAGAGCCATGCGAAAGTCTATGGCAAAAAGGCAGATTGCGATTAGTGTTGTGGAAATAAGGGAGCCTGCCAAAGCGGGTACATAATGAGAGAACGCTGTTTCCAGTGTGGCACAATCGCCCATAATCGAATTTGTCAAATCGGCAAGGTCTTTTTTGCCAAAAAAGGACAATGGGATTTTACGAAGCTGTTCTGCTAAGGATATACGCCTTACACCGCTTTCCACATAAGTCGCTAAGTAAGTGGCATTATATTGAAACCAAGTCACAATAAATATAAGACATAAGCATACTAAAGCACCAACCGCATAGAAAGCAACACGGCTTCCATTTACGTTTCCATTCATGGTATCAATGACAAAGTAATAGAGCAGCCCAACGGGAAGCATAAAGGATATATCCTGTGCAACGCAGGCAATACAGCCTTTTATCAAATCAACAGCCCCCTGTCTTGATAACGCAAAGCGTCTTTGCAATATCTTAATCATGCGTTTACCTCCTTTGCAATTTTCCATTCTGCCGCTTCAGAATAGTTCTTCCACATTTTTGCAAATATGCCGTTTTTCTCTATCAGCCCGCTATGTGTGCCGCTTTCGACAATCTCACCGTCTTGCAATACATAAATGCAATCCACATCTATGATTGACGACAGCCTGTGTGCAATCATAAGAACCGTTTTTTTAGGGGAATCTTTAGATGCACCTTTTGAAAGAGCAGATAAAGCCTGCTGTACGCGCACTTCATTGTCGGGATCGGCAAACGCAGTGGCTTCATCGAGAATTAGGATAGGCGCATTTTTTAAAATCGCGCGGGCAATCGCTATTCTTTGCTGTTCGCCGCCGGACAAGTACACGCCTTTTGTACCGACAATCGTATCTATGCCATTCGGTAATTTTTCGATAATATCCAAACATTGTGCAGCTTCCAGAGCATGGGCGATTTCTTCGCGTGTAGCGTTAGGCTTTGCCATACACACATTTTCCAATATGGACGCATTGATAAGGTGGCTGTTCTGGAATACAAAAGATACTTTATTCATCAATGTTTCTTTCGGAATGTCGCGTATGTCAACATTTCCTATCAATATGCGTCCTTTTTGTGGGTCAAAAAATCTTGTGACGATATTTGCAAGTGTCGTCTTGCCACCGCCGGATGCTCCTACTAATGCGACCACCTGTCCCGGTTTTACCCGCAGAGATACATCATTGAGTGCATTTTTCTTAGAAATCGCTGGCGATTCCTTGTCATAAGCGTAACTAACGTGTTCTAATATAATGGAATTATCAGACGGTGCATTATTTACCAGAGCGTATTCGCTCTTAATTTCAGGCAATAGCTTTTCGTTCAGCACTTCATCAATCCTGTTAATAGCGTCGCCTACAATCATTGCGTCCTCACTCATAAACAAGATTTTTGTGAGTGTTGTACCGATAACAGGTGTAATTACAATATAGAAGATAAGGTTTAACAGCAGTTCATTTGTTATGCCGCCCCTTGTAAAAAAGATACCTCCGGCAATCAAAAACGCGAATACGCCGTTGATTGCCGTTGTATAGAACATCATAGGAAGGCGCAGCCCCTTTGTGTACGCAATTACCCATGTTTCGTAATTGTCTATCGCATCTTTGAAGCGCTTGAAAGAAAAGATCGTCTGTCCGAAAGTTTTTACTACGGGTACGCCTCTTACATATTCGACGGCTTCATTTGACATATCAGCAAGCGCATTTTGATATTGTTCCATTCTCTTTTCCATGTCTTTCCCTGTCATTTTTATCATAATCAGAAAACCAAGCACAACGGGAACAAGGCTTAAAAGCCCTAATCGCCAGTCAAAGACAAGCAGCAGGAAAAGCAGCCCTATGGGGGTGGCAATTGCCCCAGCTTTGTCGGGCAGCCTGTGTGCAAGATATGTTTCCGTAGCGGCACTGGAACTGTTTACTATCCTCCGCAGCCTTCCGCTTCCATACCGTTCTGTTACCCCAAGCGGCAGGGCTGTAATATGACGCAGAAGCTCCTTGCGGATATTGGCGGCAACCCGGAACGCGCTTATGTGCGAACACATCAAAGCGGCTATATAGATGACAATAGAGATAACTGCAAACAATACCGCGGACCAACCGTAGCCTGTGACATTCCCCGCCTGTGAAAAGTCCGGGGAAACTTCCAATATGTCGTGAATGATACGCCATATATACCAAAAAGGCACAAGAGCTAAAAGCGCACTCATTACGGACAATACCCAAGAAAGATAGGTCAATATCCTTTTGGATCCGGCATAACCCATCAATCTTGATAGATTAGACTGTTTTTTCATTGAAAAAACCTCCTTCTTAAAAATTTTTATGATATGAGGACAAAATAACCGTCTTCGCATATCCGTATTAGGGGTAGTAGTGTTTTGGCGAAGTTAGTAATAACTAACCCGCGTGCCAAATATAATGGAAAGTTTACACTTTCCATTATCAAGAATTATAGGGCAATCTGCCCCATAATTTTCAGCCACCCGGCGGTATAAAAAGCTCTCATTTCCTTCAGATAATGCTTTGCCTCTTCAAGTGGCATTTCATGTATAATCAGTTCAAAAAAAGTATTAAACATTCCTGTAATTAAGATATGCTCTAATCGTTCATCAATGGGCGGCGCAGGTCTGCCTATTTTTTCTAGAACCGCTAAATAGTCATGCGTACCTTTTGTTTCTATTTCCACCATTTCATCAATCAGCTTAGAAAAACGTGTTCCCTCCGAACAGCAAAGTATGAGCTTAAATTCATTCAAGTGTTCATAGGCGTACAAGAGCATTTCATACATACATTCGCCGGATGTAGAAGTGAGATTGTCGGGCTGTTTTTCTGGCGGGATTTCTGCAAATTCTTTCTGCGCCTTGCAAAAGCGTTTCAATAAAAAGTTGTAGTGTTCGCCTACCAGTGCTTCAAATAAATCTTCTTTGCTGTCATAGTAGCCATAGAACGCGCCCGTTGTCACGCCCGCCGTTTTGACAATGTTCCGCAAAGAAGCGGACTGGTAACCTTTTTCAAGAAATTCCTGCATAGCGGCTGAAAGAATTAAATGTAGTGTTGTCTGTTCTGCTTCGCTCATTAATCCCCTCTCATCTATAACGGTGTTATATATCACTGTTATATAATATGCCATATTGAGAAATTTGTCAATACGCTCAAATCTCAAGCATTATATAAAAAGACGTCAGCATTTGGTATCAGTACACTGCTATTATGTCATCATTGATGAGCTTTGAGAAGACTCGAGAAAAATAGCCTTCTCAAAACCATTCAATGTACTGGCATGTCATACCGAGACATCCAGTTTAGCTCCTCCGTCCTGTGTAGTGCTGTTTCTGTCGGCGACACCGGCAGAGGAATAGAAGACCGGAGCGTCGGGCAGATTTGCGGCTATGGCGTCGGCAGATTGATTTAACAGAGCGCTTCCTTCAGGACTGATTTCTACGCTGTCTGTTTTGGGCGTCTGTGGTACTGTGTCGGTATTGCCTGACGGATTTTCCGATGTGGACAGATTGGAGATGATTTCAGCTTCTTTTTGTTCTTCGGCTTTTTTGCGTTCCTCACGGCGTTCCGCGATTGCTTCTTCAAGTTCAAGCTTTTCTTTCTCTCTAGCCTCTTCCGCCTCATCCTTCATGCCTTCGTCGGCTTTATCCTTATACTGGTAGGCTTTATCTTCAAAATCATTGACATAGCCCATTGCCCGTTCCATAGTAGCGGTATCGCCTTTGCGGCGTGCTTCTTTGTATACTCTCATCGGAACGTTTGTCATGTTCATATTGGTACGTGCTCCAATCAGACCCTCCATTGTTTTTGCATGCATAATATTTTCCCTCCTTCTGATTTATGAGAAGCAACTGTATAGCTATCTGTTCTTTCGACAGGGAGAAAGGACAATATTAGTATCATGTATTATACAGACCGGTTAATGTCATATGCGGCAGGAAGGCATGGCAGGAGAATCGAAATGCGAAAAGTGCTATTATCGGTGTAAATATTTAGAGTACCGTTATATTTATCCAAAGTATCTTTGACATTTCTTAGTCCAATACCTTTTTGGCAGTCAGGTGTAATTTTTGCGCTATTGGTGATCTCTATCAACAGACATTTCTTGACCATATGCGCATGTATTTTAATAAAGTGGTCGGCTTTTGCAGGCAGTTTCTGACAGGCTTCCAGTGCATTGTCAAGAAGGTTGCCAAAGATAACACACAGATCAAAATCGGCAATCGGACATTCGGGCGGAATATGCACGTCACATTCCCATAGGAAATCGGGGCTGCCAAGCGAATCCCGCAACCTGGAGAAGTTTGATTTTTTATAGTAAAGCAGTGCATCCACAATGCTCTTGCCGGTTAGGTCGTCAGCGCATTCTATGTCGCCTGAATCTGCCATTTTATGAAGATAATCCGACATCTTATCCCATTCTTGGTTGGCGATAAGTCTCTGTAGCCCGATGATATGATTTTTTAGATCATGGCGGAGGCGCTCTAAGCTGCAATACTGTTCTTCCAGCATTTGATAGAAGGAGACTTGAGCGCGATACTGCTCCTTTTGTCTCTGCTCTATGTCGATTCTATCCATACCGAACAGATAGAAAGCCATGCCGCACATACAAAGTAAAGCCATCACAAAGATCCCGACATGACTGAAAAGCTGATTATAGTATAGATTAAGATGGTCACTGCCACGCAATAATATACCGTGGCTGGCGCCGATATAGATAAAATCCCATAAAAGTATGATAACAATTAATGGAACAGATAACATAGTATACCAGCGGGGCAGGCGGTTTGCCAAGAAACCGGTCATGTGTGTCTTTAAACGAATTGTGCCCCACACGGTGGAGAAAAATATGAGGCAATAGGTTAAACAATCTATACTATGCTCGATAAAAGGAGAGATTTCTATGTGTATTGTGTGTAGAAGAATGAGGGTGAGGATATGAAGAAATGATTCCGTAAAGTGTTGCAGCAGTAAGCGCACTGCGAGAAGAAGGGCGGCTGCCAATACTTTCTGCGCAGTGACTCCGTGGTACAGCAGAATAACCCAGAAAAAGAACAAAATTTGCCACAGTAACGGAAGCAAAAGACCCATAGGGTAGGGAAGTAAACCGGATAGACCGATTATATTACTGGCAGCATAAAGGACGGAGAACAAAACAAGGAAAAAATATTTCCGCTTGTTTATGCAAGTAAAATGATCCGTGCAGAACTTATGTACAGCCCAAGTGTAACTGATACTGTATAATAGAAAAAGAGCCGATTGCATCCCAAATAACCAAGTCTGATTCATAATGTTGTAATACCTCCGCTTTTACGCATATATTCCAGCATTGCCGTACAGAATGATTCATATCTGCGCTTGGCAATCAGAATTTTTTCACCGTTGTCGAGAGTAGCTTCTGTCTTATTATAGACATCCACATATTTCAGATTGATTAAATAACTTTTATGGCATCGGAAAAAATCTTTCTTCAACAGCATAGTTTCCAGTGTCCCGATTTGCTCATACCATGAAAAAACCGGATTTTTGCCATGGGCTTCGATTAGTCGTCCGTGAATTTCAAAATATCTTATTTCATCCAAAAAAAGTTTTCTTGTCTGCCGGTCTTTGGAAATGATGATATAGTCTTCAGATGACTGATTTGTTTTGGAGACACATCTTAAAAGCGTCCGGCGAAGTTTTCCTGTATCTATCGGTTTTACGAGATATTCGAATGCTTCTAATTCAAAGACATCAAAGACATATTGTCTGCTTGAAGATACAAAAATCAAGATTTTATCAAAAAAATTTCGGCGGAATGTTTTCGCTGTTTGTAAGCCATCTACATCGCTCATGATAATATCCAGAAAAACAATGTCAAATTCTTCCGATGCTTGCAATAGCTGTTGACCGCTGTTATATTGTTTTATTATGTGTGGAATGTTTAGTTCTTCCAGTACAGTTTGAATTTGTTTGCTAAGATGGAGACATTCACGCACTTCATCGTCGCAGACTGCAATCATGAGCATATAAGTCACCTGCATTGTATGAGTATAGTGTTACGGCATGGCTGTATTTAAATTTTTTTCTTTGCGTTTACTATATCGGATAAATTACACAAAAACTTTGGGTCATGCTCTGAGAGGCGGCTTTGATGGAGTGAACGGTAAAAGTGAGGGCTTAAGAAGTATTTGAGAATTTCTTGAGATTTATACGGTAAAATATATTTAGGATAGAATGTAAAATGGCAGATACCAGATTTATGCGAAATTTGTGCAGACATGGATGGTATTATTGAGGGATGGATGCTTATGAGACAGAAGTTACTGATTGTAGATGATGAACCGGGTATTGTCGATATGATGAAAAAATTTTTCGAGAGGCAGTATGAGGTAATGACAGCGTATAATGGCGAGGAGGCTCTGAACAAGGCATCACAGAATCCGGATTTGATTCTGCTTGATATTAATATGCCGGGGATGGACGGACTTGCAGTCTGCCAGAGTATCAGGGAACATATCACTTGTCCGATTTTATTCTTGACGGCGAGGGTGGAATCTTTTGATAAGATTATCGGCTTTCAGGCAGGAGCGGATGATTATATTGTGAAACCTTTTGATTTAGACGAGCTGGCAGCGCGGGTGGCGGCTCATCTGCGACGGGAGCAACGGCGGCAGGAGAATGGGAATGTCAGGTTTTTCGGGGAATTGGCAATTGATTATTCCGGACATTTACTTACAATCGGCGGGCAGGAGGTTTCTTTGTCCAGAAAAGAATTTGATATTGTAGAATTGCTTTCTTTGAATGCAGGACAGATTTTTGACAGAGAACGGATATATGAACGTGTGTGGGGAATCGACGGAGACGGGAACAGCGATACGGTCATGGAACATATTCGTAAGATCCGCGCCAAAATGGCAAGGTATACAATGCACAGCTATATTGATACGGTTTGGGGGTGCGGGTATAAATGGAATGGATGAAGAATATGGGCTTAAAGAAATCCTTTGTGATGCTGTCGGTGTTCGGCATGATTACAGCGCTGCTTATAATCAGTGCGGTATTTCTTGTCTGCGGAAAGATTACGGCGGAGTATCCGAGGGGCGGTATGATGATTACTAGCGATGGTGTGGTCAGAGAACTGGAAGGTCCGATTGGGAATCAGAAGTTTATTTTGCGGGTGACAGAATGGGTTGAGATCTTAGCTTGTATTTTGGTTCCCGTGGGGAGTTTAGTCATTGCCAGTCTTTTATTTTACCAATACAAATTAAGGAAACCGATTGCCGCTTTACAGATGGGAATGGAAAAAATCAGGGAACAGGACCTTACTTTTTCACTTCCGGATGTTTCGGGGGATGAATTGGGACAAGTGTGTGCAACCTTTGAGATGATGCGGGCTGAGCTGCTGCAGACAAATCAGGAGCTTTGGCGGCAGGCGGAGGAGCGTAAGCGCTTAAATGCAGCATTTTCTCACGATTTACGCAACCCTGTTACGGTGTTAAAAGGTACGGTGAAGCTATTGCGGCAGGGAACGGCAGATGAACATGCGCTGGAGCGGCTGGAGACTTATGTGCTGCGTTTAGAGCGGTATGTGGAAGCGATGAGCAGTATACAGCGGCTGGAGCAGATGCCCGTTCAGAAGAAGGAAGTGAAGCTGTCGTTATTGTGTGAGGAGCTGGAGGAGACAGCAAGGCTGCTTGCATCATCAAAGAATATTCATGTCTATGCCGGCGAGGACAGTGCAGACAATGATACGCAGAGTCTGATGGTGGATCATGGATTATTCTTAACGGTAGCGGAGAACTTGATCGGAAATGCGGCAAGATACGCGAAAAGTAAAATTAGTATCGGTTTGTCAGTTTGTACAAGCAGTGAATATTTTTATGATGACAGACAGCACTTTGCAATGACAATTACAGATGACGGAAACGGATATCCGTCTAAATTGATTCGGGAAGGAGCAAAGCCTTTTGGTAAGATAGAGGAGGATGCGGCACATTTCGGAATGGGACTTTATACCAGCCAAATGCTTTGCATCAAGCATGGAGGACAGCTTTTACTGGAAAACGGGGTCAATGGAGGTGCAAAGGCGACGGCTATTTTTTAAAGAACAAAATATTTACACAGAATCTTGAGCGTTTCTTGAGACTTACACAGTACACTCTTCTTATCTTAAAGGTAAGGAGAGTGTTTTTATGAATATCAGAGCAAAAGAGTTATCTAAAATCTACGGCAGCGGCGAGAATAGGATTATTGCTCTTAACAAGGCGGATATGGAAATCCGCTCGGGAGACTTTATTTCCATAATGGGTCCGTCGGGAAGCGGCAAGAGCACATTGCTGCATCTGCTGTCGGGATTGGACCATCCGACATCCGGCAGTCTGACTTATGACGGTAAAGATATATACGGCATGAGCGATAAGGAGCTATCGGCGTTTCGACGTCAGCGTATCGGATTTATTTTCCAGCAATTTAATTTGCTGCCTGTTTTGACAGCGCAGGAAAATATTGCCATGCCAATGTTATTGGACAAAAAACAGCCTGATATAGCCTATCTGAATGAACTTGCAGATCTGCTCGGAATTAGTAAACGTTTGACGCACCTGCCCCATGAGTTGTCCGGCGGACAGCAGCAGAGAGTGGCAATTGCAAGGGCACTTATTGCAAAACCGGATATTATTTTTGCAGATGAGCCGACGGGAAATCTGGACAGCAAGAGTGGCGGCGAGGTCATGGAGATGCTTCAAAATATCCGTGGAAAGATGGGTAAGACGCTTGTTATTATTACGCATGATGTCCGGATTGCACGTATGGCAGACAGGCAGTTTGTGATTATGGACGGTGTGGTTACGGAGAATCCCGTGAGGAGCTAAGCGTGTGATGACAGTCAGACGATGAAAGGCGTATACACGACGAGAGTGTAGAAAGGAGGAGGAAATCATGAAATCTTATTTATCACTGGCATGGAGAGAAATAAAAGCACAGAAGGTGACTTCGTTTTTAATATTACTTGCCATTATATTATCAACAATTGCGACTACCGTGGTGGGACAGTCTGTCGGAATTTTACAATCTATGCGCGTGGAGCAGGCGGCTGGTTTAAATGGTGACCGTTATGCTACATTTCACCAACTGACCAAAGAGCAGAGTGAAATATTACATGAAGATTCGCGCCTAAAGGATGTAGGCAGCCTTATCACAGTGGGCGTAAAGGAACTAGAGAATAGCGCTCTGACTCTTTTCCTGCGGGAATATCACGGAGATGCGCTGAAGGCGTATCCGGATTTGGGACGCATAAAAGAGGGACGTCTTCCGGCATCCGCCGGAGAGATTGCGCTTTCCGAGGATACGCTTAAATATATGGGAATCGAGGGAAAGATTGGAGATACCATTACGCTTTCTCTTAGAGCAAGTCTGTTGATGGACGACCAGCCGCAATATGAATATACGGCTGATTTTACTCTGACAGGTATTCTCGAAGACAGTTATCTTGGCTATGCGACAGGGATTATAGACGGTATTGTGGGAGAGGGCACGGCACAGTCGATTTTGCCGGAGCGCTATATGCGGTATTCAACAGACTTTAAGACGGTGTCTTCCGGAGAGCTTCAAGATATCATAAATGAATTAATGCAAAAACTTAACATTGTGGACAGACAAGTGCAGTACAACTGGGTTCTGTTGGATGCATTGGGAATAGATTATCCTGATAAAGAGGGCGTCATTCAGGATTCAGGTTTTCCGTATATGATGGTAGCCTGCGTGATGGTGGGTGTATTGATTCTTCTGGCAGCAGGGCTGGTAATCTATAATATTCTTAAAGTGGCTGTCACGAAACGAATCAAGGAATACGGCACACTGCGGGCAATCGGAGGTGAGAGCAGACAGCTCTATGTGCTGGTCACCATACAGATTGTGATACTCAGTGTGCTTGGATTGCCATTCGGGATGCTCCTTGGTACGCTGTCGGCAAAATGGATTCTCATGGCGGCAACCGGTCTTATCAGTCCGCAACTATTTATGGCAGATACTACACAGCAGTTGAATGATATGATTGAAGGAAGCGGTACGGGAGGAATATTGCCGTTAGTCGTAAGCGCAGCGGTGACATTGCTGTTTGCCGTGCTGGCGGCGTATCCGTCGGCAGTATATGCATCCCGCGTTTCACCCACGGTTGCTATGAGCGGACAGGCGGTGAAGGTGGTAAGACACAAACGTAAGGTTAAGAAGATTCGGAACTTTGAGGCTTTCTATGCGAGGCTGAATTTAAAGAGAAACCGCGGCAGGACGGTCATTACGATTCTTTCCATCGTGATGAGCATTACGGTTTATGTGGCGTTACAAAGTTTCAGCGGTCTGCTGGATGCGAGCCGGAATGTGCAGGAAATGCATACAGGCGATTACAGTATAACCAATGAAACGGTGGGAATTGCACCGGAAGAAATTGCAAAATTAGAAGAAAATGAGTCGGTTTCCAAACTGGCAACAGCCAAGCTTACTGTTTATACAAAGGATGAAAACGGAAATATCAATGTTGATTTGGATTTTGCTTTGCAGTCATGGGAGAGTTTCCAGATTGCAGCAGTGGATGAAGAAAGTCTGTACGAATACAAAACACAGACCGAGCTGACGAAAGAGGATAGGGAGGCGCTCAGAAGCGGAGAAGCGTGTCTTGTGGTGAACCCTATTCCGTTCTCTTTCCAAGGAGAAGCGGTAGAATGTACGCAGTTTGAGAAGGGGGATATGATTACGGTCAACGGCAGGAGACTGCGGGTAGCAGGCATTACACAGCAGCCGGTTAGTATCAATAATGCAGGATTCATGAACGGAGTGCAGATTATCGGAACGAATGAACTTTATCATGAGTTGACAGGAGATGACAGGTATTCTGAAGTTTATCCGACGCTTACGGAAAATGTTGAACCGGAAGTATTCGAGGAGTGGATGAATGAATGGAGTATGGGCAGCCCGGGAACGCACTGGTTGTCATATCGGCAGTCGGACGCGCAGATGGCGGAGAGCTTTGAGCAGATCAGACTGTTATGCTGGGGATTAATTCTGTTTATAGGGTTGATAGGTATTTTGAACATCATCAATACGGTCTATACGAATATTCATACACGGGTGAATGAGATTGGTATGCAGAGAGCGATCGGAATGAGTGGGGGAAGTCTATACAGAACGTTTCTTTGGGAAGGAGCATATTATGGAATCATTGCTTCCGTCATTGGTGCAGTTTGCGGCTATATCTGTACTGTGTTCGTAGAAGCGGCGGCAAACGACGGATTACAGTTTAGCGCAGTTCCGATAGTGTCTATCGTGGAGGCGGCGGTCGTGTCCGTGGCGGCATGTCTGATTGCCACTGCCATTCCGCTTCGCGGAATCGGAAAGTTAAGTATTGTGGATTCCATCGAGGCGGTGGAATAGTAAAACGGGGCTGCTCTATAGCAGCCCCGTTGCATTAATTATAAATTAATTTGTAGAACCAATCTTTACATCATCTACTAAGAAAGAGTCGCCGTCTTCAACAATACATACCATTGTCTTACCGGTATTTAACTCAATCTCGTTGCCTGCATCGTCATAGTATCTTGTTGCACCGTAATCGGAAGTCTTCTTCCATGTTACATGTATGCCTCTGCCGTTTGTAAAGAACCATCCGTCTCTGGTAGTGTCATGACACTGGAAAGCAAGGTATCCTTTCTGGTCACGAACTTCATAATAAGTATTCTGAATCAGAATATTTTTGAAGGCAAGCTGTTTACCGTTAGCCCTGTCTACATGAGGACCGTCGGCTTCGCCGGACAGGTGCTGGAATCGGTCATATAATCCGGTTTCTTCATTGTATACAAAGTAACAGTTTGTCACCGGATAAGTGGGTGACATGTCCACTTTGTTGGCGGTGATTGCATTGCCGTATTGAGCCAGAGTATTAGGAGCGTCCGCAGGTGCGAATTGATAATGCTGTTCATCAGAATAACCGTTACGGTACTCTAAGTCGTAGCCAAGTTTGTTTATATCTGACAGAATGCCTTTTGTATCCACATATGCATTATCGGTAGAATTGTTTGTGTCGTTTGCGCGCCAGAAGTTACTGCTGGACAAGCCGTCAATATCTTCCGTGTCAGGACGGTTGATAACTTCGTCTATGTAGAAAGGACCGCCAAAGTGAATGTAGAACGCATCCCATTCGAAGGACCAGTAAACATAGTAATCGCGGCAGCTTCTTACGTTACCGAGTCTGTCGAAATTAGTCCAGTCTTGGAACAGCGCCATCAGTCGGGTAATACTTCCTTCTACGTTACATTCATATAAGACATCAGCTTGAGAAATACCATACTGCGATGCCGTCTTTGTATTAGGAATCATGACGGTAATCGGTCTTGTGTTATTGACCTCCTCTGTAACCCACTCGTTTGTAATTCGACTGCGGACCATTCCCGCTTCCGGAGGAAGGTCTTCGTCGGTTTCCGGTTCTGTCTCTTCTGGCTCTTCTATAACTTGCGGTTCATCCACGTCATCAATAACTTGTTCAACAACAGGTTCTGTGACGGGCTCTGCGTCTTCTTTTCCACAACCAAATAATAAAAGAGTAGAAGACAAAGCTACAAGAAAGAGTACTTGCATTCTTTTCATCTTTCATCTTCTCCTTTTTCTTTCTAAAATTTAGAAACATCCAAATGCTAGTATATCATAACTAAAAGGTAGAGTCACTAGAAAAAACTTGAAAAAATCCACAAACTTAGACTGCATTTGGGTTTACAATTGCATAATTTTGCCATAGGTTGTAGAATATAAATCAACATAAGAAAAGAAGTCTGGAGGGTAGTATGAAGAAAGTGATAGTGACCGGCGCGAATGGGCAGTTAGGACGCGCCATCAATCAATTATATGCAGGAAATACGGAATATGAATTGATCAACACGGATGTGGGAGAACTGGATATTACGGACGTAGATAAAGTCATGGAATTTGTGCGGGAGATACGTCCATACGCGATTATCAACTGTGCGGCATATACGGCAGTAGAGGCGTGTGAGAATGAGGAGAATCTTGCATTTCGCATTAATGCTATCGGTCCGCGCAATCTAAGTATTGCAGCTACGGAGACGGGAGCCAAGCTGATGCATGTTTCCACGGATTATGTGTTTGACGGCAATGGACATAGACCTTATCTGGAGACTGATCCGGTAGGTCCGCAGGGAGCATATGGCAGAACGAAGCTTGCAGGAGAGAATTTTGTGAAGGAATTTAGCTATAAGCATTATATTGTGCGTACTGCATGGCTGTACGGTGACGGCAAGAACTTCGTTAAGACGATGTTACGTTTGTCAGAGACAAATGACAAGGTAAGAGTGGTAAAAGATCAGGTGGGCTCTCCGACAAGCGCAGCCGAGCTGGCAAAGGCTATCGCTTATCTGCTTCCTACCGAGAATTATGGTCTTTTTCACGGAACCTGTGAGGGTGACTGCAGCTGGGCGCAGTTTACGGAAGAGATTTTCCGTCTGGCAGGCAAAAGCACGGTAGTGGAGCCGATTACATCAGAAGAATACGGTGCAGCGGTGAAACGTCCCGCGTATTCTATTTTGGAGAATTATATGTTGAAGATGACGACAGACTTCATGTTTTCTGATTGGCATGACGCCATTGCCGAATATATAAAGACGTTACAATAAACTTTACATGAACTTATTTTTATGAGAAAATAACCCATATAACAGTAGGAAAGGAATATCATTCAATATGCAGAAAATAGCGTTGATTACAGGAATTACAGGTCAGGACGGTTCATATCTGGCTGAGTTTTTATTGGAAAAAGGGTATGAAGTACATGGTCTGATACGCAGACTCAGTATTTCCAACACTGCCAGAATAGATCATCTGATTCATTCCGATTATCATAAGGTAAAATTCTTTTTACACTATGCGGATACGACGGATTCCAGCAATCTGATGAGACTGATTGCGGAGATTCGACCTACCGAGGTATATAATCTGGCGGCACAGTCCCATGTCGGCGTGTCCTTTGAAGTGCCGGAATATACGGCGGAGGCAACCGGAGTAAGTACTTTGAAACTGCTCGAAGCAATCCGAGTTAACGGCGGAACATGCAGATTCTATCAGGCATCTACTTCTGAACTGTTCGGCGGCATTCCTGAGACGGCGCCACAGAGTGAGAAGACGCCGTTTTATCCTAAGAGCCCTTATGGTGCGGCAAAGCTGTATTCCTATTGGATTACCGTAAATTACAGAGAATCCTATAATATGTTTGCATGTAACGGTATTTTATTTAACCATGAATCGCCGAGACGGGGTGAGAACTTTGTCACAAGAAAGATTACTTTGGCGATTGCGAATATCATAGCAGGTAGACAGGACAAGCTGTCTCTGGGCAATATGAATGCAAAGAGAGACTGGGGATTTGCAGGAGACTACATTAAGGGAATGTGGTTGATGCTTCAGCAGGATGCTCCCAGCGACTATGTACTTGCCACGAATGAGACGCATACGGTCAGAGAATTTGTGGAAGCGGCATTTGACGAACTGGGCATTAAGATTCGCTGGGAGGGAAGCGGCGTTGACGAGAAAGGATACGATGCGGCTGACGGTAGATTATTGGTTGATGTGAATCCGGAGTTCTATCGTCCGGCAGAAGTCGAGTTTTTATGGGGCAATTGTGAGAAGGCTGAGAAGGAACTTGGATGGAAGAGAGATGTTGACTTCAAAGGGCTGGTTGCCATGATGATGGATTCCGACTTGAAGGAAATCGCAGGTATGAGCTGTGAGGAATATAAGCAGAAGAACCGTTAAAGAGAAACAGGCGGACAAGCAGACAAGAGAAAGGCATGGACATCTATGCTGTCAGTAATCGTCATATGGATTTACATGTTTTTCACAACTTTCCCTATCGGATACGGGATAATGTGTGTGGCTATGCGGGGAACACAATACCGCGTGAAGCACATGGATACCTATCTGATATGCGGGCTTGCGGGTGTCACGGTATATGCACAGTTTGCCAGTCTGATCGGTCCGGTCGGTCTTACTGCCAATCTGATCCTATGCGTGATTGACTTAATCATCGTATGGGTATGCAGGCGGGCGTTCGTCAGTGCGCTGCGGGAAGTGTGGAATAATATATGGGAAAACCAATCAGGGGAAAGAGGGAGGATGTTTATCATACTCTTCCTCTTTTTACTATTTGCGTACGGCACTTCGAGAGGCATCATTCATTATGATACAAGCTTGTATCACGCTCAGAGCATTAGGTGGCTGGAAGAATACGGTGTAGTGAAAGGGTTGGGCAACCTACACTGCCGGCTGGCATATAATAGTTCATCTTTTGCACTGTCGGCGCTGTACAGTATGGCATTTCTGGGTGGGCAGTCTTATCACTGCGCCGCCGGCTGGCTTGCGTTTCTGATTGCCAAGGTATGCGCCGAAATAATTGCTTTGCCGTATCAGAGAAAAATACGGTTTGGCGGATTGCAGCTTAAAAGACTGCGGACAAGTGACTTTGCGAGGGCGATGGGAATCTATTATCTGGTCAACATTTTTGACGAAATGGTTTCGCCTGCATCTGATTACTTCATGGTACTTATTGCCCTTTATATTGTTATTCGATGGCTTGAGCTTTTGGAGGAAAGCGTTGCAGAGATATTACCCTATGCAATGCTCTGCGTTCTGGGTGTATTTCTGATGACTGTAAAACTGTCGGCAGCGTTCATTCTTCTGCTGGTTATCCATCCGGCATATTATTTGCTGCGGAGTAAACGGTGGAAAGAGATTGTGAAGTACCTTATCTTAGGAATGGTCACGGCACTGCCGTATTTTGTAAGAAATGTACTGCTGTCCGGCTGGCTGGTGTATCCTTTTACGCAGATTGATTTGTTTGATGCAGCATGGAAGATACCAAAGGGTGTAGCAGAGTATGATGCCAAAGAAATTCAAGTCTGGGGCAGAGGATATTCGGATGTCAACCGTTATGACATTTCTGTAAGCGAATGGATGCCGGAATGGTTTAAATCTCTGGCAGGTAGTGACAAATTATTTGTGCTTGCTGCCGTGATGTCGGTGTGTATTCTGCTTGTATATGCTGTGGGTATGTTGTGCAGACTATGGAAGGGACGCAGGGACGTCTTGCTGGTGCAGATTACCGTGGCGGCATCTTTTGGTTTCTGGTTATGTACCTCTCCCTTAATCCGTTACGGCTGTGTTTATGTATATCTGACGCCGGCAATTATTCTGGGCGGAGCGTATGACGAACTGTTATCTGTGTTAGAGAAGCGAAAGAAGCCAGATGGAGCACAGATGTCAGACAGCGAACGGAGAGAAAACGAAAGAAACCGTGCAGCATGTAAAACCATGATGGGCATCAAAGCGTTTGAGTGGTGCGGTACGGCAGCAGTATTGCTATTGTTATTATACAAATGCGCTGCATTGGGAAGAGAGATTGTCGTTTCGCATCAGAATGATTACTGGATTGTGCAGAAAGATTACGAAAATTATGATACGAAATCATATCAGATACAGGGAGTAGACTTTTATTATCCGGTACAGGGAGATCAGGTAGGATATGACAGTTTCCCGTCTGCGCCGGTCAAAACAGAAGTGAGATTTCTGGGACAGAATATCGGAGAAGGATTCGCAGCCGGGAATTAAATATATAAATCAAAGAAGGCACAGAGGCCTTGGAAATGGAGATGACATGGGAATGAACAAAACAGACAAAATCTATGTGGCAGGTCACAGAGGACTGGTAGGAAGCGCTATTGTAAGAAATCTGGAAGCAAAGGGATATCACAATATCATTGGCAGGACACACAGAGAACTGGATCTTACAAACCAGCAGGCAGTCAGGGATTTCTTTGAGGCGGAGAAACCGGACGTAGTGGTGCTGGCGGCTGCCAAGGTGGGTGGTATTAATGCCAATAACACGACACCAGCGGAATTTGCTTATGAGAATATGCAGATTCAGTGTAACGTGGTCAAATGCTGCCATGATTATAAAGTGAAGAAGCTGCTGTTTCTGGGAAGTACATGTATATATCCGAGGATGGCTCCACAGCCGATACCGGAAGATGCGCTTTTGACGGGATCGCTTGAGGAGACAAATGAAGCGTATGCGATTGCTAAGATTGCAGGATTGGAAATGTGTAAATTTTTCAAGAGACAATACGGAGATGATTTCATCAGTTGTATGCCGACCAATCTCTATGGTCCGTATGATAATTATGATCTGCAGGGTTCCCATGTAATGCCGGCAATGATCCGTAAATTCCATGAGGCGAAGGTGAACGGCGCTCCTACGGTCGAATTGTGGGGAACAGGTACGCCTCTTAGGGAATTTCTGTATGTCGATGATATGGCGGACGCCTGTGTATTTCTGCTGGAAAATTATAGCGGAGAGCAGCATGTGAACGTCGGAACAGGCAAGGAAGTTACGATTAAGGAGCTTGCCGAGACGGTACAAAAAGTAGTGGGATATCAGGGCGAAGTCGTTTGGAATCGGGATATGCCCGACGGTACGCCCCGTAAACTGACGGACGTGACAAAACTCCACAATTTGGGCTGGGAACACAGGATCGAACTGGAAGAGGGGGTAGAGCTTGCCTATAAATGGTTCAAAGAAAACGTAGAATCGGCAAGAATGTAGGCGATAACTTACAATATACATAATGCGAATTGTTTGTTATTATGTATATATGCAATACAACTACACGAATAATGCAATGCGCGAAAAGGAGTAAAAAGGGAATGATACATGATAATATATTGTCCGGCAGAAAGCTGGAGCAGGAGATTTCCGAATTCATGTTAGAGCTGGGCATACCTGCGCATTTGCGAGGGTATCAGTACTTAAGAAGCGCGGTGGAGATGTGTACGGAAAATATGGAACTAGTCGGCAGCGTCACAAAACTCCTCTATCCGGATCTGGCAAAGTTATATCACACGACAGACCAAAAGATTGAACGCGCGATCAGAAATGCGATTGAAGTATCGTGGGAGCGGGGAAACGGTGAGCTTTTTGAACAGTTATTTGGCTACTGTAATTCGCAGGAGTACAGCAGACCTACAAATAGTGAGTATATTGCAACGGTGGCAGATTATATTCGTTTGAAATACGGATTGGTGTAGCCGCCGGGAAAGGAAGAGAGACGTCTCTTCCTTTTTTTATTTGTTTATGCTAAAATATGAGCATATATGTGAAAGGCACGGTAAGCGGAATGAAATTACTCAGCGTGATAGTACCTTGTTATAATGAAGAAGAAAATATCAGGGATTTTTATGATGAGCTTTTTAAGAATACTCCCTTTTTTGTCGAAAAAGAAATAGAAGTGGAATTAATCTATATTGATGACGGCTCCAAGGATCGTACGGTGGAAGAAATCAAGAAACTGCACGAAGAAGATAAGAGAGTGCATATGGTTTCTTTTTCCAGAAATTTCGGCAAGGAAGCGGCAATCTATGCCGGTCTGCAGAAGGCGAGGGGAGACTTAGCCGTGCTGATGGATGCGGATTTGCAGGATCCGCCGTCTCTTCTGCCTGATATGTACGCCTACATTGAACAGGGGTATGACTCTGTGGCGACGAGACGCGTTACCCGAAAAGGGGAACCGGTTGTCAGATCCTTTTTTGCAAGGATGTTTTATCGGATTATGAATAAGATATCTAAAACAGAGATTGTGGATGGCGCAAGGGACTATAGGCTGATGACCAGACAAGTGGTGGATGCGATTCTTGCGATGTCGGAATACAATCGGTTTACGAAGGGCATTTTCGGCTGGGTCGGATATGAGACAAAGTGGCTGGAGTACGAGAATATCGAACGGAAGAAAGGCGAGACAAAATGGTCTTTCTGGAAACTGTTTGCCTATTCATTAGAAGGAATTACAGCGTTTTCCACAATGCCGCTTACGGTTGCGGCAGTGATGGGCGCGCTGTTTTGCATAATGGCGTTTATTTTGATTGTGGTGATCATCGTGAAGACGCTTATATTCGGTGATCCGACTTCCGGATGGCCGTCGATGGTATGTATCGTTCTGTTAGTCAGTGGTGTGCAACTGTTCTGCCTTGGTATAGTGGGACAATATTTATCCAAGACTTATATGGAAGTTAAGAAGCGTCCCATTTACCTTGTAAAAGAAGATATTTGAGATATTTGGAAAGAGGTTATCGGATTAAGTGGATATTACTATGAGTGAAACGGTCAGCATCATCGTGCCGGTTTATAATGCCGCGCCGTATATTGACGAGACGATTGCAATGGTAATGCGGCAGACATATTCGGACTGGGAACTTTTGCTTGTGGAGGATTGTTCGCCTGATGAGAGCGCTGCTCGCATCAAGAATACTCTCATGAAGAATGGTTTCGGTAAATCTTCTGCCAAGCAGCAGGATATGCGGCTTGTAGAGGAATATACAGATGCTTTGATGCGGCGGGTTGTGCTGGTTTGTAAACAGAAGAATGAGGGAGCCGCCGCGGCGCGTAATACGGGACTTCTTGCGGCACAGGGCAGATACATTGCGTTTCTGGATGCGGATGACGTCTGGTATCCGACGAAGTTAGAGAAAGAATTACGTTTTATGAAGGACAAGCAGGCAGGCTTTGTGTTTACGGCTTATGAATTCGGAGATGAGCAGGCAAATCCCACCGGCAAAGTGGTACATGTTCCGGCGGAACTTACCTACAGGCAGGCTTTGTCCCGGACAGTTATCTTTACAACGACGGTTATGTTCGATCGGAATATTATTCCGGAGGATGTGATGAAGATGCCTGATGTGGCGAGCGAGGATACGGCTACATGGTGGCAGATACTGCGAGCCGGATACAAGGCTTACGGCTTGGACGAGGTGCTCGCTGTTTATCGCAGACCGGCGAAGTCCCTGTCGTCGAACAAATTTGCGGCAGTCAGGCGTATCTGGAATCTGTATCGCAGACGGGAAAAATTATCTGTGATTGTCAGTGCGCGTTATTTCATTTTATGGGCGTATCGGGCTACTGCCAGACGGTTGTGACCAAAGAGGTGTTAGAAGGCTATGAAACGGATAGAATCTTTAAAAAGGCTTATCATATTACAGTTATCTTTTATCGGACTGCTTGTTCATACGGCAGTTTATGCGTATTTCTGGTTTGAAGAATACTATCCGTATCTGCTGTACCACCGCAAAGCCAATTTCTTCTTTAAAGGCCACATTCTTATTATCCTGATTTATTTTGTATTGTTGTTTTTCTTTGCAAGTACTTACGGCGTGTTAAAAATAGGTTATTTGAAGCCTATTGATGTATTTATATCGGAGTTTTTTTCTTTATTATTTGTGAACGTTATTTCTTATTTCCAGATATCGCTGATGGCGAACTGGGTTGTTCAGATCAGACCCATTGCGAAAGTGATGTTTATACAGACACTTTTCTCGATTGTGTGGGTGTTTGTGTGTAACACATGCTATTTCAGAGCGTTTCCGCCGAGAGCAATATTGATTATCCACGGGGAGAGACCAATTGATGACATTGTGGCGAAATTTGAGTCCCGTAAGGAAAAATATGAAATAGGCAGGACGATGAATATTAAGGAAGGGATAGAACGCATCAAAGAGGAGATTGCTGGTGATTATGGGGCGGTTGTTCTGTGGGATATTCCTGTTGCCGACCGGAATTATCTGTTGAAATACTGTTACAGCCGTTCCGTGCGGGTCTATATGATGCCCAAGATATCCGATGTGTTAGTTAAGGGTGCGGACCAACTGCATTTGTTTGACACACCCATTTACCTGACGAGAGAATACGCGCTTAAGATCGAACAGCGTTTAGCCAAAAGAACGATCGATTTGATCTGCTCGATTTTGCTTTTGATTATTGCATCGCCTTTTATGCTGATTACGGCGATTGCAATTAAGGCATACGACGGGGGACCTGTTCTGTATAAACAAGTCAGATGTACGATAGGTCAGAAAGAATTTTATATATTGAAATTCCGAAGCATGAAAGTGGACGCGGAGAAGGACGGTGTGGCAAGACTGGCATCAAAGAACGATTCGCGCATTACGCCTGTCGGAAAGTTTATCCGTACGACAAGGATTGACGAGCTACCGCAGCTATTCAATATATTAAGAGGCGACATGTCCTTTATCGGACCGCGACCGGAAAGACCGGAGATTATTGACCAGTATATGGAGGAGATGCCGGAATTTGCTTTTCGTATGAAGGTGAAAGCAGGACTTGCAGGGTATGCGCAGGTGTACGGCAAGTACAACACGACGCCCTATGATAAGTTGAAACTGGATCTGACTTACATCGAGCAGTATTCGGTATGGCTGGATTTGAAGCTGATGCTTTTGACATTGAAAATACTGATCAAGCCGGAGAGTACCGAGGGAGTGGACAGTACACAGACTACAGCCATGAAGAAGTAAAGACCGCATTGGAGAGAATTATGCAGGAAATTAAGTATGCCGACGCCGGCATGGATATGAAAAAATTAGGACTTTGTTTCATACGAAAAAGCTGGATGCTGTTTGCGGCGGCAGTGATTGGTGCCGCTCTTGGAGGTGTAATCTATACGATTGCCCGTACGGTGCCGGAATCAGAACGCGAATATCAGGCGGTATCCAAGATTTATCTGGACTTTGCGGCGGACGAGACAGGAGAGGCCTATCAGGCATATAACGGTTATACGTGGAACGATTTGATGGTGACGGATCCGATTCTTGATGTGACGATGGAATACCTTCCGACAGATTATACGCGGGAAGAAGTCGCAGCCTCGACAACGGCGGAAATACTGTCTGATTTAAGGCTGTTGACACTCACAATTACAACCCACGATGAAGAACGGTGCAATGCAATTATGGAGGCGTCGGAGAAGTCTCTTATAAAACAAGGTGAGACAGCCAAGGAATTTAAGAGTATTACAGTGATACGGTCCGAGCAGGCGAAGCTCGTGACGGCAGATTCACGGACGGCGCAGGCTGTACTCATAGGATTAGCAGCCATGACTGTGCTGACATTGTTTGGCATGATGTTTTATTATGTTCTTGACGACCGTATTCTTATAGCGGGTGATTTGAAGCTTGTGACGGACGCGGAATTTGTCGGTTATGCCGGTGCGGCAGGAGTATTTGGCAGCGATTATGATGACAACCTGTCATATCTGAGAGGAAAGTTTGGGGAAATCAATCTTTTACCGGTTATCCAGCCGGCAGCAGAAAACAGAGATATGGTGGCGGAGAAACACAAGACAGGCGGAGAGGATCATGCAGACAGTGTTATAGTTGTGGTCGAGTATGGTAAAGTACATGCGGCATATTTTGCTTATGTGCTAGAACAGTTGAAGCTCAGAGAGCGCAGGGTGATTGGAATTGCGATAAGCGGCGCGGATGAGAAGTTTTTAAGCAGATATTACGGACGTGCGTTTGGCAGGCAATAGAGTGCTTTTCCATGACAGGACGCAACGGGTGAAGGTTATGAGAATACAGCTTTTGGTGTCGGCGGTGGATAAAGATGCCGGCGCATTGATCAGACAAATGCATATAAGTACCGACTCCGTAATTGTAAACCAATGCGGGCGATACGGCTATGAGGAAATCATAGATTCCGGACATAAAATGCAGGTTTTTTCCATGCCGGAGAGAGGCGTGGGACTGAGCCGCAATACTGCATTATTGCATGCAAATGCGGATGTCTGTGTTTTCTCGGATGAAGATATCGTGCTGTCTAAAGATTATGAAGCGAAGATCCGCGGAGCGTATGAGGAGCTTCCCGACGCAGATATGATTCTTGTCAATGTGAAAGTGGCGCCTTCCAGACGAACATACTGGAATGATGATATTCATCGGATAACTTACCGTAATTACGGCAGATACCCGGCATACAGCATTACTGCAAAGCATGATGCCCTGCTGCGTGCCAATGTGCATTATTCACTGCTTTTTGGCGGTGGCGCAAAATACAGCAACGGGGAAGACAGCCTTTTTCTAAAAGATTGCCTGAAAGCCGGTTTGAAGATATATTCCCATACAATCTGTATCGGGGAGGAAGTTGAGAGAGAATCCACGTGGTTTAGCGGGTATCATGAGAAATTCTTTAAAGATAGAGGCGTTTTATACCATTATCTGTACGGCTGGCTGGCGCTGCCACTGTCGTTTCGCTTTCTGTGGGTACACAGGAAAGAAATGTGCAGGGATATTTCGATGAAGCAGGCGTATTTATGGATGAAGGACGGGGTGCGGGAAGCTAAGGGATAACAGTGCAGACAATGTGAAACGGGAGAAGAGAGTATGACCTTCAGCATTATTGTAGTGTGCTTAAACGCGGGAGAAAAACTGCGGGAGACGATTGACAGTATCCGCAGTCAGACGGAGCAGGATTATGAGGTGATTATCAAAGACGGCGGTTCTGTCGATGAAGCCACGGTAAAATATTTGGATGATGATTTAAAGGGTCTGATTCTGTATCATTCCCATCAGTTCTGTCTTATAAGGGAGAAGGATGAGGGCATATATGATGCCATGAATCAGGCGCTTAAGCATGTACAGGGAGACTATGTTTTCTTCTTGAACTGTGGTGATACCTTCTATGACAAGGAAGTGCTTAGCAGGGTTCGGGAGCGAATTGAGAAGCTTGGTATAAAGCTGGGGGAACAGAGTGCATACGGTTCATCAAAAGTGCGTCAGTGTATTTTCTATGGGGATATTTATGAGCGGTTGACGAATACATTGGTGAAGTCTAATCCTTCGATTGACGATTTTGCATGTTACCGCAATCTGCCCTGCCATCAGGCATGTTTCTATGACGCCGGGCTGCTTCACGCAAGAGGTTTTGACACTGCTTACGCGGTGCGGGCTGACTATGAACATTTTCTGTGGTGCTATTATACAGCTTGTGCAAAGACGGTGTATATGCCGATAACAGTGGCACGCTATGAGGGAGGCGGTTTTTCCGAGTCACGGGAGAATGAGAAGCGCTCGCGCCGAGAACACAGAGAGATTGTGCGTAAGTATATGCCTGCCTCGAAAGTGCGCAGATACCGCCTGATTATGGCGTTGACGCTTGCACCTGTAAGAACGTGGATTGCCAAAAATCCTGTGACGGCAGGAATATATCAGACCATCAAGAGGAAACTGATCTATAGAAATAAATCCAGATGACAATTGACAATACTTCGGAGGGAAGAGACATGAAAGTACTATGGGTATGTAACATTATGCTTCCTACAATCGCAAGACAGCTCGGAGTTTCCTACAGCAGCAGGGAAGGCTGGCTGAGTGGATTGTTGGAGAGGGTTGTACAGGAACAAGGCTGGAACCGCATTGAATTGGGAATTGCCTTTCCGGCGGACGAGGAGATGGGAAACTTTCACCGTCTGTTGCAGCTTGGAGAGAATACCACATGCCACTGCTACGGATTTCTGGAAAATTTGGATGCTCCCGAAATATATGACGACGGATTAGAGAAGCGTTTTGGCGAGATACTGGAGGAATTTAAACCGGATATTCTGCATGTGTTCGGCACGGAGTTTCCGCATACTTTGGCGTGTATCAAGACATACGGACGCCCTGAGAGGACGTTGGTGGCTATACAGGGAGTATGCAGTGCCATTGCGGAAGAGTATATGGCTGATTTGCCGTCAAAGGTGCAAAGGCAGGTAACGCTGCGTGACCGAATCAGACATGACAGTATCAGACAGCAGCAGAAGAAGTTTAAGAAACGCGGTGAGAATGAGAAAAAGGCACTGCTTTTAACGGGTAATGTTGCGGGCAGAACAGACTTTGACATTACGCAGGCACAGAAGATGAATCCGGAGGCAAAATATTATTATCTGAATGAAACGCTACGGGGGATTTTCTACCATGACCGGTGGAAAAGAACAACCTGCAGACCGTACAGTATCTTCTTAAGTCAGGGTGATTACCCGCTCAAGGGATTTCATTATCTTCTTAGGGCGATGCCGAGGGTGTTGGAACAATTTCCCGATGCACATGTCTATGTGGCAGGTAATAATATTATCGAAAGCGGTACTTTGCAGGACAGACTGAAATTATCTGCGTATGGTAAATATCTTAGAAAATTGATTAAGGAGAATCATCTTGACGATAAGATTACTATGCTGGGTAAGCTGACGGCGGAGGAGATGAAAGAGCAGTATTTGCAGAGCCATCTTTTCGTGCTTCCGTCCGCGTTAGAGAATTCTCCCAATTCACTCGGAGAGGCGATGCTGCTTGGCGTGCCTTGTGTGGCTGCCGATGTGGGAGGAGTACATAATCTGCTGACAGACGGCGGAGATGGTATGCTCTATCCCGCTGGAGATGTGGAGGCACTGGCAGACAGGATTATTGAAATCTTTACGAAGGAAGCTATCGTGGAGCGCTTTTCGGATAATGCCAGAAAACATGCGCGGGTAAACCACGATGCGGATCAAAATTATTACCGACTGATACATATCTATCGGGAGATTTTATCATGACATTTACATTTGTGTCCAACTATATCAATCATCATCAGATTCCGTTATGTGAAGCGCTTTATCAAGAGCTGGGTGAAGATTATACATTTATCCAGACGATGCCGATGGAGAAAGAGCGGGTTGCCATGGGGTGGGGAGTGGATTTAAATAAGCTTCCCTATGTGCAGTGTTTGTACGAAGCGGAATATGACTGCCTTAAGAAGATAGCAGAGAGTGATGTGGTATTGCTTGGGTGGACAGGCAGAGAGGATATTGCGGCATCCAGACTTGCGACCGGTAAGACGACTCTTCGCGTTAGTGAGCGTCTGTACAGGGAAGGACAGTGGAAGGCGGTCTCGCCCCGGGGATTGGCTGCTAAGTACGGTGAACATATCAAATACCGTAAACGTAATGTGTGTATGCTGTGTGCCGGCGCATATACGGCATCTGATTTTCATCTGATTGGCGCATATCCCGGTAAGATGTTTAAGTGGGGATATTTTACACCCCTGCGTACGTACAATGAAGAGCAGCTTACGTCTATGAAACCGCAGGATGGCGCACTCCATATTGTGTGGGCGGGCAGATTTATCCCTTTGAAGCATCCGGAATATGTGGTGAGACTTGCGAAAACGCTGCGTGACAGAGGATATGATTTTTATATTCATATGCTGGGAGACGGAGAGATGGAGCCGGCAATCAGACATGATGTGGAAAGCTTAGGATTGTCGCAGCATTTTCAGTTGTACGGTTATACGGCGCCGGAACAGGTGCGCGATGTGATGGAGAAGTGCCACATACATCTTTTTACAAGCAATTATCTGGAGGGATGGGGCGCTGTTGTCAATGAAGGAATGAACAGCGGATGCGTGGAAGTAGTCAACGCGCAGGTAGGTGCGGCTCCTTATCTGATACGGCATGGAGTAAACGGTCTTGTTTATCCGAAAGATCAGTATGAGAAAATGGAAGAGCTGGTTCTGGAGCTTTTTGCGGATTGGCAGAAATTTCAGAAGATGGGATATGCTGCGTATGAAACGATACGTGATACGTGGAATGCGGAGCATGCGGCAAAAGAGCTTCTGAGGTTCTCGGAAAGTCTATTGCATGGAGAAATCGCGTCGGCAAAGACTGGTCCTTTGAGCGTGGCGGAGCCAGTAAGACCGGGCAAAATGTACCGGGCAATGACGGAAGGGACGATATAGACATGGCTGAGAAGATCAGTGTGATTGTACCGGTATATAATTCCATAGACTGTCTGGAAAAGTGTGTGAAATCTATCTGCGCACAGACATATGCGGATTTAGAAATTCTTCTCATAGACGACGGATCCACAGACGGTACGGATCGGCTGTGTGAGCGGCTTGCTTTGGAGGACTACCGCATCAGGACATATCATAAGAAGAACGGTGGCGCTTCGTCTGCGCGCAATATAGGAATCAAGCTGGCAAAGGGGGAATATCTTGGTTTTGTGGACAGCGATGATTATATTGAACCGGATATGTATGAACTGATGATTGCTGCCATGCATATGGATCGGGCGCCGATTGTCCAGATATCCAGAGATGAGGTGGACGAGGACGGCACACGCCTGCCGGATGTGTGTACACCGCCTGCCGGGGAAGTGTTCTGCACGGCACAGGATTTTCTGAAAGATTTGCTGCTGCACAAGGGAGACTGCTCTTTCTGCACGAAGCTGGTAAAGCGCGGTCTGTTGGAGAAACACAGATTCCCGGAGGGAGTTTTGAACGAGGATTTCAGCCTGTTAGCAGAGCTGCTTCAGGAAATAGACGGTATTATGATTCTGCCGAAGCAGTGTTATCATGTGGTGTGCCGTAAACAGAGCACTACCCGAAGCAGGACGCAGGACAGTTTTTCGCGGGTGTTTCTGGATATCGTGGATAATGCCGATAAGATGCAGGAGCTTGTTGACCGGAAGTATCCCGGACTGCATTCTTATGCGGTACGCTTTAATTTGTATCAGAGACTGGATTACTTGCTTCATGTACCGATTTCCCAGATGACAAAGGATAACGATTTCTATTGCCGTGTCAAAAGATATTTGCGAAGACATCTGTGCGACAGTGTCATAAATCCTTATCTGACGGGGAAAAATAAGGTATATCTGCTGCTTTTGACGATTGCACCAAGGACCGTCAGAAAAGTTCATGCGAAGAAAATGAAAGCTGCACGGCAAGGATAAGAACAGGAGATAGCAGACAACAGGAATGAGACAGCAGCATAACAGCGGTAGGTTAAAAAGGTGTTTAAAAAAAGAGAACTGGAAATACCTCATAGCATTGTTGATAATCTGGGTGGTGCAGATGGCAGCCGCCTTTTATTTCTGTACACAGAAACAAGGATTCCACGAAGACGAGTACTATACCTATTATGCCACGGCGCGCACGAACGGTTTCTACGTGGAGGACGGACAGTGGATGGACGGAGAAACTTATCGGAATGAGTTTGTGGTCCTTCCCGATCAGCGTTTTCAATATGGACTGGTGAAGCTGGTTCAATCGTGGGATGTGCATCCGCCGATGTATTATTGGTTATTCCACACGGTGGCGTCTTTGGTGCCGAATGTATTCTCGAAGTGGATTGGGCTGTCGGTGAATCTTCTTTTACACGGCGTCAATCTTATTTTACTGACATATTTGTCGTATTTGGTCTGCGGACGGGATAAGAAAATACCGCTGTTTGTAACGGGCTTCTATGGTCTGACACCTGCTGCACTGAGCGGCGTTGTGTTTATCAGAATGTATGAGATGCTGACGGTTTTGGTACTGCTTTGTGCGATTCTGCATGTGCGTGCGGTGGAGGCTGATGAGAAGAAGCTGTCTGTCGGAAAGTGTCTCATACCGATGGCAGTGGCGACGTATATCGGTTTTTTGACGCAGTATTACTATTTCATCTTTTTGTTTTTTCTGGCGATTGCTTTTGGCGTGTGGCTTCTGTGGAGAGACAGGAATCTGTGGAACTGTATCAGATACGGCGCAGCGCAAGGTATCGCATTGGTACTCGCTTATCTGACTTATCCGTCCTGTTTGGGGCAGATGTTTCGAGGACAGCGGGGAGCGCAGGCGACGGAGAACTTCTTCAACCTTTCCAACACGTTTCAGAGAATCGGTTTTTTCTTGGATTTGATGAACAGATATGTGTTCGGACATTTGTTATGGATTCTTTTGCTTTTTATCGTCTTACTCGTCGTGACGATGCTTGCTGTAACGGTGCGCCGAAGAAACAAAGGCGGCAGCCTTGGGACTGGATATATGATGCTTGTGTTTACGGCGGTAGGATATTTTCTTGCGGTCTCTAAGACGGCGCTCCTTCTCGGCGGCACATCCGTCCGCTATCAGCTTCCAATCTACGGTATTGTCGTGCTGTTAGTCTTTGCGGGAATTGCTTTTGCCATCGGGGATAAGAAGTACATCGGGATATTAGGAGTCGTATTTTGTCTGGTCATGCTTGCTTGGGGACATCGGCTTGACGGGGTGGAATTCCTCTACCCTGAGGATGCGGAGCAGGTGGCGTTTGCCGAAGAATGCGCGGCGAAAGATATTCCGGTGGTTTATCTGTACAAAAAGGGCGAGGAATGGTGTATCTGGGATGTGGCGAATGAATTGTTTGCCTATCCGGAGGTATATTTTGTGGATGTGCAGCGGGGAGCGCAGGATGAGCTGTATGCCAATGCCGAGAGAATACAGAACGCTGACGCGCTGGTCGTGTACTTGGCAAATGCAGCGGATACGGATGAGCAGGCAGTAAGAGATGCAGTCGGTGAACAGTGGGAGACGAATAACGGTCAGCTTATGTTTTCCGAAAAGTATTGCAACGTGTATTTTTTCTGTAACTAAGGAAGATGTCAATAAACAAGGAAGATTGCAAACAGATTTTCCCTATGATATACTAGTGAACGATGTATGAGACTTTATTTTGATGCGGAGGAAAACTCATGTTAAATAATAAAACGATTCTGGTGACAGGAGGAACAGGTTCTTTCGGAAAATGTTTTTCCAGATATGTACTGACACATTATGAACCTAAGAAAATCATCATCTATTCCAGAGATGAATTTAAACAGTGGATGATGGCAGACGAGTTTAAAGAATATGCAGATAAGCTGCGGTTCTTTATCGGAGATGTAAGAGATGTAGAACGTCTTAAAAGAGCATGCGAAGGTGTCGATTATATTATCCATGCGGCGGCGTTAAAGCAGGTGCCGGCATGTGAATACAACCCTAATGAGGCAATCAAGACAAACATTCATGGCGCAATGAACGTTATTGACGCGGCGCTTGACTGTGGTGTGAGCAGGGTGGTGGCATTGTCTACCGATAAGGCAGTTAACCCGGTGAATCTTTACGGCGGCACGAAGCTTGTATCGGACAAGCTGTTTGTGGCGGCAAATGCCTACGCGGGAGCGAAGGATATCAATTTCTCAATCGTGCGCTACGGAAATGTGGCAGGCAGCCGTGGTTCGGTTATTCCGGTATTCCGCAAGGTGATTGAAGATGGAGGAACTGAAATGCCGGTGACGGATGTCAGAATGACTCGTTTCTGGATCAGTCTGACGCAGGGCGTGGAGCTGGTGATTAAGGCACTTGCGGAAGCGAAGGGCGGAGAGACCTTTATCAGCAAGATTCCATCCTTTAAGGTTACCGATCTGGCGGAGGCGATGCTGCCGGGCTGTAAGATTAAAGAGACGGGTATCAGACCGGGCGAGAAGCTGCATGAGATTATGGTGACTCCCGAGGATTCCCACACAACCTATGAATATGATAAACATTTTATCGTATATCCGCAGATGACGTGGAATGACAGACAGCAGCCGGATTTGAGCGGCAAGAAGGTGGAGGAAGGTTTTTCATACAGTTCAGGTACGAATACCGAGTGGCTGTCAGTGGAGGATATCAGGACATTGTTGAAAGACGTTGAACCGATGAAATAGTTGTCTGCGTCAACCTGACAGAGAAGATAACGATAAAGGACATGTATGTCGAGTGCATGTCCTTTATGGATTGTATGGGAATTGCATAAGGATTTGTATAGGAGAAGAAAAGATGAATCAATCTGCGGTAAATAAACCGGCTATCGAAGGCGGCACCCCTGTGAGGGCGACAAAGATATACTACGGGCATCAATATATAGACGACGCCGATGTTCAGGCAGTGGTAGAAGTGTTAAAGTATGCCGATCTGACATGCGGTCCCAAGATTAAAGAGCTGGAAGACAAGCTGTGTACGGTGACCGGTGCGAAATATGCGGTAGTGTGCAGTAACGGCACGGCGGCGCTCCATATGGCAGCAATGGCGGCAGGAGTGGGAGAAGGCGATGAGGTGATCACGACGCCGATTACCTTTGCCGCGTCAGCCAATTGTGCTTTGTACTGCGGCGCAAGACCGGTATTTGCGGATATCGACCCGGAGACATACAACATCGATCCGAAGAAAATAGAAGAGGCTGTCACGGAGAGGACCAAAGCCGTGGTTGCGGTAGATTATACGGGACAGTCCGTAGACCTAGAGCCGATTCGGAAGATTTGTGAAGAACATAACCTGACGTTGATTGAAGACGGCGCTCACGTTATCGGGACAAAATATAAAGGAAAAGCCAACGGTTCCATCGCGGATATGACGACGTTCAGTTTCCATCCGGTGAAAACTGTCACCGGCGGAGAAGGCGGCGCGGTACTCACCAATGATGAGACGCTTTATCGTAAGCTATTACTTTATCGTGCTCACGGAATTACTCGTGACACGAGTTTGATGGAGCATGAAGCGGACGGTACATGGTATTATGAGCAGGTGGCTCTCGGATATAATTATCGTATGACGGATATTCAGGCGGCGCTTATTATCAGCCAGCTTGACAAGCTTCCGATGTTCAGCAGGAGAAGAAAAGAAATTGTGGCAAGATATAATGAGGCGTTCGCAAAGATTCCGTCTCTGATCGTACAAAAAGAGATACCGGAATCTGATACGACAAGACATTTATATATTCTCCGTATCGTGCCGGAGAAGCTTTCGATAGACAGAAAAAAATTTTTCGATGCGATGGCGGCTGAAAATGTGTGCTGTAATGTGCATTATATACCGACCTATTATTTTCCGTATTATGAGAAATTGGGGTATCGGAGAGGGTTGTGTCCGAATGCTGAGAAGCTGTATGAGGAGATGATGTCATTGCCGCTCTACTATGCCATGACCGATGAGGATGTGGAGAGTGTGATTGAGGCGGTCACTAAAATTGCAGCCTATTATGCGGCAGAATAAAGGGGCTGGGGAAAATACTTTGGTTTGCAGAAGAGATTGGGAAGATTATGCAGGTAAGAGAGATACCGATAAAAAATAAAATAGTGTATATTGTAGCGGTGTGTTTCATTACGCTGCTTCTTTGGCTGAGTAATGAGGGCGCTCGTCCACTTGTATATACAGGAACGAAGTTACAGCATTCGGTAGGATTGATTGATTCGGAGAGCAGTCTTGTGCTGAGTGACTCTGTGGCTGTGAACGGCGTGGTTGCCAGCACGCCGCGGTATGTCATGAACAAAGGGAGCTATACCGCACAGCTTGACTATACTGCGGAGGAAGAAGGCTCCGTTCTGGAGTTATGGGAACAGGGGAGAAAAGTGGCAGCGTGGGAGATTGACCCGTTGCAGCCCCGGCTTGTCGCAGATTTTACGTTGTCGAAAGACGCGAAGCAGCTTCAAATGCAGATTAACTATAGCGGAAAAGGTATGCTGACGCTTAAAAAATTATCTTTGACACCGAGTACGATGTTCTATTCAGATACCTTTTTCGTTATCGCGGTATTCTTGGTGTGCAGTCTGCTTGGGTGGAAACTTTTTGTGGAAAGAAGCATCCGGCTGACACAGGAGCAGCTTGTCGATTACGGTATTATTCTGGGGGTTGCGCTTCTTGCTACCACTCCGCTGATGCAGACATACTTATATAACGGGGATGATTTGTGCTATCATCTTGCGCGATTGGAAGGGCTTAAAGATGGTATTTTGGACGGTCAGATTCCGGTCAATATCCAGCCTGACGGACTTTCGGAAAACGGATATCTGAATGCCATGTACCCTTATTTGTTTTTATATATAGGCGCTTTCTTAAGAATATGCCGCGTGTCCATCGCACTGTCTTATAAGGTGCTGATATTTCTGGCAAATTTAGGTTCGGCGGTCTGTGCTTACGTAGCGGTGAAATCTATGTGCAAATCCCGAAGAAGTGTGATTTTAGCGGTAGTGTTGTACACACTTATGCCTTACCGTTTTACCAATATTTTTTCGAGAGGCGATTTGGGAGAAACGTTAGCGCTTATCTTCTGGCCGTTTGTGATTGCGGGCATGTATCATATCGTTATGGGTGAACGGAAGAAATGGTACTATCTGGTCATTGGATTCAGCGGTATTTTGCATAGTCATATTTTGAGCGCGGTGTTTGTGCTGGCTATTTGTCTGGTTACTGCACTTGTGTGGTGTGTGCGTATTGTGAGGGAGAAACGTTATATAGAAATCGGCAAGGCGGCAGGAATATCGGTGATTCTTAATATGTGGTATCTGGTGCCGTTTATGTACTACTATTTCGGAGAGAGCCTGAATACCGAAACACTCAGATGGAGCGGTTATTTTGAACAGTCTATCAATCCTTCCAATCTGACCCAGAGCTTCAGCCCATATAATAAACAGTATTTTGCACTGGGATTGGCATTGCTGGGGTGCGTGGGCATCGGTATCATACGGTTTTTGTGCGAGAGGGATAAAAAAAGGACGGATAAAGACGGCTATCTCCTTTACCTGCTTGTGATGGGCTGTGTACTCACTTATATGATTACGGGATATTTTCCGAGTAAGGCGCTTCTTTCAAATGAACTGTTTGAAAATATTCTTACAATGATTCAGTTTCCGTGGCGTTTTTTGGGACCGGCATCGGCTTGTTTTGTATTTGTCGGCGCAATCGGGCTGTCTGATTCGCATATACTGAAACCGTACCGGAATATGATTTTTACTTTGCTTATAGGACTGAACCTTTTGATTATCGTATCGGTGCCGTCGGACAACAGTCATATGCCTTACGAGAATGCAGAGGCGGAGGCGTCCAAGGGACATGAGAGCAAGCTGGCGGCAAATATCGGTTTATTCTATCCTCATGAATGGAGAATTGAGGGTGCATCGGACGATAAATTGACGTTCAGTGTCATTGTGTCCGAACAGAATAGTGCGTCAATCCGGCAATATCAAAAGAAGGGAACGAAAGCGGTGGTGGTGTATACAGCCGATAAGGAGTGCTATATCGAACTGCCGATACAAAGCTATTTCGGTTACCGTGCTTATGATGAAGAGGGCAATCGGCTTACAATAGAAAGGGGTACCGGCGCGAGAATGCGTTTTACGGTTCAAGGTGACGGACAGGAACATACGATTCATGTGCGGTACGGACCGAATCCGGTATTTATCATAGCAAATCTTATCTCTGCTTTGGCGATAGCTTATATCGTATGGCAGATATATAAACGCAGACGGGGCAGTCAGGAAAGTAGTGCGCAGGCAATTTGATTGGCTCCGGTTCCGCTTAAGAAAGCTCTCATTGATTGGGAGCTTTTTTGTCGAGCAGACCAATTTTGTGACATATATGTCACAAATGAGAGGGCGGAAGATATGACGGCATCGTTAATCGGAGGGAGGGAGGTGGAATCTGAAGACACAGTTGTATTCACGGAATATCCGGCTGCGGCTCCGGGGCGAATGTCTCCGGCATAGGGGATCAATTCCAGTGCAGCATAAGTCTCTACGGCGGTACGTTGATTGTCTGCCATCAAATAGCTGACGGTGGGGACGCCTACCGCACATAATTCGCATAGAGTCGTACCTCCGGCGCAGACTGCGAGATCGCAGGATGCCATTAATGATGCGACATCTAAGACGCCTTCGTGAACGTGCACGTTCGGATACATTCGTGCATAGCCAGCTAAAGCATCATACCGGGCATTGGCACTGCTGGTAAGGATGTGATAGTGCAGGGATTGCAGCCGAGGCATATCAGCCGTCAGCCCGCGATAGACGGCGTTAAGCAGGTGCTCTGCGACGGCGTAAGGATCGGTGCCTCCTGTGGAGAGCAGTATGTGTTCAACCGTGGGGCGTACGGTGTAAGCTGTGCCGTTAAACTGTTCCCGCAGAGGGGTATACTGCATTCCCAGCAGCCGGCGCTCCGCCTTGGCATAGTAAGCGCAGTCTTGGTCGGTATCGTAGTTGATGACAAGGTCTACGGGGCAATCGAAGCTCCTGAGATCATCCAGATAAGCTACCCGGAATGATTCCCGAAGGGACAGAAGATAAGCCGGTGTGACGTAATAGGAGTCCACGAAAATCCAAGGCTTGTAAGAATTAAGGTTTGCCGGTGAGGCGTTATCCTGTGCGGCGAGTGCGGACAGCGCGGGGAGTTCCGGCATCATGTTTGTGTAGTCGCTGTGCAGACAGCGTATTCCAAATTCCAGCGGAAAGGAGAATCTCTCCTGCAGGAGTGCCAGACTCTGCTCGTCAGATACGATAAACTTCACCTTGGCGGATTTCTTGACGCAGGCGCGCGCGATGGAAAGACAGCGCATTAAATGCCCTGTTGCAATCTCGCTGTTTCCGTCTGTTCTGAAATATATGTCGGTCATAATCTCCTCCGTTTTGCGTATGTCGAAGTAATTTTAGATAGTTAAATTACGCAGTGATTTTACATAGTTAAATTACGCAGTAATTTTACTATTAGTATATATTTCTAGGCGGTAAAACGCAAATATGATTTACGGGAAAGGTATATTTTGTTACAATAAAAAACGGAGGAAAATCTGTTATGAATATTGGTGCCAAGCGAAAGAAGGAAATACAGTTTAGGTATTATGAAATCCCGCAGGATGAACCATGTCTGGCGTTGCTTGGCGAGGCGTGGGTGCGTCCGTACGGTGATGGGATAGACTGCCTGCACTTTCACAATTATATGGAGATAGGTTTCTGTTATGGCGGTGACGGGGAGATGATATTGGATGAGGAGAGTATACCGTATGAGGCGGGTACGCTTACGATTATTCCGAAGAACTATCCGCATAATACGAATAGTACGAACTATGCCCTGAGCCGTTGGGAGTACGTTTTTATAGATGCAGAGGCTTTTTTAAAAGAGATATATAGAGATAATCAGATATTTGCGGAGGACCTTATCACAATCATCAATAATCGCGCGTGGACGGTACAATCAGCCAAGTATCCTGAGACGGCGGCATTGATTCGTGGTATTATGGAAGAAATGCGGTACAAGAAGGAGTTCTATGAGGAGAGCGTACGAGGGATGATATTGTCGCTGCTCATGAATATCGGACGGATGAACCATAAAGTCACAAGCAAAGTCAGAAAGCAGAGCAGCGGCGTATCACAGATGACGGTTGCACTGCATTACATCGGGAAGCATTACGCAGAAAACCTGACGATTGGAGATCTTGCAGGAGTCAGTCATATGTCGGAGACACATTTCAGAAGGGTGTTCCAGAAAGCCATGAATATGACTCCGTCAGATTATTTGAATCTTGTTCGTGTGCAGATGTCATGTGAATATATGAAGAAACATACTGACAGCATGGAACTGGTAGCGGAGAAGTGTGGGTTTCAATCAGTTTCCACTTTCAACAGAAATTTTAAGAAAATTCTGGGTATGACACCCTATCAATGGAAAATACATCCGGAGAACTATGAAGGCAAATTGCTCAATTTTAAGATATCAGCCTATAAAGGATGGTAGTTTTTGCATATTGTTGTATCAATTTGTCGATTTTGTCGACATAGAAATGTGTATAAAAAAATTGAAAGAGTCTTTTTATGGCTGAAAATGCGTGTTTCAAAGAAGTATGATGAATACAATAACGTAAACGTTTAAGATGTAAATTCATGGTCGAATTTGCATCTTTTTTGATTTTTGATAGCAACACACTAATGTTTCATAGAGTTATAATGCATACATAATCAATCAAAAAGAGGCATAAGGTTATGCAAATTGACGAAATGCTTTTGCGGATTGATTAGACAAAAAACAAAAAAGTGTACAATGTACACAAAAGCGAATGGGAGGAAACAGAAATGAAAAGAAAGATTTTGGCAGCTTTATTAGCGTCCACAATGATTCTTTCATTGGTAGGATGCGGCGGTAATGGTGGCGCAGCATCCACAGACAGCGCGGCACCTACAGAGGATGCAGCGCCAGCAGAGGACGCAGCACCGGCAGACGATGCAGCAGCACCGGCAGATGATGCGGCAGCTTCCACGAGTGGCGCAGGAGAGTTGACGGTATGGTGCTGGGATCCGGCATTCAACTTAAATGCAATGTATGAGGCAGAGAAGGTTTATCAGAAAGACCACCCGGACTTCAAACTGAACGTGGTTGAGACACCTTGGGATGACATTCAGACCAAAATTACCACAGCGGCTACTTCCGGTGATTTGAGCACACTTCCTGACATTTTCCTGATGCAGGATAATGCGTTCCAAAAGAACGTTATCAGTTTCCCTGATGTATGTGCGGATTTGACAAACAGTGGAATTGATTTTTCACAGTTTGCAGCAGGTAAGACGGCTTACTCTGTAATCGATGGTAAGAACTATGGTGTTCCTTTTGATAACGGTGCCGTTGTAGCATGTTATCGTACAGATTATCTTGAGCAGGCTGGTCTGACAGTTGACGATTTCACAGATATTACATTTGACCAGTACCTTGAGAACGGCAAAAAGGTTTTGGAAGCGACAGGCAAGCCCCTCATCTCCATGCAGGCAGGCGAGTGTGACTTGATCATGATGATGATGCAGTCCGCAGGTTCTTCTCTGTTCAATGAAGACGGAACGGCTAACATTGTCGGCAATGATACATTAAAGACTGTTATGGAGACATATAAGAGTCTGAAAGATGCAGGCGTACTTGTTGAAGTTAACAGCTGGGATGAGTATGTAGGCTCTATCGTAAGCGGTGATGTAGCAGGCACAATCAACGGATGCTGGATTATGGCTTCCATCCAGACAGCAGAAGATCAGTCCGGTAATTGGGCGATTACCAATATGCCGAGCTTGGTAGGCGTATCGGGTGCAACCAATTATTCTAACAACGGCGGTTCTTCATGGGCAGTTACAACAAACTGTAAAGATCAGGCTCTGGCAGCTGATTTCCTTGCAAGTACATTTGCAGGCAGCACGGAATTGTATGACAACATTCTTCCCAGCGGTGCTTTAGCTACATGGGCTCCGGCAGGTGATTCCGATGCATACGGCGCTCCGAGCGACTTCTTCGGCGGCGACGCAGTATCCGCTAAGATTGTTGACTTCTCTACTAAGGTACCGTCCAACATCACAGGCGTTTACTACTATGAGGCACGTAATGCAGTCGCTACTGCAATCACGAACTACATCAACGGCGCCGATATCGACGCAGAAATGCAGACAGCAGCAGACACAGTAAACTTCAATATGGGACAGTAGCAGATTGAGCTACGCTCAATCACGAGATTCGCTTTGCGAACTCGATAAACGTTGTGAAACCGCGGGCGCAAGCCCGACATGAGCAAAAAAGACGCGAAGCGGCGTTTTGCGAATGGGCACAGCGGAAGTACAGATAAGATATAGGGGAATGGTTTAGACTGTTCCCCTTTTTTTCTCCAAAGACAGAGAAGGAGGGAGTTTTTTGAGCAAGTCATCTAAAAAATTAACACTTAGCAAAAAACATAATCTGACGGGGTGGGCGTTTCTGGCGCCCGGCGCGATTTTAATACTTATTATGAGTTTTATACCGATGATACGGGCGTTGCTTTTATCTTTTCAAAGCGGTGTCGGTGCACAGATGAAACCGTGCGGTATCATGAACTATACACGAATGTTTAAGGATACGGTGTTTATCCAATCCATTAAAAATACATTTTTCTATCTGATTATTCAGGTGCCTGTTATGTTGATATTTGCTTTGATTCTGGCATCTATATTGAACAATAAGGATTTGAAGTTTAAAGGTCTTTTCCGCACGATGATTTTCCTGCCGTGCGCGACTTCGCTTGTAGCATATGCAATTATCTTTCGTTCCTTGTTTGCCAACAACGGACTCGTTAATCTGGTGCTGGTCAATCTCGGGATACTGGACCAGCCATATTCTTTCCTGACCAATACGACAAGTGCAAGAATCGTTATCATCATTGCACTTTTGTGGAGATGGACCGGATATAACATGGTATTTTATCTGTCCGGACTACAAAATATTGAGTACTCGATTTATGAGGCGGCGAAGATTGACGGCGCGTCAGCAGTGCAGTCTTTCTTCCGAATTACAGTACCGCTCCTAAAGCCGACAATCCTGTTGACAGCCATTATGTCAACGAACGGAACACTGCAGTTATTCGACGAGTCGGTCAACTTAACAAACGGCGGTCCGGCGAATACATCGATTACCATGTCGCATTACATATATGATATGTCATTCAAGTATGTGCCGAACTTCGGCTATTCGGCAGCAATGTCCTTCTTAATTTTGATTTTGGTTGCTATCTTGGCATTCCTGCAGATGAAAGTAGGTGATAAACGTGACTAAAGCTAAAAAATTTGGTATGTATCTGTTTTTATGTATTGTGTCATTCATCTCTGTTTTTCCGTTATATTGGATGGTAAGTGCAGCGACGAATAAGAGCGCGGAGGTAATTTCCGGACGTCTGGTTCCGGGTACGTATTTTATCGAGAATCTGAAGAACTTACTGGCAACTCAGAATATAGGAAGAGCGCTTGGAAATTCTTTTAAATATTCGATTATTCTGACGTTAGTGTCACTTGTTGTCTGTTCACTTGCGGGTTATGGCTTTGAGATTTATCACGATAAGGCAAAAGATACCGTTATGAGCATTATCCTTCTGGCGATGATGGTGCCTTTTGTAGCTACGATGATTCCGCTGTTCCAGATGGTTTCTAAAGCCGGATGGTTGAATACGACAATCGGATTTATTCTTCCGACGGTGTCTACGCCATTTCTTATTATGATGTTCAGGCAGAGTGCGAGATCGTTCCCGCATGACATTATGGAAGCGGCGAGAATTGACGGGCTCTCTGAGCTTCGCATTTTCTTCCAGATGTTTATGCCGACTATGAGATCAACCTATGCAGCAGCTATGACGATTACTTTCATGAATGCGTGGAATAGTTACTTATGGCCGAAGGTAATCATGACTGATACGACCAGCCAGACAATGCCGATGGTTGTTGCCAATCTGACAGAAGGATATGTGACTGATTACGGTATGCTGATGTTAGCGGTATTGATCTGTACATTGCCTACGGCAATCGTATTCTTCTGCTTACAGAATGCATTTGCAGAAGGTATTACGGGTGCGGTTAAGTAATAAGACATGAAGTTACGCTAAGATTGTAAAGAACGCAGTCTAAGAACAACTAAGTCATGTCCGGAAGAATGCCGCTGACAGCGAGCATTCTTCCGGGTTGAGAAAAACGATAGCTATTGGAGTGTAATAAGAGGGCGGATTGCATGTGGCGCAGGCGCCCTCTGATTATAGATATGTATGAAAGGGCAACAAATAAAGTTTTTCATTGTAAATTAGGAGAGGAGGGCTATATTATGCAGCCTGATATCAAGTGGCTGGATGATCCGCAGACATTTCGCGTGGGTCAGATTCCGGCGCACAGCGATCATAAATTCTATGCATCTGCCGAGGAAATGGAGCGGCAGGAAAGTTCTCTTTGCCAATCTTTGAACGGGACGTGGCAGTTTGCGTATTCCAAGAATCCTATGAGCCGCCCGGCGGATTTCTATCAGACGGATTATAATGCGGACGGATTCGGAGAAATACAAGTGCCTTGTCATATAGAGATGGCAGGATATGACAAGATACATTATATCAATACGTTGTATCCGTGGGAAGGCAAGGTATATCGCCGTCCGGCGTATGCTTTAGGAAAAGACAAGACGGAAGAAGGGTCATTCAGTGAAGCGGAATACAATCCGGTTGGTTCTTATCGTAAGAGCTTTGATCTGGAGGAAGGACTTCGGGGCAAAAGAGTCTGTATTCGTTTTGAAGGTGCGGAACAGGCGATTTATGTATGGCTGAACGGAGAGTTTGTGGGTTATGCGGAAGACAGCTTTACACCGTCGGAATTTGATTTGACACCTTATATTAAGGAGAGCGGCAATCTGCTTGCGGTGGAGGTGTATAAGAACAGTACGGCGGCATATTTAGAGGATCAGGATTTTTTCCGTTTCTCTGGAATCTACAGGGATGTAATTCTTTATGCTAAACCGGCGCTGCATGTGGAAGACGTATGGGTGAAACCTGTATTTTCACCGGATACGCAGGCAGGTACGGTGTCTTTCGAGTTGAAAGTTTCGGGGCAGAAAGACACGGGCGTGGAGAAAGCTGTTGCGGAGTATGTTATGGTTGACAGAGAGGGTGGTGTGTGCCTGAAAGGTGAACTTCCGGCAGGAACGGAAACAGAACTGCCACCTCAGACATTGGAGAAAGTCAACCCGTGGAGCAATAGTGATCCGTATTTGTACAAGCTGATTATCACGCTGCGCGATGAACAAGGCAGTGTGGCAGAAGTTATATCGTGCGAGATAGGGTTCCGCCATATCGAGATTTGTAATAAAGTCATTATGTTTAACGGTAAAAGACTGATCATAAACGGCGTTAACCGGCATGAATGGAGCGCGGAAGGCGGAAGATGCATCACCATGGAGGATATGGAATGGGATATCGAATGCTTTAAGCGTAACAACATCAACGCCGTGCGTACCTGCCACTATCCGGATCAGCTTGCGTGGTATGAATTGTGCGACCGGAACGGTATCTATGTAATGTCGGAGACAAATTTGGAAAGCCACGGCTCATGGCAGAAGGATGCCGTGGAGGCTTCTTGGAATGTGCCGGGCAGCGTTCCGGAGTGGAAAGAGGCGGTTGTGGACAGAGCGAGGAGCAATTTTGAGACATTTAAGAACCATCCGTCCATCCTTTTCTGGTCGCTTGGTAACGAGTCTTATGTGGGTGACGACATAGAGGCGATGCAGACCTTTTTCAAGGAAAAGGACGATGGCAGGATTGTTCATTATGAGGGTGTGATTTATGACCGCACTTATGAGGATACGGTTTCGGAAGTGGAGAGCCGCATGTATGCGACGCCCGATGATATCGTAAAGTATCTTGAGAACAATCCGAAGAAACCTTTTATTCTGTGTGAATATATGCATGATATGGGTAATTCTATCGGCGGTATGAAATCTTATATTGATTTACTGGACCGTTTTGAGATGTACCAAGGCGGATTTATATGGGATTATATCGATCAGGCGGTTTATGCGCAAGATAGAGTGACGGGTCAAAAAGTGCTGTGCTATGGAGGCGACTTCGATGACAGACCGAGTAATTATGAATTTTCCGGTAATGGTATTGTGTTTGCGGACAGGACAGAGAAACCGGCTATACAGGAGGTGAAGTACTACTATGGATTGCACGAATAAATTACAGGTGATTGTAGGCGATGCTACCATTGGCGTGCGTGGTGAAGAATTCTCCTATATTTTTTCCGGTGCGAGGGCAGGTATGGAATCGCTTGTGCGAGATGGTAAGGAATGGCTGTACAGGTCACCGATGCCAACGTTCTGGAGAGCGCTTACGGATAACGACAGAGGCTGCGGACTGGCATTAAGGAGCGGTATGTGGATTGGCGCCGACTGTTTTATTAAATGCGTCGGAATCACGGTTTCGATAGACGATGCGCCGATTACCGTACCGATGGCGCCGGCAAACAATGTATATGGAGGTGCGGTCCCTGCTGACAGGGCGGCGGTTACTTATGTATATGAGACAATCACCCAGCCATCAACGCAGGTCACGGTGAAGTATGAAGTGATTTCGGGCGGCGATATTCATGTTCAGGTGCATTACGAGGGTAAAAAGGGATTACCGGAGCTTCCGGTGTTTGGTATGAGGTTTGTCATGCCGACCTGCGCAGACAGATATTGCTATGAGGGCTTGTCGGGAGAGACCTATCCGGATAGGATGGCTGGCGGAGTGCCCGGCACTTATGAGATCAAGGGACTGCCGGTGACACCATATCTTGTGCCTCAGGACTGCAATGTGCATATGCAGACGAAGTGGGTGGATGTATACCGTAGTACGGTGCTCGACAATTCCTGTAAAGAGAGCAAGGAAAGCGGAATCCGCTTTTGGGCGGAAGGCGGTAAAGATTTTGCATTTGCATGTATTCCGTATACTGCAATGGAATTGGAGAATGCGACCCATCAGGAGGAATTACCGCCTGCCAGAAGAACGGTACTGACTGTTTTAGGAGCGGTGAGAGGCGTTGGCGGTATCAATAGCTGGGGTGCTGATGTGGAACCGCCTTATCATATCAGTGCGGAAGAAGATATTGATTATGGTTTTTGGATTGGCGGAGTGAAGAAGTAAGATAAAATAAGGAGTATTGCATAAATGGTGAAATTGGGATTTTGCAATACTCCTTGTTATGTAGTGTCATCAGAATTTTAGAAAATAAAATTTTTGTGTAGTTATTCGATAATGTTACAATATGGGGCGTCTTTTATTTCAAGCCAATTAGTTGGAAAGCCCATATATTTATACATTTGAGTTCGTTCTAATCGTCGGGTAGAAATTAATAGGGTATCCAGAGCATCGTCTAGGTCATCTACAAAACAAGAAAATTCTTGCGGACTGAGAAGATATTTAAGGACAATGATGATGGCAAATAAATCTTGTTTTCCCTTGGAATATTGTACATTTAGTTTTGGAATATTTAAATGTTTATGAATGTATGTGTCGTTAATAGCACCTTTTTTGTAGCGATAATTAAAAAGCCGTTCGTTGTGGGCACATACATTGCGAACGCGTGCAAGTAAGTCTAACATCCGAACCAGTTCGCTTTCTGTAATATGTTCAAATTCCATACTGACTTTGGCTTGAATGCTCTGGGGTAAAAAACTATATAGTTTTGATACAGTTCCTATGGGGAGTGCTTTCATCATAACCCACAAAGGGATGTTGCCGTGACGATTTAATTGATGTTGTATGTAAGAATAGTCCTTGGGATTATCGGCAATTTTAGATAAACGACCAATTAAATCACTGATATCTGCCTGATGTTCCGGAGAATAGTTGTACTTAGTTTTATCAAGGTAGAATTGCTGGTCTTCCCCGTAAGTTTCACAAAAAGAATAGGAAATCAGTGATTTGATATGTTTTTCTACTTTGAGAATATTCCGTAAAATAATCGTTCTTAGAGTGTCGTCAAAAGTATACAGAGAATAAATGTCTGCCAGACTTGTATGAGGCTTATAAATACCTTGTTTGGCTTTAAAAGGGTTTTTGTATCCGGAAATAAGCGCAAAATAACTATGTCTTTTTAAGAGCTCTATCGCGTCATCATCGTTATCGATTGTAAGTCCTTTACTTTTTAATTTCTTGAGTTGCTGTTCGTATGTTAAAAAAGGTTTGTCGTTTGTAGTACACATAAAGTCTCCCGATAAAAAAGAAAGCTCCCGCAGGAGCTTCTCTAGGTCGCGGGCCTCACAGGTATCCGCAACACGATCACTGAAAACACTATATCATGGCTAAGTTATCTTGTCAAGCAAAGCAACTTGATTACTGATGGGAACGCCATTTTATATGGTGCTTTCAGCAATTATATTATATGTATTATTATATAAAAATATTTGTATACACGTTCCAATTCAATGAAATACACTTCCAAAAGAATAAGCTGCGAAGGGTATTTTGCTGTTTCATTTCATAGACTTTAAAAAGAAAAAGTGTTATAATACCGTTGATTTCCGCGTACAACAAGTCATGTGGATGGGAAGCAAACATTGGATGTGAACGGTCGTAAAGACTAACATAGGAGTGAGAAACACATGAGTTCAGCGATAGCAATCATCACTGCCAGAGGAGGCAGCAAGAGAATACCGCGTAAAAATATAAAAGAGTTTTGCGGCAAACCGATTATAGTATATTCCGTAGAAGCGGCGCTTGGTTCGGGCATTTTTGACGAGGTGATGGTGTCTACGGACGACGAAGAAATTGCTGAAGTGGCAAGAAAAGCAGGGGCAAAGGTGCCTTTTATGCGCAGCAGCGCAAGTGCGGGAGATTATGCTTCCACCGATGATGTGCTGATGGAAGTGATGACTGCATATAAGAAGCAGGGCAGGGAGTTTGATGCACTGTGCTGTATCTATCCTACGGCGCCGTTTGTGACGGCGGAGAAACTGCAGAGAGCAATGAAGATGCTGGAACAGGCGGACTCCGTTATGCCGGTGGTGCCATTTTCTTTTCCGCCGCAACGCTGCATGGTACTTAATGAAGACGGTGAACTGCGCATGAAATGGCAGGAGTATGCCACGACACGCTCGCAGGATCTGGAGCCGTATTATCATGACTGTGGGCAGTTTTATTGCTGTAAGGCGGATCTTTTTATGGAGTATAAGACAACGGATCTGCCGCACATGGTACCGATAATCATGAGCGAACTGGAAGTGCAGGATATTGATAATCCTGATGACTGGGAGATTGCGGAGTTAAAGTACAGGAAGATGATGGAGAAGTGAGTACCGAAACGGTTTCATGAATGAAGGCGAGAGGTACATGATTTGAAACGTGGAGATAAGCAAGGCGGGTGCAGAATATGAAGAAAGAGTTTAAAATCGGTAGCAGAATGGTAGGTGAAAACCAGCCTTGTTTCTGTGTGGCGGAGATGTCGGGAAATCATCTCAAAGACTACGACAGGGCGGTAGAAATTATTCACGCGGCGAAGGAAGCGGGAGCAGACGCCGTCAAATTGCAGACTTATACGGCGGACAGCCTGTCAGTGAATAGTGATAAGGAATGTTTCGTAAACCATGGCGGACTATGGGATGGCATGACAGAATATCAGTTGTATCAGGAAGCTTCCACCCCGTGGGAATGGCAGCCGAAATTAAAAGAAATTGCCGAAGGGCTTGGGATGGATTGTTTTTCCTCGCCATTTGATTTTGCGGCGGTAGACTTTATGAAGGAATGCAATATGCCGGCATATAAGATTGCTTCTTATGAGATTAACGATATTCCCTTAATCCGCAGGGCGGCAGGAACGCACAGACCAATCATACTGGCAACTGGGGTGGCGCATGTTGAGGATATTGAGCGCGCGCTCGACGTATGCCGGGAAGAAGGCAACGATGAAGTGATGCTCCTTAAATGTGTGTCGGCTTACCCGACGCCCTACGAGGAGATTAACCTGAAAATGATTCCTACGTTGGCAAAGACTTATGACTGCCCGGTAGGACTGTCCGATCATTCTATGGGAAGCGTGGTACCGGTGGCAGCAGCGGCGCTTGGAATTAAGATGGTGGAGAAACATTTGACGCTTAGACGGTCGGATGGCGGTCCGGATGGAGCCTTTTCTATGGAACCGGAGGAATTTAAAGAGATGGTTACGAATATCCGTATCGTCGAGAAGGCGCTGGGGGTACCGGAATACAAGCTGACCGAAAAACAGGAGAAAGAGCGTCACGGTTCCCGGTCGCTTTTTGTGGTGAAAGATATTAAGGCGGGAGAGAAGCTGACGCCTGACAATGTGCGATCCATCCGACCTCACGAAGGACTTCACACCATGTATTATGAGGAAGTTCTGGGTAAAACCATTGTATGTGATGTCGAAATGGGTACTCCGCTGACATGGGAGATGATACGGTGAGGGATGTAAGGGCTGTATCAGGATAATTTCCGCATTGTCAAATCCGTGTATTTTAACATGCACGCGCCCTCTTCGTAATTGCCGATGTTCCTTTCGTTTGCCCTTCCGGCAATATTTTCGGCAATCAGGTGAGGGAAGTTTATGCCGCAGTTGTAGGCATGAGGGTAGCCGCCGCCGAAACGGGGGTTAATCTCGGAAATATAATACTGCCCGTCAATACAGAAAATATCCATATCAACAGGACCGGCTAACTTTAGCGGTTCTATTGTTTTCTCAATCAATTCAAAAAGCTTATCATCCCGGTAAGAAACGGACTTCTCCGTTTCGCCTGCACGCATCCGCAGCTTCTTTTTGACAAAAATAGATACAGGCTTTTTTGTCAGCAAATCAACATAGATATCTGCGCCAAATTCTTCGCCGTCAGCATAATTCTGAATAATATAGGAATCGTCCATATTATCTTGATATTTGCAGAGAGCTTCCAGCAGACCCGGATGGTCCACTTTCTGTATACCGATACTGCCGCAGCCGTGAGTTGGTTTGATAAAGACCGGAAGCTTCATATTGCCGGATGCGGATTCCTTCATAAATGACTCGAAGCTGTCACAGCTCGTAATGGCAGGAAAGCCATGTTGCTTCAGATATTGATAAAAGGCGTATTTATCGCGGCACAAATTGACGGTTTCTGCCTCCGAAACAATGGGGGTGATACCGGCATCTTCGAACAGGCTGCGGTGGGAGGCAATCAGATACAACTCGTCTTCCTGCAAAGGTAGAACGGCATGTATTTTTTCTTTATGGCAGATATCGAGGATTGTGTCGAGATAACCGGGATTGGTCATACGGGGCACAATGTAATGTGCGTCTGCTTCGTACAGTGCAGGTGCATAGACACTACAGTCTGTGCCGATTACCCTGCCGATACCGTTTTGCGGTTCCTTAAAATATCGAATCAGAAGATTTCTCGTGCCACAGCTTAATATTAGAATATTGATATTGTTTTCCATGATGTTGATATGCCTTTCTACATTTCCCACTCGCTTCCCTGCACATATTCGGCAGGCGTCCACTTTTTACGCACCATACGCATCTCATCGCCGTTTTTCACATATACGGCAGGGAAATATTGAATAAAAAGCGGATTTAAACTCATCGTGTATCCGCCGACATTTTCATAGATAATGCGGTCGCCGGGAATGAGTTCGGGCTGATCCTTGTAAGTGAAGAGTCTGTCCACTTCCATGCAGGTAAATCCGCTGATAATCTGCTGGCTGATATCCGGACGCGAATCGCAGTTGTTTTGAGCCGAACCAAAGACGGAACGGGAGGAGACGCCGCTCTCATCGTTATCGGCGCAAGACTCACCATAATTCGTTGTATACTCCACATGGAATAAATGAGATGATTTAATCATCGTCGGGTCAATGTTGAAACGGCTTCCGTCAGTCATCACATATCGCGTGCCTTTGATGTCGCGGGTATCAAAAACGCTTGTCACGAAGGCAGTACATTTGGAAATTAGGGAAATGCCCGGTTCCACAATCAACATCGTCTCTTCCGGAGTAAAGCATTCGCGAAGTTCTTCGGCAACGACGGGGAAATAGTCGGGGTATTCTGGTCTGCCTTCCATGCCGCCGCAGTAGCCTCCGCCAAGGTCAACGTATTTCAGATTTAAGTCAAATTCTGTTTTTAACTGACATGCCATGCGGGCAATAGAACGGAAAATATTGACGCTCCGTGACTTGCTGCTGGAATGCAGATGCAGTCCTGTCACAGATACATTGGAAAGACTGCGGAGTATCTTAAGAGCTTCGGCAAATTTACCTGTTTCATAACAGAAACCGAAGCGGCCGCTGACTTCGCCCATAGTTGTCTCTCCGGGACACATTTGTTCTAAATTAAAATTAGCACGGATGCCGACTTCAAAAGGTTTGTCGGGATGCAAATTGACTAAATTGGTCAACCAACGGATTTCCTGCATGGAGTCGAGATTGACGACACCGCCTGCAAGGAGCACGTCGCAGAAAGATTGCTGACCCTTGTAAGGACCGTTGTAGATAATCTCGTCATTGCGGTAACCCATATATTTCGCGAGGCTGTATTCGTCTTCCGACACGACTTCAGCGTATGCGCCTCTTTTCTTAACGTAAGAAACAAGCCACGGCAGAGAGTTAGTCTTAAAAGAATAGCCTATCAGATAATTATTCCAGTTGGAGGACAACGATTCCACCAGCATATCGTAATAACGCTGTAGAATCGGTTCGTCTATAACGAAATAGGGTGTCTGTAACTGTTCTGTGTCAGTTGTCATTGGGTCCGCCTTTCTGTTGATATGACCTAGGTCGTGATTCTATTGCAATCTTACCTTATTTTGGGGAGAGATACAAGGCGAATGGTAATTTGCCTTAAAAAGTTTTAATTTTATTGCGGAAAACAATTTTGTAATTTGCATACTTACTTCTCCTGTGATAAAATGTAAGAATATTTTTGGTCTGATATCATTTTGAAAGCGGTGCCCTAGGCGGCAGTCATGGGAATAGGCGGATATATTGCGAAAGGATATACTGCGGTATGATGAAGATATACAGAAAACTGATGGTCCTTTTAGATAGGCAGCAGAAGAATAAGATGGTGCTGCTTGTCTTTCTCATGTTAATCGGGGCTATATTGGAGACACTTGGCGTTTCCATGATTGTACCGGTCATGAATGTGGTGCTTGAGGAAGACGCTATTGGCAAACATAAATATTTGCAGGTGATATGCGGTATTTTTCATCTGGATAACAGTAATCAACTGACAATACTTGTGATGGTCGGGCTGGTTCTTGTTTTTGTGGTCAAAAATATTTTCTTGTTTTTCCAACAGAAGGTACAACTTAAATTTGTCTATACAAACCAATTTGCAACATCGCGGAGGATGATGATTAATTTCATGCAGCGTCCGTACGAGTATTATCTAGGTGCAGACACCGCGGTGATACAGAGGAGTATTACATCGGATGTCAACAATATGTATGGTTTGATTCTGTCGATGCTGCAGCTGATCAGTGAAGGAATCGTGTTTATATGCCTTGCGGGAGTCAGTCTGGTGACGGACGTGTGGATGAGTCTAACGGTCACGGCGCTTTTGGTAGTTGCGCTTTTAGTGATTAAGTGTATCTTAAAACCGATTATGAGAAAAGCGGGAGAGGAGAACCAAGAGTTCTACAGCGGATTGTATAAATGGATTGACCAGTCGGTTATGGGCATCAAGGAAATCAAGATTGCCCGTAAAGAAAATTATTTTATTAATGAATATTCTAAATGCGGCGCGGGGTATGTGGGCGCGGTACAGCGGTATAATCTGTATAACTCAACTCCGAGGCTGCTGATTGAGACGCTTGCCATCGCGGGTATGATTCTGTACTTGATGATACAGCTTCTGCACGGAACAGAGGCGGCGGACATCGTACCGCAGCTTGGACTTCTGGCAGTTGCAGCTATGAGACTGATACCTTGTGCAAATAGAATCAATAACCACTTGACATCCATTTCTTATTTTGAGCCGTTTTTCATGGGAGTGAGTGACAATCTTCAGGAAGAGATACGGGATGAGAACATTGATTACGGTGAGGAGACTTATCAGAAGAAGGTAGATGTGGAGAAACTTGCCGTGGGAAAAGAGATTGTACTGCGGGACATAACCTACAAATATCCTAATACAGATGTTTTGATTTTTGACCATGCGGATATGACGATACCGATTGGCAATGCCGTCGGAATCGTAGGAACATCCGGCGCCGGCAAGACAACGATTGTGGATATTCTGCTGGGATTACTACAGCTTGAGAGCGGGAGCATTCTTGCAGACGGAGTGGAAGTCAGGGAGCATTATGCATCTTGGCTCAAAAATATCGGTTATATTCCTCAGACTATTTTTATGATAGATTCTACTATTCGCAAAAATGTTGCCTTCGGTTATCCTGATGAAGACATAGATGATGACAGGGTGTGGGAGGCGCTTAGGGAAGCGCAGCTTGATGAGTTCGTCAGAGGGCTTCCGAACGGACTGGATACGGGAATCGGCGAACGGGGAATCCGTCTGTCGGGAGGACAGAGACAGCGTATCGGTATCGCCAGAGCACTTTTTGAGGATCCGGAAGTCTTGGTGTTAGACGAAGCTACGTCAGCGCTTGACAATGAGACGGAGGCGGCGATTATGGACTCTATCAACAGGCTGCACGGGCGCAAGACACTCATTATTATTGCCCACAGACTGCAGACGATTGAAAAGTGCGATATGGTGTACAGGGTGGTGAATGGCAAGATAGTCACAGAGAGCAAGGCATGAAGAATATGTTCTCTGTGATGACGATATACTGGAGGTTAGTCCATGAAGAAACTTTGGAACTTTTGCTGGGGAATATATAAAGAGCATGAAGAGGGATTCAATTATCTGATTTTCGGATTTCTGGCGTTTGTATTAAATTATGTGTTGTACTTTCTGTTTTCTTCTGCGCTGCACATACATTATATGGCGGCGACGGCTCTCTCATGGGTTCTGACGGTGGTATTTGCGTACTGGACGAACAGGACATTTGTCTTTAAGAGTAAGAACAAGAGCGTGCAGTCTTTTGGCAGGGAGTTTCTCTCTTTTATCGGGGCAAGAGTTGCAACGGAGTTTCTTGAGCTGGGGCTTATGTTTGTCATGGTAACATTGGCAGGCATCAATGAATATATTTCCAAATTTGTCTGTCAGGTCATTGTAATTTTAGCTAATTATTTCTTAAGTAAATTATGGATTTTTAAAGAGAAAGAATGACATGGCAGCGGAGCGGAATGTGTAGATATTTGAGACCAAATATTGTAAAAACCTATAAGAGTTATGGAGGAACAGCATATGCAGTCCAAACGGCAGGCAAACTTTGAACTATTGCGTATTGTGGCAATGTTGATGATTATTGTCCTTCATTATTTGAATAAAAGCAATTTAACGCTGCTGTATACAGAGGAGCATACGGCGGTGAATTACGCCACGCATTTTATTGTGGCTTTCTGTATCGTTGCCGTAAACTGCTATGTGCTTATCAGTGGATATTTTTTGGTGGAGTCTGCATGGAAACCGGGGAGAGTGATGTCTCTGGCGGCGCAGATTCTTTTTTATTCTCTGCTCACGCCGATTGTTCTGATTTGCATGGGCGTGATTTCGACGGGTGATTTGTCGATTTATGACTGGCTGAATTACGTGTTGCCCATTGAGACGGAACATTACTGGTTTGCCACTGCGTATTTGATTATGTATGTGCTTTCGCCGGTTTTGGCAGCGGGCGTCAAGGCGGTGGATAAGAGGATTTTGCAGATTGTAATCGGTATCCTTTTGCTCTATTTTTCTGTATGGAAGTCGATTGTTCCGGCAACTTTTGCCACGGATAAATATGGATATGAATACGGCTGGTTTGTATGCTTATTTTTGATTGCGGCGTATATCAGGCTGTACGGCTGTCCGTTTTTGGAAAAAAAGCGAAATGCGGTATTGCTCTATCTGGGCATGAGCCTCGGGATATTCCTTCTGGCGGCGGCGTCCGGTATTGTGGCTCAGGTGCTGCATCCTTTTACCTATTATATGGATATGCCGACGACTTACAATCATATTCTGTGTCTTCTCGGCTCGGTTGGATTATTTATGGTATTTAAGGACATGAAGCCGTGGGAGGGCACAACGGCAAAAGTCATCAGAGGGCTTGCGCCGTACACATTTGGCGTGTATCTTTTGCATGAACATGTGCTTGTCCGATATCAATGGATGAAATGGCTGCATGTAGATTCAGTGTGGGGAAGCTGGATGTTCATCCCGCATATGATTGGCAGTGTTCTGCTTGTGTATGCGGTGGGAACGGCAGTGGATTTCGTGCGCGCGTGGATATTCAGGGGAGCCGGTAAGATGGCAGTACGGTTTAAAGCGGGGATGAGAAACAGGGCAGACGGTGATGCAGCTTAAGAGAGAGTGCGGAGCAGATGAACAAAATGGCAGCGGCGTATCGCAAATATCAAAATTTCATAGAGAAGATACTGTTTCCTGCATTACTGTTTTGGTACCCGTTAGCAAACATACGACAGGGCATTGATGTGTCGGATGCTACTTACAGTCTGGCGAATTTTGAGTTCTTTGGGACGATGAACGGTACATGGATGGTGGCGACTTATCTGGCAAATGTTGTAGGCAGTCTGATGATGCATCTTCCATTCGGCAATACTTTGACGGGGATGTATTTCTACACAGCGTTAGTACAGTCGGTGACGGCTGTGGGAGCATATGCGGTTTTGCGTAGGAAGATTCCGGCGCCTTTTGCGTTTACAGGTGAGTGGATTGCGCTGGGATTGTGCTGGTGCCCGTCTACGAGTCTGTATAACTATCTGACATATTTGTGTATGGCAGCAGGGGCGCTTCTGTTGTACTACGGCATTGTGAAAGAGAAAAAGGGGTACTATCTGGCGGCGGGAATCTGTCTTGGTATGAATGTGGCGGTGAGAATGCCGAATGTGGTGCAGATGGCGTTTATTGTTGTACTTTGGTATGCTGCGGTCATTTACCGCCGGACGCTGCAACAGACAGTTCGGAATACGTTATGGTGCGTTTGGGGATATATTGTCGGATTCGGAGCGCCGCTTGTGACCATCTGCATCAGGTATGGTGTGGGAGCTTATCCCGCCATGGTGCAGACAATGTTTGCGATGACCGAGAAGGCGGAAGACTATAAACCAACTTCGATGATTACGAGTATGTTCGGGGATTATATCACAGGACTTTACTGGATGATTTTTGCGGTGATATGTATGGCAGGAGGATGGCTGCTTTTTATGCTGCAGCGCAGGCTGTTTGGCGATAAGGGTGGTGCCGCGTGGGTGTGCAGGGTGGTCTATGCGGCAGTGTTGGCGGTTCTTCTTCGTTTTTATTGGGGTAAGGGTGTATTCAATTTCCACTATTACGAATACAGAAGTATTTATTATCCGGCGGTGCTTCTTTTGGTTTCGGCGATTATTGTTGCGTTTTATTGCCTGATTGCAAAGAGCGTCAAAGCTGAACAAAAAGTTTTGGCAGTATTGGTGCTTGTGCAGATTTTTGTGACACCGCTGGGAAGTAACAATAGGTTGTACCCGATTATCAATAATCTGTTTATTGTCTTGCCGTTTATGCTGTGGATTGCTTATGAACGGTTTCTATACGGCAGGAACGACAAGAGAGAGTTTGCTTCGGCATGGGGAATGCCGTTTGCTGTGCTCGTATTGTTTGTTCTTGTGCAGAGTGTGGGATTCCACATGAACTTTGCTTTTCAGGACGGAATATACGGTGAAGCGCGTGATGCGACAGTGAATGCACCGGTGAAAGCGGCAGGAGTCTATACGAATCAGGACAATGCTGCGTGGCTTGAGGAACTGGCGCATTATACGCAAGACGCGAATCTGACGGGACGTGAAGTGCTCTTATACGGAGATGTTCCGGGACTTGGGTATCTGCTTGACATGCCTTCGGCATTGTCTACGTTCTGGACGGATTTAGACAGCTATCGCATGGTGGAGTTTGAACGGGATATGGAACAGATTGAGTTGCCTCCGGTAGTAATCACGGCTTCTCCGATAGCGGCTTATTTGGCGGAAGATGCGGACGGAATGAACTGGTTCGGCGTCGACAAGGAGGCGTTTGATGCTGATGAGAAGCTGCAGATTCTGGCGGTGTATATGAAAGAGCATTCTTACAGGGAAGTATTCGGCAACGGGCGATATGTAGTATATGTGACAGAAGAATAAAAATGTGTTACACTTAGATGTAAATTGTTTTTTAGGAACCGGGGAGAGTCAAAGATGATTAATTTTAATGTACCGCCTTACACGGGCAAAGAAATAGAATATATGAAGGAAGCCATTGAAAACCAGAAGATATGCGGAGACGGTCCTTTTACGCTGAAATGTAACGAATGGATTGAGAAGCAGACGGGGACGACGAAGTGTCTGTTGACCACTTCCTGCACGCATGCTACGGAGATGGCGGCTCTTCTTACAGAAATCAAAGAAGGCGATGAGGTGATTCTCCCCTCGTACACTTTCGTGTCAACGGCGGACGCCTTCGTGTTGCGGGGTGCGACGGCTGTTTTTGTGGATATCAGACCGGACACGATGAATATTGATGAAACGTTGATAGAAGATGCTATCACAGAGAGGACAAAAGCGATTGTACCGGTGCACTATGCGGGTGTGGGCTGTGAGATGGACACGATTATGGATATTGCGGGGCGGCATAATCTGATGGTGATTGAAGACGCCGCGCAGGGAATCATGGCATCATACAAAGGGAAGCCCCTTGGGACATTTGGAGATTTCGGCTGTTTCAGTTTCCATGAAACGAAGAATTTCAGTATGGGTGAGGGAGGCGCGCTGCTCATACGGGACGAGAAATATATAGAGGATGCGGAAATTCTCCGAGAAAAGGGAACCGACAGAAGCAAGTACTATCGCGGACAAGTCGATAAGTATCGTTGGCAGAACTACGGTTCATCCTATCTTCCGAGCGACATGAATGCTGCCTATCTGTACGCTCAGTTAGAACTGGCGGAGGAGATTACGCAGGCGAGAATGGACAGGTGGAACCAATACTATGAGCTGCTTATGCCGCTTGCAGATGAGGGAAAGATTGAACTGCCCTACGTTCCGGAATATTGCATCCACAATGCGCACATGTTCTATATTAAGACGAAAGATTTGGAAGTAAGAAGCAGACTGATTGAATTTTTGAAGCAAAGGGATATTATGGCTGTGTCTCATTATGTACCGCTTCACTCTGCGCCTGCCGGAATCAAATTCGGCAGAATGCACGGTGAAGACAAGTATACGACCAAAGAGAGCGAAAGACTCTTGCGTCTGCCGATGTTCTATAAGCTGACGGCGGATGAGACGGAGTATGTTGCAAAGCAGGTGAAGGCTTTTTATCGCTAGGAAGCAGAGGTCATATTTGCGAGTGGGGCGCAATTGTTTAACGGTGAATCTGAGGGTATGCGGTTCATGGAATATAATAAGGGCTTAAGAAAATATAAGAACTGCATACTGACGTTTGCGGTCATGGCGGTCAATGTCATTGTGATGGCACTGTGCTTTGACTTTTACTATGATTTGAATGACGACACGATGATAAAAGACGTTATGTCCGGTGTCTACAGCGGCGTGCCGGACGGTCACAATATGCAGACGCTATATCCTTTGGGAGCGCTTATTGCGCTATGCTACAGGCTGTGCAGACGGATACCATGGTACGGTCTGTTTCTGTGTCTGTGCCAGTTCGGATGTTTTTATTTGATTGGGGTGAGGCTGTGTGCGGCGGCAGATAGTCAAGAGGGAAAAGACAAAAGAAATGGTGTGTTAGGCAAGATATTGCTTCTGGCAGTTTTGACACTTTTTCAATGGGGAGCATGTCTCTTACATCTTATCAACATACAATACACAATCACCTGCGCAATCATGTCCGCAACGGCGATTTTTCTTTTTTTGACTACGCCGAAGGAGATAAGCACACAACAATTTGTTGTAAAAAATATTCCGGCGATTGTCCTTGTGATTGTATCATATCAGTTGCGGACGGAGATGCTTCTGCTTACATTTCCTTTTATCTGTCTGGCAGGATTATATAGCATAACAGAGGAAAAGAAAATATTCGATAAAGAGACCCTGTATAAATACGGCGGGGTGCTGGGGATTATTTTAGCTGGAATGGCGCTGTCGTCAGCGGCGGATTACGCTGCCTACTGCAAAGAAGACTGGAAAGACTTCAGGGAATTTTTTGATGCAAGAACGACGGTGTATGATTTCTATCCGGAATTGATTACGGATGAGGAGTATAGCGAGGAACTGTCAGCGCTTGGTGTGACAGTGGCACAGCAGACACTGCTTGAAAATTATAATTTCGGGTTAGACGATGCGATTGATACGCAGATGCTTACGGATATGGCGGATTATGCCTCACATGCATTGGGCGGAGCTAAGGATTGGACTGCAATTGCAAGAGAGCAGATATCTTATTATAGATACCGGACGTTCCACGAGCAGGATGCTCCCTACAATATAATTGTGATTTGGGCGTATGTGGCGGTAGCGGCAGCAGGGATTTTGCTGTGCCACAGGTATGCGTTTGTGTGGCAGCTTATGCTGCTTATTGCGGCGCGCAGCGCAGTCTGGATGTTTATACTGATGAGGGGACGTGATCCCGTGAGGATTACTCACTCGTTATACCTTGTGGAGTTCGCGCTTCTGTCTGCGCTTTTGATAAGGATGCTCTGCTTATACAGAACGGATGCGAGGAAGAATAGCGTGCCGCTTGGTATGACGGTGCTTCTTATTCTGCTTATGGCGGGAAGTATGACGAGCAGCATACCGGAGGTAAAAGAAGATCAAGCGCTGCGCGAGAGGGTTAATGTGGATTGGTACGAGATAGATGCATACTGCAGAGCGCATTCGCAGAATTTCTATTTCGAAGATGTGTACTCTACGGTAGGATTTTCACAGAAGATATTTGAGCATACGGATAACGGTTATGCCAACTATGATATACTTGGAGGATGGATATGCAAAAGTCCTCTTTATAGGGAAAAACTGCGGCGGTTCGATATTGTCTTGGCAAGTGAGGCATTGATAGGGCAGGAGTATGTATATGTGATTATGTCTGAAGCAGAAGCGTCTGAGCGGGGCACCGGATGGATTGCAGAATATTATGAATCGCAGGGCGTGAAAGTTATAGTGGAAGAAACTGACAGGATTGGGGCACGCTATTTAGTCTATCGGGTGTGCGTGGAATGAAATCGGACATGTGTAAAGCAGCGCAGAAATGAGGAAAACGATGGAGCATTCGATACATTTGCGTCAGATGACGGTGGAGGATACGGACAAGATTATTGAGTGGCGTAATAAAGAATTTGTGAGGAAAAACTTTATCTATCAGAAGCTTTTTACGAGAGAAGGACATCTTGCGTGGATCCGGGATCAGGTAGAGACCGGGCGAGTGGTGCAGTTTATTATATGCCTGTCTGACAATAGGGAGATAGGGAGCGTCTATTTTCGGGATATTGACAGAGAGAACGGCACTGCGGAGTATGGAATTTTCATCGGTGAGGAGGATGCCATAGGATGCGGATACGGTACGGCGGCGGCAAAAGAGGCGCTTTCGTATGCGTTTAATATTCTTGCGCTTCAAAGAGTGTTTTTGCGTTTTTTGTCGGATAATATCGGTGCACAGCGCAGTTATATGCATGTAGGATTTCAGATGCTCAACAAGCGGGAGACGGTTCAGACTCTGCATGGGGAGAAGGAAGTCTGCTTCATGGAAATAGACCGCGGCATATGGGAAGCGGCAGACAAAGAAGCGCATTGTGCAGAAGGCAGGCAGTGACCACAGAGCTTGTGTTCGGAGGAAAGGCTGAAAGAAAGGCATGGCTATAGATATGAGCAAATTGATTAGTTTTGTAATACCCTGCTACCGTTCGTCGCAGACGATAAGCGGGGTGATAGAAGAAATCGACAGGACGATGAAAAGTCTGACAGCATATTCTTATGAGATTGTTCTGGTGAATGACAATTCACCGGACAATACTTACGAAGTAATCTGTGAACTCTGTGCGGATCGTAAAGATATATGCGGTATCAACTTAGCTAAGAATTTCGGGCAGCATGCCGCCCTCATGGCGGGATTTCATTATGCACACGGTGAGATTGTCGTCTGTCTGGACGACGATGGACAGACACCGGCGGACGAGGTCGGTAAACTGTTGTCAAAAATAGAAGAAGGATATGATGCGGTTTATGCGAAGTATGTGCATAAGCAGCACTCGGGGTTTCGCAATTTCGGAAGCAAGATTAATGAGCTGATGACGAGGGTGATGCTGGGAAAGCCAAAGGAGTTATATCTATCCAGTTATTTTGCGGTCAAACGGTTTATTGTTGACGAGATGATTCGTTATACGAATCCGTATCCTTATGTAATCGGACTGGTGCTTCGTACGACAAGAAATATTGCCAATGTGGAAGTGGAACACAGAGAACGGGAGATAGGTACTTCCGGTTATACAATCGGGAAACTGCTTGGGTTATGGTTTAACGGTTTTACTGCGTTCAGCATTAAGCCGCTTAGGATTGCCACGTCAGTGGGATGCATGACGGCGGTTGTCGGTTTTTTGTATGGCATTTATACGATTATTAAGAAGTTTGTGAATCCGACTGTACCTATCGGCTTCAGCGCCATGATGGCGGCTCTCGTTTTCCTAGGCGGCATGATTATGTTGATGCTTGGTTTAATTGGAGAGTATATCGGCAGAATATATATATCGCTTAATAATTCACCTCAGTACGTCATTAAGGAATGCACCGGCGGAAAAGACGCAGAGAATATGCAGAGGGAAAGAACGGACAGGCAATGAACGAGAATGAATTTAAAATAAAAATGAAATTAAATACGGCGGCTTTTGTGATTGCCACGGCGGGGACGCTGTGCCTTCCGCAGATTTTGAATCTGAAAGAAAATACGCTGGGGTTTACGAACAGTATTTTTTCTGTTTTTGTATGGCTGTTGTGTGTTTATGCGGTTAACTGGTCGTTACATACGATAGACCTTACGGATAAGAGAGGATGGCTGATTGCGGGCATCCTGTCTTTTCTTTTTACGACGGCGATGCTCTTTGGAGTACGTCTTGAGGCGGTAGGCAATGTGAATTTTAAAGATCCCAGTCTATGGATCTCGCTTCCGGTTTTAACGTGTCTTTTCATGATACTTGTGCGTAAATTCTGGAATTTTCTGGGAGGTATGAAGGATAGGAAAAATAAATACGCGCAGAATTTACAGATTCCCAAAACGCCGGTAAAGGCGGCGAAGCATGTGGATGTATTGACCTTTTTCTTTTTGATTATATGCTGGCTTCCGGTTTTACTGGCGGTTTACCCCGGATTCTTTGTTTACGATGCGCAGGATGAGTGGCTGCAGGTTGCATCGAGAACATTTACCACACATCATCCGATTGTCCATGTGCTGATGCTTGGAGGTATTGTCTGCGCCATACACAAGATTACAGATTCTTACAATCTGGGTATTGCATGTTATACGCTGATACAGATGATGATCGTATCAGGCGGTTTTACTTATCTACTTATCTTTATGAGAAAAAGGAAGGTCTCTAAAGCAGTGCGTATGATCTCGCTGCTTTATTTTGCTTTTTTTCCTGTGATTGTGATGTTTACACTCTGCTCTGCCAAGGATGCGATTTTTACGGTGGCGCTTTTGATGCTTCTCTTGGCGCTTCTTGATATGGGGAGCGATCGGGAAGTGTTTTTTGCTTCTAAGAAAAAGATGATTTTCTTTGTCTGCAGTGCGGCGGCGATGATGCTGTTCCGCAAAAACGGAGTCTATGCATTTGCGGTGATGGCGCCGATTCTGCTTTTTTATCACAAAGATTATCTGAAGAAGGCACTACTTTTGCTTGCGGCAGCTTTTGGCTCGTATCTTTTGATTACTGCCGGTCTGACGGCGGTGCTGCACGCCGAGGGCGGCGGAAAACAGGAGATGCTTACCGTGCCTATCCAGCAGCTTGCGCGTACCTACAAGTTTAACCGTGAAGTATTCGAGCCGGAGGATATCGCTGCCCTTCATGAGATACTTCCCGAAGAAGCGCTTGTCCTATACAACCCGAAACTGTCGGATCCGGTAAAGGTCCGGTTCAGAAACAATACATTTGCCGAGAATAAATCCAAATATATCCGTTTATGGGCGCGTATCGGTTTAAAAAAGCCATTGTCTTATATCAATGCATGGCTGGTAAATTCATACGGATTCTGGTATCCGGATACGGTGATTGACGTCTACTCCGGCAATACTGTCTTTACATTTACCTATGGCGACAGTTCTTACTTTGGCTACGAAGTGGAGGAACCGGGGTTCAGAGACAGCAAGATTCCGTGGCTGGACGAAGTATACAGAAAGCTTGCGCTTGAAATTTCGCAGGAGAAGATTCCGATTTATTCCATGCTCTATTCTCCGGGAGGGATTTTCTGGGGGATTGCATTTGTATTTGCATATGTGCTGTACCGGAAGAAATATCATTTGGTGATTCCGTATCTGATGGTACTGCTCATTTGGCTGACGGTAATATTGGGTCCGACCTATCTGCCGCGGTATGTATTGATTTTCTGGTTTGGACTGCCGCTGTTTGCCTCCATGCTCTTGGAGGAAGTTTAGTTGTAAAATAGATATATTCGTGATATACTAAGCAATGATATTTTGCTGTACTGTGCCCTGTGCACGGTATGCGCCTATCAAATAACAGGAATCAGGAACGGATTATGAACAAGGTAATCACTAGAAGACAGGCAATCTGCAGTACGGTCTGGATCGTCGTATTGTGTATTGTGCTTGCACTATGGCCGTTACGTTTGGTGAAAGAAACGGTTATTTCCGACAGCAATAAACAGATTGTCGCAGAGTCTGAGGCAATTACATCGGATTATGTAGTGCAGCAGATGTTTATTGCCCAGTATGATAAACTAAAGAATATTGATATATATTTTGCTGACGGCACAATCGGGACAACCTTTAACTTTGTGCTGTATGACGCTACGATGAATATCATTATGCAGCAGGTCATTAACACTGAGGATATGAAGGCGATGCCCGGATATTGTACGGTGCAGGTCAACATAGACGCACAGGTCGGCAGGGAATATTACTATCTGCTGCAGGGAATTGACTCTCCGTTTTATGTAGCGTATGAGAATACGGCGGATTCGGGAAACATATATAATGGTACGCTTTATTATGGTAACGTGGAGGATACGGAACACTGTATGATTGCCTCCTACGAATATGAAGTACCGCTTAGAAAGGGCAAAACACTCGTTTGTGATGCTCTCTTTGTGCTGTTTGCCTCTCTTGTCACCTATCTGACCGGCAAATACTATGAGAAGCGTCCTGAGAAGAATAGACTCGTGACGGTGGAGCAGACAGTAAAGGCAGTGTGTAATCCGCTCATTATCATTGCGGGACTGACCGCGTTCGCGGCTGTATGGCCATGTAAAATGTTCACAAAGAATACTGTGTCCATCCTGTTTTACGAGGCGAGTGTTCTGCTTGCGGCGGCGATTGCACTCTATGCCGTCAACCATAACAGAACCGGCATTGCTTCGGGCAGAACGATTTTGGATATTCTTAAGAAAGACTGGCAGAATTACCTGCAGTCGGCGCTCCTTGCAGGGGCAGTCTGGGCGTGCTGCAACTATATGAACGGTTTGTATGAGATTCATCACACCGTGGCATACAGACAAATGTTGATATTCCTTGCGCTGGCAGTGATTGTCACATACAAATTTAAAGATATCTTCAATATAATAAATCTTGTATATATCGTCATAGCGGCGGTGACAGGCTACCAATATTATGTACGGACAGCGGCGGCATTGGAAAACCCCGAAGAACTTGATTTTCTCGTGGTAAAACTCACTGCGTGGGTGGGCGTTCTGGCAGGCTTAGTCATAATCGGCACGATACGTTTTCTTGTGAGGAGACAGATACGGGATATATCCGTCGGGTACAGCATTTTGGTGGGTGTATTCTTTGCACTGATTATTGTATACCGCAATACGAGAGGGTGGCCCATTTATCTTGTATGTGCTTTTGTTCTGTTTTACTTAAACATGGCGGCGTGGGAGAAGAAGCAGGTACTGCTCAGAAATATATGCAACGGCATTTTGCTGCACTTCGGGGCGATGGTCATATACTGTCTACTTCATAGACCATATATGTTTTTCGTTTACTACAGATACCCGTTCATCTTCCATACGGTGACGATGTCGGCGGTATATCTGTCGCTTGTGGTATGCGCGGCATTGGTGAAATTCTTGGACGCATACAGAAAGCGTCAGTCTTTGTCGGCGGTATACAAAGAGCTGATTGTATTCGGCGTATCATCGGTATATCTTTTGATTACGCTGTCGAGAACGGGTTATCTGGCAATCATAGCCATGGCTGTGGTGGTCATTCCGGTGATGTGTTTTTCCATGAAAAAAAGATGGCGCAGCATGTTCAGGAGTATTGGCATGATGCTTCTTGCGGCAGTTCTTTGTTTTCCGGTGACTTTTACCGCACAGAGAATGATACCGGCAGTAGTTGCCAGACCGGAGGCGCATGAGATTGAGGAATTTCCCACGGAGATTGCTCATGGCAGAGACACGGATTCCAGATTTTATATTACGATACAGCGCTTTATACAGGTGTTCCAGATGAAAGTGCTGGGGATTCCGGAGGAGAATAGTCTAAGAGCCATTTATATGGTAGTTGATGCGGGAGAAGTATTGGAAAAGCCGATTCTTATCGATACGGAAGAAATTCTGCTCGTATCAGCACAGGATACGGCGGCAGGTGCCGGAACAGAAGGAAATTCTGTTGAGGAAACGCCGGAGGAAGAAGAATATTCCTACACGAACGGCAGACTGGAAATTTTCAGGTTATACTATAATAACCTGAACAAGACAGGGCATGACGACATGGGGATTATGGAGCCGAACGGTCACTATAATGTTCATGCGCACAATATATATCTTCAGGTTGCATATGACCACGGTATTTATGTCGGGATTGTGTTTATCCTGTTAGGCGCCGGGACGTTGGTGCAGGCGGCTATTTATTACCATAAGCGCAGAGAGGACAGAGCTTGTGCGGCATTACCTTTTGCCGTTTTGATTCTGTTTGCGGTTGCAGGGCTGACAGAGTGGATTTTCCACCCGTGTAGTCCAATTGCGTGCTGCTTACTGTTGACGTTGACGCCGCTTCTTGTTGACAAACCGAGGAAAGCGTAGGGAGACAAAGGACGGCGTGGGAAAAGGATATGGAGAAGAAGAGAAAACCATTTAATGTAAAGTTATTTTATAGAAGAACCTGTCTGATTATTTATGATGTAATCAGTGTGATTCTGGCAAGCTACTTGGCAATCATCCTTCGGTATGAGTTCAGAATGGACGAGATTCCGAGACACTTCATGAATCCGATCGAGCAGGTTATGCCGCTCAACATCATAGTGACGCTGGCAATTTTTTATTTTTTCCGTCTCTATAACAGTTTGTGGGCATTTGCGGGCGAGACAGAGCTGCAGAATATTGTGGTGTCCTGCGTCCTGTCTACTATTGTGAATAGTATCTGCTTACAGTTTTTTAAGACAACATCGCAGGCGGTGCCGAAAAGTTACTACTTTTTCTATTTATTTCTGCTGATTACATGCATTTTCAGCAGTCGCTTTTCGTACCGTTTCTTTAGGAGCCTGAAACACAAACAGCAAAACAAGAAGAACCATATCTCCGTTATGGTAATCGGTGCGGGGGAAGCAGCGAATGTAATTATCAAAGAGATTGTGAACAGTAATTTTTCCACAATGGTTATCAAGTGCATTATTGATGATGATAAGGGGAAATGGGGAAGATATATTCAAGGCATCAAAGTAGTCGGCGGACGGGATAAAATCGTAGAATGTGCAGATGTGTATGATGTGGACGAGATTATCGTGGCAATGCCTTCGGCGAGCAGGGCTGAACTCAGGAAAATCCTCGAAATCTGTAAAGATACCAATTGTAAGCTTCGTTCTCTGCCGGGTATGTATCAGCTTGTAAACGGAGAAGTCAATGTTTCCAAGCTGCGGGATGTGGAAGTAGAAGACCTTTTGGGGAGAGACCCGATCAGCGTAGATTTAAATTCGATTCTTGGATATGTGCAGGGGAAAGTGGTGTTAGTTACCGGCGGCGGAGGCTCCATCGGCAGTGAGCTGTGCAGGCAGATTGCAGTCCACAAACCGAAACAACTGGTGATTGTGGATATCTATGAAAATTCCGTTTATGATATCCAGCAGGAATTGAAAGGTAAGTATCCTGAAATGGATTTGGTGGTGTTGATTGCCTCGGTGAGAAACACAAACCGAATGAATTATATTTTCTCGACATATCATCCGGATATTGTATATCATGCGGCGGCGCACAAACATGTACCGCTGATGGAAGACAGCCCTACAGAGGCGATTAAGAACAATGTGTTCGGTACGTTTAAGACGGCACAGGCGGCAGCCATGAGCGGAGTACAGCGCTTTGTCATGATTTCCACAGACAAGGCGGTAAATCCGACAAACATTATGGGTGCGAGCAAGCGTATCTGCGAGATGATTATTCAGACCTTTGACAAGCATTATGAGACAGAGTTTGTTGCGGTTCGGTTCGGCAATGTGCTTGGAAGTAACGGAAGCGTGATACCGCTGTTCCGCAAGCAGATTGCGGCAGGAGGACCGGTGACGGTGACTCATCCGGATATCATCCGTTATTTTATGACCATATCCGAGGCGGTGTCTCTTGTGCTTCAGGCAGGTGCGTATGCGAGAGGTGGAGAGATATTCGTGCTGGATATGGGAGAGCCGGTCAAGATATTGGATTTGGCGCAAAACCTTATCAAGCTGTCCGGATACCGTGTAGGCGAGGACATCAAGATTGAATTTACGGGACTTCGTCCGGGCGAGAAGCTGTATGAAGAGCTTCTGATGGACGAAGAAGGAATGAAAGATACGGCAAATAAGATGATTCATATCGGGAAACCGATCGAATTGGACGAGCATGAGTTTTTTATCCAGTTAAAAGAGTTGAAAGACGAATGTCAGATTGAGAGCTCGGATATCAGACCGCTTATTAAAAAGATTGTTCCGACGTATCACCATACAGAGGATTAGTCCGCAGGTTGAGTAAGAATCGAGAAAAGAGGGGTATCATGGAAAAAAAGAGAATCTATTTATCGAGTCCGACCATACACGGGGACGAACAAAGGTATGTACAGGAGGCTTTCGACACCAACTGGGTCGCTCCTTTAGGACCGAATGTTAATGCTTTTGAAAAAGAGATTGCGGCGTATACACAATGCGGTTATGCAGCGGCGCTTGATTCAGGCACAGCGGCAATTCATTTATCGTTGAAACTGCTGGGAGCAGGGCAGGGAGATTTTGTTTTTGTATCGGATTTGACTTTCTCGGCATCTTGTAATCCCATTGTGTACGAAAATGCAACGCCTGTATTTATTGATGCGGAGCCGGACACATGGAATATATCGCCTGAAGCGCTTAGGAAGGCTTTTGAAAAGTATCCGAATCCGAAAGCGGTTATTTGTGTGCATCTTTACGGCACTCCCGCGAAGCTGGATGAGATTATGGCAATCTGCGAGGAACATCATGTGCCGCTCATCGAAGATGCGGCAGAGTCGTTGGGAAGTACCTATAAAGGAAAACATACGGGTACATTGGGAAAATACGGAATCTATTCCTTTAACGGCAATAAGATCATTACGACTTCCGGTGGCGGGATGTTTGTCTCGGCAGAGGAAGCGGCGACGAAGAAAGCAACGTTCCTTGCCACACAGGCGAGGGATCCAGCCAGACATTATCAGCATTCTCATATCGGATATAATTACCGCATGAGCAATATTACGGCAGGTATCGGCAGGGGTCAGCTTCTTCATCTGGAAGAGCATAAGGCGAGGAAGAAGGCAATTTATGAGCAGTACCGGGAGGCTTTTGCGGATATTTCGGAGATTACCATGAACCCTCTCAATCCTGACGGAGATGCCAACTGCTGGCTGTCCTGTATGACGATTGCGGAAGGATGTAAAATAACGCCTGATATGATAATGGATGCGTTGGCAGAAGAGAATATCGAGACGAGACCGATTTGGAAGCCGATGCATATGCAGCCTGTTTTTGAGAGATGCGACTTCATACCGCATAATGAAGACGGAAGCAGTGTGGGAACAGATATCTTCAACAGAGGTATGTGTCTGCCGAGCGATATCAAGAATACGCCGGAGGACATGGAGCTGATTATTCGAATCGTGAGGGGATTTTTTCGGTAATATTGCAGGAGGGAACGCTGTCGTATTTAGCGCCTGAGCATTGAGAAAGGAAGGAACTATATATGTATAAGAACTGTATCAAGAGATGCTTGGATTTTGTACTTTCTCTGTGCGGCATTATCGTGCTTAGCCCGGTTTTGCTGGTGCTGATGGTGTTGGTGCGAACGAAACTCGGTTCGCCGGTTTTCTTTAAGCAGGAGAGACCGGGCAAAAATGAGAAGATTTTTACGCTGTGCAAGTTTCGGACGATGACGGACGAGCGGGATGAGAACGGGAACCTTCTGCCGGATGCGGTGAGGTTGACCAAGTTCGGACAATTCCTGCGTGGAACAAGCTTGGACGAGCTTCCGGAGCTGTTTAACATCTTGAAGGGAGATATGAGCATTGTCGGTCCGAGACCGCTACTCGTATCATATCTGCCGTATTACAGTGAGCGTGAGAGACTGCGCCATAGTGTGCGTCCGGGACTGACGGGACTCGCGCAGGTAAGCGGGAGGAACTTTATAGATTGGGACAGGCGACTTGAGAAAGATATAGAATATGTGGAGAATCTTTCTTTCCGGATGGATATGAAGGTTCTGCGGATGACTGTGCAGACAGTATTGGGACATACGGAGGAAGTGGCGCAGGACACAAACGCAGTGGAAGGAAATTTTGCGGAAATTCGTAAGAAAAGACTGGAAGAGGCAGGTAAAGCCGGAAAGAATTAAGAAGAGACGGAAAGGCTGACAAAGCCGGTAAGAGTTGAGAAAGGCGTGGTAGCAGATTGAATATATTGATTTTGAGCGCCGGCACCCGGGACAAGGTGGTGCAGTATTTTAAGAGGGAAATAGCAGATCAGGGCAGAATCATTGCAACCGATTGCAGCAATCTTGCGCCGGCTGTCTATGATGCGGATGCTTTCTATCTGGTGCCGAGGATTACGGCGCCGGGGTATATAGATAGGATTCTCGAAATATGCAGGAAAGAAAAAATAACGGGCGTTTTTTCTCTGATTGATCCGGAGCTTAGCATGTTAGCGAAGGAACGGGAGAAATTTCTGGAAATAGGTACAACGCCGATTATATCCGATTATGATTTGGTGGAAACCTGTTTCGATAAATACAGAATGTATGAACTGCTCCGCAAGATGCAGATTCCCACCGGCAAATGTTATCCGGACAAGGAGACATTCTATGAGGCACTGGAAAAAGGAGAAATTTCCTATCCGGTTTTCGTGAAGCCGGTGAAAGGAAGCGCCAGCCTGTATATTAACAAGGTGAACAGCCGTGAAGAGACAGAAGTGTTATTCGACCTGCATGACGATTTGATGGTTCAGGAATACATGGATGGGCAGGAGTACGGTGCGGACGTCTATATTGATATGATTTCCGGCAAGTGCACGTCTGTTTTTGTGAAGAAGAAGATTAAAATGCGTGCCGGTGAGACGGATAAATCGGTGTCTTTTAAGGATGAGCGTCTTTTTGATATGATACGGGAGTTCGTGGAGAAATGCGGTTTCCGTGGCATGATAGATATTGATATTTTTGAGATTAACGGCATTTACTATATTTCCGAGGTTAATCCTCGGTTCGGCGGCGGTTATCCTCACGCTTATGCGTGCGGTGTGAATATGCCGGCATCGGTGATTCGTAATCTGGCTGGACAGGAGAACCCGGTAAGGATAGGAGATTATGAAGAGAATATCGTTATGATGAAGTACAATGAGATAGCGATTCGCGATATGGAAGGGGAAGAGATTGTTCCTTAATCCATAAACACTGCCCCTGTAAGGGACCGGAACGGAGAACAGAATGAGCAGAGTATTAATTTTGACAAATTCTTCCGGCGGGTTGTATGATTTCCGGAATGAATTTGTGCAGGCATTGTTGTCCCGGAATGAGGTATATATCAGTATGCCGGATGATGTGAAAGAGAAAGAGCTTGAGGCGCAGGGGTGTCAGATTATTAAGACGGATATCAACCGCAGAGGCATTAATCCGCTGGAAGATTTGAAATTGTACCGCACGTACAGCCGCCTGATGAAAGAGTTAAAGCCTGATCTTGTGATTACTTATACAATTAAACCGAATATATACGGAGGCTTCGCGGCGGCAAGGCGCAGGATTCCTTATATTGCCACGATTACCGGGCTTGGCGGCGCTTTTGACAGAACAGGGATATTGTTAAAGCTGATTGTTACAATGTACAAGACAGGGCTTAAGAAGGCAGCCTGCATCTTTTTCCAGAATGAAGAGAACAGAGGAATCTTCCAAAGGCTTGGCATTACTGCGAAGAAGACGCGTATGGTCATGGGTTCGGGCGTAAATTTGGAGAGGCATCGCTATGAGGAATATCCTGCGGGGGAAGAAACGCATTTTCTTTTTGTTGGCAGAGTGATGAAAGAGCGCGGCATACTGGAATATATTGCGGCGGCGAAGACATTACATAGCGACAAGGTCTTTTTCGATATTATGGGATACTGTGACGAGGACTATCAGGATATGCTGGATCGTCTGGAGCAGGAAGGCATTGTACGACAGATTGGATTCCACACGGAAGTACATCCATATCTGACGGCGGCGAGCGCGATTGTGGTGGCATCGTTCCATGAGGGAATGTCCAACGCACTCATAGAAGGGGCGGCGACGGGAAGACCGGTCATAGCTTCCAATATCAGCGGATGCCTCGAGGCTTTTGAAGAAGGACGGACGGGTTTCGGTTTCACGCCCGGACATGAAGATGAACTGATTCGTGCGATGGAGAAGTTTTTAGCGCTGTCCTATGAGGAGCGCGCCCAAATGGGACGTCTCGCCAGAGAGAAGATGGAGCGGGAGTTTGACAGGAAACTGGTCACGGGAGAATATATGGATGAGGTCCGGTTGATTTTGAGTAAATAAGGCGTATTGCAATCCGGTCTTGCACCGAATGAGAGATGATAGAAGAAAGGCGGATTCACAAGGAGGTATAAAATGGATTTATATGAGAAGATTGTTAAGGGAGAAGAAAAGTTATCCCTCGTAGGATTAGGTTATGTCGGTATGCCGATTGCGGTTGCCTTCGCCAGAAAAATCAAGGTGGTAGGTTTTGATCTCAATGAGAAGAAGATTGAGCTGTATCAGAGCGGTATCGACCCGACCAATGAAGTGGGCGACGAAGTGATTAAAAACACGACGGTAGAATTTACCGCTGATCCGGAGAAACTTCGCGAGGCTAAATTTCATATCGTGGCGGTGCCGACGCCGGTCAACGATGACCATACGCCGGATCTGACACCGGTGGAAGGAGCAAGCCGTATCTTGGGGCAGCATTTGACGAAAGGCTCCGTTGTTGTATTTGAATCTACGGTTTATCCGGGAGTTACGGAGGAAATCTGTGTGCCGATTCTGGAAAAGGAATCGGGATTAAAATGCGGGGTAGATTTTAAAATCGGATATTCGCCGGAACGAATCAATCCCGGTGACAAGGTGCACAGGCTGGAGACTATTACAAAGATTGTGTCCGGTATGGACGAAGAGACGCTTGACGTTGTTGCCAAAGTGTACGAGCTGGTGGTGGATGCCGGTGTATACCGTGCCGAGTCCATCAAGGTAGCTGAGGCGGCAAAGGTTATCGAAAACAGTCAAAGAGATATCAATATTGCGTTCATGAATGAACTTTCTATGATTTTTCATAAGATGGATATCGACACGAAGGCAGTACTTGAAGCAGCGGGAACAAAGTGGAATTTCCTGAAATTTATGCCGGGGCTTGTGGGAGGACATTGTATCGGCGTAGACCCGTACTATCTGACATACAAGGCGGAGGAGCTTGGTTATCACTCCCAGATTATTCTGTCCGGACGACGTATCAATGACGATATGGGTAAATATGTGGCGGAGAGTCTTGTCAAAAGCTTGATTAAGGCGAGCATTCCGGTGAAGAATGCCCGTGTAGCAATTCTAGGTTTTACATTCAAGGAGAATTGCCCTGATACAAGAAATACGAAGGTAATTGATATCTATAAGGAGTTGGGTGAATACGGGATTGAGCCGATTGTAGTGGACCCTGCCGCCGATGCTGAGGAGGCGAAATGTTTGTACGGCGTCAGCTTCGGGACGATGGAAGACGTCACTGATATGGATGCGGTCATTATTGCGGTGGCGCATGAGAGTTTCTTAGAGCTTACGAAGGAGCAGATCAGTGCATTCTATAAACCTGCTCATAAGCAGAAGGTTTTGATGGATATCAAGGGATTATTAAACAGAAAAGAATATCTGACAGAGGATTATCTGTATTGGAGATTGTAAGATTAAAAAAGATTCCAATTAAATCATTGTGTATTCTGGCTGGACTGCTGTTCTTTTTCTCAGGGATGCTTGCGGCTTTCGGAGTGGGTGTGTACAATGATTCCGAGCAGTATATCACGATGCATATCCACAGGGAACCACTGTATCCGCTATTCCTTGCACTGTTCCGTAAATTATGTGGGGACGGTTATCTGACAGTGGCAGCAGCAGTACAGGGTATACTGACAGCCGCCGGTATATGGTTTTTTGCGGAATATATCACGCGGCATTTCAAACTGCGTCTGTGGGAGGAGATACTTGTGGTTTTGATACAGGTCGTGCCTCATGTGATGACGCGGTATGTCTCGGCTTTGCATATTTTCTTGGAAAGTTCGGTGATGAGTGAGGCGCTCTGCATTCCGCTGTTTCATTTTTTCCTGTATTTCTTACTGCGTATGTTGTTTGAACAGAGGCAAAGTGACAAGATATTAAGCCTTACCTTTGCGTTTCTGCTGTCGATGACGAGAGGGCAGATGATGACCACGATTCTGATGTGGATGGTGCTCTTGCTGCTGCAGATGATAGGGCAGAAAAAATACAGGCAGTTGATGGTTCCGGTTATTGCCGTCGTGGCGATGTTTGGTATGCGGAGTCTGACGGTTCATATATACAATTATGCGGTGACCGGATATTTTATGGGTAATACCTACGGACAGGTCAACACGCTGACGAATGTTATCTACGCCTGTGACGAGGAGGATGGGAAAGTCTTTGAAGAGGGAAGTCTTGAGCGGGATTTTTTTGAACGTTTCTATGCCGAGGCGGACGCCATGGAGCTGAATTATAAATACGGCGGAGAGACCTTCTCACAAAGAGCGGGACATTTGGAACAATATCATGACGTGCTTAAGTTTCAGGTGCTGGAAGCGGATTTGTCTGCGTATTATTTCAGTTTGGGCGAGGTTGACTATTATGAGCAGAGCAAAATGTCGGATGAAATGGCTGGCAGTATGCTTAAGAAACTTTTGCCGGCATGTTTCGGGCAATGGCTGTATGACTATATACTGCTTTGTACGAATGGATTTATCAGAAGTATCGCAGTAGTACATCCGCTGATCAACTGGATCGCACTTTTGCTCTACGGGGTGGCGGTATTTCTTGTCGTATGGCTTATTTGGCACCGGAAACGGTATGACACGGCGTGGATGATGGGGACGGCGCTTCTTTTCATTGCAGCCAATGTGTGTGCGACTTCCATAACGATTATGTGTCTTTCGAGGTACATGATATATGGCTTTTCTCTTTTCTATACGGCATTGTATTTGTCACTTAAAGATTTGCGGCGGCAGCGGACAGTCGGTGTGACGGACGGGCAGGCGTATGGATGAGCAGAAAGAAGAGTATGATATAGCCAAAGGCGTACGACGCTTTGAAATGGAGGAAAGGGGCATGATGATAAAATGGGATATCGTGATGTGAAATTTGATGAAAACAGTGTGTTTCTGGTAGGCGGCGGCGCCGGATTTATCGGTTCTAATATATGTGAGGCGCTGGTAGATATGGGCTATACGGTGCGCTGTCTGGACGATTTGTCTACCGGTAAATATGAGAATATCGAGCATTTGACGCAGAATAAGAGATTTACTTTTATCAAGGGTGATATCAGAGACTTAGATACATGCATGGAAGCGTCAAAAGGCGTGGATTATGTACTCAATCAGGCGGCGTGGGGCAGTGTGCCGCGCAGCATTGAGATGCCGCTTCTGTATGAGGAAATCAATATACGCGGAACGCTGAATATGATGGAGGCGGCGAGAGTATGCGGTGTCAAGAAGTTCGTATACGCATCCAGTTCCTCAGTCTACGGCGACTCTGCGACACTGCCGAAGAAGGAAGGGCAGGAAGGCAGCGTGATTTCTCCTTATGCGCTGACCAAAAAAGTGGATGAAGAGTACGGTCGGCTGTACAAGGAATTGTATGGGCTGGATACTTACGGACTGCGTTATTTTAACGTGTTCGGACGCAGACAGAATCCGGAAGGAATGTACGCGGCAGTGATTCCGAAATTCATCAAGCAGCTATTGCACGACGAGGTACCGACAATCAACGGTGACGGAAAGCAATCCAGAGATTTTACCTATATCGACAATGTAATCGAGGCAAATCTTTGCGCCTGCCATGCATCTGGCGAGGCAGCAGGACAAGCCTTCAATATCGGCGCGGGCGGCAGACTGTTTTTGATTGATGTATACCATTATTTGTGCAAAGCGCTTGGAAAAGATATCGAACCGAATTACGGACCGAACCGCAAAGGTGATGTACGCGATTCCAATGCGGATATCAGCAAAGCAAGAGAGCTTCTTGGGTATCATCCTGAATATGATTTCGAGAAAGGAATTGAGCTGGCGATTGATTGGTATAAGGAGTATTTGAAGTAGGAGAATCGGGGACATGAGGTATAAGTTTGCCGCATCAGTGGGTGGCGGCACCGAGGGACGGGTATGGAGTTTAAACTTGCCGGCTATCGCATACAGATAGCAAAGGAATATAAGATTGAGGCGACAAAACCAAAGATATACAACGCCGAGGGAAGACTGCTAGAAACTTATTTTATTAAGAATAGACATTCTCAGCACGCGCCCTACGGGCATGAAGGGAAATATTTCTTCTGGGACCGGTATAATTACGGACTTGACACGCATTTCTATGGTCCGGAATCCATGATAAGGACCTTGGGAAATCCTAAGGTGAAGTACGGTATGCTGACGGAATCCCGGATTATCGTACCGCAGGATTACGAAGTGTTTCATAAGCACAAGGGTCTTGAGAAGGAGTTTCGCTATGTTTTTACTTACGATGAGCAAATACTGAATGAGATTGAAAATGCCAGATTTTATCCTGTTGCGGCAGGGATTTGGAATCATGATCTGAAGGAAGGACTGTATCAGACAAAGGACAGCAATCTTTCCATCCTATCTTCTGATAAGGTTATGTGCGAACTGCATCGGTTTCGACTGGAACTCGCCAGAATGTGTAAGAGGGAGGGACTCGCTGACACATATGGCAGATTTGACGGCGGCGAGTATGTAAAAAGTGTGGATGAGACATTAGACAGATATCGGTTTGCATTGATTATAGAGAACGATATTTCGGAATATTATTTCTCGGAGCGACTTACAAGCTGTTTTGCGGCGCAGACCATTCCGGTGTACTTGGGAGCCCGCAAGATTACGGACTTCTTTAATGGAGATGGCATGATCTTATTAGAGAAAGCGGATTTGGACGAAGTGAAGCGTAAGATTACGGAGTGCACGAGAGAGAATTATGAGGCGAAGCTGCCGGCAGTGCTTGATAATTTCAATCGGGTACAAGAGTATGTGAACATGCAGGATTATCTTTACGAGAAATATCTGGCACAATGAGCAGAAAGGGATTTATATGAAATACAGAGTAGTTGTATTCGGAGTAAAGGATACTTCGGAGAACATCGTGAGTTTTATACAGGAGCAGATTTGTCCGGTGGATTTGGTGATTACCATCAGTCCGGAGGTGACGAAGAAGAATCAGGTGTCCGGTTATAAGGGTTTGTCGGTACTGACAGAGAAATACGGGATTCCCGTTCATGAGGCGGACAGCTATTTCCTGACGGACGACAAGACGCAGAAGTTTATGAGCGAAAATGAGTTTGACATCGGTATATCTATGGGATGGCAGAGACTAATCCCGAAATCCGTATTAGACTGTTTCCGATACGGCATCTACGGATTCCACGGCAATTGCGGTTATCTGCCCTTCGGAAGAGGAAGATCGCCGCTAAACTGGTCGATTATTCTGGGGGACACGCGGTTTAACTTAAATATGTTCCGTTATGATGAGCAGGCGGATAGTCCCAACATATTTGCAACGGAGATGTTCTCCATTACGCCACACGATGATATACGGACGGCGCAGTACAAGAATATGATCTGCTCTAAGAATTTGATTCGCAGACTTCTCAAGGCATACGGGGATGGACACATTGAGATTCGTACGGAATCGAAGGACTTTGATTCATGGTACGGTAAGAGGACGGCGGCGGACGGTAAAATTGACTTCCATGCAAGGACACGGGAAATCTATAACCTGATTCGTGGCGTGGCGGCTCCTTTTCCGGGGGCGTATGCCATGATTGGCGAAGATAAGGTTACCGTATGGGAAGCACATCCTTTTGATGAAATGATAGATTTTTCTGCTTATGCGCCGGGAGAAGTGATTGATATATTTGACGAGAAGCCGGTGATACGCACGGTGGATGGCTCTCTGTTAATTGACAGATATGAGTGTGCAAGGCAGATTGCGGTGGGTGATGTATTGGCATAATGCAAATTTGCGCAGGAGCGTGCCTGTCACGTAAACGCTCCGGAATGGAGAATAACATGTCAGAGACAATTCGGGTGCTGCATGTGCTTGGCGGTGTCGGGCTTGGCGGTGCGGAGAGTCGTATTATGGACTTATACCGTCAAATGAACAGAGACGAGATACAGTTTGATTTTTTGGTACACAGCGAGGCAATGAACCGTGTTCACGGCGGGATGAAAAATGACGAAAGTGTCAGAAAACCGGAATTTTATGATGAGGAGATTACACGCTTGGGAGGACACATCTATGTGCTTCCCAAGTTTAAGGTGTACAATTATCCGGCTTACAGGAGAGCCGTGCGGGACTTTTTTGAGAAACATCATGAATTTCAGGTAGTGCAGGGACATATGACAAGCACTGCGGGCATTTATCTCCCGATTGCTAAGCATTGCGGGATTCCTATTACGGTGGCTCATTCCAGAAATGCCGGTGTGGTAAAGGGTGCAAAAGGTATTGCCACGAAATTCTTCAGAAGGAAGCTGGCTGATAAGGCGGACTACTGTTTTGCCTGTTCCAAGCTTGCGGGGGAGGATGTGTTTGGCGCAGAAGCGATGCGGCAGGGCAGGGTGAAGATTATTCACAATGCCATAGATGCAGGCAGATTTACCTATGATGCCGCTAAGCGGGCGAAAGTCAGGGAACGGATGGAACTGGCGGACCGGTTTGTGCTTGGGCATGTAGGACGCTTCAATTATCAGAAAAATCATCCCTATCTGATAGATGTCTTTGCCGGCGTGTGTAAGATACGGAAAGATGCGGTACTGCTCCTTCTGGGCGAAGGACCGGATAGGGAGAGCATAAGAGAGAAATGCCGGCAGCTTGGTATTGAGGATCAGGTCCGGTTTATGGGAAATCAGAAGCAGCCGGAAGATTATTATCAGGCGATGGACATGTTTTTGCTGCCGTCATTTTTTGAGGGACTGCCGGGCGTACTGGTGGAGGCGCAGGCAGCAGGATTGAAATGTTTCGTGTCGGACACGATTACAAAAGAAGCAGAAGCCACGGATCTGGTCACTTATCTGAGTATAGAGAAACAGCCCTCGGAGTGGGCAAAGAGAATATGTACCGAGGCGGACTATGAACGGCGCGATACCTATCAGAGGATGCGGAGCGCAGGGTTTGACGTGGAGACGCAGGCGGAGGGATATCGCCTGTTTTATCGGAAAGGGGACGACTCGCAGTTATGAAGAAATTATTGTTGATCGTGCCGTCCTTACATCAGGGCGGATTGGAAAAAGTGTGCGCGGCGACGGCAAGACTCCTGCAGCCGTATTTTGACGTACAGATTGCGATTTTCGACTCCCGTAATATTGCCTATGATATCAAAGGGATTCCGGTAGCCGATTTACAGCTTCCGAGCAGACCGGACAAAATCGGAAAAGTAATCAATGTGCTAAAGCGCGGTTGGAAGCTTCGCAGCATTAAGAAAAGGGAGCACATCGATATTGCATACAGCTTCGGACCGACGGCGAATCTGGCAAATATTGTTTCCGGAACAAGTGCGGATAAGTGGCTCGGTATCAGAAGCTACATGGACATGGGGAATCCGAGAAAAATAAGACTTTTCTGTAAATGTGCGGATAGGCTGATTTGCTGTTCCGAGACAATCTGTCGTGAGGTGCAGGAGAAATACCGGTGCAAAAAGGCAGTAGCGTTACAAAATCCCTTTGACATGAAAGAAGTGAAGATGCTGTCCGAGAAGGAGGAGGCAGAATTGCCTTGGAGTGACGGGCGTATTCTCATTTCCATGGGAAGAGAGGATTCGGTGAAAGGTTTCTGGCATCTGATAAAGAGCTTCTTTCTTGTCCATGCAAAGCACCCTGATACGAGGCTTATGATTATCGGTAAAGGCGAGTTTACACCATACAGAGAATTGGCGGTGAAACTAGGCATTGACGAGGCGGTTTATTTTACCGGACTTAAGAAAAATCCTTACCCCTATCTGAAAAGGGGGAGTTTATATGTTTTGACGTCCTACTATGAAGGATTTCCGAATGCAATGGTGGAGGCGATGTCTATGGGACTTCCCGTGATTGCAACGGACTGTATGACGGGTCCGCGGGAGATTCTGGAGGACAAATACGGTATCTTGATTCCGAACATGAGCCCTGAGGAAGACTTTGACCCTGCTCATATTACGGAGGAAGAGGAAAAGCTTGCAGGAGAGATTATGCGGCTTCTTGAGGATGAGGGAAGAATGGAGCATTATCGTAAGATGGCGGTAGAACGTGCGGGAGATTATACAGCTGAGTCTTATATTGAGAGGATACGGGACTGGGGAAAATAGGAGAAATACTGAACTGATGGATGTGTCTACAAAGAATAAAATACATATGCCCGAGAAACGGCAGTTTCTGATATTGATTCCTTTTGCGTTCTTTTATGCTGTCGCGGCAATGTGTACTGAACTGGAAAAAGCGGCTGATATGGGGCTTATGCAGAACATTGGGAGATTTGTCTTGTGGCTGTCAGCAGGCTATTTGGCGCTGCTTGTATTGTGCACCGTTATATCACAGAGATATGTTATCATGTCAAGGATTCCGGTACTGTCACGCGTCCCGGAACAGAAAGAAAGACAGGGGAAATGGTATCTCTACGTCTTGTTTATGGTCATCTGCCTGCTGGGATATCTGCCTTACTATCTGATGTACTTTCCGACATGGTTAAGCAATGACGCAGTGTGGCAGATTCAACAGGTATTAGGATGGGTGCCCGGTTCAAACCATCACCCGTATTTCCATACGCTGATACTGAAAATATTCTTTATGACCGGCTACCGGCTGTCTGGCACTTATACAGGCGGTGCGGCTTTCTATACTTTTTTCCAGATACTTATTATGGCGATGGTGTTTGCCTTTTTCCTGTATCAGCTATATAAGCGCGGGACAAGGATTGTATGGCTTGTCTTGGCGCTTGTTTTCTATGCATTTTTGCCAATGAACGCTGTGTTGACAATCTGTATGGGGAAGGATGAATTCTTTACGGCTTCGCTGCTTTTATTTGCATGGATGAGCGTGGAATATGACTTGGAGGAGGAAGGGAGAATCCGGCGGTGGGCGGCATATTTTATTACATGTCTTTTCGTCTGTCTGCTGCGGAGTAACGGGATTTTTATTTTCTTCGGAACGGCAGTGATTATAATCATCTGTAAAACAGTAAGAAATAAATTTCCTGTGAAGACATTTGCGTGTATGGCGGCGGTCTTACTGTGTTATCTGATCTATCATGGTCCGGTACTCCATGCGCTGCATGTGGAGCCGCCCGACACGATAGAGGGGTTGACTATGCCGACACAGCATATCTTGTGCGCGTATCTGAAAGGCGGCGAGCTGACGGATGAGGAAGTCGAGATGATCGACAGGGTGGTTCCGGCAGATGAGGTGGGAGAATATTACAATCCGTGGCTGTTTGATATCGTGAAAAATTTTATTCGCGAAAAGGGCAACCAGCAGGTGATTGACGACAACAAATGGGATTATTTCAAATTGTGGCTCAGGGTCGGTCTGCGCAATCCTTTGCAGTATACAGTGGCAGAAATCAGGCAGACTGCGGGATATTGGGCGTATAAGACGAGGGATTATCAGTATTTGTACGGTGAATATTATATGGTGGACAATCCTTTCGGGATGACGACACAGAGGAAATTGTTCTCCTATGACAATGAGCTTGCCATGCATGATTTTCTGATGGGATTTCAAGACTTCTATAATAAAGTGTGGAGTCTTGGCTTGAATACATGGCTCATGGTATTCGGAATTGCCTATATGTTATTTGACAGAAGAAATATGATGATTTATGTTCCGTTTATTATGATGCTTCTAACGCTGTTTTTGGCAGCGCCGGTATACAATGAATTTCGTTATGCGTACGGATTATTTACGGCGCTTCCGTTTCTGCTCAGCTATAGCTTCGGGGTAAGGAGGAAGTAATGAAGAAGTGGTGTAAGGCGGTTCTGTTCATCATTCCGCTCCTTTGTATGGTAGCGGCAGTTAACTGGTACGTGGATTCGTACGCGTATCTAAGAATTACATATGACCAAATCGGTGAGCAGATGGTAGTAAATACAATGAATACAGTAGGGCTGGAGGAGTCGGATTTCAATGACAGAAAGCTGCTCCTTGCGTGTCTCAAACAGCAGAAAGAGGCAAAAGAACTGATTGTTGCGGGTTCCAGCCGGGTGATGAATTTTGAACATGAGATGTTCGGAACGGATTCTTTCTATAATACGGGATTGTCCGAGTCCACCATCTATGATTTACTGGCGGTTACGGGGATTCTTGTGAAGGAGGACAAGCTGCCGGAGAAGATGATCATTGGAGCAGACGCTTTTCTTTTTAATGCGAGCCATAACAATGACAGATGGGAAGAGCTATACGGATACGCAAACTATATGGGTGTAATTCTGAACGGGAAATTTGAGGAGGGAAATCTCAATCCGCAGATTCCTACCGGCAGAGATCATGGCAAATGGCTGTCTTTAGACTACTTTCGGTACAATGTCACGCTCCTGCCGGAAGGAAAACGGTTTGACGTGAATTATACACAGGAGTGGCAGACAGAACAGTATTTAAAGCATTATGACGGAAGTATCGCTTATCAGAGAGAACTTCGTGAAGTTGACGTAAAAGAAGTGGAGGAGCTTACGAGGCAGACCATAGAGGAGCAGGTGGTCTATCGGATGACGGATTTTCATGAAATTGACGAATGGAGTATGGAGCTTCTCACCTTACTGATAGACTATCTTAGCGACAACGGCGTGGAGGTTATCTTATACTTGCCACCCTATTCGCCCATGATGTATAATTACATAGAATCTGCCGGGCAGTATCAGATTACATTTCAGGTGGAAGAAAGAATAAAGCAGATTGCGAAAGAACAGGACGTGGCACTGTACGGCTCCTATAATCCGGCAGGTTGCGGACTTAAGATGACAGACTTGTATGATATCTATCATGTGAAGACGGAGAAAATGATGGATACGTTTTATCCTGTGATGCTTCCGACAGAATAGATGATGAAAGGTTTGGTTGTTTGATATGAAGGCAAATGTTACATATTGGTTGGACAAAACCGCAGACAAATTTCCAGATAAAACGGCTTTTGCGGACGAACATAAGGCGGTTACATTCGGACAGCTTAGAACGCAGGCTATGGCGCTGGCGACACAAATACTTCAAATGGGATTATTTAAGAAACCGGTAGTCATTTATCTGGAAAAGGGTGTTGATGTGCTGGTTTCTTTTATGGGTGCGGCGTACGGCTGTAATTTCTATTCTCCGATTGACGTTGAGATGCCGGCAAGCCGTGTCAACAAGATTCTGGAGGTACTTGAGCCGTCGCTTGTCATCACTACGAAAGAGCTTCGCGCTGCTTTTGAGAGTTATGAATATAAGGGAGATTATCTGATTTTTGAGGAAGCCATCGGTATGCCTGCAGACAAGGAGATTGTGGAGGCGGCAAGATGCCGCGGTATTGATACGGATTTACTGTATGTTTTGTTTACTTCCGGTTCCACAGGAATACCGAAAGGCGTGACCATCAACCACCGTTCGGTGATTGACTATATTGACTGGGTGACGGAAACATTTGATATTACCGAAGAGGACAGCTTCGGCAATCAGGCGCCTTTTTACTTTGACAATTCGATTCTGGACATCTACAGTACGATTAAGAGCGGCGCGACGACCTACATTATTCCGAAAAATTTGTTTGCACAGCCGGTTCCTCTGCTGAAATACTTGAAAGAAAAGAAGATTAACACTATATTCTGGGTGCCGTCGGCGCTCATTGTGGTGGCGAAGCTTAAGGCATTCCGTAATGTGGATTTGTCGGATACGCTGCACAGAGTGCTGTTCTGTGGCGAAGTTATGCCGAACAAGCAGCTCAATACATGGCGTAAGTTCCTGCCGGATGTCTTGTATGCGAATCTATACGGTCCCACCGAGATTACGGATGCATGTACTTATTATATTGTAGACCGCGAATTTGCAGACGACGAGCCGTTACCGATTGGGATTCCGATGGCAAACACAGATATTTTGATATTAAATGACAAAGATGAACTTGTTAAGGACGATGAAATCGGAGAACTCTGTGTCAGAGGAACTTCGCTTTCCATGGGATATTATAATAATCCGGAGAAGACAAGGGAAGCGTTTGTCCAGAACCCATTGAATCCTGTCGTGCCAGAGACAATATACCGTACCGGCGATTTGGTAAAATACAACGAGTATGGAGAAATCGTATATTTATCCCGCAAGGATTTCCAGATTAAGCATATGGGACACCGGATTGAACTCGGAGAGATAGAGACAGCAGTCTCTTCGCTTGAGGAGATTGCTCTGTGCTGTTGTCTGTACGATGAGAAACATCAGAAGATAGTATTGTTTATTGAAGAAGAATTGGATAAGGCTTATATCAATGAGCAGATATCCGGGCTTGTGCCTGAATATATGCTGCCGGGCAAGGTAATTTCACTGGAGAAAATGCCAATCAATGCGAACGGAAAGATTGACAGGGTGAAATTGAAGGAACTGCTGTAAGTAAAATATTGAGAAACTCTAAGGCAGCAGTGTGAGAGGTAGTAGTCCCATATGAATACAGATACAACATTTCAACAAGTCATTGTCATAGGTTACGGCAAGGTGACGGGCGAAGTATTACAATACGTATATGACAGGAAAGCGGAATACGGCTACGATCTTGCTTTTATCGAGCATGAGGTTCACCCGTTTAGCATTACGGAGAAAATCTGTAGTGAGAACGGAATCCCCTTTGAGCGGATTACCGATAAGAAAGAACTTGCCGCCAAGCTTGATAAACTTACGGCAAAGACGTTGATCATCAGTGCCAGCAATAATTTCTTGTTTCCGTCGTCCCTAGTGGACAAGCCCAATGTTACAATCATTAACTTCCACAATGCGCTTTTACCGGATTATCCGGGCAGGAACGCCCCTACTTGGGTCATCTATATGGGAGAGAAGGAGACAGGGATTACTTGGCATTATGTGACTGCAGGTGTGGATGAAGGCAATATCATTGTTCAGAAACGCTGTGAGATTACGGAGGACATGAAAGCATATGAGCTGACGGAACAGCTTATGAACCTTGCCGGAGAAGCTTTTAAGGAGAGCTTTGCGGATATTATGGCGGAGTGTGTAGAAGCGAGAGAGCAGGGATTTGCAAAAGACCGTCGGATGTACCGTTCCTATGAGGTGCCTGCGGACGGTTTGTTCGAGCTGACGGGTAAGCCGGAGGATATCTACCGACTGCTTCGAAGCGTAGATTATGGCAAAAATGATATTTTTCCACCAATGAGGACCGTTATAGACGGACGGGAAGTTGAGATTCTTAGGTATCGTAAGATTCCTGCGGACAAAGCGGGGATTGAGCAAAGCGGCGGGCAGGAAGAGAAAGGATTCCGATATTTGCCGCTGAGGGAGAATACGGTTTTAAAATTGAAATACGTATGCGTTAAGTAAAGGTATTATATACAAGACTGGATGAGCACATCTCCCATCAGATGTGCGATGGACGAATGAGACTGAGGGATGGACTATGATAGAGAAAATCAAGGAATGGTTAAGTAAATATAGCGTTGTGTTAATGGTTGGCAGTTTTTTATTATATTCCGTTTATATTAACCGTGCGGATGACATTTACAGTTATGTGAAGGCATGGTATGTGTTAGACTATTCTTATGGATTTGGATCAAGACTTTTGATAGGGAGCATTCTGCATCTGCTTTGTGGTGAAGTGGTAATGGATGCGGCGGCATATCATTTTGTGGTGACTGCGCTATGTCTTTTATGTATAGCTGTTGCGTTGTTTGCCGGATATGTCTATCGGAGAATGGAGGACAAGTATACAAAAATTGCAGTACTGTTCCTGATTGTGTTCTATATTGCTTCTCCGGCATCTCCGGAATATTTATGGACTATTGAAAATATGGGAAGACTTGATACATATTTGTTTCTTATTACAGTCCTTATGGCGTTTGTCTATTTCAAGGTCAAAAATGTGTATATAAGGTATTTGCTGTTTACGATATTTGGTATTGCGGCAGTCTTTATCCATCAAGTATATTTTTTCCTGTTCTTTCCGTTCCTGCTTGTTATCATGCTGCAGGATATATGGAAAAGCGGATGGGATAAGAGAAAAGTGATATGTGCGGTCTGCTCTGTCCTTAGTATCAGTGGCTTTTTTCTATATATGCAGTTTGGTTCGGGCATCTACTATGATTATGAGACGTTGATGACAAGATTGAATGAGCATACGGATCTGCCTTTGGACGGTGCGCCGATGGAGGCGGAATATTTCTGGACGCTTAAGGATCACTTTTATAAAAATATGGTGCCTGAGATACCACATCATTTAAAATACGGATTTATGCTTGTCTGTATGCTTGTTCCTGTCTGGGGCGGATATTTATGGGCGTGGTTACATGCCATTGGGCACAGTCATAAACGGCAGAAGATAAAGTATATTCTGATGCTTTGCACTAATCTGGCATATCTGCCGGTGTTTATGCTGATGAATGACTGGGGACGCTGGTTTGCTGCGTTGTTTATTGTAGGTTTTCTTGATATTATGCTGCTTGCCGGAGACGAAGACGAGGGCATGTGCCATGCGTTAAGGAATCTGGGAGAGGCGATTACGTGTAATCCGATGCCGTTTATTTTAGCAATTTTATATGTTGTGACTTTCGAGAAATTTGAGGGACTCAATTTCCCGGAGCAGGTAACGGACTTCTATTATACAACTTACAATATTAAGAATTGGCTGCTTCATCATTGAAGCTGAAAGGAGAAAATCATAAAATGGAAGAAAAAATTTTGGAAATCTTAGAGGAGCACTGTGAGGAGGCGCTTGATTATAACGGAGAGAGTATGATGGAGGACGGTATCATCGACTCTTTTACCGTCATCAATGTAATCAGCGATATAGAAGATGAATTTGATATTGAAATTGATGCAAAATATGTTGTAGCGGAGAACTTCAAGAATAAAGAAGCAATCATTGCTCTGGTACGGAAGTTGTTGGAGGAATAAATGCAGTTTACATCATATGCCTTTATCATACTATGGATGTTCGCGTTTGCACTGTATTATCTTCTGCCGAAGAAAATGCAGTGGTATGTTCTACTCATTGCGAGTGTGCTGTTTTATGTAATCGGACTGAAAGGTTTTCCGTTGAACCTCCTTCTGACGGGAATAACGACTTATTGCTGCGGCTTATATTTGAAGAGAAACCTCACGGGGGAGAAGGATGAACTGATCCGGTGCGGCGACAAGGAGAGCAAGAAGGCGCTGAAAGCAGCGTTTCAAAAGAAGAGAAAAAGAGTTCAGATTATTTATATCGTATTCAATTTAGGGCTGTTGGTCTTCTATAAATATGCGGTGATTGCCGTGCCGGTGATTGAGAGAATGACCGGTTCTCGTGCAGGTTTTCTGGAAAATGTGATGATGCCTCTTGGCATTTCTTTCTACACGCTGACGGCAATCAGTTATGTGATCGATGCAGGAAGGGAAAACTGCGAAGTGGAGACTGGCTTCCTGAAAATCATACTGTTTCTTTCTTATTTTCCCTCGGTTACGCAGGGACCTTTCAACCGTTTTGCACAGATGAAGGAACAGTTTGAAAAGGAGCATGTTTTCCGGTATGACAGAATGCTCTTCGGTATCCAGCGTTTTGTCTGGGGCGCATTCAAGAAGATGGTCATTGCCGACCGACTCGGCATTTTTGTGGACGGGGTGTACGGGGCGGAATCGTCTGCTGTGGCGGGGAGTATTTTTATCTGCGCGACGGTTTTCTATATGTTACAGCTTTATGCCGACTTCTCCGGATATATCGATATGGCGGCAGGTATCAGCGAGACATTTGACATTGTACTGCCTGACAACTTTAAGAGACCGTATTTCTCGAAATCGGTAGCGGAGTTTTGGCGCAGGTGGCATATCACACTGGGAACGTGGTTTAAAGATTATGTGATGTTCTCCTTTGTGATGTCAGGCATGGGGCGTAAGATTACGAAGGCGTGTAAGAATAAATGGAATGACATAGGGAGACAGATTACGCCCATTATTGGGACGATGCTTGTCTGGTTTTTCACGGGAATCTGGCATGGCAGGACAGTCAGTTATATGCTGTGGGGAGTGTACTACGGCGTTATTATGAGTCTATCTCTTATCTTGGAGCCTTCTTTTGGAGTGTGGAAGGAGAAACTTCACATTCGTGATGGAAAAGTCTGGAGTTTTGTCCGTATGGCGAGGACGTGGCTTATTGTCTTTCTGGCGGATGTATTAATCAGAAGCGAAAGCTTGGCTCAGGCGGGTAAAGTCTATGGTTCTTTCGTGACAAGACTGAATATCCGGGGACTTTTTTCCAGTGAACTTACTTCGTACGGCTTAAATAAATATGAATTTGTACTGTTGTTTGTCGTACTGCTTATCTGGCTTGCGGTCTCCCTGACGGAGGAACGCGGTGAGGATGTGCGGATATATCTGTCACAAAGACCGGTTATCGTCAGATGGGTCTGCTATTACGGAATCGTTGTCTTGTTATTGATTACGGGAATCTATGGGGGCGGCTACGATACGGCGGTGTTTATGTATCAAAGTTTCTGAGGAATTTAGGTGAAAGACAGGTTTATAATATGAGAAAAATTGCGTTTCATTTGAATTGTCTGGAACAGGGCGGAGCGGAACGGGTTGTCACCAATCTGGCAAATCGGTTCGCAAAAGAAGGTTATGAGGTTCTCATAGCTACAGAGTGGTATGGAGAGAATGAGTTTCAGATTGATTCTAAGGTGAGGCGCATCCATGTGGGACTGCGGGAAGGCGATGAGAAGAAACATCGTTTGGTTCAGTTTATGCTCAGAGTGAAGTACCTAAGAAGATTTCTGAAGCAGGAAAAGCCGGATATCCTCATTCCTTTTGCAAGAAAAGCATTGTACAGGGGGCTGATGGCAGCATATTTTGTCAAGATACCGGTACTAATCTCTATCCGCACCGATCCGGCAGGACACTATGAGGAGCGTTCCGATAAAATACAGATTCCGCTGCTGTTTCCCAGAGCGGATGGGTGCGTTTTTCAGACGGAGGGTGCAAAGGAGTTTTTTGCGCCGAGATTACAGGATAACTCCCGGATTATATTAAACCCGATTCATGAGAAATATATCGGTGTGCCGGAACCGGAGAAGCGATGTAAGACCGTGGTGCAGTCCGGCAGACTGGTGGATTTTAAGAATCAACCGATGCTGCTTCGGGCGTTTGCCAATGTTCATAAAAAATACCCGGAGTATGATTTGAAGATTTACGGCGGGGATTCTTTTGACGGGACGAAAGAAATCTTAGAAGGGTTGATCGATGAGCTCCATGCACAGGAGTATATTCATTTGATGGGCGCCAGCGACAGTCTGGAGAAGGACTTAGCAGATGCGGCGCTCTTCGCTTTTACATCGGACTGGGAAGGACTTCCTAACGCGCTGATGGAAGCGATGGCGCTGGGGCTTCCTATCGTGGCTACCGATTGTCCCTGCGGCGGACCCAGAACGATTATGACGAATGAAGTGAATGGACTTTTGATACCGATTAAAGATCAGCAGGCTTTGGAAGACGGAATCATACGCTTGATAGAGGATCCTGAGCTTGCCGCGCGGCTCGGGACGGAGGCGAGGAAGATTGCCGACAAGGCGAACGAGCAGGCTATTTATGAGCAGTGGAGGGACTATATAGAGCAACTGTGTACTAATGGCAGAGCGTAAGGCATCGGCAGCAGAAGACAGACGGGAGCAGATATGAAGATAAATTGGAAAAAAATCTCGGATAAAAAGATGATAGTGATAGCGTTAAACATTGCTATGATAGCCTTGATGGCGATTGTCATAACCGTGAGTGCAAGTTATACCGTACTGGTCGGCGATGACTTTACGAACGGAGTCAGGATTGGTGCTTTTCATGTCTCATTTTTTGAATATCTGAGAGCATCTTTCGATTATGTGAAATCTATGTATATGGATTGGCAAGGTCCTTATTTTGCCATGTTTGTACAGGCTTTTCTATCTCCTCTTAATAATTTCGGGCTGGTGCAGCTTAAGATTGTGATGATTTTCAATGCGCTTTTCTTCATGGGTTCTCTTTTCTTTGTGATATGGGCGGCGCTTGATTATGTGCTGTGCGGTCAGGATAGGAAACTGCATGTCAGGTTGACATTGTTTTCTATCGTTCTCTTTTCAATTCTTGATGCCGGGATATTTAGCGAAATCTTTTTCTGGTACTGCGGGGCAACGGCTTATTGTATGCCGCTTTCTGTTCTACAGGTTTCCGCAGGGCTGTTTCTTATGTCGAACAAAACCTCTTTGAGCAATAGAAAAAAGAATGCCCTGACGGTGGCGTCGGCTGTGACGCTTTTTATGGCGGCGGGCGGCTCGCTTGCGATAACGGGGACAGGCTGCTATCTCATTTTGCTTATGACAGTGGGATTCTATCTGGTTTCCCAAAAAATCTCGGTCAGAAATATTGTAATTACGTTATCAGGAATCGTTGGTGCATTGATTAATGTGGCAGCGCCGGGAAACTATGCGAGACATTCGGAGTCTGCCGGAGAAGGGTTTCTCTTGTTTAAGGCAGTTAAATGGACGCTGAAAAATGTGTGTATGGAGACGGAGAGGCTTTCGAGGGAGACGCTGTTTGGTGTGATGATGGTTGCCATGATATTGGCAGGCGTCTACCTGTCAGACAGAGTGGGAAGGGCGCTCACGGCATACGGAATTGTCAGTATATTGGCTCTTTTGACAGGATTTGTTACCGCATTTCCGGTTGCATACGGGTATGGTGGTCCTTATTTTCCAAACAGGTGTTATTTTATATTGGATGTGGCATTGGTCGTGACAATATTGAATTTTGCCGTATTCATAGGCTGCTGTCTCGACAGATGGAGCGGCCTTCGAGAGAATAAAAGTGCGATTGCCGTGTTGTCAATCGTGTTGTTTGCCATGGTTATTTTAGGAAAAGAGACGATGGAAAGTTCGGCGCTTCTCGCGGTGGCGAAATCAATGAATAACGGATCTTACCGTGATTATTACGAGCAGTGTACCACGGTCTATGATTATTTGGAAAACTGTCCGGAGGATGATGTAATCATTGATATGCCGGAGTATATAGAGAATTTCGAGTGTTTCTATCTTGACGAAGATGAGAACGGCTGGGTGAATGTCGGAGTAGCTATGTATTATCACAAGAATTCTGTAAAGAGAAAGCCGGAGTAGAGCGGCGGAGACTATTCCGTACTTGCGGCGGATGCCGACAGCGTATATAATGAATAAGAAATCTATCTATGACGAAGGAGAATCACATGTTTTCATACAACGATTACAAGGAGATTATCAGAATTATACAGTCTACGGGAAGACACTGTAATTATGCGGAGGCGCTTCATAAGGACAAATTCGTTATTATGCGCCATGATGTGGAGTACAGTGTGGAAAGAGCCTATCAGATGGCGAAGGTGGAGCAGAGCATGGATTTTGTATCTACATACTTCTTTCAGTGGACGAACAATACTTATAATATTTTGTCCAGAAGAAATATGGATATGATCAAGGACATGCATGAAAGAGGACAGCATATCGGTCTGCATTTTGCATTAAACGGTATGACTGATATGCAGCAGGTCCGGAAGCGTATTAAGATGGAGATAGATATTCTAAGCGAGATGTTTGGGTTTGAGATTACAGAGTTTTCGGTGCACAGACCGTCTCATGATATTCTGCGGGAGAACATTAAGCTTGACGGGATACTGAATGCATATCAGAATGATTTCTTTACTTTTACAGATAAAATAACAGATGATAGCAAATTGGAAGTCAAATATATGTCGGACGCGAATCATATCTGGCGTTATGGATATCCGGATGAGAAGAATATCACAGGATATGATAAAGTGCAGATACTGGTTCACCCTTTTTCGTGGTGTAAGGCTGGCTATGATAATTTCGATAATTACAAATCTTTGTTACAGGAAAAATATTTAGAGCTGGTAAATTCTATAGACAATGAGTGTAAAGACTTCGGAGAGTTTAAGGAATATTTTCTGGAAAAAGATGTCAGGTAGGAGTCATATATGTGTGGAATATGCGGCTATATCAGCAAGAAGAATATAACATTGGATGCCCTGCAGGCAATGAATGATACGATGTATCACAGAGGTCCTGATGACAGTGGTGCGGAAATCTATGAGATGTCAGGAGGATGGCAGATAGGGTTTGCACAGAGAAGACTGTCGATTCTTGATTTGTCCGCGCTGGGGCATCAGCCGATGCATTCGGCTGACAGGAGAATATCTGTTGTTTATAATGGTGAAATATATAATTATCTGGAACTGAAAGAAGAATTGGCGGACTATCCCTTCCGGTCTAACTGCGATACGGAAGTTATCATAGCCGCCTATTTAAAATGGGGAATACAGTGCGTGGAACGCTTTAACGGAATGTTTGCGATTGCCCTCTATGACAGGGACAAGCAGGACGTTTATCTGATTCGTGACCGTATCGGCAAGAAACCCCTTTATTATTGGTATGAGGACCATAACCTTGTATTTGCATCTGAGTTAAAACCGATTATGAACTGCCCGGGGTTTGAGGGAGAAATCGACAGGCGCATACTGTCGCGCTATTTGTTCCAACAGTATATTAATGCGCCTGAAAGCATATACAGGAAGGTGCATAAGCTGGAACCGGGCGCAGTCTTACATTTCGCACAGGGGGAAGTGAAGACATGGAAATACTGGGACGTTAAGAAAGTATATCATGAGGCATTACGGAATCCGATCAGGCATTATGAAGATGCGAAAGAAGAGCTGAAGGAGACTCTGAAGAAGTCGGTGAAAGCCCGTATGATAGCTGACGTGCCGCTTGGCTCGTTCTTAAGCGGAGGTTATGATTCTTCGCTTGTTACGGCTATGGCGCAGGAGTGCTCTGACAGTCCGGTCAAGACATTTTCTATAGGATTTCATGAAGAGAAGTATAATGAGGCGAAATACGCTAAAACCGTGGCTGACTATCTGGGTACGAACCACACGGAGCTTTATATAGATGAGAAGGATATGTTTGATTTGGTAGAGAGCATTCCTATGTATTATGATGAGCCCTTTGCAGACAGTTCTGAGATTGCAACGATGATGGTGTCTAAGCTGGCGAGAGAGCATGTGACGGTTGCCTTGTCAGGAGACGGCGGAGACGAGTTTTTCTGTGGTTATAATATCTATAAGAATGTTGCACAGGCGCAGAAATTGGACGTATTGGGAGGAGCAGTGCACGGAATATGTTCACTTCCCGGATTGAAGCAGGCGAATATCGAGGAGAGGCTTCCGTTCAGAGTGCGCGTGATTGCAGGAAATCGTGAGAAGGAAAGCAAGACCCAGTTCGGAGCAGGAAACTATCTTGTCAGGGCAAAAGCCATGGTCAAAGAGCAGGCTGCGGGGGCAGAAGAAGCGACACAGGAGAAGGCGCTGCCGATCCATTATCTGATTGAAAGCCGGTATGATGTGAAAGATTGGCAGGTCAGAAGAATGTTGCTTGATATGGACACCTATCTGCCGGGAGATATTCTCTGTAAAGTGGACCGGGCTTCGATGAAGTACTCTTTGGAGTCAAGATGCCCGATTTTAGATACGGATGTTATGGAATTGTCCTACAGGATACCACACGCATTCAAATATACAAACGGAGACAAAAAGCATATCTTGAAAGATATCGCCTATGATTATATTCCGAGAAATTTGTTGGACAGACCCAAGGTGGGATTCGGTGTTCCACTTGACAAATGGCTGCGGGGGCCGTTAAAAGAACAGCTGTTAGATTACAGTAGTTACGATTTTCTTGCACGGCAGGATATTTTTGATGCCGGGTATGTTTCGGATATGATTGGGAAATATGTGAAGACGGGAGATGCCGGTCCGGCGACGGGAGCGAATTACTCTAAGCTGACATGGTCATTCTTTGTCTTTCAACAATGGTATCAGAAATATTGTGGGTAAAAGCGTTGATTGAATAACTTGTGAAATACTATAAAGAGTAAAATAGCGCTATTAATTTGTGAAAATTCCGCGCAGAAATGGTCAGAAAACAGAAAGAATTGTTGATACAATTTAAAATTCAAAAATAAAGTCTAATTTAATAAAAAAAGTTATTTTGAGAAATTTTGCAGGAAAAATGAAGCAAAAATGCAAAAATATTTTTTAAAGATAAAATTATGAAGGATTTTATTCAAAGCACATGAAAATTGTCGAGAGAAAAAAACACATAGCTTTTTATATCGGCTCACTTCACAAAGGAGGGGCGGAAAGGGTCTTCGTAAATCTGGCAGAATTTTTTCTGGAAGAAGGATACCGGGTGACGATGGTGACTCAGTACAAATATCCGGACAAGGAAGAGTATTCCTTGCCGGAAGAAATAAAACGCGTGTTATCTGACCTTGCTCCGGAGGAGATAAATAACAGTCGTGTGATAAATTTTTTTCGACGCGTTAATAAATTACATCAGATATGGAAAAATGAGGAACCAGATCTGGTGTTATCCTGCATTGGCAAAAATAATTTCATGACGGTTGTTACGACAATGCATACCAAAACAAGACCGGTAGTGTCGGTGGTGGGGGAAGCGAAGGAGGAATATCCGAACAGGTTGATGCATACGCTTGCGAATTTGTTGTTTCCATTTGCTTCCGGCATTATTCTGCAGACGGAACGCTCCAAATATTTTTTTAACAGAAGAATACAAAAAACAGCTGTTATACTTCCGAACTCTTTGAATCCTGATTTTATGAAACCGAGATATGAGGGAGAGCGGGATAAGCGAATCGTTTCGGTGGGACGGTTGGATGCCAATAAGAATCATGAGATGATGATTCGCGCCTTTGCGGCAATACGGGAAAAATATCCGGAGTATACATTGACGATTTACGGTGAGGGTGAGCTGCGCGGATACTTGGAGAATTTAACGAAAGAGATGGGAGTTGGGGACAGCGTATTTTTGCCGGGAGTGATTCCCGATGTGGCGGCGAAGATTGAGAGGGCAGCACTTTTTCTTCTGACTTCTTATTCGGAAGGAGTGTCTAACGCGCTGATTGAAGCGCTGGCAACAGGACTGCCGGTGATTTCGACGGATGTTCCAAGCGGTGGTACGGTGGAACTAATGACAGATAGAGTAAACGGTCTGATTATCCCGACCGGGGATCAGCAGGCATTGGAGCAGGCGATGGATTGTATTCTTGGTGATGCTGCGTATGCCGAACGGCTTGGCAGAGAAGCATCAAAGCTTCAAGAGCGTCTCGCACCGGAGAGAGTGAACCGTTTGTGGCAGGAATACTTTGAGTGCATTATGAACAAATGATAAAGATGTGATAAAAGATATTGTGATAGGAAAGGTTAGTGCAATGACCCGGAACAGTAAGGTGCGGACTGCCCTGCAGAGTATAATTTTCATATTGATTTTTGTAGTATTGTTTATTTCCGTATCTTATATGGTAAGAACGAACGGCGATGTAAAAGATAGGTTTTCGGGTTTCTATGCGGAGAAAAATGATACGCTGGATATCGTGATGATCGGTTCAAGTCCGGTATTTCCTTATTATAGTACGCCTAAGCTGTGGGGAGAGACCGGAATCGCAATGTACCCGCTCTCATCTAACGTGCAGCGACCGATTGCAATGAAATATCTGGTGAAGGAAGCGAAGAAGTCACAGTCGCCGGAATTGTTTATCTTTGAGATGAGAATGTTCACCATGGAGGATGCAGGCTTGAGCGGGAATATGGCATATACCCGCGGGGTGACAGACAATATGAAATATTCTCCTTTACGATACGAGACGATACAGGCGATGGTACCGGAGGATGATGAAGAAGGTCGTATTACGTTTCATATTGATATTATGAAGTACCATACCAATTGGAAGATGCTTGTGCTTCCATCCGAGTGGGCGAATATGTTCTATCATAAGAAAAATCCGTTAAAGGGGTATGCTTTCAAAGATGAAGTAGGTCCTCTGCCTATGCCGGATTGCGGCGGCGCGGATGGAACGGTGGAAATTCCAAAGGAGCAGGAGGGATATTTGAGAGATTTACTGGAATTTCTTCAGGGTGAGAAACAGGACGCACTGTTTATCGTGTCACCCTACGGCGAATCGTTGCAGGAACAGCAGATGTTTAACTATATGGAAGAAATTGTAGCTTCTTACGGTTACCCGTTTGTAAATATGAACAATTATTATGAAGAGACCGGAATTGTTTTCGAGCAAGACTTTGCGGATTACGGTAGTCACACTAACGCAGTCGGCGCGGAGAAATGCACGGACTTTCTGAGAGAGTATTTATTGGAGCATTATGCGTTTACGGACAAGCGCGGCGATGCGGCATATGCGTCGTGGGACGACGCATACACATTGTGGCAGAGTGAGATGGAAACGGCAAGGCAGACGATACGGGATAGGATTGCGAATGAGGAATATGCAATAATTGAGGAAGAGTGATGCAGTCGTGGAAGGCATGAGACGGGCGTATGCATTATAATAGGAAGAAAGGGACAGACACATGTGCGGAATTGCCGGACTATGTAACTGGGGTGACAGTTGGCAGCAAAATATTGAGCGGATGAATGAGAAGATGTACCATAGAGGACCGGACGCGGAGGGAATCTGGGCTTCGGAAGACCATGCAGTGGTCCTAGGGCATAGGCGCCTATCCATTGTAGACTTGACATCGTCCGGCGCTCAGCCGATGGAATCGCATAACGGTCGTTATGTGATTGCGTATAATGGAGAAATCTATAATCATCAGGTAATCAGGGAAAGACTGCTTCGCGAAAAGAAGGTAACCGGATTCAGAGGGACGTCGGATACGGAAACTCTTGTGGAAGCTGTTTCGGCATACGGATTAGAGAATACGCTTGGAATGGTGAAAGGGATGTTTGCCATTGCCGTATACGACAAAGAAGAACGACTGTTATCGCTGGCGCGCGACAGAGTGGGAGAGAAGCCGTTATACTATGGATTTGTAAATAACAACCGTTTTGTTTTTGCCTCTGATTTAAACTCAATTACTGCGTTAGATGAGTTTGAAAACCCGATAAATACTGGAGTTTTGGATAATTACTTCCGTTATGGATACATCGCGGCACCCTGCTCTATTTATGAAAATATTCACAAATTACAGCCCGGAAAATGCCTAGAAATTAAATATCCATTTAATAAATATACTATAAAAACTTATTGGTCAATGTTGGATACGGCAGTATACGGACAGACACATCTCTTCAGAGGAAGCGAGACGGAAGCGGCGGAAGAACTGGAGCGCTTGCTGAAAGAGTCCATCCGGGGACAGATGGCTGCCGATGTGCCGGTAGGCGCATTCCTCTCTGCAGGGATTGACAGTAGTACGATAGTGTCGCTTATGCAGACTTTGAGCGAGCGTAAGGTGCGTAGCTTTACGATTGGCATGTGGGACGAGAAATTTAACGAGGCGGATGCTGCCAAAGAGATTGCTGAGCATCTCGGAACGGAGCACACGGAATTATATATAACGGAACAGGATGCCAAGAATGTGATACCGGATTTGGCTAAGATGTTCGGGGAACCATATGCGGATTCATCCCAGATACCGACATATCTGGTGAGCAAGATGACAAGAGAGCATGTGACGGTATCTCTCAGCGGAGACGGCGGAGACGAACTGTTTTGCGGATATAATACTTACGGTTCGATTGACCGGATTTGGAACAAGACAAGACGGATTCCCTATGCGCTTCGTAAGCCGGCAAGCGTGATGTTGGGGGCTTTCGGCAGCGCAGAGTGCGGCACGCTGGCTACCAGAGCAAGACTTCTGGGGGCACGCAATATCGAAGACATGTATCTGCGCTCCGAGATTGGAGAGGGATTTGAGATTGTCAGGAGGGATTGCAAAAGAGAGGACTGCAGCCTGACAATTATGGACACCTACCCTGCCGGACTGCTGGAAGAGGCGCAGCATAATCTGATGCTGATGGATTTGCTGATGTATCATCCCGACGATATTTTAAATAAAGTAGACAGAACTGCAATGGCTGTTTCACTGGAGACGAGAGTGCCAATGTTAGATAAGGATGTGGTGGAATTTGCATGGAAGCTGCCCCTATTATATAGGAAGAAAGACGGCGTCACCAAGAAGGTTTTGCGGGATGTTCTTTATCGCTATGTACCGCGCGAGCTGATGGAACGCCCGAAGAAAGGATTTAGCATTCCGCTGCACAAGTGGTTGAAGGAGCCGGAACTGCGTCGGTGGGCGGAAGAGCTGATTGACAGGGACACATTAGAAAAACAAGCGTTATTGAATGTGGACGTGGTATGGAAAATGTGGAATGATTATGTTGAGAGAGATATCTGGCGCGTGCAGATATGGTATATTTTGATGTTTCAGGAGTGGATGGCTAAGCGATGAAAGTATTAGAACATTATCATCCGGCACAAATTAAGATGAGAGAGCAGACCGATTTGATTTCGGTGGTGATAGCGGCATACAATATTGCGGATTATATTGAGAGAGGCGTCAATTCGGTTCGCAGCCAGACGTATCAGAATCTGGAGATTATTGTCGTGGATGACGGTTCGACGGACGGTACGGGAGAACTCTGTGACAATCTTGCAAGGAAAGATGCGCGTGTACATGTAATTCATAAGGAAAACGGGGGTCCCGCACAGGCGCGGAATGCAGGAATAGCACGGGCGAAAGGCAGTTATATCGGTTTTGTGGACGGAGATGACTGGATTGACCCGGATATGTATGAGAAAATGCTTGGCGCCATGCGGGAGCAGGAGGCTGATATTGCAGTCTGCCGTTACCGTCAGGTGCATAAGACACATACGGAAGATGAGTCTGTGGACAGAGCAGTCGTATTTGAAGGACAGGAGGCGCTGCAGTATTATGTACAGGAGACAAAAGAGTATGCTATTCAAAACGCCGCATGGAATAAACTTTACAGGCGTCAGTTTTTGACCGGTATTACTTTTCCGGAAGGAAAATGGTATGAGGACATTATGTTTGCGACATTGGCGCTTGCTCATGTAAGCCGCTGTGTTTACCTTGACACTGCATATTATAACTATATAATAGACAGAGAGGGAAGCATCATGAATACGCAGATTAATCCTCGAACCTTTACGGATCAGATTCCTGCTTATTATGAGAAGACAAGGTTTCTTAAAGAGCTGGGGAGAGAGGATCTTGCAGACATTCATGATTATTTTTTTTATAAAAGACTGCTGCTTTTCTATGACCGGCTGCAAAAGACGGATATTCCGGAGAAGGATAAATATTTAGAGCAGATTACGCAGATGATACGGGATAACAGAGAGAATTATGCGAGAGCATATCATTGCCCGGTGGCGGACAGACGGGATTATGAGAAAATGAAGCTGTTCTTAAAATCTCCGGCGCGTTACCGGCGCAAAATGCAGTGGGAGGAACAGGTGATGATTCCGCTCAAGGTGAAGATTAAGAGAAATGTTAGAGCCATGAAGACCCGGCTGAATCGATAAGAGCAGGGATGGAACCATGGTTGAAAGGGTAAACAGTATTTAGAAATGATAATTATACAGCTTGCAGGCGGACTGGGCAATCAGATGTTTCAGTATGCCTTGTATTTACAATTGAAAAGTCTCGGTAAAGATGTGAAGATTGACGACAGGACAGGATTTGAGCATGACATGCAGCGTAATCCGGCGCTTGCGCCTTTCGGCATTACCTATGAGACAGCTACGGCAAAAGAAATGGAATGTATGCTGGACGCATCGCCTCATATGTGCGATAAGATACGCCGGAAACTCTTCGGTAGAAACAAGAAATCCTATTTTGAGGCGGATAAACGTTACAAACCGGAAATTCTGGCGTGGGATGACATTTATCTGGAAGGATACTGGCAGACCGAGAAATATTTTGAAAGAGTATCAGAGGAAGTACGTAAGGCATACGACGTAGAGAAGCTGCTGTCATATGTCCGGGGAAAGGGCGCTAAAGAAATGCAGGAGCCGGAGGAATCAGAAGCGCTGTTTGAAAAATATCTTGCGCAGATTACTTTGGAGGAGTCAATCAGTGTGCATATTCGTGGAGGGGATTATTTGCTGCCTGAGAATCAGAAGCTTTTCGGCGGTATCTGTACGGAGGCATATTATAAGAAGGCGATGGAGCAGATGAAAAAAGAGCATCCCCACGGCAGGTTCTATCTTTTCACCAATGATAAGCAGTGGACCATGCAGCAGATTGTACAGGGCGGGCAGATTTCACAGGGAGAAAAAGCCGGTGATGTGGAGATCATAGACCTTGGCGGACAGAGCGACTATCAGGAATTTATCCTTATGAGTAAATGCAGGCATCACATACTTGCAAACAGCAGCTTTAGCTGGTGGGCTTCTTATCTGAACGGTAATCCGGATAAGACGGTGTATGCGCCGGACAGATGGCTGAACGGATGGGACTGCACCGATTTTTACAGAAAAGATATGCGGAGAATCGCAGCAAACAGCGGAGAGACAGAGGAAACAACCATACATGAGTAAACAGGAAAATGTGGAAGATAATAATATAGAGAGAAGACATACACAAAAAGTCGATGCAGACAAAAAGGTCAGTATGCTTCATAAAGTCGGCTATCTTTTTGATAAAAAGCAGAAGCGGCAGCTGGTAGGACTGGCAGTGCTGATTCTGATTGGAGGTATGTTGGAGACGCTTGGCGTGTCCCTTCTTTTGCCGGTTGTGGAAGTGCTGATGAATCCGGAGGATATTCTGGACAATCAATTCGTAGCAATCGTGGTGGATACCTTAAATATTCAGTCGAGTACGCAGCTTATTATCATTATGCTCGGTACGCTGATTGTACTGTATATCGTTAAGAACGCTTATCTGCTGTTTCAGACATATGTACAGAATACTTTTGTGACGCGTAACAGAAACCGCATGATCAGCCGTGTGATGCGGGAATTTTTGAACAGACCGTATGAGGTTTATCTCGGTGCGGATATTCCGACCGTATTTCGTCTGACAGACAGCGATATACCAAATGCTTTTCAGTTGATTCTGGTGTTGATCCAGATGGTGACGGAGATTGTGGTGGTAGTGTCGCTGTGCGTTGTGGTAGTGATTATCAGCCCGGCGATGAGTCTGTTTATTGTCACGATTTTCCTTGGAATGACGCTCATCATTACGAAGATTCTGAAACCCCGTTTAAATAATATCGGACACAAGAATCAGGCGATACAATCCCGTATTGCCAAGTGGCGGATTCAGTCTATCTACGGGTTAAAAGATGTGAAAGTACTGCACAGGGAAGAGTTTTTTGTGCGAAACTATTATGAGAGCGGCGCTATCGGCGCCAACGTGGCGAGAAATTATGCGGTACTCAACAATTTGCCGAGACTTTTAATCGAGACGGTCTTCATGGTATCGGTACTTCTTTTTATCATGCTCTATATGCTGCGGGGCGGTGATATCAAGGTTCTGGTTCCGCAGCTATCCGCGATGGCAGTGGCGGGAATCCGCGTGATGCCGGGGACGAACCGCATCAATACCTATCTGTCGGAGATTGCCTACTCGCAGCCTTGTCTGGATTATCTGTATGAGAATCTGAACGAGAGTATGAAGATGGACGTAAACGGCAGTGTAACCGGGTTGACGAAAGAGGATATGCAGGAGCTGCCTAGGGTGGAGCTGCAGGATAGGATTGTGTTGGACCACATTACGTATGCATACCCGAACACGGATAAGAATATTTTTACGGACGCTCATATGGAAGTAAAGAAGGGACAGTCCGTGGGTATTATGGGTCCTTCCGGCGCGGGTAAGTCGACGATTGTGGATATTTTGTTAGGGCTTTTGCATGTGCAGTCGGGAACAATTACTTGTGACGGAGTTAATATATTTGATAATTACGCGGCATGGCTTGCGAAAATCGGTTATATTCCGCAGTCGATTTATCTGATTGACGAGTCGATACGCGATAACATTGCGTTCGGCATTGATGCGGACAAGATAGATGATAAGCGCATATGGGAAGTGCTGGAGGAAGCGCAGCTTAAGGAGTTTGTGGAACAGCTTCCGGAGGGACTTGATACAACCATAGGTGACAGAGGTGTCAGAATTTCGGGCGGACAGAGACAGCGTCTCGGTATTGCCAGAGCGCTCTACCATAATCCTGAGATTCTCGTTTTTGACGAGGCGACCTCCGCGCTTGATACGGATACGGAGAAGGCGGTAATGGATGCAATTAACAGCTTCCACGGCAGAAAGACGATGGTGATTATTGCGCACAGACTCAATACGATTGCCAAATGTGACGTCATATATAAAGTGGAAGACGAGAAGATTACGGAGACGACTTTATCATGTTAGGAATTGAGACACAGGAAGGCTTTGGACTTGGAAATCAGCTGTTTTTCTACGTTACGACCAGATGCATTGCGCAGGATAAGGGATATCAGTTCAGCGTGTTAGACCCGGAACATTTCGCCAATAACATGCACAGTGACTGTGGACTGTACTTTATGGATCTGGATATGGGAGTGCCGTCCAAAAAGGAAGATTACAGGAAAGTATTCCATGAGAAAGAAATCAGACTTTTTGCAGCTAACTCCAAACACGACCTGACGCATGGCGTCTATGTGACGAATGCTGACAGGAAGCTGTTCGACATCGAGGACGATACGTTAATATACGGTAATTTACAGGCGGAACAATATTTTATTTCCCATAAAGAAGAGATTAAGAAATGGCTGACGGTCAAACCGGAATATGACTGCAAAGAGTACAGCAGGGATAACCTATGTATTATGCATTTACGCTGCAGCGATTACATGGGTTCGCCGGAACTTTATCTGCGCAAAAAATACTGGGTCATGGGTATGAAGCACATGAAAAAGATTAATCCGGACATGGAGTTTATGATTATTACCAATGACGTCAAGGAAGCCGGCAAGATTTTACCCGGTATTCCGGCATATAATTTTGACCTTGCCAAAGATTACAGTGTACTCAAGAATGCAAAATATCTACTGTTATCTAATTCGTCGTTTGCTTATTTCCCGGCATTTACCAGTGATACGGTGGAGTACATTCTGGCGCCGAAATACTGGGCAAGGCACAACGTGTCGGACGGTTACTGGGCATCGGAGCAGAATATTTACGCCGGGTGGCACTATATGGATCGTAGAGGCAGGGTATTTACGACTCTGGAATGTATGGAGGAGTTGTCCTTGTACAAGAGGACTTCGCTCAGATATCGAAATGTCAATATACGACCTAGAGGAATAAAGCTTAAGCTGATGGAGCTGCACGCACAGTATGTCTATAAGAAGGCGTATGTATGTAAGATTGCGCGCGGCGTCAAAAGGCGTATTCGAAGGCTGGCAGGCAATACCTGAGGACGGACTGCATGACGGTGCGGAAAGATTTGGAAAAGCATGGAGAATAAAAATATTAATAAAATGACACAAAAAATAAGGGAATACGGCAGGAAATTGTCGATGCATATCGACGGCATTTCCATGAAGAGGATGGCAGTGTACGCGGGCATCTTGTTTGTGTTGTCTGTTATCCCGCTTCTGTGGCTTGGCAGATACAATGTCATGTGCGTTGATGACTATGACTACGGCAGACGCGTACATGATGTCTGGATGGCGACAGGCTCCCTTAAGCAGTCTATACAGGCGGCATGGCAGCAGAATATGGGATTTTATCGTGACTGGCAGGGGACTTATGTGTCCTGCTTTCTGATGGCGCTTTGTCCCATGAATTTTAATTATGAAATCGGATATGTGGTGCCGATTCTGATGATCGGTATGCTTGCGGTATCTACCTTTATACTCGGCAGGCATATTTTATGCAGGTGGCTCGGAGCAGAGAAGGCGGGCGGATGTTTCGTAATGTTTGTGCTGCTCTTTATGTTTTATCAGGTGCTGGAGGCTCCTTTTGAGGGAATTTACTGGTATAACGGCGCAACCCATTACGTTTTGATGCAGTCCATATGGTTTTTTACACTGACGGCTGTTTCCATGAGCCTATGGTCTGAGAAAAAACAGGGAGAGTGGGGCTGGTGTGCTGCCGCAGCGGTTTTGGCTGTTATTGTGGGCGGCGGTAATCTGGTGACAGGATTACAGGCGGAGATTATCATGGCGCTTCTGGTTTTGTATGCAGCAGTGATGAATCGGAGGAAGCTGCTTCCGGTGTTGATTCCGTTTGTGACGGGAAGCATCGGATTTCTCTTTAATACTTTGGCGCCGGGCAACACACTGCGCGGCGAACTGGACATGGATACCGGCTATTCGGCAGTTATGTCGATTCTGCTTTCTTTCTACAATGCAGTAGTCTATATCATTCAGTGGACGCCTGTGCTTGTGGTGGTTATCTGGCTGCTGTTGCTGCCGGTCTTATGGAAATTAGCCAAGAAATCCGACAGGGCATTTGCACATCCCGTATGGGTAACGCTCGGTTCATTCTGTGTACTTTCTGCAATGTTTACGCCCACGCTTTATGCTCTGGGTATGGTGGGGCTTTCCAGAGTGGACGATATCATTCAGATGGTTTATTATCTGTGTCTGATCATGGTGACAACCTATTGGATGGGGCATTTTTCGCATAGAAGCGGCAGGAGAGCGGACAATAAGGAAGAGGAACGGGCAGCTTTGGAGCGAATGTCTGCGCAAGAAGCGTTTGGCTGTTTCCTTGAGAAGACAGGGGGGAGACTGACGGCGGTCTGCGCACTGATTGTTCTTGTGATGTTATTTGTCACCGCGGATAAGAATACGTATGCAAGTGTATCGGCGCTGCGTTCCATTTTAAACGGTGAGGCACAGACGTTCTATGAGGAAGCGATGGCGCGGCACGAGATTTATACGGATGAGAATATTTTAGAAGTAGAGATAAAACCTTATTCCGCGAAACCCGCGCTCTTTGACTGCAGCGATTTGTCGGAAGATTCCGGAAACTGGCTGAATCTGGCAGTCATGCAGTACTACCATAAGACGTATGTGAAGATTGTGAATGAATAACAGGGACGGGGTAAGATGATATGTCTGAGAAGTTGAAACTACCGAATGTTACGCTGGCAGCGATGACCAGTGTGGGTATATATGAGACGATAAAAGCTATGGAATACAGTATGCGCTGGATTGAGTTTGGCGACGTGGTTCTGATTACCCACAGAAAGCCGCTTACTTTGCCGAAATCCATACGGTATTCCCATACTTCCAAGCTGGATAATATTGATAAATTTAATTATAAAATGGTCTATGAGCTTGGAGAACATATCCATACGGATTATATGCTGCTTGTTCATGCGGACGGCTTTGTGGTCCATCCGGAAAGCTGGAGGGACGAGTTCCTTGAGTATGATTATATCGGTTCGCCGTGGCCTCTGCCGACGAACGATTATGCTTATCGGGATTCCAAGGGACAGATTTGCCGTGTGGGCAACAGTGTATCTATTCGCAGCAAAAGACTTCTGGAGTTCCCGAAAGAGGCAGGGCTGAAATGGGAAAAGATGGAAGACGGAAACTATAACGAAGACACGTTCCTTTGCTGTAAGTATAAAAATGTGATAGAGGACGCGGGCATGAAATTTGCACCCATAGAGGTTGCGAAATATTTCGGTCATGAACATATGATTCCGGAGATTATGGATGTGGAGAAGCCTTTTATCTTTCATAAATGGAGAGGCAGAAATGAGCGGTATCCGAAGTTCGTTAATCCGTGGAAAGTAAGGTGGCAGAAAGCAAAAGATTTTGTCAGACCGTTTTTGTTTTGGCGCAGATGGAAGCGGACAGACCGTTGATACAGCATAGATGCAGGCGGCGTGACAGGAATAGGAAGGGACAGGAAGATGATTTATGATTGTATCCCCTTTTTTAACGAACTGGATATATTGAAACTCAGAATGCAGATATTGTCTCCTTATGTGGACAAGTTTGTGTTGGAAGAGTCCACGGTGACCTTTTCGGGAGAACCGAAAGAGATGATTTTTGCAAAGAACAGAGACATGTTTCGCGAGTTTGAGGATAAGATACTCTATGTGGCAGTGGATAATTCACCTATGAGCGGTGTGACGACCCATGAGAGGGACAAGTTCCAAAAGAATCAGTTAATCCGCGCGATGGCAGAGGCAAAGCCTGATGACATCGTGATTTTCAGCGATGTAGACGAGATACCGAACCCGAAAGTGTTACAAAAGATTGTGCAGAATTTCGACCAAGAAAAGATTTATCATTTGGCACAGCGGATGTTCTATTGTTTCCTGAACATGGAGGAGGTGTCGGGTAACCTGTTGTCTATAACCGGAGAATTTCAAGGGGTTGATAGAAAACAATGGCTGGGGACCAAAATATGCTGCTTCAAGAATCTGCCCAAAGAAGGGATTGTATTCTTACGGGAAGTATCCCCGAAGGATCCGCGAAGTGTCCGTGTGCCGGATGGCGGATGGCATTTCGGCTATATGGGAGGAGACGGCGAGCGGGATGTGGCGAAGCGCATTGGTATCAAAGTGCAGGCGGCGGCACATCAGGAGTACAACAAATCGAGGTATTTAAACGAGGCGGTGGACAGACTGCTTTGCGGGGAAGATATTTTTGACCGGAATGCGAAGTTTATCCGTGTGCCGATTGACGACAGTTATCCGGAGTATCTGCGTGAACATCAGGAGGAATATGCGTTCCTGATTGCACCTGAGATTGGTCAGGCAGGTATTGCGTGGAAGAAGATGAAGCTGGCGTGCAAAGCGTGTCTGCGCAAGGCTCATGGGGCGGCGGCACGTCTACTGCGACGTTAGTGTACCAGAGAGGAGGAGTGTCGATATGGAATTACACAGCTCAGTTTGGTCGGCTTTGCGAAACAAAGTCCGCCAAGCTCATATTGCAGGAATTTACCTGTTTTACGCCGGACTTACAATCGAGCTCCTGATGGTGATTGTCGATAAAAGTAATTATATCAATCCGATAGAAGGACGCCTTTTTCAGATTACGTTTCTGCTGTTTGCATTGAAGTTGCTGTTAACGGATTACAACAGAAAAGAGTGGTGCGCGGTTATTGCACTGGAGGCGGTAGCTTTTGTGTTCTACAGGGTGACCGGAGCCAATGAATTGATTCGTATCGTGACCTTTGTTGCAGCGTGCAAAGATATTCCTCTACGACAGATGCTGAAATATACATTCTATGTGACACTGATTGGCTGCGTGGCGATTGTCTTATTATCCGTAACGGGGATTTACGGGGAAATCAGCCTGACGCAAGTCTATGGACGGGAAGGTGCGGAAACGGCGCGCTATACAGGCGAGATGCTGGGAACACAGACGCGCTACACGCTGGGCATGGGGCATCCCAACTCGTTATTTTGCATGTTCTTAATGCTGACAGCTTTAGGGATTTATGTTTATTTCGATAAAATGAAATGGTACTTTTACCTGTTTCTGATGATGCTTAACGTGGGCGTCTATGCTTTGACAGATTCCAGAACAGGTATGCTTATTACTACGATATTTCTGGTGGGCGCATTCGCGATGACATACTGTAGATTTTTGCGAGAGAAAGCTTTTACTTATGTGTGCGGGCTGCTTGTGTTTGTTCTGTGTATCGGATTTTCCGTGGATGCGGCTGCGTGCGCGGTGAAAGTCAGAGAGGCGAATTATAATGCGTATTTCTATAACGATCCGGGAGATGACAAGCATATACTTGCGTTGATGCGTATCGACAATAAGATCAATGGCAGAATTGTATCGTTGACGAATTCGGAGAACAATGACGGCTCGATTCAGACGTGGTCTGCGTTTTCTAAGCCGAATAACATGAAATACTATTTTGATATGGGCTGGGTGAAGCTTTTCTACCGTTACGGAATCATACCGGGAAGCTTGTATATTGCCGCCTGTTTTGCGCTTATGTGGAAGCTGTATAAGAAGAAAGACGCCTGCGGCTTGCTGATGTTTGCGACGCTCGCCGTATATACGGTGGTCGAGGCGCATCTGATTTCTGTTTATATCGGCAGAAACTATTTGCTCATGTTGATGGGACATTATCTGACAAACGGCGATAAAGATTGAAATTTTTTCCGAAAAATGGTATTCTAAATTGATATATTGTTTTCATTAATTTGTAAAATTTGCCTGAGGAATCAGAATGAACCGTAAAATGAAAGTAATCGAGGGATACTGGCTGCTTTTCATGGATCTAGTCAGTATCGCCGTCTCATATACAATTGCGATTTTAATACGTTATCATAAATTCAGATGGGTGGATGAACCGGAGCTTCACTTCGTGGTATGCATCTGTCTTCTGCTGTTCTGCACGGTCTACAGCTTTCTGTTTGACTGGAACAGAGAGTTCTTAAAGCGGGGGTTCCTCGTTGAATTCGTTGCGGTCGTCAAATTTAATATTTTTATGGAACTGGCGATTATGGCATTTCTGTTTATGCTGCAGCGAAGTGCCGGTGTTTCGCGTCTTGTTATGGGATATTTCGCAGTTCTTGACGTTTTTATCGTGTGGGGCGTGAGAATCGGAATGAAAAAGCTGCTGCGCGTCTATTTTACTGCAAAATCTAATATTGTCAAAATCATGATTATCACCAAAGACTCTGTGCTTGATAAGACGGTATCCGATTTAAAAGCAGCCATGGATATCAATTATGAGATTGTGGCGCTCGCCTGCGTGGACGCTGACCGCAAGGGTGTGATTATAGACGGAGTCAAAGTGAATGCCGACGGGCAGAATGTATTGGATCTGGCGAGGCAGATGGCGCTTGATGAGGTGTTCATCAATCTGCCGGAGGAGGACAAAGGGTATGTCAAGCATATTATCTATGATTTGGAGTCTATGGGGATTGCATGTCATTATAATATTGATATCATCGAGCGTCCGCAGAAGGAAGTCAGAGTGGGCAGCTTTGCGGGATATACGGTGGTGACTTATTCTATTAATCATTTTGACTACAGAAGGATGGCGATTAAACGTCTGATTGATATCGTGGGCGGACTGGTGGGATGCTTGATTACGGCAGTACTGACGCCCTTTGTAGCGCTGGCTATCCGGATTGATTCGCCGGGACCGATATTCTTTGCGCAGACGAGAATCGGCAAGAACGGAAGAAGATTCAAAATATATAAATTCCGGTCCATGTATATTGATGCGGAGGAACGGAAGAAGGAGCTGGAAGCCCAGAATGAGATGCAGGGTCTGATGTTCAAGATGGATAACGATCCGCGGATTACGAAAGTGGGCAAATTTATCCGTAAGACGAGTATCGACGAGCTTCCGCAGTTTGTGAATATTGTAAAGGGTGATATGAGCCTCGTGGGGACAAGACCGCCGACAGAGGACGAGTTTGAACAGTATAATTCCCATTACAGAAGACGTATCAGTATGACGCCGGGACTGACAGGATTGTGGCAGATCAGCGGGCGCAGCGAGATTGTAGATTTCGATGAAGTGGTGAAGCTTGATTTGGAATATATAGATAACTGGACGCTAGGGTTGGACATCAAGATATTATTCAGGACGATCTGGGTGGTGTTCACGGGGAAAGGCTCGAAGTGACGGGAAAGGTTCAAAATGATGGAGAAAGACAGATTCAAAGTGTTGATGATCGGTCCCGACAGAAGCGTTCACGGCGGTATATCCGGTGTGGTGAATAATTATTACGATGCCGGGCTGGACAAGCTGATTGACCTGCATTATATCGGAACGATGGTGGAGGGCTCCAAAGGAGCGAAACTGCGCTGTGCCGCGAAGGCGTATTTCCGATTTCTGGCAAAGCTTTCGAAGTATGATATCATTCATGTGAATATGGCGTCAGATTCCAGCTATTACCGCAAATCTGTTTTTGTCAGGACCGCTAAGATATGCCGTAAAAAGATTGTGATTCATCAACATGGCGGTAACTTCCCTGAATTTTATGAGAGGGACTTAAGCGATGCAGGCCGCAAGAGCGTACAGAAGGTGCTCGCCATGGGAGATGCCTTTCTCGTGCTGGGCACGATGTGGAAAGCGTTCTTCGGTACGATAATCGGAACCGATAAGATTACGATATTGCCGGATGCGATACGGATTCCGACAACATCAGAGAAACAATACGGAGTCCGCAAAATTCTATTTTTGGGAAGACTATGTAAGGCAAAGGGAATCGGTGAACTGCTTACGGTTATGCCGAGACTGAGAGAGAAATATCCGGATGTACACCTGTATCTTGGCGGAATCTGGGAAGACGAGGTGCTAAAAGCGCGCGCGCATTCGATGAAGGAGTGCGTGACGGATCTTGGCTGGGTGAGCGGTTCTGCGAAGCAGAAACTTTTGCAGGAGTGCGATATTTTTGTCATGCCATCCTATTTCGAGGGACAGTCTGTTTCCATACTGGAGGCGATGGCAGGTGCTTGCGGGATTGTGGCATCTAAGACCGGGGGAATCCCCGATATGATTATAGAAGAGCAGACAGGAATTTTTGCAGAGCCTCAGGATACAAAGACGCTTGAGGAAGGTTTGTACAGGCTTTTGGCGGAGCCGGAACTATGCCGCAAATTGGGTGAGAATGCCCGTAGGAAAGTGGAAGAGGAGTTTTCCATAGAAGATAATATAAAGAAACTTCTTGCCGTATATGAGGCGGTAAGCAACGGGGAGCGTCAGCCCGTCATGTGAGCGCTCCGGAACGGAGAAAATCATGAAAAACGATGAACCGTTAATCAGTGTGATTGTTCCTGTTTATAACGGACAGGATTATTTAGCAGGGTGCATTGACAGTATCGAAAATCAGACCTATGAGAATCTGGAAGTGCTCATAATTAATGACGGCTCCACAGACCGGACGCCCGCTGTGTGCGAAGCATTGGAGGCATCTTACGACAATGTGAGAATCTTAAATCTGGACGATGAGGGAGTCTCTGCCGCGAGAAATATCGGGATGAGGGAAGCGGCAGGAGAGTTTATCACGTTTGCGGATGCGGACGACAGGCTTCGTCCCGAGATGATCCGGCTGTTATATGACTGTATTGTTGAAACACAAAGCGACGTCGCCGGATGTAAATTTATTATGTGGAGTAGTGATGCCGAGTGGGAGAGGCTGGCGGGTGTGCCGGGAGAACATAAGACGTCAGGTCAGACAAAAATTTATGACGCCGGAACATACTTGAAGGAAGAGCTTCTGAGCGGCAACAGCCGATGCTGGAGCAAGCTGTACCGAAGACGATTGATAGAGAAAGTGCGTTTTACGGAAGGTCTCACCATCGGGGAGGACATGCTGTTTCTAGTAAAAATGCTGCCCTATGTAGAGAAAATCGCGGAGACGGATTATCCCGGTTACGGTTATTATCGGAATCCAACAGGTACGATCAACAGAAAGTTTACGTCTCGCTACATGGATCAGATTACATGCTGGCAGCTTGCAAGAGAAGAGATTCTGCGCATGGACGAAAGTCTGGACCCGCAGGTTAGCGCGCTATGGATGATGGGAATTATGCTCGCTGCGGGCAAAATCGCCATGCTTCCCGCAGACGAGCGGCATGACTGCTCAGAATATATCGGGATATGCCGGGAGAGACTTAAGGAAGCGATGAAGATACCGGGGGCGTATGGGAGACTGTCAGTGGGATATCGTGTGAAAACCATGATGTTTCGTGTATTTCCGCAGTTGTATTTGTCACTGTATCATTTACACAAAAAAGCAGATTAAGTTTATTTGGTTTGAGGTAGCATATATGTTGATTGTCAGGGCGATGGGCGGGCTGGGGAACCAGCTTCAGCAGTACGCATTATACAGGAAACTGGAGCATATCGGAAAAGATGTCAGGCTGGATATTTCATGGTTTCGCAATGAGGCGTTTCAGGCGACGATGGCAGCCGGAAGAGAGTTGGAGCTGGATTACTTAAATCCGCTTCCTTACAAGGTGGCGACCGAGGAAGAGATACGTTCCGTGCTTGGAAGAATGTGGGAAGAGGCGGAAAGCATCGGCAGTAAAATCAAACGGAAAATACATCCGGCGCTTGGCGCTTCCTTTGAGGAAAGCGATATGTACCACGAACAGATTTATGGCATGGACGGGAAATATCTGGTAGGATACTGGGCGTGTGAGAAATACTATGCGGATATCATGGATATTCTGCGTGCGGAGATTACTTTTCCGAACTGTGAGGACAGTAAGCTGCAGGATAGAAACGATGAAATAAGCAGACAAATGGATGAGACTTGTTCCGTCAGCGTGCATATCAGGCGGGGCGACTATCTGGACGATATCAATAAGGCGCTTTTCGGAGGGATTTGTACCGAGGCGTATTATCGGAAAGCCATTGACTATATGAGGGAAAGATTCCCGGATGCAGTATTTTATATCTTTTCGGATGATATCCCTTATGTGAAAGAACACTATCAGGGAGAAGCGTATCGGATGATTGACTGGAATGACGGGAAGAACAGCTTCTACGACATGATGTTAATGAGCCGGTGCAAACACAATATCTGTGCCAACAGCACTTTCAGCTTCTGGGGTGCGCGGCTGAATGATTACAGCGGGAAGATTATGATTCGCCCTTCCATTCATAAGAATACACAGGAGTGCATACCGGAGCAGATGAAAGATTTGTGGAAGGGGTGGCAGCTTGTGACGCCGCAGGGAGAAATGATATAATGCAGAAACAAAAATACAAAATCAGCGTGATTGTTCCCGTATACAACAAAGAAAAGTATCTTGCGCAGTGTATCGAGAGCGTTTTGTCTCAGAAATACGGCAATCTGGAACTGCTGCTTGTGGATGACGGTTCGACAGATACAAGCGGACAAATCTGTGATAAATATGCGCAAAAGGACAACAGAGTCAGAGTGTTCCACCAGAAGAACGGCGGTCCTACGGCGGCAGCCATGACCGGTTTGCAGGAGGCTGCAGGGGACTACTATACTTTTGTTGACAGTGATGATTATGTGAGCAAAGAAATGCTTAGTGAGATGGCGGAATGTCTCGTCGGATGTGAGGGTGAGATTGTCTGCTGCAATCATGTACTGGAAAAGCAGAGAGAGACGACTCCGGTAATCCAGCCACTTTCTCCGGGGATTTATGAGGGCACGCGGCTTGACGAAGAAATCAAGGACAGGCTCCTTGGCAGGGAAAACAGAATCATTCCGATGTCCCGCTGTATGAAACTGTGTGAGAAATCCGTGTTCGAGGGTAATGAGAAATATTATGATACGACGCTGCGCATGGGAGATGATTTTAATCTGATTTATCCGGCGCTTCTTAAGAGCACAAGAATTGTGATTATGGAGGAGGCGTTGTTCTATCACTACCGTTATGTGGAAGACTCTATCGTACATGCCTACGATCCTGACAACGCGCTAAGCATTGCCAAATGGTACGAGGCTGTCAGTAAGATTGTACAGGATCAGAACGTTTCTGATGGTGAGGAGAAGCTTAACAGGGAATACTGTTATATGATGATGTATGTGATGAAGAATGAACTGCGCAATCCGGATAAAGATTATGTGCGGAAGATACAACACATTTTCATGGATGCCAAAGTGCGGGAGAAGATAGTAAATACACCGTTATCCGTCACGAGCAGGGCGAATGCGCTCCTCTATCTCGGTATGCAGTATCCTAACAAGATGCTTCTGCATATCCTTAGGATGATTGTGAAGCGGTATGATGCTTCCGGCAGGAGAGGCAGGGGTAGAAAGACATCTGATGTGACGGCATAAGAATTTGAAAGAGGGTTTGAAGGCAGAGACGAAAGAGAGGGCGCGGTCAGTAAAATGGATAATCGGATAGTGATGTATTTGCACGGCGGCAGCGGAAACCACGGATGCGAGGCAATTATAAACAGTACATGCCACATGTTGGAGGAGATTCCCAAGCTTCTTGTGACAAACAGTGAGAAAGAAGACAGATTCTATTCTCTGGAACCTTTGTGCGATATTTTGCAGGAGAGGAAGATTGCAGAGCATTTTTTTGCACATGTGTGGTACTATGTCTGGCGAGCCGTGTTCCATGATCCGGAGTCGTTTATGCGGTATCGGTTCCATAAGGTTCTCGGCAAGAACAAGGTGCCTTTGTACATGTCTACGGGCGGCGATATGTATTGCTATGAAATTTCCAAGAAAGAAGCGATTGTTGCAAACAGTACTTTTAACCGTGCAGGAGGAAAGACGATTCTCTGGGGCTGCTCTATTGAACCGGAGCTTTTGCAGGAGGAACAGGTCGTTGAGGATATGAAGCGCTATACCCTGATTACGCCGAGAGAGTCCATTACCGAGGAGGCGCTTAGAGCGGCAGGTGTCACGGAGAATGTGAAGGCATATCCAGACCCGGCGTTTGCGTTAAAACCGGAGACGATGGAACTTCCGAAGCGGTTTGCGGTGGGGAAGACTGTCGGGATCAATGTCAGCCCGATGATTGTAAGGCACGAGAAAGTGAAAGGCATCACACTTGCCAATTACCGCAAACTGATCGATCATATTCTGCAGACTACGGATAATTGCGTGGCTTTGATACCGCATGTTATGTGGAACTATAACGATGACAGGCTGACTCTGAAAGAACTTTACAGAGGATACGAAGGGAATGGGAGAGTAATGCTGTTTCCGGATATGTCCTGTCAGAAGATTAAATATATCATTTCTAACTGCCGGGCGTTTATCGGAGCAAGAACACATGCGACGATTGCGGCTTATTCAAGTTGTGTGCCCACGCTGGTGGTAGGTTACTCCGTGAAGGCACGGGGGATTGCAAGGGATTTATTTGGCAGTGAAGAGCACTATGTTCTTCCGGTGCAGGCATTGGAGAATCCGGAAGAATTGATACGGGCATATGACTGGATGATGGACAGGGAACCGGAAATCAGACAGCGGCTTACCTCCATGATGCCGGAGTATGTTGCCAAGGCGGAAGCGGCAGGGGATGAGGTCCGTAAAATATGGAAACAGGTAACAGGACAATAGAGACCTGAAGTTCGGAAAGGCAATGCGATGGGCAGAGTCAGACAGGCTGAGAAAAATATTTTCTTTGGATATATAGGCAATATTATTATCATGATTATGGGGTTTTTGCAAAGAACCGTTTTTATCATGGTTCTGGATAAAACACTGCTGGGTGTCAATAGTTTGTATACAGATATATTAAGTGTACTGTCGTTAGCGGAACTGGGAATCGGAAGCGCACTGAACTACAGTCTGTACAAACCGGTCGCCGAGAATGATCAGGAGAAGATTAAGTCATATATGCGTTTATATAAAAGGGCATATATGGCAATTGCGGGAATCATTGCGGTCGTGGGAGTTGTTCTGATTCCTTTTCTGCCCTATCTGATTACTGACAGCAAGGGAGTTGCCGGCAGGGAGCTTATTCTGTATTACCTGATTTTTCTTTTTAATACGGTCAGCACCTATTTTGTGGCATACAAGTATAGTCTGGCAAATGCGCAGCAGCGAGGCTATATTCAGACGAATATCGCTACAATTACGAAGATTATTACGGTTTTTGCACAGATTATCATTCTGCTTGCGACGAAGAATTTCCTACTGTTTTTGTTGACACAGTCTGCAGTGGAATTGGCGCAGAAAATTTTTGTCAGTATTTATTTTAATAAGCTGTATCCCTATTTGAGAGAGCGGGATGTCAAGAAGTTAGGCAAAGAGGAGACGGGCGTAGTAGTCACCAAGACGAAGGCGCTGATGTTTCATAAAATAGGAGATGTGGCAAGAATGTCAACGGACAGCATCATCATTACCTATTTTATGGATGTGGGCTGGGTCGGAATCGTAGGGAATTATACTCTCATCATCACATATGCCGTTAATTTCATCGGGGTGATTTTTAATTCCGTGATTTCCGGATTCGGCAATCTGGTGGCGACGGAGTCGAAAGAAAAGCAGCATACGATGTTCAAAGTATACAGGTTTGCCGCCTGCTGGCTGTACGGGTTTGCCGCAGTCGGATTCTGGCTGCTTCTGACACCCTTGATTACGGGAATCTGGCTAAATGAGAGCTGGGGACTGGGACAGATTGTATTGACATTAATGTTGGTTGATTTCTATCTCAAAGGTGGCAGGACTGTTCTGGTGAACTTTAAAATTGCTGCGGGGGTATTCGAGCAGGATAAGTATCTGTCCTTGTTCCAAGGCGCGGTGAACCTTGTATTGTCCATTATCGGCATTCAATATATCGGATTGGCAGGTGTATATGTCGGGACGGTAGTTTCCGGTGTGCTGGCGAATCTTATTCAGCCGGTGATTGTATACAAAAACTGTTTTTCAAAGAAGGCGTGGTCTTATTTTGCAGATTCGGCAAAGTATATCGGAGTCATTGCATGTATCGTGCTGTTTTTGATTCCGGTGAAGGCATTGATCATGGTACAGGTGAATCTTGTGACGTTTATTGTGATGGCGGTGGTGATTACACTTGTTTATAATATGATTTTCTTTCTGCTCTTTCATAAGACACAGGAATTTAGCTATCTATGGAATCTGGCGGCAGGCAGACTGCCGTTTCTTAAGAAGATTTACCATTGACGTGGTGGGAAAGGTTGGATAGGGCTATGACGCAGGATGCGGTAAATAAGCCGGAAAGTAAAGTAAATAAAGATGCGCTTGCGCAAACTGCCTGCCGCGAGCTTATGTCATACGGTTTGTGGGATACAAAGACCAAAGCAAAAAGATGGATTAAGAAATATATTCTCCGACGGGAAAATGCGCCGGAAGATTTGATTTTCTGGACTACGGGACTTCTGGCGGCAGGACTGTGGCATTACAGGAAAGAGCTGCAAAATGTGGCGGCACGGACAGTCGGAGAAGAGAAGGCAGCAGCGCAGAGTGACATACTAGGACAGATTGACCACGCGCTTGGCGCTTACTATACAAGGTGGACGAACAAGGGATGTCCGATTCACTATCTCGATGATTTACTGGCGGGAGAGACGCTGCTTAACGGGTATGAGGATTATTGTGCGAGCGGGACGGATAACGGAATAATCGATTCGCGCAGCGCGGAAACATATCGGAAAGCGATTGAGAAGCTTGCCGGTTACGGCTTAAGCAGTCCCGTGGACGAGGCGGGAAGTTTTCCGTATCGGTCGGCGCAGAATAACGGATTTATATTTGTGGACGTTATCGGTCTTGCCTGTCCGTTCCTCTATCGGTACGGCATGACATATCGCAGGAACGATGCCATGGAACTTGCGGTGAAGCAGATTGTTAATTTTGCCGCCTACGGTATGGACGGTTCCACGGGGCTTCCCTATCACGGATATGTGATGGATACGGCATGTAAGTACGGTATTATTGGCTGGGGAAGAGCCGTGGGCTGGCTGCTTCGCGGCATGGCAGGCTGTATGATAAGCGAATACGGGGCAGAGCGGCTTAAAGATTCCTATATCGGGCTGGTAGACGCCGTATTGCCGTATCAGCATAAGGACGGATATTTTTCATGGCAGCTGCATGCTATGGACGGTCCGGTCGATACTTCCGCCACAGGAATGATTTGTGCAGCGATTAAGCAGGGAATAGAGCTTCGTATCCTGACGGATTCCAAATATGAGCAGGCGCTTGATGCGGGAAGAAACGCGGTATACAGATCGGTTAAAGACGGAAAAGTATACGACTGTTCCGGAGAGTGTGAGGGGTTCGGGCAGTATCCGCAGCGCTACGGCGCTTACCCGTGGGCACTTGGACCGGCGTTATTGCTATAGAGAATAAGAAAGAAGACATCAATGAAGAACAGATTTCTTAAAATTGCACAGGAAAACAGCATAGAGATTACATTGACGGAGGCGTGCTATTTCGGCTTCTTTATCTTATTATCCGTCACGAAGGGGCTGGGATTGTATGAGGGGCAGAAGTTGTTTGAGCTGCTTGTCCTTCCGGCATTCCTGCTTGGCGCCGTGAAGATTCTGATTACGCCCTATACGAAGAGGCAGTGGGTGATGCAGGCGGTCTTTGTGCTTTTGACGGCGGTTGTTTTCCATGAATCCCATGAAAGAGGTATTTTGTTTCTGGCATTTATGGTGTTGGGCATGAAGAATATTTCTGTTAAGAAGGTTTTCCATATCGGACTGTGGGTGTGGTCGCTTTGTGCGATTGTGCTCAGCATTTTTTCTTTTTTTCGACTGGAGCATACGGTGTACAGGGTGCATGCCAAGATGGGGCTCGGTCATATTTTCCGTTGGAGTCTCGGATTTTCGCATCCTAATATTTTGCACATTACTTATCTGGCACTGTGCGCGTATATTCTCTATGAGCTGGAGGACCATTATAAATTCAAGCATTTCTTATGGATGATGATTGGTAATCTCATTGTATTTGTGTATTCCGTCAGCTATACCGGATTCGGTATCGTCTCCGTTTTGCTGGTCGGATTTTTGTATATACGTGTCAGACCCCGGTTTTGCATTGCGGAGAAAATCCTTGCAAATCTGGTGCTTCCGGTATGTCTGGTGCTATCCTTTGTCGCACCTTTTTACCTCTATCATCCGAGACTGGGCTACTATGTACAGCAGTTAAATTTTAAGCTGAACACAAGAATCTATCTGGCGGAGCAATTCCTGCGCTCGGAGTATCACAGCCTGTTCGGAGCCGATATCTCCCAAATCGTGCGCTCTTCCATGACAATGGATAACTCTTATGTATGGGGTTATATTAATTACGGGCTTGTTACTTTTGTGATTCTTATGCTGGGGTATTTTGCACTGCTGTTTTATGATACGCATAAACAGCGGACGAGAGAGCTTGTGATTCTTATCTGTTTCTTGGGAGCCGGGTGGACGGAGCCGTTACTGTTTAATACATCCTTTAAAAACGTGACGCTTGTCTTCTTGGGAAGCCTGCTTTTTATGCAGAAAGAAGGAGCGGAAGAATACTGCCTGTTTCCGAAGCTTAACAGGACGATAGCGATTCCCTTTGCCGGACTGCCGGACGCTATATTTGCAATGGCTCGCTTGACATGGAGTAAATGCAGGGTAAAAATTTTGTGCCTGACGGCTTTGGGCGGTGTGTTGGGAATCATTTTATGCGCTGCCCTGTATACGGTCCCGAACGGATATGTGGTTCGCCGGTTCTACACGGACGCAACGGAGAAAACGTCGGTTTATCTTGAGAGCGAACAGGATCCGGCATATGAGGGATGGAAGGTCATGAACTATATGGACAGCGAGGATCCGATGCAGCTTGTGCAGGGGAAGGCTGTGGTGTTAGAGATGGTCAGATACTATACGGGCAGTGCGATGATCGGCGCATTCCTTGTGGGTATGGCGGGCACGGCGTATTTTACTTTTGCCGGGACGGACAGCCGCAGGCGGAAAGCATGATGTTGTACAGGGGCAGTTTCCTGACGAGAAATGTTCATGTACGATAGTAGAGAAATCGAGGATGAATGATGAATAAAAAAGACTTGAAATACTGTACTATTTTGAAAACCAATATCAATGTGACGAACATGAAGGATACGATTGCCTATCTCACGGAGAATCTTGACGGCTTAAAAGGCGATTATATCTGTGTCTCCAATGTACATACTACGGTGATGGCATTTCGGGACAAAGAGTACCGCAGGATACAGAACAGCGCCGCCATGGCATTGCCGGACGGTCAGCCATTATCAATCGTCAGCCGAAGCCGTGGATATACGGAAGCCCAGCGCGTACCGGGACCGGATCTGATGCCGGAGATACTTCATTTGTCTCAGGAAAAAGGCTATACGCATTTCTTCTACGGAAGCTCACAGGATACCTTAGAGCAGCTTAAAAAGGTACTGCTTGTCAAGTATCCGAAGCTTCGGATTGTGGGTATGTATGCGCCGCCGTACAGAGAATTGACAAAGGAAGAAGATGAAAATGCAATCCGCATGATAAATGACAGCGGCGCAGATTTTATATGGGTTGCGCTTGGCGCACCGAAGCAGGAAAAGTGGATGTACGAGCATCGCGGTAAGGTGAACGGGCTTATGCTCGGCGTGGGAGCCGCTTTTGATTTTATTGCGGGAACTGCCAAGCGTGCACCTATGTGGATGCAGAAGATGTGTCTGGAATGGGTGTTCCGCATCATACAAAATCCGAAACGGATGATTCCGCGTTACTTAAATACGAACTTTTCATTTATGTATCATGTTCATCAGGAGAGTAAAGCCTTAAGAAGAGAAAGGGCGGAAGAAAAGCAGAGAGCAGCCGGAAGAGAAGGAAAGGCAGTCGGGAGAGAAAAAATAAACAGGAAAGACCGGCTCCGTATTGCAATGATCGGGCATAAGAGAATACCGTCCAGAGAGGGCGGAGTGGAGATTGTGGTGGAAGAGCTTGCCGTGCGAATGGCTGCAATGGGACATCATGTGGACGCGTATAACCGCTACGGGCACCATGTTTCCGGTAAGAAATATGAACAGGAATACGGGTGGAAGGGCAGGAAGTTCTACAAAGGGGTTCGTGTGTATATTGTTCCTACGTTCCGTACAAGTAAATTGAATGCCATTGTATACAGCTTCTTTGCGACAATCAGGGCGATGTTCGGCAGATACGATATTTTTCACTTCCATGCGGAAGGTCCGTGTGTTATGGTATGGCTTCCGAGGCTTTTTCACAAAAAGATTGTAGTGACAGTACATGGTCTGGACTGGCAGCGGGCGAAATGGGGAAATTTTGCTTCCTATGTGATTAAACTGGGTGAAAAGATGGCTGCAAAATACGCTGATGAGGTAATTGTTTTATCCAAGAATGTACAGCAGTATTTTGCAGATACTTACAATAGAAGAGTGACGTACATTCCTAACGGTATCGACAAGCCGGAGCCGAAGGCGGCACAGCTTATCACGGAGAAATACGGATTGACTAAGGACGGCTATCTGTTGTCGCTTGGCAGAATCGTACCGGAAAAAGGGGTGCATTACCTGATTGAAGCGTTTTCAAAAATTGACACGGATAAGAAATTGGTGATTGCCGGGGGAAACAGCCATGCGGTGGAGTACATGGAGCAGATTCATCAAATGGTTGAAAAGGACGAGCGGATCATCATGACGGATTTCGTACAGGGACAGGTTTTGGAAGAACTATATTCCAATGCCTATGCGTTTGTGCTTCCAAGCGACGTGGAGGGCATGGCGCTTACGCTGCTTGAGGCGATGAGCTACGGCGACTGCTGTCTTGTCAGCGATATCTGTGAGAACACGGAAGTGGTGGAAGATAAAGCCTTTGTGTTTCATCAAGGCGATGTGCAGGATTTGAGGACGAAGCTTGAGTATATGCTGGCACATCCGGAAATTGTGGAGGAGTACCGGAAACACAGCGCGGACTATATCTGCGGTAAGTATAACTGGGATGAAGTGGTAGCGGAAACGCTTAAACTGTACGGTAAGAAACGGTAAGCAGTTTGCAGATGCGGTGCAGCCGGTTGTTTGGCAGGAGACAGAGGGAAACATGAAGATATTGATGGTGAATAAGTTTCTCCATCCCAACGGGGGTTCGGAGACTTATATCTTTAAACTTGGCGGGCAATTGCAGAAGACGGGACATGAGGTGCAGTATTTCGGTATGGAGCACGAAGGCAGAATAGTGGGAAACCGTGCAGGGATCTACACTTCCGATATGGATTTCCACGGAGGCGGATTGCGGAAAGTGTTTTATCCGTTTCGCATTATTTATTCCATGGAAGCAAAGAAGAAAATGCGTCTTGTGCTGGAAGATTTTCAGCCGGATATTGTGCATTTAAATAATATTAATTTCCAGTTGACTCCGTCCGTGATTTATGCGGTTCGTTCCTATGAGAGGAAGCACGGACACAAAATCAAGATTGTCTTTACGGCGCATGATTATCAGTGGGTATGCCCGAATCACATGATGCGGATTCCGGCGACAGGGGAGATTTGTTTTGCCTGCCGCGGCGGTAACTTCGGACAGTGCAGTAAGAACCGATGCATTCATGGTTCACGTTTAAAGAGTATGCTGGGGACGATAGAGGCGAAATATTATGCTAAGCGAGGGACATATGGCATGGTAGACGTGATTGTGTGTCCCAGCGAATTTATGAAGAAACAGCTTGATACCGATCCGCTGTTAGCGGAAAGGACGGTCATGATGCATAACTTTATCGATGTGGATGAAGCAGAGTGCAAAGGCGATCACGACGGTAAGAAAGACTATGTTGTGTACTTCGGACGGTTTTCGGAGGAAAAGGGGATAGGAACGTTGCTGGAAGCATGTCGGGCTCTGCCGCAGATTCCCTTTATCTTTGCCGGAACAGGTCCCTTGGAAGAGGAGATAAAGGGAGTCTCCAACGTGGAAAACCGCGGTTTTATGACCGGAAAGGCGCTGCGGAAGCTGATTGCGGGGGCACGGTTTAGTGTATATCCTTCCGAGTGGTATGAGAACTGTCCGTTTTCCGTGATGGAGTCGCAGATGTACGGAACACCCGTGCTTGCTTCCGACCTTGGCGGAGCGCCGGAGCTGGTACAGGCTGGCGTGACAGGCGATTTGTTCAGAGGCGGAGATGCTCAGGAACTAACGGAGCATATCAGAGATTTGTGGAATGACCCGGAATTATGCCGCAAGTACAGAGAAAACTGTAAAAGTATAAATTTCGATACAATTGAGGAATATTGTGCTAAAATAGTGAGGAATGTATATAGATGAAATCGTGCCTGCATGATTTCATCTATATACATGATACATGACGAACGTCCTGCGAAGCATCCGATTTGAGCAGGTTTGATAAGGAGTATTAATCATGTCAAGAAGAACTTTATACGGCACCGTCATCGTGACTTACAGGTGTAATGCCCGGTGCAATATGTGTGACTGCTTCAAGGATCCGACAAGACCGGATGAAGAAATCACACTGGAAGACATCAAGAAGCTGCCGGAGATGGCTTTTACTAATATTACGGGAGGAGAGCCTTTTATCAGACAGGACATTCCCGATATTGTCAGGGAATTATATAAGAAATCTGACAGAATTGTCATATCTACCAACGGATATTTCACGGAGAGGATTATTGCGCTGTGCAGGGAATTTCCGAAGGTGGGCATCCGTATCAGCATAGAAGGTTTGCAGGAGACGAATGATGCTATCAGAGGGATACCCGACGGATTTAACAGAGGATATAAGACGTTAAAAACGCTGGTTGAGATGGGACATCCGGATGTGGGATTCGGGATGACGGTGCAGGATATGAACTGCGAGGATCTGGTGCCGCTTTACAATATTGCCAATGATATGGGGATGGAGTTTGCCACGGCTACGCTGCACAATTCCTTTTATTTCAGAAAGACGGACAACAAGATTGATGATAAATACAAAGTGGCACAGAATTTTGAGAAGCTGATCAACGAACTGTTAAAGAGTAAGTCGCCGAAGAAGTGGTTCCGCGCCTACTTTAATCACGGGCTGATCAATTATATTTACGGAAACAAGAGACTTCTGCCCTGCGATATGTCTAAGAACGCATTTTTTATCGATCCGTTCTGCGATGTTATTCCCTGTAACGGTATGGAGAAGAAGGCTGTTATGGGGAACTTGAAAGAACAGACTTGGGATGAACTGTGGAATTCCGCGCAGGCGCAGCAGGTAAGAGAATGTACGAAGAAATGCGATAGAAATTGCTGGATGATCGGTTCTGCATCACCGGCAATGCACAAGTATATCTGGGTGCCCGGCTGGTGGGTAGTGAAGCATAAGTTCTTAAGGGGCGGGAAGTACAGCCTGAAAGAAAATAAGTTTATCAAGGAAAGCTGAAGATACTAAAGGAACACAGGATGACAAAGAAAGCAAGGGTAGAGTGGATTGATATTGTAAAGCTGTTGGGTATGATTGCGGTTTTCTGCGGACATTTCGGCACCGCAGGCGGCAGACTGTATGGCTTTGTATTTTGTTATCATGTCCCCTTGTTCTTCTTTGCGTCAGGTATTTTTGCGGGGAACTTGGACAAGCTGAGTTTCAAAGATGCGGTGAAGAAACGTTTTATGCAGATTATGCTCCCATATATGTTCTTCGTGATTATTAACATGGCTGTGATGATTCTGACTTCGGGCGATGATATGATCACTTATCTGAAATATGTGAAGCAGTTTATATGGGGAGTGCGAAATCATATGCCGGTAGCGGCTTTGTGGTTTTTTCCGTGTATATTCTGCACCGGCGTGCTGTTTGATGTGCTGCGCAGAGTGTGCAGGAAGGATATTCCGGCAGTTGTTGCAGCGGCTGTCTTGTACTTGATATCGGTTACGCTGTTTCCAAACCAGCCGGATGTGGAGCCGTCATGGTTTTGGAACATTGATTCGGCATGTTATTATATGATTTATTATGCCCTTGGGCATATTTTGAGGAACAAGCTTATCCCTGCCGGAAATGAGCAAAACGGATATGACCGGACGCGGAAGAGAAGATATCTGTTCTTTACAGGCGCGGTCTTGTTGACCGGATATGCCGTATCAATATATCTGCAGGAGGATATTGCCGGAAGCTTGTTCTGCAGAGTAGTTCCGGTGGCAGGCATTATCTATCCGGTAGTGCGCGCGGTGCTGTTAATCGGTTTCAACCTGATTTTGGCGAAGCTGTTGGAAGGATTTCACTTCCTGTCATATGCCGGAACGCAGACATTGTGGCTTTGCGGTAACGAGAATATTGTCAAAACATTACTCGGCACGGCAGCAGGGCTTGTGTCGCTTAAGATAGAGGTCACAGGCGAACTTTCTGTGCTTGTCTATGCGGCGGTGATGACGGTGGTTATTATCAAGATTTTACTGCCGGCAGAACAGAAATTGTACGGCAAGTGTCTGAGGAAATCGGACAAGGATATGAAAGAGGCGGAAAGGAAACAACATGCAGTATAAAGGCATTGATATCATGAAGTTCATTATGGCATTGTTTGTGGTAGTGCTGCACACGCATCCGCTTCAGACAGTGAACGCCGCGGCGGATTTTGCGACGGCTGACGTCATTGCCAGAGTGGCGGTTCCATTCTTCTTTGTGGCGAGCGGTTTTCTGTTAGAGAAACAGATGAGTGCACGACAGACGGAAAAGAAAGAGATTCTTTTAAAATATGCCAAGAAAGTTCTGATTTTGTATTGCATCTGGACAGTCATTTATCTGCCGATTATTATCAGCAGCAAGATTATAGACAGTGAGGAATCTCTCGTCAAAAGCATATTCTCGGCGGTCAGGGATTTTATTTTCGCAGGCTCATACGGTCAGCTGTGGTATTTGCCGGCAGTGGCGGTCGGGGTACTTCTTGTTTTTGTCCTCAGAAAATATCTGGGGGAACGTTGGAGCGCCATTACATTGCTTATACTGTTTCTGATGGGACTCGCAACGCAAAGCTATTTCGGACTGACTTTAGCCGGTCTGGATTCGGAGGGCATACTCTGGAAGGGTATGAAGGCGGTCAAGAAAGTCATGGTGACATGTAGGAACGGCGTCTTTTTCGGCGGCATGTTTGTTTATATGGGAACATGGATTGCAAGATGCAATCTAAAAATGAAACAGTGGGTGGTTGTTTCAGGACTTATCTTATCGACAATACTTTTTTATGCAGAAGCGTTGTATTTGTGGAATGCCGGCTCCGTGAGAGAGAAAGACATGTACCTGATGCTGCTTCCGACGGCATTCTTTTGTATGATGCTGGCATTACAGATACAGACGAAGCGGGATACGGTTTTCCTAAGGAAGATGAGCATCAATATTTATCTGGTACATACGGCTTTTAAATTTGTTTACAGGGAATTTGTGGGAGAAGGTAATGAGAGCGGCATGCTGCTGTTCCTGTTCACTTTAGCCGGATCGCTGATTACGGCATATCTGATAGAACGGATGAAAAGAAGTAAAGGGAGAGTGTGATGGTGTCCGGAAGAGCAAAGATTGCAGAATGGATAAAAAGACTGGTCTTAATACTGTTCGCATTGATTATCGGGTATCTGCTGGTGGCAAGTATTTTCAGTACATGTTATCTTGGCAGATACAGCTATATGAATGCGGCGCAGGTAGAAGAGATTAATGTGGAACATACTTTTTATATTCAGGACAACTATGTACAACATATTGTTGTTTTTATGGTGTTCTCGTCTCTACTTGTATTGCTTCGGACAAAAGGCGGTAACAAGTCTGCGGATGAGAACAACCGAAGGATTCCTTGGCTCGGTATTGCAGCGTGTATTACGGCTGGAATTGTGGCGGTGTTGATTGTACTTAAGGGGCAGTACCCGCCGAAGTTTGACCAGAAGCATGTGGTGGAGGCGGCGGCAGCATTAAATGCGCATGACTATTCGGACTTTGAAACGGGAGGATACCTGTTTATATTTCCTTTTCAGATGGGAATCGTTATGTATTTTCAGGTATTGTCGCGGTTGTTTGGCAGTCTGAATTATATCGCGTTTGAAATCGTGAACGCAGTCTGGATTGTGTTTTCCTACTATTTCTTTATGAAGATTGCCGGTATGCTATGGGACAAAGAGCATCGTTGTAAAACGCAGACGGCTGTATTATGCCTGCTTTTTGCACCGTTTCTGATGTATACAACCTTTCTCTACGGAACGGTGGTCGGTATGGCGTTCGCGCTTCTGTCTTTTTACACGGTTTTGTTGTATGAGTCGAATCCTAAAGTACATTATTTGCTGCTTGCAGGTGTGAGCATCGGATTGGCTACAGTGTTTAAATCTAATTATACGGTTTATATGATTGCAGAACTTATCTATATTCTGTTCAAGCTATTGGCGGACAAGCATTCTGAGAAAAGGAAAATATTTGCAAGGCTTCTGCTCATGCTGACGATTATCATATGCTTTGCAATCGGCAGATTCGGAGTGAATCAGTCTATTAAAAACGCGAATCAGGGGGAGGAAGTCAAGGGAATCCCGATGATGGCGTGGGTGGTCATGGGTCTGCAGGACGGCAAGTGCGCGCCGGGCTGGTACAATGCGTATAATAATTCCGTCTATGAGAGAAACGATTACGACTATGACAGAACACAGGAAGCGGTTATGGACGATTTAAAAAGCAGAGTTTCCGGAATGGCGCACAGACCACTGGAAACTACGGGCTTCTTTGTCAAGAAGGTGTCGGCACAGTGGAATAATCCCACATTTCAGTCAGTGTGGATACTGGAGGGAAGGAGCGACCGGGAGAGTTCGGTATGGATATTACAGGAAAAGGGCAGGGCGGTCTATACGTTCTTAGCGAATCTGTTACAGACGTGGATTTTAGCCGGAACTTTTCTGTATGCGGTTCTGCGTTGCAAGAAGAGTAGTATGGAAGAAATGATTCTGCCGATTACTTTCGTAGGAGGCTTTGTATTCCACTTATTCTGGGAGGCGGAGGGACTCTATGCGATATTGTATTTCCCGCTGCTTTTGCCTTTGTGTGTGTGCGGATATAAAGAATGGTCCGCATGGCTCCATGCGCGGCGCAGTGAGATTGTGGCGGAGGGATGGAAGAGTCCGGCAGGTGCAAAACTGAAAAAGAAAATATGGACGGGCGCCGTCATTATGGTTGCATTCTGCGCGCTGTCCTATTCGACAGTTTTTGCTAAACTGTTTGCAAGAAATGATGATACGGGGATTTTTAACACATATACACAGGAAATCGTAAATGAGAGTGAGGCTCGCCCGGAGCAGTAAGAGAGGACAAATGAATGGTTCGCAAATTAAATTATATTTTTACGAGATCGGATAAAATTAAACTGTTTTTTCTGTTGATAGCCGTTATTTTCGGGAGTTTTTTGGAAATGTTAGCGGTCTCGGTATTTTCTCCTTTTATTAATCTGATTATGGACACGAGTATTTTGCAGAAGAACCGTATGCTTCTTGAAGTATATCGTATGTTTTCTTTCAAAAATATAGAATATTTCCTTGCCTTTATCGCCGGGGGCATTATCGTAATCTATGTTGTGAAAGATATCTACACGATTGTGGAGAAAAATGCGATATATAAATTCTCGTACAGAATCCAGCGGACTATTTCTACGAATCTGCTGAAAGCGTACATGGCGGAGCCGTATACATTCCACTTAAACAAAAATATTTCGGTATTACAGCGCAGTATGCAGGAAGATACCGACCAGTTTACCAAGGGCATTCTGCACCTGATGGAGATGATTGCCGAGGTGAGTGTCTGCATTGCAATCGGTATTTATCTGTATATTGAAAGCCGGTCAATTACCGTGATAATTGTGGGGCTGCTGATTTTATGTCTGGCGATTTTCTCCATGATTTCAAAGAAATATTCCAGTGTCTGGGGCAGGCAGGGACAGGAGTACAAGTCGAAAATCTATCAGTGGATGAATCAGTCGCTCGGAGGCGTCAAAGAAATCAAAGTCTTAAACAGGGAAGAAAGTTTTATTGAGCAGTATGACAGTTATTTTGATAAGTATGTCAGGGTGCTGCGCTTAAACCGTTTGATAGGGGTTATCCCTAAATACAGTATTGAAATGGTCTGCATGACGGGGCTTTTACTTGCCGTGATTTTCAAGATTTTCTTCGGACAGAAGGACTTGGTGGAATTTGTTCCTCAGCTGGCTATCTTTGCGGTGGCTGCGTTTCGTCTGCTGCCCTCCGTCGGAAAAATCAATGAGCATTTATCGGCGGTACTGTATGCGCTTCCGTCTCTGGAACTGGTCTATAATGATTTGCGTGAGATAGAAGAACTTAATCTCAATAAAAAGGAAAAAGACGAGACGTGGAAGCTTAAAGAAAAGATAGAAGTCAAGAACGTATCTTACCACTATCCGGACGGGGATGTAAATGTTATAGAACACGCGGACTTTACGATTGAGAGAGGCAAGACGGTGGCGTTTATCGGCGCTTCGGGAGCCGGTAAATCTACGATGGTTGATATTTTGCTGGGGCTTTTGACACCGCAGTATGGTAAAATATACGCGGACGGTATGAACGTCTATAAGAATCTGCCCACATGGCAGCAGGAAATCGGTTATATACCGCAGACGATTTACCTGTCCGATGACACAATCAGAAACAATGTTGCGTTCGGTATCCGCGAGAAAGAAATCGACGAGCAGGCGGTGACCGATGCACTGCGGCAGGCACAGTTGTATGATTTTGTGGACAGTCTTCCGGAAGGACTGGACACTTTTGTGGGTGACAGAGGTGTCAGATTGTCCGGCGGGCAGAGACAGCGTATCGGTATTGCGAGAGCGCTGTACCATGATCCGGAGATACTGGTGCTTGATGAGGCGACTTCAGCCCTTGACAATGATACCGAGACGGCAGTCATGGAAGCGATAGACAGTTTGCAGGGGAAGAAGACGATTATTATTATCGCGCACAGACTATCGACAATCAAGAATGCGGATATCATTTATGAGGTGGGCGACGGCAAAGTGGAACGACGAAGAAAAGAGGAAGTGATACAGTAACATGGGATTTGACTGTAAGAGATTCGTAAAAGACATACTTGCACAGATTGACTACACTCTTTACCGCGCCGGTATCAAAAAATGTCCTGTCAGAGTGCATACGGTAGAGGAAACAATAGAGGAACTGACGCATGGCAATAAGAGTATGATCAGATTCGGTGACGGCGAGATTACCATGATACGGGGAAGGAGTCTTAAGCTGCAGCAAGTAGAACCGGAAATCATCGACGGGTTAAAGAGAATGCTCCAATATGAGCATGAAGAGTTGATTGTCACGATTCCCGATATATTCGATAATTTATCCGTATACCGGAGACAGAGCAGGCAGTTTTGGAAAGACCATCTGCTTTTTGCCCGGAAGATTTATGAGAAGTATTGCAACCTGAACAGGGAATATTATAATACATCAGTTTCCAGATTCTATATTACGATGGCAGACAAAAGCAGGTGCCGCAGTCAGATAGATGGAATCAGACAGATATGGAAGAATAAAGATGTCGTCGTGGTAGAAGGCGAAAGAACTCACAACGGGGTGGGAAATGACTTGCTTGACACCGCGGCAAGCGTGGAGAGGATTATCGGACCGAGCAGCGACGCTTACGGAAAATTAGACGAAATCATGGATTGCTGCAGAGAATATTCTAAAGACCGATTGTTTCTGATCTCACTCGGAGTAGCGGCAAAATTTCTGGCAGAGCGGTTGTTCTTAGAAGGATACCGGGCGTTAGACATAGGCAATCTGGATATGGAATACGAATGGTATCTGCGGGAGGCGGTACAGAAAGAGGAAATCGCCAAGCATAGTATCATCGGCGAAGAGGCGAACCGCAGCGCGGGCTATGACGCGTATCTGGCTCAGATCAAAAAGAAGGTAATGTGAAAAGATATACGCGGAAATGAGGAGTAACATGAGAGTTCTATATATGTCACACAGATATCATACAAACCAGACCACGATTATGAAGGGCTGGAAAGAAAACGGTCACGAGGTCAGATTCCTAAGCCAGTATGCCGGTAAGGTAGAAGACTACACGTACATCAAACCGATTGTAGTCGACTACTCCAAGGTTTTCATGGCGTTTGACTATCTTTACGTGCACTATCTGAAAAGAAAAGATCCGTTTGCCATAGATATGAAGTTAAAATGCGGCGTTCCCCCAATCGCGAAGCTTGCAAAGTATATCAAAGAGTTTCAGCCCGATGTGGCTATCCTGCGGGAGCGTTCGATTTATACAATCTGCATGAATGCGATATGCAGACATTACAGGATTCCGACTATCCTTTATAATTTGAGTCCTGTTTGGGACAAGCCGAAGAAGATGGACTTAGCGCATAAGATTGTGTGGAAGCTGACACCGAAATACCGAATTACGCCGACCAATCTGGTGGGGATAGATTATACCGGACTTGTGAAGGACGAATACGGTTACTGGGCGCCATTTCTGATGGAACCGCAGGTATCGCCGGAGGAGAAAACTTATTTCGAGAACGGCAGAATCAATGTCTTCTGTATCGGCAAATATCAGGAGCGTAAGAATCTTAAGATGATGATAGAAGCAGTCGAAGAACTGCTTCCGAAATACGACCTTCACCTGACGATTGCAGGGGAGGTGTCCAACCATTTCCATGAGGAATATTATCAGATGGTTACCGGATATGTACAGAAGCATGGACTGGAAGACAAAGTTACTTTTTTCACGAATCTGAATCGCAAACAAATTAGCGAACAGTACGAAAAAGCCGATGTATATGTGGTTCCGAGTACGGGAGAACCGGCGTCAATCACGGTGATAGAGGCAATGTCCTTCTCCGTTCCGGCAATCAGCGGAAGTGATAACGGCACGGCAAGCTATATTGACTACGGTAAGACAGGATATGTTTTTGAGGACAACGACAAAAAGGATTTGATAGAGAAGCTGGAAAAAATCATATGTGACAGGGAAAACCTTGTTAAAATGGGTGCCGCCGGGTATGAGCATGTGAAAGCACATTTTCAGTTCAGGAACTATTATGACCGTATCGAGGAAATAATGAAACATATGAAAAAGGACCAGATAAGTAAGCAAAATGGGCGAAATAAGCAGTGTAAGTCAAAACAGTGAGGATAAACTGATGAATGTGCAATTAAAAGAGGATAAGCGTGCGCAGATGCGGCGCAAGATGATCCAAATCCTTGTCCTTACGGCGATGGGAATTATGTTTTACCTTGTGCTGGGGCAGGAGTGGATTGCCATAGAGGATGACACGCCTTTCTATTTGAACCCGAGAAGAGAAGGCGTTATGCCGGTTTACCCGCTGTTCCTGTTTGTGGTAAAATGTATCTTCGGAGAGAAAATATATCTTGATGCTGTGGTCGTTATTCAATCTGTGCTGGCGATTGTCTGCACGATGGCGTTTGTACTGTATCTGCAGAAGCATTTCCGGTTACATTGGATAGAGACGGTATTACTTTATATAGCATGTATGCTGCCGTTTTCGATTTATTTACCGGAGGCGGGGATTACACATCAGATTCTGACGGAAGGGCTGTCTTATGCTATTTTCTATCTGTACTTTATGCTGCTGTTACAGTATGTTTTCGAGCAGAAAATCAGGTGGCTGATAGCAGCTACGGCGATGGCTGGCTTTATGGAACTGATCAGAAGCCAGATGCTCTTTTTGTTGGGAGTTACCGCCGCGGTATTTGTCTGCGTGGAGTTTGTAAAAAGCAGAAAAGATAAAGTCAGCCGGAGAATTATCAAGGTTGGCGCCAATTGTGTAATCGGAGTCATAGGGATTCTCGTAGTGGTTACGTTGGTCTATAAAATATTTGGCTGGTACTGGGTTCATCAGCTCCCGGTCATCGAGAAGCGGAATCAACAGACGGTGGCGGCGGATGCAGGAGCGTCAGCGGAAGGAGCCGCGCAGTCGGTACAGGGCGAAGAAAGTGCCGTACAGCAGGACGCATCCGGTACTTCGCCGGTGCAGGAAACAGTACAGGAAGAAAAGAGCGATGCTCCGGTCAATGAAGACAACCCCGGGACGCTGTCCCAGTTCACATCGCTTATTATCACCCGTGGGATTTATGAGATTGACGAAGATGACATCGAACTGTTTGACAGCCCGGAGATGAAAGAAATTTTTCAGAGGGTGTTTGACGCAATCGACGCCGAGCAGTACCGTTACGTTTATGCAAGGCAGGATTTGTATATGTGGCGAGATTTGGTGAAGGATGAGATTCCCATTATCGTATTTGGACATGTCGGGGCTTACTTGCGCGACAATCCGGAAGTCCAAATGAATAACGTGCAGATTTGCAGGGAACTGGGAATGAAGGTGCTGCTTCACCATTTTGACAGGTACTTGTATCATTCCTTCCGGATGATGGTGTCCGGATTTATCAGCAGTGTGTTTTTTCAGATAGAGAGGATTTATTTCCTCTGCCATATCATCACGCTGCTCTTGTATCTGGCTGCGGCGACAGGAATTATCTATTGCCTGAAAAAAGGCGGCAATAAGAAAGTGGCGGCGTTTGCAGGCACAACGCTTGGATATATATTCCTGATGGTAGTGGTTACAAACCTTGTGTTCTTGGGACTCCAAAGATACATGGTATATGCGATGGGCATTTTTTATTGCAGCATGTATCTGTTGGCGAGAGAGGCAGCGCTTATTACTGCGGAGGATTTACCATGGATCAAAAAAATAAAACGCTGATTATTATCCCTGCATATAATGAGGCGGGGAATATCGAGAAAGTAGTGGACAATCTAATCACAAATTTTCCGCAGTACGACTATGTCATTATCAATGACGGCTCAACGGATCATACAAAGAAAGTCTGCCGCGACAGAGGGTACGAGGTCTTAAATCTGCCCATTAATATGGGAATCGGAGGCGCGGTTCAGACCGGATACCGCTATGCGAGAGACAATGACTATGAGATTGCCGTGCAGATAGACGGAGACGGGCAGCATGATGTGGGATTTCTGGATAAGATGATAGAGCGTATGAAAGAGGAACAGGCGGACTGCGTCATCGGTTCGCGCTTTGTCGAGAAAGAGGGTTTTCAGTCTTCCGGAATGCGCAGAATCGGAATCAGATTCTTAAGTTTCTTAGGTCTGATACTGACCGGAGTGAGAGTGAAAGATATCACCAGCGGATATCGTCTCGTGAACAGGAGATTTATCGGTATATTTGCAGAGGATTATCCGGCGGACTATCCGGAGCCGGAGGCGATGGTCATTGCGGCAGTCCACGGCGGCAGAATCAGAGAGTATCCTGTGGTCATGAGGGACAGGGAGAACGGAATCAGTTCTATCACACTCAAGAAATCGGTTTATTATATGTTTAAGGTGACTTTGGCAATGTTGATTCGGAGATTGAGCTTCGGAGTCAGGAGGCAGAAATGATTCCACATACTTTGCAGATTACGCTTTCCATAGCTGTGATTTGCTATTTTATCATTATTCTTTATTATCTGAAAAAGAAAATGCTGGAGTTGAAATATACTTTAATCTGGCTTGTGGCGGGCGTTATCATGGGCATCATGATTTACTTCCCGGATCTTTTGGTAAGGTTTGTACGGTTGCTCGGAATCGAGAGCAACATGAACGGTTTGTATATTCTGTGCATCGGTTTTATTATGATGATTCTGATGACTCTTACCTCCATTGTGTCAAGACAGCAGCTTAAGATCAGGATTCTGATTCAGGAAATCAGTATGATGGAGAAAAGAATCCGAGAATTGGAGAATGCAGTAGAGGAGAATAAAGATGACGGCAAAGCCGGGTGACACAATAAGAAATTCATATATGGATTTTCTGAAAGGAATTGCCATTATTACAGTGATAGTCGGACATTCCCTTTCCGGTATCAGGAGAATGGATCTGCTTTTTAACATCATCTATTCTTTTCATATGCCGCTTCTTTTCTTCGTCTCCGCCTATATAGAGGAGCAGGGGAGAGGTAAATATGCCGTACAAGAAGGACGAATGCTGATAAAAAGGATGAGCGGACTGTTGCTTCCGTACTTAAGCTGGACGGTTATCTATACGGCAGTTTCAGGATATGGCGACAATGGTCTTTGGTTCTTCCCGGTGCTGTTTGGCTTAAAAATCATGCATTCGCTATATTGGGTTATCTGCAGAAAGAGCGGAAAGGATACGATTTTTGCGGATATATTGATTCTCGGTGGACTGGAAATTGTGTGTGCACTTCTTGCATGCTTGACGAGACAGCCGTATCTTATTAATATGTTGAGTTATGCGATACCCTATTTCTTTGCTGTCCTACTGGTTAAACATGAGACGATACAAAAGCTTGTGAATAGCGAGTGGTTGACAGCAGGCGCTATACTCGCCTATGTGATGATATTTCCGTATTTTTCATTCTATGACACCCGATGGATTACGCAGGTGGTCAGAGTCGGGCTGTCCCTATGCATTATTGTTGTGTGCTGCAGACGCATTGACAGTAAATGCGGGCGGGAAGGAAACCGCTTGTATTCAGTGTTATGCGTTTGCGGAGAAAATTCGCTGGCAATCTATGTATTGCATGGATTTTTGATAGATTATAAAATGTATTTTGATATGATTGATTCGGCGTTTATTGCAGGCATATTGTCGGTGGCGCTGGCATGTGCGGTTGCAGCGGTGTGTATCATAATAGCAAAGATTATCGGGATTTCTTCTTGGTGGAGGAGAATCCTGTTTGGCAGATAGCGGTAGCAACTGACCTAAAGTCTGAGAGGAAGGCATAGTACGGATATGGACAATATAGCAATTGATTTGTTGTGGCTTCGTCCCGGCAAGGTGGGCGGAACCGAATTTTATATTAGGAATCTTTTGGACGGTTTCGTACAGCTTGACAGACCGTTCCGGTTTACATTGCTTGTCTCTAAAGATAACAGAGAGACTTTCGAACATTACACGAAGGATGGAAGAATTACCCTGTTGGAAGCAGATGTCGTGTCTGCCAATATTGCCGGAAGAATTTTGTGGCAATTCTTTTTTCAGAATAGATTATTGAGGAAAAACGGACTGCGACAGTGTTTCATACCGGTATATTGCCGTCCGCTTTTCAACGGCGGCATTACTTATATTAACACCATTCATGATTTGCAGGCGGCGCATTATCCGGAGTATCATCCTTTTCACGAGGTTGCCTATTCTAAACTCTGCTGGTGGTTAGATGCCAAGTTCTCCAAGAAGATTATCACGACGACCAATTATGTGAAATCCGATTTAATGAAGCGGTATAAAATCAAGGCGCATAAGATAGAAGTGTTAAATATTCCGGCGATGGTTAATTTGAATGAAACGGAATCCTTCGAGAAGGTCAGCCGAAAATTTAATATTTCTGACGGAGAATACTATTATACGGTCGCGCAGATGATTCCGCATAAGAATTTGGAGACATTAATTAAAGTGATGGCGGAATTAAAAAAGAGAAAAACCAATCTGCCAAAACGACTTTTGGTATCAGGTATCTCCGGCAATGCAAGCGACAGCGTGAAAAAACTGATTCAAGAACATCATCTGGAGGATATTGTGACGCTGACAGGTTTTATCAGCAATGAGGAGCGCAATACGCTGTACCGGCATTGCAGGGCTTTTCTGTTCCCGAGTATCTTTGAAGGGTTCGGAATGCCGCCGGTGGAGGCGATGGCATTTAATGCGGTCGTTATTACAACGGACAGAACCAGCATTCCCGAAGTGACGCAGGGAAAAGCTAACTATGTGGAAGACCCTTTTGATCCGGACGCGTGGATCCGGATGATGGAATCGCCCGTAAAGAAAAATGATGAATTTGATTTTTCCGTTTACAGCAGACCGTATCTGGCGGAGAAATATATGGATTTTTTGCAGGAGAATCTGTGAACGGCGGAAAGGTATGGTTGCAGCGATGAGTAAGAAGAAAATATTAATCACCGGTTTTTCCGGTTTCGTGAGCAGGCACCTGCTTGCCTATATGCAGGAGAACGACCATGACGTGGAAGTGTGCGGCATAGATATCAATCCGCCGGCATTTGATTTTTCGGCGTTCCCCGATATTAAGGTGACTTATCACACGGTGAATTTGCTTGATACGGATGCGGTGAAGCGCCTGCTAGAGCAGTTTGGACCGGATTATATTATACATCTGGCTTCTTTCAGCAGCGTGGCATATAGTTGGAAACATCCAATCGAGTGTTTCCAGAACAATACGAATATTTTTTTGAATATCATAGCAGTAGTGCAGGAACTGCATTTGAAATGCAGGGTTCTGTCAGTCGGTTCCTCGGAGGAATACGGGAATGTGACGGAGGCAGACCTGCCTCTTCGCGAGGATAGCGGTCTGATGCCATGCAGTCCTTATGCGGTTGCCCGTGTGGCGCAGGAGATGCTCTCGCGTGTCTATGCCGATAGTTACGGTGTGGATATTATCATGACAAGGTCTTTTAATCATATCGGACCGTGGCAGAATACGCGTTTTGTCATACCGGGGTTCATATCAAGGATATTGGCGATTAAGAATGCAGGAGAAAGACGTGGTACAATCGAGACAGGAGATTTATCTATTATTCGTGATTTTGTAGATGTCCGAGATGTTGTGAGAGCGTACTATAATCTACTTATGCACGGCAGAACAGGGGAACTGTACAATATTTGCTCCGGAACAGGCATCAGATTGTCTGATATCGTGGATCAGATTGCCGGTATGTTAGATGTCGAGATTGACACGATAGTCAATCCGGCTTATGTGCGATTAAATGACAATCGCATTATTGTCGGTTCCTATGAGAAAATCAGTGCGGATATCGGATGGAAACCTATGATTCCGCTTGAGACGACGCTAGGGGATATGATTGCGCTATATTGACGCATGATTAAACTGAAAGTATTTAAATTTTTGTGCAATAATAAATAATGAGGAAGTAAACTAAATGGCGATACCAACAAACATCAAAACACTATTGTCCGGTGAAGTAGTTGAATGGGCTAGAATAGAGTTTAAGGAGACATGGGATACAGAAGCTTCTTTAAAAACAGTTTGTGCCTTTGCAAATGATTTGGATAATTGGGGCGGTGGATATATTGTTATTGGTGTTGAAGAAGATAACGGACGACCGGTTTATCCGTTGAAAGGTATTCATATAGACAAGATAGATAACTATCAGAAGAAAATTTTTTCCGTATGCAAGTTAATCAGACCGGCATATATGCCAATAGTAGAAATTGTGGATTATGCGGATAAGAAATTTATTGTTCTTTGGTGTCCGGGTGGTGACAACAGACCATATTCATCACCTAAAACAATGGCAAAGGATAATAAAGAGCGTATTCATTATATTCGTAAGCTGTCGAGTACGGTAGAACCTTCTGATGATGAAGAAAAGGACTTATTCTATTTGGCAAACAGGGTGCCTTTTGACGACCGCGTCAATCATCAGGCGGAGATGTCAGATTTGAATATTACTCTTATTCGGAATTATTTGAAAGAGGTTAAAAGTTCGTTGTATGAAAAATCAGAGACCGGAGATTTCGTAGAAGTATGTAGCGACATGAATATTATCAGTAATCTTCCTGAATACATTAAACCAAAGAATGTGGGATTAATGTTTTTCAGTATGGAGCCGGACAAATTTTTTCCTTATACACAGATAGATGTTGTCCAATTTCCGGGTGGCTTAGGAGGCAATGACATTATTGAGCAGACTTTTAAGGGACCGATTCAGCAACAACTGCGCGATGCGCTGCAGTATATCAGAAATACAATTATTACAGAGAAGATTGTAAAACACCCGGATTGGGCAGAGGCAGACCGTTTTTTCAATTATCCGTTTGCAGCAATAGAAGAGGCACTATCTAACGCAGTGTATCATAGGGCATATGATGAACGTGAACCGATTGAAGTCCGGGTTGAAAATGACAGAATAGAAATTGTGAGTTTTCCGGGACCGGATCGTTCCGTAACTATTGAGGGGCTAAAGAGCTACCGGGTATCAAATCGAAGATACAGAAATCGCAGAATAGGTGATTTTTTAAAGGAGCTGCATTTAACTGAGGGAAGAAATACCGGATTCAAAAAGATTCTTGATGCGCTGGAGGCGAACGGTTCACCAAAACCTGAATTTGAAACAGATGAGTCCCACAGCTATTTTATTTCAAGATTGTTTGTTCATGAAGGTTTTTTAAAGGAAGATGGGGATGAAAAGATATCTATCGCAGATTCAACCCCATCAACCCCAAATTCAACCCCATCAACCCCAAATTCAACCCCATCAGTTCTATCACAAAAGAGCCTATATGGCTTTGAACTAAGGGAACAGATTTTGAGATTGATAAAAAGAAACCCATCGGTATCTAAGAGAGAAATGTCAGAGACACTAGGTGTTTCAATGTATGCATTGAAGAAGGAACTGGCAGCTATGAATGCAGAGCACGTCGCCGAGTTTGTAGGATACAGCAGGAGCGGCAAGTGGGTGGTGTATTGATGGCAGCAGAGCGAAACGAAAAGTAGACGGCATGAAAAAACAAATCAGTGTTATTTTAGTTAACTACAACGGAAAAAAATATAATGATGCATGTATTACCTCGATTTTGAACAGTACGATCAAAGAGCGTATTCGGATTGTGGTGGTTGATAATGCGTCAACGGACGGCTCCCTAGAGGCACTTTATGAAAAATGGGGAGAACATGAACAGATACACATCCTGACACTTCGTGACAATTACGGGTTTTCCAAAGCGAATAACGAGGGGATCCGTTACTCGATGGAACAAGGAATTGATTACTATCTTCTTTTGAACAATGACACGGAGATAGAGCCGGATACAATAGAGAAGATGTTTGAGTGTGGGCGGAAGACTGGAGGAATCATCGTTCCTAAGATTCTGTATGCCGATAAGAGAAATGTAATCTGGTGTGCGGGGGGCACATTTACACCTGTCATTAAGAAGACCATCCAGAGCGGGCTGAACAAGACGGATAACGGACAATATGACCGAAGCGGTGAGTGCCTGTTTGCGAACGGCTGCGCGTTTCTTCTTTCGAGACAAATCGTAGAGAAGACGGGATTATTGGACGAACGCTTTTTCCTCTATTACGAGGATGTAGAGTACAGCATGAGGGCGGAACGGAATCATGTCGGAATCTATTATTGTGCGGAGGCAGTCGTCTACCATAAGGTGAACGGTTCTACGGGAGGTAATGAGAAGCCCGCGAATGCATATTATATCACGAGAAACTGGCTGCTATGCAACAGGCTGTATATGCATGATGAAGGTGGTATACGCGGAAAATTACGATTTTCGTTGTTTGTAGTCTATTTTGCCTGCAACAGGCTTGCGTGGCTGTTTATATGGTTCCTACAGGGGAAGCGGGCAATGTGTACGGCGCTGCTTAAAGGTGTAAGGGATTATCGTCTGGAAAACTGGGGGAAAATGCCGATTTGCATATCTGCCGATAAAACGGTATAATGAGAAGCGGTTTCGAGAACCGGAGAAGAGGAAATCCCGATGCTTTTTAATTCATTTGCATTTGCAATTTTTTTGCCGATTGTTTTTATACTATATTGGGCGCTGCCTAAGAAATGTCAATGGCTTGTCATATTGGTTTCCAGTTATTATTTCTATATGAGCTGGAATGTGAAATATGTTGTTCTGATTCTGATGACAACCGTTGTTTCCTATATTACCGCGATTTTGCTTGAAAAGGAGCACAACGAAAAGAAAAGAAAACTCTACTTGTCAGTCGCTTTTCTCTTTTGCTTAGGTGTTTTATTCTTCTTTAAATATTTTAATTTCATTTCTGCAAGCATTGCAGGTGTCGTACAGCGATTTTCGATTCAATACAGTCCCTTTATGGTAGATGTACTGTTGCCGGTCGGAATTTCTTTCTATACTTTTCAGACGCTTGCTTATGTCATTGATGTCTACAGAGGCGACGTAAATGCGGAGCATCATTTCGGTAAATATGCCGCATTTATTTCTTTTTTTCCGCAGCTGGTAGCCGGACCGATTGAAAGGACGGCAAATTTGCTCCCACAGATTAAGAGAGAGAATATTTTTGAATACGGACAGGCTTCTTACGGGCTTAAACTAATGGTGTGGGGATTTTTCAAGAAAATTGTGATTGCGGATACGCTGGCGGTCTATGTGGATACGGTGTATAATAATCTGCATGAGTACACGGGAATGATACTCGGAATCGCAACGATTTTCTTTACCATACAGATTTATTGTGATTTCTCAGGATATTCGGATATTGCGGTGGGGTGTGCCAAACTGTTCGGAATCGACTTGATGAGCAACTTCAAGAGTCCCTACTTTTCTTCCAGCGTGAAGGAGTTCTGGAGCAGGTGGCATATTTCTCTGTCCACATGGTTCAGGGATTATGTCTATATTCCTCTTGGAGGTAACAGGGTATCCAAGTGGCGGCACAGACTGAATCTGATGATTACTTTTCTTGTGAGCGGGTTATGGCACGGGGCTGCGTGGACGTATGTGATATGGGGCGGCATTCACGGTCTGGCACAGGTCATGGAGAATCTTTTTGGCAAAATCAAGGTCAGAAAGGGAAAGGGTGTCAGAATGCTCCTTGTTTTCCTTTTTGCAGCTTTTGCATGGATATTCTTTAGGGCGCAGAGTTTTTCGGACGCCGCTTATGTGATCAGATATACTTTGTCCGGCATACGTCATCCGAGGCAGTATTTGATGGCGGGTTATCAAGACCTAGCGTTGACGAAGAAGGCGATCATGACCTGTATCGGTATGATTGGTCTGCTTTGCGTCTACGACGCTTTTTCTTTGAAATACGATGTGATTGCATGTGTCGGAAGATGGAATGTTGTCTTAAGGTGGACGGTTTATCTGGCGATGGTGCTTTTGATTTTATTTATGGCGCCAATCGGAAATGCAAGCTCATTTATTTATTTTCAATTTTGACAGGTATCGTTCCGGAGAAGTATTGATAATGTGTAAAGAATCAAGACAATAGGCAAGTAAAGGAGGGCGGATATATGAAAAAGTTTATAAGAAATATATGTATCTTTCTGGCATGTCTGTCCGTCCTGCTAACGGCATACTGTAAGCTGACGCTTGCCGCCAGCGTGAAATATATGGGAGAGAATACGGAGCAGCAGATAGAGCGGAGTTTCCGCAATGCGGTGGCGGGGGACTATAACTGCTACTTTCTGGGAAATTCAAGGATGTACAGAGGAATTAATCCAGATATGTTCACGGGAGTAAAAGCATATAATTTCTCACACGATAATGACAGTTATAACCAGATGTACTATAAATTATTGTTTTTGGAGGAAGAAAAGAAAGAGATTGATTATCTGGTCATCGGTACGGATTATTTTCAGTTCTCGGTTTATGGCGATTCCAGAAATTATATTTATGACAGAATATTCGGGCTTGATTATATGAAGGATTATCATACCTCGATTGCAGAAGAAATATTTTCGGATATCGTGTATTTCTGGAAAACCAAGCGTAATAGCGCGCAGTTTATCATGCCTTATCTGAAAGGAGAGGCTGCGAGTGAACAGATTAATCATCTGAAAGATAACGGACAGTATGTTATGTACGGTACGGCTACCGATGAAGATACGGTTGAAAGGTACGCAATCATCAGGGATTTGCAGAAAGCGTATTTCGAGAAGATTGTGGATTACTGTGCAGCACATGATATAGAGCTTTATGTGATTATGCCGCCTACGAGAGACGAGGAACTTTCATCCTATACGAAGGAGGATATGGATTCCTTTGATCTTATGATTGAGGAGACTCTCGGAGAAAGATTTAAAGGGCATTACTTAAACTGCAGCGACCTGCCTGAATTTAAGCATTATTCCAATTATACGGATATTACCCATTTAAACGAGGAGGCGGCTGAGCGGTTCAGCGAATATCTGAACGGGGCGCTTGACTTAAAGAGCCGGCAGCAGAAATACGATAACATGTAAAAAGGCGGAGAACATAGGCAAAGAAGGACGGATTATTGAGCAAATCGGAGTTGACGGATGAATATTTTATTTATGGCACATGAAAGCCGGCTGGGAGGAGCGAATCTCTCACTGCTTGGTATCATTGACGAACTGGCAGGACGGCATAATATTTCAGTGGCGGTTCCCATCAAAAGAGGCTTCATGGTGGATGAACTGAGAAAGAGGAACATACCTGTTTATTACAGACATTCTTTCTGGTGGATGCTTGCGCCTGCGGCAACGGACGGTAAGACTTTTATCAAAAAGATGGCTTATAAGGTACTTTGCCTTAACAATTATCTCTGTGCGCTCAGTTTGCTCAGCATTGTCAGAAAACAGAAGATAGACATTATCCATACAAATTCAAGCGTCTTAAATACAGGAGGAATCCTATCACGTATGACGGGAGTGCCGCATGTGTGGCATATACGGGAGTTTGCGCTGAAGGGGCTCGGATTCTTTCCGGTGTGGGATTATCGCAGACTATGCGCTTTTATCGACAGCCACAGCGATCAGGTGGTGACGATTTCTCAAGCGATTGCACAGGAGTTTCAGAATAAAATTTCCCCGGATAAAATAAAAGTGGTTTATAATGGGGTTAACGAGGAACACAACCGACAGAAGTCCGGTATCAGGGAAGACGGAAGCAGGGTTGAATTCTTGATCAGCGGCAGAAATAATCCGGAGAAGGGATTGGATGAAGCAATACGTGCCGTAGGACTGTTAGTTAAAGAGGGGTATAGCAATCTTCATCTTTCCATGGCTGGAACGGAGGTTGCGGATAATCTGGAGCGGTTGATTGAAGAGTGCCATGTCAGGGATTATGTTTCTTATCTCGGCATGATAAAGGATATGCCGTCGCTGCGGCAGAAGATGGATGTCGAATTGGTATGTTCTGTCTGTGAGGGGTTCGGCAGGGTGACGGCGGAGTCGCTGATGAGTTCCAACCCGGTGATTGGCGCCGATACCGGAGGAACGCCGGAACTGATACGAAACGGAGAGAACGGTTATCTGTATCACAGAGGAGACATTGAAGACTTGGCACAGAAGATGAAAATCTTCTTAGACAATCCCGGGCAGATCAGAACGCTCGGGGACAACGGGTATACATGGAGTACGAGAATGTTTACCCAGAAGAAAAATGCAGAGGAAATAGAAAAAGTGTATTTTGATGTGCTGAAAGGAAAGGAGATAAAATAAGATGGAGCTTGGAAGTGAATTTCATTTTGATTTAACAAACACAGCGATTAGAGGTAATACAATATATCACCTTCTAGCCAGATACAATACGTTTTATACGGATTACGGAAGGACTGCGATAACATTAGTGTATGAGCATTTGGTGCAGATATCCGAGGGGCGAAGAGACCGGATACTTCTTCCGTCTTATATCTGTGAATCTGTCATAGAGCCGTTTAAGGATAAGAATATTATCTTCTATGACTTAAAAGAGAATTTCGAGATAGAGGAACAGGGACTTTATAAGCTGTTGGAATCAGGGGATTTTGACGGCGGCGTCTTTTTCCTGATGCATTATTTCGGAATGGTTCAGCCGGAGGAAACGTTGACGCAAATACAGATATTATGTAAGGAGCATGACATTGCGATTATAGAAGATACCACGCACAGTATTTTTACGAAGGAGAGGACAATCGGAGATTACTGTATCGCAAGTCTTCGCAAATGGATGCCGATACCGGAAGGCGCCGTTATCTACAGCATAAATCAGCTTCCTGCTATGTGGCAGGAACTGGAGCATGCCAAGACTTCCTACAAGATTCATGCGATGGTCCTAAAACAGTTATTCTTAGGACAGGCGGACGGTTATCGGGAGCTGGAGAATGTTGAGCTGGTCAATGAAGCATACAGGCGTATATTTGTAAACGAAGAGGAAAGAATCGGGGAGAGCGGGGAGCTGTATGCAATCTCTTACCTGTCGGCGTTTTTACTGCAGTGTATAGACATTTCGGAAATAAGGGACTGTCGGGCGACAAACTACAGACACCTTGGGGAAGAGCTGTTCGAGAATGGCATTTCACTGTATAACTGGCAGGAGAATCGAAAGAACACGCAGGCTATTTGGGCGGATATGCTCGTTCCGTTTACGGCGTTACTCTACGTTGAGGATAAAGATAGGGACAGTTTTCGCAACTATCTGGAGGAGCATCGGATATATTGTGCGGTACACTGGTCTGTTGAGTCGGAAGAGCAGAGGCGGCATGCAAACGTACCGGAGTGGTCGGGGAATTTGATTTCCATCCCCATCGACCAACGATACGGCGAAGCGCATATGCGCTATCTGGCAGAGATTATCACGGAATATTTCAATCAGTAGGATTGGGAAACAAAAAGGTAAAGGAAAATAGCAGGATAAAATGGCGGAATCAAAAGTCATCTTTGAAGTTGTACCATCACAACTAAATAGCCGCTGGAATGAGATTGTCTGTTCTTTTGCGCATTGGGATATCTATTATCTGAACGAGTATGCCCGTTCCTTTGAAATTCACGGGGACGGTGAAGCGTTTCTCATCTACTTTAAATGGATTGGCAGCGCAGCACCAGAACAGGAAGAGTGTCGTCTGTGCTATGTGGTCATGAAGAAGGACATTGGCACGAATGAAAAGTTTGAGGGGATGCTGCCTAGAGACAGGTGGTATGATTTGGAGACGCCATACGGTTACGGCGGCTTTCTGCTGCATGGAACTTTTACAAAAGAGGCGAGAGAAGCTTTTGAATGTGAAATGGACACTTTTGCGAGGGAACATGAGATTGTCAGTCAGTTTGTACGGTTTTATCCAGTATACCGCAATGATATTGCTTATGCAGAGCTGTCGAACAGCAAGGTTCGTTATCTGAGGGATACAATCTATATAGATACGACAGATAAAGAGAATATCATGGTCAATATGGACAGCAAAAACCGAAATATGGTGCGTAAGGCCATCAGAAACGGTGTGACTATTTGTCATGATAAGGGAGAACATCTGGATGAGTTTATCCGCATCTATGAAGCAACAATGGCACATGACCATGCTGCCCCATATTATTATTTTGAGAGAGAGTATTATGAATATCTGATTGAACATATGGGGGAGCATGTGGAATTTTTTTACTCAGTCTATGAGGGAAAATATATTGGGGCATCCATTTTCTTCTACAATGAGGAGTATATGCATTATCATTTGTCGGGTATGTACGCACAGTACCGTTCTACGGCGGCAACTAACCTGCTTTTGTATGAGGCGGCTGTCTGGGCGTGCGAAAAGGGAATCAGGCTGTTGCATTTAGGCGGTGGTATGGAGGCGGAAGACAGCTTATTCGGCTTTAAGAAGCAGTTTAACAAGAACGGTAGACTTCCGTTCTATGTAGGGAGAACGATATTTGATGAACAGGCATACGGAGAGCTGCTGCGGCTCAGAAAAGAGAAGGACAATTCTTTTGATGTGGAGAACGGTTTTATGATTCAGTACAAGAGATAATGTAGAGACAGGAAAGGGGCAGCAGGAAGCGATGGAACATATATTTATTATAGCAGAAGCAGGAGATAATCATAATGGAAGCCTTGATTTAGCGTTTCAGTTGGTAGACAAGGCGGCACAGGCGGGGGCGGACTGTGTCAAATTCCAGACTTTTGTGACAGAAGAAGTTATTTCTAAAAGAGCGGAGAAGGCGCAATATCAGAAGGAATCGACGGGAGCGGACGAAAGCCAGTATGAGATGGTCAAAAAGCTGGAACTTACTTTTGACAATTTCAGACAATTACAGCAATATGCGAAGAAGAAAGGACTGATGTTTCTCTCAACGCCGTTTGACATACCAAGCGTCGATTTTCTGGAAAGTATTGAGGTTCCGTATTTTAAAATTCCTTCCGGTGAAATTACGAATCTGCCCTACTTAATCAGAATAGCACAGACCGGACGTGATATCATTTTATCAACCGGCATGGCGGAGATGGAGGAGATTGAAGCGGCTGTCAAGGTTTTAAGGGAGCATGGGGCAGGAGAAATCAGCCTGCTGCACTGCAATACGGAGTATCCGACGCCGATGGAGGATGTCAATCTGCGGGCTATGCTGACTCTTAAAGAGAAATTTGGCGTAAGAGTCGGCTATTCCGACCATACAAAAGGGATTGAAGTGCCCATTGCGGCGGCGGCTCTGGGAGCAGAGATTATTGAGAAACATTTCACGTTGGATCACAACATGGAAGGACCCGATCACAAGGCGAGCTTGGAGCCGGATGAATTAAAAGCGATGGTTGCGGGAATCCGTAATATTGAGAAGGCTCTGGGGAACGGTATCAAAACGGCAAGCGGTTCTGAAAAGAAAAACATAGATATAGCGAGAAAGAGCATTGTAGCGAGAAGAAGGATTGCAAAGGGAGAAATTCTTTCGGAAGATAATCTGGCAGTGAAGAGACCGGGAGGCGGTATTTCACCAATGAAGTGGTATGAAGTGCTGGGTACGAGGGCAGTCAGGTCTTTTGAAGAGGATGAGATGATAGAATGTTAAAGAAAGCAGCGGTTGTGACGGCGACAAGAGCCGAATACGGGATTTTGAAGAATGTAATTGATCAGATAGATAAATCCAAGCAGTTAGAGCTGTGTCTCATGGTGACCGGAACGCATCTCGTTTCGGAATACGGCATGACCGTGATGGAGATTGAACAGGACGGTTACCCGATTGCGGAGCGAATTGATGTTCTGCTGGCATCAGATTCGCCGGCGTCCGTCTCCAAGACAATGGGACTTTTGATGATTTCTTTCGCAGAGGCGTTTGAGAGACAGAAGCCGGATTGTCTGGTGGTGTTGGGCGACCGCTATGAACTATTGGCGGTGTGCAGTGCAGCTATGAATGCCGGGATTCCAATTGTACACATTTCCGGAGGGGAGACGACACAGGGAGCGATTGACGAAAGTGTACGCCATTGTATTACTAAGATGAGCTATCTGCATTTTCCGGCATGTGAGACGTACAGGCAGCGCATTATACAGTTGGGGGAAGAGCCGGACAGAGTGTATAATTTTGGAGACGTTGGTGTTGAGGCGGTAAGGCTTGTGCCGGAGATGACGAAGAAAGAGTTGGAGCAGTCGATAGATTTTCTGCTGGACAAGCCATATATGAGTGTCACGTTCCATCCGGTTACGTTGGAGGCACATGATGCGGAGAAACAGATGAGGGAACTGCTTGATGCATTGGAAGAGATTAAGGATATGAAGTTTGTCTTTACAAAGGCGAATGCGGATGCGGGCGGACGTAAGATGAATGAGATGATGGAAGCGTTTGCGGCAAAACATGACAACTGTGTCGTATTTGCATCGCTCGGCATCAAGCGGTATATCAATCTGCTGCGCTATTCTGACGGGATTGTCGGTAATTCGTCCAGTGGTATTGTGGAGGCGCCGTCGCTCGGTATCCCGACCGTCAATATCGGAAATCGTCAGAAAGGTAGACTGCAGGCAGACAGCATCATAAATTGCGAGCCGGATAAAGCGGAGATTATAGCAGCTATTGGAGAATCCCGGACAGCGTTATTCAAAGATAAAGTAAAACATACTGTCAACCCTTACGGGGACGGAAATACTTCCGAAAGAATCGTGCAGACGATTACGGAGTATTTGTATCAGGATAAAATCTGCTTGGAGAAGAAGTTTTATGATGTGGATGTTAGCATAGAGCGATGAGAACAGGAGATTGACGAATGAACAATTTAGCGGTAATCACTGCAAGGAGCGGCTCGAAGGGATTAAAAGATAAAAATATTAAACCGTTGGGCGGACGCCCTTTATTGGCATATTCTATCGAGGCAGCCAAGGACAGCGGCATGTTTGACAGGGTATTTGTCTCTACGGATTCCGAGCAGTATGCACAGATTGCGAGACAGTACGGAGCGGATGTTCCGTTTCTGCGCTCGGACGAGATTGCGGGAGACCACGCTTCTTCGTGGGATGCAGTCCGTGAGGCGGTACGGGGATATGAGAAGCTGGGGAAGCGATTTGACACGGTTACTTTGTTACAGCCGACATCACCTCTTAGGACGGCGGAGGACATAAGAAGCGGTTACCGTTTATTTACCGGGAAGGATGCCGACTATGTGATTGGTGTGTGTCCCACGGAACACTCTCCGCTGTGGTGTAACACGCTGCCGGAAGACATGTCCATGGACGGTTTTATCAGCAAAGAGATTGATGAAAAACCGAGACAGGAGCTGCCGGATTATTATCGGATTAACGGAGCGCTGTATATTGTGAAAGTATCTGCGCTTGGCGGCGTGGACGATATGTATCATCAAGGCTGCTATGCCTATGTAATGCCGCCGGAACGGTCCATTGACATTGACACAGCTTTTGATTTTAAAATGGCGGAACTATTTATAGAACAGATGAGAATCTCCGAAGATTAAGGAGAAGGGATATGATCAGGAAAGCCGAGAGCAAAGATTTTGATTTTTTTTATTCTGTAAAAAGCGAGGAGGATAATCTGTACTGGTGCGGATATCAGGACAAACCGGTTCGTGGGAACCTGCTTGCATTTTGGAACAAATATGTGCCGCATGACAAAGAGCGGGCGTTTGATGATGAAGGTGGAATGAGCGAAGTCCGTCCCCATGACGGAAGCCGTGAAATTTATATTGTTCAGGAAGAGAATCATCCCGTCGGCTATCTGTATATTGACTATTCAGGGAATGGGGAAGCTGAGTTGAGCATCGGAATCTCAGCAGTACAGTCCGGTAAAGGTTATGGCACGAGAGCGGTGAGAGAGGCAGTGGCGCTTCTGCGGGAGGCGAAGCTGTCGGCAATCGCGTATATCAGGGAAGATAACGATAGGAGTCAGGCTTTGTTTGGGGGAGCCGGATTAGCACGGACGGATGAGTACAGAGAAATGATGCTGCCTTGTAAAGAAAGTCAAAAACTCGTTAAATTGTATCGATGGAAATCTGAATACCGCCCATAAGACGAAGCGTGCACAGAACCCGTGACAACGCGGTAACTTGATTTTAGCGCGCAGTATGTTATACTGAGTGTAGTTTTTGCAGACAAGAGGAGGCAGACAGAATTATGAAGCGGTTATATATCGCAATGTATCATTATGTGAGAGATTTGAAGAATAGCCGCTATCCGGATATCAAAGGTCTTGACTATCAGTTGTTTAAAGAGCAGTTGCAGTTCTTTGCACAGCGTTTTTGTCCTGTGACGATGGAAGACGTCATAGCCTATTATGAAGAGGGGAAGGAACTGCCGGAGAACGCGTTGCTGTTAACTTTTGACGATGGCTATATCGACCATTATACTTTTGTTTATCCCATGCTGCTGGAATATGGTATGCAGGGTTCTTTCTTTATACCGGCGAAAGTTTTTACGGAACATACGTTGCTGGACGTTAATAAGATTCATTTTATTTTGGCGGCGGCGCCCATAGAAACGCTCTGCAAAGAACTTTTGACACAGATGGACAAGTATCGCAGTGAAGGATGGGAGTATCCTTCCAATCAGGAACTGATGGAACGGTACATGGTGGCGAACCGGCTGAATGATAAGGAGACGGAGTTCTTTAAACGGGTATTACAGTTTGTATTGCCCGAACAGCTAAGGAACAAGATCACCAGCGAATTATTCGAGAAGGTACTTGGCGTCCCGGAGACTGTTATGGCACATGAGCTTTATTTAAATTATGATCAGATGATGCTGATGAAGAAGGGCGGCATGTATTTCGGGGTTCACGGGTATGATCATTATTGGATGAATCAGTTGACGGAAGAACAGCTTACAGAGGATATTACGAGAGCACTGGATTGCTTAAAAGAACTTGTAAATCCTAATAAATGGGTTATTAATTATCCGTGCGGCTCCTACAGTGATGAAGTAATTGCCTGCATCAGGAAGCTTGGCTGCGTGATGGGATTGACTACCGATGTGCAGATTGTCGATTTGGAAAAGGACAATCCGTTTAAACTGCCAAGACTGGATACAATTGATTTCCCGCCTAAGAGTGAGAATTATCTGAATTTTCTGTAAGACGGAGAGCGGTAAGACTGTGAGTTTGTGGTGAAGAAGAAATGGGGTGCAAGTTTGAAAGATATTTTACCGGAGTTAAACGGCAAGGATTATATAGAAAAGCTGCAGGAAGACTATGAACTGCGATTCTGCAGGGCGGACGAAAGAGAGCAGCTGGTTGACTTCTTAAGGAAATACTGGCGCGAAAACCACATTTTTGTTCTGCGCCCGGATTTGCTTGACTGGCAGCATCTGGACAGGAAGAATAACAGATATAATTACGTTGTGGCACAGCACAGAAAGAGCGGAGATTTCCATTCCATTCTGGGATTCGTGCCGACGTCGCAGTATGATGATAAGATAGAGAAAATGGAAGTATGGCCGTGTATCTGGAAGTCCAGACCGGATATCAATGTGAAAGGGCTGGGTGTCAGCTTATATTACTATATGAAGTCGACACTGCCGATTGAAACGATATCAATCTTGGGAATTTCGGACGTTGCGCTTAGTATTTACAAGCATTGGAATTTTAGAGCCGGAAAGATGAAGCACTACTATATCCTGAATGATGCGATGGAAGATTTCCATTTGGTAAAGGACTATCAGAGTATGCTTACAAACGGATACGATACGGATAATTCTGCTAAGAGTCTGGAAAGATGCACTCTTCAGGAATTCCTTGCGCTTCCGGAACAAGCCTTTGAGGGAATAAACAGATATAAATCAAAAGATTATTTTACAAACCGTTTTTTCCACCATCCAATCTATCATTATGAAATGTACTGTATTAAGGAGCATGGTAATGTGCAGGGTGTATTGGCGACGCGAGTGTGCGAGAGTGAAGGAAGAAAATGTCTTAGAATCATGGATATGACCTGCGGGGAGGAGAAGCTGTGCGGCATGCTGCATTGCTTCAGGCGTCTGCTGAGGGAAGAAAACTATGAATATATAGATTTTGTGGAGCATGGTCTGGACGATGAAATGCTGCGTCAAGCTGGTTTTATCGACAAGGAACAGAGTGGAGCGGTTGTTCCTAATCACTTTGAACCTTTCTGTTTAGAGAATATTGACTTAGATTATGCTTATAAGACGGTGAGCGGATTGGATAATCCGTTCTTTAAGGCGGATGCGGATCAGGACAGACCGAGCAGACCGATGTGACGGTCGTGATATTTAATGACAACATTGGCAGAGGCGCAAAGGAGTGTATGAATACTTTAGACTGTATTAATTGTCTGCTTCAGGTAGAGGAGAAATATCATCTGCCGGAGGACGATATAGACGGATTTTCCTACTGGATATTCCATAGAGAAGCGTTTATGGCGAAAATGCTGGAAAATAAAGATCATTATGGGGCATCGTATCAAGTAAGCGGCTTGTCTGCGTGGGCAAGATTAAAGCTTCGATGCGGCATGATGAAGAACGCGGTGTTTCATAAGAGCGTACCTTTAATCAATGCAGATCTCATGGTGTTTAACCATGAGAGAAGAGTTCGCAACGGAGACCGCTTTGACTGTATCTATACGGATGAGATTGCGAAATGTTTCTCTAATGTTGTCGTTTTTGAGCGTCCATATAAGCAACAGCATCTTAGACCGGTCGGCACCGACAATCTGGTCTATACGGATAGAATAGAAGTTCTTGCCACAATTTCTCTGCTGTTCCATAAAGTAGTTTTAAAGAATGGCTATGAGCGGATTCGGGAGCAGGTTAGGACGAAAATAAAACCGGCTTGCGATGAAATAGCGCAGGTCATGCAGGTGGATTACGATATTGAAGAAATTGTAACTATGATGAGCGACGGTTATTTTCTGTATCAAAGAAAAAAGGAACTGTTTGACGCAGAGATTAAGAAGTATCAGCCGAAAGCGATTCTCGAAGTAGTAGGGGATAATGTAGACTGCATGATTGTCAACGAATTGGCAGCCGCACAAAATATACCTACGATCGAGTTGCAGCACGGTGTGACGGGCAGGGAGCACACTGCCTACAATTATCCGGAAGGCATTACAGTGAGACAGTTTCCACAGTATTTTTTTACCTTTTCGCCATATTGGTGTACGGAAGCGCGCTATCCAATACCGCCGGATCATTGCAGAGCGGTGGGATTTCCGCATTTGGAGCGCAATGCTGAGAGGTTTCTTGGAATAGAGAAAGATGCTAAGAAGATTATTCTATTTATTTCACAGAAACCGGTAGGGAAAGAGCTTTCGGACATTGCAGTGGAATTAGAACGGAAGATTGATAAGAATGTTTACCGCATTATCTATAAGCTGCATCCGGGAGAATACGACAGCTGGAAAACAGATTATCCGGAATTGGCTAAGACCGGAATTGAAGTGATTGATAACTATGAGACGGAATTATATTATCTGTTTGCAATCAGTACCTATCAGATTGGCGGCTTGAGTTCCACGGCTATTTTTGAGGGATTGTATTTCGGTTTACAGACTTTTATCTATAGAGAAAAGGCGGTTTCTTTTCTGCTGTCGCTTTGTGAGCAGGGGTATGCAGGGGCATTTGATTCCGCGCAAGAGCTGTATCGGCTGATTCATGAGAGTGCTGACACATCTGAGAACGCAGCTGTGTTCTGGAAAGAAAAAGCACTGGAAAACATGAAAAATGAAATAGAGGCAGTCATAGACAGTACCGGCTGACGAAAGCGGAAAAACGGTACGGCGTGTCCGCTATGTTTGCAGATGCGAGGAGAAGGGTTAGGATGGATTTAGGATTATTTACGGTGACGGGCACGATGCCGATCATCGACGTGATGCAGAAAATCGGACATAACGGAAAGAGGATTGCCTTTGTATGTAAGGGCAAAATACTGGAAGGTTGTGTTACGGACGGTGATATCAGAAGACATCTCATTGCAGGGGGAAGTCTGACGGCAAAGGTGTCTGAGATTGCCAATTGCCATCCTGTTTATCTGGATGAAAGCAGGAGACATACGGCGGGAGCCGTGATGGAGAAATACTATGTTACGGCGGTACCTATTGTCAATTCCGCACATGAATTGACTGATATCTGCTTCTGGCGTGAGGAATACAGAGGGCAGGAGAGGGACGTTCCGCAGCTTGGCGTTCCGCTTGTGATTATGGCAGGCGGCAAGGGTACGAGGCTAAAGCCCTATACCGATATTTTACCGAAACCGCTTATCCCAATCGGGGAAAAGACGATTACAGAGTACATCGTTGAGAACTTTGCAGAGTATGGCTGCAAGGATATTACTATGATCGTCAATTATAAAAAAGACTTTATCAAAGCATATTTTAACGACAGTGAGATAGGTAAAGAGATTAAGTTCATAGAGGAGCAGGAATATATGGGAACCGGCGGCGGACTCAAACTGTTGAAAGATTCCGTGAAGGGCACCTTTTTTATGTCAAATTGCGATATTCTGGTCGAAGCCGATTATGCCAAGATACTAGAGTATCATTGGAACACAGGAAATATTATTACGGTAGTTTGCGCAAGAAAGAAATTTCAGGTGCCCTACGGAACCGTTCAATTAGACGAAGCGGGGCAGATTGTAGGGCTGCAGGAGAAACCGGAACTGGCGTATCGCGTAAATACGGGACTCTATCTGATTGAACCGAAGTTTCTTGATAGGATACCGGATGGCGAGTTTGTCCATATTACGGATATTATAGAGAAGTGCATCGGGGACGGGGAACGGGTCGGAGCGTTTTTAATAGACGATGACGACTGGATGGATATGGGACAGTTGGATGAGCTGGAGAGCATGAGAAAGAAAATGGGCTTTCAGTAGTGAGTGATAAGTGACAGAAATAATAATGTGCAGCGTACGCAGCGCAGAAATGGAGAGAGCTATGGGCAAGAAGGTATTGGTGACAGGGTCCGACGGTTTTATCGGAAGTCATTTGACGGAAGCATTGGTTAAGAAAGGCTATGAAGTAAAGGCTTTTACTTATTATAATTCTTTTAATAACTGGGGATGGCTGGATACTTTACCGGAAGATATTATGAAACATGTGGAAATATTCAGTGGGGATATCAGAGACCCTAACGGCGTGCGCACAGCGATGAAAGGCGTAGACGAAGTGTTTCATCTGGCGGCGCTTATTGCGATTCCGTTCAGTTACCATTCTCCGGACTCTTATGTGGATACGAATATTAAGGGGACGTTGAACGTGCTGCAGGCGGCAAGGGATTTGGAGACTTCCAGAGTCCTGATTACATCCACTTCTGAAGTATACGGAACAGCACAGTATGTACCGATTGATGAAAAACACCCTTATCAGGGACAGTCGCCGTATTCGGCAACCAAGATAGGAGCGGACCGTCTGGCGGAAAGCTTTTACCGGAGTTTTCAGATGCCCATTTCCATTGTGCGTCCGTTCAATACCTACGGACCGAGACAGTCTGCACGGGCTGTTATTCCGACGATTATCACACAGCTTCTGGCGGGCAAAGAGGAGATTAAATTGGGTTCTCTTACGCCGACCAGAGATTTCAATTATGTGAAAGATACGGCGAATGGGTTTATTGCCATTGCACAGTCCGATCAGACAATCGGAGAAGAAATAAATATTGCCACAAAGCGGGAGATTTCTATCGGCGATCTGGCGAAGGAAATTATTGCACAGTTGAATCCTTCCGCGCGCATCATATGCGACGAGGAGAGACTGCGCCCGGAGAAGAGTGAAGTCAACAGGCTCCTCGGCGACAATACGAAGATTATGCAGTTGACTGACTGGAAGATGGAGTATACTTTCGAGGAGGGCATTGCACAGACGATTGCATGGATCAGAGACAATATGGATCAATATAAAGTGGATTGTTATAATATCTAAAGAGGAGCAGTAGATAATGTCAATAACTTCTTTACAATTTTTAGCGCTATTTGCGGTTTCTTTAGTGTTATACTATCTCGTTCCCAAGAAATTTCAATGGATTGCACTGTTACTATACAGTGTGTGCTTTTTTGTACTGTCTTCCACGGTGTTTACAGGTATCTATATGCTTGTGAACATCGTGGTTACTTATTCTGCGGTCTGTCTGATGGTGAAGGCGAAGAAAGACCGCAAAGAGAAGCGGTCGAAATATGCCCTGCTTATCGGAATTATTATAAACGTGGGCATTCTTGCAGTCCTTAAGTACAGTAACTTCTTTATCGGCATCATCAACTCTGTAATAGGGCGCATCGGATCGGAATTGCGGCTTCCGGAGACGAATTTTGCTTCTCCGATTGGAATTAGTTTCTACACGATTATCAGTGTCGGATACCTGCTTGACTGTTACTGGTCGCAGGAGGCAGAGTCTCAGACGAATCTCATGAAAACGGCGTTGTTTATCGGTTACTATCCGCAGATGACTTCCGGACCGATTACGAAATATCAGCAGATGAAGGAGCAGCTCTATGCGCCGCATCGTTTTGCGTATGACAAGATTGCTTTCGGTATGCAGAGGATTCTGTGGGGCTTATTCAAGAAATTAGTGATTTCCACCCGTGTGGCGAATATCGTGAACGGCATTTACGGCGATATGCAGACTTACGACGGTCTGTATATCTGGACTGCCTCCTTCTTGTTTATGTTACAGCTCTATACTGATTTCTCCGGCTGTATGGATATTATTATGGGTGTGTCCGAATGTTACGGGATTGATTTGCCGGAGAACTTTAAAACGCCGTTCTTTGCCCGTTCTGTTCAGGAGTACTGGCAGAGGTGGCATATTACGCTTGGTGTGTGGCTGCGAGACTATATATTATACCCTATCCTGCGGACGGAAACTTGGAGAAAGATGACCAAATGGATGAAAGCGCACTGGGGCAAGAAGGCGTCCAAACAGATACCGTCTTACTTGGGAATGTTGTGTGTATGGCTGTTAATCGGCTTATGGCATGGCGGCGGGTGGAAATATATTCTCGGTATGGGACTTTGGTTTTGGGGCTGTATCGTTTTGTCGGACGTATTCCAGCCTGTCTTTAAGAAAATGACTGCATTCCTTAAGATTGATACAGAGTCATTTAGCTGGCATCTATTTCAGTCACTGCGGGTATTTGTGCTCGTATCTGTGGGAAATATGTTTTTCAGATTAAACAGCCTGTCAGATACTTTGTACGCAATTAAGAGGAGTTTTGCGCAGTGGAATCCGTGGATATTTTTTGACGGCAGTATGATGAAGTTTGATGTGACGCACGCAGACCTGAATATTATCATATTCGGGGTATTTCTGCTGTTTATCGTATGGATTCTTCAGGAAAAATACACTTATGCCAGAGTATGGATTCAGAGACAGCTGCTGCCGTTTCGCTGGCTGTTATGGCTTGGGCTGTTTGCCTTGATTTTGATTTACGGAAATTACGGTCCGGGATATGACGCGACGGACTTTATTTACAGAGGATTTTAGGATGGAAACTATCTGGAAAAGCAGAATCAAAAACATCATACTGTGCCTTTTGTTTTGCTGCCTTTTTGTCAAAACATTTACTTTTCTCACGTATTTATTCAGAGACACCGACACAGACAGGATTCGGATTCTTGGTTTGAAACAGGAAGAGGATTTGGATATGATTTATGTGGGGAGCAGTTCTTCTATCTGCTATTGGCAGCCGCTTCGGGCATGGAACGACCACGGTTTTACTTCCTACACATTTGCGACGAACTCTCTGCAGGCTGACAGCAGCGAGTACTATATTAAAGAGGCGATGAGAACGCAGAATCCGACTTTGTTCGTGGTGGAACTTAGGTCTTATGTTGCATGGAGCGATGAAGTTTACGATCTTGGACTTAGGAACGGCTCTGACAGCATGAGTCTGTTGTCACCCGTCAGATGGAAGTATATCTACGATTATATGCAAAAGCGCACAAATACGGAAGAGGTGGATGTCGGATCGTTCTATTTTGATATCGCGAAATATCATACTGAAACACAGAGGCTCGGAGACGAGAAGCAATGGGAGTACAGCAGTAATAAGGCGGTATTTCCCAATAAGGGCTGGGAGTGGTTTGAACAGTACGATTGTATGGAGGAGCCCACCGGATTTATGACGGACGAGAGGGGAGAGGTGCCGGTCAAATGTAGAGAAGCACTGGAGAGTCTGCTCACATACTGTGATCGGAAGGAGATAGACGTGCTCTTTGTGGTAAGCCCGAAGGTACTCGACAAGGAGGAGCAGTCAATCTATAATTCATTAAAAGATATCGTGGAGAGCCGTGGTTATCAATATTTGAATGCGAACGAGCACTATGAAGAGATGGAACTGGACTTCTCCAAAGATTTCTTTAACGGCAATCACACGAACTGCTTCGGAGCAGAGAAGTACACGCGGTTTCTGGGCAATTACATCACAGAGCATTATGATATGCCGGATCACTCGAAAGAGCAGGAATTTGCACAATGGTCGGAGGAATATAAGAGATTTGCCGAAGAAGAGAAAACCTGCAAGGAAGCGGTTACTAAGATGCAGGAGGAGTATGGAGAAAGGCTGAAGATTGCTGAAAGAATCAGACAGACCGAAGATTTCGCACAGTGGTATGTTATGGTAGACGATGCGTCTTACACGCTGTTGCTGGCGCAGAAGGGCGCCGGATTGTCTGCGGATTTATTCGATAGCAGAAAGGTATTGGAGACTTGGGAGCTTGCAGATGACTCTAAGGACGGCATCAGGGTCGTATGTGACTCGGAGGTGGTATTTTCCAATGCCGAAAGCAAAGAGGAGACATACGAGGGCAGTATCGAAAGACCGTTATGGCAGATCATTTGGTCATATACAATCGATAATACGGACGGGAATGCGTCTATTGTGGTGTCTGGGGAAGAATACAGCAGAGGGGAAGAAGGCATCAATATTGTCGTGCTGGACCATGAGACGGGACAGGTGGCGGACTGCGTGACTGTGCGGGTGGCGGACAGCAGACTGGTGTTGGAGCGATAGGGTTGACTATTCGGAGGGCGACGTATACAATCAGACTTTCCAAACGGGCTGTTTTCTGCTATGATATATGGATATAAAGAGGACGCATATGAATATTTTAAAACAGATTAAGGGCGCTTATAAGAGAATATATGATATTTATACGCCACAGCAGAGGAGAGGCAGTATTGCCGTGTTCGTTCTACTGCTGATTGGCTCTTTACTGGAAATGCTGGGGGTGTCTATTATTGTACCCCTTGTTCAAGTAATCTTACTGCCGGAATCAATGCTTAAGAATCAGTCGTGGCAATGGTTGTGGCAGTTTCTTCGTGTGGAGGATGAGACGGGACTTGTCCTGTGGGTTTCGGCGGGTGCCGTGTCAGTATATATTGTCAAGAATGTGTATATGTCGTTTCTGTCTTATTATAAGAATCATTTTTACCGCAAAGTGGAGAAGGAAATCTCCATGCGGTTAATGAATTCTTATTTGAGCAGAGAGTATACTTTTCACATCAATACCAATACGTCCGTTCTGCTCAGAAGTATCGTCTATGATATTACAGGTGTGTCCGCTTCCATGGCGAGTATCTTTACGATTATTATGGAGAGCATGTCCGCCGTGCTTATCATTATTGTACTATTGACAACGGATTTCGGCATGGCGATTGTGCTGGCAGTCTCTGCAATGTTTGCGCTGCTGGTGATTGTAGCGACTTTCCATAAGATTATGAAGGTGGAAGGAAAGCGTGCGGTCACTTACAGTCAGTTGTGCTTAAAGGCGGTAAACGAGGCATTTAACGGTATAAAGGATGTTATGGTGACCAGAAGACAGGCTTTCTTCGCAGAGAGCTATGATGAGGCTGTATCTGGCAAGAATAAGTCAAATGCCGCGAAGAATTTTGCTTCCGAATGTCCGGCGTATGTGATTGAGGGAATCTGTATTACGGCATTTATCGTGATGCTGTGCGTGAAGTCCCTCACAGGAGTAAACGGTGCGGAATTTGTCTCTAACGCGGCGGCTTTTGCCATTGCGGCATTCCGGATTCTGCCGTCTGTGGGTAAAATTACGAATAATTATAACGTTATTGTCTACTATCAGACAATGGTAGGGGACGTGTACAAGAACATTTTTGAGGCGAAGGAATTTGCGCAGAATAATGAGCCGGTTATGGATGAACAGGATGAACAGGCGGTGCAGGGACGGACATCTTCAGAGAATGTACCCGCATTCCATTCCGAGATTCGATTGGAGAATGTGAGCTGGAAATATCCGAACGCAGAAGGGTATGTGATTGAAGGGCTGAATATGGTCATTCCGAAAGGACATGCCGTTGGATTCGTAGGTGCGTCCGGCGCTGGGAAGACAACGCTTGCCGATATGATTCTCGGTCTTTTGCCCACAGAAACCGGTGCAATCAAAATGGACGGTATGGATATTAAGTCGATACCGGTCACATGGAGTCGCACCATCGGGTATGTGCCCCAGAGTGTTTATCTGACGGATGATACGATCAGGAATAACGTTGCATTTGGCATTGAGAAAGAGCAGATTGACGATGCGCTCGTATGGGAAGCGCTGCAGCAGGCGCAGCTTAAGACTTTTGTGGAGAGTCTTCCGCAGGGGATTGACACAATCGTAGGAGAGCGGGGAGTGAAGTTCTCCGGTGGGCAGAGACAGCGTGTGGCGATTGCCAGAGCGCTATATTATGATCCGGCGATTCTCGTGCTGGATGAGGCGACCTCTGCACTGGATAATGAAACGGAATCTGCCGTGATGGAGGCGATTGAATCCCTGCAGGGACACAAGACGTTAATTATCGTGGCGCACAGGCTGACGACCATCAAAAGCTGCGACGAGGTTTATGAGATTGCAGATGGCAAAGCCGTAAAGAAGGATATGTCGGAGAACAATCATGGTTAATTTGTTGCTTAGTCTGGTAGTGCAGAAAGAATTTAACAGTGATATCGTGCAGAGTATCGTGGACAGAGTAAAACCGGATAACCTCTATATGCTGGCGGCACAGGAGAGCGAACTGCCAATCTTTGAACAGTTTGGAGAGTGCGTACTGCGTAAGAATCTGGTTCACGGTGTCTATAGCGAGGAACAACTTGATTTGGAGCACAGCTATCCGCTGGAAGATGATGTCATTCAATATATGAACCGGTATGCCCTAGACATTATTTTTCAACAGAGACGATTCGAGGCTTATCCGGGTTTTCCCATCGGAGATACCGTTGACACTCATTATACCGTGTACAGACATAATCTGTTCTTCTTATATAATTTCTTAAAGAGAAAGCAGATTACGCATGTTTATCTGGCAGCGATTCCCCATGAGGGATATGATTATATGCTGTATTATCTATGCAAATATCTTGATATTCCCGTACAGCTTACGCATAGCTGCTTTATCCCGCCAAGACGGTTTGCGCTGAAAGATTTCGAGAAAGACTCGCCGGAACTGAAAGCGGAATATGACAGGCTGTTGGAACAGTATCGGGATGCGGACATTGCAGATATACCGCTTGAGGGTAAGACTAAGAATCAGTTTGAGAGATGGTCGTCACAGGAACCGGAACAGATGAAGCCTGCACAGATGCGTAAAGATCCGTTTGTATGGCGGCTGCGTCAGCGTTTCGGGGAGACCAATATTATCAGGGTGTGGCGGGGCGTGCTGGGAGAGGACTACGCTAAGTACGGTGTGAGTCTCAAGTTTATCGCAGCCGCATTCCGGAAAATACCGGCGCTCATTGCTGCGATACCGGCGGCATGGAAGCGGTACTGCTTTGAAAGACCGGTTAAGAAGGAAAGTAGGCGCCTGAGAAACTATTATCAAACGCTTACTACAATGCCGGCAGAGGGAGAAAAGTACATTTATTTTCCGTTGCAGTACCAGCCGGAGGCAACGTCCAATCCGATGGGAGGCGGCATGTATGCGGATCAAGTGATACCGCTTCAGATTTTGAGTAAAGCGCTGCCGGAAGATGTGAAGATTTATGTGAAGCTTCATCCGGAACAACTATCGCTTCTTAGGACGGAGGGCTATTACAGAGAAATTGCTTCGATTCCAAAGGTAAGGATGATACCGATTGAATACAGTACCTATGAACTGATTAAGAATGCGCTGGCGGTTTCCTGCCTGACTGGTACGGCATTGTGGGAATGTCATTTTTTCGGGGCGCCCGCCATTGCATTCGGGTATTCCGTCAAAAATATGGCGCCATTCACTTTCCCGGTGAGGACGGTGGAGGACTGTCAGCGGGCGGTAGAGGAGATTATGAAGAAGCCGCGTCGGGAGATTGCCAAGGAAGTAAAGATATACGCGAAGGCGCTGCATAATATTTCGTTTGATATTGCGGATCTTGCGAAGGTGTTGCCGGAGCTGATAGAGAAATTTGTCGCAGAGACAAGCGACGGCGGACGCGTAAGTGAAAATTAAGTTTATTGTTCAAATAACATCATGTAATGATTATATGATAGCAGAGAGGATATGCGCATGTGCGGAATAGCCGTATGTTTGAAAAATAAAGGGGAAATAGACCGTAACAGGTTTGAGAAGATGGTTGACATCATTGCTCATCGCGGACCTGACGACAGGGGAATATTTTATGAGAACAATCTTGCGCTCGGTCACAGAAGGCTGTCTATCATCGACTTGTCGGCGGACGGACATCAGCCTTTTCAATATCAAGACAAATATGTGCTTGTCTTTAACGGAGAAATTTACAATTATATCGAGTTGAGAGAGAGCTTAAAGAAGAAGGGATATCAGTTTCAGACCAAGACGGATACGGAAGTCCTGATTGCCTCTTACGACTGCTTTGGAGACAAATGTGTAGAACACTTTAACGGTATGTGGTCCTTTGTTATTTATGACAAGGTAAAGCGTGTTCTTTTCTGTTCCAGAGACCGGTTCGGCGTGAAGCCGTTCTACTATACGAAACAGGAAGGCATGTTTTTGGCGGCATCGGAGATTAAACAGTTCTTTGAGATGCTTGAGAAGAATCCGAAGGCGAACACCGATACACTGTTACAGTTTATCATCAGAGGCAACCTCGATTATTCCGAGCAGACGATGTTCAAGGATATCTTCCAGCTTCCGGGCGGTCATAATCTGGTTTATGATATGGCTCGGAAGAAGTATGAGATTCGCCGGTATTTTGACATCAGAAAAGTGCCGGAGAAAGAGCAGACCTATCAAGAAGCCTGCAAGGAATTCTATCAGAAGTTCCATGAATCTGTGAAACTCAGACTGCGGGCGGATGTGCCGACAGGGTATTGTCTGTCGGGCGGGCTGGACAGTTCTGCAATCGTATGTATGGCGGATAAAATCATCAAGGATAATAAAAGCACGGTGGAGCAGCATACGATTTCTTCCTGCTTTGAGGATAAAAGATATGACGAACAGGAGTACATTGACGAGGTAGTAAAAGCGACCAGCGTACACTCTCATAAGACATTTCCGCAGGAGACGAATCTGTTTGAAGACTTGGATGACCTCTTATGGCATATGGATGAGCCTTTCGCTTCTACGTCTATGTATGCGCAGTGGAATGTGTTCCGTGCAGCCAAGGAGTGCGGAATGACGGTGATGCTGGACGGGCAGGGAAGCGATGAACAGTTAGCCGGATATACGCACTTCTATATCGTGATGGTAGCTGAACGCATCAGAAGAGGTCAGTTTAAGAAGTTGTGGAAAGAATGGAAAACTTACAAACGCAGCCGTGCATCGACGGAGACGTATATTTCCTCTTACGAAATTCTCCTGCCGGCATTGGGGGCGCTGCTTGTACCGGATAAAATAAAATATCATTTTCAAATGCTGTTCTACCACCTGTTCCCGAATAAGCAGCCGTTCTCGAAAAAACAGCTCAGGCAGGTTTTAAAAAATGAGATTATCTACCCGATACGCCAGCCTAGGCTCTATATCGCGGAATTCTTACGCAACAGCATGTCGTCTCTGATGCACTATGAAGACAGAAATTCCATGGCGCATTCCATTGAGTCGAGAGTACCGTTCTTAGATTGTAATTTGACGGAGGCAGTCTATGCGATGCCTTTTGATTATAAGCTGCGTGGCGGCGTGACTAAGGCGGTCTTAAGGGACGGTCTAAAGAGCGTCCTGCCGGACAAAATCAGGAAGCGGTACAGCAAACTTGGTTTTGTGACGCCGGAAGACCAGTGGATCAACAATAATTTTGAGAAATACAGGGCTGAGCTGCAAAGTGCGGTGGATACGCTTTCGGAGATACTGGAACCGGATACAATCATGAAATGGTTTGACGCGAACGAGGGTCAGGTACGCAGGTCGAATTTCACGCCGTGGAGGATTATCTGCGCAGGACACTGGGTAAAATTATTTCATGTGGAACTGACTTAGAGATAAAATGAACATTTTTTGTGGCGGAGAGGTACACCGCTTAGTTAGAAAAATGTGGAAATATGATACGGATATTTAGATAGGCGGATAGATAGAAATGAAAAAAATCAGCATTATGATACCATGCTATAACGAAGTGGAAAACGTGGAGCCGATGAGCTTTGCAGTGATCAATGTGATGGAAGAGGCGCTTTCGCGCTACGATTACGAACTTGTCTTTATTGATAACTGTTCTACGGACGGCACCAGAGAGAAGCTGGAACAGATTTGTGCCAAAAATAAGAAGATTAAGGCGATTTTTAACGTGACGAATTTCGGACAGTTCAATTCACCGTTCCATGGCATGTGCCAGACGACGGGGGATTGTACGATTTCCATGTGCTGCGATTTTCAGGACCCTGTGGAACTGATACCCAGATTTGTGGAAGAGTGGGAGAAAGGTCATAAGATTGTCAGCGGTATCAAGACGAGCAGCAAAGAGAATTCGATCATCTACTTTTTGCGCAGCATGTATTATAAGCTGATCAAAAATATGTCGGATACGAAGATGATTGAGCATTTTACCGGATTCGGGCTGTATGATAAGACATTTATTAACCTTCTGCGGGAGCTGGACGATCCGATTCCGTTTCTGCGCGGTATCGTGGCGGAATACGGGCATGGATTTAACCGTATTGAGATAGAATATGAGCAGGCGAAGAGAAGAGCAGGTAAGACGCACAATAATTTCTATAGTCTGTATGATGCGGCGATGCTGAGTATCACTTCTTATACGAAGGTGGGGCTGCGTCTGGCGACATTGCTTGGCTTCATATCATCGGGTGTCAGTCTGCTGATTGCATTGATTTATCTGATTATGAAACTGGTCAACTGGAATGACTTCCAAGCTGGAAATACGCCGCTGATCATAGGTGTCTATGTGATTGGTTCGATACAGCTTTTCTTCATTGGGCTGTTGGGAGAATATATTTTGAATATCAACACGCGTGTAATCCATAGACCTCTCGTGGTGGAGGAGAAGAGGATTAATTTTGGAAAAGATGAAAAGGATTCTGTAAATGAAGAGGGAAACGAGTCCCAGCAGGAGTAGAGGAAGATGAGCGAGATTAGTGTAATCATTCCTGTTTATAATACAAAGCCGTATCTGTCCAGATGTATTGACAGTGTTTTGAAGCAGACATATGGAGACTGGGAGCTGCTTTTGGTGGATGACGGTTCTACGGACGGAAGCGATAAGATTTGTGATGAATACGCCCAAACTGATTCGCGCATCAGGGCATTTCATAACCAGAATCAGGGACCGGCGGCATCCCGGAATTATGGTATTCGGGAAGCTGCCGGCAATTTCATTATGTTTGTTGATTCGGACGACTGGCTGGATGAAGAGATGTTGCGAATTATGTATGAACAGATGCAGGAGACGGAAGCTGGAATTGTCTGCTGTATTTTCAAGGATGTCGACGACCATGGAAAGATTTCTCACCCGCATATGTTTGAAGAGGAACGTATCGACTGTTATACGGCGGAGGAATGTATGTATCAGATGCATCGCACGAGGCATTTGACAGGTTCTCCGTGTACGAAACTGTTTCGAAAGGAACTGTTTGAAGGCATTGATTTTTGCAGCAATGTAACTATTGGAGAAGACTATGCCATGATTGTGCAGCTTGCAGAGAAAGCCGAGCGAGTAAGAATCCTGCCGCTTGAATTATATTTCAGGTATGTGAGGAAAGGGAGCATTTCTCACGGAGGATATACGGAGCGGCATAAGCAGGCGTTTGATCATTATATGCGGATTCGGCAGGAACTGATTCGAAAATATCCGGCGCTTACATCGGACGTTACCGCTTTTCATACGGAATATGAAATGGCAGTCATCACCGCTATGTGCAGAAACGACTGCTATGACAGAGAGGTGCTTCATAAGCTGAAGAAGGACTTAAGGGAGAATATGTCTAACACATTAAGCCATCCGGTAGTTCCTCTGTATATGAAAGGCTGTGCTGTTCTGATTGCCTATGTGCAGCCGGTGTTCATATTCCTGTTTCGGATTCTATACCATTTGACAGGGCGATAGAAGTAAAGAATTATTTGATTGTGAGAGGCGGCGTGGAAATGCCGGATAAGTTAGAAGTGAGTAGAATGCAGAAAATCAGAATTTCGGTAGTTACCGTATGTTTAAATACGGCGGACACAATCAGAGAGACAGTAGAATCTGTATTGGGTCAGACTTACAATAATCTGGAGTATGTGATTGTTGACGGTATGTCTACGGACGGTACGCTTGAGATTATCCGGGAGTATGAAAGTAAGTCGGGAATAAAATCGGTATCCAGTAAGGACAGCGGGATTTATAATGCTATGAACAAGGGAACAGACTTGTGTTCCGGCGATTATATTCTTTTCCTAAACAGCGGTGATATCTTTGTAGATAAACATGCGGTGGAGAATGTGGTGGCACAGATATGCGACGACGGCAGTCCACTGCCGGATGTTATATATGGAAATGTCACAAAAATATATGCGGATAAAACCGTCACGGAAAAATATCCCGGGAAACATAGGGTGTTCAAATTATTAATGATGGGAAAGATGCCCTGTCATCAGGGGATTTTTGCGCAGACTTCTATTATGAGAAAGCTTCGGTTTGACGAGTCCTACCGGATTTGTGCGGATTTCGATTTCCTGCTGCGCTGCGTCCGCGAACATGTCAGAATGCAGTATGTAGACGTGAATGTCAGCGTTGTGGACTGTGTGACAGGAATCAGCTCGCAGAAAGCAAATCTGGATAGGATGCGCGCGGAGGACGATAGAAGCATCAGGGAGCATTATCCGTTGTTGTATTATCTGATGCGACCCTTGAAGGCTGTTGTCAGAATGCGCAGATAATCGGCTGCAGGAGGCAGTGGGAGCCGATTAAGAACGGAGAACGGATATATGAAGAAGGGTATAGAGTCACTGCTGGTAGCCATCGTATCATTGGCAGATTTGCTGATTATCAGGATGCGTAACCGAAGGAGTGATGTACAGAGTAATGATATGGTTTTGGTACGGCTCGATGCAATCGGTGATTTCGTTATGTGGCTGGATGCTGCGAAAGAATTCAGACAAGGGCTGGACGGCAGGGTGATATTGATTTGTAATCAGGTCTGTAGTGAGATTGCGCGTAATACAGGTTATTTTGATGAAATAATCGGAGTCAATTACGGGAAACTTAGGCATACGTCACAGGTGAAGTATCGTTGGTCAATGCATCGCCTGTTACAAGGGGTGCATGGCGGACAGGCAATTCAATGTACTTATTCCAAAGAAATATTCTCGGATATGGTCATGTCCGCCGTGACAGCTTATGAGAAAATTACAATAGATTCTCCGGAGACGATAACCTCCCGTTTTACCTATCGGTTGGCAGGACCGATTTATCAGAAAGTGGTAGTGACGCCGAGAAATCATATCATGGAAATTCACAGGAATGCACTCTTTACAAGGCAGATAGTGAAAAGAGAAATACAATCAGGTGTGCCGTTATTCAAAGAGGTGGAAACGGTGCGCGGCAAAGTTCCGTCGGATAAATATTTTGTCTTGTTTCCGGGAGCCAGTGAACCGGAAAGAATGTGGCAGATTGAACGTTTCGCAGAACTTGCCGAACGATTACATGAGAGTGCACAATACGGACAGTTGAAGTGCTGTCTGTGCGGCGGCAAAGAGGAGGCATATCTGGGAGAGAAATTTGCCAAACGGTATGCTCCGAAAGAAATGCTTATTGACAGAATGGGAGAGACGTCTCTTCTGGAATTGATAGAGATTATACGTGGCGCGGAATTTATTGTTACAAATGATACCAGCGCAGTACATTTTGCGGCGGCGGTAAATACGCAGGCATTCTGCATCTGGGGACCATGGGAGTATGGCAGATTTCTGCCGTACGAAGTAGAGTTGACAGAAGGAAGAAATCTGCCTGTAGTATGCTATCACGATACGAAATGCAGGAACTGCCTGCTGGATGGCGTAGACAAGACGGCGGAATGCAGACAGTATATCAGAGAACATGGAATTCGTAAATGTCTGGATGCGGTCACGGTAGATGATGTGATGGAGAGGATAGAGCAAAAGATGTGCGGAATAATCAATAGAGCAGGAGAATAGATGTGGATATCAATATGCGGGAAATAATAGAGAAGAATATGAAAGAGCAGATGCAGCTTCTTAGACGTGTCATGGAAACGGATTATGCGGACAAAATGATAGAAGCGGCAGAATGTATATTGCATGCGATACAGACAGGGCATAAAGTGTTGATTGCCGGTAACGGCGGATCGGCAGCCGACGCACAGCATATGGCGGCGGAGTTAGTGGTACGCTTTGAGAAGGACAGGGAAGGATATCCGGCAATGGCACTGACAACGGACAGTTCCATCTTGTCAGCGGGTGGTAATGACTATGGCTTTGAGGCAGTTTATGAGAGACAGATCCAAGCGTTGGGGGCGGAAGACGATATTTTTATTGCAATTTCTACAAGCGGCAATTCAGAGAATATAGTTCGCGCCGTGCACATGGCTGGGGATAAGAAGATGAAAGTAATCGGTATGACGGGACAAACCGGCGGAAGAATGAGAGAACTTTGCGATATTGTATTGTGTGTACCTCATGATAGAACGGCTCGTATTCAAGAGATACATGAACATACGATACATACATTGTGTCAACTGGTGGAGCAAAAAATGTAAAAGCGGCGAAAGATGTATAAGCCGCACAAAATGAGACGATTTACTTGTTACAGACGGGAGCAGGAGATGGACAGCAGACAATTATATAAGATGAAAGAAGTCAGAATATTAGTATATGGTGATTTTATGGTGGATAAATATATTCACGGTGAGGTCAATAGAATTTCCCCCGAGGCGCCTGTTCCGGTTCTGCATGTTACGGGTAGGGAAAGAAAATTTGGGGGAGCAGGCAATGTGGTATCAAATCTGCTTGCGCTCGGTGTAAAGGTACGCGTGGCAGGATTTACCGGAAACGATGAGGAAGGTTTATGGCTGACGGATACCTTTTCAAAAATGGGTGCCGATACGACATATTTTGAGAATGTCGACAGTTTGCAGACCGTGATTAAAACGCGCATTACTTCCAGAAACCAACAGTTTATCCGTTTGGATGAGGAAAAGGCTGAGAATATTGAGAAGGCGATGGAGGAACGGGTACTGAACAGTGTGGAGAGCATTATGCAAGGTATCGATGCCGTGATCTTGTCGGATTACGGAAAGGGGAACGTTACACACGACGTTGCACAGGGAATCATTAATATGTGCATACAACAGAAAATCCCCGTTGTTGTGGATCCGAAGGGAGTTGATTATGCCAAGTACGCAGGTGCAACAGTCTGTAAACCGAATGAGAAAGAATTAGCTGTTGCCACGGGGATGAAGCTGATTACCGATGAAGATGTGGAGAATGCCGGTCTTACATTGAAAAACCGGGATGGAATCGAGAACCTAATTATATCAAGGTCGGAGAAAGGCATTATGTTTTTGAACGCACAGAATGCGAGAAGAGACTTCCCTACCAAAGCGCAGGAAGTAATTGACGTGACCGGTGCAGGAGATACGGTGGTGTCCATGATTGCGGCGTCAATGGCTATTGGCGCAGGGCTTCAGGAAAGCTGCAGACTTGCTAATACTGCGGCGGCAATCGTATGTTCCAAATTCGGAGCTGCCAGTGTTTCTGTACAAGAATTGGCTGAAGCAATGGAGAACGGTGCAAAAGACAAAATATTGACCTTAGAAGAGATACAGCAGAAGCTTCGGGGTGTAAGGGAACAAGGAAAAACAATTGTATTTACTAACGGCTGTTTTGATCTGCTTCACGCAGGACATTTGTCTTCCTTCAGACAGGCAAGACAGTATGGGGATGTTCTGGTGGCGGCTGTCAACAGTGATGCGTCGGTTAAGAGAATCAAAGGAGAAAGCAGACCGATTATCGATGAAGAAAATCGTATGCGTATGGTCAGTGCGCTTAAGTATGTGGATTATGTGGTGCTGATGGAAGACGACAATCCGAGCAGGTTGATTTCTGCGCTTAAGCCGGATGTGGCGGTGAAGGGAAGGGATTGGGAAGGTAAATATATGCCTGAACGTGAGATAATAGAGTCATACGGCGGGAAAATGCAGTTTATCGATTTAGAACAAGGTTTGTCTACTACGGAGATTATTGAGAAAGTGGTGGAATGCTATAAAAATAACGGTTGAGGGAGACACACTATTATGCAAAATGGCATGGTATTTCATAAAGTGACGGGAGTAGTCATTAAGGTATATAATCACATTATCAAATGGAAATGGCTGAATAGTAATTTATGGTTTTTGGAGAAATGCAGAAATTTGTTGGTGTATTTGGTTTGCAATTCGAGAGAGCTTCATGCTTCTTTTGGTAATCTGAATCCGGACAAAGTATTTTATGTTATTCGTGATCCACATAGAATGGCTGGATTGTTTGCGGTGCACGCCTTGGTAGTTGGGCATATTAGAACTGCCATCGAAAGAGGAATGATTCCTATAGTGGATATGAAGCATTATCCTAATTATTATTATAATGATAAGGAAACAATTGGCAGGATTAATTGGTGGGAATATTGTTTCTTGCAACCATTTCCATATACACTTGAGGAGGTATATCATAGCCGTAATGTTGTATTGTGTCATGGTATGTATGACGGGCAGCTATCTGAGATATTAGATGCTGACAAAATTTTGGAAAGTCACTCGCTTGTTTCGAAGTATATCAAGTTATGTCCAGAAGCTGAGAAAATATGTGAAAGTGAATGGAGAAGAATACGAGGAGACAGCAGAAGAATTTTGGGAGTTAAATGTCGTGGCACGGACTATCTGGGGCTTAAACCCTTTGGACATGCGGTAATGCCTTCGATTCAAATGACAATTGAAAAGATAGAAGAAATGAGAGGGATATGGGAAGAAGAAATCGGAGAATATGATGCGATTTTTGTGGCGACAGAAGATGAGATGATTTTACAGGGGCTCAAAGAGCACTTTGAAGATGAATTGGTATTTAATGATTGCAGCCGCTTTGAAAATACAGGAAGTACAGGATTATTTGATGTCATAAATCAAGGTCATGGTGCGGAGTATAAGTATGAAAAAATGATGGATTATCTGTCTACTACCTACTGCCTTTCAAAGTGTGACGCATTGATTGCACCTATGGTTAACGGAACTCTAGGGGCGCTTAGAATGAAAGGCGGATACGAAAAGGTATATATTTTTCAGCTTGGCAATTATCAGTAAAAGAGAAATGCGGAATGTCCTATAAAGAGGGATGTCATTTAAAGTATTCTCTGATTGAAGAGGATTTCAAGAATATTTCGGAGACAAAACAATGAACTATGCACCGGTATTGATTATAACTTTATGCCGTTTCGAGGAACTGGTCAGATGTATAGAGTCGCTGCGTAACAATTCTGATGCAGCATATACAGACCTGTATATCGGCATAGATTTTCCACTGAAGGATACGCACAGAGAAGGGTATGGGAGGATACTGGAATATTTGGAAAGAGGAGTGGACGGCTTTGCCAATGTGTATCTTATAAAACAGACGGAGAATAAAGGATGGTATGATAATTTTGTGTCCGTAAGGCAAAGGCTTTATGAGAAATATGACAGATTCATTTATTTGGAAGACGATATTGAGGTATCTCCTAATTTTCTTGCGTACATGAACGCAAATCTTGCGATTTATGAAAAGGATATGAGTGTACAGGCAGTCTGCGGTTATTCTTATCCCTTTAGGTGGATGGAGGATAACAGGAACCTCGTTAAAATTAACACATATTATACCGCGTGGGGTTACGCCACATGGAGAGAGAAAGAAGAAGAAATGTATCGTGATATCACGATGCACAATTTTGAAAAAATTATGCGCCGACCGTTTCAAATGCGTCGGTTTTATAAGGCGAGTTGTAATCAGTTCTGCAATTTGGTTAAAGGTATGCTGGAGTATATTCCTGTGCTTGTGCAGCATGATGAGATTGTCAAACTGGATATGGCGTTCAGCGTTTATATCTTTATGAACCATAAATATGTTATTTTCCCGAAAGTATCTAAGACAAGGAATATCGGCTACAACGGAACGGGGATGAACTGTGAAAATATACAGATAGATTTAAATAAGCCGGTTTCGTCCAGAAATTATGATTATGCCGCGCAGCCGATTGATGAGCACAAGGACTTTGAGGCGGTTGGATCGGCAGACCTGCCTTTCTATGAAGAAAATAACAGGAGGCTGGATAGATTCTATCCGGTTGACGCAAAAGAGCGCTTTAGGACGATAATGGCATATGTTGTGTATCTGCTACTCGGAAGAAAAAGAGCAAAGCAGATTTTGCAATTCTGCCAGAGGGTATAAGAGGAGAAGAATGGATAAAAAGATTACAATCAGGTGTGAAAGTTTCCCATACTTAAGCTTAGTGTCTGCCACAGATGCCAATCAGGAGGATTTGAGGACATGGAAGAATAATCATCGCACAAGCTTCTTTTATCAGGAGATGATTCAACCGGAGCAGCAGTTGAAGTGGTTTCAAGGCTATCAGGAGCGAACAGACGATTATATGTTTGTGATAGAAGAAGACGGTCATCCGATTGGATGCATGGCGTTCCGCACAGAAGAAGAGGATGCCATCGACCTATATAACATCATCAGGGGAGAAGAGGGTGAACATAAAGTATTCATGCGGGACGCTATGTATTTGATGCTATCCTATATCAGGGAAAAATTCCCCCAGCGAAGCATTAAGTGCGATGTGCTGAAGGATAATCCGGCAGTTAAGTGGTATCACAAATGCGGGTTTGCTATTTTAGAGGAAAAAGAGTATTATATTATGGGAATTAATAACGATGATATTACTATGGTTCAGATTGACGTCGAGGAGGAGTAGATTATGATTAATGTTTTTGGTTCTAAAGTTGGACAAGAAGAAATCGAACAGATTGCGGACAGTATTAACAACCAATGGATGGGAATGGGTCCAAAGACAAAAGCTTTTGAGGCAAAAATGGCAGAAAGACTCCATAAAGATAAATTTGTGCTGGTGGACAGTGGTTCCAACGGACTCTATATGGCGCTCACATTACTGGAACTCCCGAAGGGAAGTGAGGTTATCGTACCTTCCTTCACATGGGTATCCTGTGCACAGGTAATTATGCTGGCAGGCTGCGTTCCGGTATTCTGCGATGTGGATCTGGAGTCCCAGAATGTTACGGCAGAGACGATCAAACCTCATATTACAGAGAACACGAGCGCTATTATGATTGTTCATTATGCAGGTCTTCCGGTGGACTTAGACCCGATTATAGAATTAGGTTATCCGGTGATTGAGGATGCGTGTCATGCGGTTGATTCATTGTATAAAGGAAAGCCGTGCGGAACTGTCGGTGATGCAGGCGTATACAGTTTTGATGCAGTCAAGAATCTCTCTATCGGCGAGGGTGGCGGTGTTGTGACCAAAGACCCTAAGAAGATTGAGCGTGCGGATATTTTACGTTACTGCGGCATCGGTAAATCCGGATTTGAAGCATCCACACATGGTAAGGATCGTTGGTGGGAATACAATATCGTGGAGCCTTTTATCAAGATGAATCCGTCCGATATTGCTGCCGGTATCGGATTGGCGCAGATTGGGAAGCTTGATGAATTACAGGCATACCGTAAGAAAATATGGGATATTTATCAAGATGCGTTCCGCGCAGTGGACTGGATAGAGACGCCGCTTGACGCAAATGAGGCGCAGGGAGACAAACATTCGTACTTTACCTACTTTATTCGTGTGCCCAAACGTGATGCAATGGCTAAGAAGCTGTTTGACGAGGGCATCTACACGACTCTCCGCTATCATCCGTTGCATTTAAATCCGCTGTATCAGAGTACGGCAAAATTGCCAAACAGCGAGATTCTGAACGAGACAGGATTGAATATCCCGCTGCATCCGAGTCTGTCCATGGATGATGTAGACCAGATTATTGACAGAGTGAAAGCGTTTGGGAAATCATTATAAGAAGGAAACAATGTAAATGGCTGATACCGGTAAGGACTATGGTGAAAGAAGAAAACTGAATATACTCATTATGCCGAGCTGGTATTTCAGCTATAGGCGTGATAATGTAACTACCGGTATTTTTCATTATGAGCAGGCAGTTGATTTTCAGAAATATTGTAACGTAGCGGTTTATTATCCGTTTGATCGGACGCTTGAAGAAGAGATGGTTAGGCATGAAGACAGAGGAGTGTTCACTTATCGTAGTCAGTTTCATCCTAAGGAGCGGCTCAGGAACCGTGTTCGCATTTTTCGATCATTTCGTAAAATCAGGAAAGAATTCCAACCGGATATTATCTTTGCGCATGTGGCTGTTGAGGCAGGAAAGTATGCAGCTTTTTTAAGCAGATTTTATCATATTCCGCTTGTTCTCATGGAACACTCTTCCACGGAGGTGTCTTTGGCGGGCAAGGTGGGTTATTATATTTCAAAATACGTGTATGAACGCTGTGATTATATTGCATGTTGTTCGGAGAATCTGAAGAATAATTTGCAGCAGTTTTTCCCTAAATTACAATTTGATGTTGTGTATAACGGCATTCAGCCGGCGGATATTGTATCTGATAAGAGTCAAAACTACCGTGTGGAAGGGGTTACCAATATTGTAATTGTAGGACTCTTCTACAGCATTGATATCAAAGGATATCAGTTTCTTCTTCCAGCCATGCGGCAGATTCTGGACAAGGGGTGTTCGGCAGTACTGCATATTATCGGCGATGGTGAATATAGAGAGCATTATATGCAGATGGCGAAAGAACTCGGGATTGAAAAGGAATGTATCTTCTATGGTGACTGCCCGAGAGACAAAGTATATGAGATTGTCAGTCAGATGGACTTCTTTGTATCATCGAGTATTCTGGAATGCTCCGGCGTGTCCGTGCAGGAGGCGATGCTGCTTGGTAAGCCCGTGCTGGTCACAAAATCGGGCGGGGCTAATTCGCTCGTTACAAACGACACAGCCATTGTCGTAGATAAAGGAAGCACACAGGCGCTTGCGGATGGTCTGGAAGAGATGATTCGCAAATACAAAGAATTTGATACTGCGGCAATTAAAGAATATGCAGAAAACAAGTTTGAAATCAGCCATATCAGCAGGCAGTATATGCAGATTTTCTATGATTTGGCATGTAAAGATTCTAAGTAGATAGATGATGGAGAACAAATAGTATGCAGCCTAAAGTGAGTGTGTTGTTTCCGGTATATAACGGAGAACGGTTTCTTGAAGAAGCCATTGACAGTATACTGAATCAGACATTTCGGGATTTTGAACTGCTGATACTGCTTGAGTACGGAAGCAATGCGGCAAGCAGGGACATCGTGGAAAGTAAGAAGGCGGATCAGAGAATACGCGTGATTGAGAATAAGGAAAGTAAGCTTGGTCTGGCAGAGTCTTTGAATCTTGGTATGAAAACAGCCAAGGGCGAATACATTGCAAGAATGGATGCAGATGATATCAGTATGCCGAAGCGCTTCGAGAAACAGGTGAAATATCTGGACAGGCACCCGGATATTGTGATGTGCGGTACGGCTATGAAAGGGTTGTATGATGACGGGCATATGGATGACAGGGGATATTTTACCGATGCAGGTAGTATTCGATTCGAGTGTATGCTGGGCAATCCTTTTGGACATCCTACCGTGATGTGGCGCAGAGAAGTTTTCCTGCGGGAAAACTTGTTTTATCGTAACACTCCATACAGTGAAGATTTTGAATTGTGGAAACGTGTTGTAGAGCGGTTTCCTTGTGCGAATTTGAAAGAATATCTTCTTGTGTACAGACTACACGGCGAGAGCGCCAGCGCTGTCTATGGCGATACGTTGGGCGGTGTCAATGATGCTTTGAATAAAGAATATTTAGCGAAGCATCATATCGAGTATGATGTGGCAGGGGCATTTTTCAGAGGCGGATTGACGGAAGAGGAGATAGCACATAGGGAAGACATCATATGCAAAATTTGCAGTATATGGAATAATCCGAGAGACTCATATCGGGCGTTAGAACAAAGAATGCGTTTGTTCTACACTGCAAATCATGTCTATAGCTTTAACAGATATTGGGAACGGTTTGGATTTGTATATCAAAACGCTTTATATGATAAAATAAGAATCCGGATCAACATCGGTATGCATAAGGCAGTCGGAATGCTCCGAGGAAATCGTTAGGAAGGAATAGATAGATGCTTAAAGACTTTGGAACAGTGATCCGGATGTGGAATCAACTCCGTTACATTATGACGGAGAGGCAAAAAAAGCAGGCATTTTTCATTTTTATATTGATCATTGGCGGAGCATTATTTGAAACTTTGGGTGTTTCAGCGATTTTACCATTTATCCAGTCCATTATGGAGCCGCAGGAATTAGTGAATAAGTGGTATATCGCTATTATAGTAAAAACACTAAACTTGAAAGATACATACAGTATTGTTTATCTTTGTGGTATATTTATTTCGTTAGTGTATGTGATTAAAAATGTGTATTTGTTTGCATCTTCTCGGATACAGTCCAAATTTCGTTGGAGATTTCAGAAAAATTTATCGACCAAAATGCTGGCATCTTATATGAAAAGACCCTATGTATATTTTCTGGATATAAACAGCGCAGAAATTATACGAACATTATCTACAGATGTATTTGGGGTGTTAGAAATACTGCAAAATGGGTTTAAATTTTTTTCGGAATTTTTTACGGTGGTGTTGATTGGTATTTTTACTATTTTTGTAGATGCTGTTATGGCGTTACAAATATTGTTGATTGCCGGACTCTGCTTCTTTGGTATTACTTTTTTCTTCAAGAATCGTCTGAGTAAAATCGGGACGAAACAGAGAGATGCCAATGCAGAACGCACAAAGTGCGCTTATCAGGCGGTGAATGGTTATAAAGAAGTACAGGTTATGCAGCGGGCAGAGTGTTTTGTGGAAGCATATGAGGAGGCTTATGAAGAGCAGCGTAAACTAGAGGTATCATTTGAAACAATTAGCGCATTACCGGAGAGATTGATTGAAACAGTCTGTATTATCGGGCTTATTCTGGTGGTATGCTTTCGACTGGCATCGGGAGTTGCAGTGGAAGAATTTGTACCTAAACTTAGCGTATTTGCGGTTGCAGCATTTCGTATCCTGCCGTCTGTCTCACGAATGACAGGCTATTTAAATAATGTTGTGTACTATCGTCCTACGGCAGAAGCGGTATCGGATGAATTACATGCAGTGGAGGAATACCGACAGATTATTGACAGACAGATTAATAAGGAAGTTGAAAGTCAATCTGATGAAGAGTACTCATTTCATGACAGGGTAGAAGTAAGGAATATCTGTTGGAAATATCCGCGTTCGGATAAATATGTTCTGCAGGATGTGTCAATTACAATTGAGAAAGGAGACTCGGTTGCCCTGATTGGCGCTTCGGGTGCAGGTAAAACGACCTTAGCGGATGTGATTATGGGATTACTCCATCCGGAAAGGGGAACCGTATCAGTAGACGGCATAGGAATTGAGACAATTCCACGGAAATGGAGCCGTTTAATCGGTTATGTGCCGCAGGTGGTATTTCTGGTGGATGATTCGATACGAAACAATATAGCATTCGGAATTCGTCAGGAAGAAATCAATGACGAAATGGTTTGGAGCGCGTTAGAGCAGGCACAGCTAAAGGAGTTTGTGCAGAACTTGACAAATGGACTGGATACAGTCGTAGGGGAACGCGGCGTTAAGTTTTCGGGTGGACAGAGGCAGCGAATAGCTATTGCCCGAGCACTCTATTATAATCCGGATATTCTTGTTCTTGATGAAGCAACCTCTGCGCTGGATAATGAGACGGAAAGTGCCGTTATGGAATCTATAGAGGCTCTGCAGGGACATAAAACGCTTATTATTGTTGCACACAGACTGACGACAATCAGAAAGTGCAACAGAATATATGAAATTGCTGACGGACATGCTATATTAAGAGAGAAGGAAGAGGTCTTGAAGGGAAAGTAAGAGATGATAATTGTTAATATACAAGGTCGTTTTGGAAATCAAATGTTTGGTTTCGCACTATACAGACAATTAATCAAAATGGGGAAGACGGTTTATGTAGATTTGTCACATAATCGTCTTGATGAGCAGGCAAAAAAGGAGAGGGCAGTATTTGCAATTGAACCGAATATTGATTTGTTTGGCTTTGAGTATCCGGTAATTGATAATGAAACTGCTTTGGAATATTTAAAGGACAGGGATAACAGAAACTTATTTAAGCGATGGGAGTACCGTATTTTTCCGCAAAGGTGCAAATGCTATGAGGAAAAAGCGACGGCAGTGTTTGATAGAAATGTATTGGAGTTGGATGATGTGTATCTGAACGGATATTGGCAGTCGGAAAAGTATTTTGCGGGTGCGCAGGAAGAAGTGCGGCAGATGTATCGTTTTCCGGATTTGTTTACAGACTATCAGAAGAGAATGCTGGAAGAGATAGCAGGAAAACAGTCGGTTTCCGTGCATATACGGCGAGGTGATTATTTGAATCATCCGGAGATATACGGGACAACAACGTTAGACTACTATAGAAATGCCATGACATATATGCAGGACAGAAGAGAAAATATTCATTTTTATATTTTTACGAATGATATTCCTTGGGCAGAACAAAATTTTGAGGGAGATAATATTACGATAGTTGAAGACAGTGGTGATTTGATGACTGGTAACTTAGACATGGCATTGATGGCTGAGTGTAAGGACAATATTATTGCAAACAGCAGCTTTAGCTGGTGGGCGGCATGGCTGAACCGGAATGAGCAAAAGATAGTCATTGCACCGAAGGCATGGGAAGTAAACCAATCGACGAAAGATATCTGGTGCGAAAATTGGATAAAGATGTAGGGAGGATATAAGTTTGACAGGTAAAAAAATTATTGTAACAGGTGGAGCAGGATTCTTAGGAAAGCACATTGTAAGTCAGTTAGAAGCACAAGGAAACGAGGTATTTGTTCCGAGAAGTGCAGAGTATAATTTAGAGAGTAAAGAAGCGACCGACAAAATGTATGAAAAATGTCTTTCCGAATGGGGAAAAATCGACATTGTCATTCATGCGGCAACGGACATCGGAGGAATCGGATACAGTAGTTCACATTCAGCGTCGCAGTTTTATAGTAATACGTTAATTAATTTGAATACCGTGCATGGAGCGTATCATTATGGAGTCGGCAAGTTCGTGGGAATAGGTTCTGTATGTGAGTATCCTGCTGTTACTCCGTGCCCGTTTAAGGAAGAAGAGCTTTGGAACGGCTATCCGGTAGTCAGCAACGATGCATACGGACTGACAAAGAGGATGCTTTTAGCGCAATGCGTAGCATATGAAAGACAGTATGGTTTTCATTTTGTTCATCTTCTGCCGGTAAATATGTATGGTCCGGGTGATGATTTTGATTTGAAAAATTCACATGTTATCCCCGCATTGATTAGAAAGATTGCTTATGCAATTGACCACGGGCAAAATGCCGTGGAAGTATGGGGAACCGGTTATGAGAGCAGGGAGTTTATTTATATTGAAGATGTTGCCGAGGCGGTGATTATGGCGGCGGATAAGTATGAATCCGGCGAACCTGTTAATATCGGAAGCGGGCAGGAAATTCAGATGCGGGAGCTTGCCGATATTTTGAAGGAGCTTATGAACTATAAAGGTGAATTTAAGTATTTGGATAATGGACTTGGCGGGCAGGTCAGGAGATTATTAGATGTAAGTAAGGCAGAGAAGGAATTTGGCTTTAGGGCAAAGACTGATTTCCGCGCAGGGTTAGAAAAAACGATTAAAGCTTTCTATGCAAATCGTGAGAGAATCGAGAAATGTGGAAGGTAAAATAACAAAATATAGTAGAATGAGATTGAATGGCTCAATATATAGTGGTATTATTAGAAAAAGATGAAAAAAGCGGATAGTTTACTAGGTATTTATATAAGAGCAGAATTGGTAGTTGATTGTTTCATGAATAAAATTATATTTTTCGGACAAAATATGATTGAACTTAATGTAGTAGTATGGTATACTAATTAGGCTTCTCTTTGATGATTATCCAAGAAGATATCGAAGGCGGGTAACATATGAATGAGCAATATGTAGAAGAACGAATCAGACAGTATTCTAATATAAGAATTTTGTATGAGGAGTTTGCAGAACAGGTTCTTAATATTCTTAAAGAAGTCATAAGGCAAGAACATCCGACTATCAAAATTGCATCTTATTCTAAACGCGCTAAAGAAATAGAAAGTCTAAGAAAAAAACTTCGAAAAGATAAATATAATGAAAATAGTGAGATTACCGATTTAGCAGGGGTTAGAGTCATAACATATAGCAAAAAGGATATTCCTTATATTGTAGGAGTGATCGAAAAGATTTTTCAGATAGATACTCAAAATTCTGTTGATAAAACACATGCTTTGGGGAATGACAAAGTAGGCTATCGTGGCAATCATTATGTAGTATCTTTTGATGAAGATAGGGCTCGAATGCCAGAGAATAAGAAGTTTGAAACATTAAAATGTGAAATTCAGGTCACAAGTCTGATTGCTCATACATGGTCCGAAATCACTCATGAAAAAGGATATAAGTTTGAAGGTGAGTTGCCTGAAGATTTGGAGCGAAGAAAGAATTTATTAGCGGGAATGTTGGAATTGGCAGATTTGGAGATGGATGCATATGTTGAATCCTTTGATAAGTATGTCAGTAAAGTAGAACAGGAAATTGAAAGAGGATGCTTAAGGTACCAAATAAATTCGATGTCATTGGAAAAATTTATGGCTTGGAAATTTCCGGATATATCACCGCAAGTATTTAGGGATATAGATTTGATCCTTAATGAACTAAAGTTGTTTGGATTAAGTACAATAAAAGAATTAGATGGATTAGTACGTTTGGAGTATGAAAAAGAAATTCTAAAGACCGGGTGGAGATCTTTAGACGGAATCATACGAAATATACTAATTATCGCTAATGCTAATCAATATTTTACAAAAGTTTGGAATCCGTCTATGAATCAGATGAATAGAAAAAATTATGAGTTATATCAGAGATTTGGCGTGGATATAGATAGAATATGTAAAGAACACAATATCTGCATTGTATAGGACGGAGGGGAAGACTATGGATGAAAGAAAGCAGTACTTTGGGTATGATGAAGAGCAGATTCGAGAGGCTTTTCGCAATAGTAAAGATCAAGTAGATATAAACAGTAAAATTGACGATGCTTCAACCTTGTCCCAGTTAGTTGAGTCTAGTGATAGACTGTTGAAGGAAAACAAGGATTTTTTGCATATGATTTACAATGATTTGGATGAATAAACAGCTTGGAGGCATGATTTTAATATGTCAGAAAAATACAAATGGATGACCGAACAGGAATTTATGAAAGAAGTACGCGATTTAGATAAGCTGTTACATGATTTTTGTGATAGTAGTGATTTATATCCGTATGAGTCGGTTAAAACAAATATAAATGCTTTGAGGGATATTATTGTCAGAGTGCATAAAAGAAAGCATTATTTTAAAGTGTTCCATAATGAAATGATTACTTCAGAGTACAAGGAAACTGCGCTGTACTGCTATTGGTTTATAAAACTACGTCCTTTATGGATCGATTCGATTGATGTGAGCGCAGAAAGGATTAATGAAAAGTTTGCGTTGCATCTCTATGTTTCATTGTTGAAGAAGTATAATGAAGATTTTTCGGATGAAGATGGAATAAATAAATTACATATCAGGGAATTATTATATTCGTTTCGATTTAGGGACATTACAAAAGAGTCCATGATATTAATGCTAGAGCCGTATTATTATGAACACCTAAAAAAGAAAGATGTAATGTTCTAGTAAGGAATACATTTTTTAGAAAGCCAACCGAATAGCAAGGTTGGCTTTCTATCATATGGACGGCAGTAAATATAGAAATCAAACAGTTGCTATGATTGGCGAAAGATGATAGAATAAGTTCGATATAGCAAATCATTTAAACGAAAATAACACCTTTTTCTGATTTTTTATCGGAGGGGGTGTTATCTGTATTGTAAGGAGAAGCTATAAAGAAACTAGAAGCCGAAAGAAAAGATAGTTGGGATGAAACGATGGACAAGATACTGGTGACACGTTCTTCTATGCCTGAATTGGAAGAATATGTAGAAGAAATTAAAGACTTATGGCAGTCTCACTGGCTGACGAATATGGGCATTAAACACGAGCAGTTTACGGAAGGACTCAAAGATTTTCTGGGAGTTCCTAATATATCATTGTTCTGTAACGGACATATGGGTTTGGAGATGACCATACAAGCGATGAATTTTCCGAAAGACAGTGAGATTATTACAACCCCGTTTACATTTGCGTCTACGACGCATGCCATAGTCAGAAATGATTTGCGACCTGTATTCTGCGATATCAGAGAAGATAATTATACGATAGATGCGGATAAGATAGAGGCTTTGATTACGGATAAGACGGTGGCAATTCTTCCGGTGCATGTATATGGCAATATTTGCGACGTAGACACAATTCAAGAAATAGCCGACCGATATCAGTTAAAAGTAATCTATGATGCCGCCCATGCTTTTGGGGAGAAATATCAGGGAAAGGGCATCGGAAATTATGGCGATGCATCTCTGTTTAGTTTTCACGCGACCAAAGTGTTTAATTCTATTGAAGGCGGTGGTGTAGTATACAGAGAAGAAGAAATGGGAGAAAGATTATACCAGCTAAGAAATTTCGGGATAACAGATGCCGAGAACGTGGATGCTGTCGGTGCGAACGGAAAGATGAATGAGTTTGCAGCGGCGATGGGTATTTGCAATCTACGTCATATAGATACGGAAATTGCCAGAAGAAAAAGAGTATATGAGCGGTATATAGAAAGAATGCATGGTGTAAAGGGGATCAGGCTTCCGGCTCAGAATGAGAATGTATTACCAAATTATGCATATTTTCCGGTGCTTATCGAAGACGCATACGGCATAAAGAGAGACGGTGTACATTATATGCTGGAGAAGAATAATATCTTTGCCAGAAAATATTTCTATCCATGCGTCAATGAGTTTGGATGTTATAAGTCTTGGTTTGACACATCAGAGACACCGATAGCGAGGGAGATATCTTATCGGGTATTGACATTGCCGATTTATGCAGATCTGGCATTGGAGGATGTGGACAGGATTTGTGATATTTTAGAGCATGGATCTTGTCGGGCACAATAATATTTGGAACAAATACAAGCGTAAAGTAAATCATATATAGAGAAAATGAGTGGAGAATATTGAAATACACTCCCTCCGAGATTTTTTCGGGGGGGGTGTTTTGTACGTTATGAAGGAGAAAAAATGAAGCTGCCATCAATCGGAATTACAAAAACAATATTGAAATTGAAAGACAAAAAAAGAAGACAATTGACTTATAAGTATTTGCCCTATTATCTGGATGATTTATCCAAAGGATTAATTGAGGCAAGACTGTCATTATGTGAAAACAATAAACTAAGCCTGCTTTTAGCCGACTATATTAAGCTGGGGTATGATCATTGGGAGATTCCGGAATTAGATATATATGATAGTGACAAGATATTCTACTTATTTGGTGAAGGGGATGGATATGAATATTGTGAATTACTCTTCAAACACAGTAAATACAGCGAGAGATTCAGAACAATAGGAACGGACATTGCAGTATGGGAAGCGGCAGGCTCTGATGCAGTGCTGCTCCCGAGCCAGAATATGAAAGAGTTAAAAGAAAAATATCCGGGCAGGCTCGTTCATGCAAATAGTTATGGACTGATACCAATCGGGCAGGTTGGCTGGCAATATTTTGATATGTTTTCTCCGAAAAAGAATGAGGTGTTTGTCAATGCAGGAGCTTTTCAAGGGGAAACCGATATTGATTTTGCAAGATGGACCAATGGTTCGTATAAGAAAATATTTGCTTTTGAGCCGATGGAGTCTAACGTGGAAATTTGCGGGAAACATTATGAAGAAAACGGTATAAAAAATATAGATTTGTTTAGCAAAGGTACTTGGTCAGAAACCGGACGGATTTCCTTTGCGGAGGGAGCTAGTCAGGGACAGATAGACGTAAATGGAACGAATGATATTGAAACGATTAAAATTGACGATGCAGTTGCCGGCTATGACGGGAAGATAACTTTTATCAAGATGGATATAGAAGGTGCAGAACTTGAGGCTTTACGTGGTGCAAGTGAAACGATACGGAAGGACAAACCCCGTATGGCGATTTGTATTTATCACAAACCGGAAGATTTATATGAAATACCCGGATACTTATTATCCCTTGTTCCGGAATATCGTTTTAAGGTAAGACAATATACTTCTATGAGCTGGGAAACAGTGCTATATGCTGCGGTTGAGAATGATTGGTAATGGGACAAAGCAATAGTGAGCTTTATGATATATGTATTGCGACAGAAGATGATAATGAGTTTTCGCCATGCTTTATTGAATTTATGGATAAAGGGCTGGAGCTATTTAAAGATGATCCGGACATTATGTATTTATGTGGGTATGTTCCGGAAAAGAAATGGCATACGGAAGGAGAAAATAAGAAACTGTTTGATTCCATCGGGCGTATTCCTTATTAAGAACAAATATATTGTTACGCCAATCAAATCATTAACCAGAAATTATGGCAGGGATTGATGGCAGTCTGAAATTTAAGGATAATATCAAAGTTCTCCAGAACTGGATTCTAAGAGAAATATTAGGGGACAAAAGATACCATGAACTTCTTCACAAACATGAAAGATATAGGAATCGTACTCAAAACATAGAACATATTGCATTATATAATGAAAGATGCTAGAATATAAACCATAAATTTTTAAAGTGAATAGTGGGAATAATAGCGGCGCTCCCCTCGAAGATTTTTTCGGGGGGGGGGTGCTTTTGTATGTTTATGAGGAGAAAACCATATGGTATACGCACCGATTATTATTGCAACATTAAACCGGTACGAACACTTAAAACGATGCATTACATCATTACAGAGAAATAGCTGGGCAAAATATACAGAACTGTATATCTCTGTTGACTATCCGGCGAAAGAGTCTCATTGGGAAGGATACAGGAAAGTCAGGGAATATTTAGAAGCGGGAATAGAAGGATTTAAGAAGGTATCTGTTTACTATCAGCCTTCCAATTTGGGAGGAGCCGAGAATTATATGTTTTTGAAACGCATCATATTTCAATCTTACGACAGATGGATTGAAACAGAGGATGATAATGAGTTTTCGCCGTGCTTTATAGAATTTATGGATAAAGGATTGGAACTGTTCAAGGATGATCCGGATATTTTGTATTTATGCGGACATACACCTGAAAGAGAATGGTACACGGAGGGAGAAAACATTCTGAAACTATCATCCATACAGTACTATTACGGAGAAGGAATATGGAGGGACAAATGGATACGGTTTTCGCAAGATAAAAATCGTAAATTGTTTGATTCCATCGGGCGGAATCCGTATTACATCTGGAAATTGTATTATCACTCCAGAAACATGCTTTGGTGGTATGTTCACCGTTATTTATGCGATCCGTATGAGGCGATGTTTAGTAAGGACGGTGAAGTTGCGCCAATAGATATCAACATTAACATTTATTGCATTATCAAGAACAAATATATTATTACACCGGTCAAATCTCTTTGTAGAAACTTTGGGAGGGACGGCAGCGGCGCACATTGTGGAGTGGATCCTGAGTATGACCCGTTAACCAAGAATATAGACGAATCGCAAAGTTTTGAATACTGTCTGCCAATGCCTTTTAAGATGCGTAAGGAGAATCGCAGGATTCAGGCTGGAATCGATGGGAGCCTTAAGTTCAGAGACAATGTAAAGGTACTTCAGAACTTAATTCTGCGAGAAATATTAGGTGACAAAGGATATCACACTTTTATTCGGAAACAGAAAGAGTATAGAAGTAAAAGGAAACAATCGCATGAAGGATGAAAAGTTTATAGAGCGGATTCATATTGAGAAAGATGTCGTACCGCTATATCAAAGAATCCAAAATGATACGGCGCCTATTTATATATGGGGAATCGGTGCACTTGCAAATAACCTTCCTGCGTATTGCAGGGCACATAGTATTAATGTGCAGGGATTCTTCGTGGACACCGGTAAGAATACGGATTTTTTTCAGGGATTACCGGTGTATGAGCTGAACGAACTGATAGAAAAATATTCATCTTTTAGTGTTATTATAGGACATTCCAATTACGAAGACGGTCTGAAAAGGCTAGAGGGCATCCCCAATATAGGCAATGTTTATTTCCTTACATCGTTATGTTATGAAATATATCATCCGATTGCAAATGAGTTTATGAAGAGAGAAGAGGAGGCTGTGAATTGTATATTTGCTGACCTTCAGGATGATCTCTCAAGAGAATGCCTGTGTTCGTATTTTGAGGCGAGAATCAATGACAATGCGAGGTACATGTTTCCGTATTATAAAAAGGGGACTACTTACTGGATAAATGATATTTTTGAACTGACATGCGATGAGCTTCTGCTGGATGTCGGTGCCTGTGTCGGCGATGCGATTTTATCATTTGCAGATAGTGTGTCCGGACAGTACAAAGGAATTATTGCGGCGGAACCGGATGAGCAAAATTTTAGTAAGCTTCGGGCAAATATGATAAAGCGTGGAGTGGATAATGTCATTTTTCGACAAGAATGTCTTTACGACCAAGACGGATATGTTTACTTTGAGGGTGAAAAAGAACGGGGCGGGATATGTGGAGACACAGGGAGAGGCAGGTCTTGTCCGGCAATTACAATAGATAGCTTATGCAGGGAACTGGCGGTAGAACAATCGCTGTCAATCATCAAAATCAATTTTCCGTTTTCCGTGCCGGAGATTCTTTGGGGTGCACGCGGAATTTTACAGAAGACCAAGCCTAAAATTATTATCAGAGCTGGATTTGATGAGAAAGTACTGCTTGCTTCTTATAGAGCAATTAAAGAAATAAATCCCCAATATTGTATCCATTTAAGATATACACTGGGGATACCACAGGGATTAACACTGTTTGCAGTTTAGTGTATGAAATACAGTAGTAGAGGAGAAATGCATTGAGAAAAATACTAATGCTTGGCGGGGCATATTCGCAAGTTCCGGCAATTAAACGTGCTAAAGAGATGGGATATTATGTCATTACCTGTGATTATTTGTCGACAAATCCGGGGCATGCTTTTGCAGATGAGTATGCGGACATCAGTACTACAGATAAGGAATCGGTACTGCAATTTGCCAAAGCGAACGCAGTTGACGGGATTATTGCGTATGCTTCCGACCCGTCAGCAATGACGGCAGCTTATGTCAGTGATCAATTGCGTCTTTCCGGAGCTGATTGCAAATCGACAAGGCTCCTTAGCGAAAAGGATTTATTTAGACAATTTCAAAAAGAAAACGGATTTTTTACTCCCGATTTCTATTCAATTACAAAATCAGATGAGCTGGAGCATATCATATCTACAATCAACTATCCGTGTATGGTGAAACCAGTCGATTCTTCGGGGAGTAAAGGTGTACGAAGAATTGATTCTCAGACCGGGCTGCGTAAGGCAGTGGAAGATGCATTTACATTCTCGAGATGTGGAAGAGTTATTATAGAACAATGTATAGAAACACCGTATAACCAGTTCCACGGAGACGGTGTTGTTATAGACGGACAAATAGCATTTATAGCGCTTGGTGAACAGCGTTTCAAGAATTCTGTTCCAATCGGAACTTCGTTCCCGGCAAGGATAGACGAGAAACTCATGAAGAATGTTTATGAAGAGGTTTCGCGGATGATAAAGTGTTCCGGATTCTGGTGTGGCGGTATCAATGTTGAAGTCAGGGTTACGGCACAAGGCGAAATATATATAATCGAGATTGGTCCGCGTACGGGAGGAAATTATATTCCGCAGCTCATGCAACTGGCAACAGGAGAAGATGAGATGACCGCCGTGCTTCAGATTGCTATGGGAGAAAAGTGCGATATAAAATCTCCGGCACATATACAATACTGCTTTCAATATATTATCGGAAGCGACGTAAACGGTCGGTTCACCGAGCTGTTTATCGATGATTACATGAAGGAAAAAGTAGTGGATTTATATGTCCACAAAAAGAAAGGAGATTTGCTTAATGAATATGAGAACAGCGGCGGCGTGGTCGGCGTTGCTTTGTTGAGATTTGAAGAAGCAGAAGAAATGGAACAAGATATTAAAAATATAAAGCAGCATATTAAAGTGCTGGTAGAAGGGTAGGAAGATATGAAGAAAAGTAAGTCAGCAATCGCTATTTTTGCATCATTAATTATCAGTATCATTATCGGAGTGCTTTTGCAAGGGAATCTCCAGACGGCGGAATTGTTTCGCCCGTTAGGCACAATCTATATTAATCTGATTAAAATGATTATGGTACCGCTTGTATTCTCGTCATTGATAGTAGGTATTTCAAGCATCACGGACATTAAGAAGATAGGAAAAATGGGAGTTGTCACAATTGTCTATTTTATGGCGACGACAGCTTTTGCAGTTATTATCGGTCTTGTATTATCGAATATTTTTAAACCGGGAGTAGGCATTACGGTTGGAAGCGAAGTGTACGAAGCGAAAGAATTTCCGAGTATAGCGGATCAAATTGTGGGAATTTTTCCGAGCAATATATTGGAGGCGCTGTTAAATGCAAATATGCTGCAGATTATTTTTGCGGCGATTGTTATAGGAATTGCGGTTGTCAAAGTTGCACCTAAGGGAGAAAGACTGCGGGGCGTTATAGAGGATCTTTTTGAAGTGATGAGCACTATTACAAAAGGTATTATGGTTCTAACGCCGATAGGCATTTTGGGGTTGATGATACCCACGGTAGCGGCGAATGGATTGAGCGTATTAATACCGTTAGGAAAACTCATTTTAGTATTTTATCTGGCAGTTATTATTCAGATGGGAATTACATATACGGTATCTTTAAAATGCTTTTCGGATTTTAAATTAAAAGATTTCTATAGGGCGATGATGCCTGCACAGGTTATTGCATTTGTGAGTTGCAGTTCGGCGGCTGCGTTACCGGTTTCTATGCAGCGGACGCAGGAAGAACTGAATATTTCGAAAGAAGTTAGCGGGTTTGTTCTGCCGCTTGGCGCAACAATCAACATGGATGGTAATGCTCTATACCAAGGCATTGTGGCACTGTTTATTGCGCAGGCATACGGTATAGAAATCAGCATACCGCTACAGATTATGATTATATTGACCGGTACGCTTGCGTCAATCGGTGCTGCCGGAGTACCGGGAGCAGCAATGGTGGTACTCAGTACGGTGTTGCTGTCAGTGGGACTGCCGGTAGATGGTATTGCGCTTGTTGCTGGTATTGACAGAATTCTGGATATGGGACGGACATTAACGAATATTACAGGTGATGCGACCGCGGCTTGTATTGTTGAAAAAACAACTCGATAGGAAGCATTGTACGTTAGAAGATGCTAGAATGAATTTCAAGGAATAATAAAGTATATATTGTGGAACAATAAGCACTCCCCTCGAAAATTTTTTCGGGGGGGGGTGCTTTGTATGTTATGGGGGATACATATGTTGGATAAAATTAGAATGATAGAAAACGTTATTCCTATGCACATAAAGATTGGACAAGATTCAAATCCGATTTTTATATGGGGATGCGGAGCCCTCGCAATACAAGTTTATAAATTTTGTCAAAAATATAGCATTGGCATTAATGGCAGCTTTGTCAATATAGAAAGCAGTCAGGATTACTTGGAAGATTTACCGGTATATGATTTGGAAGATTTAATGTGTCGGTATCCGAAGTTTAGTGTCATTGTAGGAATTGCAGATTATATATATGCTACAGCATATTTAAAGGAAATAGCTAATGTAGAAAATATATATTGTTTGCCGAGCGTTTGCTGTGAGGTGACAAATTTAATTTCATATGACTATATGGAGAAGAATAAGGAAGTTTTGAATGCGCTGTATAATGATTTGGCGGATGAGAAATCAAAAGCGTGTTTGATTGCGTATTTCGAAAGCCGTCTTAATGATAGGGCAGATTATATGTTCTCTTATTATGACAAGAGTATCAATTATTATAAGAATGACGTGTTCAAATTGGGGGCAGATGAGACGTTGCTGGATTGTGGTGCATGTGTCGGAGATGCAGTCTGGTCCTTCATAGATGCAGTTGAAGGGACGTACCAATCAGTGCTTGCAATTGAACCGGATATGGATAACTATACCTTTTTGCTGAAAGAAATAGAAAGAAGAAAGTTGAAGAATATTATTGTTAAGCAAGTATGCGCTTATAACGAGAACACGCATGTACATTTTAGCGGAAACACACAAAGCGGTAGAATAGACAATGCGAATAATGAGCGTGAATTGTATGAAGCAGTGACGATAGACTATTTGTGCGGAGAATTGAAGATGGCAGAAGATGTAAGCATTATTAAGATTAATTTTGCATCTGCGGTTCCGGAAATTTTGGAAGGAGCAAGGAAGTTGCTGCAGGAGAAGAAACCACGATTGATTATCCGTGCAGCATATGATGAGAAGGAATTGGTTAAGATATATTTATCTATCAAAAATATCAATCCGTCATATAGGTTATATTTAAGATATACGCTGGGCTTACCGCAGGGACTTACATTGATGGCGGTTTAGCGTGCTTGAACTTACCGTATCTTTTGTAGTATAATGTACTGAAATTGGATAACGGCAGAGGGAAAGACCATGACGGGCAGCAGGAGAAACGTAGGAATAGATTTGTTGAGAATAGTGTCCATGTGTATGATTATCGTGATACACATGAATAGTTACGGGAAAGCATCTGAAATGATAGATGTTTTTTCTTTCAAGTATTTTCTCTCGCAGGGGATTGCTTTCTTTGTTGCCAGTTCGGTGAATATCTATGCGATGATCAGTGGTTTTGTCAGTGGAAGCAAGACAGTTCATGGCAGCAGTATCAGAAAATTTCTGAAATTATGGTTCCAAGTTTTTTTCTATTCTGTACTTCTTATGTTAATTTTCAAAACGATGTATCCGACGCAAATCGGTAGACGACAGATGCTGGAGGCTGTATTTCCGGTCACGTCCATGCAGTATTGGTATTTTACTTTCTATATACCGGTATTATTTTTTGCACCCTATCTGAATCTGATGGTTTCCCATATGGATATTGCCGCTATGCGGAAACTCATTGCATTACTTTTCTTGATTTTCTCGATTATTCCGTGGGTTTTTCAGACAGACTGGTTTGGGTTGGATGGAGGATTCAACGCATTCTGGCTTATTATCATGTACTTATTCGGCGCATGGCTTAGAAAAGAGAGCGATATTACGGATTCGCCGCTTGCCAAGTGCCGGAAATCTTGGCTGCTATTTAGCTTGATAGGGCTTATACTGATACAAGTATTATTGCGCTATGCACTGGATAAGCTTGGGGCGGTGACTGGAGCGGGCAGTGGGCTTATGCATGCCTTTAGCAGTTATACTTCGCCGTTTATCGTGCTGGAGGCGTGTGTGATGGTGATTTTATTTGGAAGCTTGACATTGGCGGAGACAAAGAAGATAAGGTGGATTTCCGAATTGGGCGTGGCATCATTCGGGGTATATTTGATCCATGACAATCAGTTTGTCCGGGAATATATGATGATGGAACGGCTGATAGGAATAGGACAGCTTAATCCGGTTGCATACATGCTGGCAATGTTAGGATGCGCAGTCGGAATATATATGTGCTGCGCGGTAGTGGAATTGCTGAGGAGTTCTGCCGTGGATAGTATGAACTATTTGTATAACCGGATTAAACAGGGGGCAGCATGAAACAGGATAGGTCCGACGAAAAAATTGTATGGATAGATTGTGCTAAGGCGATAGGGATACTCGCCGTCCTTGCGGATCATTCATATGGTGTCTTGTATGAAAATGTAAGTATTACGTGTTTTTCCTTTTTTTCTGTAAGTCTTTTTATCTTGATTATGGGCGTCACAACGTACATTTCAGAGACAAAATGTACGGAACGGAAAATGTGGTTTATGCTCAGTAGGAAGATGGGGAAAATACTCCTGCCTTATTTTGTGGCGACAATCATTTATTCGCTTTGGATAGACGGAATGTTTGATTTGAGGAGCATTGTGCTCAGGTTATCGTATTTTAATGCTTCAGGTCCATTTTACTATGTTTCCTTATATTTGCAGCTAATTGTGGCAAATGCTGTTTTATATAGGATATTATTGATATGCAGTAAGAGAGAAGGTATTTATCAAGTTGTTTTAAAACTACTTGTTGGAATCGTGATTGTAGTGATTTCGGTGTTAACAACGCTGCATAGTAATTTGTTTGATATTTATGGCGGCGGCGGAAAATTGTTTGGTGGGACATACTTAATATTAGCGTATGTTGGAATGGTCTTTGCGCCACATTTAATTAAGAAACGGACATCAAAATATCTGTTTGCGGTGACTGCCTGTACAAGTATTTTATGGTTAGGAGTATTGAAATACTGCTGGGATTGCAACAGCATCGATGATTTCTTGCGTCTGGATGAAAACCTAATGTTCGGTACTGGACTTAACCCGCCGGGAGTTACGCTTATGTGCTATGCAGGCATAGTACTATTGTGGTGCTTTGCGATGGGCTCCCTTTGCGCAGAGGGCAATTATTTAACCATAAAAATAGCTGGATTTTTAAAAGGGATTGGGGAAAGCAGCCTTTATATTTTTCTATATCATAGATTGATTCTTGATTATTTTTTATGTCCCTATATTGTGATTGAAAATATTTGGATTAGAAGAATCATCTATATTGTATGTATGGTATATATTCCTATCATTGGAAACAAGTTATACATGGCATGTAAAAGAAAAGCAAAATTGCTGACCGATTTTGGGGATTAGGGTACTTATGATAATATTTTTTGCTATAATAAATTAGAACATCATGTTTTGAGGTAGATGTCGAAATGAAATTGAGTTTCATATGCAGACACACAGGAGGATAAGATAATATGAAATATTTAGGAGCGCATATGCTTGAGTTTCCGCAGCATGGAGATGAGAGAGGACATTTGGTCATTGTAGAAGGGCAGAAGGATATTCCGTTTGACATCAAAAGAATTTTTTATATATACGGTTCTGATGAAAGCGTAGTCAGAGGACAACATGCGAATCGCAGAACGCAGTTTGTCTTGATTAATGTGGCGGGAAAGTGCAAGGTGAGAGTATGCGACGGTAAGGGAAATGAGTCGGTGTTTCTGTTGAACAGACCGCATACGGGAATTTATCTGCCCTGCATGGTGTGGAAGGAGATGTATGACTTTAGCGCGGATTCCGTGTTGCTTTGTCTCGCCAGCGAACACTATGATGCGAATGAGTATATAAGGGAATATGACGAGTATCTGAAGATTGTAGATGAAGAGGATAAATAGATGAAAATATCAGTGGTGATTCCGGTATATTATAATCAAGATAACTTAAAACCTTTGTATGAAGACATCTCCAAGAAGCTTTTAAACCATACCGAATATGAGTGGGAAATCGTTATGGTCAATGATGGCTCTAAGGATGAAAGTTATACGGTTATGAAGGAACTGGCATCTAAGGATTCGAGACTGAGAATATATAGTTTGTCGAGGAACTTTGGTTCGCACGCGGCAATTCTATGCGGACTATCTAAATGCACCGGTGACTGTGCAGTAGTGAAAGCGGCGGACCTGCAAGAGCCTACAGAGATGATTTTGGAGATGGTGGACAGTTGGAAAAGCGGCAATAACGTTGTTCTGGCTGTGCGGAAGGACAGGCAGGAAGGTAAAGGGCAGACAATGTTTGCTAATCTGTATTATTGGATGATGAGGAAGGTTGCGCTGCCGGATATGCCAAAGGGCGGATTTGATGTATACTTGTTAGATAAGAAAGTTATCAATGTCCTCATGCAGCTTGATGAAAAGAACAGTGCATTGACAGGTCAGATTCTATGGAGTGGTTTTAAGACAGACAAGATATATTATACGAGACTGCAAAGAGAAATCGGCGAGAGTAAATGGACACTGCGCAAAAAGATCAAGCTTGTAACGGATACGTTATTCAGCTTCTCAGCATTGCCTATCACCGTAATCTCTGTGATTGGGACACTATCTTGTGTAGGAGCGGTTGTGTGGGCAATTATAGTGTTTATATTCAAATTGATGGGAAGGATTGATGTCAGTGGATGGACGACGCTATTTATTTTCAATTTGCTCAGCTTCGGAATCATTATGCTGACGCTGGGGATTCTGGGAGGATATTTGTGGCGTACATTTGATGCTTCCAGAAAACGACCTCCGTATATCATCGAGGAGGAGTATGATGCAGAACGGAAATGATAAGATGAGACTACGCAAACTAGAAGAAAAAGATGCAGAGGGAATGCTTGAATGGATGCAGGATGCTGAGGTACAGAAAGGATTTCAATTTCATGCTGACGAGAAAGATATAGAGTCGGTGATTGATTTTATACGGAGCGCGGACATTCAAATGATTGATGGGCAGGATATACATTATGCGATTACAGATGAGAATGATGAGTATCAGGGAACAATTAGTTTAAAGAGTATTGATTTGACGGACAAGAGAGCGGAATATGCAATCAGTCTGAGAAGAGGAGCGTGGGGAAAGGGAATTGCATCGCAGGCAACCCGTGAAATTCTAAGACTGGCTTTTGAACAGTTGGGAATGGAGAGAATCTACCTGAATGTACTCGCCGAGAACGATAGAGCGATTCGTATGTATGAAAGAATCGGATTTGTTTATGAAGGGGCATTCAGAAAGCATTTGTTTCTAAGGGGAGAGTATCAGACATTGAAATGGTACAGTATGCTAAGAGAAGAATATCTGAGTAAGTATGAGGTGTAAGGAGAGCATCATGGCAGATTATATTATGCCCAATCGGATGGACAGAGGGTTCTATCAGTTTCAAGGAGAATATGAACAGAAGGCGATAGAGGTTTTGCGTTCGGGTTGGTATATTCTCGGGAAGGAATTGCAGCAGTTTGAGGAAGAGTTTGCGGCTTATACGGGCAGCCGCTATTGTGTTGGTCTTGCAAGCGGATTGGATGCATTATGGATTGCGTTTCGTGCGCTTGGGATTGGTACGGGCGATGAAGTAATCGTTCAGGCGAACACGTATATTGCGAGTGTCATGGGGATTACAATCAACGGTGCGACCCCGGTGTTTGTTGAGCCGGATGAATACTATAATATAGATGCAGATAGGATAGAGGAGAAAATCACTTCGAAGACGAAGGCAATTCTGGTGGTACATTTATATGGACAGGCATCTCATATGAAACCGATTGTTGAACTGGCATCGAAATATGACTTGCGCATAGTTGAGGACTGTGCGCAATCGCATGGTGCATGCTCAGAGGGACAGATGACGGGAACATTTGGCGATATAGGCTGTTTCTCATTTTATCCGTCAAAGAATCTGGGAGCTTTCGGGGACGCGGGAGCAATCGTAACGGACAATCCGAGGATTGCTGAGGAAATTAAGATGATCCGAAATTACGGAAGTGAGAAAAGATATTATAATAAAGTGGTTGGCGCTAATTCGAGGTTAGACGAGATTCAAGCCGGATTGCTGCGTGTAAAACTCGGGCATTTGAAAGAGTTACAAGACGAAAGAACGGCTATATGCGAGAGGTATTTGAAAGAAATCAAGAACAGTGCTTTGATTTTACCTAAGCTGAGAGAAGGAAGTACGACCGTATGGCATCAGTTTGTTATTAGATGCAGGAGAAGGAAGGAACTGATCAGTTATTTGGAGGAGAACGGAATCGGTACGATTATCCATTATCCGATTCCGCCCCACCTTTCAGAAGCATATTCTTATCTTGGATATCGAGAAGGTGCATATCCTATTACGGAGATGTATGCCGATGAAGTACTGTCTATTCCTTTGTATAACGGAATGAAAAGAGACGAGACAGATAAGGTTGTCAAGTGTCTGAACCTATGGAGAGAAGACGATGAAGGAGATGAAACAACAGGGCATTAAGCTGCTTTCAGTAGGATTATGCATTGCCTCTATTGGAATCAGCGTTTATTGTGTGTATAGTTATCTGCATCTGGCATCCTTTGTTATGCCGGCGGCAGACGATTTTATGATATCTGCCGGTATCAAAGAAAGCAGACTACTTGGTGAAGGCTATTTTCTGTTAGCTTTGAAAGGGATGCGTGAAATATATCTTACATGGCAAGGGACATATGTATCTAACTTTTTGCTTTATTATATAGCTCCGTATGTCCGTATGGGAGTTGACGGAATCAGGGTGTTTTGTATGGTCAGTATCATTCTCTTCTACGGAAGTCTTTGGAGTCTGATTTATTGCATCATGAAGAAGCTGCTTGGATGCAGGCAGAATACGGCGGTTATTTTAGTCTGTGCCATGAGCACATGGCTGGTTTCCAATGCACGTGTCATGATGGAAAATTTTTTCTGGTATAATGGGGCTTGTGTCTATACATTGCCTCTGATATTTGTGCTGCTTGGAATAAGGCATCTTGTGAGATATGCTTTTGTGAAAGAATCAAAGAGAGATTTGATTGGTGCGATCGTATTTGGCTTCTTAGCATGTGGCGGAGTATTACAGTGTTCCGCGATTGTCTGTTTTGTTTATCTCCTAATATGTGTCTGGGGATTTTGGACGAAATATAACGGCAGAAAAGGACTGGGAGCAGCCTTTCTCATTGCCTTTATAAGCGCTTTGGCGAATTGTCTTGCTCCGGGGAATTTTACGAGGCAGGGGGCAATCAATGAGTCAGGGCTGCCGATTTTCAAGGCATTCGGTTGGTCCTTGGCGAATGTTTTAAGAGAATCGTGGAGACTTTTGACAGAGACGGACATGTTGTATATATTGACGATTATGCTGCTGGCGGGTTTCTTGATGTGGCATTGCAATGAGCAAATGCTTAAAATAGGTATGCTGACAATTATTTTGAGCGGGCTCGGGGTTCTTTTATGTGTGTGGGTTTCGTGTTATCCGGTTGCACTTGGATATTCGAGTACGCTGATGGAACCGAGAGGCTATTTTATCATAGATGTTTTCTTGATTGCCGGATTTATGTTGGTTATGTTTATGACAGGGGGATTCATCGGGCAACGGGCAGGGAAATATATTGTTAAAGAGAAAAAAATATTCGGAATAATGACTGTCTTTGCGGTTGCAGTATTCTTTATACTTAATGCTGTGATTCCGGTAAAGGAACTTAGCAGACCGATATCCGTGTGTGTAGAGGATGACAAATTCGGATATCTGGTCAGATTTCGCGATATGTGGGGAGAGATTTTAGAACAGATTGAGCATTCGGATGAGGAGAATGTGACAGTACAGTCGAAGCTGATTCCTTCTCCGCAGGAGTTAAAGAATCCGGATCTGTCGAGTGACCCGGAATATTGGATTAATGTTGGAGCAGCCAGATATTTCGGTAAAGAAACAGTACGGATAGAGTGGATAGAATGATTCTATGGCTTGAAAAAGAAGCGGAATAAGCTTATGATAAAAAGATAATGAAGATAAGGATAAAAAGAATATGATTATAACAAAAACACCTTTCCGCGTCAGCTTCTGCGGCGGTGGGAGCGATATGGCGGATTTCTATAGGAAGCATGGGGGATGTGTGCTGAGTACTTCCATCAATAAGTACATGTATATTTCAATCCATCCGTATTTTAATGAAAACCAGACGGCGCTCAAGTATTCTCAGAACGAGATTGTGGATGATGTCAGCCAGATACAGCACCGCATAATGAAGCAGGTTCTGACAGATATGGAAGTGAGCGGAGTAGAGATTGTTTCTACTGCCGATGTGCCGAGCGGGACAGGTCTTGGTTCTTCCAGTGCTTTCACAGTTGGATTACTGCACACATTGAATTGCTATAAAGGGAAATATGTTTCACAGACAAAGCTGGCGGAAGAAGCATGTAAGGTCGAAATCGAGAAACTGGGGGCTCCTATCGGGAAGCAGGATCAATATGCGGCAGCCTGTGGCGGGCTGAATTTGATTACGTTTCATCAGAATGATATGGTGACGGTAGAACCGATTATTATGAACAAGGATACCTACCATGTATTGGAAGATAATCTGGTGATGTTCTATACAGGAATCACGCACGATGCCAATAAGATTCTTGCGGAGCAGAAGCAGAGCATCTCTCAGGCAGATAAGACTAATAATCTGATTCAGATGTGTAATCTGGCGCGTGAGATGAAAGCCTCATTGGAGAAGAATGATACGTCCGAATTCGGGCGTATCCTGAATGAAGGATGGCATCTGAAGCGACAACTCGCCAGTGGAATCAGCGGTCAGGTCATTGATGAAATGTATGAGCGGGCAATAAAGAACGGTGCCGCCGGCGGGAAGCTTCTGGGGGCGGGCGGCGGAGGATTCCTGCTGTTTTATTGTGAGAAGGAGAAACAGCCTGCATTGGAAGAGGCAATGGGACTTAGGCGTTTTGATTTTCGCTTTGAGTATGATGGCACTTCGGTAGTATATATTGGTGACAGATATTGGTGAAAATTGACGAGTATACCTCATTGCCATACTTGAAAAAAGAATGAAATAAGATTATGATAAAAAGGTATTGCAAAGTTGCATAATAAGCTGGATGGGGGTCTGAAGTTGTGTATGCGAGTGGGGGGGGGTATAGCAGAAAAGAGGATAGCTACAATTATGGGGCGGCAGTCCTTAAAATCATTATGTCATTTGAAGTTGTCCTTTGCCATTATTGGCTATTTGAAAACATTTCGGATATTCCGGTTTATTTGAGGATTTTTGACAGATTACGATTATTGGCAGTGCCAACTTTTATGATTATGTCTTTTTATTTTATAACAGACAGTGCTTTGACAAAAGATATAGGTGTATATAACGCAAGAATAGGGAGATTGCTTAGTCCCTATATAGGATGGGCAGTGATATACTATCTTGGTTATCTGATGCTGGAACTGATTTTTGATATAGAATTAGTTGGTGGTATTCGAGATTTAATATGTCAACTGCTGTTTGGAAATAGTATACATTTGATTCCTCCATTATGGTTTCAGGCTGATCTTATCTTACTAACTGGTATCGTTTTTATTATTTTCTATTTTATACCGACAAATAAAGCGTTTAACGTTTTGGCTGCAATCGCATTTTTATCATTGTGGATGCAGTACTCTGGAATCAATTACAGTCTATTCGGAGAATGGGCATATGAAGTCAGATATACATATGGCAGAGTCGCAGAGATGATGCCATATGCTTGTGTCGGGATGGCGTTTTCCTATAATAAAATAGAGCAAAAAATATCTATTAGCAGATTCGGGACGATTGCTTGCGCATGTATGTTGATTTTTTTATTCAGATTCCCTGTGTTTTATATGCCTGAGTTGAATTTTGGTTATGGCGGATTGTATTTTATATGTATTGCGTCTGTGCTGGTTCTCTTTTTCATGGTGATTCCGCTTAACACACTGCCCATAAAAGTATTAGGAATGATAAAATGGTTTGCGCGGTATACGCCGGGAATTTTTTACATTCATTATGGTATAGGGAATCTTTTTAGAAGGAGGGGGCAAACCGGAGATTTTATTCAGTGCGTGATAATTTGGATTATTTCTTTTGTAATAGCTTTTTTAATTTCGAAGATACCTTTGAAGATTTGCAAAGGATTAGTGAAGTAAACAGGAGCTGGCAATGTTTTGTACGGAATCACTCATATCGGGGGAGGAACAACTATGAGAATATTGGTAGCCGGCGGAGCCGGATTTATAGGTAGTAATTTAATAGAGACACTTTTGCAGAAGGGGTATCAGGTTGCCTGCGTGGACAACATGTCCTTGGGAAATACGGATAATTTGGCTGTAGCAATGAAACACCCTTCTTTTACTTTGTATGAGGGAGATATTTGCGACGGAGAGTTTTTGGCGAATGTTTTTCAGAAGACAAGACCGGAATATGTTTTTCATTTGGCAGCAAATTCCGATATTCAGGCAAGTGCTAAGAATCCGGATGTAGAGTACCGCAATACTTATTCGACCACATTCAACCTGCTTTCCTGCATGAGGGAATATGAAGTTAAAAGATTCTTTTTTGCATCAACTTCTGCAGTCTATGGGAATAAGCCGGGGATTAGACTGGATGAGAATACACCGAATCTGGAACCGATTTCTTATTATGGAGCGGCTAAATTGGGCAGTGAGGCGCTGATTAGTGCATTCAGCTATATGAATGATTTTAAAGCGTTGGTATTTCGTTTTCCCAATGTTATCGGACCGCATCTGACTCACGGAGTTATCTTTGACTTTATTAGAAAACTGCAGTCTGATCCGGAGAATTTGGAGATACTGGGTGACGGCAATCAGACGAAACCATACATTTATGTCGCAGATTTGGTGGAGGCTATCATTCGTTTCATGAATGAAATTGAGGACGCGCAGCAGCCTGTGACATTGTATAATATAGGAGTCAATACGGCGACCAGTGTAAAACGTATTGCGGACATTATCTGTGAAGAAATGAAGCTGGAGAATGTTACTTATCATTTTACCGGCGGAGCAGGGGGATGGAAAGGTGATGTGCCCAGATTCACATACTGCCTTGATAAAGTGCATTGTGCAGGCTGGGCGGCTGAATACGAGTCTGACGAAGCGGTACGAAGAACGGTCAGACACGCGCTTGGCATTTGAGAATTGTAAAAGAGACGCATTGATAAGGAGGAAGATATTCAATGAGCATGAAAGATATGCTGATATGTTTAAAGAGGGGCAAGTTGATTGATATTATGAATTACGGAATCAGCCGTATTCATTATGACTTTTTTGTAGGCGGTGGTATAAGTGGATATGATGACAGATATCAATCGCAATTCGGACAAGATTTTTTCTTAGACAGATATATTTTTCATAAAAAGGAAAATGGAGTTTTTATCGATATTGGGGCCAATCATCCGGTTAAATTAAACAATTCATTTTTCTTTGAGAAGACAAGACACTGGAGTGGGATAGCATTTGAACCACAAAGTATCATGAACAGTCTTTGGACGAAGGACATACGGAGTACGGAATGTCTTCCTTATGCGTTAGGGGCTGACGAATGTGAAGTTGAATTCACAGAAATGGATGCACATGTTATGTCAGGGGTATCGGATGCTCTTAAGAATGATAATTTAATTATCAATAAAAAATATAAGGTTCAACAAAAAAGATTATCGGATGTTTTGGAAGAACGAAATATCAAAAAGGTGGATTTCATGTCTATAGATGTAGAAGGATATGAAATGCAGGTGCTGAGCGGGATTGATTTTGATAAGGTTGACATTCAATGTATAGTGATTGAAAATGATAAACACAAACGTGGTCTGGGAAGCAGCCGCTTAAGACAGTGGATATGTAAACATGGAGACTATGTATTAATTGCAAGGTTGACATCAGATGATGTATATGTCAAAAAGGATTTCTGGGAAAATCTTTGTAAGGGGATAGAAAAATGTGTTGTTCCGTAAAGAGAATACAATATTGTAAGAGAGGCACGGTTAATTATAGTGAAAGCAGTGATACAGGCAGGCGGAAAAGGAACGAGATTGCGGGATATCACCAAGGATGAGATTCCCAAACCAATGATTCCCATTCTGGGCAAACCGCTTTTAGAGTGGCAGATTGAGAAATGTAAAGAAAACGGAATTACGGAGATTATCCTGATCGTTGGTCATCTGGGTCATCGGATTAGAGAATATTTCAGAGATGGGACAGATTGGAATGTCTCTATTTCTTATATAGAGGAAAAGGAGCCTCTTGGCACCGCCGGCGCTTTTTTCTTTCTGAAAGATATGATAGGAAATGAAGATTTCCTTATGGTTTATGGAGATGTGTTCTGGGATATCGATGTATGCAGAATGTTGAAGTATCATCGTGAGAAACATAGCTTATGCACTCTGTTTGTGCATCCCAACACGCATCCTTTTGATTCGGATTTGATTATGCAGGATGACGCAGGACGTATCGAGGGGATTGATTCTAAACATAACGTGAGAGATTACTGGTATGACAATCTTGTCAATGCAGGACTTTATGTGATAAATGGTAAAGTATGTGGGAAGGTTGCCAGACCGGAGAAAATTGACTTAGAGAAACAGATTTTCCGGCAGATGATAGAAAACGAAGGGGCAATTTATGGTTACAGATCTCCGGAATATATCAAAGATGCCGGAACGGTTGAGAGACTGTCAATAGTGGAAGAAGAAGTTCGTTCCGGTTACACGGCATCCAGAAATCTGCTACGGGAGCAGAAATGTATTTTTCTCGACAGGGACGGAACCGTGAATGTTAAGAACGGATTGGTAGACACAGAGGACAAACTTTCATTGGAGAGCTGTGCAGCTGAGGCGATTAAGAAGATTAACCAATCCGGCTATCTTGCAATTCTGGTGACCAATCAGCCGGTAGTTGCCAAAGGTATGTGTACCATGGAAGAGGTACGGAGTATTCACCGTAAACTCACGACCTTGTTGGGAGAAGAGGGAGCTTTTCTTGATGATATCGCCTTCTGCCCGCATCATCCTGATAAGGGATTTCCCGGAGAACGTCCGGAGTACAAATTTGATTGTGAATGCAGAAAACCGAAGACCGGATTATTGACACGATTCGTCGAACAATACCACATCAATCTGCAAGAGTCTTGGATGATAGGCGATACGACAAGGGACATGCTGACCGGTAATAATGCGGGAACGCATACGGCGCTTGTATTGACCGGAGATGCAGGGAAAGACGGCAAATATCAGCCGGAGATTGAATTAACGTGCAGGAATCTGTTAGAGGCGGTAGAGCGCATTCTGAATGATGGCGGCAAGTAAGAAGATATTTCGGAGAAACGAGGAACTTAGATGGATTACAGGAAAGATATCACAGAGTACATTGAGTTGGAGAGAGAGGTTTTGAGTAAGCTGGACGTAGATGCCTTGAACGAGGCAATGCAGTTGATTGAGGAAGCTTACAGAAACCGTAAGAAGGTATATATTTTCGGTAATGGCGGAAGCTCTGCAACAGCCTCCCATTATCAGAATGATTTTAACAAAGGTTTATCAGAGACTTTGGAGACAAAGTTTGAATTTGTGTGTTTGAATAATGATACGGCGACTCTGATGGCGATAGCCAACGACATGGGATTTGAAGAGGTATTCCGTTATCAGTTACAAGGAAGGATACGTGAGGGCGATTTGGTGATCGCGCTATCCGGAAGCGGAAACTCGGCTAATATTATGAATGCGGTCAGATATGCTAAAGAGCAAGGGAACAAAGTAATAGGGCTTACCGGCATCAAAGGAGGCAAACTGATGGAAGAAGCAGACGTGTCTCTTCATGTTCCGGTCAATAGTATGCAGGTGACAGAAGACGTTCATATGATTTTTGACCATTTGATGGTGAGCGTATTTTATAAGCATTTGTGCGGGTTGGATCATATGGAGATGTATTAAATTTGAGTTTCCCTATTTATACAGGTTACTTCCCATGTTCTCGGACAAAATAAGAATGCTAAACACGGTCCTTTTATTATGATTAAGTTGCGATTGAGCAGGAAGATATTTCTGCGATATTACTACAAACGTAGTTTACACACGTCCATTTTTGCCGACCAGTCCGTGACAGAGGAAATATTATTCCAACGGTGATTACTATAGAAAGCAAACTATCCATATGATACAATGATTTAAGTAGTATACTAGTCAAATAAACATAATCTGCAATAAAGAAAGGTCATTGCTTCTCCTGTACAAGATTAACAGAGCACATAATGGAGAACTGGGCGAAGCGCAGAGGAGGAAAATATTATACGAAAGGAAAAATGACTATGTATGAGACTTTTTTATTGGTTTTTCGCACGACAATAAGTGGCATGTCAATCCTGAAGAGCATAATGGAATCATTTAACTTGCTGAAAGAGAAAGTCTCCAGACGGGATATGGATAAGTTTGAAGAGTATATCTTGGGTGAGAGTCTGAAAATGAAGAAAGCCCTGTCCAGAGAGCATATGTTATCAGAGGGCGTTTCAGAAGCGCACGTGGACTGTGTAATAGAAGAGGTCAGGATTTTTATTCCAAGAGTTAAGATTACAGATGAAATACGCAGTCAATGCGGTTATGAAAACATGGCGCTGGCTGATTTATTATGGTGTGAATATTGCAGGATTAACGATAAAAATAAATATGCGGAGTATGAAAATGATTTGAAGAAAGGGCTGTTTGTTGTTGCAAAAGCATGGAACGAACCGTCCGAGGAAAGTATAAAATCGTGCATAGAATTTTTACAAAGAATAGATAGTAAGAGCAGCAGTATTCTGTTGAATGTAAAAGAAGTGAAAAATGATACCGAAGATATCAATAGGACTGTAAAGAGTACAGAGAAAAAGGTAGAAGAACAGAATAACGTTATTGAGAAGATGAGCTGTACAACAGAGAATACGAATGATATGGTGTGGGAAATACATCAATTATTTTTGGGCAAAAGCGGGGAAAAACAGATTACCGGAGAACAGGAAGGATATAATCCGGAGCGGATGGAAGATGCACCGGAGGACGCGACCACACCGGATGGATCAAGGCAGGAAGCGGCTGACACAGAGGAGAGTTTACCGGATGAGATAACGATATGCCTTGCAGCCGTGTTGGACGAGTTTCAGGAAGATATCGATAGTCTGCAGGAATTTATAGAAGAGCAAAACCGCAGTCAGAATAATGTCCGTTTAAAGCTGCAATGTTGTGACGGTAAGATACCGCAGGATATTGCGAAGAGCAAATATTGTTATATTCTGGTCGGAAATGTAATGGAGCAATGGATGCAGGAAACATATGAACTGGCATACAGACTATATTCCGAAGCAGCATCTGATACTGAATGTGTACAGCTACATATGTGTTTTAGGACAACATTTGCCGGAGAACCGTTGCAGACAGACGAGAGCGGCATAGAGGAATGGAAGAACAGGTACCGGAAAGATTTTCATAGGATACCGCTTGCTTTTCAGGATATGAATCGAATAAAATTGGACATGCTGCTAAATTTAAGGACGAAAGCGCCGGATGTGGTTTTTTCGACGAAATCGATTAAACAATTCCGAAATCACCCTGAGCTTGAAAAGGCTTATAAAGAGCGGGATGAGTTACAGCGTCAATATGAAAAAAACTATGGTACGGATTACCAAGGCGCGGAAGAGAAGGATAAGATAGAAAAGCAGGAGAAAGAGTTAAGGGATAAGAATGATCGAATCAAAGACACGGAAAAGGATATCTGGAATCATCTGGAGCTGCTGACAGAAAAGGTGCAGAATAAAAGTACAATGGATGTCAGGGAGGCGGAGGCGATTGAAGACGTCATTGAATATGGGGATTACAGAAAGGCAGAGAAAACGCTGCGCAGTCGGGAGTGGGCGGAGGAAATTGCTGCCATAGAACAGTCCATGCGGGAGAAAAAGGAAGTATTGAAGCAGTTTATTTCATCACAGAGGACACTGATTTCCAATTTAAAAACGAAGGGGACAGGCGATGAGATTATAAAACAGATTGTTGAAATATATAAACGTATCACAGAACTTTCAAAAGAATGGCATATAGAATATATTGCAGTGTATGAGTTTGCAGAATTTTTCTTGAATTGTCGGAAGTATAAGGAGGGAATCAAGGTTGGAGAGGAATTAAAATGTTTGTACGAACAGTCCGACTGTACTTCGACAGAGGAACAAGCCAGAATGTTAAAGCTGCTTGGAGATTTATACTATAATGATACTGGTTATGAAAAAGGTAAAAAGTATTATAAAGAGGCGTTAGACCTCTTAAGAAAAGGCGGCAGTGATAATTTGGAATTGCGTGCCATGATTTATAATGACTTGTCTCAGCTTTTTTGGAAAACAAAAGAGTATGAACAAGCGGAAAAAGGATTAGACAAAAACATTGCAAGTTTAAGTAGAGTAGTAGAGAGTAATCCGGAAGTATATGAGCCGATACTGGCAACCGCCTATAACTATAGAGCGCTTGTGGCAAACAGGAGAAACCAACTGGATAAGGCGATAGAATGCCATAAGGAAGTGTTGAAGATACGTAAGCGGCTGGCAGGGAAGAGCTCTTCTTATAATTATCGACCGCTTATGAATCTGACAAATACATATAATAATATTGGGGTTGTGTATAAAAAGAAGGAAGACTATCAGGAGGCGGAAAAGTATTATACGGAAGCAATAAAGCTACGGTACAAATATGCAGAGAGAAATCCGTCCGTTTTCCTCCGGTCATTAGCGCTGGTATACAACAATTATGCGACAATGTTGAATGTAAGAGGCGATAATGAGAAGGCGCAGGAGATATGCAAGGAAGCCTATCGCATTCGGCGTGAACTTGCGGATAAAGATGAGTCTTATAAAGCGATGCTTGCCAGTACTTCACATGAGTACGGAATTATTCTGACAGATGCAGGTGAAGATATGTATCCGCAGGCACTAAATTATTTTGAGGAAGCGGTTAAAATAAGGGAGAGCCTGGCTAAAGAGGATAAGCAGACATATGGATTAGATCTGGCAGAAACAAATTCCCGCTATGGGAAGCTTTTGGCTCAGATGGGAGATTTTCCGTTCGATGAGGAATATTATAGAAGAGCAGAGGAAAATATGCAAGCGGCATGTGATTTTTGCGACAAGTATTCCAAACAAAATAGAGACTTCGATACTGATAAAACAACAGAGATATATCACAGTTTTGCCTTGCTTTTAGATAAACGTCTTAAGAAATACTCCGATGCAGAAATATATTATAAAAAGGCACTAGAAGGATATCGGTATTTAACGGAGCAGTGCCGAGAGGTTTTTGAACCGAAACTTAAGAAAGCAGAAGCGGAGCTGGCAGAGCTGCAGGAGCGTATTTAAGAAATGGGTTTGAGAAGCGGCATGGAAATGAGGCAAAATAATGTGTGATAGTCAGAATGACCGGTGTTATGGGAGGGAACATGGAGCAGATTGGGCGACACTTGTCAATACAATGAATAAAACTGACATAGATGTCATAGATATGCTCAACAATACGAACCCTGATGCCAAAGAAGAATTTCTTGTTGAGAAAGCACTTCCTAAGCCGCAAAACAGTTATGGCAATATGGATATCAAACGGGTTGAACAGAACATCGATACAATCATTTCGTTACAAAAAGAATTGGAATTGTCAGAACTGCCGGAAAAGAAAAGAACAATGGCGGCATTGGTTTTGGAGAACAATCTGAAAAGGAACCGGTTTGTACATGCCAATTATCTTTATAATCATTCGGAACCCAATGGCAGAGAGACAGCAGCCGGAGAGCATAAACGAGTCAATACGGCATTGTACGGAGAACCGGATGCGGATGTGTTCTGGTCGGTTTTAGGCGAAAAACTTTCGGCTATTCCCGTCGGAGACCTTTCAAAAGAGGACAAAATAATGTATGGCGAACTGCTTGAAATGATTGGTCCTCTGCATGAAGTTAAAGGCGGGATTTTCAGACCCCAAAAGGCGACAGTGGATTGGTTTTCTTATGTGGTAGAACAGTTTTATCACGGATTTGTGTCACATATTCCGCCCGGACAGCAGATGTTTTCCATTGAAGAAGCCTGTGCAATTACAAATGAAATCATCAGTTCGGAGCTGGAAGGAGACATGGCAGCAGATATAGATAGGGACTTGAACGGGTGGAAGGCAGTGGTGATTCCCGCCGGTGCTGTGGCATCCACTAATTGCGAGCAAAAAGCAATCAAGTTTCCGGGGAGACGCAGCAGAGGCGCCTATACAAGAGAGGAACTGAAATCAATTATTATACATGAGCTGGGCGTCCATGCGCTTCGGTCCCTGCCTTATGAATCTTGTGAGATGAAAGCCTTTTCCCAAGGACTTCCGGGCTATGAGGCCTTTGAGGAAGGAGTTGCGAAAGCTGCGGATCAGGCAGTCAACCATCAATATGAGGATTTTGGCCTTTTGCATTATATCAGTATTGGGCTGGCGTCTTTACTTGGAAAAAACTTTAGGGAAGCATATGAAATTCAGCTTCGAATAGAACATCTTACAGGCGGGGAACCGGCAGGGCGGTGCTTTGACTCGGTACAGCGTGCTTTCAGGGGAACCGGTGAACTGCCTAATCACAAGGATCTTGTATACTATAACGGGGCAGTTCAGGTGTGGAAATATATTGAAGAGCATTTATATGATACGGAACTGATGGAACGGTTGTTTTTAAGCGGAAAGAGCAGCATAATTGATAAGGTGCATGAAAGGATGATTTACGAGGCACATGTCGGCGGATATATTAATCCCCCTCTATAGAGGGGGATTAATATTTTTATCCAGTATGCTCTGAAGGGCATAATTACTCATTTTCACAAGAGGGATATTAAAGGAGTCGTCAAATAGCAAAGCAACGGCAAAGAGGTTAACAACATATTCATTCTTTAAGTTTTTGTCTTTATAATTATGTTTGTATTCATGATTAAAAACCGCATGACCCAGTTCATGGGCACACAGGACGTTTCTGGAGATATCATCATAACGTTTGTTTATAAAAATGGCTTTGGTTCCATCTTCGTATCTGTATGTGTTTGCTTTGATGGAACGGATATCTGCATCTACGAAATTCACTTCATACCGGAGTTGACGGGCAATCTCCAAGGCATTTGTAGTTCCAAAGATGCTTCGCAATAATCTGGCATATAAAATGATATTTTCTTTTGTCATTACCGGCGTTCTCCTATAGCTAAGCATAAGTATAGAATATGCCGAAATAATTGTCAATATATAGCGTATAATTTAAGGGAAAACACAATATTTTGTAGAAATGCATCGTGTGTGATATACAGATACTTTGCATCCCTCTCTTAAAACTGAAAATAAATAAACTGGCTTGCCTCATATTCCGGTCCGAAGATGCCAAACAGGATGACTGCGCCAAAAAGCAGTGCAAACGCCAACGAGCGGAACCACATTTCCTGTTGCTGCAATTTGCCGAGTACATCAATTTTCTTATACTTCAGATAGTCTGCAATTGCCAATATCATCAATGCAATAAACAGGAAATGAAACTCACCTTCGCTGATGCCCAGTGTATAGAGCGAGCCGTTGACCAAGATTTCCGGATTGAAATGGAACATATTTAATAGGATTTCTTTGGACTTACCAAGGCTTCCTGCACGGAAGAACATCCATGCGAAATCCACAAGGACAAAGGTCGATACAACCTTCAGAATATGGTGACTGAAGGACTCACGACAGATATGAAGTTTGTTAACCATATAATCTCTGGTGGGCTTTAGTATTTCACCGATAACCTGATACAGCCCGTTTAATCCACCCCATAGGACAAATGCGAAGGAAGCGCCGTGCCACAATCCGCTTATGGTAAAAACAATCATAATATTCAGATATTTGCGGAGTTTTCCTTTGCGGTTGCCGCCCAGAGGGATATATAAATAGTCTTTGAACCAGCTTGTCAGAGAGATGTGCCAGCGTCTCCAGAATCCTGCGACATTGTCTGCAAAGTAGGGAGCGTTGAAGTTTTCCATCAGATGAAATCCCATAATCTGTGCAGCACCTCGGGCGATCGTAGTATATCCGTTGAAATCGCATAGAATCTGAAAGGCAAATAAAATCGTTGCAATGACTAAGTAAAAGCCACTGTACGTTGAAGGGGCATTATATACCGTATCAACAACAATCGCAATTCTGTCGGCTAACACTAATTTCAGAAAATATCCCCAGAAAATCAGAAATAGCCCGTCCCGTACATTTTCATATTTCAGTTGATGACGCTCATTTATCTGGATAAGCAGATTTTTGGAACGCTCTATCGGACCTGCGACCAATTGTGGAAAGAAAGATACGAAGAGGGCATATTTAAAGAAATTTTTCTCGGCATAAATTTCGTCTCTATAGACGTCCATCGTATAACTGAGCGCCTGAAAGGTATAGAAGGATATTCCGACGGGCAGTAATAAATCAAAAGATGGGACAGTAAGGCGGATATGCAATAGTCCCAGAGCGTGGCTCAAGGTTCCCATGAATAAATCGAAGTATTTAAAAAATCCAAGTAATGACAGATTCAGAATAAAGCTGCCTGCCACGCAGCATTTTTTACCAATGATTTTATGTGAGGCGTCGAGCGAGGAATGCTTTATCCATTCCATAATCAGACCGCTAAGGTAGGTCACTACAGTCGAAAAAAGAAGCAGCACGATATATTTAGGATTCCAACACATATAGAAATAATAGCTGCATCCTAACAGCCACAGATAGCGGACTTTATGTGGAATCACATAATAAATAAGGGTTACAATCGGAAAAAATATAAGAAAATCAGTTGAATTAAACAGCATTTCTATGTCCTCGCATGGTTACGTTAATAGGCGGTCTCTACACGGTTGGTTACTTCCTCACTTCCGGTCGGGCGTGCTTCTACGATAAAGATGCCGGTTTCTGAATCAGGGAATGTGACACAGTTGTGCGTGCTCCATTCCTGTACGATGACAGGCTGTGAGGCGTCTTCACACATTTTGGTGATACGGAATTCGGCTTCCGCTTCGGTCAGATTATCTATAGAGTATATCATGTATACTTTCTCTTCCTGCGTTGTGTCTGCCTGAATATCCAGACCGAAGATACGCTTGTCTATCTGGAGCATCTTCTCTTCATAGGAATCATAGAACATATCTTCCGGTATCGGTCTTCCTTCCAGTTCATCAAGCAGCACTTCGCCGAGGACGTCTGTATAAAGCTGTGCGCCTTTGTAATTTAAATGGTTGTGATCGACAAAGCAGGTATCGTCTTGCAAATCAAGGTATTTAGGGCTGCACAAGTTGAAATCATAATAACGAAGTTCGTTCTTTTCGGCAAGTTCGTTGATGCAGGCGACATACTGGTCGTAATTTCCTATACAGCGAACGCGAAAGTCCGGCATCGGGGACGTGAACAGCGTAAGAGAGATGTTTTCTTTGCGGCATAAATCAATGATAGCATTGAAATACTTCTCTGAATTGCTATCAAAGATAGGAGTCGGAATTGCGCTGCTATTACCTTCAAATGTACCGGGTTCCACATAATCTAATGTTGTACAGAAACCTTTCTCAAAGAGAGGGGCCCGTTCATCCCAGATATGAATGTAATTTCTGTAATAGTCTGTCTGCTTCTGCTCAAGGTTCACCTTGATATAGGCTGTGTCAAACAAGTGTTCCGAATACTGTCTGATTGGGAAAAAAGTCATCATGCCAAATTTTTTGTTTGCCAAATGGCATTTATAATCAAGCTTGTTCAGCGACAGAGGCATTTGATAGAGAGTCTCCCAGTGTCTGGTGACTACTTCAGCATTATCCAGATCCCCATAAACACAAGGAATCATATAGTACATTTCAAGATAAACATGCTTCGGACTATGATACTTAAGAGCTTCTTTCAATAAATAATAAGAAGCCATCATAGGCTGTGCAGAAGTTGACAGATTAAAATTATTTCTGCCATTTATTTCATCCAGCTTTGCAGGGATGATATCCATATATATGTGGGAACTGCCAATATAGAGATAGTCAATATTTTCTTCTTGTGAATAAAATTCCTTCATGACTGCCCGTTCCCATGAAGAACTTCCGTTGGAACAGTCGTTGACATAGATGTAATTCAGAACTTTCATAACACCGGCACATAATAGAATAGTCAAGACAATTTCAGATAATGTTTTACCGTAAAGACGTGCTTTTGTAATATGCTTTTTGGGGTGAGTTAATTCGTTTAAGGCATTCAAATCATTCATAAGTGAGTTCGCGTCCGTTTTCTTGTTTATATTTTTAGGATGAAGGTCAAAATTTAGGCATGTGGAGTGAGAATCAATTAATTATAGCATAATTGTATATATTATGAAAGATGCTTCGAATAAATATGAAAAATAGAGATGTATTTTGTAGTAGGATATGGTACTATAAAAATAAAAGGATAAGCAGTTTTGCGTAAACTTATTCATTTAGAATAGACAGAGTTATTTTGGGAAGTTAAATGCAAAAGTGAGATGAACATTATTTAAACAAAATAGGAACGGATGAGAGAGTATGAATTATACAAATGATATTATTTTTACAATGCCAGTAAAGTGCGGAGAAGACTTTGCAAAAGCAGGAAACTTTATAGATAAGGTAGTGAAACATATTGAACTGACCAAAGAAGAGTCAAAAGGAATACTGTTTCGCCGTGCACAGGAAGATGAAAAAATAGGAGATAGAAATTGGCTGGAGGATATCAGAACGGAGCATAACGCAGTCTGTTCTGAAAAAAATGAGCATGGAGAGGAAGAACTGAGGATTATTAACAATCCTGAAGGCATAAAAAAATTAAGTGACAAGTTTAAGACACATTTTATTTTGCTGATTGATGAAAAGGACTTGCCAGAAATCGTTCAATATCAAGAAATGATTCTTTTGATGACAGGGTATAGTAAGGTAAAAATTTATGGTTACATAGCAGGAAGCCGCACGTTTTACTATAAGTTATCACAGTACTTATATTTGGCGATACAAGACATGGAGCTGGGTAACTATGTATATTACCGTTATGAGGACAAAGGAAAGATACATCCTCAGAAGGTGCAGAGTAATAATATGCGTCAATCGAGCGGTTTCCTTCCTTTGATGATAGTAAATGAGAAAAACAGAGTACGATTGAAAGAAAAATGTGCAGAGCAGTTGGGCAACAGCACAATAAAGGATGTAATCTATGACAAAAATATAACATACAGTACCTTAAAACCGGACATAGAATGGCGGGAATTGGGCGGTATCATTATGTTGCTTTTACAGAACAGAGCGGTCCTGCAGAAACTGGATCCTGCAAGAGTAGAAAGGATATTCTCAAATCTGGATGTGCTGGCGTTGGCATTACTTGCGTATTCCATGAAGGAGTTTGCGGGTGATATTACTTTGCAGGAGCTTAGCTCTTATGCTAATCTGCAGCAGCAGTATGCAAATGCCTGTCATCAGCTTATGGAAAATATAGTATTTCATTCGGATGCCGGATGGGGAACGATTTCGATTCGTATCCATAAGAATGATGCAGATAATACAAGCAGCTATCTGAGCACGGTATATGGATTGGCAAAGCTGGAGAGTTCACTTTTTGAAGTTAAAATACGGGATTTTACCGGCAATAAAACAGGGAAAAATATTGCAGAGCATTTTTGCGGAAACTTAGATTCAGAGTATAGGCAGGACTTTAGGAGTCTTAAGCCAAGGGATTTATTTGCGAGCATATTAGGGACAGACAGTAAATTTGCAAGAGCATGGCAGACGTATTATACAGCGGAGCAGCATATGGGAAAGCATATGGGGTTGCGCATTTTTCAAAAAATAGTAAAAGACTGTAACGGTTATTTCAGGGCTGAGAGCCATAATGGTTATCGAAAGCAGGAAGAAGATGATTACATATATCGGTTGGATAATGTCGAGAGCGGGTATGTTATGCCGGGAACGGCGTATGAGATTTTATTGCCATTAATGAGAGAACAGGATATATATGGGGTAAAAGGAGTAAGTCAGGAATATAGCGATTGGATAGTCCAGAATGTGTCTGAACTAATCAAACTTGAAACGCAGATATTTGCTGTAGACACAGAGCTTTATGAAAATGCTGATCAAAAGAACAAAGATCAACAGATACAACAAATTAGAGAAGAAATTATAGAAAATGTCAAGACGTGTAAAAAGAGCATTGTGGCTATCAATGCGCAAAATTGTGATAAAAACTGTGCAGAGATGTATGGAAAGGGGATTATACAGGCAGCTTATGTAATAAAATCGATTCCACATATTGTAGTCTATAATTGTACGGATAAGTTTGCACGGGAAATCAAGAATGTATTTGAACAAATTTATGTAACGGGAATGTATCATTATTTTGCTGATGATATGAGTCAGGTTGCCGTAATGGCTGTAAACAATGAGCAAACAGTGTACATTTTGGGGAATGCATGGATGACGGATGCGTTGAATCAATATATCAGCAGAACGCAGGGAATCCGATATAATCCGCTGCATGTAGATGACATGATAGAAATTGATTGGAGTAAAGTGATTAGTCAATATATTCCTTACGATGTACTGATCAAAGAGCAGGATGATACCCTGTTTGAAAAGTATACGCTCAAAGTGTTGGAAGAGAATATACAGAAGGATGAATTTGGGTGTAAGATTGAAACGACACATATGCGTTTGGGCTCAACTGTACATATTGATACATTTTATGAAGGGGAGATTCTTTTTGGGAACAAGTACTTCGTATCAAGATTTGCATTTCTGATGCTAAAGGATTTATATAAAGATATTGCAAAAAAGCGGAAGATTACGATATACGGTTACGCCAGCTATTCTGAAACGTTGATTGTAACATTGCGGAATGCGTTACATAAAATAAATGATAAATTGGAATTGGACTATATTTTGTTAGAGAGGGAAGAAGAACATCGGGACGCCATGCACACGGATCGTATACGCTATGAAGACAAATTCTGGGCAGAGGAAGACGATGAACAGGCAAAAAAAGAAAGAAAAAATCACATGAAAGATAGGGACTATATTATCGTGGTACCTATTAACTCTACCTTAAAAACACATCAGCGTCTTATAAGTAAGTTATGTGAGGAAAACGGTAAGATTTCTGATAAAAGAATACTTAGGAATTATGCATTGATATTAATAGGACCGGAAAAGTCCAGCGCATACTGGAAACGTTGCAAGAATAAAGAGTTACAATGCGTTTATAAAGTGAAACCTAATCCGAAATATTTTATTTCAGTTTCGGCTGACTATCAGGAACCGCTTGAATGTAAGATGTGTTTCCCGAATGATCCGCTTCATGAAAGACCATTAATAGAAGTAAATGCTGCTTCTACCATTCCGAATCAGGCGTTTGGTATTGTGCAGAGCGAGAGTGGGAAAGAAATAGAAGATTCTGTAATTGAGGAAAAAATCAAAGAGGAAGTGGACAAACTACAAGTACTCAAAAGTTGTGTACTATATTGTCATATTATAAGAAACGAGACACATTTTCTCTATTATATTCAGACAGAAAAACTGGCGACAAAGGAAAGTGATAAGATAAAAGAATCATTAGAGCAATGGATGCAAAAGAATGAGATATCAACCAGAGAGAATGAGTACAACATCATTGTTGCTCCGATGCATTACAGCAATTGCAAATTTGTTGAAATCGTAAATGACGTTGTGTTTCAGGGAATGGCATCCGTGATTCGAATTGACTTCAATAAGGATTTCAGAAGTAATGTGCATGCGAAATTTTCTTACATCAGACAGTATATCAGACAATTGAATGATATGGGAGAAAAAAGAATACTGAACTTCCAGTTTGTAGACGATAACATAGTAACTGGCAGAACTTTTTATCGTGCAAAAAGCCTGATGGAATCTATTGTATCGATAGACAATCATCAATACGAAAATGTAGAAATAACAATCTTTGACCGCGTTTTTACGTTGATTGACAGAAATTCTCCGATGACCAGAATGCAGTACGTCAATTCACATGCAAAGGCAGAACTGGATACATTTTTCTATACATTTCTGCGGCTTGAAATTTCAAGTCTCAGAAACTATGGTGATTCATGTGTCCTATGTAATTTGCAAAAAGAAGCAGAGCGCTTACATGAGACAGCCTCAACAGCCATTGTTGCAGATTATTGGAAAACTGGAAATGATAAATTCGGCTTGATTACAGTTGAGGATGCAGATGAAAAACAGAAGCAGAAAGATGCGGATGGAAATCAGAGAAAAAAAGTAAAGGGTGGGTACTCGGAGCGTGCGTACCGTAGATTGGTATGCTCCCATATTATAAAAAAGAGCTTAAATGATTTGGGCGGGGAGAATCAGACGGTCTGTGTGGCTAAAATTTTATTGAAGATTATGACATTAAGCTATCAGAATAATGAGGATAAAGACGAGGCTTTCGAGTATGTGATTTCTTATTTGAAAGTATGTTCTCGTCCTTTTCTGGTGTTTCAAAAGTCTGTCAAAGAAGCAATTTATGATATTTTATTGGTTCTGATTGAATATATTACGAAAAGGTATAAGGATACAGAAGGTATTACAATTGACGATATTTTACAACGTTGCGGCGAGGATAAGGCATATTGGTTGGATTTAACAGAGGACTGGCATAAGTTTGAAGAGATATTTCTTATCGACAGAACATTTGAACAGCAGCGTGATTTGGTACTGATGATCATCAAGCAATTGACGGAGCTTAAGAGCAATTATATTCTTCGTAAAGAGAATATGTATGAAATATTTGCTTTTATGCGTCAGAATATTAAGCGTGATGCAAGTATTGCAAAATCAAAAAAACAGAATCAGCTTGAAGATTTTTGGAGAAGATATGTAATCCATGTCAAAAAACTTACAGGCATAAGCTCTGATACCAGTAAAAGTATGTGGCTGGACAATATGTTAATGGATGAAATGAATGATAACTGGTGGAAAGGAGGAGGCGGGCTTGATGCAACTTTTGCAAAAATAATACGGTTAGAAAATACAATGAATTTTCAGAGCGGATTAGAAAATTTATACAATAAGTTGCAGTCAGATGATGGATTTTGGGAGAAAGCAGAACAATATATCGAATGTTTTTGCAATAAAGATAGCTATAATCGAATTGCAAAAAGATATTTAGAAAAATGGAATGAAGAATGCAATACAAAAGGGAATGATGAACTGTGGAAAAAAGGTTTTTTGAATCAAATATCAAACAAAGCTGTTTTTCACCCCGTTTCTGCAAGAAATGCATTGAGTGCAGAAAGAATCAGAATCATGAATAAGGCGATCAGTGATATGCAAAAATGCATAAAGGAGCCTTCGGATGAACTGGTTGAGGTTACATACAAAGAATACATTCAGGGATACCAATTTGAGAATTTTATCAATCTGATGAAAAAAATTGACTGGTATGAGGAAACATCATGTACATCTATGGGTATTAGAAATATAACCTGTTGCCTTATGCTGAAAAGGATGTGTGCGGAAGCGGAGATTGATGAAAATGAATTACTTGGCAGAATTGATAAAATGGCTAAACTGACAGGGATTGTCATGGGAGAAATTCCGGTACAGATATATGCGGAGTATGAGGACAGTTCGGAATTTTATAAAGAAGCGGTCAGAGCTGCGCTGTATCAAAAAGAAAAAGAATTGCAGATAGAGGGAAAAGGAACGTTGCATAAAAGAATAGAGGAATTTCGTGCAAAGAAGCGATACCATAGAATTGGCGATAATACAGGATATATTCCTGCGTTGGATGAAGCATTGGAAAGGCGGCTGAATGATCAAAGGATATTATCACAATTGAATGAGTATGGGTTTGTTTATCATGAAGAGGGGTATTTTTTATGGAAATTGGGAAGAAAAAGTAAATATCCGCTGTACTTACAAGCTGTATTCCCATGCAAAGACGTAGAGATAGCAATATATGCGATTCGCAATGTGCTTGCCTTGTCAAATGAAATAGAGAGAAGTCTGTTTGAAGCGGGTATGCAGAACTATTTGCGTGAAATCGATGTGACAAAAAGTCAATTAGACGTATTAAAACGGGAGAAAAGCACTGTACATACAAAAGAGACAAAGCGGATTGGGAAACAGCGGGAACAAGCAAGAGGCGCTTTGGCGAAACAGCATGATGCGTTAGTTCTGTTGAGCGATCTGCAGGTGAGCAAAGTGTATCGTAACAGTTTGGAGAAAGATTTCTACGCACCGGAGAATACACTTAATGAATGGAAATGGAGTCAGGTTCCAGTAATTTTGAAAGGCTTAATAGAGGAGGATATGCACAGCACGGCAAAAGAAAACATAAAGGTGCAAATCTATAATCACAGTATTTTTGAGGATGGACGGGCGGTCAAGGACGATGATTGTCTGGTCACTATAAATGGTCAAGAGGAGCAAATGACGGCGCTTCTGTTGGCGACCATTTTGAATGTTAAAGAAGAAGGGAGGGGGAGATGTGGTGCGGATGGGATAATGAAGGTATATTTGGATGTAACAGATGAGCAGATGCTGCGCATCAGTAATGAAACGGAATGCAAAGAAGATATCGACGATATGACGAAGTGCTTGGAGCGAGAACCGGTAAATGAGGAAAGCGGAATTACTCTGTGGACACTGAACTGTTACATCAAACGGATAAAAGTAGCATTTATCCGTGATAGAATTAACAGGGCAACGTCAAAGGAAGAACTTTTGGAAGTAGTAAGGTATGCAAAAAAGTTGATGTCGAAGGAATTTTGTGTTAGGATGAAGCTAAAATATAACGTTGAAAAAAAGAAGTGTTTTTGTTATGAACTGCCTATTTTGTGGGCAAAATATGAAAAACAGAAGGAACATGAAGCTTAGGGAGGTGTCGTGATGAGAATTGTGATTCTAGAAGATTATCCGGAAAGACTGGTGGGAACGGCGGAACAGTTAAACGATATTTGCCCGGGATGCGAAGTGGAGGTATTGTGTTATGATCCGCAGAATGATTATGGGGAAAAAGCGGAGGAATTGAGAACTAAATTGTTGTGCAATACAATAACAATTGTAGATTATTGGAATCTGGAAGAGAAACTCGATGAACTATATAGTGATCCGGACACATTGTTCCTGTTTGATACCGATATTGATCGGGGGGCTGTGATTGAAGTGTTCGAGTATCGGATTAATGTGCGATATGCATTGAAAAAGAGAGATGATGCAGACAATCAACTGTACAGAATATGGTTTTATACAACTGTTGAGCATTTGAAACGTGCTATAGAGAGAACATTTGGAGAGCATGTCATTGTGGCAGGACAGAACGGTGCGTCACTTAGTCTGGATCTGGAAGGATGCCCTACCTTCGTTGAAGCATTAGGTCTGCATCAAGCTGTATAAATGCAGAAATTATATTATTATACGACAACAGATACAATGAGCAAAATTTTGCAGAATGGGAATATATGGGCGACCAATCTGGATTATATGAATGATTCGCGGGAGTATCTGAATGGGATCAGTGAAATTAGAACGCTGGTTACAAAGTCTAATATTACGGCTAAGTGGTTTGAGTCTAAGCAGAAGCAAAAAGAGTATGCAGAATGTCCTATCCAAGAAATATTTAGTGAACAGAACGGGGAAGAAAGACAGAACATATCTTCTCGTTACACGATTTCTTTTTGTAGGAAGAAAGATTTGCTGAGCCAGTGGACTACATATGCGAAGGAATCGGGAGTCTGTTTGGAAATGGTATTTGAGCCAGACAAAGCCGATGAATTTCTTTTGTATAAAAAAGACCAGAAAGATTCGGAAGAGCGGGAGATTCCAGTTGAAAGAGGCTTGAAAGAAATCTATTATTTTACAGAAGAGCGTATTGATGCGCAGAAGTATCAAGAGACAGCGGAAAAGATTTTGACAGATTTGTTTGGTGAAAATGCAGACAATTTAGACAGTGAAAGTTTGATAGAAAGATGGGCTCAGATTAGTATTTTTGTCAAGCAGTATGATTTTTATCAAGAGGAAGAAATGCGGTTGGCATTTGACACAATGAAGATTAATAGCGAAACGGGAAAACAGCCGCGGATAGGCTATAGAATTGACAAACACATAATGAAGCCGTATTTGGATGTTCAGTGTAAAAATGGTTGGCCGATTACTTCTGTGATGGTTGGACCCGGAAATAATCAAGAGGTGGTTTATAAGAGTATTAAATTCTTTTTAGATCATGCGAAGATAATGTCAAGTGCGCTCGTTACGGAGGAACAGTGGAAGGAACAAATTAAGAATTATTTGTGTTACAACAAAAGAATCTCTCCGTTTTGGAAAGAACTGGAACAGAACAAAGGAGGTTCTAGTAAAATTATAAAAAGCTTATACGATAGGTGGAAGACATTTTCATTGTCATCAAAAGAAGCAGTACTGACAGACATTGCTGAGATTATTAAGCAGTCGGAATATTGCTCCGATTTTGAGAATTATTATCTTACAAGAAGCGGAATTATAGCAGAAAAGTCATCTATTCCTTACATTTATTAACGCTTTAAGAAAGATTGCGCTGATATTGGCAAGTGTAATAAATTAATATTGTTTTAATTTAGGCGTTAGATACCAGAGAAACTTGTATCTAACGCTTCTTTTCTCTCACACTTGAAAAAACCTCAAAATAAAGTTATCATGTAGATATGGTTTTATATTTGATAAAATGTCAAAGGAAAGAATATTAAGTGATGAAAAAGATTTTGATTGCCGGAAGACCATACAGTAACGGCGGAGACTTCCTGATTTATGACAGGATTGTCAGGGTGTTGAAGAAAGCATATCCGGAGGCTTCCGTTGAATTAAACTTGGATAATGACGCACAGTTTCAGATTGAACGACTCAATGAATACGATGCAATTGTGACCGGAGGCGGCGGAGCGCAGTACGCGGAAGCCTACGTGAAGACAAGCTTTTTCTATCAGCATATTGATGAGATAACGGTACCGATTCACTATATGGGGACCGGATTGTACGGTGCTGACGGTGAGGATGCAACGCTTTACGAGTATCCGTATTCTGAGGAAATGATTGCATACTTTAATAAAGTGGTGGAACGGGGCGGACAGCTTGCCAGCAGAGACTGGACGGTAGATACCATTCTGCGCAACAGCGGCGTTAAGGGAGTGATTATGGCGGGTTGCCCGGCATGGTATAATCTTGAACTGCTGGACAAGCCGGAAGATGACACCGTCTTTCAAGGTGGTTTTGCAGGCAGGAAAGTGAAGACGATTGCAGTCTCGAACCATGGACTTACAAAGAACGCGCAGGATCACGATAAGAAGCTGTCTCAGATTGAACATCTGATTAGCTTCCTGCAGGGAAGGTTTCCCGGGGTAAAGGTGCTTCTTACGTTTAATGACGGATATATCACGAAATATTCCAAGAATTATAATTTGACGTTAAAAGAATGGGCGGAGGAACATGGTGTCACATGCGTCGATTTGTCCGGCGATGCAGAGAAATTTAAGGAACTTGATGAAATTGACATACATGTCGGTTTTCGCGTGCATACGCATATTTACTGTGTCAGCAATATGATTCCGAGTCTTTTGATTGAGGAGGATATCAGAGGATACGGCATGAATGAGACATTATGTCTGCCGCATATCACGGCTTATGCACAGCATAGCAAGCCGGATGATTTCGAGGCAAATCCATACATGGTGGCACAACTTTCGGTTCTGTTAGAGCAGATGGAGACGCAGGGACGGATTGATTACGGGGATGTATTCCGGATTATCAGGAAATGTTATCAGACCGGGATGCAGACGTGGCTTGGGAATATTTTGAAGTAGATTGCGATAAGTTGAGTTATAGCTAGGAGAGAGACGGAAAGAAAGGTATATGTAAAATGTTATTTAATTCAATAGATTATTTGATATTCTTTCCAATTGTCTTTCTGGTTTATTATGCACTTCCCAAAAGGGTAAGGTATATTTGGCTTTTGATTGCAAGCTATTGTTTCTACATGAGGTGGAACCCGTGGTATATTATGCTGTTGATTGGATGTACGGTGATTACGTATATTTCAGCACGGTTGATTGAGCGGGACCGTCAACAACGGGGGAAGGGCGCTTCACATTGTAGGAGAACGGTTCTTATCATATGCGTTCTGGTTCTGTTGAGTGTTTTGGGGTATTTTAAATATTACGATTTCTTTCTGGGATATTTCAATAAAATGTTAAGTATCCTGCATATCAGCCCGATTGACAGAAGATTCAGCGTACTGCTTCCGGTAGGGATTTCTTTTTATATATTGCAGGCGCTGGGTTATGTTTTTGATGTTTATCGGGGTGAAACATATGCGGAGAAGAATTTCTTAAGATATGCATTGTTTGTGTCCTTTTTTCCACAGTTGGTTGCGGGACCAATCGAGCGGTCGAAGAATTTGTTAACGCAGTTGGCGAAACCGGTCCGGCTGTCGTGGCATGATTTTTGCAAAGGACTTTTGCTTATCGTGTACGGACTGTTCTGCAAGATGGTTATTGCTGACAGGATAGCGATTGTAGTAAATACGGTCTATGATGATAGTGCGTCCTATCCGGGTATGTATATTGCATATGCGGCGTTTCTGTTTTCTTTTCAGATTTATTGTGACTTTTACGGGTATTCCACGATTGCCAGAGGCTCTTCCTTGCTGTTTGGCATCAAGCTGACCGACAATTTCAATGCGCCGTACTATTCGGGAAGTGTGAAAGAGTTCTGGAGAAGATGGCATATATCATTATCTTCGTGGTTCAGGGACTATCTGTATATTCCGCTGGGCGGAAACCGTAAAGGGGAAGTGCGCAAGGAGTGTAATCTGTTATTTGTATTCGGAGTGAGCGGATTGTGGCATGGCGCTTCCGTGAGTTTTATAGTCTGGGGATTTCTCAACGGTTTGTATCAGGTAATCGGCGATGTGTTGCACAAGTTGACAAATAGGATGCATCAGATTTCGGGTGGTTTGAACAGTGGATATGTCTCCGAAATGGAGCAGGGACATAGACCGGATCAACGGGGAGTCTTCAGCAGAAGGCTGTTGCATGTAATCATGACATTTATCCTGATCACAATGACATGGATATTCTTTGCGGCGGATCAGATGAAAGCCGCATTGCGGTTGATTAAGCAACTGTTCAGTACATTTAACTGGGAAATCTTTTTGGATGGATCCGTATACAATCTCGGAGTGACAAAAGAGTATACCAGAGTTATGTTTTTGGGAATTGCAGTGCTGATGGCGGTTGATTATTTGAAATACAAAGGGAAGGATGTTGCAGAGCTTGTACTAAAACAAGGCGAGTGGTTTCAGATACTATGTTTTGTCAGTCTGACGGCAGCATGTATGCTGTTTGGATGTTACGGGGAGATTTATGATACACAGCAGTTTATTTACTTCCAATTCTAACCGGATAAAAGTACATTTAAGAAGAACGGTCACTGTCGCTGCGGTATTACTGGTTTTGCTTATAGTCTTCCGTACATTTGATTTTCTGTATGTCAAAGAAGACAATTGGACGAGGATTTTATGGCACAATTATTACAAGACAGAGAATATTGACAATGTGTTCCTCGGCTCATCCCATGTACACTGTGATATAGACCCCTTTATTCTTGATGAGATGAACGGTATGGAGAATTTCAATATGTCTATACCGTTTATGCGTCTCAACGGCGCATATTATGTGCTCAAAGAAATGACCGGGGACCATGAATTGAAAAATGTGTATTTGGAATTATACTACGTCCCGTCAACAGGTAAGCAGGGAGACGTCATGTCTGATGTGAGTCTGCAGTGGAACTGGTATATCACGGATCATATGCGGTTTTCAATCAACAAGATGCAGTTTATTGCCTCTATGTGCAGAAAAGATAAATATCTGGATACGCTCTTTCCCTTCATCAGATACAGAGAGCATGTGTTTGACACGCCGTATATTGTAGAGCAGCTTGCATTGAAAACGTCTGATGATTATAAAAATTATAAACTTCGATATGAGGATGAAAACGGGGAACCTACGCTTGAGTATCGTGACAAGGGATATCACTATAACTTGGGAGTGATGCCGGAATATACCATGGCATATTTTCGGGAGATTGATTTTCAGACAGAAGGTGTTATGCCGCCCAATACGGAAGCATATCTGAGAAAAATTATTGAGTACTGTCAGGAGAAGAACATCAATATTACATTATTCATTAATCCGATTTATGAGACGCAGATTTTATCCACAATAGAATATGATTCCTACCATCAGCAGATATTGGCAGTTGCCGATGAATACGAAATACCGTTTTACGATTTCAATCTGTGCAAATCGGAATATCTGGATATCATGCATAGGGAAAATTTCGCAGATGCAGGGCATTTGAACAGTGTCGGGGCAGAATTGTTTACCCCGTTTTTGTGGAAAGTAGTATCGGGAGACACCGGGACAAACCAGAAATACTTCTGTGAGTCATATGAAGAGAAGATTTTGTTGGATGATCCGGAGACGTATGGTTTGTACTATTTCTATGACGGGGACATGCGGAAATATACAATTGCATCTAACCGGAAGACGGAAATAGAGTATAAAATTACGATATTACCGGAAGAAGGAGAGGAACGGGTTCTTCAGGATTTTTCTGTGAATAAAGAGTTTGAGCTGCATAGGGACGAACATGGTATGCTGATGGTGGTTTCAAGGCTTAAGACACAGCCGGACCAGCAGCATACCTTAGAGATAAAATATTAGGTTTTTGTAATTTAGAGAGCGGCAGAAGTGTATTTTAGGATAAAATGTGGTAGTATGGATAAGAAGACGAGGTAACGCGATATGAAATTTTTGGTAGTAATCCCCGCAAGGGGCGGTTCTAAAGGAATCCCCATGAAAAATATATATCCGGTGAACGGGAAACCGCTGCTCACCTATTCATTGGAAATGATGGGCAAGGTAGCATTCGAAGGAGACGTGGCTGTGAGCACTGACTCGGAGCAGATTAAAGAAGTGGCGCTTCGGACGCCGGGGATCGAAGTGGTGGACAGACCGCAGGACATATCCGGAGATAAGGCGAGCACGGAGTCTGCGCTGATACATGCGCTGCATGTGATGGAAGAAAGAAAAGGATGTACTTATGATGCCGTAGTAACCTTACAAGCGACTTCTCCTCTGCGCAAAGCGGACACTGTCAAAGCATGTTTCGAGAAATACGAAGCGGACAGGGATAAATATGACGCGCTTTTGACATTGACGGAGACCCGAACTGATTACTGGATTAAGGAGGGCGAAGACCATTACCGTAGGCTATATCCGGACGCGCCCAGAAGACGGCAGGACAGAGAACCGATTTATATCGAGAATAGTGCGGTTTATATTACGGACAGACAGTCTTTACTTGAGACCAATTCCGTTCTGGGATATCATGTGAACGGCTATGTGATTCCGGAGAAAGAGGGCGTAGACATTAACGAGCCCATTGATATCCTGCTGGCGGAAGAACTGATTAGAAATGGAGGAGAAAATGAGAACGATCACGATTGATAACAGAGTCATCGGCGAAGGACAGCCGGCGTTTATTATTGCGGAGGGCTGCGATAACCATATGGGGAATATGGATGCGGCGAAAGAAATGTGCCGGCAGGCGAAACTGGCGGGAGCGGACTGCATCAAGTTCCAGCATCATCTTCCTGATGAAGAGATGTTGAAAGACGTACCGATGTCGTCAAACTTTGATATTCCGTTATATGATTTCCTGAAACTGCATGCGCTGACCCTTGACCAACATGTTGAGCTGATGAATTACTGTAAGGAAATCGGTATCATGTATCTGTGTACGCCCTTTAGCCTGAAGGCTGCGTATGAATTAAATGAAATCGGAGTATCGGCGTTCAAGATTGGTTCCGGTGAGATGACGGATGTGCCGACGTTACAAGCGATTGCTAAATTAGGCAAACCGATGATCGTATCGACGGGTATGTGCACCATGGATGAGATCAAGAGAACCTATGATGCGCTTGTGGAAACGGGGGTAGAGTTCGCATTTACGAATTGTCTATCCGAATATCCGCCGAAATATGAAGACGTGAATCTGGGAGTGATTGCGAAGATGAAGGAAGCTTTTCCGAAGGCTGTCATCGGGCATTCGGATCACACGCCGGATTTGTATACATGCTATGCCGCTGCCGCTTTGGGTGCATCGATTATCGAGAAGCACGTTATCTTAAGCAAGCAGACGCCGGGACCGGATCAGACAGTTTCCATTGACTTTGAAGACTTATACCGTCTGGTGGACGGGATTCGTAAGATTGAACTGGCATCCGGCAGTGAGAAGTGTGTTCACAAGGACGAGGATTCGATTCGTTCATGGGCGTTTCGGAGTATTGTATCCCTGCGTGAGATTAAAGCAGGTGAAGTGATTACGCAGGATATGATCTGGTCTAAACGTCCGGGTACGGGTATTCCGTCACATCGCATGTCGGAGGTTATCGGCAGGAAGGCGGTCAGAGAAATTAAAGAGAATGTGCTGATAAAGTGGGAAGACTTAGAGGCATAATTCAGGGACATAGTTTTAAGACTCATATTATTAAGAGAGGAAATGCACAAGCCGGAGAGATGAGTTGATTCGGTAAGTGTAATGACAGACAGAACATGAAAAAAATTATGATCATCACCGGATCCAGAGGAGAGTGGGGCTATATCCGTCCGATTCTGCGTCTGATTGAGAAGCGGGAGGATGTGGAAGCAGTATTGGTAGTCACGAATATGCATCTGCTTCCGGCATACGGCAATTCGTATAAAGAGATTGAGAACGATGGTTTCCGTATTGATTACAAAGTGCATATGTCTCTGGACGGATACAGTCACGTGACGCAGGCGAAATCTCTGGGGATTTTCCTGTCGTCTATGCCGGACATCATCGAGAATGAGAAACCGGACTGGATTCTTCTGGCAGGCGACCGGGGTGAACAGCTTATGGGCGCAATTGCGGGAGCTTATACTTACACGCCTGTTGCACATATTCAGGCGGGAGAGGTTTCCGGTAATATCGACAATATGACCCGTCATGCCATCGGCAAACTGGTTCACATGCATTTTGCGTCCAATCAGGATGCGGCTGACCGATTAATCAAGCTCGGAGAAGAAGCGTTCCGCGTGCACAACGTGGGTGCACCGCAGATTGATGAGATGGTTTCCGCTCAGTATACGGAATTGGCGGACATAGAGGATAAGCTCTGTGTACATTTGCAGAACGGTTATCTGCTCGGTGTCATGCATCCTGTCACGGAAGAAGCGGATAAGGCGGAAATGCAGGCGGAAATTTTTATTAAGGCATTGAACAACTTCCCTTATCCGAAAGTCATCATTCTGCCTAACAATGATGCGGGTTCCAACGGAGTTAAGTATGCGATTCAAGAGTACCGTGAAGGCGAATACTATATGTATGCCAATTTGAAAAGAGAAGACTACCTTGGATTGCTCAAGAATGCAAAATGCGTGGTGGGTAATTCCAGTTCCGGGCTGCTTGAGGCGCCTACATTCAAAGTGCCGGCGGTCAATATCGGACGTAGGCAAAACTTGCGTTTCCGCGGCATCAACGTGATTGATGTCCCGTTTGAGCTTGACAAAGTGACGGCGGCTATCGAGAAGGCGGTCAGCGAGGAGTTTCGGACATATCTTGACAGAGAATGCGTGAATCCGTACGGTGACGGACATTCGTCCGAGAGAATACTGGATTTGCTTGTCAATACGCCGATTGACCAGAAGCTGCTTGTGAAGCAGTTGACGTACTAAGGCGTATGAGTGTGAACGGCTGCACGGACAGAATAGAAAATTAAGGAGTCGATGTGCTTGGCGTTTCCATATATATACAGATGTATCAAAGAACAGAAAGGCGGTGCCACGCGGAATGGAATTAGAACGTTACTGTGTGAAGGAACAATATACAATCAAAGAAGTATTGGAGCAGTTTGAAAGCTATAATAACAGGGTGGCGATTGTGACGAGCGATTCCGATAAAGTAATCGGCGTTGTGAGTCAGGGTGATATTTTGCGGGCATTATCCGCAGGACAGAACCTGTATACACCAGTCAAACAGATTATCAAGAACTCTTTCCTACATCTATATGAGAAAGATCTGGAGAAGGCGTATCCGATTTTTAAAAAGAAACGAATCAGTCTGCTACCGGTGATCGACCATAGCAATAAACTGATAGATTTTATTACGATTGACGATATTTATGATTATTTGGAGAACAGATAAGGAAATGGAGAAATCAGGTAAAATCATATTAAGTAAATACGAGGTCAGTGTACTTATAATATCAGCACTGACGTTATTGCCGACACTTGGCGTATTGGCGTTTCAGGCGTTCAGGGATTTTATGGCAGGGGAGACGAATAATTTCCGGATTTATTTCGTAACGGGGGTTGTTTTCCTTGCATTTCTTCTTTTTTCGATGTTATTGTGCATGCGATATGCAAAAGAAATAGTGGTTCCCAGAGTTGTCTTATATGGAGCGTTTGCATTATTGTTTGTTGTTCACCTGCTTTTTCTTGTGAAATGTTATCTGAACTCTCCGACCGTATATCCGGTTCTGAGTGGCGAGTGGTTCCCATGGCATGGTAAGACTGACTGGAAAGTGTTTTGCCTGATGCTTGGAGTAAGTGCGTTCGGTGTCGCCGCGTTTTTGTGGACCGGAAAACAGCCAAAAGTTGTAGAGGTACTTCGATATCCGGCATATCTGCTGGCATCAGCTATTGCGGGATTTTCGATGTATGCCCCCAACTGGGCGGCAAATGACAGAATGCATGGGAGCGCCTATTATGTGTCGGTTTACAATGCTCTGATGAATGAGCCGTATACTTACAGCAACCAGAGTATCTACGGGCATTATGCGATATTGTTAAAATATCCGGTCAAATGGCTGGGAGGAGATTACAGGGCTTTTAACATTGTAATAGCGATTGTAGGTGGTCTGAGTCTGTTTTTCGTTGCGCTTGCGCTGGATTTGTGTATCAAGAATCATTTCATCTCTATCATTGCAGTGTGGGCGGTTCCGGTTATGTTTTTGTATTATCCACGTAATCATTGGCAGATGTTTCCGCACAGGGTTCTTTTTGCAGGAATAGAATTATATTTGATTACGGTGCTTTTCTACAAGAAAAAGGCGGCGCTTAAGTTTGTAGGCTACGCTGTCTGCTGCCTTTCTCTGCTCTGGAATGTGGAGACGGGAATCGTCTGTCTCGGCGTGTGGGCTGCCACATGCATTATCTATGAAGAGTTGTATGTGAGAACAGAATGGAGTTGGAGACATCTTGGCGGGAGCAGCATACGGAATGCGATGTATTCTGTCTTTACGATTGTGGGACTTATCGGGATTTTTAATGTATATAATATGCCTTTGGGAGAGCCGTTTCATGGCTTACGGTTCCTGCTCTACCCGATGGCGTCATGGGACATGCCGGAGAAAATTGTAGTGCAGGCGGCTGAGCAGGCAGTACAGGCAGCGGGCGCAGCAGCTTCAGCAGGAGGCGGGACGGCATCATGGGGTGGCGGGTTTGTCACGGGTTTGTCGATATTGTTTCCGGTTCAGATTAGCTACTGGTATTTGGTCTTCCTGCTTATGGGGCTGGCAGTGGTTTTGTATGTCGTGAGACAGATATTTCATCGTGCAGAAGTAAATGACTATATTATGGGAATAACGGCAGTCTTAGCGTTAGGTCATCTGACGTATTTTATTAACAGACCGTGCTTTGACTATCTGTCGATTGCATTTTTTGAGGCAGTTATCATCATGGCTGTTATAGCGGACAGGCAGTGGAATCGGACAAGCGGGCTTGCTTACGGAGAACGGAGTGTGCAGTTTCTCTTTGTGGCGATTCTTTCTGTTTTGTCGGTTTTGACCCTGTGGCAGACCTATTTCCGCATATCGGGCAGAGTAGAGGACGGTTATTATGACACGGAAGAGTTTCATGCGATTACGGAAGAAATTGCGAAAGTGGTTCCGAAAGATACCTATGCCGTCGGGATGGGAATACAGGAGATTTATGCAGAACTTGGCTGGGATACGCAGAGTCATGTAACAGATTTTACATCGATTGATTGTACCGGTGGCGATTCACTGGCAACATTTGTGGTAGAAACAGCACAGCAGAAGGAGTGTGTGATTTGTTACCGAAGCAAGAAAACAGAAGAAAGAAAAACAGCGTATGATTATATGAGAAATTATGGGTTTGCGGATGAAGCGGTTACGATAAAGAATTTCTGGGATTTGGATATAGATGAAGACTGGTATTGGAATATTTATTATCTGGAAGTGGATACAAGTATAGAAAATAATCAGGTAGAACATTATGGAGCATTGATCAGATGAAATCAGACATTTTCTTCCCAAGAATTGAATTAAAGCAGAAATGGGCTTTTGCCGCCTGTGTGCTTACGATGCTGTTGACGCATCTATATATGTTTACCAACAAGCTGCCAAACCATGATGACGTCAACAGACTTCTGGTGGGCGACACGGATGAGGTTAAGATACAGCATGGGAGATGGGCTGGTGTCATTTTCGACCGCATCAGCGGCAGCTCGGTCAGCATTCCGTATGTAATGGGTGTCATATCGATGCTGGCGTTTGCCGGAACCGCTGTCGTGTTGGTGTCATTGTTTCGGGTGGAACACAAGTTGTCGATTGCGCTTTTGTGCGGTTTGTTGTGTACTTTTCCGGTATCGGCGAATATTTTCCTGTACGGTTATATTGCCGATGCGTATTTTATCAGTATGTTTCTGGCGGCATGGGGAGTATGGCTGCTGACGCAGGAGCGGATTTTGCTGAATGTCTGCGGGATGGTGCTGTTGACGTTGTCATGCGGATGTTATCAGGCGTTCTGGTGCATGGGAATCGCTTTGTTGTTCTTATATTATTTTATAGGGCTTTTGGGTGTAAAAGACGGATGGAAAGTTTATGCCGTCAGAGTAGCGAAATGCCTCGGCTGGACGGCAGCGTCGTTAATATTATATCTGATTGTCAATAAAATTGTGCAGACTGCCACGGGCTATGGCGCGACGGATTATCAGGGATTGTCTGCGATGGGACAATTCGGCGGTGTGCGGGATTTTATCAAAATCGTCGTGTATGCGTATTATGAGTTCGTGCAGTTCTTTTATCTGAAAGGAGGATTTACGGGTTCGCATCTGTTGATTGCAGTCAATGCTATCTTAACGATGTTTGTTATCTTTATGGTGATTCGCAGAGCAAAAGAGCATAAGCGTTCCGTTTGGTATTGGGTTGTTCTTGTATTGTTTGCCGGACTGATTCCTATGGCGTTCAATCTGATTTCGGTGGTCAGCATGAACCAGACGCATGTCCTGATGCAATATACATTCCTTATGCCGTATATCATGTGCCTTGTGCTGGCGGATGAAAAGATGAAAACTCGCAAGCTTAGAGAGGGAAGCGTAATCGGGAATAAAATGATACAGTCAGTGGCTTATGCACTGCTGTTTTTCGTTGCATATACCGGGTTTCTTACGGATAATGCAATTTATTTCAGACAGCAGTTAAATTACGAGGCAACTTATTCGTATACAATCAGGCTGTTATCAAGGATAGAGACGATGGACGGCTACGAGCCTTCGATTCCTGTTGCTTTTATCAATGAGAATCCGCAGTACAATGATCATATCACGATTTTGGCGGAAAATTATCCGGAAGATATGGAATACTTTGGTTTTCTTGATGGCATGGCAGGCACTGAACCGCATACTTTTATAAAAAGAGCGAATGATATTGCCGATTTCTGCAAATATTATCACGGTTATGATTTGAAGCTTTATGAAATGACAAAGCTGTCAGAATTGGCTGAGACGAAGGAATTTCGGGAAATGCCAACATATCCGCAGGATGGCGGGATGAGGTATATTGACGGGGTGCTGGTGATTAAGCTGGCGGACGCCGAGTGAAAATAAGGAGTTGGATTTTATGTCGAAAATCTGTTTGTTAGACTGCACCCTGCGGGACGGCGGTTATTTGAATGATTGGGAGTTCGGTCATGATAATATTGTGAATATCTTTGAGCGGTTAGTCAGCGCGGAGCTTGATATTATTGAGATCGGTTTTATCAATGAATCAAGGGAGTATGATGCGAACCGCACGATTTTCCCTGATGCCGTATCCGTAAACAGGATGTATACCGGTCTTTCCAAAGGAAAGTCCATGATTGTCGGCATGATAGACTACGGTACATGCGGTATCGAGCGGCTCATTCCGGCAGCGGAAAGTTTCATGGACGGTATCCGCGTTATTTTTAAGAAAGAAAAGAAGGAAGGCGCTATTGCGTTCTGCAGGCAGGTAAAAGAGCTGGGTTATCATGTTTTTGCACAGGCGGTTTCCATCACCAGTTACAACGATGAGGAACTGATGGAATTGATACGATTGGTAAATGATTTGGAACCGTATGCCTTTTCTCTGGTAGACACCTACGGTCTTTTGCATAAGAATCAGTTGATGCATTACTTTGAGTTTGTGAATCAGCATATGAATACCACGATTGGTTTAGGCTATCATTCGCACAATAATTTTCAGCTTGCCTATGCAAACTGCATTGAAGTGATGGAACTGCCGCATATTAAGCGGAGAGTGGTCATCGACGGAACATTGTATGGGATGGGGAAAAGCGCCGGAAACGCGCCGCTTGAGCTGCTTGCCACATATATGAACGACAATCTTGATAAACACTATCATTGCAGCCAGCTTTTGGAGGCGATTGATGTGACCATGCTGGAATTATATAAACAGATTCCATGGGGATATTCTTTCAAATTCTTCCTGTCGGCGTCCAAAGATTGTCACCCTAATTACGTTACATATCTGATGGACAAGAAGAAGCTTTCTATTAAATCCATTAATGAGATACTGGATAAATTGGAAGATTCCAAGAAACTCTTGTATGACGGAGAGTATGTTGAACGGCTCTATGTAGAGTACCAGAAACATGAGTGTGACGACGTAAGAGACAGAGTCCATTTAAAGAATTGGCTGCAGGGCAGAGAGATTCTGTTGCTTGCGCCGGGTAAGAATGTCGTGGAACAGAACGGTAAGATTCAAGATTATCTGGCGGCAAAGGGTATAGAAAATGTGGTGAAGATTGCGATTAACTTTGTCCCCACCGACATTCCGATAGATGCCGTATTTATCAGTAATGCGAAAAGATATGTACCATTGTCAACCAAACTCAGCCAGAGCGATGAGCGGCTGACAACTCTTGCCACATCTAATGTGACAAAGGCATCAGGAGCCTTTGATTATGTATTCAATTATAGTGCGCTTCTGGATGAGCAGGCGCTGATTGTGGATAATCCGATGATTATGTTTCTGAAACTGTTACGCGAGGCTAACGTATTGCATGTGGCACTTGCAGGCTTTGACGGATATGTGAAAGCGGCAGCGCCCAATTATGTGAATCCGAATATGGATTATTCCTTCAGCCGCGAGAAAGCGCAGGAGATTAACAGCGATGTGATAAGCAGTGTGAAACGGCTGGGAGAGCTTGGATTTACCATGGAATACATTACAGATACGCTGTATCGATAGAGAGATTAGATCAGCAAGCAAAGAACATGGAATATAAATGACTGCGGGTGTCGTTTGAGGATAAGCCGCAGGGAAAGGTACGGTTCAAAGATGAAAATTAAAGTATCAAATTATATAGCACAGTTTTTGGCAGAGCATGGTGTGACAGATGTGTTTACCATTACCGGTGGCGGCGCGATGCATTTGAATGACGCAATCGGGCATCATGAATCGCTGCATTGTACTTATAATCATCACGAACAGGCGTGTGCCATTGCTGCTGAAGGATATGCAAGATTGACAGGGCATGTGGCGGCGGTCTGTGTGACTTCCGGTCCCGGCGGCACGAATGCCATTACCGGGGTGCTGGGAGGATGGCAGGATTCGATTCCGATGTTTGTCCTTTCTGGACAGGTGAAAAGAGAAACTACCACATGGTCTACTTCTGTGCCGCTCAGACAGCTCGGCGATCAGGAATTTCAGATTGTGGACTGTGTGAAAGGCATGACAAAATATGCCCATATGATTACGGATCCGACGGAAATCAGATATCATTTGGAGAAGGCGTGGTATCTGTGTAATCACGGCAGGAAAGGTCCTGTATGGCTGGATATTCCACTGGACGTACAGGCAGCAGTTGTGGAAGAGAGAGAGCTGGGTGGCTTTTCGGCAGCAGAAGAGACGGCTGATACAATGCATGGCAGTGAAATGTTGGATGTCTGTGAGAACCCGTTTTATGACAGACGCTTGACAGAACAGATTGTCGAGAAGATTAAAAAGGCGGAGAGACCGGTGGTTCTGGCTGGAACCGGAGTGCGGCTGTCAGGAGCCTATGAGAAATTCCTACAGTGTATTGATTCCTTGCAGATTCCGGTGGTGACTGCGTGGAATGCCCATGATCTGCTGTGGGACGAGCATCCTCTTTATTGCGGAAGACCGGGCAGTGTGGGTACAAGGGGCGGTAACTTTGTTGTCCAGAACAGCGATGTACTGCTGGTGCTTGGCTGTCGTCTGAATATTCGCCAAATCAGTTATAATTATAAAGAGTTTGCCAAGAACGCATATAAAATTGTAGTAGACATTGATGAAGCGGAATTGAATAAACCGACAGTCAGTGTAGACATGAAAGTCCACGCAGATGTGGCTGATATGATGACTGACATTGCTGTCAGAAATTTGGATGCAGGAGATCATGCAAAATGGCTGCAATGGTGCAAGGAAATTAATGCGAGATACCCGGCAGCATTGCCGTCATATTTTGAGAAAAAAATGCCGATGAATCCGTATGCATTCATTCATGAATTTTCTGGAAGCCTCGCAGAAGGTGATAAAGTGATCTGTGGTAACGGCAGTGCCTGTGTCATTACGTTTCAGGCGATGCAGGTGAAGAAGTCACAGCGCCTGTTTACCAACTCCGGCTGTGCGGCGATGGGGTACGGATTCCCGGCGGCAATCGGCTGTGCCGTGGCGGAGCAGGGAGGAAGAGTTATCTGCATAGACGGCGATGGCAGTTTCCAGATGAACATTCAGGAATTGCAGACGGTAGTATATAACAAGCTGAATATCAAGATTTTCATATTAAATAATAACGGATATCATTCTATCAGACAGACGCAGACGAATCTGTTCGAGCCGCCGCTTGTTGGTGTCTGTGACGGAAACGGGCTGAGTTTTCCGAGTATGGAAAGAATTGCGTATGCGTATGATATTCCTTATGTAAAGATTGATGCGCTTGCGGATATTTCAGCGAAAATGCGGGAGGTATTAGATACGGACGGACCTGTCTTGTGTGAGGCAGTGGTTGACCCGCAGCAGAATTTTGAGCCGAAGTTATCATCTAAAGTGCTGCCGGATGGAAGGATTGTATCGCCAGAGATTGACGATATGTACCCGTTTTTGCCGAGAGAGGAGTATGTGGGGAATAAGTTGGGGTGAAATGGAATAATCGATAGTAATGGGCAGAGCCGTGAGGCTCTGCCTGCTTTATATTTAGGTATGTGGGGTAGATTGTGCTTTTAATATGTTAAACTGAATTATAATTAGAGTACACTAATAAAATAGTTGATAAATAGATGTAGTAAAGGTATAATTTATATATTAGAAAAAAATATGTTTGATGGATAATTAAAAGTTATCCATTGATTTGAACCATGGATAATTTAGGATTATCA
>CAMWQW010000002.1 GCA_947176505.1 uncultured Lachnospiraceae bacterium | reverse complement strand
AACGGGAGGGAATACGACAACCACCACTCCGCCGGCGAATGATACGTCAAATAGCGGTCAAACGGGAGGGAATACGGCAACCACTACTCCGCCGGCGAATGATACGTCAAATAGTGGTCAAACAGGCGGCGCAACAACTACTGATTCACCTGCAAGTGAAACAGACGGAAATACAGAACCTGCCTTCAGACCATCAGTCACGATAAAAATGGATGATACAACTATTTTGACGGTTGAAAAGCTACAGATGGCAAAGGAACAGAATCTGAATCTTGTGCTTGATATGGGAAATTATGCTACTTGGAGTATTGACGCGGAGTCTGTCGACTTATCTGTAGTGACGGAAGCAGATATGGGAATTATGTTCGGGACAACAAATGTTCCCACAGAACGGATTGCAGAGATATTGAATGGGAATAAATATATAGAGTTCACGCTGGCACACAGCGGTGCGTACGGCTTCCATCCGGTTATGAGTATGACATTTGATTCGGCTAACAGCGGAAGATATGCAAATCTTTTCCGCTATCAGTTGGAGGAAGATACGCTGGAATATATTTGTTCTTCCATAATTGATGCAAACGGCGGAACATCTTTCCGAATAGAGCAGGGTGGCAGTTATATTGCGATTGTAAGTGATGAACCTATGTCCGATGCGGCGGCAGAAGCATCTGACGATCATTCGGCGGATTCCCGGCTCATGTCAGGTGCAGGCGTAGGTGCGGCTGCCGGAATTGTCATAGTAGTCATGGGATGCGGAATTTTCATGAATAAGAGAATAAAACGTAGAAAATACGAGAAACCCGAAGATGAAGAAACAGATGAAATAGAAGAAGACGAAGAAACAGATGAAATAGAAGAAGACGAAAGGGAGGATAAAGAGAACGAAGAAAACAGGGAAAAAGAAGAAGTAAACAGAAAGAAGAAGGCGAAGAAAAAGAAGCATATCAAGACGGCGCCGAAGCCGGGGATGAGTACCACGGAGTCGGATGCGGCGGTAGAAGCAGCGGAAGTAACAGTGCAAGAACAGGCAACGGAGGAAAATGGGGAAGAAAGCGACTGGATTGAGGATGAAGACTGGAATGAGCCTGATATGCCTGAGCAGAAGCAGCCGGAAAGCCCGGATAAGCATGATATAGAGAATGAACATCCTGCTGCGGATGACTGGATTGATGATGATGAGTGGGATACAGCGAATGACTGGGTCGATGATGAAGAGTGGGAGAAGATGAACGAGCATAAATAAGGATAAATTTTCTTGTTTATTTTTCGCAAAAATTTCTTTTCGTAATTCATCATATGTGATATAGTATAAGAGAATATGGAATAAGGAGCGGATGAAGATGGCAGAGACAGATGCCGAACAGGAAGCTCGACAGGCGAGACGCGCACGTATCCGTCGAATCAAGCTCTTAATTTTTATCGTTCCTCTTTTCTCGATAATGATTCTCTTGGGATTGTGTATATTTCTGGGAATCAGGCTGCATATGGTCAAGAAAGAACTGCGCGATATGCGTGCTGCAATAGAAGCAACAACCGTTATAAATCAGACGGATTTAGCGGATGATACAAATGAAGCCGAGAACGAACCGGCATTATATACAGTATCTGAGGTCGAAGAATTTACTCAGACAGGGATTGACGAGAATGATGCATCGGAGGAAGAGGCGGATGTTCGCAAGGTATATCTGACTTTTGATGACGGACCAAGCAGCAATACAAACCGTATTTTAGATATTTTGGCAGAATATGATGTGAAGGCAACTTTTTTTGTTGTCGGGAAAGAAGAGGAAGAATATCAAGCGTTATACAAACGGATTGTAGATGAAGGACATACATTAGCGATGCATTCATACAGCCATAAGTATAATGAGATATATCAATCGGTGGAAAGTTTCAGTGCCGACCTAAGCAAATTGCAGGAATTTTTGTATGATACGACAGGCGTATGGTGCAGGTATTGCAGATTTCCCGGTGGGAGCAGCAATACGGTGAGCAGGGTCGATATGCATGAATTGATTGACTATCTGGATGATCAGGATATGTCGTATTTTGACTGGAACATTTCATCAGGCGATGCTGCCAGTTCCTATATCGGACCGGCGGATATTATCAGGAATTGTACGGTCAAGCTGAGGGATTATGATGAGGCGATTATACTAATGCATGATGCGTCTAACAAGAATTCTACGGTGGAGGCGCTGCCCGGACTGATTGAGACGATTCAGGCAATGGAAGATACGAAGATCCTTCCGATCACGGACGATACGGAACGGATTCATCATATAAGCAATGACTAAAGAATGGAGGATGTGAGAATGGGTTTTTTCTCAGATTTGAAGGAAGACTTATCACAGGCTGTGAATGAATTGATGCCGGAAGAGGCATTAGAAGCCGCAATGGCTGGAAACACAGAGACCGATGATATGCTATCCGATGAGCAGCTTATAAGCGAGATACCGTCGGCGGATGAATCGACGGAAACTGTGGATGACGTGAATTTAAGCAGCATGTTGGATAAATTAGAAGAGATGAATACGCTTGACGAGGCGTTGGAAGAGGAAGTGCTTTCTTCTGACGATACGGCGGGATTCGTGGAAGAAGAATTATTGAACGAGCCGATAGAAGCGGCAGAGGCGATAATTGAGCCGGAGCCGGCAAGTGAACCGGAACCGGAGGTCAATGAAGAACCGGAGCTTGTACAAGAGGAAGCAGTTGAACCGGAGCCCTTAGTTGAGGAGGAAGTTCAAGTACCTGTAGAGGAGCCGCAAGCCGAGGCGATAGAAGAGCCGGAACCGGAGCCGGTGGAAGAGACAGAAGAAGAACAAACAATATCCGGATTAAGTGGAGAGGAAGAGGGAAAAATGGACGAGCAGACACAAACACAGGAACAAACACAAGTACAGACACCGGTTAATCGTGTGGCTGTGGATGAGACAGCGGTAGTAACCGAAGGAATGACTATAACAGGTGATATTGTATCCGAGGGCTCTATGGAGCTGATTGGTACCGTTAATGGTAACTTGGATATTTACGGTAAGCTGAATATCACCGGTACGATTCAAGGCGATTCCAAAGCGGCAGAGATTTATGCGGAAGGAGCTAAGATTACAGGAGAGGTTAACAGCGAGGGCAGCGTTAAGATTGGACAGAGTTCCGTAGTGATTGGCAATATTACTGCTGCAAGCGCGGTGGTTGCCGGTGCAGTTAAGGGCGATATAGATGTTAAGGGTCCGGTTATTCTGGATACGACGGCGATTGTTATGGGCAATATCAAATCCAAATCCGTGCAGATCAACAATGGTGCGGTAATCGAAGGATTGTGTTCACAGTGCTATGCAGATGTGAATCCGACATCCTTCTTCGAGGAATTTAAGAAGAAAAAATAAAGCGTATCAGTTCCAGTAACAGGACGGGAGAATAAAATTATGCATCGTATACTGTTGAAATTAAGCGGGGAAGCTTTAGCGGGTGATAAAAAGACAGGTTTTGACGAGGAGACTGTGCGTGGCGTAGCTTTGCAAGTCAAGGAGCTGGTTGATGATGGAATTCAGGTAGGCATTGTAATTGGCGGCGGCAATTTCTGGCGCGGGCGTTCCAGTGAGAATATTGACCGTACCAAAGCCGATCAGATTGGAATGCTGGCTACTATCATGAATTGCATCTATGTATCTGAGATATTCCGTTCTACAGGCATGATGACGAGTATCTTAACACCCTTTGAATGCGGTTCGTTTACAAAGCTGTTTTCTAAGGACAGAGCGAATAAATACTTTGGCAAAAATATGGTCGTTTTTTTCGCAGGCGGAACCGGACATCCCTATTTTTCAACAGATACGGGCGTGGTACTCAGGGCGATTGAAGTAAACGCCGATGTTATTTTGCTGGCAAAGGCAGTCGATGGTGTCTATGATGGTGATCCGAGGTGCAATCCGGATGCCAAGAAGTATGATCAAGTCTCTATCGATGAAGTGATTGAGAAGAATTTACAGGTAGTGGACATGACAGCATCTATTCTGGCGAGGGATAACAAAATGCCGATGTGGGTATTTGCCTTAAATGAAGAGAACAGTATCGTGAACACTGTAAAAGGTGAATTTAACGGCACTAAAGTGACCGTATAAGTGAATATAAGCTGGAGGATTACAGTATGGATGCAAGACTAAAACCTTATGAAGATAAAATGCAGAAGGCTTACGATTATCTTGAGAGCGATCTCGCAGCGATTCGTGCAGGTCGTGCCAACCCGCACGTTTTAGACAAAATAAGAGTGGATTATTACGGCACGCCGACTCCGATACAGCAGGTGGGAAATATTACCGTTCCGGAGCCTAGAATTATTCAGATTGCTCCGTGGGAGAAGACGCTGATTAAAGAGATTGAGAAAGCTATCATGATGTCTGATGTAGGCATTACACCGTCCAATGACGGTTCGCTGATTCGTCTCGTATTTCCGGAACTGACGGAAGAGAGACGTAAAGACTTGGTAAAAGATGTTAAGAAACGTGGTGAGGAGAGCAAGGTTGCAATCCGTAATGCCAGACGTGACGGCAATGACGCTTTGAAGAAATTAGCAAAGACAGATGTTTCTGAGGACGAAATCAAAGAGCTGGAAGATGCGTTGCAGAAATTGACGGACAAATTTATCAAGGAACTTGATAAGCTGGTGGAAGAGAAATCCAAAGAGATTCTCACAGTATAGTGAGGACTTCATTGTAAATCAGGTAATGAGAGGGATTGCAGAATATATCCATATATTCTGTCGTCCCTTTTTCCAAGTATAATAAATTTCATTGCTTGTGGGAATTATTTCTAATAGATTCAGAGAAAGGCAAGGTATTGATATGGAAGAGGGAATGAAGGTTCCGAATCATGTCGCAATCATCTTGGACGGTAATGGCAGATGGGCTAAGAGTAAGGGAATGCCGCGTAATTATGGGCATGTGCAGGGTGCCAAAACAGTGGAAGTAATCTGTGAGGAAGCTTATCGCATGGGGATCCAATATTTGACAGTATATGCGTTCAGCACGGAGAACTGGAACAGACCGGAGGATGAGGTGAATGCTCTAATGGGGCTGTTGCGCAACTATATGAAGACATGTCTTAAGACAGCGGCGAAGAATAACATGTGCGTGCGTATTATCGGGGATAAGACGAGGCTGGATGAGGATATCAGGAAGCGCATGGGACAGTTGGAAGAGGCGACTAAGGATAATACCGGACTGCATTTCCAGATAGCCATCAATTATGGCGGAAGGGATGAGATTGTCCGTGCGGTGCGACGGCTGGCGGATGAGATTACCGAGGGCGGACTGACAAAAGAGGACATTACGGAAGAGAGAATCAGCGCTGCATTGGATACGCATGATTTGCCGGAGCCGGATCTTCTGATTCGCACCTGCAATGAACAACGTATCTCTAATTTCTTGTTATGGCAACTTGCATACACGGAACTATATTTTACGCCGGTAGCATGGCCGGATTTTTCCAAAGAAGAATTAGAGAAGGCAATAGAGGCATATAATAAGAGAGACAGACGATACGGTCTGGTCAAGGAAGAGTAGGAAGGGGTTCGGGCGATGTTTTTTACGAGATTGATAAGCGGTATTTCGTTGGTGATTATTGCGCTGGTAACAATCTTAGCGGGAAACGGTGTGCTGGCGGCAATATTATGTCTGATATCCATCATTGCCTACAAAGAGTTGACGAAGGCGTGTAATGTACATACAGAGAATAAAAAGTGTAATGCACCGGAAATTGCAGGTATGATAATGACAGTAGTTTATTATGTCCTGCTTATAGTAACTCTTAATCAGGGGAGCAAAGACGGCAGCGGATTGACCCGGGTGTATCCTGCAATTATGATTATGATTGTAATCAGCCTGATTCTTTATCTGTTCATTTATGTGTTTACTTTTCCGGCTTATAAAGCGCCTCAGATTATGGCAGCAATGTTCTCGTGGCTGTACGCACCGGTGATGCTCTCATTTATTTACCTGATCAGGGAAGGGTTTATTTACGGTAATTATTTGGTGTGGCTTGTATTTCTTTGCTCATGGGGCAGCGATACATGTGCCTATGCGGTGGGAGTACTGTTCGGTAAGCATAAGATGACACCTAAATTAAGTCCGAAGAAATCTGTTGAAGGAGCCGTCGGTGGTGTGGCAGGCGCCGCGCTTTTGTTTGTGCTTTATACACATTTTGCCGTCAATCAATATACGGATGCGACAATCCCGCTCATATTAGCGGCAGTATTGGGTGCCGTGGGCGCGCTGGTATCTATGGTAGGTGATTTGGCAGCATCGGCGATTAAGAGGGATCACGATATCAAAGATTACGGTAAGCTGATTCCGGGACATGGCGGTATTATGGACAGGTTTGACAGCGTGATTATTGCCGCGCCTCTTATCTTTATCGGATTAATCGTGATTGTCAGCATAGGAAAAGCAGCTTTATAAAGAGGATGATTTAAACCGGAGCCGGGGAGTTTTTGGGCGCAGTAAACTGCTTTGGCATGGAGGATGACATATGAAAAAGATTGCGATATTGGGGTCCACAGGTTCTATCGGGACACAGACTCTGGAGATAGTGAGAAAAGAACCGGATTTGCAGGTGACAGCAATGGCTGCCGGAGCAAATGTAGAATTGATGGAGAAACAGGTGAGAGAGTTTCGCCCCGCACTTGCTGCAATGTGGACAGAAGAAGCGGCACGGGATTTGAGAACGCGGCTTGGTGATCTGCCTGTAAAGATAATGTATGGTATGGAAGGACTGCTGGAAGTAGCGGTGCATGAGGCGGCGGAAGTATTAGTGACGGCAATTGTGGGAATGATTGGTATTAGACCTACGATTGCAGCGATAGAACAAGGTAAAAACATAGCGCTTGCCAACAAGGAGACACTTGTGACGGCAGGACATATCATTATGCCATTGGCAGCAGAAAAAGGTGTCTCCATTCTTCCGGTGGACAGTGAGCACAGCGCAATCTTTCAATCGATGCACGGCGAGAACAGGGAACGCGTCAGCCGGATTCTGCTGACTGCATCGGGAGGACCTTTCCGGGGCAAAAAGAGGGAAGAACTTGTGTCTATGACGGTGGAAGATGCCTTGAAGCATCCGAATTGGTCGATGGGTAAGAAAGTCACGATAGATTCGGCGTCACTTGTCAATAAAGGGCTGGAAGTGATGGAAGCAAAGTGGCTGTTTGACGTGGAACTTGATCAGATACAAGTGGTAGTACATCCTCAGAGTATTATTCATTCGGCGGTAGAGTATGTGGATGGAGGTATTATGGCACAGCTTGGCGTACCGGATATGAAGCTGCCTATCCAATATGCTCTTTTTTATCCGGACAGACGACCGATGGATACGGGAAGAGTGGATTTCTTCCGGTTAAAACAGCTTACATTTGAGGAACCGGATATTGATACATTCCGGGGACTGGCGCTTGCCTATCAGGCGGCGAGACGGGGAGGTTCTTTGCCTACGGTGTTTAATGCGGCGAATGAAAAGGCTGTTGCATTATTCTTAAAAAAAGAGATTACGTTCCTACAGATACCCGAGCTGATTGAAAGTTCGATGGAAAAGCATGATGTGATTGAAAACCCGACAGTAGAGCAGATTTTGGATGCTGAAGCAGAAACTTATGAGTATATTAAGCAGAAGTTTGGAGGATTACATTGATTAGAACGGTCATTTTATTTCTTATTATATTTGGCATAGTGGTGATTTCCCATGAGTTCGGACATTTCATTATTGCCAGACGAGGAGGAATCCGCGTTCTGGAATTTTCGGTAGGAATGGGTCCGACGTTGTTTTCTTACACGAAAAACGGTATCAAATATTCGCTGAAGCTGCTCCCGATAGGCGGCGCTTGTATGTTTGACGGTGAAGATGGCATGACGGCTCAGGATGATGAAGAACCGGGGAGTATGCGCCGTCGTGCATCGATAGAAGCGGAGATGCCGCTGCCAAAGGACGCGCCGGAAATACAGACGGAAGTCTATGGCGTTGCTTTTAACGAGGCAGGCGTATGGAGACGTATCGCAGCCGTATTTGCAGGACCTTTTTTCAATTTTATTTTGGCATTTTTGGTGGCGGTTATACTGACAGCTTTTTCGGGAGCTGATCTGCCTGTAGTCGGACAGCTTTCAGAAGATTCTGCAGCGGCAGAGGCGGGATTGCAGCCGGGTGACGTAATTACGCAGATTAATCATGAGAAGATTCATTTTTATCGTGAAGTGGTGGTAATCTCCTCACTCAATAAAGGAGAGGAACTGGAAATCCACTATGAGCGTAACGGAGACAAAGGAGTGGTAAACGTGTCTCCGAGATATGATGAGGAAGCGGGACGTTATTATATCGGAATTAGGGGAGACGGAGAGTTCCTGAAGTGTAATCCGCTGCAGGTATTCCAATATGGGTTCTATGAGGTGGAATATTACGTTAAGACAACATACAAGAGTCTTGGGATGCTGATACGAGGTCAGGTCAAGAAGGACGAAGTGTCGGGACCTATCGGTATTGCACAGTTTGTAGGTGAGAGCTATGATCAGGCGCAGGAGAACTACGGTACTTCATCCGCAATTTTGACGATGCTGGAAATCATTGTTCTTTTGTCGGTTAATCTTGGAATTTTAAATTTACTGCCTCTTCCGGCGCTGGATGGCGGAAGATTATTGTTTATGTTTGTAGAAGTGGTACGGGGCAAGCCGATTGCGCCTGAAAAAGAGGGAATGATACACTTTGCAGGGCTTGTGGTATTCATGGTTTTGATGGTATTTATTATGTATAATGACATTATGAAGCTGGTGCACTAAGTATACGTATTGGTAATGGGATTCGGGGAGTGCGAAAGGAACGAAAGACAGATGAACAATGATTGGTTTGAAAAAGCGCCTGTTTATAAGGCATACTTTAAGTTTTCACTGCCCGTTGTGTGCGGCATGATGATATCTTTGGTCTACAATATGGTAGACACATGGTTTATCGCCCGAACCGGCAACACGAATCTGGTCGCAGGAGTTGCGCTTGGTGCTCCGGTGTTTATATTGATGGTTGCCCTCGGCGATATGTTCGGATTGGGAGGAGCTTCCGTTATTTCCAGACTTTTCGGGCAGCAAAAAGATGATGAAGGCAGAAAAATCAGTGTTTTCTGCTTCTATGCAGCTATAATGATCGGAGTGATAGTGGCTGTACTTATGATATTGTTCAGACAGCCGATTTTGCATGTGCTGGGAGCGAATCAGGAGACCATGGCATATGCTTCCAGCTATTATACATATATCGTGCTGGGTGCGCCATTGATTATTGTCTCGTTCACACCCAATAATCAACTACGTACGGAAGGATTTGCCACACAGTCCATGATAGGAGGAGCGATCGGTTCGGTGGTAAATATCATTCTGGATCCGATTTTTATCTTCGGCTTCGGTTGGGGTGCGGCAGGTGCGGCAATTGCCACTGTGCTTGGATATGTCTGCACGGATACATATTATATCTGGATTCTGCTTCACAGAACGAAGAAGCTGTCCGTTGATGTCAGGGAGTTTCGGGTAGTTTTCTCGGAATTGTTACAGATTTTGTCAATCGGTATACCGGCATGTATCACGAATCTGATGCAGAGTATAGGAATGACGATGCTCAATCGGTTTCTGCTTCCTTACGGAAATGACAGGGTGGCAGCGATGGGAATTGTGACAAAGACGAATCTGATTGCAGCGTTTGTCATTATAGGATTTGCTTTCGGTGCACAGCCATTGATCGGATATAATTATGGTGCGGGTAATCGGGACAGACTGAAAAAAATATTGCGCTTCTGCTATAGTTTTGAGTGTTGTATTGCCTTAGCAATTTCGGGAATCATGTCTCTTGCGGCACCGTATCTGCTTAGGATGTTTATTGCGGATGAGCAGATTGTAGCCATTGGAACACCGATGCTTCGTATGCAGCAGATTGGAATGGTATTCATGGCTGTTGTACTCGTAACAACTGTTATTTTTCAGGCGGCAGGCAAGGCGTGGGGAGCCTTTTTGCTGTCTGTCAGCAGGCAGGGTGTTATTTTTGCAATTGTGATTTTTACGGTATCAAGATTGTTTGGTTATACCGGAGTGCTTATATCTCAACCGGTATCTGATATACTCACGGCGCTTTTGGCGGCAGGGTTATTCCTTGGGAGCGTTTACAAGGAACTTAAGGATTGATTTTCATTTATCTGTTGCGTTCTGTTTCTACATGCTATATACTTAGCTGGTCGGGTTCCGTTCGGAACCCCTGAGTGTATAGCTTCAGCGGGATTCCCGCAATGATTCAAGTTTTGAGTTACTAAATGGCAGGCGATTTTTGATGGAAAAGAAGTATTTGCAGCCGCAGATTATTCGGTTGTCCTGTAGAATGGGGGAAGAATGAAATATTTGACAAGTGTATATTGGGAGCGGGGAAGTGAGGCAGAGCAGAATCAGGATTCGCTTGTTGTGCTCCAAGTAGTGACGGCAAAGGGCAGGGTGCTGCTCGCGGCAGTCTGTGACGGTATGGGAGGGGAGTCGCATGGGGAGAAAGCAAGCGGATATGTGACACAGAGACTGCAGGAATGGTTCTATGAGTCACTCCTAAGGGCGGTACAGAGAAAAAAAGCTTATTGGATTATCAGAAGATCATTGGACCGGCTTGCATATGACATGCAGGAACAATTGTCACGCTATGCCAAGAAGGAAGAAATCCGTATGGGGACTACCATGACAGTACTTGTTCTATGGGAGAGGACTTATTTGCTCTGGCATTTGGGCGACAGCAGAGTGTACAGGCTGGGTGCATTCCGTAAAGGCAAAACGGATTGCGATAGAGCAGTGTGTATGACGACGGATCATGTGCGTGGAAGCAATCAGCTCACGAAATGCGTAGGTAGTTTCCGTTATGAGAGACCGGATTTTGTGATGGGAACTATTAAGGAAGGGCAGGCATTTCTTATGTGCAGCGACGGATTCAGGAATCGCATTGACAGTCAGGAGATATATGATGCTCTGAATCCGGGGACAGTGAAGGAGGAAGAGCAGGCATCCCGGAGACTGAGGGAAATAGGAGTAACATGCATGAAACGCGGTGAGAAGGACAACATGTCGGCAATCTACATAAAAGCAGTTAAATAAGCCGGAATCTATATGGGAGGAAGAAGATGGGACAATGTTTTATGGCGGAAACAGACAGAACAAATATAGGGAAATACATAGTACTTAAATTTCTCGGAAGAGGAGGAGAAGGGAGTGTGTATTTGGCAAGGGATGAAGATTTACAACGCATGGTAGCAGTAAAGCAGATGGGAGAAAATATGCAGGAAGCAGATTGGTTAAAAAGGCTTAGACATCCTATGCTGCCGATAGTCTATGAACTGCTGTGGGATAAAGAATGGTATCTGATTATGGAATATATCGGAGGAGTTACACTTCACAGTTATATCGAACGGAACGGGTTTGTACAGGAGGAACAGACACTTGAATGGGCGCAGCAGCTTTTGGACGTAACAGAATATTTACACACAAGAAAACCACCTGTTATTTATAGGGATTTAAAACCGGATAATATCATGGTATGTCCTGACGGGCATTTGCGTCTGGTGGATTTCGGCGCGGCATCTGTAAGAAATTATGGAGCGAAGGAGAATATCATAATGGCGGCAACGCAGGGATATGCAGCACCGGAACAATTCGGACGAACCGGACAGGGAGCATATGCGGACGAGAGAAGTGATATCTATGCGCTCGGTAAAGTAATATATTATATGATGACGGGAGCAGACCCGGCTATACCGCCGTATGCGTCATTGCCTGTACATGATTATCAGCCGCTTGCGGATAGGCGTCTGGAGCGCATCATTCATAGGTGCATCGAGGAAAATCCTGCATATCGCTATCAGACGGTGGCGGAACTTAGAATGAAGCTTGCGAGATGTGGCGGCAGAAGATATCGGCTGCGCCGCAGAGCCTTTATCAGAGGTGTGGAGAAAAAGATATGGCTGACAGAGATGTAGATTAGCGAAGTTCAATTTTTATCTACACAGATGTAATGAATAGTGTACTTTTAGACAACGGATATGGTATGATGGAAGAACATGAAGAAGCTATGTCAGCTTCGGAGAAAGAAAGGAAATTGATATGCATCGTGAACATACAAAGATTGTACGGATTGGAGATAAAGTAATCGGGGGTGGGAATCCGATTCTGATTCAGTCTATGACCAACACAAGAACGGAGGATGTAGAGGCGACGGTGGAACAGATTCTTCGTTTGGAACGCGCAGGATGCGAGATTATCCGCTGTACGGTGCCGACAATAGAGGCAGCTGAGGCGATTACAAAGATTAAGGAGCAGATACATATCCCACTCGTAGCGGATATTCATTTTGATTATAAAATGGCAATTGCGGCGATGGAGAACGGGGCGGATAAGATTCGTATCAATCCCGGCAATATCGGAAGTAAAGATAAAGTGGCGTCTGTAGTGTCAGTGGCGAAGGAGCGAGGGATTCCTATCCGCGTGGGCGTCAACAGCGGTTCGCTTGAGAAGGAACTTGTGGAGAAGTATCATGGTGTGACGGCTGAGGGAATCGTGGAGAGTGCGTTAGATAAGGCAGGTATTATAGAGGATTTAGGATATGATAATATGGTGATCAGCATCAAATCGTCAGATGTGCTGATGTGCGTGCGTGCGCATGAACTGCTGGCACAGAAGACGAATTACCCGCTCCATGTGGGAATTACCGAGTCCGGTACGGTGACAAGCGGCAATATTAAATCGGCGATTGGGCTGGGACTGATTCTGAGTCAGGGCATCGGGGATACGATTCGCGTGTCGCTGACAGGGGATCCCGTGGAGGAAATCAAGTCGGCGAAGTTGATTCTGCGAACTCTCGGACTGCGCAAGGGCGGTATCGAGGTAGTGTCTTGTCCTACATGCGGCAGGACACGTATTGACCTGATTGGGCTGGCGAACCAAGTAGAAGAAATGGTTGCGGATATTCCGCTTGATATTAAGGTGGCTGTGATGGGGTGTGCAGTCAACGGACCCGGAGAAGCGAAAGAAGCCGATATCGGTATAGCCGGAGGGCTGGGGGAAGGATTGCTTATCAAAAAGGGCGAGATTGTAAGAAAAGTTCCCGAGGATCAGCTGCTTAGTACGCTGCGCGAAGAACTGCTGAATTGGGATAAGACGTGAAAAGTATGAAGAAAGAAGGGTAAATTCAGTAAATGGGTAAGAAATTCTTTGAGGTGTTTCCTACTTTAAAATTAGATACGGGATTGAAAGACCTCTTTGAGCAGGTGGCAGTGGATAAGGTTACATCTACAAAGAGGAAAGATTTTCTGCGCATTTATATTTCATCGGACCGATTGATACAGAAAGAAGATGTCTTTCGGGTAGAAGGGGAAATCAAGAAACAGTTTTTTCCCAATGCCGCTATGGTCATCAAATTCTATGAGAAGTTCCGTCTGTCCGCACAGTATACGCCGGAGAAGCTGATGGAAGTCTACAGAGACAGCATTTTGTTGGAACTGCGGGAGTATTCCCCGGTGGAATATAATCTGTTCAAACATGCGGATATAGATTTTGACGGGAACGGAAAGCTGAATCTCATCGTAGAAGATACCGTGCTGGGTAAAAGCAAAGCTGAAGAATTAATTCGCATTCTGGAAAAAATTTATAATGAACGTTGTGGATTTGCCGTGGAAGTGCAAGTATCTTATAAAGAGCATATTACAGGTAAGTATAAGAAGGAAAATGATCATAAACTAGCCATGCAGGTGGCTGAGATTTCTGCTAGAGCAGGATATTACACCGCAGGCGGACAGCAGCCGGACGGCATGGGACAGGCGGAATATATAACAAATGATATGCAGAGCGTATCTATGGGGCAGGCGGAGGCGGCACAATTTGCAAGCGGTCACGGAAGCAGCGTAGAACAAGGATCGGGGCAGAGTGAAAGCGGCGGCTCAGACGCAGCCCGTGCGGGTCAGAACGGCGTTGGTGGAACAGTGTCAGCATTATCAGGCGGTGGCATAAACACCGGAGGAATGAAAGGCAAAAAACAATTTGGTTTACATAAGTCTAAAGACGGCGATAATAAAAAGTCTGATTTCAAGCGTGCGGTCAAACGTTCCGATAATCCTGATGTATTATACGGAAGAGACTTTGACGAAGAGGCAATGCCGATCAGTGAGATTATCGGCGAGATTGGAGAGGTGGTTATCCGTGGCAAGATTATCAGTATGGACAAGCGGGAAATCAAGAATGAGAGAACGATTCTGATTTATGACGTGACGGACTTTACCGATACTATGACCATCAAGCTCTTTGCACATAACGATCAGGTCGGAGAAATAACAGACGGTATGAAACCCGGAGCTTTTGTGAAAATAAAAGGTATGACGCTCATGGACAAATTTGACCATGAGTTGACAATCGGTTCTTTGACCGGTGTCAAAAAGATACCTGATTTCACGGTGTCCCGCATGGATACAAGCGTGAAAAAGAGGGTGGAGCTGCATTGCCATACGAAGATGAGTGATATGGATGGGGTGTCCGAGGCGAAGGATATCGTGAAGCGCGCATTTAAGTGGGGGCATCCGGCAATTGCGATTACGGACCACGGTGTGGTGCAGTCTTTTCCGGATGCAAACCATGTGTGGGAAGATTTGTGGAAAGCAGAGAAGAATAAGCGCAAAGAGGCAGGAGAAGCCGATCCGGACAAGCAAGATTTCTTTAAGGTGATTTACGGCGTGGAAGCTTATCTGGTGGATGACCTGCATGAAATAGCCACCAATGATAAGGGACAGGATTTCAGGCAGGATTTTGTTGTTTTTGATATAGAGACGACGGGCTTTTCTCCGGTGGAAAACCGGATTATAGAGATAGGTGCGGTGAAGGTGAGCGGCGGTAAGATTGTGGATCACTTTTCGACTTTTGTGAATCCGGAAGTACCGATTCCCTTTGAAATAGAGAAGCTGACGAGTATCAGGGATGATATGGTGGTGGATGCGGAGAAGATTGAAAGTGTCCTGCCCAAATTTCTGCAGTTTAGTGAAGGATGTATGCTCGTGGCGCATAATGCCGGTTTCGATATGAGCTTTATCATGGAGAATTGTGACAGGCAGGGAATAGAACATGATTTTACTTACATAGATACTGTGGGAATGGCGAGAGTCATGCTGCCCGCGCAGGCGAAGCATACGCTTGATGCGGTGGCGAAGACATTAGGAGTGTCGCTTTTAAACCATCATCGGGCGGTGGACGATGCGGAGGCTACCGCTGAGATTTTCGTGAAGCTGATTGCCATGATGGAGAAGGATGGCATCACGATGCTCTCGCAGATTAATGAGAAGGGCAAAGCAAGCCCTAATATAATCAAAAAACTGCCGACTTATCACGCTATCATTCTGGCAAAAAATAATGTCGGACGAATGAATCTGTATCGCTTGATTTCCTTGTCACATCTGACTTATTTTGCCAGAAGACCGCGTATTCCTAAGAGCATCCTGAATCAGTACAGAGAAGGGCTCATCGTGGGAAGTGCCTGTGAGGCAGGTGAGTTATACCGTGCTATCTTGGAGGGTAAGCCGGATACGGAGATTGCGAGGTTGGTAGATTTCTACGATTATTTGGAGATACAACCTTTGGGAAACAATCAGTTTATGATTGCTTCCGATAAAATACAAAACGTCAATTCCGTGGAAGACATTATGGAGATTAACCGTAAGATTGTGCGGCTGGGCGAACAATTTCATAAACCGGTGGCGGCTACATGCGATGTTCATTTCTTAAATCCGGAGGACGAAATTTACCGCCGTATTATCATGGCAGGGCAGGGATTTCCCGATGCGGATAATCAGGCGCCGCTATATCTTAGAACGACGGAGGAGATGTTGGAGGAATTTGCTTACTTAGGGAGCGATAAGGCGGAGGAAGTAGTCATTACCAATACGAATCTGATTGCGGATATGATAGAGTGCATGTCGCCTGTGCGCCCGGATAAGTGCCCGCCTGTCATTGAGGACAGTGACAGACAGCTTACGGAAATCTGTTATAACAGAGCTCATGAACTGTACGGGGAGACACTTCCTAAGATTGTAGAAGACCGTCTGGAGAAGGAATTGCATTCCATTATTTCCAATGGCTTTGCGGTGATGTATATCATTGCCCAGAAGCTGGTGTGGAAATCTGTGGAGGATGGTTATCTGGTAGGGTCGCGTGGCTCGGTGGGAAGCTCCTTTGTGGCAAATATGGCTGGAATTACGGAGGTTAATTCCTTAAGTCCGCATTACCTGTGCCCGAAATGCCATTATTATGATTTTGATTCCGAGGAAGTCAAGGCTTACGGCGGAGGTGCAGGATGCGATATGCCGGATAAAAACTGTCCGGTCTGCGGTGAACCGTTAAGCAAAGAAGGATTTGATATTCCGTTCGAGACGTTCCTTGGATTTAAGGGAGATAAAGAGCCGGATATCGACCTGAATTTTTCGGGAGAATATCAGAGTAAAGCACACAAGTATACAGAGGTGATTTTCGGCAACGGGCAGACTTACCGTGCAGGCACAATCGGCACATTGGCTGATAAGACGGCGTTCGGTTATGTGAAGAATTATTATGAAGAGCGTGGCAGACATAAGCGTGTCTGTGAAATCAACCGTATTGTCACTGGCTGCACCGGCATCCGCAGGAGTACGGGGCAGCATCCCGGAGGTATCGTTGTACTTCCGGTAGGAGAAGATATTAATTCGTTTACGCCGGTACAGCATCCGGCGAACGATATGACGACGGATATCGTCACTACGCACTTTGATTATCATTCTATCGACCATAATTTATTGAAATTAGATATTCTGGGGCATGATGATCCTACTATGATTCGTATGCTTCAGGATATGACAGGAATCGACCCTGTTACCATCCCGCTGGATGATAAAGGAGTAATGTCACTGTTCCAATCTACGGAAGCGCTGGGGATCACACCGGATCAGATAGGAGGATGTAAGCTTGGGTGTCTCGGCATCCCAGAGTTTGGTACGGAGTTTGTTATCCAGATGGTAATTGATGCAAAACCGAAGTGCTTTACCGACTTAGTGCGTATCTCTGGTCTGTCCCACGGCACGGATGTGTGGCTGGGTAATGCGCAGACGCTGATTGAGGAGGGTAAGGCAACGATTTCCACGGCTATCTGCTGTCGTGACGATATTATGATTTATCTGATGCAGAAAGGTGTGGAGCCGTCTCTTTCATTTACAATCATGGAGAGTGTGCGTAAAGGCAAAGGACTCAAGGACGAATGGATTACGGCGATGACGGACAACGGAGTGCCGGACTGGTATATCGGCTCCTGCAAAAAGATTAAGTATATGTTTCCGAAAGCTCATGCGGCGGCGTATGTCATGATGGCATGGCGTATTGCTTACTGCAAGATTAACTATCCGCTTGCTTATTATGCGGCATATTTCAGTATCCGCGCGTCGGCTTTTTCATACGAAATCATGTGTCAGGGACAGGGACATCTGGAAGGTGTGATGGCGGATTATAAGCGCAGAAGCGATGAGCTGTCTAAGAAGGAGCAGGACAGTTATAAGGACATGAAGATTGTGCAGGAGATGTATGCCAGAGGTTTTGAGTTTGTTCCGATTGATATCTTTTCGGCGCAGTCCAGACTGTTCCAGATTGTGGAAGGCAAACTGATGCCGTCCCTTAGCAGTATAGAAGGTCTGGGAGAGAAGGCAGCGGACGCAATCGTGGAAGCGGCTAAAGACGGACCATTCCTTAGTAAGGACGATTTCAGACAGCGGACCAAGGCGTCTAAGACAGTCGTGGATTTGATGAGTAATTTGGGGCTTCTGGGGAATCTGCCGGAGTCCAATCAGATTAGTTTGTTTGATTTTGTGAGTTGATGGCAGAAGATGTTTTGGTAGAAAAATAAGGTGCTGCATGATAAAATAAAAGAACAATCATAATGTATCCGGAAAGTGAATCTATACGTTGAGGGAGGGCAGTGATATGAGGAAGATTATCACAATTGGCAGAGAGTTTGGCGCCGGAGGCGGCGAAATCGGTAAGAAGGTAGCAAAGGAACTCGGCATTGAATACTATGACAAAGATATTATCTTCAAGACGGTCATTGCCGGTAAGACCTTGAGTGCGGAACAGGTTCATAGATGGGACGAGCGCGTACCCAAGACCTTTGGCTTTGCCCAGAGTCTGTTTGACTTCTATAATAAGCCTTTGGAGGAAGAACTCTGGCAGGCGCAGCGGGATGCGATTCGGGAATTGGCGAATAAGGAAAGCTGTGTGATTGTCGGACGAAACGGCGATTATATTTTGAAGGAATTTGATCACTGTCTGAATGTATTTATTCATGCCGGCTTCCAGTGGCGTGTGAAGCGTATGACAGCTATGATGGACCAGATTCCGGCTGGTCAGGTAGCCAACGACGTAAAAGCCGTAGACAAAGCCAGAAAGAGATATTGCGAACATTATACGCATTGTATCTACGGCGATGCGCGCAATTTTGACCTGACGTTAAATACGGAGAAATTAGGAATTGATAAGGCGGTGGAGTTGATTCTTCAGGCTGCGGCGGATATTTAATGTTTTCAAATGAAAGATTGTATGTTTGTATACAATTCTCTTGACAAGGAGTGACAAAATCCATATACTAAAGAATGGACATCAAGGACGGTGTAACGGATAGATATTACACCGTCTTTCATGTTAATATGGCATTTGCCGGAGAAAAGGAGAGGATATTATGAAGAAATTATTAGCGTCACTCCTCATCGGATGCATGGCACTTAGCATGGCTGCATGTGGTTCCGATAACGGAGCAGGACAGACAAACGAGAGCGCCGGAACAGCTGACACGCAGAACGGTGCGGCAGGAGATAAGGTATGGGTTGTTGCTACGGATACCGTATTCCGTCCTTTCGAGTTTACCAATGAAAATGGAGAGTTCGTGGGAATTGATGTGGATATTCTTGCGGCAATCGCAGAAGATCAGGGATTTCAGTATGAGCTGAAGAGTCTTGGCTGGGATGCGGCAGTGGCAGCAGTGCAGTCAGGTCAGGCGGATGCAATTATCGCAGGAGCAACGATTAAGCAGGAGCGTATCGATTCCGGCTGGATGTTCTCCGATGGATATTATAATGCGACACAGACATTTGTTCTTGCAGAGGGCAGTGACATCAAAGGTTACGAGGACTTGGCAGGTAAGAATGTGGCGGTTAAGAACGGAACCGCAGGCATGGATTTTGCCAATAGTTTAAAAGATGAGTACGGTTTCACGACGTCCGTATTTGAAGATTCACCGACCATGTATCAGGATGTTATCTTAGGCAACTCCGTGGCATGTGTTGAGGATACGCCGATTATGGCAGACTCTATCAAGATTGGTAACCTTGCGTTGACGATTCCGGAAGGAATGGAAAGTGAGGGTGCACCTTACGGCTTTGCTATCATGAATGAGAGTAATCAGGAGCTTCTTGATATGTTTAATGCAGGTCTTGCCAATATTAAGGCGAACGGCAAGTATGACGAGATACTTGAGAAATATTTAGGTAATTAACGGTTACTTTCCGGGCAGCACATGTGCTGCCCGGATGATAGAATATGATTGGAGATATTTGCCCTATGATGATGATAATTCAGACATACGGTACGATGTTAATTAAAGCGCTGGGTCAGACAGTACTGTTGACGGTACTTTCGTTAGTATTTGCTATGATAATCGGTATGGCTTTCGGACTGATGAATGTGGGACATAACAGACTACTCAATTTTATAGGTACAGTCTATGTAGATGCGGTGCGAGGTGTACCTTTGATCGTGCTGGCATACTTTATTTACTTTGGTATACCGCAGGGGATTCATAGTTTAGGGTTTACGGATTTCAGAATGGGACCATTGCTTGCGGGTACGATTACATTGTCTATGAACTGTGGTGCATATATGGCTGAAATCATCAGAGCAGGTATTCAGAGTGTGGACAGAGGACAGATGGAGGCGGGCAGGAGTCTCGGACTCTCTTATAGTGCAGGTATGGCGCTGATCGTAGTTCCTCAGGCAATTCGTACTATGATTCCCTCTATTATCAATCAGTTTATTATAACGCTGAAGGACAGTTCCATTTTATCCGTGATTGCATTTCCGGAATTGGTTAACGTGGGCAAGACCATCATGGGTAATACCATGAAATGTCTGGAGACATGGGCGATTATCGGTGCGATGTATATGGTCGTTATCATTACGCTCAGCAAGGTTTCAAAGAAGATAGAGAGGAGAGTAAACCGTGGCAGATAGTAATAATCTTGGCAGCAGCGTTTCTGGTAAGAATAAAATTATTGTGAGAAATTTGAAGAAGAGTTTCGGTTCACTGGAAGTACTCAAGGATATCAATATAGAAGTAAGCGAAGGTGAAGTAGTGGTGCTGATCGGACCTTCCGGCAGCGGTAAGTCCACGCTTCTCAGATGCCTTAACCAATTAGAGAAGGTGACGTCCGGACAGATTATCATAGACGGGCATGATGTGACTGATAAGCATACGGATATTAATAAGGTACGCGAGAATATCGGCATGGTTTTCCAGCATTTTAATCTGTTTCATCACTTGACTGTATTAAAGAACATGACGCTTGCGCCGGTACACCTTAAAATATTGTCAAAAACAGAGGCGAAGGACAAGGCGTTGAAACTGTTAGAGCGAGTTGGGCTTGCCGATAAAGCGGAAGCATATCCGAGTCAGTTATCCGGCGGGCAGAAACAGCGTGTTGCGATAGCCAGAGCACTGGAAATGAATCCGGATATTATGCTCTTTGACGAACCGACAAGCGCGCTTGACCCGGAGATGGTGGGTGAAGTTTTGGCTGTAATGAAAGAACTTGCCAAGGAGGGAATGACAATGGTAGTCGTTACCCATGAGATTGGCTTTGCCCGTGAGGTAGCAAGCCGTGTAATTTTCATGGAAGGCGGATATATTGTGGAGGAAGGCACGCCGGATGAAGTGCTCGATCATCCGAAAGAGGCGAGAACGATAGACTTCCTCAGTAAAGTGTTGTAAGAGGAGTTTTTCGTTGAAAATACATTCCTGAAAAATTTTTCTGTATAAATCTGTATAAAAATGAAAAAAGTACTTGCATTCTTGTCAAAAATATAATAGAATAAGCAAGTGTCAAACAGATGGCTCGTTGGTCAAGCGGTTAAGACGCCGCCCTCTCACGGCGGAAACAGGGGTTCGATTCCCCTACGAGCTGTTGACTGTGAATAACAGCCCAACCCGAAGAAGTGCTGGAAACCATAAGAGAAATGGTTTGCGGCATTTTTTATTGAAAATCCCTTGCAAAACATAGTAAAGGGTGCTACAATACAGTATATGTTAATATATAAACTAAGATAAAGAGTGGACTTGCGAGTCCACTCTTTTACATGAGAAAGATTTTTTGCATAGAAAACTGCTTAGACAGCAACAGGAATTATGAGGAGGCGGCATGTCAAAAAGAGAGACATATGAATCCAAAACAGAGGAACTGCTCCTTCCCATCGCAGAAAAATACGGTGTGGAAATCTATGATGTAGAATATGTTAAGGAAGGAAGCGACTGGTATCTGCGCGCTTATATAGACAAACCGGAGGGCGTAAATATTGTTGACTGCGAGAATGTCAGCCGTGCGCTGTCGGATGTGCTGGATGCGGAAGACTACATACCGGATGCGTATATTTTGGAAGTCAGCAGTCCGGGACTTGGCAGAACACTCAAAAAGGACAGACATTTGGAAAAGAGTCTGGGGATGAATGTTGAGATTAAAATGTATAAGCCCATTGATGGCAGCAAGGAGTTTGCAGGTATTCTGAAAGCGTATGACGTAGATACGATTACGATAGAGGAAAATGGTGTAAACCGCGTGTTGTCAAGGAAAGAAACAGCACTGGTCAGGCTGGCGTTTGATTTTTGAGAGAATAGCCGATATGGTGGCAGGAAATACAGAACCAAGAAGGAAACATAGGAGGATAATGGAAAATGAATAAGGAGTTAATGGAAGCACTGGATATTCTGGAGAAGGAGAAGGAGATCAGCAAAGAAATCCTTTTTGAAGCAATCGAAAATTCTCTGATTACGGCGTGCAAGAACCATTTTGGCAAGGCGGATAATATCAAGGTGGAAATCGACAGAGATACCTGTGATTTTCTCTGCTATGCCGAGAAGGAAGTCGTGGAAGAAGTGGAAGACGATGTGCTGCAGATTTCTCTGGAAGAAGCGCAGGAGATTTCCAAGAAAGCTAAGCTTGGCGATATGCTCCATGTAGAGATTAAGTCCAAGGAGTTTGGACGTATTGCAACACAGAATGCAAAGAACGTTATCTTACAGAAAATTCGAGAGGAAGAGAGAAGTGTTATCTATAATCAGTATTATGAGAAAGAGAAGGATGTGGTGACCGGTATTGTACAGCGCTACATCGGTAGAAATATTTCAATCAATCTTGGCAAAGCGGATGCAATCTTAAATGAGAGTGAGCAGGTCAGAGGTGAGAATTTTAAACCGACCGAGAGAATTAAGGTATATATTCTGGAAGTCAAGAATACACCTAAAGGACCAAGGATTCTTGTCAGCCGTACTCACCCGGAACTGGTAAAGAGGCTTTTTGAGTCCGAGGTGACAGAAATCAAAGACGGTACGGTAGAGATTATGAGTATCGCAAGAGAAGCAGGAAGCAGAACAAAGATAGCTGTCCGCTCCAATAATCCTAATGTAGATGCAGTGGGCGCATGTGTTGGTATTAACGGCGCAAGAGTCAATTCCATTGTCGATGAGCTGTGTGGTGAGAAGATTGATATTGTCAATTGGGATGAAAATCCGGGTAATCTGATTCAGAACGCGTTGTCGCCAGCCAAGATTGTGGCGGTATTTGCGGATCCCGATGAGAAAACTGCTAAAGTTGTCGTACCAGATTATCAGTTATCTCTTGCCATCGGTAAGGAAGGACAGAATGCCAGACTGGCAGCAAGGCTGACCGGATATAAAATCGACATCAAGAGTGAAACACAGGCGAAGGATGCACCGGGCTTCCGCTACGAAGACTATGTCTATGATGATGAGTATGAAGAAGGATACGATGAAGAGTCATACGGTGAAGAAGGGTATAGTGAAGAAGAATACAGAGAAGCGGACTATAGTGAAGAGTCATACGGTGATGAAGAGTATAGCGAAGAAGCTGGCGCAGAATATGAGGAGAAACCGGGAGAGATAGAATAATGGCTAAGAAGATACCCATGCGGCAATGTGTGGGATGCGGTGAAATGAAGAGTAAGAAAGACATGATGCGCGTCCTTAGAACGGAAGAAGGTTCTGTCGTGCTTGATATGACCGGCAGGAAGAACGGCAGAGGAGCTTATCTGTGTGTAAATAGGGAGTGTCTGTTGAAAGCCAGAAAGAACAAAGGGTTAGAGCGTTCTTTCAAAATGAATATACCGCAGGAAATATACGAGAATCTGGAAAAGGAGTTTGAGGAGGGCAAACATGCAGGAGAAACCGAATAAAAATCGGGTGCTATCTATGCTGGGTTTGGCTGCCCGCTCCAGAAATGTTGTCAGTGGCGGATTTGCGACAGAGCAGGCAGTTAAGAGTGGAAAGGCATATCTGGTTATCATAGCGGAGAATGCTTCGGATAACACCAGAAAGAAATATAGTAATATGTGTGGATTCTATGAAGTGCCATATGAGTATTACGGTGTGAAAGAAATACTAGGGCATGCCATCGGCAAGGAAGAGCGTTCCTGTCTTGCTGTGACTGATAAAGGATTTGCAGATTCGATACGGAAGCATTTATTAGATTCGGAATAGTTGGAGGTAGTGAGCATGGCAAAAATGAAAGTACATGAGCTGGCAAAAGAGCTGGATAAACAGAGCAAAGAGTTGATTGCTTTTTTGCAGGATAAAGGATATGAAGTAAAAGTGGCACAAAGTTCTATTGAGGATGAGGCAATCGAGCTTGTCCGGAAACATTTTGACGGCGCTGTGCCGGGAAAACAGGGTGCAGTGGCAAAACCGGAAGCAAAAGAAGAACCCAAGACTGAAATGAAGGCAGAGTCCAAGGATGAAGCTAAAGTCAAGGGAGACTCCAAGGCTCCGGAGAAGGCAGCGGTCAGAGCTGAGTCCAAAACAAAAGCGGAACAGCCTAAAAAGAAAAAAATTATTTTCGTGAGTAATCCACATAATTCCAAGATGCCGGGACAGCGTCCGCCACAGGGCAATAATGGAAATAACGGAGGCAATCGCGGCAGCAGTGAGAGAAGACCTGCAGGCAATGGTGGTCGTCCGGTGCAGGTACAGAACGTGCCGCATCAGATTATCAGACCGACGCAAAAACCTATTCCTGTAACGGCGGAGCCTTATGATGTGCGCCAGAGACAACAGCAGGAGCGCAGAATGGAGCAGAAGCAGCAGGAGAAACGTGAACGTGAACGGGAGCAGCAACAGCGTGAACGGGAGCAGCAGCAGCGTGAACAACAGGAACGTGAAAATGCCGGCGCAGCACGTGCGAACAAGGCGCCGCAGGGACGGGAGAGAACAGCAGGTGCGGGAGAAAATAACAGACCGGAAGGTCAGAATAGACCGGCTTATAACAATAATCAAGGCAATCGCAGGAATAACGGCGCTGGCGCAGGCGCTGTCCGCAGTCAGGGTAATTATGAACGCCCTCAAAGAGGAAATGGCGGGCAGGACAATCGATTTAAGAAAAATAACAATCAGAAGGACTTTATCCCCGAGACGCCTATCAAGGACGTGGAGAAGCACAGAGATGATGAGAAACGCAGGGCAAATCAGGATAGGGATAAACGTTCCAAGAAAGATCTGATTTACGAAGAGGATGATGTAGCGGTAAAGAATCGCAACAAAGCAGGTCGGTTTATCAAGCCGGAGAAAAAGGTTGAAGAGGCTGTGGAAGAGCAGATCAAAGTCATTACGATTCCGGAATCTTTAACAATCAAAGATTTGGCGGATAAAATGAAGATACAGCCGTCCGTGATTATCAAGAAATTGTTTTTGCAAGGACAAATTGTAACTTTAAATTCAGAGATCAGCTTTGAAGATGCGGAAAATATTGCAATTGAATATGAGATTATCTGTGAGAAAGAAGTCAAAGTAGATGTCATTGAGGAACTGCTCAAGGAGGAAGAGGAAGACGAAGATTCCATGGTGAGCAGACCGCCTGTTATTTGTGTTATGGGACACGTTGACCATGGTAAGACATCTTTGCTTGATGCAATTCGTAAGACTAACGTTACCGATAAGGAGGCAGGCGGTATTACGCAGGCAATCGGTGCATATACGGTTACAGCCAATGGGCAGAGCATCACGTTTTTGGATACACCGGGACATGAGGCATTTACGGCGATGCGTATGAGAGGCGCTAATTCTACGGATATTGCCGTGCTTGTCATTGCGGCGGACGACGGTGTTATGCCACAGACGATAGAGGCGATTAATCATGCTAAGGCAGCGGGAATTGAAATTATTGTAGCAGTCAATAAGATTGATAAACCCAGCGCAAACATAGACCGCGTGAAGCAGGAGATGACAGAGTATGAATTGATTCCGGTAGATTGGGGTGGATCAACAGAGTTTGTACCTGTATCTGCCAAGTCGGGCGAGGGCATTGAGAATCTGTTAGAAACAATACTTTTAACTGCAGAGATTCTGGAGCTTAAGGCTAATCCGAACAGAAATGCACGAGGTCTGGTCATCGAGGCGGAGCTTGACAAGGGACGTGGTCCTGTTGCAACGGTGCTGGTACAGAAGGGTACGCTGCATGTAGGTGATTTTATTTCGGCAGGCGCAAGTCATGGCAAAGTAAGAGCGATGATAGACGACAAGGGCAGAAGGGTGAAGGAGGCGACGCCGTCCACACCGGTAGAGATATTAGGTCTGTCCGACGTACCGAGTGCCGGCGAGGTGTTTATCGTACATGAGAATGATAAGAGTGCAAAATCTTATGCAGAAACCTATATGGCGCAGCATAAAGAAGAGATGCTTGCAGATACTAAGACAAGAATGTCTCTGGATGACTTGTTCAGCCAGATTCAAGAGGGTAACCTGAAGGAATTGAATCTGATTGTCAAGGCGGATGTACAAGGCAGCGTGGAGGCTGTAAAACAGAGTCTGATGAAACTGTCCAACGAAGAAGTCGTCGTAAAATGTATCCACGGCGGTGTGGGCGCAATCAATGAGTCAGATGTTTCTCTGGCATCCGCATCTTCTGCGATCATAATCGGCTTTAATGTAAGACCGGACACCACGGCTAAGGCTGTGGCAGAGCGTGAAGGCGTAGATGTAAGGCTGTACAAGGTAATCTATCAGGCGATTGAAGATATTGAAGCGGCGATGAAGGGTATGTTAGATCCGATTTATGAGGAGAAAGTGATTGGTCATGCCGAAGTGCGCCAGATATTTAAGGCATCTGCGGTCGGCAATATTGCAGGTTCCTATATATTGGACGGTGAATTCCAGAGAGGATGTAAGATTCGTATCAGCAGGGAAGGCGAGCAGATTTATGAAGGTGAACTGGCGTCTCTGAAACGGTTTAAAGATGATGTGAAGGAAGTGAAAGCCGGATTTGAGTGCGGTCTTGTATTTGAGGGATTCGATAAGATGCAGGAATTAGATATCGTCGAGGCATATATTATGGTTGAAGTACCGAGATAACATATGATAACATGCGTTACGATGTTTCGGATTCGACCGGAAAGGATGTTACAGTTCGGCTTTTTGTTTAACTGTGACTGAGGGCTTATATAATGCGTAAAAACAGTGTTAAGAATACTCGTATCAATGGAGAGGTGCAGCGTGTTCTGGCGGAAATCATCAGGGGTGGGATCAAGGATCCGAGGATAGCCCCGATGACTTCGGTGGTGGCTGTGGAGGTTGCCCCGGACTTAAAGACCTGTAAGGCGTGGATCAGTGTGCTTGGAGATGAGAAAGCGCAGGCTGATACGCTGGCGGGCTTGAAGAGCGCGGAGGGGTATATCCGTAACCAGTTAGCGAGGACGATTAATCTGCGCAACACACCACAGATTTCTTTTATTATGGATCAATCCATTGCATACGGCGTAAATATGTCAAAATTAATAGACGAAGTAGTTCATAGTGAATCGGTAGAAGATGAGATGGTAGAGAGCGATGAGAATAATTGATGAAGTAAAAGATGCCAAGACAATAGCGATAGGTGGTCATGTCAGACCGGACGGGGATTGTATCGGTTCTGTGATGGGGCTGTATCTTTATCTGAAAAGAGTCATGCCGAAAGCGGAAATAGACGTATACTTAGATAAGCCGGCAGATATTTTTCAGTGTATCAGTCACATTGAGGATATTAAATCAGAATTTAACACGAATAAAGTATATGATGTGTTTGTAGCATTGGATACGACGGACGAACGGCTGGGAGATGCGGAACCTATTTACCGCAATGCGTGCAAGAAGATTAATATCGACCATCATATCAGCAATTCCGGATGTGGAGATGTGAGTATAGTGGAGCCAAAGAGAAGTTCGACGGCTGAATTGCTCTATGACTTGATGGAACCGGAGATGGTTGATGAAGAAATAGCCAAGGCAATTTATATCGGTATTGCCCATGACACCGGTGTGTTCCGGTATTCCAACACATCACCGCGTACCTTACAGATTGTGGCAGAACTTATTAAATTTGGATTTGATTTCTCAAAAATTGTGGAAGAGACGTTTTTTGAGAAGACATATCTTCAAACACAGATTATGGGCAGAGCGGTGCTTGAGAGCGTTCGATTTATGCACGAGCGATGTATTGTCAGCATGGTCAGCCGACGAATGATGGAGTTTTACTGTGTGACGCCTAAGGATTTGGATGGGATTGTGAATCATCTGCAATCAGTCAAAGGCGTGGACTGTGCAATTTTCATGTATGAGACTGGAACGTTAGAGTACAAGGTGAGTATGCGGTCTAACGGTAAGGTAGATGTGGCAGCCATAGCGATGAAGTTTGGCGGTGGCGGACATGTACGCGCAGCCGGATGTACGATGAACGGTACATATCATGATAATATTAACAATCTTTCTATAGAGATTGCGGAGCAGCTTAAGAATGAATAACACATATAATGGAATTATGAATGTTTATAAGGAGAGAGGCTTCACATCTCATGATGTGGTAGCCAAGCTCCGTGGCATTTGCCACATGAAGAAAATCGGGCATACAGGAACACTCGATCCGGAAGCGGTCGGCGTGCTTCCTGTATGTTTAGGTTCGGGGACAAAACTCTGCGATATGCTTACTGATTGGGACAAAGAGTATATTGCCGTACTGCGTCTTGGTGTGGTTACGGATACACAGGATATGTCCGGGAAAATACTGGAGCGATGTGATGCAGGGAAGCTGAGAGCGGTTACGCAGGAACAGGTACGGGAGACCATCATGGGATTTCTGGGAGATTACGATCAGATTCCGCCGATGTACTCTGCATTGAAGGTAGACGGAAAGAAGCTGTATGAGCTTGCGCGGGCAGGTAAAGAAGTGGAACGCAAGCCGAGGAGAGTACGGGTTAAGGAAATAGAAATCTGTGAAAGCAAGCTTCCGACGGTCAGAATGAGAGTCGTATGTTCCAAAGGAACTTATATCAGAACATTATGTCATGATATCGGTGCAAAGCTGGGATGCGGCGGTGCAATGGAATCCCTTGTAAGAAGCAGGGTTGGGATTTTTGGGATGGAGGAGGCTCTGACATTGTCTGCATTGGAAAAACTTAGGGATGAAGGGGAAATATCGGATGTTATCATTCCGCCTGATGCCGTCTTTGCACAAAATAGGTCGGTGTGTGTGAATGAGCAGGGACTTAAAATGGCGCAAAACGGTAACAGGCTTGGCACGGCGCAGCTTAAACAGACCCTGCAGTCCCTAGAGCTTGCCGATGGGGAACAAGTCAGAGTCTATGATGAGGAAAAGAGATTTTACGGAATCTATGCTTTTTATGCAGCGGAGCGTCTTTTGAAGCCCGTTAAGATGTTTTTGGAGTAGGAGTAGAGATAGATATGCAGATTATAGAACATACTACCGAGTTTCAATTGTCTAAAAAAAGCGCGGTTGCCATAGGTAAATTTGACGGTGTTCATCTCGGGCATTGCGAACTTCTCTTTAAAATCATCAAACAGAAACAGGAGGATTGTCTTGCCACGGTGTTTACCTTTGATACTTCGGCGACGGCTTTTTTCGGAGGAGAGGAGAAGGAGCTGACCACCAAAGCTGAGAAGAGAAAAATATTTGAGGAAATGGGAATAGACGTGCTGATTGAGTTTCCGCTTAACGCGGAGACAGCCGCTACGGAACCGGAAGCGTTTGTGCAGGAGTATCTGGTGAATCGGATGAATGCGGCTTACATTTGTGCGGGATATGATCTTTCTTTCGGCAAAAACGGAACGGGCAATTATGATTTGCTTGAGAAATATGCCGGTCAGTATGGCTATCGTACTGAGTTGATTGATAAAGTCAGAGTGGGTGGAGAGGAAATCAGTTCCACCAGAGTGCGGGAAGCGGTCAGGCAGGGACAGATGGAATCGGTGGCAGCCATGTTGGGTAAGCCCTATAGCGTAGGCGGGTGTGTGGAACATGGAAGAAAACTGGGACGTACCATCGGAATGCCAACCGCCAATATCATACCGGAGAAAGACAAGCTTCTTCCTCCGAACGGTGTCTATTATTCCAAGGTCATGATAGACAGAAAGGAATATAAAGGAATCTCTAATGTAGGATGCAAGCCTACGGTGAATGCGGACGGCATCGTGGGAGTCGAGACTTATCTGTATGATTTTCAAGAGGACTTATACGGCAGATATATTGTGGTAGAACTGCTTGCTTTTCGCAGACCGGAGATGAAATTTGACGATGTTGACAGCCTTAAGAGGCAGATGAAGGCGGACATTGCGGCAGGAAGAGTCTATGACGGACGAACAATGTGAACATTGCAGGCAGATGCCGGCAGGCGGGCTTTTGGCGCGAGTTTTGTACAAAGGGGACTTGTCAGCATACTTTATTTCCGATAAAATAGAATTATGTAGATAAATGCGGGAATCAGTACATACGAAGGGAATCTTATCTAAGATGAATATATCGATTATTCTATCCATGGCAGGCGGCTTAGGACTGTTCTTATACGGTATGCGCATCATGAGCGACAGTATCGAGAAGGTTGCCGGTGCGAAATTAAGAGGGATACTGGAGCGTTTGACCACGAATCGCTTCATGGGTATTCTTGTAGGTATTTTCTTTACGGCAGTAATTCAGTCCTCGTCAGCATGTACGGTCATGGTTGTCAGTTTCGTCAACTCCGGGCTGATGAATCTTACGCAGGCGGCAAGCGTTATTTTCGGCGCGAACATCGGTACTACCGTGACAGCGCTTCTTGTATCTTTCAAATTAGAGAAAGCGGCGCCCATCATACTGCTTGTCGGCGTGCTTGTCGTCATGTTCTGTAAGAAACAGAAAGTATCACGATGGGGAGAAGTGATTATCGGATTCGGTGTTTTGTTCATGGGACTTAGTACGATGTCCGGCGCGATGGCTGGCATGAAAGATTCTCCGGCAATCTTACATATGTTTGCGTCTTTGAAATCTCCGATTCTCGCGGTGATTCTGGGTGCCGTGCTGACTGCCGTTATTCAGAGTTCATCGGTTACCGTCAGTATCATGGTCCTGCTTGCCAATCAGGGACTTATGACAATGGACATCGGCATGTATATTATTCTGGGTTGTAACATCGGCGCTTGTACGTCGGCGGTTCTGGCTTCTTTGAATGGTAAGAAAGATGCCAAGAGGGCGGCGTCTATTCATTTGATTTTCAACGTGATTGGTACGGTGATCGTCTATCTCATCTTTATGCTCAGGGTGCATCAGATTGTGGATGTACTCACTGCTATGACGGGGAATGATATGGGACGAGTCGTTGCGTATGCGCATATCTTTATTAAAGTATTCCAAGTTATTATTATGATGCCGTTCATTAAAGGGATTGTGAAGTTGACATATCTGGTTGTACCCGGTGATGACAGAAAAGTGGGTTACAGGGACAGCTATCAGTTGAAATATATCGGTGAGAAAGTGGTACTCAATCCGGCTACGGCGGTTGTAGAGGTAATCAAGGAGTTAGACCGTATGGCGTCGCTTGCCGACGAGAATTTAAACCGCGCCATGAATGTCCTCATTACATTAGAGCCGGAAGAGATAGAAGAAGTGCGTGAAGTAGAGAAAAATATAGACTTTTTAAGTCATGCGATTACGCACTATCTTGTAAAAATCAATCAAACAACACTGCCGATTGAGGATTTAAAGAATATAGGCGCGCTGTTTCACGTCGTAAATGACATCGAGCGTATCGGTGACCATGCGGAGAATATAGCGGATGCCGCAGAGCGTAGAATTAAGACAGGAGTCAGTTTTACGAAGGATGCGCAGCGGGAGCTGGGTGAGATGATGAATATGGTCAATACAATCTTACGATTCTCTTTCGAGATGTTTGTCAAGAGCACGGAAGAACATGTGGAAGATATTCAGAATCTGGAAGAAGCAATTGACGAGAAGGAGAAAGAGTTACAGCAGAAGCATATTGAGAGACTGTCTAATAACGAGTGCTCCCCCGAGGCAGGCGCGCTGTTTTCGGACATTGTATCCGGTTTAGAGAGAGTGGCGGATCATGCAGTCAATATCGCTTTTTCCAACAGCTACGGGGAGGCAGGTTAATGGGTAAGCGGCAGACACATGCAGGTTTCTTCGCATGATTTGCTGTGTGCAGGAATAAAGTGGAAGAAATACATATTTGACAGAAAGCCGGTTGGTTGTTATAATGACTTGGTAAATGTTACGAAAATGTTACAAATTGTTGACATAAATAAGTCAGCGCTTTGTCAAAGACTTTACTGAGAGGATTATAACAATATGAAAAGGCGAGAAATTCTGTGTCTTTTGACCGGATGTATATTACTGCTTGCTCCGATGAGAGCAGGAGCAACTCATCTGCCGGATTTGTTACCGGTCGGAACAATTAATGTTTTTGATGTGACAGAGAGAGATGCAGAGCATACCGAATCTGTCGATGCGCAGACGAAAGATACAGGCGTAAGTGATAACGGCATAGAAGACAGCAATCATTCTAATAAAGAAGAAAATTCGAACGGCAGCAATGCAGATGATGGTAATGCAGATAAAGAGGATATAGCAGAAGATCAGGAGGCAGATGCCGAAGAGAGTGAAGCCGGAACAGAGGAAGAAGAACTTTCATTACAGGATATTCTGGGTGAATCATCCATAGGCTCCGGTGTAATCTTGGAGGCTACCAAGACAGAGAGAGAGTATGCGGAAGCATACGAAAAGGCTAAGAACGCTAACTGGGGTTATACCAATCTGGGTATTGCAAATGTTGACAATAATCTAAATGTCCGTGCGGTTGCGGCAGAGGATGGAAAACTTGTCGGCAAACTGCCCAAGGACGCGGCATGTGAGGTATTAGACAGTGATGGAACATGGGCGCATATCAAATCCGGCAAGGTGGAAGGATATGTGAGCATAGAGTATTTGTTGACAGGCATTCCGGCGAAGCGCAGGGCGGAAGAACTTGCAACGACGATGGCGCGTGTCACCACGGACAGCCTCAAAGTCAGGGCAGAGGCAAATACAGATTCGGAAGTTATTACATTGGTGCCAAACGGAGAGGAACTGGAAGTTGCTTCGGTCGAGGGTGACTGGGTTAAAGTATATCTGGATGATGAAGAGGTATTCGTATCTGCGGAGTATGTGGAAGTTACGTCAGAGCTTGGCACGGCAATCACCATGACGGAGCTTTTCTACGGGCAAGGTGTGTCTGACGTGCGAGTGGATGTGTGCCAGTACGCGAAGGAATTTCTCGGTAACCCTTATGTCTGGGGCGGTACGAGTCTGACGAACGGCGCAGACTGTTCAGGTTATGTTTTGAGCATCTTTAAGAAATATGGCGTGAGTCTGCCGCATTCATCCGTGGCACAGGCAAATTGCGGAACGACAATCAGCGTGTCCGAGGCGCAACCCGGTGATTTGATCTTCTATGGCAACGGTAAGAGCATCAACCATGTAGCGATTTACATTGGGAACGGTCAGGTAATCCATGCGAGCAGTCCTAAGACCGGAATCCGTATATCTAATGTATCCTATCGCTCGCCTATTAAAGCCGTTAAGATATTACGTGATTAATGCTTTGTAATTGCTGCTTTGTAATTAAGAAAAACGCTTTACAATACACAGATAGTATGATATGATATCCGAGTATGAAATTCAGCCGATACTCAGAAGCGGGACGACTCCGACCCTATCTTAGTGTCAGGCGGTCAACGGGGAGATTCATGACAGAATCCCTTGCATAAGAAAGGAGAAATTATGATTTCTAAAGAAAAGAAAACAGCGATTATTAACGAGTATGCCAGAACACCCGGCGATACCGGTTCACCGGAAGTACAGGTAGCGGTTCTGACAGCCAGAATCCAAGAACTGACAGAGCATCTTAAGGAGAATCCGAAGGATCATCATTCCAGAAGAGGACTTTTGAAGATGGTAGGTCAGAGAAGAGGATTGCTCACGTATCTTAAGAACAAAGATATAGAAAGATATCGTGCTTTGATTGAAAGACTTGGTTTGAGAAAATAAGATGAGACAGAAGGCGGATATAAGGCTGGATTATGTCCAGCTTTGTCTGCCTTTTTCTTTTATACCATATCGAGCGCAGCTCGTTTTTGAAAGGTGGAAGAAGCATCCGAGACCACAAATATTCGTACAAATCATAACGTATGATAGTTATTTGCCAAAGCCCATGGCAGCATCGGTAAGTACTTGTGGGAATATTTGTAGTTTCGGCATCTTCTGCCTTAAGAAATATAAATAGGATTTCCGCTAAGAATTCATGCTGGAAGTATTCAGCGTAAGAGAGCGGAAAGCAAGATGAAAAGGAGAGAAGATTATGTACAAGAGTTACACATTGGAACTTGCCGGTCGTACCCTTAAGGTAGATATCGGCAGAGTAGGTAAGCAGGCTAACGGATGCGCTTTCATGCAGTATGGCGAAACCACGGTATTGTCCACGGCAACGGCATCCGAGAAACCGAGAGAGGGGATTGATTTCTTCCCCTGCAGTGTAGAATATGAAGAGAAATTGTATTCTGTCGGTAAGATTCCCGGAGGATTCAACAAGAGAGAAGGTAAGGCTTCCGAGAACGCGGTTCTTACGAGCCGTGTCATCGATCGTCCGATGAGACCTTTATTCCCGAAGGACTATCGCAATGATGTTACACTGAATAATATGGTAATGAGCGTAGATCCCGAGTGTCGTCCGGAGCTGGTGGCGATGATTGGAACTGCTATAGCGACATGTATTTCCGATATTCCTTTTGACGGTCCCTGTGCCATGACACAGATGGGACTCGTGGACGGTGAACTGGTCGTGAATCCCTCTCAGGAGCAATGGGATAAAGGTGATTTAAAGATGACCGTGGCATCCACAGCGCAGAAAGTTATCATGATTGAGGCTGGAGCAAATGAGGTGCCGGAAGATAAAGTGCTTGAGGCGATTTATAAGGCGCATGAGATAAATCAGACAATTATTGATTTTATCAATAAGATTGTTGCTGAAGTGGGTAAACCGAAACATGCATATGAGAGCTGTGCGATTCCGACAGAGATGTTTGAAGATATTAAGAAGATTGTGACTCCGGAAGAGATGGAGACAGCGGTCTTCACTGATGAGAAACAAGTGCGTGAGGAGAATATCAGAAATATTACTGCAAAGCTGGAGGAAGCTTTTGCAGATAATGAAGATTATCTTGCCGTACTGGGTGAGGCAGTATACCAGTACCAGAAGAAGACTGTACGCAAGATGATTTTAAAGGATCATAAGCGTCCGGATGGTCGTGCACTTGACCAGATCAGACCTTTGGCAGCAGAGGTGGATATTATTCCGAGAGTACATGGTTCCGCCATGTTTACACGTGGTCAGACGCAGATTTGTAACGTCTGCACATTAGCGCCTTTATCTGAGGTACAAAGAGTAGACGGATTGGATGAGAATGTAACAAGTAAGAGATATATGCATCATTACAATTTCCCTTCTTATTCAGTAGGCGAGACGAAGGTGAGCAGAGGTCCGGGACGTAGAGAAATCGGACATGGTGCATTGGCGGAGAGGGCTTTGATTCCGGTACTTCCTTCCGAGGAAGAGTTCCCTTATGCAATCCGTACCGTATCCGAGACTTTTGAATCCAACGGTTCTACATCTATGGCATCTACATGTGCTTCCTGTATGTCTCTTATGGCAGCAGGTGTGCCGATCAAGAAGATGGTGGCAGGAATTTCCTGTGGTCTTGTGACGGGAGATACGGATGACGATTTCGTATTGTTAACGGATATTCAGGGTCTGGAAGATTTCTTCGGCGATATGGACTTTAAGGTAACAGGTACTCACGACGGTATCACAGCCATCCAGATGGATATTAAGATTCACGGTCTGACAAGACCGATTGTGGAAGGTGCAATTGCAAGATGCCGTGAGGCAAGAGAATTTATTATGGCTAACTGTATGATGCCTGCAATTTCCGCGCCTCGTAAAGAAGTAGGACCGTATGCGCCTAAGATTATTTCCATTCAGATTGACCCGGAGAAAATCGGTGATGTTGTGGGACAGCGTGGAAAGACAATCAATGAGATTATCGCGCGTACGGGTGTGAAGATTGATATCACGGATGACGGTCAGGTGTCTGTCTGCGGTACAGACAAAGTTATGATGGATAAAGCCGTAGATATGATCAAGATGATTACAACGGACTTTGAAGAAGGACAGATTTTCAAGGGAACAGTTGTCAGCATCAAAGAGTTTGGTGCATTTGTTGAGTTTGCACCCGGCAAAGAGGGTATGGTTCATATTTCCAAGATAGCGAAGGAGAGAATCAATCACGTAGAAGATGTACTGACACTGGGAGACAAAGTGACTGTCGTATGTCTCGGTAAGGATAAGATGGGCAGAATCAGTTTCTCCATGAAAGATGTAGCTCAAGTTTAATATCTTATGAAAGATTAGACAGTAGAATAAACAGGGTGAGAGATAATATGAAAAAACCAACAATATTAGTTGTCGATGATGTGGATATCAACAGAGAGATTTTATGTGAGATGTTTCATGATTATAACACGCTGCAGGCATCAAACGGGCAGGAGGCAGTGGATATTATTTCGTCCAATCTGGACTTGATATCCGTTGTGCTTCTGGATGTCGTGATGCCGGTTATGAACGGTGTTGAAGTATTGGAAGAGATGAAGAAGCATAAATGGATAGAAAGCATCCCGGTGCTGCTTATTACCGGTGAGGCGACAACCCAGATTGAGCGTAAGGCGTACCGCTTGGGAGCCAGTGATATTATCAAGAAGCCGTTTGACGCCTTTATTGTCAAACAGCGTACGATGAATGTGATTGAACTGTATTACAATAAGCGCCACTTGGAAGAAATGGTAGCGCTTCAGACCAAAGTGCTGCGTAAACAGGCGGAGGAACTTCAGAGTATGAATGACCGCATTATAGACGTAATGAGTACTGTGGTAGAGTTCCGTAATCTGGAATCCGGGGATCATGTTAAGCGTGTAAAGACATTTACTAATATATTGGCAAAATATGTTGCGCAGGAGTATCCTGAATATCATTTGGACAAATATGCCATTGATATGATAACTTCTGCGGCGGCACTGCACGATGTAGGTAAGATCGTGATTCCCGATGCTATTCTCTTGAAACCCGGAAGACTGACGGATGAGGAATTTGAGATTATGAAATCGCATACGACAAGGGGATGCGATGTGATTGATATGCTGGCGGATATTCAACAAGGTGAATACGGTAAGGTCAGCTACGAAATCTGCCGTCATCACCATGAAAGATATGATGGGCGTGGTTATCCGGATAAGTTGAAAGGCGAAGAGATTCCGATTTCCGCACAGATTGTATCGGTAGCAGATGTATATGATGCACTCGTTAATGAAAGATGCTACAAAGCGGCTTTCTCGACGGAAGAGGCATATCGAATGATCACCAACGGAGAGTGTGGTACATTCTCTCCGAAGCTGATGCATTGTTTCTCTTTAGCCAAAGAAGAATTTGAATCCGTAGTAAACGGTACATACGGTGAGATGAAATAGGAGCACCTATTTCCACGGAGTGGCTGATTCAGAAGCTTTTTCCTCACAATATTTGCAGCGATAAACTTCCTTCTCTTCGTCCGCAAGCACGAAGATGTGAGGAAGTTCTTGCTCTATAGAGGTAATGCAGCGAGGATTCCTGCATTTGATGACATTCTTGATTTCTTTAGGAAGTACGAGTTCTTTCTTATCTACGATTTCTCCGTCTTTAATGACATTGACCGTGATATTATGATCGATAAATGCCAGAACGTCCAAATCCAATGTGTCAATGTCACATTCTACTTTTAAGATATCCTTTTTTCCCATTTTATTGCTTCGTGCATTTTTGATGATTGCTACGGTACAGTCTAATTTATCTAATTGCAAATGGTGGTAGATGGAGAGACTCTTACCTGCCTCAATATGGTCCAGAACAAAGCCTTCTTCGATTTTTCCTACATTTAACATATAAAAATACTCCCTTCTTTTAGGTAAATACTGTTATTGGCAGGTTCCCGATCGTGTATGATCATATAACATAGTCGGGAACCGTCGGCATTCCGAATGTCATATGGCTACACGGATATTTCGAGCAGCGTAAGAATCAGCGCCATTCTGACATAGACGCCGTATTTAGCTTGCTTGAAATATACGGCGCGGGGATCGTCATCTACTTCCACGGAAATTTCATTGACACGCGGGAGGGGATGGAGAACCAGCATATCATCTTTGGCAAGTGACATTTTTTCCTTATTCAGAATGTAGAAGTCCTTCAGACGGACATAATCTTCTTCATTAAAGAAACGTTCCCGCTGTACTCTGGTCATGTAGAGAAGATCAAGCTCCGGCATGCAGTCTTCGAGCCTGATTACTTCCGAGTATGCAATGCCTTGTTCTGTCAGCATATCCGTGATATAGTCCGGAACTCTTAATTCCGGCGGAGAGATGAACAGAAAGCGGATATTTGGATAGCGGACCAGTGCGTTAATGAGGGAGTGCACCGTTCTGCCAAATTTCAGATCGCCGCACAGACCGATTGTAAAATTGCCCAGCCGACCTTTTAGGGCGCGTATCGTCATGAGATCAGTGAGAGTCTGGGTAGGATGCTGGTGTCCGCCGTCACCGGCATTGATAACGGGAATTTCGGAGCGGGTTGCGGCTACCATGGGGGCGCCTTCTTTGGGGTGGCGCATAGCGCAGATATCCGCATAACAGGAAATAACACGAATCGTGTCTGATACGCTCTCTCCCTTGGAAGCTGAGGATGAGCCGGCATCTGAGAATCCCAGCACTTGTCCTCCCAGATTCAGCATAGCTGCCTCAAAGCTTAATCTTGTTCTCGTGCTGGGCTCATAGAAGCATGTCGCCAGTTTACGTCCGTCGCAGGCATGTGCGTATTTCGCAGGGGTGGCAGCGATATCGTCTGCCAGATCAAACAGTTTGTCCAGTTCTTCCACCGTAAAGTCAAGTGGATTCATTAAATGTCTCATTGTTATTCCTCCTCCCATATACTCTCCAAAAAAATAGAAGAGAATCTCTCTTCTATTTTGGTAATACATTATGATTGATATGATAATAAATCTTCAACAGATTTTCTCTTAGGTGCAGCGGGTGATTCGTCGGGATAACCGACGGGAATCAAAGCAACTAACTCTCTGTCCTCAGGAAGCTGCAACATAGCTTCAACGGCAGCCTGATCAAACAATCCGAGAATAACGCTGCCAAGACCCTGCTCATAGGCAGCCAGACAGAATGTCTGGGATGCAATACCGGCATCATACATCTGCCAGCCGTCACCGCGGGGAGTGCTGTAAGAACCGTCACGTTCGAATCCGCTACGGTTTTTTATGATGGTTACGGCAATTAAAACGGGCGCATTAGAAATAATGGTGCCGTTACCCGGATAAATAGAGGTTCCTTCACTCGCGATTTTGTCTTTTAACTCACCCTCTATAGCGATGTAGCGGGTAATCTGTGTATGTTTCCAGCTCGGAGCATAAGAAGCGGTCTCCACGATTTGAGAAAGCAGTTCATGAGAAACCGGATCAGCCTTAAACTTACGGATACTTCTTCGACCCCAGATACATTCCTTTGCAGTCATGCTATAACCCTCCTTATTGTATAGATTACATTTTATAACATCTATATTTTGTATATCATACCATAAAGGTGAAGGGGATTCAACAGTTTTTCATATTGTGGAATAGGTGGGGGTATGTTATAGTGATAGTGGAATTTGTGCGGAATGCGGCAAAGATTGTAAGAGTCATAAAAAGAGAGGCTTGTATATAGAAGGAGAGGCATATTTATGGAAGAGATGAAGAAAGAAGCGATGCAGGAGGAGAGCCGGCAGACGGGGAGTAAGCCGGAAGAAAGTAAAGCGTATGTAGAGAGAAAACGTTGGCTGTTCTTCGGGCTCCCGTTTACTTTTACGAAATATACGGTGACGGACGAAGTCATCACGGTCAATGACGGGTTGTTAAATACAAGAGAAAACGACTGTTATTTATATAAGGTGCAGGATGTGGAATTGCAGATCAGTCTGGGAGAGCGGATTTTCGGGCTTGGAACTGTAGCATGTTATACGGGGGATAATACGCATCCGCAATTATACCTGACACATATCAAGCATGCCAAAGAGATTAAGAACTATATCCTGAAAGCTTCCGAGGAAGCGCGCAGACGCCGCCGCACCTTAAATACGCTCAATATTGATGCGGCTGATATCGACGAGATTGACGATTGAGCGTATGCTGTGCTGCGAACAGTTCTTTAGAGCGCGGAGGAAAGAGTAGTGCGTTATTTTACCGGATTCTCACTTTCTAGCAGAAGACGTTCGAATAGGAGTCCGGAGATAAACCAGCAGGGGGCATAGTCTAAGCGGATTACCTTGGCAAGGTTCCATCTGGAATGTTCGTAATTCCATGGACACAGGTCGCGTCTGCTCAGCCATGTTCCGGTGATAAATTCGCCGGTGAAAATGATACCGGTGTAGACCAGACCGCGGAATATGAAATTGCGGCGGCGCATAAGGCGTGCCAGCGGAGCAAGCAGGGCGGCGAGTCCGTATATCGGGAACATCCATATGGAGGTAGTGCACGGAAGGTGGAGGTCTCTTCTACGGAATGCATGAAACGCGGTAAATATCATTTCTAAGAACCAGCCCAAAAGTCCGCAATGAATATAGTTGTGGATTAATTTTTTCATAACAGTAGGATAACCGGATATCAGGGAATTTAAACATATTATACATTATAAAATTGATAGCTTTATATTTGCATTCGTGGGATTACATTTTGAGAAAGGAGACGCGCACATGAATTACAGAGAAGCAATGGAATATATAGACGAGCTGCAGCAGTACGGTGTGGTCATGGGGCTTACGACGATGCAGGAATTATGTGCACGTCTTGGCAATCCTCAGGAGCAGCTTAAGTTTGTGCATATTGCCGGAACAAACGGTAAGGGGTCGGTACTTGCCTATGTGTCAACCGTATTGCAGGCTGCGGGATACAGGGTAGGAAGATTCATCTCGCCTGCCGTCAAAGATTTTAAAGAACAGTTTCAGGTGGACGGCAGAATGATTACGCAGTCCGGCTTGTGTAAATATCTGGAGCTTGTCAGACAAGCGGCTGACGGCATGGTGGCAGAAGGACTTTCCCATCCGACCGTTTTTGAAGTGGAGACCGCAGTGTCTTTTCTGTACTTTTTGGATAAACAGTGTGATATTGTTGTGCAGGAAACCGGAATGGGCGGAGCGCTTGACTCGACTAATGTTGTTACGAACACATTGGCAGCCGTCTTTACATCCATTAGTATGGACCATATGAGTGTTCTGGGAGATAGCTTGGAGAAGATAGCGGCAGCCAAAGCGGGAATTATCAAAAACAGGTGTTACGTAATCAGCGCCAAGCAGCAGCCGGAGGCTATGAAGGTGCTCAGGCAGTCGGCGCTTTTGCGGAAGGCGAAGTTCTTTACAGCGGATGTATCAAGAGCCAAGAATATCAAATATGGTTTGACGAAGCAGTCTTTTTCTTACGATAAATACAAGAATCTGGAAATTACGATGCCGGGGCAGTTTCAGATAGAGAATGCCGTAGTGGCGTTGGAGACATTGGCAGCGCTTGAGAGGCAGGGATATTCCATACCGGATGATAAACTGCGCAGCGGGTTTTTACAGACTAAGTGGAAGGGAAGATTTGATATCATCGGCAAGCAGCCGCTTTTTATAGCCGACGGAGCACACAATGAGGATGCTTCCATAAAATTAGCGGAGAATATAAGGTTCCATTTTACAAATAGAACAATCATATATATAATGGGAATGTTGAAAGATAAGGAATATGATAAGGTCATTCGTAATACATTTGAATTGGCAAAGCATATTATTACGGTAACGCCTCCCATTGCAGACCGGGCGATGCATGCCTATGAGCTTGCGCAGGCAGTACGGGAATACCACGACAGTGTGACGGTGGCGGGCAGCGTGCAGGAAGCAGTAGAAATGGCGTATCTGCTGGCTGGACAGGATAACGACTGCGTGATTATTGCATTCGGGTCCCTTTCTTATCTGGGCGGATTGATAGACGTGGTGGAACATAGAGATACAATCAGGAGAGATTCTCATGGTAGATCAGAAGAAAATTGAAGAAGCAGTGAGACTTCTGTTAGAGGGAATCGGGGAAGATGTGACGAGAGAAGGACTCATTGATACCCCTAACAGAATTGCGCGTATGTATGAAGAGATTTATAAAGGGATGGATGAAGATGCTTCTTTGCACCTTTCCAAGACGTTTGCGGTGGATAGTAATGAGATAGTGATAGAAAAGGATATTACTTTCTACTCAACCTGTGAACATCATATGCTGCCGTTTTACGGTAAGGCGCATATTGCCTATCTGCCGGACGGACGAGTGGTGGGCTTGAGTAAGCTGGCACGGACTGTGGAAGTATTTGCGAAACGGTTACAGATACAGGAGCAGATGACGACGCAGATTGCCGAGGCGATTATGGGTCATCTGAAACCGCAGGGCGTGATGGTGATGGTAGAGGCGGAACATATGTGTATGACGATGAGAGGCGTGGCGAAACCCGGTAGTCAGACGGTGACTATGGCGGCGAGGGGCTGCTTTGAGAATGACATGCGCATGCAGCAGTATTTCTTCGAAATGATAAGGCGGTAGAAGATTTTAGAAAGAATCGATAAGGAGGGTTTACATTTGAAAATAGGCAACAGAGATTTTACAACAAAGGGACATACTTATGTCATGGGAATTTTGAATGTGACGCCAGATTCTTTTTCGGACGGGGGAAATTATCTGGACGCGGACAAAGCCCTGTACCGTGTAGAAGAAATGATTGGGGAAGGAATGGATATACTGGATATCGGCGGAGAATCGACCAGACCGGGATATACACCGGTTTCCGATGATGAGGAAATCAGCCGTGTCATCCCTATAATTGAGAAAATTAAATCAAGATTTGATATTCCTATATCTCTTGATTCTTACAAAGCAAACGTAGCAAAAGCGGGAGTTAAAGCAGGAGTAGACATGATTAATGATATTTCCGGGTTGAAGGCAGATATCAGACTAGCAGAAGTGATAGCTGAAAGTTCACTTCCTTGCTGTCTGATGCATAACCGTGCGGAAGCGGTCTACGGCAATTATGTGGAAGAGGTACTGTGGGATCTTGAAGCAACGCTGGAGCTTGCTCACAAGGCTGGAATCCGTGACGATAGGATTATTCTGGATCCGGGTGTTGGATTTGGTAAAACTTATGAAAACAATCTGGAGATTATTGACAGACTGGAGATGCTTCATTCTCTTGGTTATCCGGTTCTGTTGGGAGCCAGCAGAAAATCGGTAATCGGTATTGCGTTGGAGCTTCCTGTAGAGGAGCGTGTAGAAGGAACGATTGTGACGAGCGTATATGCGGTTTTGAAAGGCGCCGCATTCGTGCGTGTGCATGACGTGAAGGAGAATGTGCGCGCTATCAGGATGGCGGAGGCAATACGGGACGGATATAAGTAGTGAGATACCGGGAAGTAATAGATATCTAGTATCGGAAGATATAAGAGAAAACATAAAGTAAGGACAATATTATGGATCAGATTATTATAGAAAATCTTCAGGTATACGCTCATCACGGCGTATATCAGGAAGAGAATGAAAAAGGACAGAACTTCTATATCAATGCTATTATGGAAACAGATACAAGAAATGCCGGAACATTGGATGAATTAGACCTCTCCACCAATTATGGAGAGGTCTGTACGTTTCTGAATAATTATATAACAGGGCATATTTATAAATTGATTGAGACGGTGGCGGAGAAGACAGCAGAGGCAGTGCTGCTTAGGTTCCCGCTAGTCAGACGGATTACGCTGGAAGTCCGCAAACCGGAGGCGCCTATTATTCTGCCCTTTGAATCGGTATCGGTTAAGATTACAAGGGGATGGCATAGAGTGTATCTGTCCTGCGGTTCCAATATGGGAGAGAAAAAGGCGTATCTTAACGGGGCGGTGCAAGCCTTAAGAGCCGATACAAAATGCCGGGTACTTCGCGTATCAGACTGGATTGTGACAAAGCCTTACGGCGGAGTAGAGCAGGATGATTTCCTAAATGGAGCAATTGCACTGGAAACATTATATACGCCAGAAATGTTATTGGAGAAGCTTCATGAGATTGAGTATTCTCATGGCAGGGAGCGTAAGGTGCATTGGGGGCCCCGAACGCTGGATTTGGATATTTTGCTGTATGAGAATTGTGTGATGTGCACGGATGATCTGACGATTCCGCATGTGGACATGCATAACAGGCGGTTTGTACTGGAACCGCTTGCGCAGATTGCACCCTATGAACGCCATCCGCTTATCGGGCAAACGGTCGTGCAGATGTATGAGGCAATCGCATGTAAGGACATAAAAAGCCGAAGCGAAGAGAAGCGAAGTGTGCCGAAAATCTATGCAAAAAAGGTATCGCTGGAGACAGCGCACGAAATATATAAGACATATATGAAAACGGACTTTCCGCCTGAAGAAATCAAACCGTTTGCGGTGATTGAGAAAATGTGGAAGCAGGACAGCTACTATGTTTATGCTTTTTATGAGGATAAGGCGGAAGACTTGGATGAGAGGGCGGATGACAGTCAGGACGTATTATGTGCATATGCCTTTCTGCTTGCCGACAATAAGAAACGCACGTTATTATTAGATTATTTCGCTGTCTGTGAAGACAGAAGAGGGGAGGGATACGGTTCCCGTGCTCTTTTACTTCTGCGTGAGGCGTGTGCGGATTGGAATGCTCTTTTGGTTGAGGTGGAGAATGATGAGCTGCCGGATATAGAAGAAGAGACAAGGCATATCAGAAGAAGACGCATCGCTTTCTACACGGAAGCGGGATGTCGTATGACGGACGTAAGAAGCCTGCTGTGGGATGTCAATTATCGTATCATGGTGATGCCGCTCATGGATGAACATGCAGAAGAATGCATAGTGGAGAAGTTGTGTGCCCTCTATGGCGGTATGTACAATAAAAGAGAATTGCAAAAACATTTCGCAATTCTCTCAGAGTAACAATAATATTTCGTAAGCCTGTAACGGAATGCAGCTAGTTAAGTTCTTCCATCGCCGCCTGCATTCCGGCATCAAAGGTTGTGACATTGACGGGACCGAAAGTGCTTGTTTTGTAGACGGGCGTTGGCTCTTTAAAGCTGTTAAAGTACACATACTGGGATGTGATATTGATATTCTGGTATACGCCTTCACGCACAAGTTCTTGTGAGCTGCCGTCCGTAAACATTCTCTTAAGCGCCGGCGCATTTTTGGAACTGACCTGATAGTATATGTAATCGCCGTATACGTTAAACATATCAATCCGGTCGTTCGTCAATACCTCCACGACATCATTGTTCATGGAATAACGGCAGAGTCTGTAATTGTTTTCTACGTCCATATAGTAAACATATCCGTTCTGGTAGATGGGATTCCAGATATTGCCCCGCCATACGACGGAAACGGTATCGTTAGCGGTGTTGAGTGCGTAAAGGTAATGATCCTGATCGGTTCCGTTGTAGTAGATTGTGCCGTTAACATAGCAATTCGGGTTGATGATGGCATCCGGGTTTATCGTCTGTTTGTCTTTTTTGTTAATCTTAATTTTTTCTAACGAAATAGAGCTCTTAGCGTCCATTTTCTGATAATATAAATAATTGCCGCATAGCTGCATGCTGACAATATGGCATCGATCCATACCGGTAGAGTTTTTGCCGTTTAACTTGCTGCGGTAGATGCCGTAGGAACCGCGGACGGAACCGAGATCGGAACCACCGCCTGCATTAGCCATGGCATAGTAGAGATAATCGCCGCCGGCACATATGTGCGAAGAAGAACCGCTGTGGATTTTCTTAATGTCGGTCTCATCGGGATTCATGGAGTAAAGAGAATAATTATCATATGCATTCGCAAAATAGACACGCCCGTCATATTCGCAGAAATAACCGTTGTTATTCAGATTGCCCGGAGTATTGCCTACCGTGTTTTCGTCATTTAGCGGGATATAACTTGAGACGAGAGCGAGTACAAAAAGTGCGACAATAAGAAGTCCGGTTATTGAGATGATTAATATATTTTTTTGCTTGGATGTCATAATTTCCTCCGTTTAGAGTCTTTTCTTAATAGATTTATTATAGCCTTAAACTGTCTTGCTATCAAGGGGGATTTGGGTTAAGATTATAGCAGAATAGAGTACCGATATGCGAAAGGATAAAATAGAATGGACTTATTAGAATTGCGTGGAAAGCTGGATGGGATTGATGAGCAGATTGTGAAACTCTATGAGGAGCGGATGGAAATCTGTTCGCAGGTGGCAGACTACAAGATTGAGACGGGGAAAAAAGTGCTGGATAAGGCAAGAGAGGAAGAGAAGCTTCGGAAAGTACGTGCGTTGACTCATGATGAGTTTAATGCCCACGGCGTGCAGGAATTATTCGAACAGATTATGTCTGCGAGCCGCAAATTGCAGTACAACAAACTGACAGAACGGGGGGCGAGCGGTAAACTGCCTTTTATCGGCATGGACAGGCTGGATACAGAGAATGCGAGAGTGGTTTTTCAAGGCGCTGAGGGCGCTTATTCCCAGATGGCGATGATTAAGTATTTTGGCAGTGATGTCAATAGTTTTCATGTAGACACATTCCGCGATGCTATGGGAGCTATTGAGGAGGGAAGTGCAGATTATGCAGTGCTGCCGATAGAGAATTCCACGGCAGGTATTGTCAATGAAATCTATGATTTGCTGGTGGAGTATGAGAATTATATTGTGGGAGAGCAGATTATTAAGATAGAGCACTGTCTGATGGGGCTTCCGGGGACGGACATTGCGCAGATTAAGAAAGTATATTCTCACCCGCAGTCTCTTATGCAGAGCGCCAGATATTTGAACACACATGATAACTGGCAGCAGATCAGTATGCAGAATAATGCATTTGCGGCACGCAAAGTCAGTGAGGATAAAGATTTTAGTCAGGCGGCAATCGCCAGCGAACAGGCGGCGAAGATATATGGGCTTGATATTTTAGAGCGAGGCGTGAACCAGTCGGAGACAAATTCCACCAGATTTATCATTGTTACTAACCAAAAGATATTTTTGAAGGATGCAGGGAAGGTGAGCTTATGTCTGGAGGTATCGCATGAGAGCGGATCGCTTTACCATATGCTGTCTCATATCATTTACAATAACCTGAATATGACGAAAATCGAGAGCCGCCCCATAGAGGGAAGGAACTGGGAGTATCGGTTTTTTATTGACTTCGAAGGCAATCTGGCGGACGGAGCGGTGAAGAATGCGCTGCGGGGGCTGAGAGAAGAGGCAAGAATGATGAAAATTCTGGGAAATTACTAAAGATTCGACAGCACTATCAATCATATCAGAATATTAAAAGGGGGATGACACCATGAGAGAAGAAGAGCTGATTATATATAAGAATTTTGAGAATGGGAAGATACTACACGATATGGTATGGCTGATGGACAGCTACCGCTCGGGCGATAACAGGATGCGTCCATTATTTTTTGAATGTATGCACGGGCTGTTGGAGATGGCGGCAACACATGGTTTTTCAGGAAACCTGTGGCATTGTTATCTGACAAATCTGCTTGTAAATAATGAAAACAGCTATAGTGTGGCATGTGAGATCCGAGGAGAAGTGGAAGGCAGCGTAAACCAGCTGGCATTGCATGACATCGCAATCTTCAAAGAATTCTATGACTTTGATTTTACAGAGATGACTGAGGTGCTTAAGGCGCCGGAATTCGGTATGGTCATTGATTATGAGAGCACGGCGGACAGCAGCAGGAGATACAGTACCAAGATTAGGGACAGAATATGCTATCTGGCTGAACAGTTTGCGGCGACGGAGAATGCGTTAGAGATGAAAGCCGTATTGACGGAGTTTTACAGAGAATACGGAGTAGGTAAATTTGGTTTACATAAAGCATTTCGCGTGGTGCATACGGATCAAGGTGCGAGAATCGATCCGATTCGTAATATTTCACACGTGCAGTTGGATGATTTGATTGGCTATGAGATACCGAAGAAGAAGCTTACCGACAATACAAATGCGTTTGTGGCGGGCAGAAAAGCAAATAACTGTCTTCTGTTCGGTGATGCGGGTACGGGCAAGTCAACGAGTATCAAAGCCATTGCCAACGAGTATTATGACAAAGGTCTTCGCATCATTGAAATATATAAACATCAATTACAGGATTTGAATGATGTAATCGCACAGGTGAAGAACAGGAATTATAAATTTGTCATCTATATGGATGACTTGAGCTTTGAGGAGTTTGAGACGGAATATAAGTACCTGAAGGCAGTCATTGAAGGCGGATTGGAGAAAAAGCCCAATAATGTGCTAATCTATGCGACTTCCAACAGGCGTCATCTAATCAGAGAGAACTATGAGGATAAAGAAGGCAGGCGGGAGGACATGCACGCCAGCGATACCGTGCAGGAGAAACTTTCTCTCGTGTACCGTTTCGGTGTGACAATCTTTTTCTGCGGACCGGATAAGAAGCAGTACGAGGAGATTGTAAAAGGGCTGGCGGCAAGATACGGTGTTACGATGGAAGAGGAAAAGCTGCTTGCCGAAGCAAATAAGTGGGAGCTGTCCCATGGCGGTCTGTCGGGAAGGACTGCCCAGCAGTTTATCGACTATCTACGCGGCATGGAGGAGAAATAGCATGAAGACATTTGCGGCGATAGACGTTGGTTCCTACGAACTGGCTATGAAAATTGTAGAGATTACCGCGAAAAACGGTATCAGAGAGATTGATCATATCAGGCATCGCATTGATTTAGGGTCTGACACTTTTGCGAAAGGAAAGATCAGTAATGAGAGAGTGGATGAGCTATGCCGTGTGCTGCGTGAATATAATGATATTATGAAAAGCTACAAGGTAGATGATTATAAGGCGTATGGCACAAGCGCAATCAGAGAGACGGAAAATACGATGATCATCCTTGACCAGATTGCCCAGAGGACGGGAATTACGATAGAAGTTCTGAGCAATTCGGAACAGCGTTTTCTGGATTACAAATCTATAGCGTCGGGCGGGGATGTCTTTAACAGAATCATTGAGAAGGGTACTGCTATCGTAGATATCGGGGGCGGCAGTATACAGATTTCACTTTTCGATAAAGATACGCTTGTGACCACACAGAATATGCGTATGGGCGTACTCAGACTGCAGGATCAGCTCGGCAAGCTGAATATACGACCGGAACAGAATGAGAGTATGCTTGATGAGATTGTCAGTTCCCAGTTGTCTGTTTTTAAGAAATTATATCTGAAAGACAGAGTGATTGAGAATATTATCGTGGTAGATGATTATATTTCGGCAGTTGTGGGCAAGAACGTGGCGGGCTTGGAACATACCAATGTGGAAGCTTCCGCCATGGATAAGTTTCTGGAACGCGTACGGGCGAAATCTGTGCAGGAGGTTGCGCGCATTCTCGGTATGCCGGAGGAAAATGTTCCGCTGCTGTTCATATCGGGAATATTGCTCAATCGAATCGCCAAGGTGATGGATGCCAAGATGATTTGGGCGCCGGGAGTGTGCCTGTGCGACGGCATCTCGTATGAATACGGTGAAAAGAATAAGCTGATTAAAGCAAACCATGATTTCGAGCAGGATATCATAGCCTGTGCCCAGAATATCAGCAAACGGTACATGGGCAGCAGGCGGAGAAGTGAAACATTGGAGCAGATAGCCCTGACAATCTATGACAGTATGAAAAAAGTGCACGGATTAGGTAAAAGAGAGCGTCTGCTGCTTCGCATAGCGACGTTGTTACATGATTGCGGCAAGTATATCAGTCTGGTAAATCTGGGCGAATGTTCGTACAATATCATTATGTCCACGGAGATTATAGGGCTGTCACACATTGAGCGGGAGATTGTGGCGAATGTGGTCAAGTATAATCATATAGAGTTCGATTACTATGAGTCTATGAGTAAGGATGGCGCTCTTGACAAGAAAGATTATCTGACAATCGCCAAGCTGACGGCAATTCTTAAGGTTGCCAACGGACTCGACAGAAGCCATAAACAGAAATTTAAAAATGTCAAGACATCACTTAGGGACGAGCAGCTTGTCATCACGGTAGATGCATCATTAGATATCACATTGGAAAAGGGATTGTTTTCAAAACGGGCGGAGTTTTTCGAGGAAGTATACAGTGTTCGCCCGGTCATCAGACAGAAAAGTTAAGAAGAGGAGCATAGGAGTGTAAGATGGACTTTTCAAAAGTTGATTATTATACAAACAGAGAACTAAGCTGGCTTTTATTCAATAAGAGAGTGCTCGGGGAAGCGAAAGACAAGAAGAATCCGCTTTTTGAGCGGCTGAAATTCTTGAGCATCACAGCGTCTAATCTGGATGAATTCTTTATGGTGAGAGTAGCTTCTTTGAAAGATATGGTCGGCGCCGGCTACAAGAAAAAGGATATTGCCGGCATGACGGCGCAGGAGCAGCTTGTAAAAGTGAACGAAGAGACGCATAAACTTGTAGAACAGCAGTATTCTATATATAATCGGTCTATTTTGCCGCAGCTTCTCGACAACGGACTGCATATTATCATGCATCATGAAGATTTGACGAAAGAAGATGCCGCCTATGTGGATCGGTATTTTGCAGATAATGTGTATCCGGTGCTGACACCGATGGCAGTGGATTCCTCCAGACCGTTTCCGCTTATCCGGAATAAATCTTTAAATCTCGGCGCGCTGATGAAAAAGAAAAACGGAGAGGAAGAGCTGGAATTTGCGACCGTACAGGTGCCAAGTGTTTTATCCCGTATCGTGACGATCCCCGGGGAGAAAGAGACAAAAGCAATCCTGCTTGAGGAAGTGATTGAGCGCAATATTCATAAGCTGTTCCTTAACTATGATGTTGTGTTCAGCTATCCGTTCCGTATTATGAGAAACGCGGATTTGACCATAGAGGAAGACGAAGCAGAGGATTTGCTTCAGGAAATCGAGAAGCAGTTGAAAAAGAGACAGTGGGGGCAGGTAATCCGGCTGGAAGTTGAGGAAGGAATTGATAACAGACTGCTGAAATTGATTCGTGACGAGCTGCAGATTGAGCAGGAGGATATCTATGAAATCAAAGGACCGCTGGATCTGACTTTTCTTATGAAAATGTACGGACTGGAAGGCTTTGACCATCTCAAAGAGCATAGCTATTTAAAACCCCAGCCTGTGCCGGAGCTGATGGATGAGACGGATGTGTTTGCAAAAATCAGAGAGGGAGACATTCTGATGCACCATCCGTACCAGACCTTCGAGCCGGTGGTGAATTTTATCAGACAGGCGGCGAAGGACCCTAATGTGCTGGCTATTAAGCAGACACTTTACCGTGTCAGCGGTAATTCACCGATTGTCGCCGCACTGGAGCAGGCGGCGGACAATGGCAAACAGGTCTCCGTTCTGGTTGAGTTAAAAGCACGTTTTGACGAGGAAAATAACATTGTATGGGCGAAGAAGCTGGAGAAAGCGGGCTGCCATGTTATCTATGGACTGGTGGGACTAAAGACCCACAGCAAAATTACGCTGGTTGTCAGAAGAGAGGAACACGGAATACGAAGATACGTTCATTTAGGGACGGGGAATTATAATGATTCTACTGCGAAACTGTATACGGATGTCGGACTTTTTACCTGTTCGGAAGCAATCGGAGAGGACGCTACCGCTGTGTTTAATATGCTGTCCGGTTACTCTGAGCCGCGGAACTGGAATAAACTGGCATTGGCGCCGTTATGGCTTAAAGACAGATTCCTGCATCTGATTGACCGGGAGAAAGCGTATGCATTACAGGGCAGAAATGCGCATATCATTGCGAAAATGAATGCGCTGTGTGATAAGGACATTATCGAGGCATTATATGCTGCCGGCGCTGCAGGTGTGAAGATTGATTTGATCATTCGTGGAATATGCTGCTTGAAAACGGGCATTCCCGGAGTGAGTGAGAATATTACGGTGCGTTCCATCGTCGGTAATTATCTGGAGCATGCGAGAATCTTTTATTTTGAAAATGACGGAAAGCCTGAGTATTACTGCTCCAGTGCGGACTGGATGCCGAGGAATCTGGAACGCCGTGTGGAGATACTCTTTCCGGTAGAGAAACCTGCGCTGCAGGATAAGCTGTGGCATATATTGGACAGCCAGCTGCGGGATACGGTGAAGGCATCAATCTTACAGACCGATGGCACTTATGAGAAGACTGGCAAGCGAAACAAAGAAGAGTTTAATGCGCAGCTTAATTTCTGCTTGGAGGCCAGAGAGGCAGCCAGAGCAGAGAAAGGTATGGGAAATAAGAGAGTTTTTATCCCGGAAATGCATCATGCGGAAGAATAGTGCAATAAGTACTTCTTGCGCCGGAGGTGCCAAGAGGCATAGTATTCTCCACATGAAGACGTGTTATGGAGGAACAACATGAAAATATATTTAGCGTCGGCGTCTCCCAGAAGAAAGGAACTGCTCAAACAGGTGGGACTTTCGTTCAAGACGATGCCGAGTACGGTGGAAGAGAGGATTACAAAGACGGAGCCGAATGAGGTGGTGGAAGAACTATCCTATCAGAAGGCGGTGGATGTCTGTGCGAAACTTTCAGCGGAAGGAAAAGAGGACTTTGTTGTAATCGGGGCAGACACGGTGGTGTCATGCTGGGGCGAAATTCTTGGGAAACCTAAAGACAAAGACGATGCGGTCAGAATGCTTACCAATCTGCAGGGCGGCAGCCATCAAGTATACACAGGGGTTACGCTTGCGTGGAAATACAAAGATATGTCCGCCATGTATGCCACGTTTAGCGAGTGTACGGATGTCACTATGTATTCTATGACACAGGAAGATATCAGGCGCTACGTGGATAGCGGAGAGCCGATGGATAAAGCCGGAGCTTATGCAATCCAAGGTTTGTGCGCAGCTTATATCCAAGGAATATGCGGCGATTATAACAATGTGGTAGGTTTGCCGGTGGGAAGAGTGTGTCAGGAGCTTAATAGGCGAGGACTGATGTGACGACAGATGGGAAAGTTATGTAAACTATTAATAAAAGGAGGATGTCATATGTTTGATGAGAAAGTATTACAATGTTTTCTGGATAATCAGTTACAGCTCTACCCGGAGCCGGTGGCAGAGACGTTAGAGGGAGCGGAGAGCTTTCTGGAGGAATGCATGGCAGTCGTTGTGGATTCCGTCAAGGAAGTGTGGGAATTCTTCGAGGAAGAAGGCGTGGATATGGAAGGCGCCGACGAAGAAGAAATCCTTGAGGCTGACGAAGTATTCGAGATTGGAGACGGTAGATATCTGATTGTGGAAGGCTAAATCAGCTTTCGCATCATGTCTGCCAATCCGTCATGGTCGTTGTCTAAGTCCGTCACAACATCGGCGAACTGTTTTACGTTGTCCGAAGCATTTGCCATGGCGATACTGCATCCGGCAGCTTCCAACATGGAGATATCGTTGTCGGCATCGCCTGCCGCGTAGGCATCGGATAGGGGCACGCCGAAATAATCGCAGACAAAACGGACAGCATTGCCTTTACCTGCATCGTAAGGGAAAAGCTCAAGGTATATACCGTTGGAATAGATAGTCTGAATCCTGCCCTGCGCCCATTCTTGGATGCCCCGACGGAAATCTTCCAGTTTATTGAAGTCGTTGAGGCTGATGGCAAGCATTTTGTAGGGCTCCGTGGTCAGTGCATCAACAAGATTTTCGGAGACGATGAGGGGCAGATGAATCCGTCTGCGGTAGAACTTAACCTCGTCATCGTCGAAGGGAGAGACGATGGCGTCATCCCGATAGGTGTGTATATGTACAGTGTATTTCTCTGCCTGTTCCTGAAGATATGATACGTAAGACAGCGGAAGTCTTTTTTCCATAATAGTTTGTGAACTGTCGCAATCGTACACTTGTGTACCGTTGCTGCAGATTAAGATAACGCCGGGCTGTGTCAGTCCGGCATTGTTTTTTACTTCTAAGATGCTGTCTTTAGGGCGCCCGGAGGAGAGAATCAGCTTGTTGCCTCCGGAGAGAAACTCGTCCAGAAAGGCTTTGGTGCCCGGGGACACTTGGCTGTCATTATTTAAGAGTGTTCCGTCTAAATCAGTGAATAAAAGCTTCATGATATCATTTCTCCTAAAAATATTATAAAGTGGCAGGATTTATTTGTCTGCGTGCACTTTTAAGTTTGTCCAGAAATTCTTCCGGTACAAATAATTTGCCATATCCCGTTCCAAGGTCAAGCTTCGGTTTATTTACCCCATGAAAGTCGGAGCCGCCGCTTAAGAGCAGGTCATATTTGTCTGCGAGTCTAAGCATATCCCGTTCATCCTGATTGGTATAGGTGCTGTAAAGTACTTCAATGCCCATGAGTCCTACATCTTTCAAAGAAGAAACCAAATGGTCCAAACGTTCCCTGCCCATATGGTAGAGAGGAGGGTGCGCCAAAATGGGGATGCCTCCTGCCTGTAGAATCAACGACACTGCCTGAGAGGGAGTTACCTTTTCACGGGGAACAAAATATTTCGTGTGGTCGCCCAGATACTGCGCAAAAGCGTCCTGACGGCTTTTTACATATCCCTCAGCGAATAAATAAGAAGCGTAGTGCGCTCTGGTGATGACCGCATCGGGATTTCGTTCTAATAATTTCTCGTAGGTGATATCTATTCCGGCTTCCTGTAAATTGCGACACATCTTAATATTGCGCCTTATACGGGAATCGACAAACTCTTGTAATCTGGCGCTGAATCCGGGAGAATCGTAGGCAATATAAAGCCCTACGATATGGACATCCTTTTCATCGTGTTTGGTAGAAAATTCAATGCCCGGAATGACCTCGACGGAAGGCTGCCCTGATAGTGACAGCTTGGCAGCATGATTGATTGCTTCTGCAAGTCCGTCTATGGTGTCGTGGTCAGTCAGGGCAATTGCCAGCAGACCTTTGGTGACGGCATAATCTACCAGTTCCGTAGGAGAGTAGCTTCCGTCGGATTTATTTGAGTGTGTGTGTAAATCTACTGCTTTCATATAGTTTCCTTATCCGGATTCACATGCATTCCACTAATCATCGTCCTCTTCACTTGCAGTACTCGTATAGACAGTACGCTTTCTCGCCATTTCATCGCTTTCAAGATATTCGTCATAGGTTGTAATCTTGTCAATCAATGTGCCGTCGGGAAGAATCTCCATAATGCGGTTTGCCGTAGTCTGCACTACTTGATGGTCGTGGCAGGAGAACAGTTCCACGCCTTTGAATTTCTTCATACCTTCGTTTAAAGCAGTGATGGATTCCATGTCTAAGTGGTTGGTTGGCTCATCGAAGACAAGGCAGTTGGCGCCGCTGATCATCATTTTGGATAAGAGACAGCGCACTTTCTCGCCACCGGAGAGTACTTTAACCTTCTTTACGCCATCCTCGCCGGCAAAAAGCATACGACCGAGGAAACCACGGACATAAGTTACATCCTTGACGGGAGAGTAGCCCATGAGCCATTCTGTAATTGTGTAATCATTGTCAAATTCCGCGGTGTTATCCTTCGGGAAATAAGCCTGAGAGGTAGTAACACCCCATTTGTAATTTCCTTCATCGGGTTCTATTTCTCCCATGAGAATCTTGAATAGGGTTGTCTTGGCAAGTTCATTGCTGCCGACAAAGGCAATCTTGTCGTCATGCCCTACGATGAAAGAAATATTGTCCAGCACCTTTTCACCATTTATGGTTTTGCTGATCCCTTCCACGGTGAGGATTTCATTACCGATTTCGCGTTCCGGTCTGAAATCGATATAAGGATATTTCCTGCTGGAAGGTCGGATATCGTCCAGCTCAATTTTCTCCAACGCGCGTTTTCTTGAAGTTGCCTGTTTTGATTTACTAGCATTAGCGGAGAAACGGGAGATGAACTCCTGCAATTCTTTAATTTGTTCTTCTTTCTTCTTGTTGGCTTCTTTGCGCTGCTTGATGATTAACTGGCTGGATTCGTACCAGAAATCGTAGTTGCCGGCATAGAGTTGGATTTTGCCGTAGTCAATGTCTGCGGTATGCGTACATACCTTGTTCAGAAAATAACGGTCATGGGATACGACGATGACGGTATTCTCAAAATTAATCAGAAATTCCTCAAGCCATGCAATCGCGTCTAAATCTAAATGGTTGGTCGGCTCGTCAAGAAGCAGGATGTCCGGATTACCGAAAAGCGCCTTGGCAAGCAGGACTTTTACCTTTTCGTTACCGTTTAAGTCCGCCATCATATTGTAGTGTAGTTCCGTGCCGACACCAAGACCGTTTAAGAGCATGGCAGCGTTGGATTCAGCATCCCAGCCGTCCATCTCCGCAAATTCAGCTTCCAATTCACTGGCGCGGATGCCGTCTTCGTCAGTGAAATCTTCTTTGGCATAGATGGCATCTTTCTCTTTCATAATCTGATAGAGACGTTCGTTGCCCATGATAACCGTATCCATGACCGGATAGGAATCGTATTTAAAATGGTCCTGTTCCAAGACGGAGAGACGCTGACCGGGCGTGATCGATACGTCTCCGTTTGTAGTCTCCAGCGCGCCGGAAAGAATCTTAAGGAAGGTGGATTTGCCCGCGCCGTTAGCGCCAATCAATCCGTAGCAGTTTCCTTCCGTAAATTTAATGTTAACGTCTTCAAAAAGAGCCTTTTTGCCTACTCGTAATGTTACGTTGTTTGCCTGAATCATGTTAAAACCTCATTTTTCTTTAAGATAGCGGGCTTACGAAGTAAATCCCGCCAAGCAAATTCCGAGAGAATTTACTTATGTTTTAAAGTTACCTATACCATTATACACAAAAAGAATGGTTTTTCAACCGCTATGAGTATTGAAATCCGGCAGGATAAAAAACACTTGCAGTTTTATATGAGAAGAATATAATCGAAAGTGGGATAGAAGAAACGCAGGCAATCAGCTTGCATTACAAGAATTACGATAAGATGGCAGGTAAGATAAAATGAATTTGAGAAAAGTGAAAGCGCCGGCAAAGGCAATAGCGATTCCGTGTGTCCTGTATTTTCTGGCAATTATGCCGCGTATGCTGCATCGCCCGGATACAAGTTTTTTTAAGAAAAAGTATTTCGCTCACAGAGGACTGCATGACAATGCGGGGAGTGAGCCCGAGAACTCTATGGCGGCATTTCGTAAAGCGGTGGAGGCGGGTTACGGAATGGAGCTGGACGTGCATGTGACGAAGGACGGTATTCCGGTAATCTTCCATGATTTTAAGCTGGAGCGTATCTGCGGCGCCGAGGGAATTATTGAAGACTATACATATGAAGAATTACAGCAGTTCACGTTGTGCAGTTCCGAAGAGAAGATTCCGAAATTGGAAGAACTGCTTTCCATGGTTCGTGGACGTGTACCGCTGATTATAGAGATTAAGTCGGAAAAGGCAGATATCTCCGAATGTGCAGTGATTGACAAAATATTGAGGAGATACCAAGGAGAGTATTGTATTGAGTCATTTAATCCCATGGTCCTGCTTTGGTTCCGCATCAACCATAATGAGCTTGTCAGAGGGCAGTTAGCGTCCAATTTCCGGTTTGATGGCGGATATCGCAGCATCTTATATTTCTTCATGACGCATCTGATGCTCAATTTTGTGACGAAACCGGATTTTATAGCTTACAATCATAAGTTTTTGGAAGAACCCGGCAGGAGAATATGCAGGCGGCTGTATAGGAATCCTTCCGTGGCATGGACGGTGAAGAGCAGACAAGAGCTTGAAGAGATGAAGGATGAATTTGATGTGTTCATTTTTGAAGGATTTGAACCGTAAACTAAATATAGTGTAATTATGTTTGACAGCGAAAACGTTTAAATTTTTATACAATTACTACAAAAAACGGGTGGTAAATTTCCAATTTTATGGTAAAATAATAAAAGAGCACTAATAGGTGTATTGCTTAAATGAAAAGAGAGGGTAAAGACTATGGCGAAATGGGTGTACTTATTTGAGGAAGGCAATGCCGATATGCGTAATCTTCTCGGCGGAAAAGGAGCCAACCTTGCCGAGATGACCAATCTGGGTTTGCCGATTCCACAAGGTTTTACAGTTACCACAGAGGCTTGTACCGACTATTATAACAGCGGCAGGCAGATAACGGATGAGATTAAGGAACAGATTTTTGCTGCTCTGGCTAATTTGGAAGAAAAACAGGGAAAGAAGTTCGGTGATACCGAGAATCCGCTTCTCGTATCGGTACGTTCCGGTGCACGGGCTTCCATGCCGGGCATGATGGACACGATTCTGAATCTGGGACTGAATGACGTTGCCGTGGAAGGGTTTGCGAAGAAGACAGGTAATCCGAGATTTGCTTATGATTCTTACAGAAGATTTATCCAGATGTTTTCGGATGTTGTTATGGAGATTCCGAAGTCTTATTTCGAAAGAATTCTGGACGAGATTAAAGATGCGAAGGGCATTAAGTTCGATACGGAACTGACAGCAGACGATCTGAAAGAAATCATCGTCAGATTCAAGAATATTTATAAAGAGAATAAAGGTGAAGAGTTTCCGCAGGAGCCGAAGGTACAGTTGATGGAAGCAGTCAAAGCGGTATTTCGTTCTTGGGATAATGAGAGGGCTATCGTATACAGAAGAATGAACGATATTCCGGGCGATTGGGGTACAGCGGTTAACGTGCAGGCGATGGTATTCGGTAATATGGGCGATACCTCCGGTACAGGCGTTGCATTTACGAGAAATCCTTCCACCGGAGCGAAGGGCATATACGGTGAGTATCTGATCAACGCACAGGGTGAAGACGTTGTGGCAGGTATCCGCACACCGCAGCCGATTACGAAATTGGAAGAGGATCTTCCGGAATGCTTTAAGCAGTTCATGGAGATTGCCAATAAATTAGAGAACCATTATCGTGATATGCAGGATATGGAGTTTACCATTGAGGACGGCAAGCTGTTCTTCTTACAGACACGTAACGGTAAGAGAACCGCACCGGCGGCTATCCAGATTGCGTGTGACTTGGTAGACGAGGGAATGATTACTCCGGAGGAAGCAGTTCTTCGTATCGAAGCGAAATCATTAGATCAGCTCCTGCATCCGACGTTTGATGCGGCGGCTTTGAAGGCAGGTCAGGTTATCGGACAGGCGCTTCCGGCATCCCCGGGCGCTGCGGCAGGTAAGGTATATTTTACGGCTGAAGAAGCGAAAGCGGCTCATGAAAAAGGTGAGAGAGTTATTCTGGTACGTTTGGAGACATCGCCCGAGGATATCGAGGGTATGCATGCGGCAGAAGGTATTCTGACCGTTCGCGGCGGTATGACATCCCATGCAGCAGTTGTAGCACGTGGTATGGGTACGGCGTGTGTGTCCGGATGCGGAGATATTGCGATTAATGAAGAGGATAAAGTATTTGCACTCGGTGGAGAAGAGTTCCACGAAGGCGATTATATTTCTCTGGACGGTTCCACCGGCAAGATTTATAAAGGCGACATCAAGACGGTAGAGGCATCTGTCAGCGGTAATTTCGGACGTATCATGGAGTGGGCGGACAAGTACCGTAAGCTGCAGGTACGTACCAATGCGGATACTCCTGCAGATGCAGCAAATGCAGTTAAATATGGTGCGGAAGGTATCGGATTGTGCCGTACGGAGCATATGTTCTTCGAGCCTGACAGAATCCCGAAGATTCGTCAGATGATTTTGGCAAGAACAGTTGAGCAGAGAGAGAAGGCACTGAACGCTTTGATACCTTTCCAGAAGGGAGACTTCAAAGCATTGTATGAAGTAATGGAGGGCAGACCGGTAACGATTCGTTTCCTCGACCCGCCGCTTCATGAGTTCGTTCCGACGGATGAGGATGATATAGACGATTTGGCAGTAGAGATGATGATGACTGCGGAAGAAGTTCAGGAAATCTGTGATTCACTGCATGAGTTCAACCCGATGATGGGACACCGCGGATGCCGTCTTGCAGTTACTTATCCTGAGATTGCTAAGATGCAGACGAGAGCCGTAATGGAAGCAGCTATCGAAGTGAAGAATGAGAAGGGATACGACATTGTTCCCGAAATCATGATTCCGCTCGTTGGAGAGAAGAAGGAACTTAAATTTGTCAAAGATGTAGTCGTAGAAGTTGCAGAACAGGTGAAGAAAGAGAAAAATTCCGATATCAAGTATCATGTAGGAACGATGATCGAGATTCCTAGAGCCGCACTTCTGGCAAATGAGATTGCGGAAGAGGCAGAGTTCTTCTCCTTTGGAACAAACGATTTGACACAGATGACATTCGGATTCTCCCGTGATGATGCAGGTAAGTTCTTGGGAGATTACTACAAGAATAAGATTTACGAGTCAGACCCGTTTGCAAGACTTGACCAGAGTGGCGTAGGTCAGCTTGTGCAGATGGCAGCAGAGAAGGGACGCACCACCAGACCGGATATCAAGCTTGGTATCTGTGGCGAGCACGGCGGTGACCCGTCTTCCGTTGAGTTCTGCCATAAAGTCGGACTCACTTATGTATCTTGTTCACCGTTCAGAGTGCCGATTGCCAGATTGGCGGCGGCGCAGGCGGCTATTCAGAATAAATAATTGATGCCATATGCGCGTTGGCAATGAGCCATGCGAGGACTGGCAGAAGCAGCCGTTGAGAGCTTGCTCGCAAAAGGATGTTTCTGACTGGGCTCATAGGGCGAAGCCCGCGACTGACATGAAGCGAAGCGGAATGGAGGTTGGCATGGCGGAGTAGGAAACGATTTGGCGAAAGTGTAAAGAAATGGCTTGAAAAAGCTGAAAGCAGGGCTTTCAGCTAGGGATTTCGGGCTTGGAGGGGTTCACCGGAGTAGTTGGTGGGCCTCTCTTTTTTTGGCTTTTTGATACCGCTGATAATATGGCGATTGATACAATTTGGCAAAAGTCGGTAGTTTTGCTAAACCGCGTATTGGTAAATTGATAAAAAGATAATGGGAAAATGATAAGGTCTGCGCAGGCTTTTCATTCCCTGAAAATAGTCTTTTCGTGCAATCTATCAAAACGCAGGAAATTTTCTGTGGTATAATCGATGGGTGCGTTTACTTTAGCGGAAACGATATTCTGCCGAAGTAATAGGAAACAGCGGAAAGGAAGATATACGGATGTATGATATGATAGTGGTCGGCGCGGGGCCTGCAGGATGCACAGCATCTAAGGTTTTAGCGGAAAAAGGCTATAAGGTTCTTCTGGTGGAGAAGTTTAAAATGCCAAGGTATAAGTCCTGTTCGGGCGTTCTGATAAAGAAATCAATGGAGTTTGTGAAGACTTATTTTGGTGAGGACATGCCGGAGTCCGCCATGTGTACCCCGACAGATAACAGGGGTATGATATTCACAAATGACAAAGGAAAAGAATACTGCTTTGAGCAGGAAGGGCTTAATGTATGGCGCAGCCATTTTGACGGGTGGCTTGCGAAAAAGGCAGAGGAGAGTGGCGCGGAGGTTCGGGATGGCGTGTCTGCCCTTTCATGCACGGAGAAAGACGGATTTGTGGAAGTCAGCCTGCATGGGGAAAATAATTGCACGGAAAGCGCAAGGTACGTCCTGGACTGCGAGGGCGTTGTCGGGACATTAAAACGGCAAATTGCTGGGCAATATGCCGGGAAGATCACCGGGGAGGTTTCCGGATACATAACAACATTCCAGACATTCAACGAGGGCAGCATTGATTTAGACCCGCATTACTTCTATGCGTACCTGCAGCCGGAGCTGTCGGAATATGATGCGTGGTTCAACGTAAAGGATGACCTGCTGGTGTTTGGCGTGTCCGTGAAGGACATGGATAAGATCGGCCATTATTATGGACGATTCATTTCTTACATGGAAGAGAAGCACCATCTGCATATCAGCAGGCAGACCAAGAGCGAGAAGTGGCTGATGCCGCATATCCGTCCGGGATGCCGTGTAGACTACGGTGTGGGGCGTGTCCTTTTCGCCGGGGAAGTCGCCGGGTTCTTAAATCCTATGGGCGAGGGCATATCTGCCGGGATGGAGAGTGGGTACTGTGCCGCCTGCGCAATCATGGAACATTTTGATAATCCGTCTATAGCTTGTGAAGCATATCGGCAAAGCACGGAAAATCTCAAATCCTATATGCAGCGCCAGTGGAGCCTTGTGGGAGGAATGGCTGGCACGTTTAAGGAGATGGAATGACAGAGGGGATGGTTTTATATAACTTTGGCAAACTACACACAAACTACAAATAAGTATGGTATGATATCTAAGGAGTGCGGAGGTGTTACCATGCAGAATATTTTAATTGTTGAAGATGATCTGGATATTCAGGAGCTTTTGCAGGAATTTTTGCAGGAAGCAGGATATAAGGCTGATATTGCGGGGGATGGCGTAGAAGCTGTGGATATGTTTGCCAATACCTCTTATGACCTGATCCTGTTGGATATTATGCTCCCTAAAATAGATGGGTTCACTGTCTGTGAACTGATACGGAAGCAGTCGCAGGTTCCCATTATTATGTTGACAGCCCTTGGCAGTGAAGGTGACCAGATCAAAGGGCTGGACTTGCAAGCAGATGACTATGTAACAAAACCATTTTCCATGCCCGTGCTGCTTAGAAAAATAGCGGCTGTCCTGCGACGGGCTGGAAGCAGGGAGGATGGGGAAGGTGCGTTGATCCATTACAAGGGGATGACTCTGGATATAGACGGTTACAGGGTTTATGCCGGGGATGTGGAATTTGAACTGACGCAGAGGGAATTTGAGGTGCTGAAGGAATTGCTGACAAATCAGGGGAAAGCGCTCTCACGGCAGCACTTCTTAAACAAACTTTGGAAATATGATTTTTATGGTGATGAAAGGGTGGTTGATACGCATATCAAGAATCTCCGTAAAAAGCTGGGCATTGACTATATCGAAACGATCCGGGGAGTTGGGTACAAAATTGAAAAAGAAGATAAGAAATAGCCTGTTTGTTAAAATATTTGCTGTGACCTGCCTGCTGATGGTGGTGTGCTGTGCCGCTACATACGGCTTCATTGCATGGCTGGTTCCACAGACATACAGCACAGATCTGGATGCCGCATTAGATATGGAGGTTAATGCCCTTATTTCTGAACTGGAATGCACTGCGGGAGCAGAGAGCGGATTCCTGTTTGATGAATTCCTGCTGAACAATACTGTACTGCTTCAGCTATATGATGAAAATGGAAGAGAGATTGCATTGCCCTCACAATATAACCATGATTTCCCGGAGGCGGTTCGTAATGATATTGTTTTTGAGGGCGAGCCTTCTCTGTATGGTGCAACACATAGTTATCTGTTCCATTTCCAGGATTCGGAGATAGTCTATACGTTATCTGTTGCCGGAGATGCAGAGCCGGTAAGCCAACTGACGGATACCATTGGGAGCATAGTCCCATCTCTGATGGTCATGGCGGTTTTCCTTTCGGTCATTGGTGCAGTGCTTTATTCCCGGTATGTCACAAAGCCTGTCATAGAGATCAGCAGTGTGTCTGAAAAAATGTCCGGCCTTGACTTTACATGGGATTGTACGGAAGAGCGTTCTGATGAATTGGGAATACTGGCACATAGTTTAAACGAACTGTCCCGGAAATTGTCCTCGTCGCTTAATGACCTGCAGGAGGCAAACAGCCGGCTGGAGGCGGATATTGAGCGGGAGCGCATGCTGGAACAGGCACAGCTTGATTTCTTTTCGGCGGTATCCCATGAACTGAAAACACCGATCACTGTCATTAAGGGGCAGCTAGAAGGGATGCTGCTGAATGTTGGGAAATACAAGGAACGTGACAAGTACCTTGCCCGTTCCCTTGAAGTGGTGAAATCTATGGAGGGGATGGTGCAGGAGATTCTGACCGTTTCCCGAATAAAATCATCGGAAAACACTTTGCAGGAGGAAACTTTTGATTTTTCAGATATGGTAAAAAGTGCGTATGGCCTGTTTGAGGATATGGTTGTAGGCAAGGGACTGGAATGGCATGAGGAGATACAGAAAGGGCTGATGCTCCAAGGAGACAAAGCACTCTTGGGAAAAGTGGTAAATAATCTTTTTTCCAATGCAATCCATTATTCGCCGGCGGGCAGGGATATTTTTATTACGGCACATTCACAGAACGGAAGAATACAGTTATCCATAGAGAACACGGGGGTACACCTGCCAGAAGGTGACATACCAAAACTTTTTGACGCATTCTATCGTGTGGAGCGGTCACGCAGCCGGCAGACGGGCGGCAGCGGATTGGGGCTTTACATTGTAAAGATGATTCTGGAACAGCATGGAGCGGATTACCAGATAAGGAATACAGAACAAGGCGTATGTTTTAGTATTGATTTTTGATAAAAGCATCAGAGACGGGCGGCGGCATATCAATTTTGCCTGCCGCCTTCTTTTAACATAAGGTTGGCTGGCGAAGCCTGGCATCCGTTGTTTTGGAAACTTCGCACAAAACACATATAGTCCACAAAGAAACTCCAAATATTTTTGATAAGATAGAACTATCAAAACGAGAAAGGAGAACTTCAAATGAAATTAAAAATGACAAAAAGAATCCTGTCCGCATCTGTCCTGATCAGTATATGTATGCTTACGGGCTGTGCGGGAAATGCAGCCGCAGGCGTCCAAAATGGAACCCTGCTGTCTGCAATGCCTGCATATGACACTGGAACTGTAAAGGATTCAGCCACTGCGGAAGTTCCCGGCAGAGTGGACTATTCCGTATATGAGGCGTATGGGCTGTCCTATGATGAAAAGACGGGCTGTTATGCTTACAACGGGGATATAGTACGTTTCTTTAATGATCCGGTGGCAGGGGCAAGTTTTACAAATTTCTTCACAGGGACAGTGGATATTGAAGCAAAACGTGACGCGGATAATAATCTTATCGGTATCGAAGAATGCTCTCAGGAAGTATATGACCTTCATACGAGGAAAGGTGAGCGTTTTCAGGGTATGTCTATAGGTACAGAACCGAATGTGGCAATGGAGGGCGGAACAGGGAAGAACAATGGGGAGTGCTTAAAGGATTATGAGGATTATGGTGTATCCTATAATAGTAAGGATGGCCGTTGGTATTATGGCGGTGATGAGATCAGGATACTGGTTGACAGTGAAAAGGCGTTTGTTTATTCCACGGATGAAAAGGGAATATGCCTTGCTGTCAGCAGAGACGGAAACCATAATATTGCAGAGATAAAAACCGTTTCGGAAAGTGAAGCCGGGTTACTGCTGCAGGCAAATAAGCCCAATGCCTCTGGTGATTATACCACGGAGGAACGCTGATCATATCGGATGCTGAAATTGTGGTAATAAGAGATTTGTTCTGATGATTCTTGGAATCATTGTTTCGATCTTGGTAGCATACATAAACCACACAAAAAAGTAACCGCCCTTTGGTCGAGGAACGCGGTTACTGTTTTTGTAACTAACTTTCGGGGCTGACCGTCTATCGGCAGTATTCCCTTTTGTGCTTTTATTGTAGCAGATTACCCCGCATCTGTCAAACGCTGCGGAGCGTTTTGCTGAAATCATTCTATACCGGATTCCGCAAAGAAGCAAAGGTTTTTTGCGGAATTCCGTTTGTTGAATGGAGGTTGGCATGGCGGAGTAGGAAACTATTTGGCAAAAGCCGGTGGTTTTGCCAAATAGTGTATTGGTAAAACGGTAAAAAGATAATGGGTAAACGATAAGGAGCTGCAAGACTCTTTTTATTTTTAGGCAATTCATGATTCATTTTTTATACGGTAAGGAGCAGTGGAAATCTTTGAAGAAAAAAGTTATAATTTTTTATGTTTTACGGGAATATTCTTGCTGAAAACTTGTCTTTATAAGTGAAGACCTTCATAACTGCGGCAAGAGGAGGATGCGAATGGAAGACTTACAGATTATCAACTTATACAACCAGCGTGATGAGACTGCAATATCAGAAACCGCAAAGAAGTATGGGGTGTTCTGTCAGAGTATTGCATTCAACATACTGACGATTGCTGCAGATGCAGAGGAATGTGTTAATGATACATATTTGCAGGCATGGAATTCAATACCGCCACAACAGCCGGCCAGACTTGGCGCATGGCTTGGCAAAGTTGTACGGAATATTGCAATTAATCTTTGGAACAAAAATCATCGGAAAAAGCGGTATGCAGGCATGGAACAGCTTTTAGGTGAGCTGGAGGACTGCATTCCATCTCCTATAACTGTAGAACATGAAATTGAGGAGAGGGAGCTGACAGAATTTCTGAATACATGGCTTGCTTCGCTTCCAAAGGCTGACCGGATTCTTTTCATGCGCCGCTATTGGAATGGTGAAGCGGTTAAAGACCTTGCAAAGGAATACGGGACTATGCCCAGAGATATGGCAAAGAGGATGTATCGGCTGCGTCAGAGTTTGAAATCCGCACTTGAAAAGGAGAACTATTCACTATGAAAGAAAAAGAAACCAGAAAACTGTATAATAGTATGACTAATGTGAAAGAAGATTATATTGAAGAAGCCCGGAAAGCAAAAGTCAAAAGGAAGCACCCCATATGGATTAAATGGGGAATGGCGGTTGCCTGCTTATTTTTAGGTGTTATAGCTGTATATGTAATCCCTAATTTCTTTATTTCTACTTCTGAAAATAGCAAACATATGGATGCAGGAATAGAAGATGCTTCTTTGGACGGAAATCCTAATGGATATAGCACCGCTCAGGGAGAACAGCCAACTAATGATATAGAAATAGCAGAGCAGGATCAGGCAGCGCTAAAACAGGAGACAGAAAGTCTGACTGAAGCTCCGGACAATGGAGAGAGAATGACTGTGGTTTCGGCCTATGGGAGCGAAGGTTCATCCGCTTGTTATAAATCTCCGAATAATGGTCACTGTATATATTCAATTCCTTTGCAAAAAGCTATGGAAGAATACGGGGATGCGGCCTTATACAAAGTCGTAGTAGATGTTTTTAGCGATAATAATATGTTTGAATCTAATAGTGAAGCTGTGAAAAACGAGATAGAACGGCTCACTGAAATAGGCTATACGGTTGATTTTGAACATTACAATGACGGAACAATGGATCATTATTATTTCGTTCTTTGCGCTACGCAAGAGCAGCTAATAAATTTTGCAAAAAACGATAATTACGGATATATGTTTTGGCTGTACGATGAACGGGCTAAGTAGGATTTTTACAAAAAATATACGAAAATGCTAGTTACCATCCAATTCGAAAAGTTAATCTGGCAGGCATCCATCCATAGCACATTGTACTGGCATAGTGGATTTACCTGCCGCTTTTCTTTTAGTTGTATGTATGTTATGATATATTTTGTATGCAAAAACAAATAGAAGGAGGAATCATGGAGCAGGTTTCATTGAAGATAGGAGAGCGGCTGAAAGAAATCCGAAACACAAGGCAGCTCACGCTTGATGACGTTGCAGAACTGACAGGCGTAAGCAAACCCATGTTAGGACAGATCGAGCGTGGGCAGTCCTCGCCCACCATCAACATATTATGGAAGATTTCAACAGGGCTGAAAATACCGTTGTCGTTTTTCTGCAAACAGGAGGAAGCGGAATATATGGTTGCCGGGCTTGGCGAAAGGGATATGATTACGGAAGAAAATGGGAAGATGCGGGCATACCCGCTGTTCCCTTTTGACCCGGTAAGGAATGTGGAAGTGTTCTATATTGAGTTTGACGCAGGGGTGCATCATGGATCACTGCCCCATGTGGCGGGCGTGGAGGAATATGTCTTTCTTGTGCATGGGACTCTGAAAATGGTGATAGGTGGAAAGGAAGTGCTGCTGCAGGAAAAGCAGTCCATACGGTTTGGGGCGGATGTTTCCCACGGATACCATAATGTTTCAGATAAAGCCTGCGCAGCTTATAATGTGATATTTTACCCGAACAATTAAAGGAGGAAAAATCCTCTGCTCCTGCAATGGTCAAATTCTGCAGGCAGAATTGGCATTTTTCTCCGGAAAAAGGAGGATTGAAAAATGTATGAATTGGTACAGGTCAGTGAGAAATGCTATTACATAAACTGCCCGGCGAAGATTGGTGTCTATGCCCCGGATAAGGATCATGTCTATCTGGTTGACAGCGGGAATGATAAGGATGCGGGGAGGAAGGTCAGACAGATACTGGATAAAAACGGGTGGAATCTGACGGCAATCCTGAATACGCACTCCAATGCAGACCATATCGGCGGGAACAAATACCTGCAGGGGCAGACGGGGTGTAAGGTCTATTCTGGCGGCATTGAAGCGGCTTTCACGAAATACCCGGTATTGGAGCCATCCTTCCTTTACGGCGGCTATCCGTGTAAGGACTTGCGTCATAAGTTCCTGATGGCGCAGGACAGTAATGTGACAGATTTTTCAGATGCAAGTTTTCCGAAGGAGATTGAGGTGATACCATTGCCGGGACATTTCTTTGACATGGTTGGGTTCCGTATGCCGGACGGTGTGGTATTCCTTGCGGACTGCATCAGCGGCCGGGAAACGCTGGAGAAGTATGCTGTTTCTTTCATTTATGACGTGGGAGTCTATCTGGAAACATTGGATATGGTAGAAAGAATGGAGGCAATCATGTTTGTTCCGGCCCATGCGGAAGCATCTGCTGATATAAAGGAGCTTGTACGCTTCAACAGAGATAAAGTACATGAGGTGACAGAGAAGATTTTATCCATCTGCAGGGAACCGATGTGCTTTGAAAGAATTTTGCAGGAAGTGTTCAAAGGTTATGGGCTTTCTATGAATTTTGAGCAGTATGTGTTGGTGGGCAGCACGGTGCGTTCATATCTCTCATGGCTGAAAGACAATGGGAAATTGGCAGCTACGTTCCAGGACAGTATGCTGTTGTGGCAAAGGTTGTAGTTTTGATAATCCGCGGGTGGCTTGTGGGGCTTATTGATAGCAAGCGGAAAAAGAAAAAAGCCGGAAAACTGCTTGTAGCGTCCGACTTTTTTTGATAAAATATCCATACGGGGTACTGCCATAACGGGATAGGCGGTCAGTCTTTCGATGCAAACGCAGAGGGGACTGCCCCTCTGACTACGGGTAAAACCGGGAAAGGGGGGATGCTTGATGAGTGACTATGAACTGCTGACGGTTGTTCTGATGATTCTTGGAATCATCGTGTCAATCCTGATTGCTTACATAAATCACACAAAAAAGTAACCGCCCTGGTCAAAGGATGCGGTTACTTTTTTGTAATTAGCTAAATTTGGGCTGACCGTCTATCGGCAGTATTCCCTTTTGTGCTTTTATTGTAACAGATTACCCCCGCATCTGTCAAACGCTGCGGAGCGTTTTGCTGAAATCATTCTATAGCGGATTCCGCACAAAAGCAAAGGTTTTTTGTCGAATCCCGTTTGTCGAATGTCGAATTGGGTGGGGTAAATGGGGTAAAGAGGGGTAAAAGTCATCAAAATCTAACAGCGGCACAGGCGGCTATTCAGAAATAATGCCATAGGAATTTTGAATGATTTGGCGAAAGTATAGAGAAATGGCTTGAAATCAAGGGTTTTTGAGCGTAGAGGGGTTCACCGGGGTGACTGGTGAGCCTCTCTTTTTGTGGGTTTTTGATACCGCTGATAGAGGGGCGATTGATACAATTTGGCAAAAGTATACTTTTCGGCAAAAGTCGGGGGTTTCCGGAATTGTATGTCGGGAAAAGATAAAAACGAATAGGATATTGCGGATTTTAGCTGAAAGATGTATTTCTTTGTCTGAAAATGCTGTTGAAATATGGGGAAATGGAGAAAGTCGGATACGATTTGGCGAAAGTGAAATAATTTGGCAAAAGCCAGTAGTTTTGCCAAATAGTGTATGGGCAAAGCGGTAAAAATATAATGGGAAAATGATAAAGGGCAGTTTTGGCTCTTTTTTTGGTTGTTTTATGCTTTTCATTCCCGGAAAATAGTCGTTTCGTGCCATCGGATGAAAAACAGGAAATTTTTGTGATATAATTTTGTGGATGTAATTGCTTTAGCAGGAATAGTATTCTGCCGAAGTAATTAAGCAAAGACGGTAAAGACAACCGTAGAATTAAAGCAAATAGTAGTTCAATAGAATTGTGATATGATTGAATTCAACAGATCAAGACGTTGAAGAAAGGAAAAAGTGCTAAAATATGAGAAAAGAGAAAAAGCGTATATTTATCAACTGCTTATTGTACGGAGTGTTTGTTTTTTATGTCGCACTTCTTATTTTGATATTATTTAGAACGCGACATTTAGAGCGGTCTATAAATTTAATTCCACTGCGTGGGATTATTAGTTTTTTATCGGGCAATGATTTAGTATCAAACAGAGACAGGGCTAATGTTTTGCACGCCTTTGCTATAAGCAATTTGGTTGGGAATATTGTTATTTTTGTACCTTTAGGCGTTTACATTACTTCATTTACTAAAAATAAAGGGGTATGGAAAAACACCTTGCTAATTATGCTTGTGAGTATATTAGTGGAGATAATTCAAGTTATTTTTAGGTTTGGAATTGGAGATATTGATGATATTATCTTAAACAGCATAGGTGGATTGGTTGGCGTTCTTATATACAGATTGATGTTACTGATGTGTAAAGATGATTTAAAGGTACGCAGTATTATAGCAATCTTTGCTCCAATTACTGGAATAGTGAGTTTTGTAATTTTATTTCTGTATAACAGCAGATATTAGAAAATGCCTTTTGTAGAAGCAAATAGAAAGGGAATAAAGAGGGCTGTGGTATTGGAAACAGTGTAATATCGTTTGTCTTAATTTCATGGGGATGTTTTAGTGAAACTGAATGCTATGCTCTTATACTTTATGAGTGAAGGGATATCTGCCGGGATGGCGAGAGGGTACTGTGTCGCCTGCGCAATCATGGAGTACTTTGATAATCCGTTAATGGCTTGTGGGGATTATCGGCAAAGCACGGAAAACCTTAAATCCTATATGCAGCGCCAGCGGAGCCTTGTGGGAGGAATGGCTGGCACGTTTTGGGAAATGGAATGAAGGACAAAGCAGGAAAGGAGTGGCACTCTTTTCCTGCAATTTACTATTCTGTGTCGGCGTATTCATAAGTTCGTATTATTTACACGCTCAATCTCATTTCTGTAAAACTCAATTTTCTCATCCAATTTAATCTTATGAGCCTGTAACTGTGCTATCTGCTCATCAAGTGCCTGTCGGTGTTGTACCAGCATTTCCATCCTTTCAGAAAGGGTGGGATTACCTGCTGCCCGGAGTTCAGCATAGTGCTTGATTTCCTTGATAGGCATCCCCGTGTCTTTCAGGCGTTTGATAAATTCAATCCATGTGAAGTCTTTATCAGAATAACAGCGGCGGTTGCTGGAATTGCGTTCCGGGGCAATCAGCCCTTCGTGTTCATAATAGCGCAGGGTATGGATGCCCAGCCCCGTCAGTTTTGAAAAATATCCGATGGAGTATTCCATAAAAAATCACCTCAATCCTCTTGACATAGAGTTTACTCTACATTGTATGGTTGGATTATACCAAATCGAAGGAGGATTTTCAAATGGTTCAGGAAACAGGAAAATATACGGTCATCACCGGGGCAAGTTCAGGCATTGGGTATGAAGCGGCAAAGGCATTTGCGGAGCGGGGAAAAAATCTGGTCATAACAGCAAGGCGTAAAAATAATCTTGAAATTCTGAAACGGGAGATTTGGGAGAAGCACCCGGATTTGGATATTGTCATCAGAAGCACCGATTTATCTGTGCCGGAAAACGCACATCAGCTTTATGAAAGTTTGAGGGGCTATGAGATTGAAACATGGATCAATAATGCGGGCTTTGGTAACTATGACAGTGTGGCGGATCAGGACTTGAGTAAGATCAGTATGATGCTGAATCTGAACATAGAGGCTCTGACAATTCTGTCCTCACTGTATGTCCGTGATTACAAGGATGTAGAGGGAACACAGCTTATCAATATATCTTCATGTGGAGGCTATACCATTGTGCCTACGGCTGTGACATATTGTGCGGCGAAGTTTTATGTCAGCACTTTTACGGAAGGGCTGGCACGGGAACTGGAAGAAGCGGGAGCGAAAATGAAGGCAAAGGTGCTGGCACCTGCGGCAACAAAGACAGAGTTTGGAATGGTGGCAAACAATGTCAGTGAATATGACTATGACAAGTCTTTCGGAACATACCACACGGGCAAGCAGGTAGCCGGATTCCTGCTTAGACTGTATGACAGCGAAAAAGTGGTGGGGCTGGTAGACAGGGAGAGTTTCAGTTTCCGGCTGGCAGACCCGTTGTTCCCATATGCGGGAAATTCCTCACATAATCAGCAGCGTATGTGAGAACAGATATTTATGAAGAAATCTTACAAAAGCTAACCGCCGCACTATGGCCATCATCCGCCGTATGCGGCGGTCCGCCGTTTCCGCAGGCAGACCGGGCGGCCTGATAAGGGAAATTACTTGGAAGGGGAATGTCGGACGAAAAGCGAAAAACTTTAGGGGTGTTTTTGATGTTTTTGAGAAAAGAAAAAAGATTTCGTTCCATTTCAAATAGGGTTTCGTTCCATCCCGGCGAAATACGAAAATTAAATGCCGATATAAGTAGAGAGAAAACTTTCTACAGTAAAAAGAACTGCCCGTGGGGAAGCTATGCTCAATGCGAGAAAAGCATTCGCATGGGAAACGAATTGCAGGTGATGAGATTGAACATAGCCATATGTGATGACGAGAAAGCCATCCGGGAACAGATAAAGGAACTGATAGAAAAAACGGGCTTATGCCCTGAACTTTTTGAAACAGGGGACAGCTTGCTTGCCGCCGGGAAGCAGTTTGACATAGTATTTCTCGATATACAGATGGAGGGGACAAACGGCATTGAAACGGCGAAGAAGCTCCGGGAGAGGGATGAAGATACCATACTGATCTTCATAACGGCTATCCGGGAATATGTTTTCGAGGTGTTTGACGTGGCGGCGTTCCACTATCTGCTAAAGCCCATCGAGGAAGATAAGTTCCGAGAGGTGTTCCGCCGGGCAGAACGGGAGCTGGAAAAGAGGAAAAAACGGCAGCGGGAAACGGTATTCGTAAAGACGAGGAACCGTAGTTTTACGCTGGAAAAGGACTGCATCCTCTATATTGAGAGCAGGGGAAAGAAAGTGGAGATACACACCAAAGGAGAAACCATAGAGGCATATGCCTCCATGAACGAGCTGGAGGCACAGCTTGGGGAGGGCTTCTACCGCTGCCACAGGGGGTATCTGGTGAACATGGCATATGTGGCGGAATACGATAAGGAGAGCATTGTTCTGAATAATTGGGAGTATGTCTATCTGGCAAAGGAAAAGTACGGGGAGTTTGTGAAAGCCTATATGCGGTATCTGAGGAATGGAGTGAATGAGGATGCTTGAATGGATCATGGGAATACTCGGCATTCCGCAGTATTTATTTGAGGGGTACTGCATCCAGTTCTTTTTTGGCAGGTTTGCGGAACCAAAGCTGTGCAGGAGGAAGAAAGCACAATGGGTAGCCGGGATTGTATGGATTGTAATAAGGATTATCGGCGGATGGTTATTTCGTGAAACAGACAGTGTGACACTGGTTCTGGGGCTGATCTTTACCACGGCTGTACTTTTTGTTTTTTGTGTGGGCTGGTACAAAGGGAATGTCCTGCTGAAAATCTTCATGGTCATTCAGTTTATCGCCCTTCGTGAACTGGCATTTTGGACTGGGTACAGCTTTCACTATATTGGAAATGAATTGATAGATGTGCTTGTGCGTGAGGCTGGCAATAGCATGGCGCTGGCAGGATATTTACCTGCGGCGGCAGGAGTGTTGTCCTGCCTGTCGGTGGCGCTTGTGGAAACCATAGAAGGCATCCTGCTCTTTGCTTCCATAAGAAAGATTGCAGGAAGTTATCATTGCAGGGAAAAAGGGAGGATGGATAAGGAAGTGGTCTTCTATCTGCTTCCAGCCGTGGCGGGGGTATTGGTTTCGGTGCTTATGCGCCTGCTGTTGATCGCAGTTACGGATGGCGTCCCGGTGCTGCTGTATGAAAGGCATCCGGCGCTGTACTTCATCATTCCCATGACAGCACTTGTATTGCTTGGGGCTGTCGTGTTCAGTTTCCGCATTTATCAGAACATGGCGGTCCTGCAGGAAGAACGGGCGGAGAAGATCATACTGGAAAACCAGATTACGCAGATGCAGGCTTCCATGGTGGAAATGGAGCATCTGTATGACGGGATACGCTCGGTCAAGCACGATATGAAGAACCACATGGCAGTCCTGCAGAACCTGATACGGAAAAAGTACAGTGGGGAAGATGAGGAAATCCGGCAGTATTTTGAGGGTATGTACCAATCGGTGGAACAGCTTGACAGCAGGGTACATACGGGCAATGCAGTCAGTGATGCAGTGGCGGGCAGCAAGTTCCGTTATGCGGCAAAAAAGATAAAAGGTATCAAACTGGATGCGAAAGGTTTCATGCTATCAGATGCCGTTACGATAAAGGCTTATGACATGGGGATTATTCTGAACAACGGGCTGGACAATGCGATTGAAGCCTGCATGAGAATGCGGGAGAAACAGCCAGATGCAGAAGCCTATATCACGATCCGGTCTTTCAAGGCAAAGAATATGTTTTTTATAGAGATTGAAAACAGCTTTGATGGTTCGGCACTGTCCCGTAAGGACAACGACCTTCCCATATCAACAAAAGAGGATAAGGAGGTGCATGGGATAGGGCTTAAGAATATCAGAAAATGTGCGGTAAAATATGGCGGCGATATGGACTATATTGTGAAAGGCAATAGATTCATATTGTCGGTCATGGTGAAAAGTTAATCAGCAGGAAGGAGAAAAATTATTATGAGTATTTTAGGAGTAAATGATATGTTGGCGGCATACCAGTATGCGAATAAGGCGCAGAAAAATAATGCCACAGGGAAAACCAGTTTTGCGGACACCGTAAAGCAGACCGCAGAAAATAGTTCCGCATCGCGGGAGGAGCAGTATGTGGAGTATCTGAAACAGCGGTATGGCGCAAACGTGATGGTGAAAAATATCGGTAACGACCAAAGGAGTATTGACAACTTCGGCGCAAGCATAGCGGGGTATAATAATGTTGCAATCGCCCCCAATATTTTAGAACAGATGGCTAACGACCCGGAGAAGGCAGCATATTATGAACAGAAAATTCAAAAGGCGCTTGCTGATTTTCCCAAACATCAGGCGATAGCATCAATGAATGGGTTCGAGGTATCTTCTTATGCAGTGGGCATTGATGAGAAAGGCGTGGTGTACAAATATCTTACCGGAGACCTGAAACCGGAAGTGCGGGCGAGGATTGAAGCAAAGGTGAGAGCAGAACAGGCGGAAAAACGGGCAAGACGGGAGCGGTATCAGGAGCTTGCCGAGGAAGCGGCGGAGGAGCGCAGAGAACAGACAGAGCTGCAATATCACAAACAGCTTATGGAAGATGCTCTGAAAAAAAGTAGTCTCGATACGAATGTAAACTATCATTTCATCAGTCGGTCACAGGTGTCGGCGGCGGCAATGGCTTATGAAAGTGCGATCGGTACATACAGCAGTGCTGTGTTGGGAAATACCTGATAGCTGTACTAATGTGAAGTAAAGCAGGATATGCCCGGACTTACCGTAAGGAGCAGGGGCGGTTCTGAACGAAAGAGCAGCGAAGGGAGGTGTTTGTCATGGAATTTGACAGGGGAAGTTAGGATTGAATGAAGCTATGAACTGCTCGGACTTATATTGAGAGAGCAGAGATGGCTCTGAATGACAGATGAGCCGCAATACTAAAAATATGGAGGAGATTTAGAGATGAATGTTAATGGAATAGGAGCAGCAGGATATCCGGCATGGCAGGGATCAAGAAAAGCAGAAAGCAGTACGAAGGGCGACTTCGGGGCGAATGTGAAAGCAACAGGAAATGTGGTACATATTGACCCGGACGCATTATTTTCTATCCATCATGTAAAGACAGGGGAGAGCGCAAATGTATACAGGGCGGATGATTATTCGGAGGATAATCCGGTTTATCTTGTGAAAGGCACTGACAAAAACGGAAAAGAGTATGAGCAGACGGTGGATGTAAGCAAGGTGAACCCGAATAGCTGTTCTTATACGGAGATGCTTGCGTTAAACGCACATACCGGGAATAAATCAGACAGCAATTTCATGACCATGTCGATATTGAAGGATAAAATGAGTGGTACCTCCTACCACGAAAAAGCAGACTATATGGCAATGGCGCACGAGCTTATGAACGATATGAAAACACTTGGGAATTGGGACGGGTATCTGCGGTATGGCAAATGGATCAATGACATCATGACTTTCTGTAAAAGCAAATCATGATTGAAAACAGCCTGCCCCACGGACGGCATATCCTCAATAAGCCACAGCCGGACAAAGACAGGGCAGGAATTGATATTCTACAAGAAATTCTTAGAGTTTTTGGGGTGATGAACTGCTCGGACTTATTATGAGAGAGCAGGAGCGGCTCTGAACGACAGAGGAGTTGCTATTAAAATATTTGATGAAAATGGAGGATTAAAGAAAATGAGTATTAGTGGAATAGGAGCAGCAGGCTACCCGGCAGCAGGGTATGAAACGAGAAGGACAGGAAGGAATTACGCTGACCAGATGTGTAATATGGTTCCGGCAACACAGGCATCCGGCGGCACATTTGAGTTACATATTTCAAATGATAAGGACGGAAAGGCAATCGGCTCAATGTGCGGGGCGGATTATTCCCTTACGGTCTATCAGCCGAAAGACTTTGACCCTGCGAACCCGGTATATAGAGTAAAGGTATGGGATAAAAGCGGAAATGTTACAGAACGCATGGTGGATGTGTCGAAAGTTGATACAGAGGGCAGCGACTATATTGATATGTTTGCATATTCCAGCCATTTATCGGCAAGCGGGAAATGTCCGGGCGCACAGTCTGCTTTTATCAGGGCAGGGGCAAATCAGCATGGTGCTGACAATAGGACACATGATGACCTGTTCGGGATGAAAGACTGGATCAGCGTTTTAAAGGATGCCATGCAGACGCAGTATGATGCCGGGAATTTGAAGGGATATCTTGATTATAAGCAGTTCTGGGATTTTCTGGATAAGTAGGATTACCAATAAACACAAATGATAAAAGGGAACCGGCAGAGTCAGGCTGGAAAGCAATATCCTCTCAAAGATTGAGGGAGCAGCGCCATCCGGGCATTTCCCGCTACCAGATGGGAACGGTTCCCTGCAGCGAGGTGCGCTGGCAGGCGCTGAATAGGCTCCGTCCTCGAGTCATCCCGAACATGACCTGCGGTACCTGCAATGGGCTCAAGTATGACTTACAGCGTATCAACTGGTCCTGCCTTGTGATTATAGCGGACCTTTCCCACCGCATCCTCAAGTACAACAAACGGTATTTCAGCGAGGAGATGGTGAATCCTTACGTGGACATCGCGTGCTGAAGACGGGCGGATACGCGGTGTACAACATCCGTTGGAGACCATAATCCGAAGAATACGAAAAAATGGGAATATCTATACGACATAATAGACGACAGCTATTGAGATTTACGGAGAGTTGCCTGCGCCGGAAAACATACCTATATTCTGCAGGGAATCAGGGAGCGGGAAGAAAACAAATTCTTTGGAGTGAAGAAAAATGTTCTCAGAAAGCAACGAAACAGAGATTATGGTTTTTCATAATCCCTGCCGCTTTAAAGTAATGATTGCATGGAACGTCAGCGTATCGGAGTTGTAGTATATCTGCATATTCCCATTGTATTTGGCAACAATTTTGCGGATGCTTTTCAGCCCGAAACCATGCTTATGGCTGCAGGGTATGCTTATAGCCGGATTACCGTTCTCCCTTGTTGTGAAAGGATTTGCCCGGCAGGAGTTAATGACTGTCAAAACTGTAAATGGAGTTTTTTCTTTTTTACCCGTGCTAATTTCAATAAATGATTCCGGAATGCCTTTAGCCGCTTTTACAGCGTTGTCGAGTAGATTGCAGAACAATGAAGTAAGGTCATTGTCAGCAATAAAATCCGTCGTTCCGCTTCGTATGTCAGCGTGAAAAGCTATGTGGCTGTCAGTACACTGCTGCATATAGCGGCATAAAATGGAATTAAGCATTTCATGTTCACACAGCCGGGCGGCTTCCTTCAAGTCAGAAGAACGAATCAGCTGGTGCAGATACGCATCAATTTTATCATGTTCTTTCTGTTGGTTCAGCATATCAATGGAATGCAGGTGCTTCTTTATATCGTGGATCAAAATGCGCTGGTTTTCGTTTTGCAGACGCAGCATTTCATAATATTCGGCAGAGGCAGACTCTTTTTGAAGCAGTAACTGCATCTGTGTAAATTCCATGCTTTTTTTCAAGTTGTACTGGTTGATACCAAATACAAGCAGGTTGCTTATCAGTAAGAAGAAGGCGCTAAGCGTAACCATTCCTTCTAAGAGAGGGGAGAGAAGGAATGAATCACTGACGCTTACCAATGTGAGCATGATAAAGACAGAGGTCACGGGAATAAAAATCAGAAGCAGGACAGATTTGTCATGCTGCTGGTTTTGTGCCTGATGCCCTTTCAATAAATGAATCAGGATATATACAATGGTAAAGAATATCATTTTGCTGAAAATAATAAAAATTATCATATTTTGAAACTGTCCGGATTCTGCAAGGAAATGAGGCGAGAAACGTTCCATTGTGCTGTATATGGTCAATTCGCACATTCCCATAATGGCAGCTAAAACAGCGGAATGAAACAGCGCAGAATACCATTTGAGGTCATACTGGATAAACAGGAAAATAAAATTCAGGATAAAATATAATGTCATATTCAGCCATTTATGTTCCAACAGAGAAATGGCAAACATCGTAACATAAAAAAGGAAAAGCATTGCAAATTGTATATGCGGTTTGCGTCTGGCAGTAAAAAGGTTAGAGGAATATTGCCACAGTATCACTGCTTCTATAAAAAAAGTAAAAAAATAACAAACAGCATTGTTCATCTGGTTTACCTCGTACTTTCAAGATAAAGAAGGTAAGCTTCTTTAAATGCACTGTATTTTCTTTTTGTCAGATAAGCGTGGATCTGATTGCCATACATATTGACAAGGGAATGATCAAACTCCGTGACATGTTCAAAGTTAATAATGAAGCTGCGGTGTGTCTGGAAAAAACAGTTCTTGGGAAGCTCTTTTTGCCAATACTGCATATTATGGACGGATTCAAAATCACACAGGGTTGTATGTACGATTACTTTTCTTGCCTGTGCTTCTACTGCGATGACAGCGGAGGCGGGAAGGGTGTGTATACCCTGCTTTGTTTCAACCGGTATTTTGATTGTCATAGTATTGTATAGTTCAACCGCATCTTTCATATTTCGGAAGAACCGCTGCTGATCGACAGGCTTTGACAGATAACGGAATACCTGAAACCGCATGGCTTCATCAAGGTATTCAGAATAAGACGTTACAATAAAAATGATAATATTATTGTTTGCTCTTTTTAATTCATTTCCCACATAAATACCGCTCATTCCGGGCATTTCTATATCAAGGAAAAGAATATCTTTGTCGCCTGTATCAGCCAATAAAGATTCCCCGTTGGAAAAACAGACTAATTCCGGACATTTCACATGGATGTTATCAAAAAAAATTCTACAATATTTTTTTAGTTGTTCAATCATCAAAGGATCATCGTCACAGATAAGTATTCGCATTTCAACCTCATTTACAGCTTGCTTATTCATAATAACCAAAATTCCGCAAAAGTTATAACGAGCCATTTTTTACAAGGTTTGAAGCCCTTGTTATAATTCGATGTGGAATTTAGGTAATAGACAACATTAATACTATATAATATCCAAGTTGGAAAATCTATTGTAATTACGTGAAAAGACATTTTTTTGTAGATTTTGGGATAAAATGCGGTGTTACAGATACACTGCATTTTTCAAAAGATGGTAAAAAATGGGACAAAATGACCAAATGAAGGTGAAAAATGTCGTTTGGCGCAAGAAAGGTTGAAATTGTGATGTAAACGAGGATAATAGGATTTGTCATTAATTTGGGTTTTTGAAAGGAGTATATATGAAAATGAAAAAGAAAGTATTAATTACTGTTTTATCGTTTGTTGCTTGTATTGTGATCGCAGGATGTTCAGATAATCAAGTACAGGACATAACCCCTGATGAAGTAGTAAATCAAACTATAGCAGAGTCAGAAACACCCAATAGTTTGGTGGACCATATCAACATGGAACTTTGTGAAAATGTAAACGTAGATGCCGATATTGCTGTTCCAAATAACTTCTCTGGGAGTGTAAATAAGTATAAAGCATATGTGGAACCTTTTGTGCGGGATGATGTTCTGAAAGTGTTTGGGGTATCTGAACAGGATGTTGAACAACTATCGGATAACCTCTATAGGAATGAAAATACTTTTTTTGAATTTTCAAATGAAGTAAGTGGTTCCCTCAGCATAAAAACAGAAAATGCAGGTTGTTATTATATGTATAATCCTGATTATGCAGAAGCATGTTCGACTATTGAAAATTTTGGTGAAGATCAGGAATTGGATTTTCAGAGCAGCGGGATGGTGAAAGAAGAGGTGGTTGAACTTTTGGAAGAAATGGGGATAAACAATGCCGTGGTGAAACGTATGTACGCACTTCCGGTGGAGTATCACCAATATATCGAAAAAACATACGCAGAAAACGGAATGTTGCAAGAAAGTGAAATGTTGGGGGAAAGATGGAATGATATAGGTGACTGTTATGAGATTATATTAACAACAGAATATGATGACATATCAATATATGAGGATACCTATGTGGCAGAGGATGACAGTGCATATAATGGTGGAAAAATTCAGGTAATCTATTCCAAGGATGGGATACAACGTTTGGATGCACCGAATCAGTACCGAATTATGGAACAGGATTTTGAAACGGTACAGGTATTAGGAACAGAGGAAATTTTAAGTGTTATACAAACGAAAATGAACAATGTGATTTTAACAGAAAATTATACAGTGATAAAACTTGAATTATGTTATTTGCCACAGATTATCAATAAGAAATCTGGCGATTTTCTGATGCAGCCGATATGGAAAGTTACTTTAAATGGGGAAGACAGCATGGGTACAAATTATCTCTTTAAAGCGGACACAGGAGAAGAAATACAATGGTAAAATGTATGATGATCGAAGGCAAGAATATGCCTAAAAGCGAGAACTACTTTGACAGGCGCTTTTGCTTTAGCAGGAAAGGCTTTCTGCCGAAGTAATAAGGGAGAACGGAATTTATCAATGGCTGGCACGTTCGGGGAGATGTAAGGAAAAAGGAGTTAGAAAAATATGCAATACTATCAATGTGATAAATACCCTATTGAATTCGTTTTGTCGGAGAATATTGATAAGCATTTTGACTCCCATAACCATGTAGGGCATTATGTTATATCAGTTGTCATGCTGGGAACGGTTGCAGTGTATTATTTAATTATGGGAAATTGGTTTTACCGGAAAAGGAGGCTGGCTTTGTGGAGATTGAATGGTCAAAACATCCGACATTCCATCATGCAGGCAGGCGTACCACATGAAGTCACTGCAGGTTCAGAGGGGTTATATCTGTTTGCCAAGTTTATGCCTGCCTTATGTTGAAATAAATAAAAGGATAATAAGCAAGACCGCCGCACTATGGACTTCATCCGCCATATGCGGCGGTCTGCCATTTCCACAGGCAGTCCGGGCGGTCTGATAACGGAAATTACTTGGATAGTGGGGAACTTAGTGGTAATATGCAGGTGGCACTGTCGGACAAAAAGCAAAAACCTTTAGAGGTGATTTTGAAATTTTTGTCCTTTATTTATGCCTTTCGTTCCATTTCGTATGCCTTTCGTTCCCTGCATCCCAAAATAACATAAAATCTGCCGATAAATTAAGTGACGGCAGAAATAGAATCGGAGATGATGAATTTTGAATATAGCAGTGGTGGATGATGAGGAAATCATCCGGCAGCAGATACACGGCTTCATAGAAAAGCAGAAGCCGGAGTTTTATATAAGTGATTTTGCCACGGGAGAAGAACTGCTTGCGGCAAAAGCTGATTTTGACATTATCTTCCTTGATATACAGATGGAAGGCATGGGTGGCATTGAGGCGGCGAGGAGCCTCCGGCAGAAGAATATGGACGCAGTGCTGGTCTTTATCACGGGCATGAAGGAATATGTGTTTGAAGCCTTTGACGTGTCGGCGTTCCATTACCTGCTAAAGCCAATCGGGGAAAAGAAATTTATGGAGGTGCTTGGCAGGGCGGTGGATGAGGCGGGGAGAAGAAAGGGGAAGAAGGAACAGCAGATATTCATCAAGACGAAGAATCAGGGATATACGCTTAACTTAAGCAGCATCCTGTATATTGAAAATAGGGGGAAGAAAGTGGAAATCCATACCACGGACATGGAGGAGATCATAGAGGCGTATGCCACGATGGACGAACTGGAAGGGCAGCTTGGGTGCGGTTTTTACCGCTGTCACAGGGGGTATCTGGTAAATATGGCACACATAGTGAGATATGACAATGACAGCATTTTCCTTTCCAATGGCGGCAAAGTTTACCTGACAAGGAAGAAGCACAATGAGTTTGTAAAGGCATATATGTGGTATTTGCAGAATGGAGGGGTGTCCTGTGTATGAAGTGGTAAGTTGGCTGTTAGAAATTGTTTCTGCCATGTTTCAGGGATACTGCCTGCAGTATTTTTATGGGAGCTTTCTTGAAAGCAGGATGCGGAACCGGCGTATAAACGGGCTGGCTGCCACAGTGCTGTATGGGGTGCTGCGGATAGGGGCGGGAATTTTACTGCCGCAGAACAATGGAAGTTTTGGGATTTTCATGAGGCTGGCATTGCCGGCGGGCATTATGGCTGCTGTTAATTATGTTTTTTATAGAGCAGGCGGAAAGATGAGGGTTTTCCTGATTGCTGTTTTTATGGCGGTAAGTGAAATCAGTGTGTTTCTTGCATACACTTTTGGACAGATTGGCAATGTGTTGATAGCCATGTGGGGCTGGTGCATGGAGAAAGAGTACATTGCCTCAGCCAGTGTACTTTCTGCCTTTGTCCATGTAACTGTGATTGGAATAAATATTTTGGTATTTATGGTTTCGGCTATTGTAATGTATTGTCTGCTGAAAGGCGTGGCGAAGGCGTTTCAGGAGAAAAGTTATGGGATTGGCAATACAGAATTGCTGTTCCTTATTACACCCAGCCTGATGGGGGTATTGGTATGCAGCCTGCTCAGGGCGATTTTGCTTACGGTGGAAGATGGAACGCCAAAACAAATCTATGACAGATATCCGTCCTTAATCGCCATAGTGCCTGCAATCCTGATTCTGTCATTGCTTTCTATTGTTTTCGGAGTAAGGCTCTTTCAGGACATGATTTACCGGAACAGGGAAAAGAGCAGCCGGATTATCTTAGAAAAACAGGTCAGCAGCTTACAGGAGCATATGGGGGAGATGGAGCGTGTCTATTCCGGGATACGGGGGATGAAGCACGACATGAAGAATACGCTCTCCGTCATCATGCAGCTTGCGTCCGGAAAGGAGGAACTGCAAGCCTATCTGGAGGAACTGAACCAGACTATGAGCAGGCTGGAGTTTCGGTTCAAGACGGGGAACACGGTCGTGGATACCCTGCTGAACATGAAATATCATGAGATTACCAACACAGTACCAGACTTGCGGATGGATGTGGAGGGGCTGCAGTTCCCCGAAAAATTATTCATACAGAGTTATGATATCGGCATTATTCTTGGAAATGCGCTGGATAACGCAATGGAGGCGTGCCGGAAACTGAAAGCGAAGGAGTCGGAGGCAGAAGCCTTTATACGCATCAGTTCATTCCAAAAGAGGGAACTGTTTTTTCTGAAAGTGGAGAACAGCTTTGACGGGCGGCTGGTGTGGAGACGGCAGGAGGAATTCCCCATGACGGATAAAGCAGACAGGGAGAATCATGGGATAGGGCTTGCGAACATCAAAAGCACGGCGGAGAAGTATCATGGAACAATGGATTTTAAGGTAAATGGCAGGGTGTTCATTCTGTCCGTGATGATGAAAAATGAAAAGGGGAGAAGTGAAAATGGATTTTGAAGTAACGCAGGGTATGACCGGACTTGCCATAAGGGGGCATGGGCGGCTTCGAATGGCAGAGGTCTGCCATTAACAATAAAAAATTTATCAAGGAGGACGGAAGCATGGCAATTTCAGGAATTGGAAGCGACTGCAACGTGTACGAGGGTACATACGTAGCACAGAAAAATGAGGAGGTAAAGAAAGCGGAAACGAAAGAAGCCGCATCTGCACAGACGGGAAAAGCAAAGGATACCGGAGAAAAGGCAGTATCAGATTATTATTCCTATTTACAGAAGAATTATGACTGTATGTCCAAGGGCAATGTGACGGTATCCAGCGAGTATCTGAAGAAGTGTTCGGGAGATTCCCAAAAGGCAAAGGAACTGGAAGATTTCTTGAAAAAGATTCCGGAGCTGGAAAAGCAGGGGTATGAACAGCTTTCCGCCCAGAACAAGGCTTTAGGCGGGAAAGTGACCTATTACCAGCAGACATGGATGGTCAATAAAGATGGCAGCATACAGAGTACCGTATATTCCGTAACCGAAACAGGAATGACCAATGCGGAAAGAATGAAGAAGAGCATGGATGAGCGTCTGGAGAAGCAGAAGGAAAAGAAAGAAGAGGAAGAAAAAGTACAGGAGCGGAAAGAGGAAAAAGCGGAACAGGCTGAAAAACTGGATGGAGGCACAGAGAAGATTTCCGTGCCGGAAGCGCCGGGGCAGGAGATTACGGTCAAGTATGTGGAAGCAGAATCCGAGCTGGAGGCAAAGGCGATGATGCAGAAAGAAAAGCTGGAAGATGCGTACTATCCTAAGTTTGACATGAATGTTTAGTGCAGAACCTGATGTGGAGAAAAGCCTGTTTGCCATTAGTCATGAGAATGGCAGGCAGGAATATATGTATTTACCATCTTGAAATAGGAGGACAAAATTATGTCAATGGAAATCAGTAACAGGTACGGTCTTGATTATATTAACAAGGTACAAACCGAACAAACGACAAAAGACGCAGAAAGAGCCGAAGAAGCGGCAAAATCCAAAGAAAAAGACAAGCCCGAAATGATTCTGGCACCAAAGGACGAGTATATCAGTACTGAAAAGTCCGGGAAGAAACCAAGTGGTTTGTACCACATGGGGCAGGACGAAAACGGAAACCCGAAAATCATCTTTGATACCACCCAAAAGGCAGAAGAAGCAGAAAGTGAACAGCCCAAAGATGCAAAGTTGAAAGGAGTTCCTGATAACGACAGGGTGCAGGTTACGATAGGCAATATGGATAAGGTTAAAAATGAAATCAAAAAGCTAAAAGAGGAAAAGAAACAGCTTGAACAGCAGTTGAAAATGGCGGCAGGCAATGAGCAAAAGACAAAAGAGCTGGAAACAAAGCTGGCGCAGGTTGAAGCGGAATTAAGCGTGAAGGATACTGCTGAATACAAAAAACAGCATGCAGAGTATACCACAGAGGAATAAATCAGTCTGGGAATTGGAAGAGAAGCAGGCTGGCAAAGGTGTGGAGTAGTAAGAGACAGATGGTGGCGGCTCCGAATGACAGAGGGGTGCAGACTCTTTTGGAAAAGCTGAGGAAGAGCTACAGTGATAGGAATTTCCTTTAATCCAGATGGTACAACATCGTTTTTTGCAGAACTGGAAAAGTCTAGCGCAGGGCAGAGTGAGTATATTGAGAAGGTACGGGAGGAAAAACGTGCAGCAAGGAAAGAGCAGGAGAAAAAGTCAGGGAACAGACCGCAGAGCGGCGGACGGTTTGATTTTACCATATAGGAGGAATTTTTATATGAACAGGCGGTCTTGTGCCGCCCCATGCTTTCTGTTAAAATGCATCTATGGGGTACTGCCACAACGGTAGGCGGTCAGAGCATTTGACCGAGGAATGCGGTTACTTTTTTGGTAACATATTCTATGGACTGACCGTCTGGATAGGGTGCTGGACTTGGAGGGGGATTCTTGCTGAATGAGCTTTTAATTGGAAACTTTAAGTACCAGAGAGGCAGATATGATTTATATTGTAGACAATATATCAAATTACTTAATATATCTATTTATCATTTATTTTGGATTCAGGATAAGTCCAAGAAAAAACAAATTTTTAATTGCAGCCTCCATTTTGGCTATGCTGTCTGCCGGAGGGGTCAACGCATACTTTGATACAAGCTCCCCGATTATCTATATAGTTTGGAGCTTGTTTTCTATATGTTTATTTTTTGATGACAGTTTGGGGCATCTGCTTGTAGTGAGCGCTGCCCTTATGTATTTCACGGGAATTGTTGATACATTCAGCGTCATGCTGATACAGGTTGTGTTAACAGGTGGAGGGATTGACAGCACGGATATAATCTGGTGGATGGAATCTGCCTATCTGCTCTCGTTTTTGGTATATTTTCTGATATACTTGCGGCTTTTTAAGAAAAATGGCGTTTATTTATGCGATATAGCATTTAAGTATAAGTTTGCGCTCTTAATACAGGGCGGCATTTTCCAGATGTTCTATAATTTTGTTTTTGCTTTTTTTGATGAGAATCATGCGAGGTATGACATAGATGCCTATGCAGTATTTTTTGTCAGCATAGTGGGAGCAGTTTATTGCATTTTTCTTACACTTAGTCTTGCCACTAAAAATATATTGTCAGACAGGCAGAACAGGGAACTTCAATCTTTTCTGTATATGCAGAAGCAGCAGTACGATTACCAGTTACAGCAGTCAGTGGCTGTACGACGTTTTAAGCATGATTTGGTAAATCATATTGGCGTACTTAGAGAACTGGCAGTTCAAAAAAAGACAGAAGAAGTCAAAAAGTACATAGATACCATTTGGAATGTACAGGATGAGTTTGATGTAAAAATCCATACAGGAGACAATTTATTTGACGTTATTGTGAATTATTATTTATATTTGGCGGAAAAGGAAAATATAGATTTTGCAGTAAAGGGAAAACTGACCGGGAATACAGGTCTTGAGATGTTTGATATTACGACACTGATGGGAAATATATTACAGAATGCCATGGAAGCGGCAGCGCAAACAGCCAATTCCAAAATCCGGGTTGAGTTTATAGAACATAAGAAAGAAATTTTTATTATTGTCAGCAATAGTGTGGCTAAAAAAATAAATGCCCCAAAAGGCTTTCTTGCCACATCAAAAGCAGATGCGTTGAACCATGGGTTTGGTCTGAAAAATATTGCTGTAACGGTTGAGAAATATCATGGTGAATATTATATGGAGTCTGTAGTGGAAGACGGAGAAACAATATTTAAAATCAGTATTGCTATCCCAAGGGATGTAATCCCTAAGGGGGACAGGGTATGAAAATATGTATTGTGGAAGATGAAGCGGTATGGAGGGATAAGGTACGGACCGCCATTGAAAAATACTGCATGGATAAAAATATTTCCGCTCATATCAATGTATATGGAAACGGAAGAGATTTTATGGAAAATGCGGATGCAGATTTGTTGTTTCTGGACATCGAACTTGCAGATGGGGAAGATGGCTTCGGGATAGCTGAAAAATTGATGGAATCCGGAAACCAGTGCAAGATATGCTTTTTGACCTCACATACGGAAATGGCAAGGCTTGGATATAAGGTGAATGCCTTCAGGTATATCGATAAAAAATATTTGGAGGAAATAGGAGAAGCGCTTGACGCATTCTTTAAAACAAAGATTCAGGAGCGGGTCATTTATGGTAAGGATACCGCCGGGATTCAGATTAAAATAAACTTAAGCGCACTTCTGCTTGTTGAGACCAGCGGAAGAAAATTAAGGTATCTTATGCTTGACGGCAGTGAGTATTTCTGTGAAGGAAGGATATCTGAAATTGCGCACAGTTTGTCTCCATTTGGCTTTTTTTATGTACAGCGGTCGTATATTGTCAATTTAAAATATATTGAAAGCGTAAACAGCCGTGAGATTATGCTCTGTAACGGGTTAAAGATTGCAATCGGAAGAGTCCGCAGCAAGGAGTTTAAGAAAGAATTTTTTAAATGGAGAATGCTGTTCGATGATTAATTCGTGTCGTTTGCGCAAAAAACGTGTCGTTTGTGCAGATGGTGTGTTGTTTTTTCCTCAGTGTGGTATAAATAAAACAGCATGATAGAAAAACAGGTATCATGGAATAATGGCGCAGAAAAATGGAATTCAACAGGATTTTGGATATAGCGCAGAAGTGAGGAAAATGATTTATGAAAAAAATAATAATAGCCATGGCTATGGGAGTGATTGTGCTTGTATTTTCAGCGTGTGGGAATCCATCGGAAAGCAAAGAAGAGGAGCAGTCAGTAACTGTTAACGATGATGTGTTACAAAATCTGGCAGGAGAATATGCGTATGTATCGGATTACGGGTCAGGCGTAAATGCAGAGGAATCCTCGGAAGAACTATTAGATTTGTTTATCAATGGCGAAATAGACGCAGTTGACTCCACGGATTTGACATCGGCATTTTATATTACTGATTTAGATATGGATTCATATTCTATTGGAGAAAAAGTCGATCTGGACAATGATGGAGAAAACGAACTGGTTATTAACGGTCCTTATGGCGGAATATATCTTGATGCACGAAATAATAAGGTATATGAATTTGCTGCAGTAGATGGCACTGCGATCATTCTTTCTTATACCTATTATAATGGCGCTATATGGATTATGTATAGCAACAGGTCGAGTGCAGGATTTGAATTTTACCATATGGAAAAATTTGAAGGAGCTGATAACTTAGTTGCAGAAATGAATTTCGGAGAGGAATTTGACCCCAATAATGCAGAGGCTGGAATAAAATATACATTGAATGAAACTGAAATTTCATATGATGAATATACGGAATTATGCAGCAAAATTTTTGCTGCTGAAGTAAATACAAACTGAAAGAAAGGTTCTTTCACGATTCAGAGGGATTGGGGATTGCTGGACACAAAGACGCTGAGTCGATAATTCGTTACAAGAACGGAAATATCGGCTTTTTTTCTATGGCTGTCTTTTTTGGAGCCAGTGAGGGTTTACAACCATTATTTGGACAGAGCTATGGTGCAAAGAAAAAAGAGGATTTGAAATTCTATTTTAAGGCAGGGCTGAATTTCTTCTTACTTGTATTCCACGGAACGCTCTTTCCTTGCTTTGAGTATTAGCGTTTTACGGAGCATTATTGTAAAGTTCGGCATTGTAGTTTTCTTCGTTCTTAAGCATGTGGTATAATGCAGTCAGAAGCATTCTTGCTACTACTGCGTTGGCACACTGTACTAGCAGCGGTTTCATGTAGCATCCGGCTTTGGAAACTCGGACAGATTTTTTCTTCCTTGTACTTTCATTGTTGGTTGGGGTAAGACCAGCCCATGAATATAAGAAAAAACTTGTCTGTTACAATAAGGATAAGGTATATGAGGTGGCAGAGAGGATGAAAGGACATGAATAAGATTTTGATTATTGATGATGACAAAGAACTTTGTGCACTTATGAAAAAATGCGTAGAGCAGGAAAATCTTGCTGCGGTTGTCGCAAACGGCGGCATAGAAGGTTTGCGGATATTGGAGGAAAACAAAGATATTTGTTCGCTTATCATTCTTGATATTATGATGCCAGATTTAGACGGTTTTCAAGTGTTGCAACAAGTACGGCGGACAAGCAATGTTCCCGTTCTTATGCTTACTGCCAAAAGTGACGAAGAAGATAAAGTGTCCGGCTTGCGAATGGGGGCAGACGATTATCTGACAAAGCCATTTAGCATTAATGAGCTTATGGCGCGTGTAAATTCCCTTATCCGGCGCTATACTTTGCTCAATCCTGTTTCTGACACAGAAACGGATTGCATGACATTTCAGGGAATGACGATTGATAACTTCAACCGTCTTGTTTTGATTAACGATGTGCAGGTGGAACTTACGGGAAAGGAATTTGATCTACTTTCTTTTCTTGCAGCAAATAAAGGAAAAGTGTTTACGAAAAAGCAGATTTATATCCATGTATGGGAGGAAGAATATGCTTTTGATGATAGCAACATCATGTCTTTTATCAGCAAATTGCGGAAGAAAATTGAACCAGACCCGGCACACCCTTTTTATATTTTAACTGTCCGGGGTGTCGGCTATCGTTTCAACAGGGAGGCATAGCATGAATTTTAATCTGCTTTTATTGATTGCGTTTTGTATCTCACTTTTCGTTATTTTATTTCTTGTTGCAAAACTTAGGCGTGTACGGGGACAACTATCTGTTATCGAAGAAGCGCTTGAAGATATAAAATCCGGGAACTTAAATCGCCGTATGTTGACCAAAAAAAACGATATGACAAGAAAAATCTGCTACGATATTAACGATATGGCAATGAACAGCCAAACGCAGCTTATCAGACAAAAACAATCTGAACAGGCGTACAAACGGTTAATGACAAGCATTTCCCATGATGTAAAAACGCCGCTTGCATCTTTGGTCGGTTATCTGGAAGCAATAGAATGTAGGATAGTTGGAGGAGAAGAAAAAGATGAGTATGTTCATGTTGCATATGAAAAAGCCTGTTTCTTAAAGCGTTTTGTGGAAAATCTCTTTGAGTGGGTAAAACTGGATTCCGGGGAGCAGATTTTTCATTTTGAACTTTTAGATTTGAACGAATTGTCCCGGAATATCATCGCCAACTGGATTCCAGTTTTAGAAAACAGTAATTTTGACTATGAGTTTGATATACCGGAAACGGAATATCTTATGCGTATAGACACAAATGCTTATAGCCGTATTCTCAATAATCTGTTGCAGAATGTTCTTATCCATAGTAAGGGAAGTAAAATGACATTCCATATTTTAGAAAATGATCTGCAAGTTAAAATTACTATAACAGATAATGGAAAAGGAATATCCTCCGAACATCTCCCGCATATTTTTGAAAGAATGTACCAATGTGACTTGTCACGGTCTGCAAAAGGAAATGGATTAGGTTTATCTATCGTAAAAGAACTTGTGGCGGCTCATAAAGGCACGATTACCGCCTGCAGCACTCCCGATAAGGAGACTATATTTACAATATTATTTCCAAAATCCCTGTAACAGTGCAGGGATTTTTTAGTGCTGTAAAAATTATAGGGCTGTTTTTGTAAAACATGAAAAAAGCAAGGTTTCGGCAAGGCTTTGGCAAGGTTAGCATGATAGAATAAAGCATATCGGTTGGGAAGATTCCGCTATTATATGAAAAGCAAAAGGAGGTTTCGTAATGAGTAAATATATAATCGAAACAGAAAATCTTACAAAACAATATGGAACACAAAAAAGCGTTGCCAATCTGAATATCCATGTCCGGCAAGGGCGCATCTACGGTCTGCTTGGCAGGAACGGTGCCGGAAAAACAACGACAATGAAAATGCTGCTTGGACTGACACAGCCTACTTCCGGGGAAGTGACAATCTGGGGAAAGCCTTTACGGGCGAATGAGAAGAAGCTGTTGCCCCGTATTGGCAGTCTGATTGAATCCCCCGGATTTTACCCTAATCTGACCGCAACGGAAAACCTGCGTATTTTTGCTACCCTGCGGGGAGTACCGGATCGTAATGCAATTAGAAATGCACTTGATTTAGTGGGACTTCCCTATAAAGACAAAAAGCTGTTTTCCCAATATTCGCTTGGAATGAAGCAGCGGTTGGCGATTGCCCTTGCTATTATGCATGACCCGGAGCTTTTAATTTTGGACGAACCGATTAACGGTCTTGACCCGATTGGAATTGCGGAAGTGCGTTCTTTTATCCGTGACCTCTGTAATCAAAAGGGGAAAACCATACTGATTTCCAGCCATATTCTTTCCGAGATTGCATTGTTGGCTGATGATATAGGCATTATTGACCACGGCGTATTATTGGAGGAAGAAAGCCTCGCAGAGTTGGAAGCAAAGAGCAGCAAGCATATCCGGTTTGTAGTTTCTGGCACAACGCAGGCGGCAAGGATTTTAGAACGTAATTTCCATGAAACGCAGTTTACCATACAGGATGATCACAATCTGCGTCTGCATAATTTTGACGTTTCTGTCGGGAAAATTGTAACCGCCTTTGTTGAAAACGGACTTACCGTATCAGAAGCCTATGTTTGTGAAGAAAGTCTTGAAGATTATTTCAAACGTGTAACAGGGGGTGAAGGAATTGCTTGATCTTGTGATGTGTGAATTTTGGAAATTAAAACGAAAAAGATTGCTGTATGCACTGATGTCATTATCGTTATTTTTTCCGCTGATTTTGACGTATATGGCAAAGGCAGGGACAGGCGCAGATACAACAGAACATTATCTCCAAACCCGATTTGATTATGTTTATACAATGATGTTGGGATATGGCTTGGTTTTTTTGCTTCCATGTCTGATCGGTATCATTGCAGCTATTTTGTTTTTTATAGAAAGGGATTGCGATACTTCAAAAAACCTTAGAACAATTCCTATTACAAATACACAGCTTATCACGGCAAAAATTTCTATGCTCTTTATTTTCAGCATTGCCTTTTGTCTGATAAGCACACTATCTGTTGCATTATTTTGTAAACTGTTTCATGTGGGAATGGTTTATGGCATGACCTATAAAATACTTATGAGCTTTATTTTTGGAGTTCTTATCGTAGCGGCTTCTTTACCGATTGTATTTTTAATTATTTGCTTTAACAAAAGTTTTTTACTTTCTATCCTGCTTGCTTTTTTTTATTCCATTTTTAACTGGAGCATACTGGGCACGGTAGGAACATCTATAAGTGTTGCAAAAATTGCTTTTTTAAACTCTTTTCCTGTTATATGTGTTATGAACTGGATAAGCGGTTCTATGATGGATAATCTGCAGAAAGATAATCTTTTGCCGGAAGCCTATGCGATTGTGCCGACTACCAGCCACACAATTTTTATTGTGGCAGCTACTGTTATACTTTCTTTGTGGCTGATCATTCGCTTTTATAAAAAATGGACGAGGTAAAAGATATGAGAAATATTATAAAAACTGAATTACTGAAATTAAAACGATATTCCGTTATAAAAGCCGGAATTATTATGACAATTCTTTCTCCGCTGCTGTCACTTTTTTATTCAACAGCTAACACAGGACAGACATGGACGTTTGACTATTATATGCAACAGGTTATGATTAGTAACTGTACCTTATTTTTTCCGATTATTATTGCGTTGATTGCAGGTTATATCATAACAAGGGAGTACACGGACGATACCATGAAGAATATCATAACAATTCCTATTCCATATAAGCAGTTACTTTCCGGGAAACTAGTTGTCTTGTTACTATTGACAATCTGCTTTAGTCTGGTAGGCTGTATGATAGCATTCATAATCAACATGATTGTTGGATTTCCGGGAGCTGATTTTGGCAATATATTCAATATGTTTCTTCGTGTTATCGGAGCGAATATTGGAGTTTACATTTCGGTCTTGCCGATTATTCTGCTGTTTTGTTGTTCAGCGAATAATTTTTTGGGTGGAGTTGCATTAGCTTTTGTGTATGGGTATTTTGGAACTTTTGAAGGAACGCTGTTAAATTATTATCCGATTAAAGCAAGCATGATTTTAATAGACCCTAATTGTAGTGCTGAATATGGATATGCTTATCATATTTTTCCTGCGCTCATTACAATAATTTTGGCTTTACTGATTTCTATGATTATTTTACGGAATAAAAAGAAAGAACTCGGTACATTGACTGTTGCTAAGAAGAAAAAAGCAGTTAGAAAAAAGGGCTGGTAAAGGGCAGAACTCGAGAAGGAGGAGCTAACCTATGAAAATTTTACATACGTAATATACTTTTCGTTCCAGTTTGTATGCTTTTCGTTCCCTGTATCCTAAAATAACAGAAAATCTGCCGATATATTAAATGGACGTAACGTAATAAATCCGGGGTGCCGGACAGCTGTATGGAAATTTGCAGGAAAGGCTTTGATGCCAAGGCATACGCGGGTTTGCTGTTGAGACAACTAAGAATGGGGGACTAAAGGAATGAGTATTAAAGGAATGAGTATTAAAGGAATGAGTATTAAAGGAATCTGGAAAGTGAGATTGTCAGTATTGCTGATTGCACTAACAATGTTTTTTGCAATCAGTGGATGTACCACACAAGGAAATGATTCGTCAGGCTGTGCTCCGGATGCCGTGCATCAGATGGAGGATGATGGTACGGCAATCTATGATGATGACCCTATAGCGGAGGAACCGCAGCTTGATATTGATGACCTAAACGGAGTTTCGGAGGATTCCAACGGACAACAAGAGATTATTTCGGCAGAACCGCACGAAGGGAATGCAGATTAAAAAGTAACAAGAAAGGAAATCGAAATGGGTATTGCAGAAATGACAATGAGCAGCCGCTTGGGATGCACAGCGGTAGGGAAAACGGAATCCAAGAAAAGCTGGAAATTATCAGATTCTCTTCGGGAGAAGATAACCGAATATGCCAGAGAAGATGCGGTGCAGAATGTCTATATGGGAAATAAGTTTCTCGCCCTGCGGAAAAGCGAGGTCGCTAAGGTAGCACCGGACAGGACCGCACTGATGAGGAAGATAGGACAGGTCGTGAGTTCCGGAAGTATGGCGGACATGAAGAAGATACGGGAGGCAGATGAGAGGCGGCTTTGTATCCTGTTTGGTGAGCCGTATGAAGCCAAGTTCCAGTCCGAGGGTATAGGTTCCTCAGTCCATGTGTATGACGGGAACGGTGACGAGATACTGACCTATACGGAGGGTGTGGGCTGGCATGAGAAAGAATCAAAAGCGGAGACGGAAGTACACGGGGCATTGAAGGCTGCCTACTATGATGCATTCCGGGCGGCAAGACAGGAGATAAACGCTGGAGGTATGGAAATACAGGGCGGCTTTGACGCGAGAGCATAGGAAGAAAAGCAATAATGTGACAAAGCGGATACTGGATATCTTGCGTCTGACATTCTGGATTAGTGTGGGGCTGAATCAGGCACACATTTATGATATCCGGACCTGTTGTATAAACAGGTCCTCATCAATTAAGGTTTCATGATATATATTATCATAGCGGTTCAATATTTCAGCCACATTGTATAGACCGATACCATGTCCATCTCCCTTGGTGGTAATTTCCTTTTTATACATCTGCGCTACGGAGAGTCCTTTGTCGATAAACGTATTGGATATGATAAAAACAATATCCTGATTCATTTTGCCCAGATGAAAATGAAGAACCGGGTGCTCTGTCTCCAAACATGCCTCTATGGCATTATCCAGATATATTCCAAGCATCCTTGTCAGATCGACCGGGTCCATGCAAATGGAGTCAATTTCGTCAGGGATATCGATATGTACTTCTATATCCTGATTGACGGCTAAGAGCAGTTTAGTATATAAAATACTTTTCACTTCCAATGCGTGGACATGTAATAAGTTGTTCAGCGCGTCGTTTTTTTGTGTGAGATTCTTTTGCATTGGTAAAATATGCTCATAGAAAAAGGTTCCCAGTTCCTCATATTTTTTTTCATCAATATAGGCGGCGAGGGAAGCCATGATATTGATATAATCATGCCTGAAAGAACGCAGGTTATTATATACCATTTCTAGGTTTTTCGTGTATTCATTTAAGTTTTCCAGATATTCTACTTTTTTCTGCGCTTCGTAATTTTTTCTGGTTGCGTGCAGTACGATAAAAATCATACTGAATGTAAACAGAAAATAAAGCACAAGCGAAGAAACCATTAAAAAGAACTCCCTGTGTGTAATTTCCAAGGTATCAAAAAAAGAAGCCATCGTGAAAAGCATAAATGCACAAAGCAAAAGAGTCAGAGCGATTAAGGCGAGCAGTTTTCTGCTCATTTTTTCAAAAGTACTGATCAGATATCTCTGCAGCAGGCGTCTTACCAGATAAAGAACGGGACAGCTTGCCACTATTGTACAGATGCTATATATGATGATAAGGAATTTGTCTGAATTTAATTCCTGAACGGAGATGTCCCATATTATATTGGCGGCTAATCCTATTAAATTCATTAAAATGCAGTCCACAATATAACCAAGCGGAATATAGAAAACAGAATACGGTTTCCCGGTAAATTTCACTAACAGGAGAGAATTCACCACCAGTATCACAAATAACATGGGATAAAAGGTAAAATATATCAGTATAAAAAAAAGAGCCGAAAACGATAAAAAGAAAACGAGGTATTTTTTGATGGAAAGAAGAGGATGGGACAATATAAAAATGTCACAGATCAGCATAAGCGCAGTAAGTACTGAAGAAATCAAATATAGTGTGATCATACAAAAGCTCCCTCTGACGCAAATCTAACGCCAAGACTCGCGAGAGAATCTTGACGTTGGATTCATTATAGCTTATTGCGGATAAGTTGGCAAGAAATACGGCATTTATGATTTCAGAACGGATATTTGCAGCTACAGTTCAGAGGTCAGCCGTGCAAATTGCATTTGCGATTCATAAACGAGTTTCGGGAGGATTGCAAAAGCGAAAAAGATGAAAAACAGATATTTGAATATAAAATCGTAAGAATCAGTGGCAGGCAGATATAATCATATTTGTAAAGAACATAAAACAAATAGAAACGAGGTAATTTGTATGAAATTGAAAAGTTTTTTTAAGGTATGTCTTTCGACATCAATTTGTCTGACTCTGTTAGCTGGCTGCGGCAATTCTGCGCCCTTAGCAGAAGCGGATATGTCTTACACGCAGGCTGACATTGGAACGCTTCCAATATCTTCAGACGTGCAGGTAGTCGGACTGGGAGAAGCAAGCCACGGCGTAGCGCAATATCATCAAATGAAAGCTGATGTGTTCAAAACATTGGTGGAAAACAATGGCTGCCATACTTTTATCATAGAAGGGGATTTTGGCGGTGCGCTAAAAGTAGACCAATATATTAACGGCGGTAATGGCACTGCCAAAGAAGCAGTTGCAGAAATAGGCTTTTCCATTTATCGTACACAGGAAATGGCGGATTTAATAGATTGGATGCGCTCATACAACGAAACCGTTTCGCAGGAAGACGCCTTGCATTTCTACGGTATGGATGTACAGCGGTTTGATAACAACAAAGAATATCTGTTTTCCGTTATTGACGAAACCCATCCGGAGTTAAGCACAGAATATGCAGAAGTGTTTTCAAAGCTTACAGATGAAAACAGGAATTCCTTAGATGAAACCACATTGAATCGAGCAAAAGAAAATGTTTCAGAATTCATGCTTAAACTGGACGCAGTTGAAAACGATATAGTAGGGAGTTCAGGTCAGTCCGCTTTTGATTTTGCAAAAGAATGTGCGAATACGATTTACGAGTATTGTGAGGTGCAGTTGAGTGACAACTACAACGCTACGCGCGACCGATATATGTATGAAAAGATAGAGTGGTTCTTACAGCATGGCGATGGCAGCGTTCTGTTTATCAATGGACATAATGGGCACATTGGAAAAACATCTGTGGCAGGTTACACCTGTTTAGGAGAATTGCTATCGAAAGAGCTTGGCAGCAGCTATTATTCGATTGGGACAGACGCACAAAAAACACAATTTAACTCCCAGAAAGACGACGGAGATTTCGAAGTCATTGAAGTAAACAATGCAAATGATTTAAACAATCAACTTGCTCATGCCGACAGCGGTCAGTTTTTTATTGACTTTACAAGTCCTGCTTTGGATGAAAAATGGAAACAGATTTTGAACAGTGAGCAGACGATTACTACGCTTAATGTCGGTTTGCCCAGTATGATGAAGATGGTAAAATCTGCGTATACAACTACGGTTATTCCGCAAGATACCTTTGACGGTATGATTGTTTTCCAAGCTGTTACTCCGACAACACTACTTACGCATTTATGATATCCGGACCTGTTGTATAAACAGGTCCTCATCAATTAAGGTTTCATGATATATATTATCATAGCGGTTCAATATTTCAGCCACATTGTATAGACCGATACCATGTCCATCTCCCTTGGTGGTAATTTCCTTTTTATACATCTGCGCTACGGAGAGTCCTTTGTCGATAAACGTATTGGATATGATAAAAACAATATCCTGATTCATTTTACCAAGATGGAAATTTACAATTGGATGTTCTGTTTCTAAACATGCCTCTATGGCATTATCCAGATAAATGCCGAGCATTCTGGTCAGATCGACCGGGTCCATGTGAATGGAGTCGATTTCGTCAGGGATATCGATGTTCACCTCGATATCCTGATTGACGGCTAAGAGCAGTTTGGTATATAGAATGCTTTTTATTTCCAATATGTGGACATGTAATAAATTGTTCAGCGCATCGTTTTTTTGCGTGATATTTTTTTGCATTGGCAGAATATGTTCATGGAAAAAGGTTCCCAGTTCCTCATATTTTTTTTCGTCAATATAGGCAGCGAGGGAAGCCATGATATTGATATAATCATGTTTGAAAGAGCGCAGGTTATTATATACCATTTCTAGGTTTTTCGTGTATTCATTTAAGTTTTCCAGATATTCTACTTTTTTCTGCGCTTCGTAATTTTTTCTGGTTGCGTGCAGTACGATAAAAATCATACTGAATGTAAACAGAAAATAAAGCACAAGCGAAGAAACCATTAAAAAGAACTCCCTGTGTGTAATTTCCAAGGTATCAAAAAAAGAAGCCATCGTGAAAAGCATAAATGCACAAAGCAAAAGAGTCAGAGCGATTAAGGCGAGCAGTTTTCTGCTCATTTTTTCAAAAGTACTGATCAGATATCTCTGCAGCAGACGTCTTGCCAGATAAAGAATGGGGCAGGACGCCGCTGTTGTACAGCTGATAAATATGATAACATAAAATTTGTCAGCATTTAATTCTTTGATGGAGAGATTCCATAATATATTGGCGGCAAACGATATTAAATTGCCTAAAATGCAGTTTATAATATAACCAAGCGGAATATAGAAAACGGAATATAATTTCTTGGTGAATTTTACTAACAGGATAGAATTCACCGCCAGCGCCGCCAATAACATAGGAGAAAAATGCAAATACAATTGCATAAAAAAAAGAGCCGAAAACGACAAAAAGAAAACGGGGTATTTTTTGATGGAAAGAAGAGGATGTGCCAATATAAAAATGTCACAGGTCAGCATAAGCGCATTAGGTATGGAAGTAATCAAGCATAGTGTCATCATAAAGAACTCCTGAAAGCGACATAATTTTGTGATCTGTTTTGATAAACGCTCCGTAATTATTATAGTATATAGTATATAAGCTGACAAGAAAAATAGCATTTGCGATTCCAAAACAGACGTTTACGACAGAAAAGATAAAATGAGTGATTTTTGTTTTATAATAAAGTTGTGAAAAAAGAAAATATGAGTAGCAGGGGCAGGAGGAAAAGTATGAGTTGTTATTGACAAATTTCAGGCGTTTCGTGATAATATCAAAAAAATGTCCCCGGTACAGCCGGAAAGCTTTGTTTTCAGTATGGCAAGGCGACAGCTTTAAGGAGAAAATGCAGTATGTTAAAAATATATATATGTGAAGATATAGAAGTGCAAAGAGATAAAATACAGCAAGTGATTGAAAATATTGTTCTTATGGAAGACTTGGACATGGAGCTTTGCTGTGTTTCTGACAATCCGCATATAATCCTTGAAAAAGTGAAAGAAACAGAGGACGTTGGAATATATTTCCTTGATATTGATCTGGGTGCGGATATGACAGGATTGGCTCTGGCACAGGAAATCAGAAAATATGATCCGAGGGGATTCATTATTTTTATTACTGCCCATTCAGAAATGAGTTACATGACATTTATTTACAAATTAGAGGCGTTGGATTTCATTTTGAAGGATGCCCCTGAAGAATTGGGAAAAAGAGTATACGAGTGTATTCTGAAAGCGAATCAGAGATTTGCGTCTGCTAATAACAAAGTGCAGGCAAATTTTTCTGTGAAGGTAAATGAAAAGGTATTTACCGTAGATTATGACGAGATTCTCTTTTTCGAAACATCTCCGAATGTGCATAAGATTATTTTGCACTGCAAAAACCGTCAGATGGAATTTTTAGGCAAAATCAAAGAGATTGAAAAGGAGGTAGATGGGCGGTTTTATCGCTGTCACCGGTCATTTCTGGTGAACAAGGATAATATCAGGGAAATTGATTTTCAGAATCGGGTGATTTACATGGTCAATGGAGATGAATGCCTGATTTCGTCCCGTATGATGAAAGGACTAAAATAAATGCTCATGTGCGGTAAAGAAGCAAGAACCCGCAAACAAGAGATAGACCGCCAGCACCACACTATTCCGCAGGAAATCTGAAAAGGTTTCCTGTTTTTTGCGCCCGATTTTGTCAAATGCTGTTATGAAAACGCAAAAAGATTTTCTGGGGAACTTTGCCAAATTTTTCCTCCGGTGCGTAGTAATAATGGCGGGAAAAATATCGCCGCAGAGTTGGCTGTCAGTCTGATAAATATAATAATGTTTAAGAAATGATAGGGAATGCAACTTTTTGCGCCCTCTCATTGTCTATCTTATAGAATGTTATTGTGGATCATTCAAACAAAAATGATATTGTAGGACGGGTAGGCAGCAACATAAGGAGACACGATGAAACATAATTATTTCGAGGAGATTGCGCAGTATATTCTGGAAAATGAAGATAAGTTTTATCGACTGGCATATTCAAATGTACAAAATCCTCAGGATGCCATGGATGTAGTACAGAACGCAATTTATAAGGCTTTGAGCCATGCAGGTGAGCTTAAGGATATTCATGCGGTGAAGACATGGTTCTACCGGATTCTGATGAATGAAAGTATCAATTTCCTTAAGAAAAACAGGCGAGAACTTCTGGTAGAGGAGCTTGTGGATGAGGATGCATATATTTGTATGCAGGAATACGATGAGGCGGAAGAGTTGGATGTGAGGTTACGGAAACTGCCGACGGAGGTGCAGAACATTATTCGTCTGCGTTTTTATGAAGAACTATCCTTACAGGAGATTGCGGAAGTGACAGGACGGAATCTAAACACGATAAAAGCGAAGCTTTACAGGGGGTTAAAAGCTTTGCGGGTGGAAATGGAGGGACTGGAGCTATGACGGGATTGGAAAAAGGTAGAGAAGCTTACGAGAATATCAAGATTCCGGAAGCGTTAGAGCAAAGAGTTGAGCAGTCTGTCTGCCGGCTGCGAATCAAAAGGAAAGCGCAAGAAAGACGTCAGAGAAGAGTGCGGAGAGTCATTGGTATGGCAGCAATTTTTGCAGCGACGATGACTGTAGCAGTCAATACGAGTGAAGCATTTGCTATGGAAGCACGCAAGCTGCCTGTCATCGGAGAATTGGTGAGAATTATGACCATCCGATCTTATGAGCGAACAGAAAAGGAAATGCAGGTTAAAGTAGAAGTTCCGGGAGTGGATTTGGGAGAAAACGACAATGGATTGTCTAATATAGTCAATGAACAGATTGAGAGAATGACATCCCAATATGAGGCGGAGGCGTTGCTAAGGGCAGAGGAATACAAAGAAGCTTTTTTGGCAACGGGTGGAACAGAAGAAGAATGGGCACAGCATGACATTCGTGTCAAAGTGTGGTATGAGATTAAGAGTCAGACGAAGGACACGTTATCTTTTGCAGTAAAGGGAACGGAGAGCTGGACTTCCGCCTATGCACAGACCAGATACTATAATTTGGATTTAAAAACCAACACGTTCCTGACGCTTGAAGATTTGCTTGGCGAAGATTATGCTGCGATTGCCAATGAGCAGATAAAGGCACAGATTGAGGAACGGACAAATACAGGATCAGTATTTCTTTCGACCGCGGAGGGCGGCTTTACAGGCATCGGGGAAGATACGGTTTTTTATATCAATGAGAAGGGCAATCCGGTGGTGGTGTTTGAGAAGTATACCATTGCGCCGGGCTCCATGGGGGAGGTGGAGTTTGAAATTAAGAAATAATATTTAAAAAGTTTAAAATATATCAATATAAAATAAATGGAGGACAATAGAATGAAGAGAAAAACAATTATGGTGGCAATGCTTATGGCAATGATGGGACTTACGGCTTGTCAGGCATCGGAAACAAAAGAAAATGGACAGACTTCTTCGGAGGTGGAAGTAATCCGATTCGAAGATACCGAAACGAATACCGAGACGGATACGGAGGGAACGGAAAGCACACAGACAGATACGACGGAAGAGAAGACAGACGGATCTGTGTCTTCTGAAATGACGGATAATTTCAGCGTGGATCCCAAGGATGTAGCGGATTATGCAGCGTCCATTCAGGAAGCTGTCTCACAAAAAGACATGGAGAAACTGGCGGATTTGACAGCGTTTCCGGTCTATGTCGGACTGGAAGGTGTAGACGTGGTGGATACGAGAGAGGATTTTCTGGCGCTTGATTCGTCCGCAGTTTTTTCGGAGGAAATGTGCAGCGTTATAGAACAGGCGGACGCTTCCGGTCTGGAAGCGAGTAGGGCAGGATTTACTCTGATGGGTGAGGAGGGTCCGAGTATTACGTTTGGAGTTGTGAACGGTGAACTGCGGATTACCGGAATAAATTATTAGGGGAGATGAAACAAATCACAAGGGCGACCATGGCGGTCGCCCTTCAATTATAATTAGCCAAATGAAACAAAAAATTTCTGCTGTGATATCTGTTCTTCCTGTGATAAGCTTAAGGCGTTAAAATAAGCGTTAGTTTCTGTAACAGCCTGTGTGCTATCATTGGAGGACACATTAGCTTCGGCGGCTGATTTCATTGCATTGTTTGCTGCACCTAATATAGAGGATTGGAATGCCATCGCCAGTCGTTCCTGTCTCTCCATTTTTTCGAGCTCAGCCTGTTTCCTCTCTGTATCTATGCCTTGATTCTTGGCTTGACTAATTTCTTCTTTTAAAATAGCAATGCCATCGCTGGTTTTGGCTATAATTGTTCCCAGACGACTTGCCTGCTGCAGGGAAGAGTCTGCTGATACCATGGCATGTATTTCCTTGTCGGATGGTCTGAAATCTGTAACTGTGTCACTGTCGATGATTTTTGTTTCTTGTTCATCAACGGCTTCTTCGTTGTCCTTATCAGCCTGTTTGTCTTCGGTATCTACATTATGATTCTTATCCTGTTCAACGGCTTCTTTCAGAATAACGACTCCATCGCTGTTTCGTGTTACGACAGTTCCCGGCTGCGCAGGCTGCTTTTCGTCGGAAGACAGATTTTTTTGTTCATCCTCTGTTGTCGGTTCTTTAACTTCCCGCAGTTCTGCCAGCATGCGTTCTCTTTTCTGTGACCGGAGAAGTTCTTCCTGATGCTGTTTCAGTTCTGTATTGAGACCGGATATTTCCTTTTGAAGTTTTTTACGTTCATTTGCTTTTTCATTAACAGAAAGGTCTTCTTTTGAAGACAGCTTCTGCATCTGCTGCTGAACGTCTGTGATTTCGTTTTGAATGTTTTTGCTTTTCTGATCCTTTAAATCAGCCGTGGACATTTGCATGACTGACAGACTGTTCGTTGATGTTATGCTTCCGATTCCCATAGATTCATCTCCTTCCCCCACTAAAGGATGATTTCAGACAATGTATCTTTTCATAGTTAGGTTTTGGTAATATACTTATTTATATTTTACTATTTTTTGTAGGTAAGTTGCAAGACTATTTTTATAATATGTTTACCTATGATATACTAAACGCAAGCTCGGCAGCTTGCGATACAAGAATTATTGCATAATTCTTGGTTCAATGATTTAGTCTGGGGCATTTGCCAATATAATATTATATGTTCTGGTTTACATAACACGTAGGAGGAAGAAGATAATGTATGAATTAGTACAGATTAGCGAGAAATGTTATTACATAAACTGCCGGCAAAGATAGGTGTCTATGTTGCGGACAAGGATAATGTCTATCTGATAGGCAGCGTTTACAAAATATCCGGCATTGGAGCCATCCTTCCTTTATGGGGGTTATCCGTGCAAGGATTTACGGCATAAGTTTTTGATGGCGCAGGAGAGCGATGTAACGGACTTTTCAGATGAAGGATTTCCGAAGGAGATAGAAGTGATTTCCCTGCCCGGTCATTTCTTCGATATGGTAGGATTTCGTATGCCGGACGGCGTAGTGTTCCTTACAGATTGTATCAGCAGCATGGATACACTTAAGAAGTATGCCGTTTCCTTTATTTACGACGTGGGTGCTTATTTGGAAACGCTTAATAAAGTGGAGAAGATGGAGGCAGCCATGTTTGTTCCCACCCATGCGGAAGCTTCAGCAGATATAAAGGAACTTGTCCGACTGATAGGCGTGGCAAAGCTTGCCAAGAAGTATGGCATTCCGGTTGATTAAGATGTAGAAGATTTCATTCCCTTTTTATATGGTTTTATTACATTTCATCCCGAATATGTGCTATTTCTGCCGATATCATTATATAAGATAACTGCTCGGACTTATCATAAGGGAGCAGGAGCGGTTCTGAATGACAGAGGAATCGCAGACTATATTTGATAAGGAGGAATTATGTAATGGGCGTAAACGGAATCGGAACAGACAAGTACATGGGTGAGACTTATCAGGAGCGTTTGGGTAAGATCACAGACCCTCATGCAGCAAGCGCCTTTCAGGCGGCTTATGCCAAGAAAATGGCAGGTTCCACGGATTATGTATCAACCATCAGTAAGACGTTCAATACAGGAAAAGCGGACGCCGCGAATTTTGCCGACGCATTCCCGATGTATGATGTCGTAACCCATGTGGGAAACGCCAATATTTCTGCTTCCAATTGGCAGAGGAACGATTTTCCTTTCTGGAAATATTTTCAGAAAAATACAAGTGCGGATGCCTTAAATGACTGGAGACCTTCGGGTGCCAATCCGCCTCAGACACGCGGAGACTTACAGAGGAATTACAGCAGTATCGGCTCCGGTCGTATTGCAATTCTCATACCGGAGAAGTTACAGGAGAAGATGGATGCGGACCCGGCTTATGCAAGACAGATTATGGCGAAACTGCAGGAGTGGAAGGAGGACTATGACCGTTGGGATAATACGGTGGCGGCGTCCTACGGCATGAATGTAGCGGAGCATCAGGCAGGAAAGAGTTATGTGTTCAATCTGGATGAGGATGGAAATGTGAAGAATTGTACCGTTACTGGAAGCGGAAGGATTACCGGTCCGACGAAAGAGGAACAGGAGCAGTTCGAAGCGGAACAGAAGGAGAAATTAAGGCGGCGTGTCAAATATATCGAAATTATCAAGGAAAGCGCCGACAGACAAAGAATGAGGGAAGAGGAGAACCTGCGCTTGTTCCAAGAACAGATATTGATAGCCAAAAAAGGCAGTTTGGTTTATAATAGAATCGATTAGTATTACAATGTTGTAGGAAAGGAATCAAGAGAGTAATTATGCAGAATCGATCTATTGAACCATATTTAAATTGCAGCTTTGCATGCGACTGCGGACGGACACACAAATCTTTGTTTGCCCATTATATTTTTGAAGCAGGCGCTATTGCAAAGCTGCCTTTGCTTTTAGAGCAGTTAGGATATACAAGACCTTATCTGATTTCCGACACGCACACGCATGAAATCGCCGGAGTTATGGTGGAGGAGATACTGCGCAAGGCGAATATCAGTTTTACTGCCCATGTTCTAAAGAGCCCGGAGAATGGTGATTTGGCGGCGGACGAACATGCGCTTGGCAGCGTAGCGATGGCGAATGACAAAGATGCGGATATTATTATTTCCGTTGGAACGGGTACGATTAACGACCTTGGACGTTATTTCAGTTATATTACCGGGAGACCTTTTATGCTGGTGGCAACGGCACCTTCCATGGACGGGCTTGTGAGCGGTGTTGCGCCGCTTATTTTCCATAACATGAAGATTACGTTTCCGGCGCAGGAACCGCTTGCGCTCATTTGCGACCCGGAAATCATGGTGAATGCGCCGCTTAAGATGCTTGCGGCGGGAGCGGCGGATATTCTTGGGAAATATAACTGTCTGCTTGACTGGAAACTTTCCCATATTGTGAACGACGAATATTATTGTGATACCATTGCAGGCATTATGCGTACGGCGGTGGATCAGACCATGGAGAGTACGAAAGGGCTTGCTGTTCATGAAGCTAAAGCAGTCTCCGTGCTTACGGAGGCGCTTGTGCTTTCCGGTATTGCCATGGACTTTTCGGAGAATTCCCGTCCGGCGTCCGGGGCGGAGCATCATCAGTCGCATTATTGGGAAATGCAGTTTCTCTTTGACGGTACTCCGGCGGTGCTTCATGGTACGAAGGTTGGTATCGGTACGGTTCTGGTGCTGGAACTCTATAATACACTGGCACAAATGGAGAAACCGGACTTTGCAGCCATTCGTGAGAACGTTTCAGGACGGCCTTCGGTGGAAGAGTGGGAGAAGGAAATCCGCCGCTGTTATCGCGATGGTGCGGAGGGAATTATCGCGCTGGAGCAGAAAGCAAAGAAGAATGACCCGGAAGGTCTGCTTCACCGTCTTGCGGTGATCGAGGAGCGGTGGGATGAGATTAGGGAACTTGCGAAGACGGCGCCGAAAGCGGCTGAGATATCTCATGTGCTGGAAGAAATGGGAGCGGCAAAGATACCTGCGGACGTGGGAATTTCACGGGAGTATGTCTATGACAGTATACGATACGGCAAAGAATTGCGTGACCGATATACCATACTGCAATTTATGTGGGATATTGATAAACTGAATGAAGAAGCGGATAAGCTGGTAGAAAAATATTGCCAATAAGTTTACATAACTTGTATAGATGATAGAAGAACTGCAATCTATGCGGATGTTTGCACGGCAGGTAAATGGAGGTTACAGTGGGGGATATCTGCAAAACAAGAGAAGGTAAGTATGTTATAGGATTGGATTACGGTACGCTGTCGGCAAGGGCGGTCATGGTTTCTGTCAGCAGTGGCGAAGTAGTAACGGAAAGTGTTTATACATATCCGCATGGAATTCTGCGCACTTTGCCGGGAGAGACGGCGGAAGGTGTGGTGCCGGGCGCAGAAACGTCCGATGCCGGTGCAAGGGAGCTGCCTGCGGATTTTGCACTTCAGGATATTGACGATTACGTGGAGGCACTGTATGATACAATCCGCACAGTGGTTGAGAAATCCGGCTGTCGGGCGGAAGATATAATCGGTATCGGTATTGACGCCACTTCTTCCACATTTATACCTATGGCAGCAGGATGTGAACCGCTTTGCAAGATGGAAGAATTTTGTAGGGATCCACATGCGCAGTTAAAGCTTTGGAAACATCACGGTGCACAGGAGGAGGCGGACCGTATTACGGCGCTTGCAAATGAGCGAAAAGAGGAGTTCATGATGCGCTGCGGCGGAAAGGTGAATGCGGAATGGATGCTGCCCAAGCTTATGGAAATAGCAGAGAAAGCGCCTGAAGTATATGATGCGGCGGATAATTTCATGGAGGTAAGCGACTATCTTGTCTATCTGCTGACAGGAGAAGTGACACGCTGCATGTGTCATGCGGGATATAAACTTCTGTGGAATGAGGAGGACGGTTATCCGTCAGAGGATTTTTTAAGGACGCTTCATCCGAGGCTTGCTTCTATGGAAGGTAAATTGAAGGGTAGACCGGTACAGGTCGGTGAGTGTGCGGGACAACTAACGAAAGAAGCGGCAGGAAGATTGGGACTTAGAGCGGGAACGGCGGTGGCAGCGTCTTTGATTGACGCACATGTGGCGGTACCGTCCGTGGGAATTGACGGCGCCGATAAGGCGCTGATGATTCTTGGAACTTCCTGCTGTATGCTGCTTTGCTCGGAGAAACTGTCTTACATAAAGGGAATTTCCGGCTGTGTCAAAGATGCGGTGCTGCCGGGATTATACGCTTATGAAGCGGGACAGAGCGCAGTGGGTGACTTATTTGAATGGTTTGTGCAAAACTGCGTGCCGGGCAGCTACGAGAAAGAAGCTTCGGAAAAAGGGATTACCGTTCACGCTCTGCTCAGTGAGAAGGCATCGAATCTTGCGCCCGGTGAAAGTGGTCTGGTTGCGCTGGACTGGTGGAACGGTAATCGTTCTTATCTTGCGGATGCAAAGCTTTCCGGTATGATACTGGGAATGACGCTGCGGACGAAGCCGGAAGAAATATATCGTGCGTTAATGGAAGCAGCGGCTTATGGAATGCGGGCTATCTTTGAAGAATTCGGTAAGGGTGGCGTTACGGCGGATAAGCTTTATGCCTGCGGAGGTATTGTAGGTAAGAATCCGTTTATGATGCAGTTATATGCGGATATATTGGGACAGACGATTTATACGAGTTCTACGGATCAGGGTTCGGCGTTTGGCGCCTCTGTGTATGCAGCGGTGGCAGCAGGCGAGCAGTCAGGTGGGTACCTTTCCTTGAATGAAGCGGCTCGGATTATGGGTAAGGGCTGCGGACGCAAATATGAGCCGATTCCCCAAAACGTGGAAGCGTACCATAGTCTGTACAGAGAATACAAAATATTACATGATTATTTTGGAACAGGCGGTAATGAAGTGATGCATCGGTTGAAGAGATAAAAACATTTTTCTTGTGTAATGGATAAGGCAGTGATATACTAACTTCGGCAGCAACAGCGCGGATGCCGTACATAGCGGGGTATCACTGCCTTGTTGTCTGCGTGAGAAGGATATTGCTTTGCAGTGCAGGGCAATAAAGAAACGATAGAAAAAAGATAGAAGGACGGAGAAAAATGAAAAAGAAAAAATTGTTACGAGGAATCGGTGTCCTGATTCTGTGTCTGGCACTTTTGCCGATGACTGTGCTCGCGGCGGAGGCAGACGCAGAGTATATTCCGAATTTGTATGCCACTTTCTGGGCTCTTGTTCCACCGATTGTTGCCATTGTGCTTGCGCTTATTACGAAGGAAGTCTATAGCTCTCTCTTTATCGGTATTCTGGTAGGCGGACTGTTCTATTCCGGATTTTCCTTTGAAGGAACGTTGACACATATTTTTAACGGCGGTTTTGTAGCCGTACTTTCCGACAGTTATAACGTTGGTATCCTTATTTTCCTTGTGATTCTGGGTGCAATGGTAAGTTTGATGAATCGGGCGGGAGGTTCCGCCGCTTTCGGGCATTATGCCAAGGAGAAGATTAAGACACGTGCAGGTGCACAGTTAGCTACGGTGGCGCTGGGAGTTCTTATTTTTATTGACGATTATTTTAACTGTCTTACCGTGGGTAGTGTTATGAAGCCGGTTACGGATGAGCATAAAGTTTCCCGTGCGAAGCTTGCGTATCTGATTGATGCCACAGCGGCGCCGGTCTGCATTATCGCCCCGATTTCTTCATGGGCGGCAGCAGTATCGGGATTTGTGGAGGGAGAAGACGGATTTTCTATTTTCATCCGTGCTATTCCTTATAACTTCTATGCAATCCTGACAATCATCATGATGATTGCCATGGTACTTATGAAAGTGGATTTCGGACCGATGAAAAACCACGAAGCCAACGCTTTAAAGGGCGACTTGTTCTCTACAGGAAAAGATACCGTGGAGAAGAAGGAGGAGGCTGTGAATCCCAAGGGAAAAGTGATTGACTTGTTGATTCCTATTGTTATGTTGATTGTGTGCTGCGTAATCGGCATGATTTATACCGGAGGATTCTTTGACGGAGCAGGTTTTGTGGAGGCATTCTCTAACTCGGATGCTTCCGTGGGTCTTGCGCTGGGCAGCATCTGTGCTATGATTCTGACGATTATTATTTACTTGATCAGAAGAGTGTTGAGCTTTAAGGAATGCATGAACTGTCTGCCTGACGGTTTTAAAGCTATGGTTCCGGCTATTTTGATTCTTACTTTTGCATGGACTTTGAAAGCTATGACCGACTCTTTGGGAGCGGCGGTATTCGTTGCGGATGCGGTGCAGAAGAGTGCCGGAGGATTTATGAATTTCCTTCCTGCGATTATTTTCATCGTGGCATGTTTCCTTGCTTTTTCTACGGGAACCTCATGGGGAACGTTCGGAATCCTGATTCCGATTGTGGTCAATGTGTTTATGAATTCCAATCCGCAGCTTATGATTATTTCTATTTCGGCTTGTATGGCAGGAGCGGTATGCGGTGACCATTGTTCGCCGATATCCGATACAACGATTATGGCATCTGCGGGTGCCCAGTGCGACCACGTTAACCATGTGTCCACACAGCTTCCGTATGTTATCGTGGTTGCCGTGATTTCCTTTGTCACATATATTGTTGCCGGTTTTGCACAAAACGCGTGGATTTCACTGCCGGTAGGAATCGTACTTCTGTTAGCAGCATTGGCTGTGATTAAGAACATGAGCGGAGAGAAAGCTTCGCAATAAAGTGAAAAGCTCTTTACAGTAATCAAAATATAAGAATATATGGAATTTTATCTTGACCTTGTCCTTGGGACAAGGTCTATTCTTTATGTAAAGTCAGTATTGAAACAGGAATCTAAAACAGATTGATGTGGCGCGTAGGGGACTGGCATAAGGGGAGAAGCACATTGAGTACATTAAAGAAATTAATAGGATTACACAAATTTCTTTTTGGGACGGCGGCAGCAATTACATTTGTATCGGCGTTGATCAATCTATGTTGGAACGGATTCCTTGCGGCATTTTTGGACGGCTTCGGAGAGCCGATGCAGTTTGCTTCAGAAAACGCGGGCACTCCAAAAGGAATGATCGTGGCAGCAGGGATAGAGCTTATTATTCTTTATACTGTAAGTGAATATGGTTCCACCTATCTGGCTTCTTATACATGTGAAATTTTTGTGCATGAAATGCGGATAGGATATGCGAGACATTATCTGCGAAGCGACATCAAGACACTTGCCAGATTGAATGTCGGTGAAGAACAATCCGCCATGCAGAATGAATTAAAAGAGATTTCCGTCTACTTTAATGAGAATCTTTTTATGATAATGAAGCAGTTTGTCTCCTTTGCGTTTGCGGTTATATTCTTGTTCTATCAAAACATGAAGCTGGCTTTTCTCTCCGTGATTCCGGTTCTTCCTCTGATTGCATACTGCTTTTGTTCAAGTAAAATCATCGAAACTTACAGTGAGCAATGTTATGAAAGTAAGAAAAGAATCAATGGGCTGGCGGCTATCATGCTGGAGCTTTTTCCTATTATTTTAGTCTATGATGCATATAGACTGATGGACCGCACCGTGGAAGAGCGTATGACAGAGTGGGAGAACAGCAGTGTCAGAAGGGAACGGATTACGGCAAAGCTGATGTCACTTTCCGGGGTGCTTTCCTTCGTACCATTGTTATGCCTGCTTGGTTTCGGCGGATATATGGTGATAAATGATGAAATCAGCATAGGTACTTTTTATCTGTTCTTGAATCTTTCAGGAAATGTTTCCGGATTTTTACAGAACATGCCGAGTATTTATGCAGGGTTCAGGCGGTTTTGTGCATCTGTTAACAGCTTGGAAGAGAAGCTGGTGCTTGAGAAATGATAGAGATCAAGTATAGTGGAGAAAATATGATGGAACAATATGCAGTTTGGCTGGATGAAATTTCTTTTGCGTATGATCAAAATACAGTGTTCGAGAATCTATCGTTACAGGTGAGAGAGGGCGAACATATAGGAATTGTAGGGGATAGTGGCGGCGGCAAGAGCACACTGCTAAAAATTCTGGCTGGTCTCTATCAGGCGGATTCCGGAGGCGTCACCGTAGCGGGGAAGACCGAGCCGGAGCAAATACGGGGACAAGTGGCGCTGGTGATGCAAACGAACAGCCTCTTTCCGTTATCTGTCCGAGAAAATATTACTTGCGGACATGATATTGCGGAAGCCGATTTATGGAGAATCTGTGAGTATGCACGTCTTACAAAGTGGATTGAGAGCCTTCCCGACGGGCTGGACACGAACGTAGGTGAACGCGGGAATCAGGTATCAGGTGGGCAGGCGCAGCGAATCCAAATAGCCAGAGCATTTTGTAAAAATGCGCCTGTAATCCTGCTGGATGAGCCCGTTTCAGCGCTGGACCAAGAGACAAGACAGTATGTACTTTATGCGTTAGACCAGCTAACAGGCGGAAGGACTGTGATACATGTTACGCATTATCCGGAGACATTGGATGATAGTTATAAGATCTATCGTCTGGAAGGAGGAAAGTTCGTTTGTGAATGAATTATATAAAATGATAAGGCGGCTTGGTATGCTGCGCAAATATGTTTTCTTCCTGCTTCTGCGTGCCCCTTTCGACGCGCTTAGAACATGGATGACAGCGTCTATGATACAATCTGTTTTTTCGTGCCTTCAAACAGGTGACGATGGAGTTTTGCCGTTTTTATGTATTGGTTACGGCTTGCTATGTGCGTTGTTGTTTCTGTATAATGGTGTGGTGTGGAGCAGCTATGCGGCGCTTGCGGCAAAGATGCAGGTGAGGCTGCAGAAGAATATGATGGAGAAGCTGCAAACCCAGTCTTGTAAACGTTTGGAGAGCTGCTTGGAGGGAGAATGGTTCACAAGGCTTAACAGCGACATCGATGCGGCGCTTGCGATGATGAACGCTCCGCTTCATGTTCCGCACGCGGTGGTGGCTATCGTAAATACGCTGGTGTCTTCATTTTTGCTGATGAGAAGCAGCTTACTATTATTTGGTGTAGTCTGTATCTGTATTTTGCCGCATCTGTGGGTGAATTACCAAATGGTACTTAAGAATATCCCTGCGTTAAAGGAAGAATCCCAAAAGGCTACGGCACAGTGCACCTCGGATATTCATCCGTTCATTACACAGGCGGATACAATCACTCTCTATGATGCTGGCGGATTATTGATGAACAAATATGAGGAGAGCAGCTTAAGGCTTATGAAAGCGAACCTGAATCTTCACAAGAAAAATGCAGTGGGGCAAATGCTTATACCGTTATTCGGAATCGGAGGATATTTTCTTGTACTTTTAATCGGGTATGGGCTGATTGACAGGGGAACGATGCTGTTTTCGGAGCTGATATATTGTTTTCAGGTGAGAACTTCCGTTTTAAGCGGTGTTTTTATGCTTGTTTCCTGCATGGGAAATATCCGGGCTGATTCGGTATGTGCTAAAAGAGTAAATGACATGTTTGAGCAGTGAAGCTTATAAGAGGAGAGGACGATGAAGGATAACCGTATGTTAATCGGGGAATTGGCAGATTTTTTTGGAATTTCAAGAAAAGCACTCCGCCTGTATGAGAAAAAGGGTATCATCAAGCCCGTAGAGGTGGACGCTCAAAACGGATATCGCTATTATTCCGCAGAACAGGTACAGCAGCTGCAGGCTTTGCTGGAGTTTAAGTCTCTGGGATTCTCTCTTGATGAAATCAGAACGGTGATTGACGGCAGGATGGAGAAGGCGCAATTATTAGAAGTACTTTATAAGAAACAGACGGCATGGAGGGAAGCGGCAGACGCAGCAGAATATAAGAGGGATAGTCTAGATAACATCATTAAAAATGTGCAAGATTCCAAAGCGGCTGAGAGGATTACCGAGATGACGGAAGAGGAACGCGCGTGGCTTTTAGCAAAGATGATATGTATTGAGGAGCTGAGCGCGCAGAGATGCTTAAGCGAGGCTTTATGGCTGTAGCTTAGAAGGACGTTTCATGAAAGAGAAAGAACCTAACGCAGATTAAGCTCTCTGACTTGCAGAGAGTTTAATCTGCTGATGGACGGGGTTAAATATATAATTCATTTTCTTTTCTTACGGAACAGGCTTTTTTCATGGCTAATGCTGCAACAGAAACCATAGCGCCATTCACTTTGCGTGCGGATTGCGGACATTGTACAACACAACGCATACATGAGATACATTTTTTGCTGTCCGTGACTTTCAGATTTTCTTTGTTTATCGCTTGTGCCGGACACTGTTCGGCGCAAAGACCGCAGCCTGTACAGTCATTGTTTGCTTTTGGCACTAAACCGGCGCCACCTGCTTTTTTATAGGGACGGTTTCCCGGAATTTGCGGTGTGGAATATCCGGTTGAATCGCTATGTATTTTTTCTAATATTTTTTTTGCAAAACAGCTTAATTCGCTGTTGTCTTTCTCATCGGGGCGTCCTGCTGCATACTGGTGCATGATAGAATGCTCTGCGATAGCGGCAATAGCGGCAATAACCTTAAAACCGCTTTTTTCGGCAACATCGTTCAATTCGATCAAAGTGTCTTCATATGCCCTATTGCCGTATACACAGACAATGACACACGGAGTCTGATTACCATGAATATTTGAAATTCTTTGAGTTGCAAGATCGGGAACGCGTCCGCCATAAGATGGAACTGCGATAATTGCAACATCGTCTTTTTCAAAACTAAGTGTGGAATAATCAGTTTCCGCATCGGATAAATCAATTTTATTGACAGGCATTCCCCATGCGTTCGTTATGATATCGGCAACTTTACCGGTTCCTCCGGTCGGACTAAAAATGATTTGTATGGCTTTCATATCTATCCCTCCTGTAATTTTTAGAGTTACACCATTATAGCAAGAGCGTGGTGTAATGTCAAGATTTACAGCAATATACAAATATGTTACACTCTAACATGGAAAGGGAAAACACCATGCACATCAGTACAAAATGCTCAGTTGCTATCCATTGTCTTATTTTTATATATGAATATGGAGACCGGCAAAAGGTAACTAGTGACCTCTTATCATTATCTACCGGAAGCAATCCGGTTACAATTCGAAACATCATAAGTTCATTGAGAAAAGACGGTATCATATCGGTTAAATTCGGAACGGGAGGTGCAACACTGAACTGCCCGCTAGGAGAAATAACTTTATACCGTATATGCAAGGCGATAGAGCCGGACTTCAGCTCTAAATTAATTGGCGTCCACTCATTACCTTCGCCATTATGTCCCGTAGGAAAAAATATTCATAACGTGCTGGATTGTTCTTATCAGAAAATCAGAACCGATTTATGTGAAAGCCTAAAAAGCATTACGTTAGAAAACATTATTTCAGATTATCACTACATTCAGCATAAGACTGATTTAAATTAGGAGGGACATGTGATGAAAGCGCATAGTCATCAGGTTTCCAATCAGATTACAGAAGGTGTGATTTGGAAGCAGCTTCTATTTTTCTTTTTCCCGATTTTGTTCGGGACTTTTTTTCAACAGCTTTATAACACTACGGATGCCGTAATCGTGGGAAAGTTTGTAGGCAAAGAAGCGTTGGCGGCAGTGGGAGGACCGGCTGCGACGCTGATTAATCTGCTGATTGGTTTTTTTACCGGACTTTCTTCCGGTGCAACCGTAATCATTTCGCAGTATTACGGTGCAAAGAAGAAAGAGGATGTAAAGAATACGGTACATACCGCTATGGCGCTGTCCGTTGCAGGCGGAGCTGTCATTATGGCGTTGGGACTTCTTTTTTCCAAGCTGGCTTTGCAGGCTATGAATACGCCGGAGGAGATTCTGAAACTGTCTGTCATGTATATGAGGATATATTTTATCGGAGTCATTCCCTCACTCATCTACAATATGGGTTCCGGTATTTTGAGGGCAGTGGGCGATTCTAAGCGTCCGCTATATTTTCTGATATTATCCTGTATTGCAAATATCATACTAGATGTTTTGTTTGTGACAATCTTGGAAATGGGTGTAGTGGGTGTTGCGGTAGCCACTGCACTGTCTCAGGTCATCAGTGCGTTTATGGTAGTTATCACACTTATGCGGACTAAAGACTCTTACCGGTTATATATAAAGCAGATTCGGTTTACGATGCCGCTTCTGCATAAGATTGTGCGTATCGGTCTGCCGGCGGGAGTCCAGTCTACCATGTATTCGGTTTCCAATCTGATTATCCAGTCAAGTATCAATGCTTTCGGGACTGATACGATTGCGGCGTGGACAGCATACGGCAAGATAGACGGTATTTTCTGGATGATTATGGGCGCATACGGTGTATCGATTACTACTTTTGCTGGACAGAATTTCGGAGCGGGCAAATATGACCGGATTAGGAAGAGTGTGCGTATTTGTCTTGGTATGGCGGCATTTACGAGTCTTCTGCTCAGTGTGATCGTGCTGTCAGGAGGCAGGCTTTTCTTCCGATTGTTTACGGATGACATGGATGTAGTGGCTATTGGACTCGGTATGATGCGGGTGATTTCGCCAAGCTACGTGACCTATATCTGCATCGAAATACTCGGAGGCACCACAAGGGGCTGCGGGGATGCCATACCGCCGATGCTTATGACATGCGTCGGTATTTGTGTGCTGCGCGTGATATGGATTCTGGTGGCAGTTCCGCTGCGACCGGAGATGTCTACGGTGGCGTTCAGTTATCCTATGACTTGGACGGCGACTTCGCTGCTATTTATCATCTATTATTTGAAAGGGAACTGGCTGAAGCGGTGCCGGGGGATAGGGACGTAAGAATCTTATGACAAGTTTGGCTCCATTTGTGACAATTTAGTTCACAATAGAAATGGGTTATGCTACAATAAACAGAAGTTGTGAAATACATTTAGGCAAAGTCTTGGCAGAACTAAGACGATTTCATGTGTTGAAAAGAGGATTTATATGTATATTAATGATCTGGGCATAGGAAGAGTTAATTCTGGCAATAGTGTAAGCGGTGTCAATGCCGTAAGTGGTATCAATTCCACTGGCAGCGTAAACAGAATTGCATCCGTTAATAATAGGAATAATCTTGCGAGACTGGCAAATACAACGAAAGGAAAGACGGTAGAAGATTATGCCACGGTGATGAAGAACGCAGTGGAAAATCAGAGAACTGTGACAAATCCTACGTTTGCAACGGCGGGGGATATTATTATTCAGGAAGCCTTTAAGAAGATGGAAACCGATCCGGAATGGGAAGAGTCGGTGATGGGAAAGGTGAAGGAATACTATGCCGGGGATTATGATGCGGGTAGTGCACAGAGAAGCTATCAGAATCTGTTGGGTACAAACAGCTTACAGACATATTTAATACAGAGTCTGATTGGTGGACAGGGCACTTTGGGGCTTGGACTGACAGGGTATTCTCCTTACGGACTCAGCAGTCAGGCGGCATCGGCATACGGAAATGTGATGAATAGCGCAATAAGTAATAGCTTGTTTGGAAGCTGGCAGCTATAATCTGGATATGATAGTATAATTTATAATATAATAACGCAGATATATGAAACGACGGGGATTTCCCGTCGTTTTTTATTCTATGGGAAATTGCGACAGTGTAAGTGTGGAGGATGGTTCAATGGTTAAAGTCGGTGTGTCTACAGAAGCACAGGTTTCTGATTCAGATTTGATACAGGTGGTGTTTGAAGAAGGTGCGCGATTCTATATACGCACCATATATGATAACGGAGCCCGGTATGAAGATTCGGAAGCAGGCTTTAATGATTTAGAACAGAATATGATGCTTAGCTTAAAGGGAGAATTTGTGGGAGATGTATTTCATGCTAAAGAAATATGGATGAATAAAACCGCCTGAATTCACTGTTTTATGTGCGTTTGGGAATGATTTCCCCGATTATGACGGACAACTATATTCATAATCTGAAATATGTGATACAATAGACGCAAGCCCGGCGGCTTGCGTTACAAGAATTGCTAAAGTTGTGAAGAAAAAGAATACCGGGCATAATAAGGGGGTAACAGAATGTTAAACAAGTTGAATCAAGTATATGAGAGATTGAACAGATATCGAATCAAGGAGAGATTGTTTCGAGGATTTGTGATTGCGTCCGGTGTTCCGGCGTTGGTGGCGGCAATTGTTCTGGTTGTGCTGATTATTATAGCAAAGATTTATGCGGGCGCGCTGCAGGATTACGGCTTTGCACAGGGTGATGTGGGTAAAGCAATGACTTATTTTGCGGAGACGAGGTCGACGCTGCGTGGCTGTATCGGATATGAAGAAGAGGGAGCCGTTGAGAGTATGAAAGCGGCTCACAGTGAGAGTATAGAGAATTTTACACAGAGTTTTGAAGCGCTGGAGCGGTTTATGGTATCCGATGCGAACAAAGCAGTTTATAATGATATTTCAAGTAAGCTGCCGCAGTACTGGGAATTGGACAATCAGATTCTGGAGGTGGGTTCCAATTCGGATGCCGAGCTTTCAAGAGCGGCACAGGACATGGCGATGAACGACTTGATGCCGTTATATGAAGACATTAATGACCAATTGGTTTCTATTATGGATATCAAGGTTGACCGCGGAAATAGTATTTCTTCAACGATGACAATCGTATCGACGGTACTGGTCATCGTGATTGCCATCATTATTATCATAGCAATTGCGACATCTATCCGTCTCGGGAATTACATAGCATTGAATATTTCAACACCGCTTGTCAAGTTAAAGGAGAGGCTGGCGGCGTTTGCCGATGGAGATCTTACGAGTCCGTTTCCGGAGGTGGATGCCAACGATGAGGTTGCCGATATTATTAAGTCGGCTAATGATATGGCGGGGACTTTGCATTTTATTATATATGATATGGATTATATTTTAGGGCAGATGGCAGATTCTAATTATGCGGTCAGGTCGAAGGATGGCTCTAAATATACGGGAGAATTTAGACAGATATTTGACTCATTGAAGCAGCTTAGGGACAATATGATTGAAACGATACGCTATATTGAAGAATCTTCCGTGCAGGTTTCGGCAGGTTCGGGAAATCTTGCAGATAGCTCTCAGAGTCTTGCGGAAGGCGCAACGGAGCAGGCGGGTGCGGTTGAAGAATTACAGGCGACGATTTCAACCATTTCCGACGCATCGAAGAATGCTGCTGCTTCCGCAGAGGAAGCATATCATCAGTCACAGAAATATGCCGATGTGGCAAATCGCAGCAGTGATGATATGAGAGAAATGCTTGAGGCAATGGCACGTATCAATGAGACATCTCAGAAGATTGGCAATATTATTTCCGAAATCGAGAGCATCGCTTCTCAGACGAATCTGTTATCTTTGAATGCGTCTATTGAAGCGGCGAGAGCCGGAGAAGCGGGACGAGGATTTGCGGTTGTAGCAGATCAGATTAGGCAGCTTGCGGAGCAGAGCAGTAAGTCGGCAGTAGATACCAGAACATTGATTGAGGGCGCTATGCAGGAGATTGAGAACGGTAACAAGGTGGCGGACCGTGCAGTAGCATCCATTGAGATTGTAGTGGACGGTATCAGAAAGGTTGCAGATTCTTCCAAGGAACTGAGTGCAATTTCCGCCAGTCAGGCAACGACGATGCAGGAGGCGGAAGCGGGCGTGAATCAGATTTCAGACGTTGTTCAGACCAATGCAGCAGTTGCAGAACAGTCATCCGCGACGAGTCAGCAATTATCTGCGCAGGCGGCGGCATTGGATGGTTTGATTGCAAAATTCAATCTACCGAAATAAGAACGGCTCGGACATAAGACAGAATGATCTATTCCGAAAGGGAAGAGACGCTAAGGCGATTGCCAAAGCGACTCTTCCCTTTGCTTTTCTTTGCAAAATCGGGATTATATGCTAGAATAGGGAAGTGTTGGAAATAAATCAGGAGAAAAAATATGGTTTTTACATTAGATAGCGTGATACAAAAAGAGACAAGGAATAAGATAGTATGTGTAATGTTAGCCATTTGTTCCGTGGCAGCAATAGGTATTAATTTTGAGAATATACCCGAAATGAAAGGGCTGTATGCAGTTCTTGCATCCTTGCACGGATGGGGACTTGGGCAGGCTGTGTTTGTGATTTGTCTTGCGTATTTCTATTACTATATCAGACATCATTTTCCCGTTCAAAAAGATATAGCGGTATTTTCATTGTTCTTGTCGGTTCTTGTGCTCATCGGATTATGCTATCGGAATGCGACGGGATTTGCTCTTTGTATGCTGAATGCTGCACAGATTATGAAAACAATGATTGTTCTTACAGGATACGGAACATTGCTTTATTGTCTGGTTCTTTTGCTGTATCAGTGGATGAGTGATTTGGCAGGGAAGCATGTCGGACATCGGCAGACAGGAAGCGGCATCAAGGACCGCTACAGATTAAAGACGGGGCTTTTTTTGTTTATTTGCTGGCTGCCGTATCTGATTGCCTTTTATCCGGGAAGCGCGTTATACGATGCGGGGACGATGCTGGAGCAGTGGTATGGTTATGAGCCTTTGACGAACCATCATCCGTATTTTCAGATATTATTCTTGGTGCTTTTTGTGAAAATAGGCGTTGCGATTGGTTCAGCTGCCGCCGGAATGTTTTTCTATGTTTTGGTACAGGTGGCAGCGTTTATTATGGTATTGTCCTATATGGCGGATTTCTTAAGGAAGCTTGGCATAAGTGTGTATGTGCTTCGAGGGCTGATTTGTCTGTATGCGTTTCTGCCGATATTTCCGGTTTATGCCATTTCGGTGGGGAAGAATATTAATTTTGCCATTGCAGCGCTTCTTGTGACGATTTTTATGTTTGAGACAGCGCTGTCGCCGGATGAATTTGTGCAGAGCCGAATCAAGATGGTTTTGCTTCCGATTCTGCTGGTTCTCCTATGCCTGTTCAGGAATGAAGGACTTGCCATTACGGTTGGTTGCATTCCGTGTTTTCTTATTTTAGGTAGAAAACATTGGAAGGTGTTGGGAGCTGTTTTCGCGGGGGTACTTGTGTTTGTGGCGTTCTGGTTTAAGATATTTCTGCCTATGTCAGGTGTGCCAAACGGCAGTATTGCAGAGAGTTTGTCCATCCCCTTTTTGCAGACGGCGCGGTGTGTTGCCTCTTACGGACATGAGATGCCGGAGGAAGAAAAAGAGGCAATCGACAATATTCTGGTGTATGATACGCTTGCGGAGCGTTATCTGCCTGAGTTCTCGGATCGAGTAAAAGACCAGTATAATAATGACGCGACAAAAGAAGACTGGGAAGCATATTTAAAAGTTTACTTCAAACAATTTATGGAGCACCCGGTCACCTATTTGGATGCGGTATTGAATAAATGTTATGGATATGTTTATCCTGATGATCCGGGAAGAACGAAGGCGTATTATGTTGTGGGAGCAGACGTCTTCAGACTGAATGCCGACGGATTTGATTTGAAATCAAGATTTCCGGTGCTTGTAGAAGGCATGAATCAATTTATGACATATTTTAGGGGGATTCCGTTTCTCGGATATACAACGTCAATCGGACTCTATTTCTGGTGTGCTTTTGTGTTCGCGTTCTTTTTGATTAGGCACAGGAGATGGAAAATGTTGACTTTATATGTACAGGTAGTTATTACCTTGCTTGTGTGTGTGGCTTCTCCGGTCAACGCGTATTTCAGATACGGATTGTCGGTCGTGTTTGCGGTACCGTTTCTCTTCTTTGTGACGCTTTATGCGTTTAAGGAAGAAAAATTATCTGATTCGGGCGAGATGAAGACGGAGTGAATGAATGGCGGCTTCTAAAATGAGTGAAATGAAGGGTAATGGTGGAAATATGGAAAACGATGGGGTAAAGCAATTGAGTATAAAGAGCCGGATTCTGATAGGGGTAATTCTGTTCCTTCTTCTTAGTGCCAATCTTCTGTATTGGGGAAGCCGGAAAGAGGGGTTTTTTTGTGATGAGTTATATTCGTATCATTTTACGAGTCAGCTCCAATATCCGTATCTTGTTGCAGACAGAGAGAATGAGACATGGCTGAATCAGTGGCATTCCTCTGACTATTTTCAAGATTATCTGACGCTGACTAAAGAAGAGGTTTTTGATTTCTCGGGTGTTTGGAAGACGATTATAGCGGATGTACATCCGCCGTTTTTCTATTTGCTTCTGAATTTTTCTTCATCTGTATTTTCAATGATATTTCCGGGAATCTTCACGAAGTGGAGCGGTATATTTGTGAATATATGGTTCTTTATGATGACGATGTACTTCTTGTGGAAACTATCCAAGGAAGTGACGGAATCGGATTTTTGGTCTGTGATGGTCTGCATTTTATACGGGTTTAGTGCGGGAGCGGTGAGTACGGTTGTTTTCATCAGAATGTATATGGTATTTACTTGCTTTGCGGTTCTTTTTACTTATCTGAATGCACTGCTTTGGAAAGCTGTGTGGATGAAAGATAAGAAAGAAAACGGGTGGATTTATCCGCTTTTATCCTTGACGGCATTTATGGGGATTATGACGCAATACTATTTTTTGATTTATGCGTTCTTTATCTGCATCGTGATATGGGGATATTCGTTATGGAGGCGGAACTATTTTTTTGCCGTAAAATATGCTGTGTCTATGGGCGTGAGTATTGCGGCGGTCTGTCTGATCTGGTCAGATATTTTGAACGATATTTTTTCCGGTTACAGGGGAGAGGAGGCGTTCGGAAATCTGGCAGCAGGCGAAGGCTGGTTTACTGCGCTGCCACAGCTTTTTGCAGTGATAGACGGTGAGTTGTTTGGGAAAGGAGCACTTCTTCTTTTGGCATTTGCAGTGGGGTTGCTTTTTTATCGTGTGTTGTCTGTCTGGTGGAGCATAAAGAAAAGTACGGCGGAGGATGGAAGCATTCACATTTTGCTCGAAAAAAGGGAGCGGAGGACGGAATTTGAGCTGCGATTTACGATGCAGGATATCATCTTCGTGCAGATATTAGCTGCCGTGTTCTTATATATTGTGTTGATATCCAAGATTGCACCATACAAGGAAGACAGATATGTATTTCCGATTTTTCCGATGATTATTCTGCTTGTTGTTTTTCTCGCAAAGAAGCTTACTGCAGGTATGGTAAAGAATGTCACATATGCGGTGTGTATCGTTATGCTTGGCTGTATGCTGCTCGGGTATCTTTCACCGGGAGTTAATTACCTGTATCGCGGAACAAAGGAGAGGCTCAATACGGTGAGTATGTATTCAGATCTTCCGGTATTCTATATCACTTCGGGCAGCAGTTACCGTGCATGTGGAGAAAGCGTCTATTTCTCTAAAGCTAAACATACTTATCCGGTGAGAGGGGAACTGCTCGGCGTCATTCCGGAGGCGCTTCAAGCAATAGACGATGGAGAAAAATCCGGCTGCCTGTTCTATATTGACTTAAATTATGAAAATCAGGATGTTTTAGTGCAGGAGATTAGCGTTATGTTTTCAGGAAGGCAGATGAGATATCTGTTTGATACGGAATACAGCGCTGTTTACATTATAGAATAGTACAAGTGAGAAGAGGTAGGAGAAATGAGTCAAAGATGGAATGTAACGGTGGAAGGTGAAGTGTATGATATCGAGTACATTAACAACAAGAAAATCATTGTGAACGGCAGACAATTGCGATTAAAAGATTATCAATCGAAGCTTACAATGACTACAACGGAACATGAAATTCCTCTGGGTTCGCAAAAAGCGCTTTTGATTGTACAAGCTATGAACAGAGCGCAGCTGATAATGGATGGCGTAGATTGTGCGAGTGGAGACAATATGAAAAATTTGAATGGCGTCAAAGATGTGAAAGGTGGGACGGAGCATGTACCTGCCAAGCTGCCGAACTGGACATACATATTCATTATGCTGCACTGTGTCAATTTGTTGAATGGTTTGTCTGGCTGTGCCGCAGCCATACTCGGAATTGGGGCGATAAAGCTAATCTGCGACAGTACAAAGATGAGCACCGCACAAAAAGTTTTACTCAATCTGGGCGTTCTAATACTTGCCTATGCGTTGACGTTTGGGGCAGCAATCTTGGCAGCGTTTTAAGTTACGGTTTGTAATTATGTGTACGTCATTTAATACATTATGAATTCACGGTAGTGATTGACTGGACAGAGAGAAAAGATTATGATAGATAAGAATTGTCCGGGGAAACAGGTGTAAATCCTGTACGAGCCCGTCGCCGTGAGGCATCGTATTATCATGTGAATCTGACCGAAAGCCACATTTCGGGACAAGCCATTGGAGAATCTCTGAGAAGGCTGATTGGCATAGTGCCGAGTCGAAATATCCGGACAGTGAATCCTTTTAAGAAATGACCGCGAGTGCCGGTTTTAAAGAGGAAATAACAATTGAAGGAGACTAAGGATATGAAAATGAGAAACAATAAGAAATTATTGTCATTCATCCTTTGTATGGTGCTTATTGTGGCTGCGGCATTATTTACAAACGGTTGTAATGGCAGTACGAATAATGCGGAGCCTTCCGCTACAGAAGCAGAGAACGTTAACGGCGGGAATGTGCTGGGTGAAGGAAATAAGCAGTTTGCTTTTACCGTGACAGATAAGGACGGTGACGAAACCGCATTTGAGATTCATACGGACAAGGAGACGGTAGGGGAAGCCCTGCTGGAGGTCGGGCTGATTGAAGGCGAAGACAGTGAATATGGTCTTTATGTGAAATCGGTCAACGGTATTTCTGCTGATTATGACAAAGACGGCGTGTATTGGGCTTTCTATGTAAACGGAGAATATGCACAGTCCGGCGTTGATTCCACTACAATTACGGAGGGAGACACATACTCCTTCAAGGTTGAGTAGACATGAAGCTGACAATCAGGGAAATTGCAGTGTTCGGAATGCTTGGAGGCATCATGTATGCCTCCAAGCTTATTATGGAGCTGATACCTAATGTTCATCTTCTGGGTGTGCTTACGATTGCCTATACGGTGGTTTACAGGAAGAAAGCGTTATATCCGATTTATACTTATGTGATTCTAAACGGAATTTTATGCGGTTTTGCGGCGTGGTGGGTGCCGTATTTATATTTATGGACGCTTCTGTGGGGTGCGGTCATGCTCCTTCCGAAGCGGATGCCTAAGAAAGTGCAGCCGATTGTATATATGACAATATGTGCGGCGCACGGCTTTTTGTTCGGGACGTTGTACGCGCCGGCACAGGCAATCCTATTCGGATTAAATTTTAAAGGAATGATTGCATGGATTATCGCAGGACTTCCGTGGGACATGGTTCATGGCGTCAGCAATTTCTTTTGCGGATTGTTAATTGTACCGATTGTGAAAGTGCTGCAATACGCGGAGAGGAATAGAGAATAAAGATAGATGTAATTTGAATGAATCTTCTACACACAGGTATGGTGTAAACCGGAATCTGTGTATAGAAGATTTTTTCTATAGTGACGGTTTCCATATTATCTATTTACGGACAGATAGTGGCAATTTCAAACGGAAAACCGTATGGCGCATTTCAGTTTGCAGTTATAGTATGTTTTGCAATGATACAGCTTCCGCTTTCGAACTATGAGCAGATTGTCAATCAATTGAAAAATGCGATTGTGACAGGTCAGCTGCAGGAAGGTGAGGCGCTTCCCTCAATCAGAGCGCTGGCTGCCGATCTTAGTGTGAGCGTGATTACGGCGAAGCGGGCATATGAAGAATTGGAGAAAGAAGGACTCATTCGTTCCGTTGCCGGCAAGGGATTTTTTGTGTGTGAATACAACACGGATTATCTTAAAGAAAAGCAGCTTATGATGATTGAGAAACATTTGGGGGAAAACGGTTCGGGAAAGACGACGCTTCAGGCGTAGACAGATTTGTGTCAGAGAGAACTTAGCGGAAAGTGAGCAGAAGGAATTTTGGTTTACATAACACGAATTGCAAAGGGATATAAATAGCGACATGGTGTAACTTAAATATATATGATAGTAAGATAAATAAAAATAAATGTCAAATATATTTGACATTCTGTAAAGTGTATGGTAACTTGGTATAGAAGCAAGGCATTGACCGTGATGATGTAACGTCGGGAGAGGCAATGACCAGTGAAACAGCAGAAGCTGAAGGAGAGGTGGCAGATGGCAAGAAATATACCAATTAAGGTGGCAAGAGCTGAGAAGGATATGACACAGAAAGCGCTTGCGGAAGCCGTGGGGATATCAAGGCAGACAATGAACGCCATTGAGCAGGGAGAATATAATCCTACCATTAAATTATGCCGTTCGATATGCCGTGTATTAGGTAAGAGTCTTGATGAGTTGTTCTGGGAAGATGAGGAATAGGAAAGGGTGAGATAGATGAAGAAGAGGAAAAACAAACTGGATGAGATGCAGGAGCAGAAGATGCTCCACATCGAGAGTAGAGGCTGCTGGATTGCTTTTATCGGATTGATGGCTGTCATAGCGGCGCAGCTTGTTTATTACGGAAGGGATTGTGGAAATCAAATTATTGGAGAAACAATCGTATTTTTGTGTATGGGATGCTATATTGTATTCGAATGTGTAAGGAATGGCGTCTGGGACAGGAAGTTTGAACCGAACCTTAAAGTAAATATATGTGCGAGCCTGATTGCGGCAGTGGCAGCGGGAGTGCTGAAATTTTTGATTGTCTATCGAGAGAGAGGCACCGATGATGTGTCTTTGAATGCCGGGATTGCCGCAGGGAGTGTTAGCGGCATCAACACATTTATACTTTGCTTTGTTTTGCTGTCAATTATGCTTGTGGCATACAGGTGGAGAAAAAATAGGCTTGAGAACGGTTTGCCGGATGAACAAGAAGACAAATGAATGGTACTTTAATCGTGATAACAGCCGGTTATACAAGAATTGTGTAATCGGTATCGGAAAGGGAGGATTGCAGAATGATTACTGCTGACAATCTGGTGAAGACTTTTACCAAGAATGAGAAGAAAAATAAGAAGAGTGATTTTAACGCAGTGGATGGTATTTCGCTGACTGTAAAAGAGGGAGAAATCGTTGGGATATTGGGACCAAACGGCGCGGGAAAGACGACGCTCCTGCGTATGATGTCCAAACTGATGAAGCCTACAAGCGGTATAGTGAGTATTCACATCGGAGAAGAGGCATTGACGGATGAGATTGAGGTCAAAAGACATATCGGGTATCTTTCCAACAATACAAAACTTTACGGACGGCTCTCAACAAGGGAATTGCTGCAGATGCTTGGAGTCATTTATGGCATATCCGAAGAAGATACGAAGCGCAGGATTGATGAAATCAGCGAAGTGCTTTCCATGGAGTCTTTTATAGACAATAGGATAGAGAAACTGTCTACCGGTCAGACGCAGCGCGCTTCCATTGCAAGATGTCTTGTGCATGACCCGCAGGTCTATATTTTCGATGAACCTACATTGGGACTGGACATCATTAGCAGTGCGGCGATTATTGATTTCATGAAGGGAGAGCGGGAAAGAGGCAAAACGGTTCTCTACTCAACACATTATATGGAAGAAGCGGAATATCTGTGTGACAGAATTATTATGATCCATCAAGGCAGAATTATTGGCGAGGGTACGCCTGCGGAATTAAAAACGCAGACGGGACATGACAGCTTGAGAGACATATTTGCGGGATTGATAGCTGAAAACGGTGGTCTGGAATCAATGGTATCCGATTCGGAGAAAGAGGCAGCAGGAACAAGGAGGGCGCACAGATGAGCACAAAAATGATACGGACATTAGTGAAAAAGGAGATGCTGGACGTATTTCGGGATAAGAAGACGGTGATCATGATGTTAGTAGTGCCGATTGTCTTGTATCCGCTTATTTTTATAGGTGTCATGCAGCTTATGGCATTTATCTCTTCCGGTATGAAAGAACAGAATTATAAGATTGTCGTGGAAGCTGAGGACGAGGGTAGGTTCGTACATAAATTGGAAGAGTTCATACGGGAAGACAAAGCGTCTCCCGAGACAGATGATGCTGAGGACGGGGCGTATAAGATTACGATTGTGGATGAGGATAGTATAACGGACTATGAGACGGCTTTGAATGAGGAAGAAATCGACCTGTACGTCTTGGGGCAGATACAGGATGGAAAGATGCAGTATGATTTATACTATCTTTCTTCTGCAGAAAATTCCGCTTATGCAGCAAATCTGATCAAGGATGTGTGTGATGCATTGAAAGAAGATATGACGAGGCAGATGATTGCAGAACAGGGGATGGATGTAGAAGCAATTTTGGAGCCAATCGGTTATGAGCGACAGGATATTGCCAGCAGTGAGCAGTCTATCGGAAGTATTATGGGTTCCATTCTTCCTTTTATGCTGATTGTCAGTCTGCTGATGGGGACGATGTATCCGGCAATTGATACGACTGCGGGAGAGCGGGAAAGAGGAACATTAGAGACGATTCTCACGCTTCCGGTGACGAATAGACAGTTGATTGTATCGAAATTTATTACGGTGGCGGTTATTGGTATATTTTCGGCGCTGCTCAACATTCTTTCTATGGGAGCAATCACCTTATATATGTATAAAATGCTGGATATGCAGACCGAGATGGACTCCTTTAATCTGGCAAAGTTCGTTCCGGCGATACTCGTGTGTATGCTGGCGGTGTTTGCATTCTCCTTATTTATCAGTGCGGTAGCGATGTGCGTAACGTCGTTTGCCAAGAGCTATAAGGAGGCAAACAACTATATTACGCCGCTTATGCTGGTAGTGATGTTTGTAGGTTACATCGGTTTTATACCGAATATTGAGTTGACGCAGACGGTGGCAATGGTGCCGGTGGCAAATATTTGTCTTCTCATTAAAAATATGCTGTTGTTTAAGGTAAACTATGCTTCGATTGCGGTAGTGCTTTTAAGCAACATAGCGTATGCGGTGATGGCGATTTTGTTCTTAAGCAAAATTTATGACAGTGAAGCGATTCTCTTTTCGGACGGAAAAGCAGGGCTGCAACTTTTTGAACGACGGGAGAACTTGAAGAAGGGTGGTGTGCCTACCGTATCAGATGTATGGTTCTTGGTGGCGCTCACGATTCTTTTGATACTCTATGTGGGAAGCATGCTGCAGGTGAAATTTGGTCTGGCAGGTGTCTTCGGGACGCAGATGATTCTGCTGCTTGTACCGTTATTCTTGGTAGTCTATACCAAGAGGGATATCAGGCAGACATACGGATTCGCACATGCCAAGATAACGGGATATCTGGGCGGCATACTGATGAGTATAGGACTGGTTGTGGTTAATCTTGTACTCACAACAGGATTGACGAGTCTGTTCCCGGAGAGTACGGTGAATGTGGAGACGGCTTTTTCAAATATTCTGGGGGACAATGTGGCGGCAGTATTTTTGGTAATTGCACTTACTCCGGCAATTTGTGAGGAAATGCTGTTTAGAGGAGTTATCCTGCATTCTTTGAAAGCAAAATACAAAATACCTTCCGCGATTGCGGTTACGGCAGTATTGTTTGGATTGTATCATATGAGCCTTGTGAAATTTATTCCTACCGGATTGATAGGACTCCTTTGCTGCATCGTTGTATGGAAAACGGGCAGTATCTACCCTGCAATGTTGATGCACTTTATCAATAATGCAATCAGCGTTGTTACTACTTATTATCCGGAACAGGTGGAGAAAATCTTACCGGTGCTTTATAAAAATACCCTTTCGGTTATTGACGTGTTGTGCCTGTGTGCGGCAGGAGGAGCTTTAATTGCGGTCGGAATGGTAATCCTGTACAAACCAAAAAGAGCGGTACAATAAGAGTAAAAGTTCCGAAAATTTGTGAGCAGAATAGCTAATTTTAAATTGATGATTTTGGCGAAAACAGAGAAAACGAATGAAGACGTACCATAGCGTTGACTTTTAAAGTCGGCTATGGTATCGTCAAATTATTAAAGGGATAGTGATTGCGCAAGCAAGCTAAACTTATATGCAGTATTTTCGGAAGCGGAAGCTTTCGGATTTGGGTATGCATATAAGTTTTTTTATTATAATTACAATTTTCTTAAGTATGCTTCTTGCCGCCTTCTGACAACGCGCAGGTTTGTTCGGAAATGCCGGGCAGGGAGCAACGGCAAAGAAAGGAAATCGTATGAAAATCTGGAAATCTTTGAATAATAACGTAGCCGTTGTCTTGGATGAGAAAGGACAGGAAAAAGTCGTCATGGGCAAGGGAATCTGCTTCAAGAAGGGAGCGGGCGACACGATAGACGAGGACATGATTGATAAGACTTTTTCATTATCAGGCGCGGAGGCTAACAGTAAATTTCAGGTTATGATCAAGGATGTCCCTATGGAGCATATCGCGCTTGGGGAAGAGATTATCACGGAAGCCAAGATACGTCTTGGAAATAAGATGAATGATATGATTTATATATCGTTAATTGACCATGTGCATACATCTATCGTCCGTTTTCAAGAAGGAATCACCGTTAAAAATATTCTTTTGTGGGATATTAGGAGATTTTATAAGGATGAGTATCAGGTGGGGCTGTGGGCGCTTGAACTGATTCGGGAGAAGTGTGATGTAATGCTTCCGGAGGATGAGGCGGGATTTATCGCCCTGCATTTGGCAAACGCCCAGATGGATGAAGAAAAAATGCATAATATGTATGAAATCACTCGTGTTATGCAGGAAGTATTAAATGTTGTCAAATATCATTTTAATATTGTGTTTGACGAAGATGACGTATACTATTATCGTTTTATTACGCATTTAAAATTTTTTGCAAAAAGACTGGCAGAGAAGAAAATGTACGAGGATGACGACAGCGATGATTTGTGGATGGTCATCAGAGAAAAATATCCTGATGCTTTTCGATGCGTAGAGAAGATTAGCACGTTTATTGAGAAGAAATATAGCTATATATTATCAAAGGATGAGCAGCTTTATCTTACGATTCATATAGAGCGGATTGTAAATAAGACGAGCAGATAAACAGAACGCAATATATTTAAAGATAAATAAATTTCAGATTCATTACGTACATCAGGATGGTGACAACGGAAGGCGGCATAACCGCAGCTGTTGGCCAAACCTTCATAAAATATATCAAAATTTTAAGGAGGTAAAAAGATGGGTAAGTATGAAAATCTGGCACAGGAAATTGTCAGGCATGTAGGAGGAAAGGATAATGTAATCAGCCTGACGCATTGTATCACGAGGCTTCGGTTTAAACTGAAGGATGAGAGCATCGCTCATGACGATGTCTTAAAAAACATGGACGGTGTAGTGACAGTCATGAAGAGCGGTGGACAGTATCAGGTGGTGATAGGGAATCACGTTCCTGATGTGTATGCAGATGTTTTGCCGATTCTGGGATTGGAAGAGAGGAAATCTGAACAGGAAGAGGCTCTTTCGGGGAATCTTTTCAACAGGTTTATTGATATTATCTCAGGCATCTTTCAGCCGATTCTGGGAATTATGGCAGCCTGCGGTATGGTGAAAGGATTAAATGCGCTGTTCGTTGCCATTGGATTGTATAATGACACATGCGGCGGATATCTGATTCTAAATGCAATCGGAGACGGTTTGTTCCATTTTCTGCCGTTATTCTTAGGATATACGGCAGCCAAGAAATTTAATTTAAAGCCTATGATTGGTTTGGTAGTAGGCGCTATTATGTGTTATCCGTCCATTCAGAGCGGCACGCTCTCGGCTGGAGGAGAGGCGCTCTATACGCTGTTTAACGGGACTATGTTTGAGTCGGCTGTTTATACGGATTTCTTTGGCATTCCATTAATAGCAATGGATTATACGGGAACGGTGATTCCGGTAATTTTTGTTGTGTATTTTGCATCTAAATGCGAGAAATTCTTCAAGAAATTTATTCCCGATTTGGTGAAATTTTTCTTCGTTCCGATGCTTACACTGCTGGTAGCGATTCCGGTTGGGCTTTTGATTATTGGTCCCGTGGCATCTTTTGCATCTACAATCATAGCGGAAGCGGTTATGACGGTACGCAATTTCAGTCCTATGCTGGCAGGAGCAATTGTCGGACTTACATGGCAGATTCTTGTGATTTTTGGTCTGCATTGGGGATTTATACCGGTTTATATCAACAATATTATGACAAACGGTTACGATAATGTGATGATGCCGTTCTTTGCCTGCACATTTGCTACATCGGCAGTGGTTTTGGCGATTTTCTTTAAGACGAAGAATAAGCAGATGAAGGAGATGGCGCTGCCGAACTTTATTTCCGGTATTTTTGGTGTTACAGAGCCTGCGATTTACGGTATATTACTTCCGCTTAAGAAACCGTTTATTATAAGCTGTATTGCAGGAGGAATCGGCGGCGGATTCTATGGCGCGTTTAATTTCAGAAAGTTTATGATGGGCGGCATGGGCATCTTTGAGTTTCCGGCAATGATTGAGCCGGACGGCAGCATGGGTAATCTGATAGTGGCAGTTACAGGCGTTGTTCTTACAATGATGATCGCTTTCATAGCGACGATGATTTTATATAAAGAAAAAGATTCGGAGAATATAGAAGACCATACGATATCTAGCGACGATAACAAGACAGAATCGTCAAGTACAACAGAATCACGCAACAGAGCAGTAAAGCGTATTCAGATTGCAAGCCCTATGAAAGGCAAAGTACTAAAACTTGAGCAGCTCCATGACGATGCATTCGCGTCGGGAGCACTGGGACAGGGAGCGGCGGTGCAGCCTGAGACCGGTGAAGTTTATGCGCCCGCTGACGGTGTGATTTCCACGCTGTTCCCGACGCTTCACGCGATTGGGATGGAGACGGATGACGGGGTGGAATTATTGATTCATATCGGACTCGATACGGTACAGCTTGATGGCAGAGGATTTGAAGCAGTTATCAGTCAGGGAGAGCGCGTCAAGAAGGGGCAGCTTCTTGTAAAATTTGACAAGACGGCTATTGAAGCGGAAGGATTTCTCACGGAGACTCCGATTATTGTGGTGAATACGGACGATTATCTGGAAGTAGTTGAGAGTATGGACGGAAACGTAAACCCGGGCGACAGCCTGCTCACGGTCGTACAGTAAGTATAGGCGGCAGAACAGGAGGACATTATGGGCTTACAGGAGAATTTTATGTGGGGAGGCGCTTCGGCGGCAAACCAGTGTGAAGGCGGTATTTTCGAGGATGGAAGAGGTCTGGCGAATGTGGATGTGTGTCCGGCGGGCAAAGACCGTGAGGATGTGATTGCCGGTCGCAGAATAATGCTTGAGATGGACGAGGAGCATGTTTATCCTGCTGTCGAGGCGGTAGATTTTTATCATCATTTCAGGGAGGATATTCGGCTCCTTGGAGAAATGGGATTTCGAGTATACCGTATGAGTATTGCATGGACCAGAATCTTTCCCGAAGGAGACGAGACGGAGCCTAATGAAGCAGGACTTCGATTCTATGAAGAGGTATTTCGGGAATGTAAGAAATACGGGATTGAGCCGCTTGTGACGATTTCACATTTTGACTGTCCTATCGGACTGATCCGCAAATACGGCGGCTGGCGAAACCGGAAGATGATAGAGTTCTATCTGAGATTATGTGAGACGCTATTTACACGTTACAGAGATTATGTGACGCATTGGCTGAATTTCAATGAAATCAATATGATACTTCATGCACCGTTTATGGGTGCGGGAATCTGTTTTGAAGAAGGCGAGAATGAAGATGCCGTGAAATATCAGGCGGCGCATCATGAATTGATGGCAGGGGCATTGGCAGTGAAAATGGCGCATGAGATTAATCCGGCTAATAAGGTTGGATGCATGTTTGCGGCAGGAAGCGCATATCCGTATACCTGCAGACCAGAGGATGTGTGGGAGGCGCTGTTGACGGATCAGGAGAATTATTTTTTCGTTGACGTGCAAGCTAGAGGATATTATCCGCCTTACGCGCTTAAACGTCTTGAAAACAAGGGCATTATGCCGCAGATGGAGTCGGAGGATGAAGAGATATTAAGGAAATATCCCGTAGATTTTATTTCTTTTTCTTATTATAACAGTAGATGCATTGCGGCACCCGGAACAGGCAGTGAGGAGGCGGAAGGAAATCTCTTTAAATCGGCTAAGAACCCATACTTGAAGTTTAGCGAGTGGGGATGGCCAATTGACCCGTTGGGGCTGCGCATCACACTAAATCAAGTATATGACCGTTATCAAAAGCCTCTTTTTATTGTGGAGAATGGTTTGGGGGCAGTAGATACACCTGACGAAAATGGCGTGGTCAATGACGGATATCGTATTGATTATCTGCGGGAGCATATCCGGGCTATGAAAGCGGCGGTGGAGGAGGACGGCGTCGATTTGATGGGATATACTACTTGGGCGCCGATTGATTTAATCAGTGCCGGCAGCGGAGAGATGCGCAAACGTTACGGATTTGTCTACGTGGATAAGCAGGAAGACGGCAGAGGAACACTTGCGCGCAGAAAAAAGAGTTCATTCTATTGGTACAAGAGAGTGATAGAAACAAACGGAGAAGACTTGGGTTAGGTTTACCTGTCTCATAAACAAAACAGCAATAGAAACAAAACATATAAGGAGGGTATTATCATGAAGAAATTTGAATGCACAATTAAAGACGAAGTAGGGATTCATGCAAGACCGGCGGGGCTTCTTGTCAAAGAAGCAAAGAAGTACGAGAGTAAGATTACCGTGACAAAGGACGGTAAGTCCGCAGAGGCGACGAAACTGATGGCGCTGATGGGGCTTGGAGTGAAATGCGGGGAGACAGTGGAAGTTGCTGTTGAAGGTGCGGATGAAGAGACAGCTTATGAAGGTATCAAGACATTTTTTGAGACAAATCTGTAATAGATAATCTCAGTATTGAAGAATAGAAACGTTTACTTTGCTGCCATGCAGCGGAAAATATGATATGGCATGAAAAGTAACGGAAAGGAGAGCTAAGAACATATGTTAAAATTATCCGGCAAAGTAGTTTATAAAGGAATTGTCGTAGGACCGGTAGCACTGCTTAAGAAAGATGACCAACAGGTCAAACGAACGAAGATTACAGATGCGGATGCCGAACTTGCGCGTTTAGGTAAAGCGGGTGAACAGGCGCAGGCGCAGCTTCAAAAACTTTATGATAAGGCGGTAAAAGAAGTGGGTGAAGCAAGCGCCGCTATTTTCGAAGTACATCAAATGATGCTGGAGGATGATGATTATCTGGATGCAATCCATAACATGATACGGACAGAGATGGTGAATGCAGAGTATGCTGTGGCAGTCACAGGAGATAACTTCTCGGAGATGTTTGCCAACATGGACGATGACTATATGAAAGCAAGAGCAGCGGATGTCAAGGATATTTCAAATCGTCTCGTCAGGAACCTTATGGGGCAGGAAGATGTGGATTTGACAGATATGGAGCCGTCTATTATCGTGGCGGATGATTTGAGTCCCAGTGAGACCGTACAGATGGATAAAAAGAAAATCCTTGCATTTGTTACGGTACATGGCTCATCCAATTCGCATACGGCAATTCTTGCGCGGATGATGAATATCCCGGCACTGATCGGTGTACCCTTGAATCTGGATGAAGTGTATACGGGGATGAAAGCTGTTGTAGACGGACTGAATGGGGAGGTTATCTTTGATCCTTCGGAAGAAATATGCGCAGAGGCAGAAGTGAGAGTGGGAGAGGAGCAAGAGAAACTTAAGCTTTTGCAGACGCTTAAGGGTAAGGATAATGTGACCCTGTTCGGAAAGACAATAGATATCTATGCGAACATCGGCAGTGTGTCGGATGTGGGATATGTACTTGAAAACGATGCAGGCGGTATCGGATTATTCCGCAGTGAATTTCTATATCTCGGAAGAGATAATTTTCCTACGGAGGAAGAGCAGTTTCAGGCATACAGACAAGTTGTACAGATGATGGCTGGTAAGAAGGTCGTTATCCGTACATTGGATATCGGAGCGGATAAACAGGTGGATTATTTCAATCTGGGCAAAGAAGACAATCCGGCGATGGGGTATCGCGCAATCCGAATCTGCTTAAAACAGCCGGATATCTTTAAGACACAGCTTAGAGCACTGTTTCGTGCTGCTATGTACGGTAATCTTTCTATTATGTATCCGATGATTACATCTGTGGAGGAAGTGAAGAAGATTTATGAGGTTGTGGCACAGGTAAGGGCGGAGTTAGATGAACAGCAGATTCCGTACAAAGTGCCGGAACAGGGAATTATGATTGAGACACCGGCAGCAGTGATGGTCAGCGATGAGTTGGCGGAAATCGTGGACTTTTTCAGTATCGGAACAAATGACCTGACACAGTATACGCTGGCTGTGGACAGACAGAATGCTAAGCTGGATGATTTCTACAATCCGCATCACAAGGCGATCCTCAGAATGATTCAGATGGTGGCAGATAATGCACACAAGTGCGGTAAGTGGGTTGGAATCTGCGGTGAGCTCGGAGCAGATTTAGAACTGACGGAAGAATTTCTGCGGATGGGCATTGACGAACTGTCGGTTGCACCGTCGATGGTACTCAAGGTGCGGAAAGCGGTCAGAGAGGCGGATGTGTAAACATTATGTAATATAACATTGAAAGCATTTGGTAAATCAATGCGCATTAAGAGTGAATAAACAGCAAGATAACAGGGGCGTTACTTTCGTTTGTGCGAAGTACGTCCCTGCATTGATTTCTTAATATTGTAACAATCATCCGGATTTGCCTATTGTAGACACCCTTTCTTGCTGGTAAAATAGAAGCATTAGAGGGTGTTCGGGAGTATGGAAACAGTAGTACAAAACACAGAAGGAACAGGGGGATATGGCGATGGCAAAATATATTATGGCACTAGATGCAGGCACCACCAGCAACCGGTGTATTCTGTTCAATGAAAAGGGTGACATGTGCAGTGTGGCGCAGCGGGAATTTACACAATACTTTCCGAAGCCGGGCTGGGTGGAACACGATGCGGATGAAATCTGGGCGACTCAACTTGGTGTGGCGGTAGAAGCTATGAATATGATTGGTGTAACCGCAGAAGAGATTGCGGCAATCGGTATCACCAATCAGAGGGAAACGGTCATCATATGGGATAAACATACAGGAGAACCGATTTATCATGCGATTGTATGGCAGTGCAGAAGAACATCGGAAGACTGTGATACATTGAAAGAGCGGGGGCTTACGGAGAAGTTCAAGCAAAAGACCGGACTTGTGATTGATGCCTACTTCTCCGCTACCAAAGTAAAGTGGATATTAGATCATGTTCCCGGGGCGAGACAAAAGGCTGAGAACGGAGATTTACTTTTCGGTACGGTGGAGACATGGCTGATCTGGAAATTGACCAAAGGTGCCGTTCATGTGACGGATTACTCCAACGCTTCACGGACAATGCTGTTTAATATCAATACGCTTGAATGGGACGAAGAGATTCTTACAGAATTAAATATACCCAAATGCATGCTGCCGGAGGTTAAACCGTCAAGCTGTGTCTACGGTGAGGCAGATTCTTCCTTTCTCGGCGGTCCGATTCCTATTGCAGGTGCGGCGGGGGATCAGCAGGCGGCGTTATTCGGGCAGACATGCTTTACGGCGGGAGAAGCCAAGAATACATATGGGACAGGGTGCTTCCTTCTTATGAATACAGGTGATAAGCCGGTATTTTCCGACAACGGATTGGTAACAACTATCGCATGGGGATTAGATGGCAAAGTCAATTACGCGCTGGAAGGCTCTATTTTCGTAGCAGGGGCGGCAGTGCAGTGGCTTCGGGATGAGATGAGGCTGATTGACTCGGCGATGGATTCCGAATATATGGCGAAGAAGGTTAAGGATACCAACGGCTGTTATGTTGTGCCGGCATTTACGGGATTGGGAGCGCCTTATTGGGATCAGTATGCAAGAGGAACGATTGTGGGTATTACACGGGGTGTGAATAAGTATCATATTATTCGTGCCACACTGGAATCCATTGCCTATCAGGTCAATGACGTGCTGGCGGCGATGGAGGCGGATTCTAAGATTGAGATTACTTCTCTTAAAGTAGACGGCGGCGCCAGTGCCAACGATTTTCTCATGCAGACACAGGCGGATATTGTAAATCTTCCCGTGACCAGACCGCAGTGTGTGGAAACGACCGCTATGGGAGCGGCGTATCTTGCGGGGCTGGCAGTAGGATATTGGGCGAGCAAGGATGATGTAATTAAGAATTGGGTAAGCGACCGGACTTTCAAACCGGTTATTGAACAGGAAGACAGAGAAGAAAGAATACGGGGATGGAACAAAGCCGTAAAATATGCGTACGGCTGGGCGAGAGAATAGTGTGAAGAGAAGTTCTAAGGCTCACGCCGAAGAATGCCCAAAATACGGTCATTCTCTGTATGGATTAGAGCTGTCGTCTTAACGACGGTATTGAAGTAGGAAGGAGATTTATCATCATGTATGATGTGGTCATTATAGGTGCAGGGGTATGCGGCGCGGCGATTGCCCGCGAACTGTCCCGGTATCAGGTTAAGATATGTGTGCTGGAGAAGGAAGAGGATGTCTGCTGCGGCACGTCCAAGGCAAACAGTGCAATCGTGCATGCCGGTTACGATGCTGTCACAGGGTCTTTGAAGGCGAAACTGAATGTGAGAGGCAATGAGAAGATGGGTGAACTTTCCGAAGAGTTGGATTTTCCCTTTGAGAGAAACGGCTCTTTGGTGTTGTGCTTAAACGAAGGGGATATGCCGAACTTACAGGCATTGTATGACAGGGGCGTGGCTAACGGCGTTAAGGAACTGCAGATTCTAAGCAAAGAAGAAGTATTGAAGATGGAACCGAACGTCACGGATGATGTGTATGCAGCGCTATATGCACCTACGGGTGGAATTGTTTGTCCCTTCGGGCTGAATATTGCTTTGGCAGAAAATGCTTGTGCAAACGGTGTGGAGTTTCAGTTTAACACGGAAGTCACAGAAATCCATAAGTCGGAAGAAGGATATGAATTACAGACGAACAAAGGTATATTCAAGGCGAGGTATGTTGTAAATGCAGCAGGTGTTTATGCAGACAGATTTCACAATATGGTCAGTGAGAAAAAGATTCATATTACGGCACGGAGGGGAGACTATTGTCTGTTAGATAAGGAAGCGGGTGGTCATGTACGCCGGACGGTTTTTGCGCTGCCGGGCAAACTCGGCAAAGGAATCTTGGTTACGCCCACCGTGCACGGTAATCTTTTGGTTGGACCTACAGCAGTCGATGTGGAAGATAAAGAAGGCGTCAACACGACTGCAGAGGGATTGGCGCAGGTAATTGAGAAAGCGGGCATGAGCGTCCGGAATATACCCATTCGTCAGGTTATTACTTCTTTTGCAGGACTTCGCGCCCATGAAGAGGGAGACGATTTTATTATAGGTGAGGTGGAAGACGCGCCGGGATTTATAGACTGTGCGGGTATCGAGTCGCCGGGTATTGCAAGCAGTCCCGCAATCGGTGAGATGACAGCAGAATTATTAGCTGTAAAGATGGGACTTACTGAAAAAGATGACTTCATCCCGACAAGACAAGGCATTAAAAATCCGAATCAATTAAGTATGGAGGAGAGAAACGCCTTGATTAAGGAAAATCCCGCTTACGGAAATATTATCTGCCGTTGCGAGATGGTCACGGAAGGAGAAATCATCGATGCAATCAGGAGACCGCTTGGCGCAAAATCGTTGGACGGTGTAAAGCGCAGAACGAGAGCAGGTATGGGAAGATGTCAGTCCGGTTTTTGTTCACCACGGACGATGGAGATTCTTTCGAGGGAATGTGATATGAGCATGTTTGATATTACGAAATCCGGTGGGGATTCCAAACTTGTTGTCGGTACGAATAAGGATATAATCTGATACAATAGACAAGAAGAATAGAAATGAGGATAGTATGAAAAATTATGATATTGTAATTATCGGCGGAGGTCCGGCAGGACTTGCCGCTGCTGTTTCCGCAAAGCAGAGCGGAATAGACAGTATTTTGATATTGGAGAGAGATAAAGAGCTGGGCGGCATTCTGAACCAGTGTATTCACAACGGGTTCGGGCTTCATACTTTTAAGGAGGAACTGACCGGACCGGAGTATGCGGAACGTTTTATTGTACAGGTGAAAGAATTAGGGATAGAGTACAGACTGCATACGATGGTATTGGATATTCGTTCAGATAAGACTGTGAGTGCAATGAACAGTGAAGACGGATTGTTTGAGATTCAGGCGAAAGCGGTAATACTGGCAATGGGGTGCAGAGAGAGAGCCAGAGGCGCACTCAACATTCCCGGTTACAGACCGGCAGGTATCTATTCGGCAGGTACGGCACAGAGACTGGTCAATATGGAAGGTTATATGCCCGGCAGGGAAGTGGTCATTCTCGGTTCTGGTGATATCGGACTGATTATGGCGAGAAGAATGACATTAGAGGGTGCAAAAGTCAAGGTTGTGGCGGAACTGATGCCCTATTCGGGAGGACTTAAGAGAAATATCGTGCAGTGTCTGGATGATTACGGTATTCCTTTGAAACTGAGTCATACAGTGGTGGATATCAAGGGCAAAGAGCGGGTAGAAGGAGTGACGCTCGCACAGGTGGACGAGAAGAGTAAGCCGATTCCGGGAACGGAAGAATTCTATTCCTGTGATACGTTATTGCTTTCGGTAGGACTGATTCCGGAGAATGAGATTTCCCGCGGCATGGGAGTGGAGATGAACCCGGTAACTTCCGGTCCGAAAGTAAACGAGAGTTTGGAGACGAATCTGGAGGGAGTGTTTGCATGCGGCAATGTACTCCATGTCCATGATTTGGTAGACTTCGTGTCGGAAGAGGCAGCAGCGGCGGGTAGGAATGCGGCGGCTTATGTGAAAGAAACGGTGAATACGTCCGAGGAGCGGGAGATAGGGCTTGTGGCGACGGAAGGTGTCAGATATACGGTTCCGTCAATAATCCGTGTGGCACATATGGAAGATAATCTGAAGGTGCGCTTCCGTGTCGGCAGCGTATATCAGAATTGTTTCGTCAGCGTTTACTTTGATGACGAGAGAGTGCTTCACAGAAAACGGCAAGTTTTGGCACCGGGTGAGATGGAAGAAGTGAAGCTGAGCAAAGAGCAGTTCTTACAGTATCCGAAGCTTCAGAAGATTACGTTCAAAATAGAGGAAGAATAGCGTGATGTTATAACGGATCTATCAATATAGTATTTACAGAAATGAGGAACGATATGGAAACCAGAAATTTAACGTGTATTAATTGTCCTATGGGGTGTGCTCTCACCATTGAGATGGAGGGAAACGAGGTTATCAGTGTAAGCGGCAATACATGTCTAAGAGGTGATGCTTATGGGCGTAAGGAAGTTACGAATCCGACCAGAATCGTAACTTCGACTGTAAGAGTAACAGGCGGTGCGGCGGATATGGTATCCGTCAAAACAGGGCAGGATATTCCGAAAGGGAAAATCTTTGAGTGCGTTAAGGCGCTTAGAGATGTGGAGGTACAGGCGCCGATACATATCGGAGATGTGATTGTTTCCGATGTGGCAGGTACAGGTGTTGACGTTGTTGCCACCAAAAATGTTGAGAGCAGGTAAACGGTTCTGATGATATCCGTAATACGGTACAGCGGAATAAAATGCTCTTTATCAGGGAAGGCAGGCGGCGATGTCAGAACAGGATTTTTTCAGAAATGCATTATCAGATTTTACTTTTGAAGCTGCCAGTGGCGGTGCAATCCGTCATCTGGCAGATTTAGGTTATACGGCAAAACAAATTAGCGAGCAGCTGACTTATCCCACGCCTTACGAGCGGGTACGCAGTACGCTTTGGAAGAGATTACTTGACACGAGGGTGGTACTCACGCAGGAGCCGGGCAGCGGTAAGGAACATATTAAGGCGGAATATAAGATGGAACGGGATAAGTATGGCAGAACCAGTTTCCGGCTTGCATCTGTCTGCGGGAATGATGCAGGGATAATCAACTGGAAGGAAAGAACTTACAATAGGGAAAAAGACGGAAATCTGGCTGAGTATCTGGCTAAGATATGTGCACAAAACGAGGAAGCATATGTATATCTTTCTTGCGATTTCGGACTGTGTGGCAGACATGAGCCGGAGAAGTTTGCAGAGGTAATGATGACGCTGAATGAGCGTCAGAAAGAATATATTACAGGACTGCCGTGGGAGAACAGAATCTGTTACCACAGGTTGGATAAGAGGATGCAGGAAATTATGGTCAGACTGTATGAAGCAGGGAGGTATCAAGGCATCTGTTATTGTTTGAAGACGGCGGAAAAAATTAAGATAGAGAAATAGGCGGGCGGCATAGCGGTGCGAATAAGCTGTAGAGGAGAAGAGAAAGAGAGATGAATGAGAAGATTCTGGTGGTAGATGATGAGGAAGAAATTGCCGATTTGCTAGAGGTCTATCTGAAAAGCGACGGTTATACGGTGTATAAGTTTTATAATGGAATACAGGCGCTGCAATGTATAGAGGAGAAAGAGCCGGACCTTGCTATTTTAGATATTATGCTGCCGGATATCGATGGCATTCGTATCTGTAGGAAAATCAGGGAACGGTATTATTTTCCGATCATTATGCTCACGGCGAAGGTGCAGGATACGGATAAGATTATGGGGTTGACGGTTGGCGCCGACGATTATATTACCAAACCTTTTAACCCTCTTGAGGTGGTAGCCAGAGTCAAGACACAATTGCGGCGATATACGCGTTATAATCAGTCTGCACCGATACAGACGGCAGAAGAGAATGAATATGATATCAGGGGGCTGCGTATTAATCGTGAAAATCATAAATGTTTTCTCTATGAGGCGGAACTGTCACTTACGCCAATCGAATTTTCTATTCTCTGGTATTTGTGTGAGCATCAAGGAACGGTGATTGCATCGGAGGAATTATATGAAGCCGTGTGGGGCGAAAAATATCTGGATCAGAATAATACAGTCATGACGCATATTGGCAGATTGCGTGAGAAAATGAATGAACCTGCGAGAAATCCGCGTTTTATCAAGACTGTATGGGGAGTAGGGTATACCATTGAAAAATGAAAAAGAAATTAGGAACAATGATTTTCATCAGTTTCGGACGAGGATATTTGTACGGATAGCCGTCATGATGCTTTGTGCGGTGGTGGGCGTTTATCTGCTATATAATTATGTGCTGAGAGGGAATTTTGCAAATTGGGTAGTGGATTTTCTGCATCATAATTTTTATATAAGTTATGAGAATGCCAATCGCATTTATCGCTATTTGCTTCGTAATCATATTGAGTTGATTTTTGCGATTGCCGTCACTGTGCTTTTTCTTGTTATCTTTAGGATATATCTGAATAGATTTACAGAATATTTTTTAGAAATCAACAGTGGTATGGATGCATTGCTGCAAGAAGATACGAAAGACATATCCTTGTCGTTGGAACTGATGGGGATAGAGAAAAAGATGAATATCATTAAACATACATTGGAGAAACAAAGAATGGATATGCGTTTGACCGAGCAGCGCAAAAATGACTTGGTCATGTATCTTGCGCATGATTTAAAGACACCGCTTGCGTCTGTCATCGGTTATTTGAACTTGCTGCGTGACGAGGAAGAAATTTCAGGAGAATTGCGGACGAAGTATCTTTCAATTTCGTTGGATAAAGCGGAGAGGCTGGAAGTGTTGATTAACGAGTTCTTTGAGATAGCGAGGTTTAATTACACAGATCTTGTGTTACAATACGGCAGAATTGATCTGACGCGCTTGCTGGAGCAGTTAGTGTATGAATTTAAGCCTATGCTGAAAGAGAAAAACCTTCAGTGCCATTTAGACGCTCCTCATGATTTGATGCAGCAGTGCGATGCGGATAAAATGCAGAGAGTTTTCGACAATCTTCTCCGAAATGCCGTGCTTTATAGTTATGAAGGCAGCACGATTGAGATTGCGGTTACCATGCAGGATGATAACGTCACGGTTTCTTTTACCAATCAGGGCAATACGATTCCAAAAGAAAAGCTGGGACGTATATTTGAGCAGTTTTACAGACTGGATGCGGCGAGGAGTACTGCCACCGGAGGCGCCGGACTCGGACTTGCGATTGCCAAAGAAATCGTGGAAGCTCATGGAGGAAGCATTACGGCAAAGAGCGAGGATGAGAGGAGCGTATTTACGGTTCGGATTCCGATGCAGTAGATTTCTTAAGGAAGTTCTAAGATTTTCTGCAGGAAGACTTGAGAAACATGTCAGAATAAAATCAGAAATGGCGCTCTTGCAGTTGATACAATGATTGTATCAAGGCAGGAGGAGCTGAAGATGCACAGGAATATCTCACGGTCGAATAGGAGAGTTAGGCAAAGCAGAAAAAGAAGAAAGAAAAAGATACAGCTATTCTTAAATTTTCTAATGCTTGTCTGTATATGGATTGTTATATTCTGTATCGGGGTACTTAAGGAGAGAGAAAACGAAACCGATACTGATGCGAAGAGTTTTATAAGCAGTATAGAGTATGCAGCGAATGAATCAACAGTTTTTAACAACGAACAGAAAAGTTTTGATAATGAATCAGAAAGTATTGATAAGGTTTCGGACGATTTCGATAATGGCTGGAATCTGACCCTAGTTAATAAATGGCATCCACTACCGGAAAAACTTGAGATAGAAACGGTTGAATTATCCAACGGGGAATGCGTGGACAAGCGGATTTATCCGTATTTACAGAAGATGTTTGACGATGCCAGAGCAGAAGGGATTTATCCGATTGTAAGAAGTGGTTACCGGACAAGAACAGAGCAGGAAGACATCTATAACGACAGGATACAAGGCTATCAGGCGGACGGAATGTCAGCGGAAGAAGCCAAGACAGAGACGGAGCTGTGGGTGGCTGTTCCCGGTACGAGCGAACACGAACTTGGGCTTGCTGTTGATATCAATGCGGACAAAGTACATTCCGAAGGGGCGCAAGTATATGCATGGTTAGAGAATCATGCGCATCTATATGGATTCATCAATCGGTATCCGCCGGATAAGACAGAGATTACGGGAGTGGCAAATGAGCCGTGGCATTACCGGTATGTGGGAGTCGAAGCGGCAAGTGAAATACATGAGCGGGGAATCTGCCTTGAGGAGTATTTGGAAAATGATGGAAACTGAACGATGTCTGGAAAACCACGTTGCAGAGAGAACACACTGAAGATGATGCAACTTTGATACACATATGATGCAATTTTGATGCAGATGTATTTTATCATAATGAAAGAAAAGATTATAGCCCGGTACGACAGAGGCATAGGATTGCCGGGCGGGATGATATAATACATAAGAAACGGGAGACAGCGTCATGAAGAACAACATTAGAAGAAGAAAAAGAAAACTAAAAGGAGAGAATTTTGCCACATCAGCTGCCTTCAGTGTGGCAATGCTGACAATAATGATTTTGTCAGGATGTCAAAGCAGAGCGACGAATGAATTAGAACCGCCGTCGGCGAGCGTGACTGCAATTGTGGAGGAAGAGATTCAGACCGAAGCAGGAGAGATGCAGGAAGATTCGGTTTCACAGCCGGAACAGGACAAAATACAAGCGCAGAATAGCGACAATGGACAGGATGACATTCAAACGCAGAATAGCAACAATGAAGAGCCGGACGGAAATGAAAGCGCAGACAGAAAAGTGCCGCCTGCAGGCTGGGAACTGACGCTTGCCTCGGAGGATTGGGGTCTTTCTTTTGGCGAATCGGGAACACAGCCTACAGGTAATGCGCTGCCGGAAGATTTGGCGTGGTATGATGCTTATTATGTGGGAGAGGACAATGAGAAAGTGATTTATCTCACCTTTGACTGCGGCTATGAGAACGGTAATACGGAGCCGATTCTGGATGCTTTAAAGAAACATAATGTGAAGGCAACGTTTTTTGTGGTAGGACATTTCTTGGAGACGGCGCCCGACTTGGTGAAGCGTATGGCGGAGGAAGGTCATATGGTGGGAAATCATACCTACCATCATCTTGATATGCCGACCATCTCCGATGAGGAGGTTTTTCGGAAAGAAATGGATGATGTGGCGGATTTATTCCATGACATAACGGGCAAAGAGCTTTCCCTTTATTATCGTCCGCCTCAGGGCAAATGTAATGTGGAGAATCTTAAGATGGCGCAAGAGTTAGGGTATCATACGATCTTCTGGAGTCTGGCTTATGTGGATTGGAATCAGGATGATCAGCCAAGCCGTGATGAAGCATTGGATAAGCTTACAACACGAATCCATCCGGGAGCGGTGGTACTTCTCCACAATACATCCTCTACCAACGGAGAGATTCTGGATGAGCTTTTGACCAAATGGGAGGAGATGGGGTATACCTTCAGACCACTGTCACAACTGTCAGAAAAGTAAGCCTCTAAGCACGAATATCAAGGAGCGTAAAGTATGCACAAAGTAGGAATTATTTCAGATACACACGGACTTCTGCGTCCGGAGGTGGAGGAGACTTTACAAGGATGTGAGACAATCCTGCACGGCGGGGACATTAATAAACCGGAGATTTTGGACAAACTCAATCAGATTGCGCCGACCTATGCGGTGCGTGGCAATAATGACAAGGAGTGGGCGAAAGAACTGCCGGAGGCGCTTTCAGTCTGTTTGTACGGAATCCGTTTCTTCATGGTGCATAATAAGAAATATATTCCCAAGAACTTGCAGGATATTGATATCATTATCTATGGTCATTCCCATAAATATGAGGAAAAGAACGAGAACGGGCAGTTTATGCTGAATCCGGGAAGCTGTGGACCGAGGCGGTTTACGCAGCCGATTACTTTTGCGGTGCTTACAGTTACGGATGACGGAACATATCAAGTAGAGAAAGTGGAAGTTGCGCATCAGACCAAAGCAAGTGAGACAGAACAGGCGAGTGCCGCACATGATATGAGACGAATCGTTAAGTCGGTCATGCGGGATACGGATAAGAAGATATCTGTCGGGGAAATTGCGGTAAGGAACGGCATCAGTGAAAAACTTGCCGAACAGATATGCCGGCTGTATCTGACACATCCCGGAGTGAGTGCGGACGGAATATTAGATAAAATGGGATTGCCGAAAAACAGGTAATCCCATTTACTTTCAGAACCTGTTTGTATTCATAAAAAGATAATGCGGTAACCTGCTTTCATATGTTATACTATAAGAATCAAATAGATTCTGATATCAAGAGTCGATAGGATATCTGAGTCTGATAGATACACTAAGGGAAATCTGAAAGGAGCAGGGGGTTATGAACAGAAGCGAAGAGATTCTGAAGTTGTGCAAAGAAAAGGATATCCGCATGATTGATTTCAAGATGACGGATATTGACGGCAGGTGGCGTCACATTACCATTCCGGTGGAGCGGTTTGGTGAGGATACGTTCACATACGGTATCGGTTTTGACGGTTCCAATTACGGATATGCGCCTATTGAGAAGAGTGATATGGTGTTTTTGCCTGATCCGGATACGGCTTATGTGGATCCGTTTGCAGTGGTTCCGACACTGACGATGTGCGGCAATGTATGTACGATCGGCAAGGGTGAGAATAAGCCGTTTGACCAGTATCCGAAGAATGTGAGCCTTCGTGCGGTAGAGTATATGAAAGAGAGCGGTATTGCAGACCGTATGATTATTGGTCCGGAGTTCGAGTTTTATTTGTTTGATACGGCGCGCTTTGAAGTGTCACCGCAGCAGTGCGGCTATCGTGTGGATACCAGACAGGCGGATTGGAACTGTACACTGGACATGGGCAATCCCGGTAATAACGGTTATGAAGTGCCTTACAAGGGCGGCTATCATGTGGCGGCGCCGCAGGATGTCGGTTATGATTTGCGAAGCCGTATGTGTATGATGATGGAGGACTGGGGAATCCGTGTGAAATATCACCATCATGAGGTGGGAGGACCGGGACAGATGGAAATTGAGGTGGAGCTTGCCGACATGCCGGCTATGGCGGATAATACGATGATTATCAAGTACATCATCAAGAATCTGGCAGCAAAAGAAGGCAAGACAGCAACATTCATGCCGAAACCGATTTATCAGGAAGCGGGCAATGGACTGCATGTACATATGTTACTGCTCAAAGACGGCAAACCTTTGTTTTATGATGCAGAAGGGTATTCGGGGTTAAGCCGTACAGCACATTATTTTATCGGAGGACTGTTAAAACATATCGCATCGCTATGTGCGTTTACTAACCCGTCTACGAACTCGTTCAAGCGTCTTGTACCGGGGTATGAGGCACCGGTCACGGTAGGGTATGCGACATCTAATCGAAGCGCAGTCATCCGGATACCTGCTTACGCTAAGACACCGGAGACGAAGCGGTTTGAACTGCGTAATCCTGATGCTACGGCAAATCCGTATTATGCATATGCGGCGATTCTGATGGCTGGTTTAGACGGTATCGAGAATCAGATTGACCCTGAACAAAACGGATGGGGACCGTATGATTTTAACCTCTATACATTGTCGGAAGAAGAGCAGAAGAAAATCAAAGGATTGCCGAAATCCTTGGGTGAGGCTTTAGATGCATTGGAGCAGGATCATGATTATCTGACAAAAGGAGGCGTGTTCCCGCAAAGGCTGATCGACGTGTGGGTGGCACGTAAGCGTGCGGAGCTTAAGAAGATGGAACAGATTCCGAATCCGGCTGAATTTAAGATGTATTACGATTTATAAAAAGATATAAAGTTATACTGAGAATTATAGTAACTCTAAGTATGTCAAGAATGCTTACTTAGAGTTACTGAATTTTGCCCGGAAGAGATGTTCATAGGAACATTCTTCTGAAGTTAGGAAAAGAGTGACACATCATGAAAAGTTATGATTTGACAGAAGGCAGTATTATGGATAAGCTGTTGAAGTTTGCATTTCCCATCATGGTGGGAAATCTGCTTCAACAGTTATACAATGTGGTAGATACGCTGATTGTGGGACGTTACCTCGGCGAGACCGCGTTGGCAGCGGTTGGTTCGTCCTATACGCTGATGGTGTTTATTACCTCAATTATTATCGGACTCTGCATGGGCAGCAGCGCCTTTTTTTCGATGCAGTTCGGAGGGAAAAATCAAGAGAGACTGGAGAAAGGAATTTATACAGCCTTTGTGATGATCGGCATTGTAGCGCTCATACTGAATTTTTTTGTATATGCAGCGATGGGCGGCATTCTCATTTTTCTGCGTGTGCCGCAGGAGGTGACTGCGCTTATGCGCGAATATCTCATGTGGATATTTGCAGGCATTATGGCGGTATTTGCTTACAACTTTGTGGCTAGTCTTCTTCGTGCGGTAGGCAATTCTGTCATACCGCTTTTATTTTTGGGAGTGTCGGCGATTGTCAATATTGTGTTAGACGTTCTGTTTATCAGAGGATTTGAGTGGGGTGTGAGCGGTGCGGCAGCGGCGACGGTTATTTCACAATATCTGGCGGGAGCCGGTATCGTACTGTATTATTATGTCAAATATCCGCAGCTTCAGGTGACAAGAGATAACCGGCAGTGGGATAGACAAATATGGAAGGAGCTCACCGGACTGTCGACACTCACATGTTTACAGCAGTCGATTATGAACTTCGGTATATTGATGGTTCAAGGACTTGTAAACAGCTTCGGACCGGTAGTGATGGCAGCCTTTGCGGCAGCAGTGAAAATAGATTCTTTTGCCTATGCACCGGTACAGGACTTTGGCAATGCATTTTCCACTTATGTGGCACAGAATTACGGAGCGGGCAAGACGGAAAGAATCCGCAGGGGAATGAGGGATGCGGTTTTTGGAGCTTTCTTGTTTTGTATGGTCATTTCCATGCTGGTAGTGGGGTTCGGAGAACGGCTGATGGGGTTGTTCTTAAACGAGGAAAGTGCAGAGGCAATCGCAATCGGAGCGGGATATCTGCGCATTGAAGGCGCATTTTATTTCGGCATCGGACTATTGTTCCTGTTCTACGGCTATTATCGTGCAATTCATAAGCCGGGCATATCGGTAATATTGACAGTGATATCACTTGGGACCCGCGTAATTTTAGCTTATGTACTCTCAGCGGTACAATGGATCGGTGTGACAGGTATATGGATGTCGGTGCCCATCGGATGGGCTCTGGCGGATATTACGGGAATGTGGTATTATTGGAGATATAAGAAGCATTGATGACAATTTGAAGCGGAAGAGTATACATAGCATATGAAGAAAATACTGGCATTAGCAGGCAGCATCGTAGGTATTATCGTTATCGGTATCGTATTTATCAGTGTGCGCGAGACAGATACCGAGGTGACGCGGGAGCAGACTAAAGTAGGATTTATATTAAACGGCAGTATCAACGATCACAGCTGGGGGCAGTCCCACTATGAAGGGATGGAATTGTGCGCCGATAACTTGAATCTGGATGTGTATTATTGTGAGAATGTTCCGGCGGATGAACAGTGCAAAGAATATATGGAAGACTTAATTGAGCAGGGGTGTAAGATTATCATATGCAATTCTTTTGGCTATGGAGAATATGCATTAGAGATGGCAAAGCAGCATCGTGATATTTATTTTTTTCACGCGACGGGGGTAGCGGAGACAGGAAATCTTGCGACCTATTTCGGCAGAATCTATCAGATGCGTTATTTGAGCGGAATTGTTGCAGGATTGCAGACTGAGACAAACGAGATTGGGTATGTTGCGGCGTATCCGATTTCGGAAGTGAATCGAGGGATTAATGCCTTTACGCTTGGAGTCAGAGAGGTTAACCCGGATGCGGTAGTGTATGTGGAATGGACCCAGTCATGGACGGGAGAAGCGGAGGCGGAATCAGCTACGCAGAAGCTTCTTGACGCGCATGATATTGACGTGATCACGATACATACGGATACCAACAGAACGTTGGAGATGGCGGAAGAGAGGGGCATCTGGTGCATCGGATATAATATGGATAATATTGAATTGTATCCCAACACATTTCTGACGGCTCCGGTTTTTGAGTGGGAGAATTTCTACGAACCGCACATACTGGAGTGCCTGCAAGGCAAGTTTATCGGAAAGCATTATTGGGAGGGAGCGGAAACCGGCATTGTATCTCTGGCGCCCTTAAGCGGGAACGTGAAATCCGGCATTCGGGAACGGGTAGAGCAGGAACAGCAGAAATTTATGAGCGGAACTTTTGATGTGTTTTACGGACCGATTACGGATACGGAAGAAACCGTCCGCGTCCATGAAATGGAATGTATGACAGATGAAGAGATGTTAAACGCGTTTGACTGGTATGTAGAAGGGGTGGTGACAAGCGATGGTAAGTAAGAAATACAGAAGCCTGCTGCTTGTAACCGCATTGATTTTGCTGGCTGTGATACTTTTGTTTATTTTATTTGCAGGGCGAACCGACAGGGAGATTGAGGACAAGATTGGAATCGTATTAAGCGGGAGTACGCAGGAAAACGGTTGGAACGGAATGAACTATGCCGGTGCGCAAGAGGCATGTACAAGTCTTGGAGTGCGTCTCCTTGTAAAAGAGAATGTGGAAGAGTATTCAGGACAGTGCGAGCAGGCAGTCAGAGAATTGGTCGAAGATGGCGCCGGTATGATACTATTGACCAGTTACGGATATTCCGAGGAAGTGCAGGACTTGGTGAAAGAGTATCCGGATATTGTGTTTAATGTGAATTTCTTTGAACGTCAGGGAGGACAATTGAATACCTATTTCGTGCGCATGTATCAGGCACGTTATCTGTCAGGTATTATAGCCGGGATGCGTACGGAGAGTAATGTGGTGGGATATGTGGCGGCAATGCCCAATAACGAAGTAAATCGCGGCATTAATGCGTTCACATTGGGCGTTAAAAGAGGTAATCCGAATGCGGAAGTAATCGTTCTGTGGACAGGAGCTTGGGATGACAAGGAGAAGGAAACGACAGCCGTTGAAAAGCTGGTACAGGAATGCTCGGCGGATGTAGTCACTTATCATCAGAATCAAGGCAATGTTGTGGAGGCAGCGGAACGTCTGGGTGTGGACTCCATCGGATATCACAGAGAATTTGAAGGGTGTTCGCCGCATTATCTGACATCGGTTGTATGCAACTGGGAGAAAATCTATGAAGAGGTGATCAGCGGATACTTGAAAGGCAGAGGGAACGCAGCGGAAAATTACTGGATTGGAATGGAAGCCGATGCGGTGAAACTGACACCGTATTCAGAATTGGTGACAGATGAGATTCAAGAAGAAGTGGAAAAGGCTAGGGAACAGATTTTGTCACGGGGTGGTGTTTTTTCAGGAGAGATATATGACAGAGAGGGTAATCTGATCTGTGACGAGTCGGAGACGGTTAGTGACGAAGTATTGCTGGAACATGTTGATTGGTATGTGGAAGGCGTAGATTTCTATGAGGAAAGCGTGGATTAAAAGAAACAGAAAGATCATTTCCGGTATTTTTATTTTTAGTGTGATATTTGGTATTGTCGGAATCTTGATGTACAATAAAATGAGAACATTGCTGAATTACTATGTTGAGCGGCAGACAGCACAGCAGGCGGAGGTGTTAGCGCAGACAACAGAGAAACAATTTGCGGCAGAACTCAGACAGCTTACATGGACAGCGGACTATATACAGTATCATGAGGCGGAGCGGCAGGATATTGTGAATACGTTTGCGGATCATGAAGATAAAGTTTCGGTCGGGTTATTGGAGATGGATGGCAACGCTGTGTGTGGCGAGGCGCTGGATTTTCTTGCATTTGACGGAATCAGGCAGTCCTTTCGGGGAGAGGACGCCGTCAGCTACAGCAAGGAAAGGGGGCTATTATTTACGGTGCCGGTTTATCGGGGAAGAAATGTAAGATATGTATTATATAAATTGTATGATACGAGTCTTCTCTACAATAAATTCGGTTTATCCTGTCACGGAGGCAAGGGCAGGGTGCTTATTATGGATTTGCAGGAGCAGGTTATCATTTCAAGCGGCAACACTGCCGAAGATGCGGCGTTCTTTAATATGACGGAAATCTATGACGGATATTTGACGATGCGGGAGCAGCTGCAGGTTTTGACATCAACTTCTACGCATGTAGAGACAGAGCGGGAAAGCTACTTTCTCTTTTCAGCGGAAATTGACGATACAGATTTGATTTTGGTAGGTTATGTACCGGAAGATGTGGCAATGGAGGGGATTTCCTATCTGGTCGTACTGGCACTGTGGGTGTTTGGTCTGCTGATGGTCGTTCTGGTGATCGGCATGGTCTATCTGTTCGGCGCAGAAGAGAAGGCAAGAGAGAGCGATGAGCTGCGAGAGGCGAAATTGATGGCGGATAAGGCAAACCGTGCAAAAAGCGACTTTCTCGCGAATATGTCACACGAGATTCGCACGCCTATCAATGCGGTCATGGGTATGAATGAGATGATTCTGCGGGAATGCGAGCAGGAAGATATCAGAGAGTATGCGCAGAACATACAGGGTGCAAGCCAAACGCTTCTTTCGTTGATTAATGATATTCTTGATTTCTCTAAAATTGAATCCGGTAAGATGGAGATTGTCGAGGCGGCATATGATACGGCTTCCATGCTGAACGATGTAATCAATATGGTGAGAGTGAAAGCCGACAGTAAGAATTTGCAATTCAATGTCGATATTGATGAGAAATTGCCGAGCGAATTGTGGGGTGATGGAACTCGTGACCGTCAGGTGATCATTAACATACTCAATAATGCTGTCAAGTATACAAAGGAAGGACAAGTTTCTCTGTCTGTAAACGGCGAGCGGTCAGGCGCGGATAAAATATTGTTGGAAATTCGGGTTTCTGATACGGGAATCGGAATCAAGGAAGAGGATATGCCGAAATTATTCCGCAATTTTGAACGTCTTAATCTGGGAGAAAACCGGAATGTAGAAGGAACCGGTCTGGGCTTGGCGATTACATACAGATTGGTCGAGCAGATGAACGGACGGATTGAGGTTGAGAGTCAGTACGGCGTGGGTTCAACTTTTACAATATATTTGCAGCAAGGAATTGTGAACGACAGTCCGCTCGGAGATTTTCAGGAAAGATATCAGCTTGCTATGAAGCGGAGCAGGCACCAATACCGTGAGAGCTTTGCGGCTCCGGATGCAAAGATACTTGTTGTAGATGACACTGCAATGAATCTTCTTGTAATTGAGCAGTTATTAAAGAAAACCCGTGTTCAGGTCGATACCTGCTTAAGCGGGAATGCATGTCTGGAGTTGGTACAGCGGGAACATTATGACGTGATTTTGCTGGATCATATGATGCCGGATATGGACGGAATCGAGACGCTTAAGATGTTAAAAGACATGAAAAACAATCGTTGTCAGGATACACCGGTCATTGCGCTTACCGCGAATGCGATTGTAGGGGTGCGGGAGATGTATATCGAAAACGGGTTTGACGATTATTTGAGCAAACCCGTTGAGGGAAATGATTTGGAGACAATGCTGAAGCAGTATATCCCATCGGAGAAAATGCAAATTATTTCTGAGACGGAGCAGCAGATTCCGGTACAATCAGGGCAGCAAAATATAAAGTCGGATGGAGATAATGCAGATGATGTCTTACAAAGTATGCCGCCGACAGCAGAACTGAAATGGCTGGATATTGATATGGGACTTAGATATTGCGGTGACAGTGAAGAGGTATACAGGGAAGTTTTGCAGGAATTCTGTGATGTAGAGCAGACAGAATGCTGCAAAATAGAGAATGCATATGAGAGAGGGGATTGGAAGAATTATGCGATACTTGTACACGGACTGAAATCTTCCTCGTTAAGTGCAGGAGCAAAAAAATTATCGGATGAAGCAGCCGGTTTGGAGAAATCGAGCAGGGAAATGCAGAAGGAAGACGCGCTGCACAAAGAAGAAATACTTGCATATATTAGAGAATATCATGGTAAAATGATGGAGTTGTACAGAGATTCATCAAATGAGGGAAGAAGATATTTACAGTCTTGATAAAATTTGTTATACTAATTTTGATTGATGTGATAATGAAAATCTGTATGCATATGGCAATAGCAGATAGAGGATGTACAGATTAAGGCGGGAGAGTGTTAAAATGCAGAATGTAGTGATTGTCTCACAAATTCAGAGTTATCTGATTGTATCATTAAAGGATTGGTTTGAAAGGGCAGAATATGAAGTAATCACAGTAAAGGCGGATATTGACGCAATTAACCAGATTGAAGAACCAATCGGTATTGTGTTACTTTATGTGGATGAGAAGATGGTTGAAGAGCTGCAGGCGCTCAATTATATTAAGGACAGAGCAGCGGAAGAGGACATTCCTCTTTTTGCAATTGGCGATATTGATGAGTTAGCCAGCGTGGAAAAGATCATTTCCAAGAATATGATTCGCCAGAAGTTCCAACGACCGATCAACGTCAGTGAAGTAGTCAGTACGATTACCGGATATGAGAAGAAATATGGTAAGCAGAATAAGAAGAAAATATTGGTGGTAGACGATTCAGGTACTATGCTTCGTAACGTAAAGGGCTGGCTGGAGGAATCTTATCAGGTGACATTGGCAAATTCCGGCGCTATGGCAATCAAATCTCTATCTACCAACAGACCGGACCTCGTGCTGTTAGATTATGAGATGCCGATAGTGGATGGAAAACAGGTGCTTGAGATGATCAGAAGCGAGCATGATTTTGCAGATATTCCGGTTATCTTTCTGACCAACAAGGGAGATAAAGAAATCATCACTCAGGTTATGGCATTGAAGCCGCAAGGATATTTGCTGAAGTCTATGGAGCCTTCGCAGATTATTAAGGCTATCGATGATTTCTTTGAGGAGACTAAGCGAAAAGAGCTTCTCGGTATGTAGTGGAGTGCAGTATATATATGCTTATTAAAGAATTAAAAAGCGCAGACAAATGTCTGCGCTTTTTGCTATATGTTTTTGTATTAGGAAATTCCTCGATATCTTTCGAGTTTGCGAAGCAAATCTCGTAAGCGAACTTGTTCGCTTTTTTAGACGGAAAAGTTAAAGCGACCGCCCGGCATAGGAAGAGATGTTTCTTCTTTGATGCTGTCCCAGTCTACGTTGGAAATCTTGTCTACTAATTCTTCGGCAGAGGATGCATATACGGTAGTACGTTTGCTTTTCTCGTAGCCGTATGGATTAGGCTGACGTGAATCTGTTTTGTCAGTGGCTTTTTCAGCATTTTCTTTCTTCTCTGCTCTGATTTTGTCAACAAATTCTTTCTGACGTTCTCCGACTTTTTCCAATTCGGCGAAGAAAGACATTTCACCGTTTTTACCGATGGAGACACCCATGCGCATTACTTCGTCTTTATGGTCGCCCAGCTGATCTTTCACTTCGTCTAATTTGCCGACTGCCTCGTCAAGGAGAGAGAGATTTTGTTTTTTCACATCCTCGTCAGAAGCCATGCGTTCCAGTTCTTCAGGATCAATCAGTACACTGTAATCTTTTGTACCGCGTGAAAGGTAGGAAGCAGCCTCTTCGTCAGAATCATAATCGGCAACCATGAAGTCCATGTTGCTGTATGTTTTTTTCAGTTCCTGCAACAGTGCTTTTGCTTTTTCGCTTAGTTGAGCAGGGTTACTGCCCGTCTTTTTTGTACTGCTTGTTTTGTTAGCGGAATTTATTTTGGATGTCTTATCCTGTTCTTTTCTGTTCCCCACAGAGTTATCATAATAATTGTTTTGATACACGTTGTATCCGCTTACTTTGTTCATGTCATATGCCCTCCTTAGCCTGATACGTAAATCCGTTTACTTCACGGCGACTTAATTTTAGTCACTTCTTATGATATATATCGTAATACACATTCTTTTTCTTAACAGAGAAAAGAATAATTTTTATATAGATATTCTGCGACAATTGACAAAAAGGAAGAAGAGTAGTATAAACTATCATAGAATGTCTAGCAAGTCAATAGGAAAAGAGAAACGTGGAGACTGGGGGAGAGGCAAGGCGTAGATATGAAGATTTCAACAAAAGGAAGATATGCGCTCAGGCTGATGCTGGATTTGGCATTGAACAATACCGGAGAACCGGTACGGATTAAGGATATTGCAGCGAGGCAGGAAATATCGGATAAATATTTGGAGCAGATTATCTCCACTTTGAACAAAGCCGGTTATGTGAGAAGTATTCGCGGACCGCAGGGAGGATATCGTCTGGCTAAAGAGCCGGAGAAATATACGGTAGGTATGATTTTAAGACTGACGGAGGGGTCGCTTGCACCGGTATCATGTCTGGAAGATGAAACAAATATGTGTGAAAGACAGGAGACGTGTGCGACTTTGCGGTTATGGCAAATGCTTAATGCTGCGATCGGTGATGTGGTGGATAAGGTAACATTGGCAGATTTGGTGGAGTGGCAGAATGAAATATCAGATAATTATGTGATATAATAAACGTAAGCCCAATAGTGAGGAGTATTCATGACCGGATTAGCAGGATTGTGGGAGCGTGTGAAACATTTTAAATTGAATATTATGAATTATGATGTGTTTTTGCAGATTTGCGCGGTATTACTCGTATTTGTGCATTTGACATTGATGATTGCCTTAAGGGTTGAGGGTGAGTTTTTTTTAAGTCGCCTGAATATTCTGAGTATGTTAATATATGTAGTAGCTTTCTACTATGCTGGAAAGAATCGAATCAGGCTGGTATATTACATATTTATTGTTGAAATACTTGTATATTCCGCATTGTCTGTATACATATTGGGTGACAGTACGGAGTTTGGACTGTATTGCCTTGCTATTATGCCGTTTACTTTTTTGACAAGTTACATTTTAGGGTGCCAGAATCAGGGCAAAAAGGTTTTTCACCCGCTGATAAATTTTGGGGTAATATGTCTGTTTTATTTTGCTGAGTGGGTGATGGGGAGTTTTTGCGAACCGTTATATGTGATCGAAAATGTTTCCATTGCCAATTTCCTGCGTATTTTGAATATGCTGATTAATATTTTATGTATTTTATTCGGCTGTAGTGTGCTCACTATGGTGGCAGTGGAAAATACGATGACGATTAAGCATAATATGGAGGAGATGGAGCGGCTCATGCATCAGGCGGAAGCATCCAATGAGGCAAAAAGTGCCTTCCTTGCCAATATGTCTCATGAGATCAGAACACCGATGAATGCAATCTGCGGTATGACAGATATGCTCTTAGATGAGAATCTGACGAGGCGGGGCAAAGAATATGCGGAGACGATCAAGACATCGGGAGAAGGGCTTTTAAGTATTATTAATGATATTCTGGACTTTTCTAAGATTGAGTCCGGCAAGATGCCGATTATACCTGAAGAATACTATTTTGCTTCAATGATTCATGATATTATGAGCATGATGGAAATCCGGGTGAAAGGTAAGCCCGTGGAGTTGATTGCAAAGGTGGCGGACAGCGTACCGCGTAAGCTGTACGGGGATATTGGCAGGGTGAAGCAGATTATCATTAATATCATGGGCAATGCCATGAAGTTTACACATGAAGGGAAAATTACACTTACTGCATCATGGCAGCAGCAGGAAGCAGATACGGGAAGGCTGCTCATCAGTGTTGCCGATACAGGTATTGGAATCAGGCAAGACGATATACCGAAGTTATTTCATTCCTTTGAGCAAGTAGACATGCGGAAGAATCGTGGCGTAGAGGGAACCGGATTGGGGTTGTCCATTTCCAAGCTTTTAGTGGAAAATATGGGTGGCAGTATTGATGTGCAGAGTGAATATGGCAAGGGCAGTACTTTCTGTTTTGATATTGTGCAGAAAGTGATTGACGCGTCGCCATGCGAGTACAGTAAGAATAAGAAGATTGTAGAAAGAAAGCAATTTGTAATTGATTTTGCGGCTCCGAAAGCAAAAATACTTGTTGTAGATGACAATAAAGTGAATCTTCGTGTGGCAACGGGTCTCCTAAAGAAATTTGGTATTGTGCCGGATTTGGTGGATAACGGTCAAGACAGTGTAGATATGATTCGCAGACAGATACAGTATGATTTGGTATTTATGGATCATATGATGCCTGAACTTGATGGTATAGAGGCAGCTAAAATGATACGGGCAATCGGCACCCCTTATACCGATAACTTACCGATTGTAGCATTGTCAGCCAATGCGGTTAAGGGGATGGAGGCTGAGTTTTTGGTAGGTGGGATGGATGATTTCCTGCCAAAGCCGATTGATTTGGAAATGCTGGGAGCAATATTGAAAAAATGGCTGCCTAAGGATTTGATTCAAGAGGTACAACTGCCATAAAAATATATTAAAAAGTAGAATGCTATGAGCATATGTAAATGTGATGTCAATAGAATACAGATAGCTTAAAGGAGGTAATGTAAAATGACAGAATCACAATACAAACGGGCGAATAGAACGGTACTATCGGTAGTGCTGGTAATTTTGGGGTATTTCATTATTATAATGGGGTTGTCGGCGCTTATATCAAAGGATGATACGCAGCCTTATATGAGGGTGCTTATGTCCGTGCTGATGTTCATTGGAGCAATCGTATCATACGTGTTGTGGAAGAACCAGAAAAAGGGCGCACTGGGTATGATGATATGTGCGACGGTTGCCTATGTAGTAATGGTGTTGTTCGGAACGGGAACAGGGGTCTCGGCGTATGCTTTTCCGGTATTGTTCGGCGCTATGGCATACTATAACAGAAAATTGCTGGTTATGGGAAATGCAGTGATTATCGTATGCAATGTAATCAGAACATTTTTGATGGATAGAACACAGCTGGAAGATTCGATTGTGGCGCTGCTTACGATTGCGCTTGTGGCATATGCTTCTTGTGCAGTTTCCAAGCTGTTAACGTTGTTTAATGAAGAGAATGTGAATACCGTGGCGGAGGCTGCCGCTAGTCAGGAAGCCAGCCAACAGAAAATGCTGCAGGTGGCAGGAAGCATTATTGAGAACTTTGACGGCGCAATGGGTAAACTGAATGATTTACAGAATAATGTGGACACAAGCAATTTTGCCATGTCGAATATAGCGGAAAGTACTGATGCAACGGCACAATCCATACAAAGACAGGCGGATATGTGTATGGATATCCGCAGTAATACGGACGCGGTAGGGGAGAGTATACGGAATCTGATTGCATCCTCCGATAGAACAAATGATATGATAACTCAGGGCGCGGAAGTCGTTGAAAGTTTGAGAAAACAGGCGCAGAACGTAGAAGATGCGAGTAATGGGACGGTGGAAGTCAGCAACCGGCTGAGTGAGAAGGTGGAGAATGTACAGAACTTTATTGGAGTGATTTTATCCATATCTAATCAGACGAATCTGCTTGCGCTCAATGCTTCTATCGAGGCGGCGAGAGCGGGTGAAGCAGGTAAAGGGTTTGCGGTAGTTGCGGAGGAAATCAGGCAGCTTTCAGAGCAGACTAAGGAAGCGTCCAACAGCATCACAAATATTATCAGCGAGCTGATTCAGGATACGAAGAGTGTCAATGAGAGTGTAGATAGCGCGGTAATGTCTATTGCGAAGCAGAGCGAACTGATTGAAGCTACGAAAGAGAAATTTGAATCTGTAGATAAAGAAGTGCAGAATATGGTGAATGATGTGAGGGCAAGTGAGACGATTATTGCCAGCATCATAGACAGCACGAATGCAATCTCTGATGATATTTCACAGTTATCTGCGACAAGCGAGGAAGTAGCGGCTTCCAGTGTGGAAGGGCTGAAGACTTCTGAGATGACAGTGCAGAATATGCAGGCATGCAAGGAAATGCTGGAAGAGATATTCAGCTTGGCAAAGCAGCTTCAGTAGATGTGATAAAAGCCGATGACGGTATAATGATTACCGTCTCGGCTTTTAAACTTGTTAGAGCAGCTATCTAGCAATACTCGCGCATGTTAATAAAATTGTAATAGGGAAGTGCATCCTTGGTGTAACCATTGGTACGGATGTGAATATGTTTCTCATGTTCCCGATCACATGCCTCATCCAAAACTTCAGAAAAGAAAGTCTGCGAAAAGGTTTGGGATGGGTTCTGTTTGGACTGGTGATTTTTGTCATTGGAAGAAATCTTCTTTAACGGGGTAATCGCCATAACCGCTTCGACTTTATAACTCTTTTCATATGCATATACTGCGGTAATCCCTCCTTGGATAATATTATAGTGAACCTCTTGTTCTATTAATAGTATCGGCAGGAATCTTTATTTCTTAACATCATTTTAACAGATAAAATCAAAAAAGAAAAGTGAAAAGTCAAATAATTTTGCTAAAATATATAAATTGCAAGTACAATTTTAAATTTATAAGATGACTTGTTAAAAATGACGGAAAAGGATGAATATTGTACTAAAAAAAATACATATTGCACAACAAACTGACTTGTTGATATAATTAAGATAAGTTCACACTGATAAGACAGCGATTTATATGAAAAGGGTGGCAATATGAGACGAAATAAGACAAGAGGATTATGTATTCGGAACAAAATTGTGTTACCGGCAAGTGCGATGATTATGGCACTTTGTATCGTTATGGGAGTGAATTCTTACAGACGTACACAGGATGGTCTGGTTGCGATGGGTGTCGAAGAGGCGCGAATGGCAGCGGTTATTTCAGCCAAAGTAATTGATGCACAGAAACTGGAAGATTTGACGCCCGGGGCTGAGGGGAGCAGTGAGTATGAGGAGATTCTTGCGACGTTAGAGGATATCCGGCAAGACTGTGGCATTCAATTTCTATATACACTATATACGGACGGAAATAATGTATATTACGGAATAGACACAGACAATTCACAGAGCCGCGCTGCATTTGGCGATCTCTTTGAAGTATCGTATCAGGAACTGCAGGGAGTTTTTGATGGGGAAGCATATGTTCAGGATTATATTGATTCCACGGAAGACGGAGATTTGATTTCGGCATATATGCCGATAGTGGACAGCAGCGGCAAGGTAGTGGGTGTTGTCGGATGCGACTATGACGCTTCGGGCGTGATACGACGGCTCAACTCAATCCTTAAACAGACTGTGGGGATTACGGTTATTTGTCTGGCAGCGGCGCTTCTTGTTATCAATTTGATCGTGGGACGTATCGTTAAGAGTCTTCATGCCGTGGATAGTAAAATATACGAACTGGTACATAATGAAGGGGATTTGACACAGACATTGGATGTGAACACCGGTGATGAGATGGAACTGATCGCAAACAATGTGAATGAGCTTTTGAGATATATACGAAGTATCATGTTGAATATTGCAGGTAATTCCAATGAACTGAATACCTCTTCATGCATGATGGCTGAGAAATTGTCGTGTGCGGAAGATAATATTTCCGACGTTTCTGCGACGATGGAAGAAATGAGTGCGGCGATGGAGGAATCAAGTGCGTCTTTGGATCAAGTCAATGATTCGATTGGACGGGCGTTTGATTCTATTGAAGAAATTTATCATCAGTCTGAGGAGGGGAGCATTTCGTCTAACCGGATTAAGCAGAATGCCTTGCATGTATATAACAAAGCGGTAGAGAACAGACAGAGTGCGGCTGCTCAGGCGGCAAATATGGCGGCGGCGGTTCAGAACAAGATTGAGAAATCCAGAGAGGTAGAGAGGATCAAAGGACTTACGAGAAATATTATTAATATTACGGAGGAAACTACTCTTCTGGCATTAAATGCAAGTATTGAAGCGGCGAGAGCCGGTGAAGCAGGAAGAGGATTTGCCGTAGTGGCAGATGAGATTGGTAAACTGGCAACCAATTCTGCGGGAGCGGCGACGGAGATTCAGAAAGTGACGACGGAGGTCATAGAGGCGGTTGATGGGTTGGCGGCAGAGTCAGAAGAGATGATCGATTTCATGAATAAGACTGCAATGGGCGGTTATGAGCAATTATTGGAAACCAGCGAGAATTATCAGAATGATGTCGGCAGCATGAGCGAGATGATGCAAAGATTTGCATCGGAAAGTAAAGAACTTAAGTGCAGTATGGATAGCATTAAAGAAATGGTTGAAGGCGTCAAAACAGCAGTAGGGGAGAGCGCGCTGGGAATCAGTAATGTATCGGAGATGACGGTCGCACTGACAAACAGTGTCGGTGATATCGGGCATAAGGCTGATTCTAATATGGGTATCGCCGGGCAGCTGAATGCAGAGGTTGGAAAATTTAAGCTGAACTAACAAACCTGTAAAATACGCGATAAGATTCTTTCTTATTGCGTATTTTTGTGTTAAAATAATATTGTACTCACATAAAAATTTTGTGTACAGAGAAAATTTGGCTTGACAAAGTTCTACATATTAGTTAGGCTTGTGGACGACAAGGGGAAGAAGACAGAGGATAACGTGCTATATGAAATATAAGAAAATCAACGATGCAACAGTACAGTGTATTATTTCAGAAGAGGATATGCAGGAATATGGTCTGACATTGTCCGATATTTTTGAGCGCAATGAGAAAGGTGAAGGATTCTTAAGAGATATCATTGAACGCGCCCATGATGAGGTAGGCTATACAATCAGTGGAGATAGTATTGCCATGCAGATTACGCCGCTTAAGGATAAAGGGCTGGCAGTTACATTTACGAATGAAAGTCCTGCGGGGTTCAGAGATATTCTGCAACATTTGAAAGAAGCGCTGCAAGGCGTCAGCGCAGAGATAAGCCGACAGGAGGAAGAAGAACGTCAGGCAAGAAAGCAGGAGCAGCTTGAAGAGTTTGATGAAAACAGGCGTATGTTTGTTTTTGCCACGCTTCATCAGGTGATGCAGTATACGGCATCAATTCCGTCCGGGGTATCCGTGAAGAGTCATCTCTATAAAGAAAGTGAAACCTATTATCTTGTCGTGGAGAAGAACAGACTGTCGCATAAGCTGTTTAATAAGATTAGTGCACAGGCGGTAGAATTCGGCAATCTGATTGCGGTTTCTGAAGAGCGGATGCAGTATCTTAAAGAACATGGAGAATGTCTGATTGCTGACAGGGCGGTGAGCAGGCTCCGCAGAATATATACGGCGTAGTATGAAAATGATTGCATCAGTATAGATTGATTCCCGCTGCTTGCGGCGGGGATTTGATTGTATCGTAATGCTGCCATGTTCGGGCGATGAGCGCGGATATGGCAGCAATTATCATGTCTTAGATATGGGACGGCATAAGAAAGACGGAAGCAAGGAAATCTCTCTGTATTACAGAGTTATAGAAAAATTAAGAAGAATGGAGTAGTTATGAGTAACAGGACAAAGGGTAACAGGAAATTTGATGAGTTTGTAGAAAAGGAGATTGTAACACAGCCGGAAGATGTACAGTGTATGAACTATGAAGATGCAAGGATTGATGAAAGAATTCTACGTGCCGTGAAGGAGATGGGGTTTGACCGGATGACTCCTATTCAGGAGCAGGCAATTCCGTTATTTATGACGGGACGGGATATTATCGGACAGGCACAGACGGGCACAGGAAAGACAGCGGCGTTTGGCATTCCGATTTTACAGAAAATCGATCCGGACAATCGGAATCTGCAGGCGGTAATTTTGTGCCCTACAAGAGAACTGGCTATGCAGGCGGCGGATGAGCTGCGTAAGTTTGCCAAGTATATGCAGGGAATCAAAGTTCTGCCGATTTACGGCGGGCAGGATATTGTCAAGCAGATTAAGAACTTAAAAGGCGGTGTACAGATTATAGTGGGTACTCCGGGCAGAGTGATGGACCATATGCGCAGACATACGCTGAAAATGGGCAACGTACACACAGTTGTACTGGATGAGGCGGATGAAATGCTCAACATGGGATTCAGGGATGATATAGAGACAATTCTTAAGGAGATGCCTGATGAGAGGCAGACAGGACTTTTTTCTGCCACAATGCCGAAGCCTATTCTTGACCTTACTAAGACTTATCAAAAAGACGCGGCATACATTCGGATGACACCGAAGGAAGTGACGATTCCGTTAATCAAGCAGGCGTATTATCAAGTGCGCAGACAGGACAAAGAAGAAGTGCTTTGCAGGCTGATTGATTATTATGACCCTAAACGCGCATTGATTTTCTGTAATACTAAGCGCATGGTTGATGAGTTGACAGAACACTTGAAAAGCCGTGGATATGAAGCGGAAGGATTACACGGTGATTTATCCCAGCATCAAAGGGATACGGTGATGAACCTGTTCCGCAGCGGAAGAGCAAACATTCTGATAGCAACCGATGTGGCGGCAAGAGGAATTGATGTAAGTGATGTGGAGGCGGTCTATAATTATGATGTGCCGGAAGATATAGAATATTATGTGCACCGAATCGGCAGAACAGGACGTGCCGGTAAGACGGGACGGTCCTTTACATTGGTAGTGGGCAGGGAGGCTTACAAGATACGGGATATAGAGCGTATCTGTCATACTAAGATTAAGGAGAGAAATGTTCCAAGTGCTGCAGACATTACGCAGAGAAAGGCGTCTAAGATATTGAAAGAAGCGGTTAAGGTAATCGAGCAGCAGGATATCAGCCGCGCTGCAGAATATATTCTGGACGAAATTGCGTTAGGACAGTACAGTGCCACACAGATTGCAGCAGCGTTCATGAAGATGAAGCTGGGAGATGAAATCGAGGATATCAAATCGGATAAATTCTTTTTTGAAAAAAAAGACGGAAAGCGCGGAGGAAGGCAGAATCACCGAAATGATTCAGGCAAGCCGAAACGGAGGAATGATTCGGGCAAGTCAAGCCATAGAAATAATGATGGAAGACAGCGCGGACGAAATGATAAGCCGCACCAAGGTAAAAAGGAATCATATACGGAAAGCCGGAACAGTCGTTATGCGGCGCTTCGTATCAGAACAAAGAAACAGGGAAATTAATGTTCTGAGTTATAATACCAGTTCATGTCCATGGTCTTTCAGCCATTTGCGGGCAGCACGATAGTCCGGATATACGCTTTCCACTTTCTGCCAGAAAGCGGCGGAGTGATTCATATGGGTTAAGTGACATAGTTCATGAACGACGACATAGTCCAGTATTGCAGGCGGCGCCAACATTAGGCGCCAGTTGAAAGAAAGCGTACCTCTGGCGCTGCAGCTTCCCCAGCGGGTTTTCTGATCTCTGATAGAGATACGATGATAGACACCGCCGGTATATTGCTGATAGTAGGCGGCGCGTTTAGGAAAATATTCTTTTGCGGCGTTGACATATCTTTGCTCCAGAGCAGCACGCTGGGTATCTGTCAGATCAGATACAGGAAGTTCTTGCTGATGTTTTAGCGTTTCCAGATATTTCGTTATAATCCAGAGGCGCTTTTCGATAAGAAGGTGTTGAATTTCTTTGTCGGTAGTGCGCATAGGAACGCGCAGCGTAATCTGCGCATCGGGGGATATGCTGATGGAGCAGCTTTTGCGATTGCTGCGGATCAGCGTGTAGGGAAGGTCGTAGAGTTTACTCTGATACTGTATGCGGATGTGATTCTCGGTATTGTCTTTCATGGTAGATTTCCTTACATAAAATATATCATAAAGCATGTTATATCTATTGCATAATGCAAACGGATGGTGGAATACACGGAACATGAAATGCTCACTTTAATATTGTATCACGGCGATAAAATATCGTATATAAAGAATGATGATTTTCTAGACAAAATCCTATCAAATATGCTAGTATTGTGAATGTGTGGGGATATCGATGTATGATGTACAGAAATGAGGGTTAGTATGGGGCATAATAACGGTAATTTAGCCAAGGAGGATGCGCAGGTTAAAATGTCTGTCGTAGAGAGTAAGCCGACAGCGAAGAAGAAACCTGTTAATGAAAATGAGCCGACAGCAAAGAAGAAAATGTCGGATGGAGATAGACCTGCAACGAAAAAGAAAGAAGTGAGCGAAGATAAACCTGCGGCGAAGAAGAAAGCGGTGAGTGAAGATAAACCTGCGGCGAAGAAGAAAGCGGTGAGTGAAGATAAACCTGCGGCGAAGAAGAAAGCGGTGGGCGAAGATAAACCTGCGGTGAAAAAGAAAGCAGTGGGTGGAGATAAAAATGCAGCGAGAAAGAAAGCGGTTAGCAAAGACAAGTCTACGGTGAGAAAGAAGACGTCCGGCGGTAAGAAAAAGACGGTCAAGAAGATGCCGGCGGAAACCAAGAAAAAGGATGCTGCGGTAAATTCAAAGAGCGAAGGCGGAGAAGATTTTGAGAGCCGCATGAAAAAGCGGGACGAAGAGCGTGCCAGAAGAAAAGCGGAGCGCTTGAGGAGAGTCAGAAGACAGAAAATCATGATGGCGGTCTCTTCAGTGGTCATTGTGGCAGCAGTTATTGTCATTGTAATATTTTGCACTCCTTCCATGCAGTTGTCGAGAAGCCTTGACAAAGGAGATAAATGTGCGGCACGTGCGGAATATGCCGAGGCGCAGGGGGCATATGAAAAAGCGTTGGAGATTGACACCGGTTCCGTGAGGGCATACCGTGGTCTGGCATCCAATTATCTGGCGCAGGAACAGACACAAGAAGCGAAACAAATCGTATATACGGGATGGGAGCAGACACAAGACAGCAGTCTTCTTGATTACTACTGTATCGTCGTATATAACGAGGCAGTGGGTGAAATAAATAATAAAAACTGTACTCTGGCGACGGTAGACAAGTGTATTCAGGTGTTAGAACAAAAGGCTGACCATGAAGATGCGTTGAATCTTATGGGCACATGCTATGAACGTCTCTTCCAAACGACAGAGGATAACATGACATGTGAGATTTTCTATGACGAGGATATCGCGCAGGATACATGCAGTTATGCAGAGTACGAGCAACTGCTGCGCAGGCTTTTAGCGGTGTATCAGTCAAACCCTTCCGAAGCGATAAAAAATATCTTAACGCAGTATGCACTGATAGACATGCCGTATGTCAGAATCAGCATGCCTCATATGACGCAGTATATGACCTTACTTACTGATATCAATACGGCTGTAGGTAATGAAAAGATTACGGAGACACTGGCGTGCCTCTTGCGAGCTAAAGAGGTGACGGATTATTTCGAGACTGCATTTGCGGAATTTGAGAATGGTAATTATGCATATGCGAGGGATTTGATTGCACAGGAGTCCTATCAGCAGATCAGGGATAGTTTTATTAACGAAAATTCAGGCTATTGGGAAGGTACTACCTATATTCCAGTTAACAGAGAGCAGATTGTACTGCATAATGAGAATGGTCAGGTGAGGTTTTCTTTCTTGAGCAGTGATGAGTATAATAATAAGCAGGGTATCATTTCGGTATGGGGCACCAAACAGGAGGACGATGGTGTGCAGAGAAGTGCAATCTCTTATGAACCTGTGGCGGATGCTGCATCGGGCGAGCACACGATGTACAAGGTGCAGTATCTATATAGTAATGTAAAGATTGGAAATAAGTACGAGCCACAGATGAATTACAGATTTGATACCGAAATCACGACGGCGGAAGGGACCACTACGAATGCAATCGGCGATTGGGGTGGCGAACACGAATGGGAGATTGATTATTAATTCCGGACATGTTATGAAAAGGATAAGGCAACATGGTAAATTGTGTTGATATAATAAAGTAGTTTAGCAATGATATAGAATGACAATAGTAGGAAAAGGAGAAAAGTTATGAGAAAAAAACCAGCAGTATTAATGATTCTTGACGGCTACGGTCTGAATGAGAAGACGCAGGGCAATGCGGTTGCGGAGGCTAAGACACCTGTGATGGATAAGCTTATGGCAGAGTGTCCTTTTGTGAAAGGCAATGCCAGCGGTATGGCGGTAGGTCTGCCTGACGGTCAGATGGGTAACTCTGAGGTGGGACATTTGAACATGGGCGCAGGGCGTATCGTGTATCAGGAGCTCACAAGGATTACCAAAGAGATTCAGGACGGAACTTTTTTTGAGAATCCGGCGCTTCTTGATGCGGTAAACAACTGTAAGAAGAATGACTCCTCGCTGCATATGTTCGGTCTTTTGTCTGATGGTGGTGTGCACAGTCATAACACGCATCTTTACGGTCTGCTAGAGCTTGCCAAGAGAAACGGCTTGAGTAAGGTGTATGTACATGCATTCTTGGACGGACGTGATACGCCTCCGGCAAGCGGAAAAGGGTTTGTGGAAGATTTAGAGCAGGAGATGGAGAAAATCGGCGTAGGTGAAGTGGCGTCCGTGACAGGTCGTTATTACGCTATGGATAGGGATAATAACTATGACAGAGTACAAAAGGCTTATGTGGCGTTGACGAAAGGCGAGGGCTTAGAGGCAGCAAGTGCCACAGAAGGAATCCAAGCATCTTATGACAGAGATGAGACGGATGAGTTTGTAAAACCTACTGTCGTGAAAAAGAATGGCGAGCCGGTGGCTACAATTCAGGATGGCGATTCGGTAGTCTTCTTTAATTTCCGTCCCGACAGGGCAAGAGAGATTACGAGAAGCTTCTGTGATGATGATTTCAAGGGATTTGACAGAGAGAAGAGACTGAATCTTACCTATGTATGTTTCTCGGATTATGACCCGACGATTCCGAACAAGGAAGTAGCATTCCATAAAATTGCAGTGACCAATACGTTTGGTGAATGGCTTGCGGCACATGGTATGAAGCAGGCGAGACTTGCCGAGACAGAGAAGTATGCGCATGTAACATTTTTCTTTAACGGCGGAGTGGAGGAACCCAACGAGGGCGAAGAGAGAATATTGGTAAATTCTCCTAAAGATGTGGCAACTTATGATTTGAAGCCGCAGATGAGTGCATATGAAGTGTGTGATAAGCTGGTCGGCTGCATTAAATCCGGTGAGTATGATGTGATTATTATTAATTTTGCAAATCCGGATATGGTTGGTCATACCGGTGTAGAAGAGGCGGCAATCAAAGCGGTGGAAGCAGTAGACGAATGTGTAGGACGCGCTGTGGAGGCAATCAAGGAAGTGGACGGCGTGATGTTTATCTGTGCCGACCACGGTAATGCGGAACAGTTAGTTGACTATGAGACGGGTGCACCGTTTACGGCGCATACGACGAATCCGGTACCGTTTATTCTCGTCAATGCTGACCCGGCATACAAGCTGAGAGAAGGCGGATGTCTGGCGGATATTGTACCTACGATTATTGAATTGATGGAAATGGAGCAGCCGGAAGAGATGACGGGTAAATCGCTGCTGATGAAATAAAAATCGGGCGGCAGAAAATAAAGGCTGTGACGCAAAATATTGTGATAGCATTAAGAACGAGGGCGTATATGGGGAACCATGTATGCCCTTGACATATTTATTTATCGCGTGTATACTAACTGTACCATCACTGATAGTACAGTTGGTATTGTTGGTGGGGGGGGGTAAAAGGTAAATCACGAAGAAAGGAGCAGTAATGATACTCATAGACTATAAAGATACCCGTCCTATATATGAACAAATAGTGGAGCGCTATAAGACATTGATATTAAAGGGTGCGTTGCAGTCCGATGAACAGCTACCGTCGGTGAGGAATCTTGCCATGGAACTTTCCATTAATCCGAACACGATACAGAAGGCGTATGCAGAGCTGGAGCGGCAGGGATTTATTTATACTGTGAAGGGCAGAGGCAATTTTGTATCGGGAGACAGCGGATTGATAGACAGACGCAAGAATGAGTATATCGAGCAGATATTGGCACTTGTAAGAGAAGTGCTGGAAATCGGTATGTCTAAAACAGAACTCATCCGGGAAATTGAAGCGCTTTAGACAGAAAGGAAGGAATCTATGATAGAGATACATAATCTGACGAAAACTTTTGAGAAGATTAAGGCAGTTGATGAAGTCAGTGTAACGATAAAAGAAAATACCGTGTTTGGACTGATCGGTACGAACGGAGCCGGTAAGAGCACCGTGCTGCGCATTGTATCGGGAGTATTAAAGCCGGACAGCGGTACGGTAGCAGTGGACAATATGCCGGTGTATGACAATGTGGAAGCAAAGAAAAAGCTGTTCTTTATTGCGGACGAGCCGTACTTCTTTGCCAATTCCAATGCTCAGACAATGGAGCGGTATTACAGTGGCGTTTATGAAGAATTTAGCAGTGAAGAGTTCTATAAATATCTTGAGAATTTTAATTTGGATAAGCGCAGAAAGATAGGGACTTTTTCTAAAGGTATGAAGAAACAGCTTGCTTTGATTCTCGGTATCTGTTCCCACACGAAGTATCTTCTGTGCGACGAGACTTTTGACGGACTTGACCCGGTAATGCGGCAGGGCATTAAATCCATTTTTGCCAAAGAGATGGAGGAAAGGGGAATGACGCCGGTGATCGCATCCCACAACTTGAGGGAGCTTGAAGATATCTGCGATCATGTAGGGTTGTTACATAAAGGCGGCGTGTTGCTGTCTAAGGATTTGGAAGATATGAAGTGCAATATCCAGAAGGTACAGTGTGTGTTTACTACGATAGAAGACGAGATGAAAGCGTTAAATGGCATGGACGTGATTAAGAAAGAGCAGAGAGGCTCGCTTCGCACGTTTACCGTGAGAGGGACAAGGGAAGAAGTGACAGCCAGATTTGCTACGGTGGACACGGTGTTTTATGAAGTGCTTCCGCTGTCATTGGAAGAAATTTTTATCAGTGAAACGGAGGTAGTCGGATATGACATCAAGAAACTCATTTTGGGCTAGCAGTAAGGAAAATCATAAACGACGCGTCTGGGTATGGATTATAGCCGTCTTGGCGCAGCTCATGATGTATGTAGGCGTATTAACAGTATATTTAAGCCGTATCAGAATGTGGAATACACAAGGGTCGTACAGAACCAAAGAAGAGTATCAGAATGCTTTGTATCAGGCGACAAGGGATGCGCTTGCATTTCAGGATAATTTATTGTTACCGTTAATCATATTGACGGTGATCATCGGCATACAAGGGTTTTCTTATCTCTATGACAGAAGAAAAGTTGATATGTATCACAGCGTTCCGGTGGATAAGAATCGGAGATTTGCGGTAGTATATGTAAACGGTTTGATAATTTATCTGACATCTACATTGGTGAGTTTGCTGATCGGAGTCATTACGGCGGCGGTACAGGGTGCGGTGAACGGTGCAGTGATGGCGGCTGTAGGTCTTGGTTTCTTGTGGAATCTGTTATTCTTTTTGGTAATATACCACACGACGATACTTGCAGTAATGCTGACAGGAAACAGATTTATAACGGTATGCATCGGCGGGATGCTTATTTTGTATGAGAGAATTATATATTCGCTGATGGGGAGTATGCAGTATTCATTTTTTGATACCGTATCAGGGTTTTATGTGATGCATGAACCGAAGCTGTCCGTGCTTTATGATTACGATATGAATATGTGGGATTTTAAGCAGATTCAGGAGATAAGAGAGCTTGCAGGGGAACTATTGCCTTACTATGGTAAATGGTTTATACTGGCGGTAGTGCTTCTGGCGGTATCATGGCTGTGTTACAGAAAGCGTCCGTCTGAGGCAGCGGGCAAAGCGATAGCTTTTCCGGTGATTGAGCCCTTTTTGAAAGTGGTGGCAGCCATACCGGCAGGCATCGGGCTTGGTATGTGGGTACATAGCGCAGCGTATGGCAATGCGATATTGACGGCAGTGAGTATGGCGGGCGCCGGTGTGATTGCCTGCGCGGCGATAGAAGTTATTTATGACTTTGATCTTAAGAGTCTGTTTAAACATCTTATTTCAAGCGGCATAGCTGTTGCGGGGATTGTTTTCATCTTTTTATCCTTCAAGCTGGATTTGTTCGGATATGATGAGTATCTGCCGTCTGTTGATGAATTGGACAGCATTGCCGTTAACGTGGATTATTACGGACAGTTCTGGGATAAAGATTTCAATTATTTTAGTACATCGGAATTTTCTGAAGAGCACATGTATCTGCAGGATAAGGAAGCTGTGCTGACATTAGCCGATAAGGCAAGAGCGGAAGATGCGGAGGACATGACGGATGCGAGATGTATTAACGTATTGTACCGTCTGAAGTCTGGAAGAAAAGTAGGGAGACGTTTCTGGGTTGATTTCGCTAATCCGGGCAACGAGGAATTGCTGAACAGAATCATGGGAACGAAGGAGTTCAAGGAGGGAAGTTTCCAGATTATGACAGATCAGGATTCTTTTGCGGAAGCGACTGCTATGGTTTACAGCAACGGAGCTACTAATGCAGCGCTTCCGGCGGAAGATGCACTTAAGCTTCGCGAGGCGTATGTCAAGGATATGGAGCAGTTTGATTTTACAATGGTAATCAATAACCGTCCCTGCGGGCGGATTAATGTGAGCTTCCCGAATTGGTTTAATACCACACTGGATGTATATGATAATTTTGAGAATACGATTGCTTATCTTCAGTCTAAGGAAGCTTTCTATCCGATAGAGTTAAATCCGGAGGATATTGCGGATATTACGATTACGCATTACCATAATGAGATATATGGAGACGGAGATGAGGATGGTATTATGCCTCTCGAAGATGTCGCAGTGGCGGATACTTGGGTTGTGGATTCCGATTATGCCTACGAAAGCGTTCCGGTTATTTCGGAGACATTTATGGAGGAAGAGGAGTTCGCGCAGATTGTTCCGCATATCTATCCTGAATTTCTTTCTTCGGCATGGAACCATACATACGAGTTGGATGGTGATTACGATATTTATATAACTTTTAAGAAAGATACGACTTATCCGTATGACAGGAGCCAGTTTGGCGTATATTATAGATTTTATACAGGAGAAGTACCGGAGTTTGTTGTGGAGGCGACTGCAATCGGTGCAGAAGAAGAGTAGAAAGATAATCTGTGGGAAACAGAAACGCAGAGAGGTATGCCTATGAGTACAGGACAGGGAGAACCTGTAATCAATGTTAAAGATTTATATAAGATTTACCGGGTCGGGGAGACGAAGGTGAGAGCATTAAACGGTGTCAGCTTTACAATCAACCGCGGAGATTTCTGTTCTATCGTGGGGACATCCGGCTCCGGTAAATCGACACTTCTCAATATGCTGGCGGGGCTGGAGAAGCCGACGAAAGGCGAGATTGTGATTGCAGGGGAACATATGGAAACCAAAACTGAAAATCAGCTTGTGGCGTTTAGACGGGAACATATCGGTTTTATTTTCCAGTCGTTTAATCTGATGGGAACTATGAATGCGATAGAAAATGTGGCGCTTCCGCTTACTTTTCAGGGAGTAGACAAGAAGACGCGCAATGCAAGAGCGGAAGAGATGATTCATCTGGTAGGCTTGACAGCCCATAAGAAACATCGTCCGAATCAGATGTCGGGCGGACAGCAGCAGCGTGTCGGCGTGGCGAGAGCGTTGGTGGTGGAACCGGAGATTATCTTTGCGGACGAACCTACGGGTAATCTGGATTCCAACACTTCGGTGGAAGTAATGAATCTGATGAAGAAAGTGGTACGTGAGAAAAACCAGACGTTAGTGATGGTAACACATGACAACTATCTGGCGGGGTTTGCAGATATTGTTCTTCGCATTAAAGACGGTAAGATTATCGAGATTGAGGACAGACGCGGCATGGATATGCCGGATGAGATTCAGGCGAAAGAATAAGGAATCATCCGATATACACAGGATGGATATAAGGGTGATATGTGTGACATATCGTAAAAGGGTAAGGTTTCAGAGGGAGCGGAGAATAAAGATGAAGAAGAGAGAATGGAATGCTTTAAGACAATTCACAGGAAAGAGGAGAGCGACGAAGCGATTGTTTGCGGCGGCGTTTGCACTGGCAGCAGCATTGATGATGCCGCCGATACCGCAATTGCCGGGAGTAATACCTTATGTGGAGGCAGAAGAACAAAATCCCGGCGAAAATAACGCAGGAGCAGACCAGAACCAAGGTACTCCGGATAATATCAGCAGCAATACAACAAGTACACCGAATACCATTAACCGTACCTCTGACACTATCATCACCGATGATGATAGGGCGGAAGCGGATGAGGATATGCTCTACTATATGCAGAGCCTTGAGGTACGCTACAGTCTTGATGCAAAAGTGATGGAGAATCTTCACAAAGTGTTCGACAGTGCGGTCTATTACATAGCCAACACCGAGATGTCGATTACGGAACTGTGGGCATTTGTGGCGCAGACGAAATCCAATATGGAATCCACTGCCGTCGCGACCGTTTCCATGACTACGAGCGAGTTTCTTCAGGTGGCTGATAATTGGCAGACTCCAACGGTCAGCGCGGGACAGCAGGTATCCATCGTGCTTCCGATTATGAATTTCGGAACGGAAGAATTAAACGATTTGATTATAGAACCAATGATATCTAATGTTGTTTCCGAATGGCCCTTTGAACCGGATATGACGAATTATTTACAGACGGAGCCGTATATTCCGGGTAACAAGACGAAAGAAGCAGCCATGGAAAACAGAAGGGAATTTACCTTCAACTTTACGGTCAGAAGCGATGTCATGAGCGGTTACTATCCGCTGAAATTCCATGTTTCATATACCAAAGCGGGTATCCGTAGCGAGGAGCCGGCAGAACTTACGGTATATGTAAAGACGATTGGTAAGCCGGGAAGCGGTATTATCGGAGGGAGCGGTCAGGAAACCACGGGTGCGAAACCACGTATCGTAGTGACCGGGTTTGAGACGAATCCTGCACAAGTTTTTGCAGGTGACACGTTTACATTGACGATACATGTGCAGAACACTGCCAAAGATATGGCAGTTACGAATGTGCTTTTTGACATGCAGGCGGCTACGGAAGGGGAGGACAAGACGAATACTTACTCTGCGTTCCTGCCTACATCCGGTGCAAGTTCTATCTATATGGACAGGATTGGTGCGGATACATCTGCGGATATCGTGATTGAGATGACGGCAAAAGCCGATTTGGCGCAAAAACCATACGTTTTGGATGTAAATATGAAGTATGATGCCGGCGTTATGTTTGATTTAACGGATAAGGCGAGCGTGTCTATACCGATTTCTCAGGAGAGCCGTTTTGACACGAGTATTCCAGAGGTTGTTCCGTCAGATATTACAGTGGGCGGACAGTCCAATGTCATGTTCAGTATTTACAATACGGGTAAGACGACGCTCTATAATGTTCAGGTGAAATTCATAGCGGATTCTATTGACGAGGCATCAGCTTTTGTCGGGAATCTGCAGTCCGGTGCGACAGGAAATGTAGATGTAATGTTAACCGGAATCTCGGCAACGATGGATGACGGAACGATTATGATGGAAATTTCCTATGAAGATGATGCGGGGAATGTGACCACGACGGAGAAGCCGATTACATTGTATGTGTCGGAAGATTTTTCCGGAGACATGATGATGGGAGATGATATGATGATGGGAGACGATATGATGATGGAAGAAGAGAGCGGTCCGAAGAAGGGAATTATTATCGGCATCGTGGCTGCCGTTGTGGTAGCAGTCATTATCGTAATTGTGGTGGTTCTGCAGGTTCGTAAAAAACAGAAAGCAGCAAAATTGTTAGCGGACGATTTGTCTGATCTGGAAGCGGAACTTAGCGGGGAAAACAGGACGGAACCGAAGGATAAAGAGTAAACAGCGGCGGCAGGAGTGGAGTGATATATGAGATTCCTTGACTTGCTGCGGATGAGCAGCAGTAATTTATGGAAAAGAAAAGTAAGGACCGTACTGACGGTTTTGGGTGTTGTAATCGGTGTGGCATCTATTGTTGTCATGATTTCCTTAGGTCTTGGACTGAGTCGTACGCAGATGGAACAGATGGAATCTTACGGAAGTCTGACACAGATTACGGTCCGTGAGCCATGGAATAGTGACGATTCGGAGGAGAAGCGGTTAGATGATGAATTGATTCATGAAATAGAAGGTTTGGAGAATGTAGAGTCAGTCTGGCCGATACTGGAAGTGTCTGCACTTGCCACATACGGAAGTTACCAAGGGTATCTGCAAATCAGAGGTATGCCGAAAGATGCGTTCACAGAGATGAATATCGAAGTTGGTGAAGGACGTCTGCCGGGAGAGGATGAGCAACTTACATTTTTTTATGGTAATGAAGTGCTGCAGAATTTCTATAATCCGAAAGGAAGCGGCGGAAGTTATTGGGAGACGGGAATCCTTCCGGATATCGACTTGATGAACGATACGATTTTCGTTATCTTTGATACGGATGCATACTATGACTCAAGATATCCGTCGGAAGATGGGCAGAACGTGCAGCCGCCGAAGAAATACATGATTGAAACATGCGGTGTGGAGGCAGCCATAGAGGACGGTTGGTCGCAGTACGGATGGTATACGTTCTGTGATGTTGAACACTTGATACCTCAGCTTAAGAAGATATTCAAGAACAAAGTAATTCCCGGACAGCCTCAGACGAAGACAGGTAAACCTTATAAGGAAATTTTTTATAATGAATTAGATGTCAATGTGAATAGTATGGACAATGTTATGGAAGTACAGAATTATTTGACTAACTTAGGCTATGAGGCATACAGTAATGCAGAATGGGTAGAGTCAAATCAGAAGACTATGGCTACCATACAGGCAGTGCTTGGCGGTATCGGGGCGGTATCATTGTTTGTGGCGGCAATCGGTATTACCAATACTATGATGATGTCTATCTATGAGCGGACGAAAGAAATCGGCGTCATGAAGGTACTCGGATGTGACCTGAGAAATATCCGCAGTCTTTTCCTGATGGAAGCCGGTTTTATCGGCTTGATTGGCGGTATTATCGGACTTATTTTAAGTTTTACGATTTCCGGAGTGATGAATAAACTTGCACAGGCATCGGAGGAATATATGAACGGAATTTCTTATATTCCGCTCTGGCTGATTGTCTTATCGCTTGTGTTTGCGGTATTGGTAGGCATGATAGCCGGATTCTTTCCGGCGAGAAGAGCGATGAAGTTAAGTCCTCTCGCGGCGATTAGGAATGAATGACATAAAATAACAGATATAAAGGACAAGATATGGGACACGGAGACAAGAAAGTTTATCCTGCAGCCATGATGGCGGCAGCTATGATAATATTAGTTACAGGATGCAGCAAAGCACAAGAGACATCGGAATTACCGGGTGGTGCGTATATCTCCGAGGAAAGTACGGGGGACGACGCAGAAGATATGGCTAAAGAAACCAATCTGCCGACAGACGAAGAGCAGATTGGTGAGATAGGAGGCAGAAGACTGACGGAAGCCGAGTTGCAGGAATATACCGAATGGGTACAGGAGAAGTCTAATTACGGCTTTCTGTTATCCGATTGGGAGGATCCTGCGCAAATCAATTTGTTTGAAGTGTTCTATGGCGGTGCGGGAATTTCCCATGCAGGAACTGAGGAGCAGATACAGGCATTTCTGAATCGATATGGGCAGGAAGAATTGTACACTGATTTTTTGGTGATGGATAAGGCGGATATGAATGTCTTTCTTGCTGAAAAAGTCGGGCTTTCTTATGACGAACTATTGGCGAAAGGCAACAATAGCATAGAGGGTATTTATTATCCGGAGACAGATTCTTTCTGTATTGAAGCAGGCGATACCAATTATTGCATGTTTACCTGTACGGACGGTGTGCTGAATGAGGATGGCACCATCGTTACGCTGGACTTTGAGGGTGACTATTGGGTGAGTAAATGCGAAGTCAAGGTGAATATTATCGGCGATACGAAGGTAATTGTCAGCAATCACATCCTAGAAGGAAGTATTCTTGACGAGATGAATGAACCGATAGAAGAGCCTGCCTGTCTGATTGATGAGAATGTTTTGAATAATCCTCATTTTGATGCGGATGCTTCGGCGGTGGAAAGCGGCTATGTACTTGGTGACTGGAGTAAGATTACAAAAGACGCATTACAAGGAACATGGTATCATCATCCGAAAAGTGAAGGAGAGAACAAGCGATACGATGTGGCACTAAAATTTGACGGCGACAATGCGGTAGTCTATTACCCGGCGCAGGATTTTTATGGAGAAGTGTGTTACGAATGGGATGTCATAGACCGGAGCGGCAGAGGCTTATGCCCGGAACTGGATATCTATTTCCGTGGGACGAAGGATGCGCCGCTCGTATGGTATATACTGGGAATCTCGGATGACAAAGAGTATTTCTGGTGCAACGGAGAAGTGTTCTACAAACAATGATGGTATCGTGTGAAATGAGAGATGAGGATTGTGACAAGTAGGTTGCAGAAATAATTGAGAATATCATAATAAAACAAACCTTCTGTGTGCATACTAAGCATAAAAGCGGTTGCGCACAGGAGGTTTTTTTATGGCTATGAAATTGAGAATCGTAGATGTACATGCAAGGGAGATATTGGACTCACGAGGAAATCCAACGGTGGAAGCGGAAGTGACGGTCGAGAAAGAAGTAGGCGGAGAGCAGTATGTAGGACGTGCGGCAGTGCCCAGCGGTGCCAGCACGGGTCGATTCGAAGCAGTGGAGCTTCGGGACGGTGAGACGAGATATTTCGGACTCGGTACAACAAAGGCAGTAAATAACGTCAATACGAAAATCAGGGAAGCATTGATGGGGATGAATGCTTTTGACCAAGGACTGATTGACCGTATTCTGATTGAACAGGACGGAACGGATAATAAGAGTAATCTGGGAGCCAATGCGACGCTCGGTGTGTCTATGGCGTGTGCCAAAGTATGTGCGGAGGCTATGGGGATTCCGTTGTACCGTTATCTGGGCGGCGCTTATACGAGGCTGCTTCCTGTGCCGATGATGAATATTCTGAATGGAGGTAAGCACGCGGACAACACGGTAGATTTTCAGGAGTTTATGATTATGCCGGTACAGGCTGAGAGTTTTGCAGACGGTCTACGCATCTGTGCGGAAATCTATCATAACCTGAAAAAAATATGCAATAACCGGGGATTATCTACCGGCGTGGGTGATGAAGGTGGTTTTGCTCCTTCACTGCCGGATGCCTTCGCAGTGCTTGACTTGATTGTGGAATCCATTAAGGCAGCAGGGTACACACCGGGACAGGATATCAAGATTGCGCTCGATGTGGCAGCTTCTGAACTTTATGACGAGTCGGATGGAGTATATCATTTTACGGGCGAGACGGAGCTTAAGAGGAAACGCAGTAAGGTGAAGGGAAGCCGTGTTACGGAATGCTATGAAGCAGGCAGCGAGTTTGAGGATCATGCAGATATTCAGGAAATTACGAGAAGCACCGAAGAGATGGTTGCGTATTATGAGGAATTGGTGGAACGCTATCCAATCATCTCTATCGAAGACGGGTTGGCGGAAGATGACTGGGACGGCTGGCAGATGATGACGAAGAAACTGGGAGACAGTGTACAGCTTGTGGGTGACGATTTGTTTGTGACCAATACAAAGCGGTTAGATGCAGGAATAAAATTGAATGTGGCAAATGCGATTCTTGTTAAAGTAAACCAAATCGGTACGGTCAGTGAAGCCATGGACGCCATAGAGATGGCGCAGAAGAACGGATATAAGGCGGTGATTTCCCATCGTTCGGGTGAGACGGAGGACACCTTCATCGCAGACCTTGCCGTGGCAGTGAATGCGGGACAGATTAAAACCGGTGCGCCGTGCAGGAGTGACCGTGTGGCAAAATATAATCAGCTATTGCGCATTGAGGAAGATTTAGGAAGCGTGGCGTGTTATAAAGAGCCTTTTAATAAGATATAGAGTGGTAGAGCGTTTATGAGAACCGGAATGTGTGTAGGAATGTAGTGAATCTGCATTCCCACATATATTCCGGTTTTTGCTGCTATTTCTGTTTCTATCATGCATTTTTCGTCTATTTCTTTTACGGCTTCAAGTTTGTCTGATTCTTTGATATAATAGACGCAGGCTTGCAACATATGGCTCAGATTGCAGCGTTATAAAGGAGGTTTTTATGAGTTTTAATCCAAACAGTAGTTTTCTATTTATCTTGGCGGCAGTGGTCATTGCCTTTGTGGTGGCACAGTCCGTCTTTTTCTTAGTGCGTGCGTACCGGCATGGTATAGTCATCGGTATGGAACGTGCACAGCTTAAAAAGACAATTCTGTCGACGGCTGTCTTTACGATTGCACCGGCAATATCCATTCTGCTGGGAATTCTGACGTTGTCAAAATTTCTGGGGATTCCTCTTCCGTGGATTCGATTGAGTGTTGTAGGTGCCATTACATACGAGCTTCCGGCAGCTACCTCTACGGCAACGGCATTGGGGCTGTCTCTTGCAGATACGATAACCGATCCTAAGGCATACACGGCAATTGCGTGGGTTATGACGCTGGGGATCATTCCGGGTATGATCATGATTCCTTTATTCCTGAAAAAGATACAGGGCGGAATCATGAAGATTAAGAACAAGGACAGTAAGTGGGGCGATTTGTTCATGACATCTTTGTTTCTGGGAATGATATCAGCGTTTCTCGGTATGGTTTTTACGGATGTCAGAAACGGACTCGCAGGATGGATTCCTATCTTTGTACTTTTGTTTTCGGCATTGATAATGGGAATCTGCGGTGTGTTGATTAAAGTATGTAAAATGAAATGGCTGGAAACCTATGCTTTATCGATCAGCATGATATTGGCGATGATTTTTGCTGTAATCATAACACCGCTCATCGGTTAGGAAAGGAGTTTCTATGAACACAACATATAATGATAAATCTCATTTTTACGGACGAATCTGGATATTGACAGCGCTTCTTATGCTATTATCGGTGCCGGTTGCCATTTGCCTGTACTATGGTGCATGGCCGGAAGGAACGGCAGTGTTAAAAGGACTTCTCGGAGTGGCGCCTATCTTTTGGACAGTTGCGGTAATCGAAGTGTTTACTTACGGTCCCATGCTGGGAACAGGCGGTTCTTATCTGGCGTTTGTCACGGGCAACATTACGAACATCAAGGCGCCCGCAGCACTAAATGCCATGGAAAATGCACAGGTGAAACCGGGGTCGGAGGAGGGAGAAGTAATCTCCACACTGGCGATTGCCACCAGTTCAATCGTAACCACCTTGGTTATTGCAGTGGGTGTGCTGCTTTTGTCAGCTCTTACACCGGTGCTCAATTCTCCAACCTTAAAACCAGCGTTTGACAATATTCTCCCGGCACTGTTCGGTGGACTGGCTGTAGTTTATATCAGTAAAAATTGGAAGTTATCTCTGACACCGCTGATTTTTATGATTGTACTGTTCTTGATGGTTCCTTCACTGGCTGGATCGGTAGGTGTGCTTGTGCCGGTTGGCGCGTTGATTTCGCTTGCTGCGGCACGAATCATGTATAAGAAGAATTGGATTTAATTTGGAAGAAGGAGCAGAGAAATGATAGGAATAACGATTTTGACGATTATCTTAGTGATTTTCGTGGTATTTATTGCAGTTATTTTAATCAGGACGGCACTATTTACACCTTATCCGGAACCGGAGACGGTGGAGGAGAAAGTCAATTTGAATGAAGAGAAAATCGTGAAGGACATGTCCGACATGATTCGGTGCAGGACGGTTTCTTATCAGGATAAATCATTGATTGATTGGAAGGAATTCGAGAGATTTCAGGCGCTTTTGAAGGAACGTTTTCCTAAAGTGCATAAGGCGTTTAACTTGGAAAAAATAGGAGATACCGGACTGTTATATCATATGAAAGGAAAACAAAGTGGGAGTCCGAGAGTGTTGATGTCTCATTATGATGTTGTTCCGGTGGAGGAAAAGGATTGGGACAAACCGGCATTTGAAGGTCTTGTGGAGGGCGGTTACATATGGGGAAGAGGTACGCTTGACACAAAAGGGACATTGTGCGGTGTGATGGAAGCTATGGAACAGCTTTTGACGGAAGACTTTTGTCCAGAACATGATCTGTATCTGTCTTTTTCGGGAGACGAGGAAGTGGAGGGCAGAAGCTGCCCGGCGATTGTGTCTTATCTGGAAGAGAAGGGAATTAAACCAGCCTTTGTATTGGATGAAGGCGGCGCTGTTGTTGAAAAGGTATTTCCCGGAGTGAATAAGCCTTGTGCCGTGGTTGGCATCGGGGAGAAAGTCGGGATGAACGTGGAACTCATTATGAAGAGTGAGGGCGGGCATGCATCTACGCCACCGCCACATACAATATTAGGACAGCTTTCCGAGGCAGTGGTAAAGATAGAGAAACATCCTTTTAAAGCACAGTTTACCAAACCTGTACGAGAAATGTTTGATACGCTCGGAAGATATTCCGGTTTCGGCATGAAGATGATTTTTGCCAATTTGTGGTGTTTCCTGCCGTTGTTAAATGCGGTTTGCAAGAAGTCCGGAGGAGAACTGAATGCAATGATGAGAACTACCTGCGCAGTGACTAAAATGGAAGGCAGCAAAGCGTTTAATGTACTTCCGCCTGCGGCGTCTGTGGGAATGAACTTAAGACTGCTCGGTGACGATACGCCGGAGAGTGCAGTGGAGTACTTAAGAACCGTAATCGGTAATGATAAAATTGAAATCAATATCCAGCATGCGATGGAAGCATCCGGCTATTCCGACACGCAGTGCGAAGAGTGGCAGACGCTTAAGTGCGCGATTCACACCACTTGGCCCGATGCAATTGTGTCTCCTTATCTGATGATGGCATGTTCCGATTCCAGACATTACAGCAGGATTACCGATCGTATTTATAAATTCTCTGCAATGGCGCTGTCCAAGGAAGAGCGTGGCATGATTCATGGCAACAATGAGAGAGTTCCGGTGGAGACGATGCTTAAGACAGTGGCGTTTTATATCCGGTTAATTAGGGCTTTATAGAAGGAAGAACTGAGCATGTTGGTAATAATTCGGAAAGGTACGGTAGCATCGTGCAGATTTTAAAGAGTAATAAGGCACAATATGAATATGACATTCACGCACTCGTGAAAGCGTTCTATCCTGAGTGGGAACTCAAAGTCCTGACACCGGCATCGGTGGTGAAAGACAGGAAAATCAGGGAAACTTTTCCGGTGATGGAATTGGAATTCGGTAGTACAGTAGTAAAGCTTATTGTCCATAAAAGTTTACATAACGTAGAGCTGGGCGAGCCGCATATCTATACTTGGTGTAATACTGACAGAGTAGAGTCTTGTGAATACAAGAACGAATTTAAGAATTTCTTGTATACTGCGTTACAGGAAGAAACCGGTGTCTCACTTCCGTGGGGCAACCTGACAGGCATACGTCCCACAAAGATTGCTATGACGATGCTGGAAAACGGGAAGAGCAGACAGGAAGTGGCAGCATATCTAAGGGAGAAGCATTTTGTCAGTGAGGAAAAGATTGAACTGGGGATAGAGATAGCAGAGCGGGAGAGAGAAATCTTGCGCCGGCTTCATTATGAAGACGGGTACAGTCTTTATATCGGGATTCCTTTCTGCCCGACGACATGTCTGTACTGTTCGTTTACATCTTATCCGATTAGTGCTTGGAAAGAGAGAGTAGCGGATTATCTTACGGCGCTGGAGCAGGAGATGGATGCGGTAGCGGAAATGTATGGGGATAAGATACTGGACACTGTTTATATCGGAGGCGGGACACCTACTTCGCTGTCTGCAGAAGAACTGGACAGGCTGCTTACGAAACTTAAAAATACTTTTGATTTTCGTACCGTACAGGAATTTACAGTGGAAGCAGGACGCGCGGACAGTATCACGGAGGATAAACTGCGTGTTCTTTACAGACACGGTGTCACGAGAATTTCCGTCAATCCGCAGACGATGAAACAGGAGACGCTTAAGTTGATTGGCAGACACCATACGGTGGCGCAGGTGATTGACGCTTTCCGTCTGGCACGCAAAGTAGGGTTTAATAATATCAACATGGACATTATATTGGGACTGCCCGGAGAGACTAAGGAAGATGTGGAAGCGACGATAGAGTCGCTCCTTGCACTGTCGCCGGATTCCTTGACTGTGCATTCTCTTGCTGTAAAACGGGCATCAGGTCTGCATAAATGGATTGAAGAAAACGGCGTTACCGCTTATAACAATACGGATGAGACGATGCGGATTGCAGCGGACGGCGCTCGTGTTATGGGCATGGTACCTTATTATCTTTACCGTCAGAAAAATATGTCCGGTAATTTTGAGAATGTAGGGTACTCCGTGAAGGGTAAATACGGCATCTATAATATTCTTATTATGGAGGAGATGCAGACCATTGTCGCACTTGGAGCCGGTTCAATCACGAAAAGAGTGTTTTCTGACGGGCGGATTGAGCGGTGCGATAATGTGAAGGAAGTGGCGCAGTATATCGACAGAATCGACGAAATGATTGAGAGGAAGAGAAGACTGTTACAAGAGGATTGCTGTAATCAGTAAGATAACGACAGGGAAGCAGGAGTAATATATGAGACTATTTCAAGGAAAGACGATAGATAGGACGTCCGACCGTGGCATGCTCATCACAATCCTTGCACTTGCATGGCCGACGATGTTAGAACAGTTTATGCAGACGGCTGTTCAGTATATTGATACGGCGATGGTGGGAACTTTGGGAACACAGGCGACCGCCGCAAAACGTGCAGTTGCACAGGCGGTCTTGCTTACGTGTGTTCTGGGAGTTTTTTTCACGGTGCTGACAGTGGCATTAAGCGGCATGATACTGTGGAAATCAGTGATATGTTAAAGAAGTTTCTCGCAACGGAAGGTTATGAAGTCGAGGCAGCATATGACGGGGAAAGCGCCTGTAAGATGCTTTTTGAGGATGAATACGCTTTAGTGTTGCTTGATCTTATGATTCCTAAGATAGATGGGATGGAAGTGATGAATGTCATAAGGGCAAATTCTCCCCCCTGTCGAAATTCTGCAATCTTTTTCTGCAAAGTTTTGAATAGAAATATAATGAACAATATCATTGACAGAATTGTATATTTCTTATACACTGAAAATATACAAAACCTATAGATTAACTATGAATAAAGGGATGAAATGATATGGATAAAATTATTTATTTGGACAACGCGGCAACAACAAAGATGAGCGAGGAAGTCTTAAACGCAATGCTGCCTTATTTCAGAGAAACTTACAGTAATCCATCCGCAATCTATACCTTTGCGGGTGAAGCGCAAAAGGCGGTGGACACGGCGAGGGCACAGGTGGCAAAATTGATGAAGGCAAACGCGGAGGAAATTTATTTCACCGGCGGGGGAAGCGAATCGGACAATTGGGCAATCAAGGCGGCAGCGGAGGCATACCGTGAAAAGGGCAGGCACATAATTACAAGCAAAATCGAGCATCATGCCGTTTTGCATACTTGTCAATATTTGGAAAAACAGGGGTGGGAAGTGACGTATCTTGACGTGGATGAAAACGGAACTATTTCTTTAGATGAGTTAAGGACGTCAATTCGTCCTGATACCGTTCTCATATCTGTCATGACAGCCAACAATGAAATCGGAACCATAGAGCCTGTTGCGGAGATTGGGAAAATTGCGCGGGAAAACGGCGTGCTGTTTCACACGGATGCGGTGCAGGCATATGGACATATTCCACTTGATGCGGAGGCGATGAATATTGATTTGCTTTCTGCGAGCGGACATAAACTGAACGGACCTAAGGGAGTCGGTATGCTGTATATCAGAAAAGGCGTGAGAATTCATCCGCTTCTGCACGGCGGTGCGCAGGAGCGGAACCGACGTGCAGGCACCCTGAACGTGGCAGGAATTGTTGGCTTTGGAAAAGCAGCAGCACTTGCCGAAGCGTATATGGAGGAGAAAACTGCACGGGAAACGGCGCTCAGAGAACATTTGATAAAACGAATTTTGGCGGAAATTCCGTTTTGTCGTCTAAACGGTCATCGAACCAGCCGTCTGCCCAATAACGCGAATTTCAGTTTTCGGTTTATTGAGGGCGAGTCGATGCTGATTATGCTTGATCAGCTTGGGATTTGTGCGTCGAGTGGTTCTGCATGTACATCTGGTGCACTGGACCCGTCGCATGTGCTGCTGGCAATCGGACTGCCACATGAGATTGCACATGGCTCACTAAGACTGACACTTTCGGACGAAACGACAACAAAAGAGTTGGATTTTGTCGTTGACGAGCTGGTAAAGATTGTCGGCAGGCTGCGCGAAATGTCACCATTATATGAGGATTTTATGAAAAGTCAAGAGGAGAAAGGAAACACAAATGTATAGTGAAAAAGTAATGGATCATTTTAATCACCCGCGAAATGTTGGCGAAATCGAAGAACCGAGCGGTGTCGGAACGGTTGGAAATGCAAAGTGCGGAGACATTATGCGGATTTATTTGGATATTGACGAACAAGGTGTGATACAGGACGCGAAGTTTAAAACCTTTGGCTGCGGGGCGGCGGTAGCGACAAGCAGCATGGCAACGGAGCTTGTCAAAGGTAAAACTGTGCAGGAGGCGCTCACGGTTACAAACAAGGCAGTTATGGAAGCTTTGGACGGGCTGCCGCCGGTCAAGGTACACTGTTCCCTTCTTGCAGAGGAGGCAATTCACGCCGCGCTGTGGGATTATGCGCAAAAGCATCATATCGTGATTGATGGATTGAAGGAGCCGGTGGCGGATATCGGGTGATAAATTTCCGGATGCAGTGGTGATTTTATCAATGATTTGTATTGGTAAAAATATAGATAAAATATTAGCTGTTAATTGATTACAGAATCGTCCATAATCTCCTTCTTGAAAATCCATCCAAAACAGTGTAGAATCGTAGCAGTAAACTAATATATGGAAGATAGGAGAAATTATGGCACTCAGTAAGAAACCGGTTACCGGTATGAAGGATATTCTTCCGGAGGAGATGGAGATTCGTGACTACGTTATCGGCGTCATCAAGGAAACCTACGGAAATTTCGGATTTACATCCATCGAGACGCCCTGTGTGGAAAACCTTGCGAATTTAAATTGTAAGGCGGGCGGTGAAAATGAGAAACTGATTTTTAAGATATTAAAACGGGGCGAGAAGCTGCGTATGAACGAAGCGCAGTGCGAGGACGACCTTGTGGACGGAGGACTGCGTTATGATTTGACGGTACCGCTTGTACGATATTATTCCAATCATGCGAACGAACTTCCGGCACCTTTCAAAGCACTGCAGATGGGAAATGTATGGCGGGCGGATAGACCTCAGAGAGGACGTTACCGTCAGTTTATGCAATGTGATATTGATATTTTAGGCGAAGCCGGAAATCTTGCAGAAATTGAATTAATTCTGGCAACGACGACGACGCTTGGCAAACTTGGCTTTAAGAATTTCAATATACGCATCAACGACAGACAGATCCTTAAGGCGATGGCAGCCTACAGTGGCTTTGCCGAGGAAGATTATGATAAGATATTTATCATTCTTGATAAGATGGACAAGATTGGAATTGAGGGTGTAGAAGCTGAACTGTCTGAATCCGGATACGATCAGGCATGTGTAACTAAGTATATGGAACTCTACAGAGGACTGGAAGCGGCAGATGATGCAATCGGCTATATTGCGGATAAGCTTTCAGATGTTTTATCTGCAGAGGTGATGGAGAGTTTTAAAGAGATTATCGATAGCGTGGAAGCTACTAAGGGTGATTTCTTTGAATTGGTGTTTGATCCTACACTTGTGCGGGGTATGTCCTACTATACGGGTACGATTTTCGAGATTGATATGCCGGAGTTCGGCGGAAGCTGCGGAGGCGGCGGAAGATACGACAAGATGGTGGGAAAGTTTACCGGTAATGACGTGCCTGCCTGTGGTTTTTCTATCGGATTTGAGCGGATTATTTTATTACTTTTAGAGAGCGGATTCAAGGTGCCCAAAGCGGGTAAGAAGATTGCTTATCTTATAGAAAAAGGCTTGCCGTCCGATAAGCTGTGTGAAGTGATGGTGCAGGCGCAGGCGCAGCGTGCGCAGGGCAATCAGATATTGGTTGCGCGTATGAACAAGAATAAGAAGTTCCAGAAGGAACAGCTTACCGTGCAGGGATACGAGGAGTTCAAAGAGTTTTATAGGGAAGAGCTGAAAAGATAGATAGGTGCTGTTTTAACAAGGGCAGAGCAAAGACAGTGCAAGGATGAGGAGGAGAAAATGGCAGAGTCTATGAAAGGATGGAAGCGGTCGCACCGTTGTGCGGAGCTTTCCACACAGAATGTTGGAGAAGAAGTAACCGTCATGGGATGGGTACAGAAACAGAGAAACAAGGGTGGAATTATATTCGTTGATATGAGAGACCGTTCAGGCATTTTACAGGTTATTTTTGAAGAAAATGACTGCGGTGCGGAAGCCTTTGCCAAAGCGGAGAAAATGCGCAGTGAGTTTGTTATTGCCGTAGTCGGCAAGGTAGAGAAGCGTTCCGGTGCAGTGAATGAGAATTTGAAAACGGGTGAGATTGAGATTCGTGCCGCACAGGTACGCATACTGTCTGAATCTGAAACGCCGCCGTTCCCGGTGGAAGCCGACTCTAAGACAAAGGAAGAGATTCGTTTAAAATACCGTTATCTGGATTTGAGAAGACCTGATTTGCAGGATAAGATTATCTTGAGAAGTAAAATCGCTTCCGAGATGCGTGCATTTATGGCACAGGAAGGATTTCTGGAAATCGAGACACCGATTCTGTGTAAGTCCACGCCGGAGGGCGCGAGAGATTATCTGGTGCCAAGCCGTGTGCATCCGGGCAGCTTCTATGCGTTGCCACAGTCGCCTCAGCTTTACAAGCAGCTTCTCATGTGCTCCGGTTACGACAGATATTTCCAGATTGCACGTTGCTTTAGAGATGAAGATTTGCGTGCCGACAGACAGCCGGAGTTTACGCAGGCAGACATGGAATTATCTTTTGTAGATGTAGACGACGTGATAGATGTCAATGAGAGACTGATCAAACATGTGTGTAAGGAGGCAATCGGGCTTGATGTACAGATTCCGCTGCCGCGTATGACTTGGCAGGATGCAATGGACCGTTACGGCTCCGATAAGCCTGACACGCGTTTTGAGATGGAACTTACGGATGTGTCCGATGTGGTCGCAGGGTGTGGATTCGGTGTGTTTACGTCGGCGCTTGAAAGCGGCGGGTCTGTTCGTGGTTTGAATGTGAAAGGACAGGCTGCTATGCCTCGTAAGAAGATTGACGCACTGGTAGATTTCGCCAAAGGTTACGGCGCGAAGGGGCTGGCATACTTAAGCGTGCAGGAAGACGGAACTTACAAGTCTTCTTTTGCGAAATTTATGACAGAGGAAGAACTGGACAAATTGGTGCAGGCAATGCAGGGTGAGAAGGGTGACCTTTTACTCTTTGCTGCAGATAAGAAAAATATCGTATATAGTGTGCTCGGCGCGTTGCGTGTGGAGCTGGGAAAGCAGCTTGGATTGATTGATGAATCTAAGTTTAACTTCCTGTGGATAGTGGAATTCCCGCTTCTCGAGTGGAGCGAGGAGGAGAACCGCTTTATGGCGATGCATCATCCCTTCACCATGCCGATGGAGGAAGACTGGCAGTACATTGATTCAGATCCGGGACGCGTTCGCGCTAAGGCATATGATATCGTATTAAACGGTGTGGAGCTTGGCGGTGGTTCTGTCAGAATCCATCAGGATGATATTCAGGAGAAGATGTTTGAAGTACTCGGATTTACGAATGAGCAGGCATGGGAACAGTTCGGTTTCCTGCTAAATGCATTCAAGTACGGTGTACCGCCCCATGCAGGTCTGGCATATGGACTTGATCGTTTTGTGATGCTTCTTGTAGGAGCGGACAATATCCGTGAAGTCATTGCATTCCCGAAGATGAAGGATGCATCCTGTCTGATGACGGAGGCGCCCGGAACGGTGGATGAGAAGCAGCTCGAAGAATTGCAGATTGCGCTGGCGGCGGAAGGTGAAGCCGGAGAACAGGCAGAAAATGGGTAGCATTCGTTACAGAAAAGAAAGTCAGAGATAGGAGGAATCACGATGAGTATACAGAATCCGGCGGCAATTTTACAATTGATGAATTTGTGGAGCCGCTTTCAGAATAATCATCCGAAGTTTCCGAAATTTTTATCGGCGGTGGTAAGAAGCGGTATTAAAGAAGGCAGCATCATCGAGATTAAAGTGACTACCGCAGAAGGCGAGAGTTTTGACTCTAATTTGAAGGTTAATGCGGACGATATGGAAATGATTGAGCAGATTAAGAAGCTGACGCTTGAACGGTAGCGTCAGAATGTGATGAAAAGACAACGGAGTCGAAAAAGTTACCTTTCAGGGAGCATGGAACCATTTCAAACACCTGAGAGGTAACTTTTATTTCCGCAAATAATGAACGGAGACACCGCTGATAACGATTCAAACAGGTTGGTCATGATAGTTTGACGTTTGGTGTGGACAATGATTAGGGTGGATTGAAGTATGAACAAATTTATATTAAGGCAGTCCCTGCTGCTGTTTTTGACGGCAGTAATCTGGGGCATTGCATTTGTTGCGCAGAGCGCGGGGATGGATTATGTGGGTCCCTTTACCTACAATGGAGCAAGGTGTATTCTGGGTGGCTTAGTACTGCTTCCGTGTATTGTGATTCTTGACATGATTCAGGGTGAAAGAAAGGCAGATATACGACAGGAAACATCTATTACGCAGTCTCAGACGACAGGAGAACCGGCGAAAAACGGCAGGGAACTTCTCATTGGGGGTCTGTGCTGCGGTGTTATCCTATTTGCGGCAAGCAATTTTCAGCAGTTCGGGATTCAGTATACATCTGTCGGCAAGGCTGGATTTATCACGGCAATGTATATTCTTCTTGTGCCGGTTATGGGACTTTTCGTACATAAGAAGGTCGGAATCAAGGTGTGGATCGGCGTCGTATTTGCCGTCTGCGGACTTTATCTTTTGTGCATGACAAACGGTATAAAATTAGAGAAAGGAGACACGCTTGTACTTGTCTGTGCATTTATTTTTTCTCTGCATATTCTGGTGATAGACTATTTTTCGCCAAAAGTAGACGGGGTCAGAATGTCATGTATTCAATTCTGGGTGTGTGGTATCTTGTCACTCGTGTGCGGGTTTTTGTTTGAGGAGCCTGATTTTGGCAGTATTATAGCGGCATGGCAGCCGGTATGCTACGGAGGAATTATGTCCTGCGGTGTGGCTTATACGCTGCAAATTATCGGACAAAAGGGAATGAATCCTACAGTAGCTTCATTGATACTGAGTCTGGAATCGGTGGTGTCCGTAGTAGCAGGTTTCCTGATATTGCATCAGGCGATGAGCAGGAGAGAATTGTTAGGGTGTTGTTTTATGGTGGTTGCGATTGTGTTGGCACAGTTGCCGAATCGAAGCAGAAAGTGTATGATAGAGGAAGATTAGGTAAAATTATTTGACAGGGTAGAGAAATAAGCAAGTCGCAGATTAAGTAAAAGATGAAAATCAAGAGGAGTATGTGTATGGCAGATAACAAATTAGACAATGCGAAACTGGAAGCGGCGGTTGCAGATTTCGCGCAGAACAGACAGAAAGAGTACTATGCGAAAGTGATGGAAATTTTAGAAAAATCGATGGTACTTATGCCTGCGCTGCCGCCACAGGGGATTGATGAGGAAACGCAGAAGCAGATGAAGGCAGGGAAACCCGTGCAGCTTCCGAAAGAAGCAAAGATTCTTCCGTGCCTTTTGCGCAAGGAGAGTGGGGAACAGATACTTCCGATTTTTACATCGACGGCGCAGATTCCGCAGGATAAGAAGAGCCCATCGCTGCTTGCGATACCTTTTCAGGCATGTTTGTCCATGATTATGGCGAGCAAGGGGCAGGTGGAGGTTATGGTACTTAATCCCTTCACACATAACATGGTATTGACGAAAGAAATATTGGAAGTGGCAAAGAAGCGCATGGAAGCGGCGAGACAGCAGAAAACCATCAGAGTGTCCGAGAAGCAGTTCCAAGAGCTGGTACACAATAGAGTTTCACTTTATCTGCTTCCAAAATATTTGTTTGAGCATAAAGAGGAAGGGCTCAAGCAGCTACAACATGAAGAAGGCGGATTTTTGATGCAGTTTTATAAGGAATCCTATCCTGAAAACGGGAAGATACCTGTTGCGGTGACACCGGAGGAATTTTCGGTAATGACATTGAATGTTACGGAGGATATGCAGATTACGAGAGTGGACATGCCGGATAGTACGATGAAGAAAGGCATGTGCTTCAGAGTGTATTCTGTGTGGATGCGTAAGACGCAGGAAATTATTTATTATACGATGGAGAAGACAGAGCAGGGGAACTATATCGGGCAGGTGACATCAGATGGCAAACACGAGATGGTGGAACCGGCGCCGGACAACGGAGCGGAGATTGAGGCGGTCATGAATCTGGTTACCCGTATGTAGGGGAGAAAACGGCGATGAGAGAGTTATTGTTTTGCCTGATATACGGTTTTGCAGTAATCACATATTTCATAGGATTTACCGTATTGCATAATGGCAGCAGGAAAAACAGGATAGACCGGCTTTATTTCTTATCGGCAATTTTCAGCGCCGGATGGAGTCTGTTTATCGGGTTGGTCCTCATTCAGACGAATACAGATATGGCGGCATTAATGCGTGCCATCGGAGTGTTTCACATATTCGGACAACTGATATGCATTACGGATTTGCTGGTTTACTGGTCGGATGTGAGAAGCAGAGTGAAGCGATGGAGCGTGAGCTTTGTGCGGATTGGAGTCATACTGTATCCGTTCATGATCCAGAGCAAAAACGTTATATTTGAGAAGACAGCCTACGGTATGTCGTTTCGGATGAAACCGGGCATATGGAGTGCGGCATACACAGTGTTCTGTATGGTGGTGGCGCTAAATCTTTTGCTCTTGATTATTCATATGTTGAGAAGGAGCATCCGCAAGAGAGAGAAGATTATTGCCTATGCGCTTATGCTGTGTGTTTTTATCGTCGGTTTCGGCTGTGCGCTGGATACGATGATGCAGATGGCGGGAGTTGCGGCGGTTCCGATTAGCGCAATCGGTCAGTTTGCGGCACAGATGGTTCTGTATAGGATTTACCAATTCTATAATAAATCCCGTGTAACACTGGAAAATATGTCTGAATTTGTATATTATTCCGTGGATGAGCCGGTGTTCTTGTTTGATGAAGCAGAAAAGCTGTGTATCGTGAATAACGGCGCGACCGCTTTTCTTGGAATGAGTGCGCAGGAATGCTGTAAACTGCGCTTGAGCGATATTTTTGCATTGGATCGTGATGCATTCAGGTTTCAGGGAAATAAGAATCGCGTGGAGGCGCGCTGTTGGCAGAATAATAATATTTGCAGCGTCAGCATTGATAAGATTTATGATGATTATAGAGATATTATAGGTTACATCGTGATAGTACATGATGTGACGGAACGCGTACGTATGCTGGAAAGTTTAGAACAGGAGAAGTTGCGCGCGGATAAGGCGAATGAGGCAAAAGGTGTTTTTCTTGCAAATATGTCCCATGAAATCAGGACGCCGATTAATGCGGTTATGGGTATGAACGAGATGATTCTTCGGGAGTGCGAAGATGAAACGATTCTGGAATATGCCGGAAATATACAGGACGCCAGCAGAACGCTGTTAGTATTAATCAATGACATTCTGGATTTTTCTAAGATAGAATCCGGTATGTTAGAAGTGATAGAAGAAGCGTACTCATTAAGGGCACTGCTTAAGACGCTTAAGACGGAGTGCAATATGCGTGCCGAGAACAAAGGACTCGACCTGATATTTGATGTGCCGCAGGATACGCCGAACATCCTCTTGGGGGATGAAGTCAGAGTACGCCAGATACTGCTTAATATCCTGACTAATGCAATCAAATATACGATGAAAGGCAGCGTGACCATGAAGGTCAGCTATCATAAAGTGAAAGAGCGGGAAGTAGAGATTACTTTTGCGGTGACGGATACGGGAATTGGAATTAAGAAAGAAAACATAGACAGGTTGTTTGGTAAGTTTGATAGAATTGATGAAGAACAGGTACACGCAATCGAAGGTACTGGACTGGGATTAAGTATCGTGGACAAGCTTGTGCATCTGATGCATGGCACTGTGACGGTGGATAGCGTATTCGGAGAAGGTTCAACTTTCACGGTGTGTCTGCGTCAACAAGTAATCGGAGAAGAGACGGTGGGAATTCTGTCGGAAGAAAAGAAGCGGAAAGAGCGCCGCAAAGATATTCCGGTATTTGTAGCGCCGGAAGCTAAAATTCTCGCGGTGGATGACAATAAAGTCAATCTGACCGTCATCAAAGCTTTGCTGCGCAAGACAAAGGTACAGGTTACCTGTGTGGAGACAGGTAAAGAATGTTTGGAACATGCCGCGAAGGAATATTATGATGTGATTCTTCTTGACCATATGATGCCGGGGATGGATGGTATCGAAACGCTGGAAGCGCTTAAACAAATGTCGGATAACAAGTGTAAGGATGCCGCAGTAATTGCATTGACGGCAAATGCGATGGCAGGCGTCAGAGAAATGTATCTGGAAAAAGGATTTGACGATTATTTGGCAAAGCCGATTGAAGGTACTGTTTTGGAGCAGCTTTTAATGCGCTACCTTCCGACGGAATATATCATTAAAAACGAGGGAGCAGGATAAGGAAAAATATGATAGACACAATTATTTTTGACTTGGACGGAACACTTCTCAATACATTGGAAGATTTGACGGATAGTGTAAATTATGTAATGAGAGAATACGGTTTGCCAATACATACGATAGAGGAAATCAAAAGCTATGTCGGGAACGGTGCGGCGAAATTGATTGAGCGTGCAGTCCCGCAAGGTACCGGCAATCCGGCATATGAGAAGATGCTTAAGATGTTTCGGGAGCATTATGCGCTGCACTGTGAAGATAAGGCGGCGCCTTATGAGGGAGTCATGGAACTGCTGGCATCACTTCATCAGGCGGGGTACCGTATGGCAATTGTATCCAATAAACCGGATCGGTCGGTAAAACAGCTTTACCGTAAATATTTTAAAGAGTATGTGCAGGAAGCGGTTGGCGAGAGTGAGAGCGAAGGAATAAAGAGAAAGCCGGCGCCCGATATGGTGTATCAGGCGCTGGCACGGTTATCTTCGGATATGTCCTACGCAGTTTATGTAGGGGACTCAGAAGTGGATATTATGACTGCTGCAAATGTACCCATGACATGTATCAGTGTCACGTGGGGATTCCGGACGAAGGAGCAATTGCTCGCGGCGGGTGCTAAAGAGGAGAGAATGATTATGCTTCCTCAGAAGCTTCAGCCCCTTCTTGCGAATCTTGGTCAGGCAGAGTAATCAAGACCTTGACAATACGATTGTCTTTTATGCCGTCTGCCAGTAGGGATATACCGTTATCCAAAGTAATGGTTTCTTGATCCTGAGGTAGACGCGCTAATTTTTCAATGATGAGTCCGCCGATGGAATCGTAATCTTCGGAATCCAGTTCAATATCAAGCGCGTCATTGATGTCATTTAATTTCATGCTTCCTTCCACAAGATATTTGTTGTCGTCAATCTGCTGAATTAATTCTTCTTCGTCGGCATCATATTCATCGCGGATTTCGCCCACTAATTCCTCAATCATATCCTCCATTGTTATCATACCTATCGTTGCGCCGTATTCGCTCAATACGAAAGCGATGCTAAGTGATTTCTCACGGATTTCCATCAGAAGGTCGGATACGCTTTTATATTCATAAGTATAGTATGCCTCACGAAGTATCTTTTTGATTTGGAATTTCTCTTTGTCTTTTACCAGAATAAAGTCTTTGATGTTGACGACGCCGACGATGTGATCGGGGTCGTCTTCATAGACGGGGATTCTGGTAAACATCGAAGCCTGAAAGGTGGACAGCAGTTCCTGATAAGATGCATCAATGGGAACGGTGGTCATCTGGATGCGGGGAATCATGATGTCCTTGGCGACAGTATCGCCAAAATCAAATACATTGTAGATTAATTCACGCTCTTCGGTTTCGATGACGCCGCCTTCATGGCTTACATCCACATAGGTTTTCAGTTCTTTTTCTGTGATACTGAAATTGTTGCCGTCAGAGCTGATATGTAAGAAACGCAAAATCCAATTGGACAGTTTGTCAATCAGGAAGATGACGGGCGTCAGCACTGTCATCAGAAAAGATATGATGCGGCTGTATACCAGCGTAATCGTCTCGGCTCGCTGCATTGCCCATGTTTTCGGTATAATTTCACCGAACAAGAGAACAACGAAGGTTAGAATACCGGTCATGATGCCGACTGCGCGGCTTCCCCATGTTCTGATAGCAAAAGTGGTGGCAACGGAAGAAGCGGATAGATTTACAATATTATTGCCAATCAGGATTGCACTGAGCATTTTACCGTATCTGTCCAGAATGCCAAGTACCCGGATGGCTCCCTTATGCTTTTCCTCGGCGAGCGTGCGAAGGCGTACACGGTTGACTGTCGAAAATGCTGTTTCGGCAGAAGAGAAGAATGCTGATAATAAAACTAAGACCAGCAATGTTACGATTTGTATGACACCTGTGGTATCCAATGAAATGTTCACTCCTTATTATATTAATATAATCCATGCCTTACGGCATGTTAATGTCCTTTAGACAGTTACAAGAATATTACTATGGAATATAAGAATGTGTCAAGTTTTTCCGCTGACAAGAATATATATTTAGTATCTTTATAGTAGTTTTGCGCAAATGGAGGGAAATATGGGGAAAAAGGAAATCTATACAGAGAAAGTAGTTTTTGTTACAAAATGCATGCTGGCGGCATATATCCTGACGGCGGGTCTGCTGTTACTCTTGGCGTTTATGCTGTATCGTTTTGGGCTTTCTGAGAAGGTGGTGTCGATATGTATCATCGGAATATACATAGTGGTTACTTTTGCGGTAGGACTGATAGCCGGTAAACGTGAGGGTAAAAAGAAATATTTATGGGGTCTTGCCATGGGGTGTGCATATTATGTGATTCTAGTAATCGTATCTTTAATTGTTAACAGAGGACTGCAGGACATAGCGGGGAATATGGTTACGGTTTTCTTTTTATGTGCGGGAAGCGGTATGCTGGGAGGAATGATTAGTTAGAACCGCAGTTTGTGAAAGAATAAAAAAATGCAAAAAATGCTTTTCGTGTAAGTAAAACTGTGATATACTACATAAAGTTATAAAACGGCTATTGTGATTACTGTTACAAATCGGGAATGAGATAACAGATAACGGCATGATAATATAAGGAGGATACAGCACATGAAACATATTAAAACATTGAGCACAAGAGATTTGAAAGAGTCTATGAAGAAGGGCGGCTGCGGCGAGTGTCAGACATCCTGCCAGTCAGCTTGCAAGACATCCTGCACGGTGGGCAACCAGAGTTGTGAGAAGGCAAGATAATTGATTTTGTGTTAAGCAAAGAGATAGGAAGCGTAAGCAGCGATTATGAGTCGCTGCTTATTCTGCTTCTACATAATATGTTAATATACGATGACTATGGAAGAACAACAGGAGAATAGAAGTGATACATCAATATATAAGTAACGGGTATTATATTGTACTGGACGTAAACAGCGGCTGTGTGCATGTGGTGGATGAAGCGGCATATCGGGTGATTCCGATTGTGGAGGAAGCGCTTGCAAAGAAGATAGAGGGTAAGGAAGAGGTTACGGCATACGTTTTAGCCGGACTGTCAGGAGGAATCGGGCAGACGGCGGCGGATGACAGACCGATGAGCGATGAAGAGATTCGCGAGACAGTCGAAGAGATTCTTGAATTGTACAAGGCGGGTATGCTATATACTGAGGATGTCTATGAGAAATATATCGGCGAGTTTAAGAATCGTCAGACCGTGGTAAAAGCCTTGTGCCTTCATATTGCGCATGACTGTAATCTTGCCTGTAAATACTGTTTTGCAGAGGAAGGTGAGTATCACGGCAGGAGAGCGCTCATGAGCTATGAAGTCGGGAAGAAGGCGCTCGATTTTCTGGTGGCTAATTCAGGAAGCAGAGTGAATCTGGAGGTGGATTTTTTCGGCGGAGAGCCTCTGATGAACTGGCAGGTCGTTAAAGATCTGGTGGCGTACGGCAGAAGCCTTGAAGAGCCCAAGCATAAGAAATTCCGTTTTACGCTGACAACGAATGGAGTATTGCTTGATGATGAGGTCCTTGAATTTGCCAATAAAGAGATGGCAAACATCGTCTTAAGCATTGACGGGCGTAAAAAGATTCATGACTTGATGCGTCCCCACAGAGGAGGACAGGGAAGTTACGATGAGGTGGTTCCGAAGTATAAGAAGGTTGCCGAGAGCAGGAATCAGATGAATTATTATGTGAGGGGAACTTTTACAAGAAATAATCTGGATTTTGCGGAGGATGTCAAGCATCTGGCTAACGAGGGATTTGAGCAGATATCCGTGGAACCCGTGGTGGCGGCTGATACGGAGGATTATGCACTTAGACAAGAGGACGTTCCGGCGATTCTTGCCGAGTACGATAAACTTGCATTGGAATATATTAACAGAAAAAAAGAAGGAAAAGGTTTTAATTTCTTTCATTTTATGATAGATTTAGAAGGTGGTCCCTGCGTGGCAAAAAGATTGTCGGGCTGTGGGTCGGGAACGGAGTATCTTGCGGTCACTCCTTGGGGTGATTTCTATCCGTGCCATCAGTTTGTAGGACAAGAAGATTTTCTGATGGGTAATGTGGATGAAGGGATTGTCCGCACGGATATCAGGGATACTTTTAAAACATGTAATGTCTATGCGAAGGATAAATGTAAGGATTGCTTTGCCAAGTTCTATTGCAGCGGCGGCTGTGCTGCCAACGCGTACAATTTCAGTGGCAATATCAACGGCGCTTACGACCTTGGCTGTGAATTGCAGAGAAAGCGTGTTGAGTGCGCAATCATGATAAAAGCGGCGCTTGCCGATGAGGAAAAGGAGAAATCATTATGAAAAAGAGCAGAGCGGTAATCAGTCTGATTGTATTTGTTGTGATACTCGGACTGCTTGGCTACACGGCAGTTTTTGGTGTCGGTATGGACAAGTCCGGCTCAGCATCCAGCATTAAGTTAGGCTTGGATCTGGCAGGCGGCGTCAGCATCACATATCAGGTTGTCGGTGACGAGAAACCGAGCGATGAGGACATGAGTGATACAATCTACAAGCTGCAGCAGCGTGTAGAGAATTACAGTACGGAGGCGCAGGTATATAAAGAAGGCGCCGACCGAATCAATATCGAGATTCCCGGTGTGTCCGATGCCAACGCTATTCTGGAGGAATTGGGCAAGCCCGGAAGTCTGTATTTTATTGCACAGACAGACAGTGAAGGTAATCCGAATTATGGAGGCACCTACGGTATGGATGCGGACGGTAACATAGAGATACAATACATCCTTACCAAAACAATAGATGAGCTGATGGCGGACGGTTCTATTGTCCTGACAGGTACGGAAGTGGAAGACGCGCAGGCGAGAGCACAGCAGGATTCCATGGGAAATGTAGAAAATGTAGTTACATTGGTGTTGAATGATACCGGTAAGACAGCCTTTGCGCAGGCGACGCAGAAGGCATATGATAACGGCGAATCTATTGCGATTTACTATGACGATGAGTTTGTCAGCGTACCGAATGTGCAGGCAGCCATCACCGACGGCAATGCAGTGATTACGGTGCCGTCAGGGGCAGCGGAAGCAGAACGTATCGCTTCTACAATCCGTATCGGAGGATTGAAGCTGGAACTCGAAGAGCTGCGTTCCAACGTGGTGGGCGCGCAGCTTGGCTCCGAAGCCATCCGCTCCAGTCTGATTGCGGCGGCAGTTGGTTTTGGACTTGTAGTTCTATTCATGATTGCGGTTTATTACGTTCCCGGTCTGGTGGCATCACTTGCCCTGTGTTTGTATACGGAATTGATGATTATTTTACTGTATGCATTTGAGGTGACGTTAACGCTTCCGGGTATTGCGGGTATCATCTTGTCTGTCGGTATGGCGGTTGATGCCAATGTCATCATTTTTGCGCGTATCAGAGAAGAACTGGCTACCGGCAAGACGGTACAGTCTTCTGTGAAGATAGGTTTCAGTAAAGCGTTATCGGCTATTATAGATGGTAATATTACAACATTCATAGCAGCGCTTGTGCTTGTTTCCATGGGAAGCGGCACCATTAAGGGATTTGCGATTACATTGATTTTGGGTATCGTATTATCTATGTTTACGGCGCTAGTTATTACGAAATATCTGCTCAATGTATTTTTTGCACTCGGTGTCCAGAGTGAGAAAGCATACGGTGTCGGGAAGGAGAAGAAGACGATTCATTTCTTATCCAAGAGATATCTTTTCTTCGGTCTGTCTGCAGCAGTGATTGTGATAGGATTTGTAGTGATGGGAATCAACAAGTCTCAGATGGATATGCCGCTCAATTACAGTCTTGACTTCGTGGGTGGTACTTCCACGACCATGACATTGAACGAAGATATGAGCATCGAGCAGATTGACGCACAGATTGTACCTCTGATTGAAGATATCACGGGTGACGGCAATGTACAGACGACTAAGGTAGCCGGTTCCAATCAAGTCATCATTAAGACGAGAACTTTGAATGTAGAAGAGAGAGAACGGTTTGCAGATACCATGACGACGAATTTCGGCGTGGATGCAAACAGCATTACGGCGGAGACAATCAGTGCAACAGTCAGTTCCGAGATGCAGGCGGATGCCATTAAGGCAATTCTTGTATCAACCATACTCATGCTGTTATATATCTGGTTTAGATTTAAGGATATCCGTTTTGGTGCAAGCTCCGTAATCGCGTTGGTCCACGACGTGCTTGTAGTACTTGCATTCTATGCGGTTGTGAAGATTTCGGTGGGCAATACCTTTATTGCATGTATGCTGACAATCATAGGTTACTCCATCAATGCAACTATCGTTATCTTTGACCGTATCCGTGAGAACTTAAGAGATAAACGTGATAAAGACAGTTTGGAGGATGTAGTCAATAAGAGTATTTCCCAGACATTGTCCAGAAGTATTTTTACTTCTTTGACGACATTCTTTATGGTGGCGGCGCTTGAAGTGTTCGGTGTGTCTTCCATCAGAGAGTTTGCACTGCCGCTTATCGCAGGTATTATTTGCGGTACGTATTCTTCCATCTGTCTGGCGAGCGCATTCTGGTATGTACTGCGAACGAAGATTGTGAAGAAAGAAGCAGCGAAGTAATTGGTTCTGAATCAGAGATACAAAATCATATGTTAGTTAAAAAGGCGTTCTGCGGTAAACAGGGCGCCTATGTTTTACTGTATATCTGTAAACCGGTAGGTTAAGGAATGTGCAGATGAAGAAGAAAGAGATGGTATAAGAGTGGCGAAATGGATGGTATCCGCCAAAAAGGCGGATTTTGCAAAAATAGCGGATATGTTTCATATTGACCCGGTGATTGCAAGAGTTATCCGTAATAGAGATATTGAGACGGAAGAGGAAATCAATCGATTTCTGCATGGAGTACCGGATGACATGCATTCCCCGTACCTGCTTAAAGATGCAGAAAAAGCGGTACATATTCTACAGGATAAAATCAGATGTAAGAAGAGAATCCGCGTGATAGGAGATTATGATATTGATGGTGTCTGTGCTGCCTATATTCTGCTTACGGGCTTAGAGTGCTGCGGTGCAGATGTAGATGTCGTGATACCGCACCGCATTCAGGATGGATACGGACTGAATGACGACATGATTGCTAAGGCACGTGAGGATGGAATCGATACGATACTGACATGCGATAACGGAATTGCAGCGAAGGGACAGATTGCTTATGCCAAGTCGCTTGGCATGACTGTAGTTGTTACAGATCACCATGAAGTGCCTTATGAGATGGCAGAGGATGGCGTAAGAGCAGAGTGCCCGCCGGATGCGGACGCGGTTGTAGATCCGAAACAAAATGCCTGTGGATATCCCTTTGACGGTATTTGCGGGGCGGTGGTTGCTTACAAGTTAATGCAGGTTTTGTTTGATACAATACCGGTTGAAAATGGCGCCGGACTGCTCCAAGAGCTTATGGCGTTTGCGGCTTTTGCAACCGTAGGAGATGTGATGGAGCTGATAGATGAGAACCGTATTATTGTCAAGTATGGGCTCAAATTGATTGCGATGTCGCCAAATGCCGGTATGCAGGCACTTGTAACGGTCAACGGATTACAGAATAAGCCGTTGTCGGCATATCATATCGGTTTCGTACTGGGTCCCTGCCTGAATGCTACCGGAAGGCTGGACACGGCGAACCGGGCGTTACAAATGTTTAGGACACATGATCGGGCGGAGGCGGTAACCATTGCCGGAGAGCTGAAGGAACTAAATGACAGCAGGAAAAATATGACCCTGCAGGGAACGAAACAGGCGACTCAGATGATAGAGGAAAGCGCTCTTTTAGATGACAAAGTTCTTGTCGTTTATCTTCCGGAATGTCACGAGAGCCTTGCCGGTATTATTGCGGGGCGGCTCAGGGAACGATACTATAAGCCGGTTTTCGTGCTGACGAAGGCGGAGGAAGGGGTCAAAGGATCCGGACGTTCCATAGAGACTTATCATATGTATGATAAGATGAGTGAATGCAAGGCGTTGTATACAAAATACGGAGGACATAAGATGGCGGCGGGGGTGTCCATGCCAGAGGAGAATGTGGAGGCATTCCGTAGTTACCTGAATGAGCACTGCGGGTTGACAGAAGAAGACCTAGAAGAAAAGATACATATAGATGTCCCCATGCCGATGTCCTATGTGACGGCAGAGTTTGTGCGGCAGCTATCGGTGTTAGAGCCTTTCGGTAACGGCAACCCTAAACCGGTATTTGCCCAGAAGAATGTAAGGTTGATAAAGGGCAGGATACTCGGCAAGAATAGTAATGTGGGAAAGTATACCGTAGAAGATGAGCAGGGCAGACGGTATGAGATGATGTACTTTGGCAATATGGAGACATGGCATGCTTTTTTGATAGACGGATTCGGGCAGGACGCGTATGACAGACTGTATCAAGGAACAGGTGGCAGCATATGCATTCATGTGATTTATTACCCGGATTTAAATGTATATCAGGGAAGAGAGAGCCTGCAAATGATTATGCAGGATTATTGTAGGGGTGATGCGGATGGTGCAACAAAAAAGTCCGGGTGAACCGGACTTTTTCGCATTTTCTTATGAGGGGGGAGATAGTGAGTTCATCAACTATCTTGATTAACATCATAATGTGTAATTGTGTCCAAAATGTGTTTAGAATGTTATAAAAAAATAAAAATACATTAAGAAAAATTAAAAAAACGGGTAGGTTCGCAAAAGTTGAAAAACAGAGGTTTTCGTGCTATGGTATAGAATGAATATAAACTCGAAAGAGTAGGAGGTATTAGATGGCAGCGCTGAAAAATTTATTAGCGAAGATTGATTATGAATGTATTCAAGGGACGCTTGACAAGGAAGTGTCAGATATTATATATGATTCCCGCAAGGTTGTTCCGGACAGTATGTTTATCTGTATACCGGGTGCAATCAAGGACGGACATGAGTTCGCTGCCGATGCCGTGACGGCGGGTGCGGGTGTGCTTGTGGTAGAGAAGGAAGTGGAACTGCCGGAGAATACCGGGGTTACGGTGATTAAGGTACAGGATACTCATTATGCAATGGCATTTCTGTCGGCTGCCTTTTTTGATTACCCGGCTGAAAAGATGAAAATTATCGGTATTACGGGTACAAAGGGTAAGACTACTACTACTTATCTGGTGAAATCTATTTTGGAGAAAGCGGGCAGGAAAGTCGGACTGATTGGCACGATTGAGATTATCATAGGAGATACCCATATTCATGCGGACCATACCACGCCGGAATCCTATCTCGTTCAGAAATATTTCAGACAGATGGCGGATGAAGGCTGCGATACCGTGGTAATGGAAGTGTCTTCGCAAGGGCTGATGCTTCACAGGACGCAGGGATTTACATTTGATTTCGGTATTTTTACGAATTTAGAACCGGATCATATCGGCAAGGGTGAGCATAAAGATTTCGATGATTATCTGCATTGCAAAGGGCTCCTGTTTAAGCAGTGCAGGATAGGAATCGTCAATTGTGATGATGCGCATTGGGAGGCGGTCACACAGGGACACACCTGTGCATTGGAGACATACGGGATCGATACAGAGGCGGATTTATGTGCGAAAAACATTGCGTTTATTAAAGAAGCGGGAAATCTGGGGATGGAATTTGATGCGTCGGGACTCATGAATTTTCATGCAAGAATAGCGACCCCGGGTAGATTCAGTGTATACAATGCATTGACGGCAATTGCCATCTGCCGTCATTTCGGTGTGACGGAGGAGAATGTGAAAACTGCTCTGCTTACGGCTAAAGTAAAAGGCAGAATTGAGCCGGTTAAGGTGTCCGATGAATTTACACTGATGATAGATTATGCACATAATGCCATGGCACTCAAGAGCCTGTTAGCTACTTTACGGGCATATGAACCGCACAGACTGGTTTGTCTTTTCGGCTGCGGCGGCGACCGCGCAAAATCCAGAAGATATGAGATGGGTGAGGTCAGCGGCAGAATGGCGGATCTGACGATCATCACGTCAGATAATCCGAGAACCGAGGAGCCGCAGGCAATCATTGATGATATTAAGATCGGTATTGGCAGGACAGAAGGCAAATATGTGGAAATCTGTGATAGAAAAGAGGCGATTGCATATGCAATATCTCATGGTGAGCCGGGGGATATCATTGTTTTGGCGGGCAAGGGACATGAAGACTATCAGGAGATTAACGGAGTGAAATATCCTATGGATGAGCGTGTGCTGATTCAGGAGATACTTGAAGGAAGGTAGAGACGGCATGGCGGCAAAGTATGCGGATGTTATCATAGATATTTCTCATGAAAAAGTAGACAGACCTTTTCAATATATCATTCCGCAGGAACTGTCAGACGCCGTATATCCGGGGGTGCGTGTACATGTGCCTTTCGGCGGTGGCGACCGTGATAAAATCGGTTATGTGATAGACCTATCCGATGAGCCGAATTATCCGGTTGACAAATTAAAGACAATCACGGCGGTAGATGATAAAGGTATTACTGCGGAAGGGAACCAGATACAGATAGCTTATTGGTTAAAGAGGCAGTACGGGTCTACGATGATTGCAGCACTAAAGACTGTAATTCCCGTGAAGCAGAAGCTGAAGCAACTGGAAAAAAAGAAGGTTACGCGATGCCTTTTGCCGGAAGAACTGCTTCAGGCAGCGCAGATTTGCAGTAAAAAGCATCAAGCAGCAAAAGCCAGAACACTTTATGCACTGTCGCAGGAGGAAGTCCTTCCTTATGAACTACTCAGGCAGAAGCTGAACGTGTCATCGGCAACATTGCAGTCTTTGGAGAAACAGGGGTACCTGAAAATAGAGACAGAAAGTTTGTACCGCAATCCGGTCAAACATATGGATGGGAGTGAAAACAGGGTTGTACTGAGTGATGTACAGAAAAATATCATAGAAGAAATTGTAGGCGATTACAAGGAGGGGAATCCCGGCACATACCTTTTGCATGGAGTTACGGGCAGCGGTAAGACGGAAGTGTATCTCGGCATCATAGAGCAAATGGTTGCAATGGGAAAGCAGGCAATCGTACTTATACCTGAGATAGCACTTACTTATCAGACGCTTCTTAGATTCTATAAGAGATTCGGAGACAGGGTTTCTGTGATGAACTCCACGCTTTCGCAGGGAGAGAAGTACGACCAGATCAGACGGGCAAAAGACGGTGAAATCGATGTAATCATCGGACCGAGATCGGCGCTGTTTACTCCTTTTTCCAATCTGGGCATTATTGTCGTGGACGAGGAGCATGAGAGCAGTTATAAGAGCGAATCCATGCCGAAGTATCATGCCAGAGAAACGGCTGTTCGGATTGCGGCGATGCATCAGGCAAGTGTGGTTTTGGGTTCGGCAACCCCTTCACTGGAGGCGTATTACCGTGCAAAGCGGGGAGAATATAAGCTGTATGAGATGACAAACAGACATGGAGCCAGTGTGTTGCCCGACGTATACACCGTAGATTTGAGGGAAGAATTAAAAAAGGGAAACAGGTCCGTTTTCAGCAGAAAGCTTCACGAACTGATAGCGCAGAGACTTAAGGCAGGTGAGCAGACGATACTGTTCTTAAACAGAAGAGGATATGCGGGATTTGTCTCATGCAGGGAGTGCGGACATGTGATGAAATGCCCCCACTGTGATGTTTCTCTTTCCGAACACCGGAGCGGTATGTTAATATGTCATTATTGCGGCTATGAAGAAGTCAGGCGGGGAAAATGTCCGGAATGTGGTTCTAAGTATCTTCTTGGATTTAAAGCAGGCACAGAACAGATTGAAGAAGCCGTGCACAAGGAATTTCCTTCGGCGAGGGTGCTGCGTATGGATGCGGATACGACAAGAACAAAGGACAGCTATGAGAAGATATTGTCTGCTTTTGCGGATGAAAAAGCAGATATTCTTGTAGGTACGCAGATGATTGTCAAGGGACATGATTTCCCGAATGTGACATTGGTGGGCATTCTGGCGGCGGATTTATCGTTAAATCAGAATGACTATCGCGCCGGAGAGCGGACATTTCAATTAGTTACTCAGGCGGCTGGGCGTGCCGGAAGGGGTGACAAACCGGGAGAAGTGGTAATTCAGACGTATCAACCGGAGCATTACAGCATCGTGCATGCGGCAAAACAGGATTACCGCGGGTTTTATGAAGAGGAGATTACCTATCGGGATTTTATGAATTATCCGCCGGCAGCGCATATGCTGGCAGTGTTAATTATTTCCCGCAATCAGGAAGACGGTGAAACACTGGGTAAAAAAATGACTGATTTAGTCAATGATAGATATGTAAACGATGGGAAATACAGCCGGACGATACAATTAATAGGTCCCACGGAGGCGGCAGTCGGCAAGATTAATGATATGTATCGGCACATATTTTATGCCAAGCATGAGAATTATCAGGTGCTGGTGGAAATCAAAGATATGTTGGAAGCGTTTTGCAAGGAACAAGAGATGAAAAATCAGACGGTACAATATGATTTTGATCCTATTAATACATATTGAATACAAGAAACAAAAGGAGAGGATGATAGTATGGCAATCAGAAAAATCAGAGAGATGGGAGATCCGGTTTTAAATAAGAAGTGTAAGGAAGTGACAGAGATAACTCCCAGAATACAGGATTTGATTGATGATATGTTTGAGACATTATATGAGGCGGAAGGCGTGGGGCTGGCGGCGCCTCAAGTGGGAATTTTAAAGCGGATTGTGGTAATCGACGTTACCGGAGAGGATCCGATCTTGCTTATCAACCCGAAAATCATGGAGACCAGCGGAGAGCAGGAGGGCTATGAGGGATGTTTGAGCGTTCCGGGCAAGAGCGGTAAGGTGACCAGACCAAATTATGCTAAAGTGCTGGCTTACGACGAGAATATGAATGCTTTTGAGCTGGAAGGAACGGAATTGCTTGCCAGAGCAATCTGCCATGAGCTGGACCATTTAGACGGGCATTTATATGTGGAAAAGGTGGATGGACCTTTAGTGAATACAGCGGACTTGGCGGAAGAAGAGTAATCCTTGATATCCGGGAAAGGAGAACGGAAGATACATGAGAGTTGTATTTATGGGAACACCGGACTTTGCGGTGGGAGCGCTTGAAGCAATTATACAAGCAGGACATGACGTGGCGGCGGTGGTGACACAGCCGGATAAGCCTAAAGGCAGAGGTAAAGAAATGCAGATGACTCCGGTCAAAGCGTGCGCCATAGCGCACGAAATTCCGGTATTTCAGCCGATTAAGGTTAAGGAGCACGAGGCGGTAGAGCAGCTGCGGGGATACGGAGCGGATGTTTTTGTGGTGGCTGCTTTCGGACAGATATTATCGGAAGAGATTTTGACGATGCCGAAGTACGGATGTATAAATATACATGCATCTCTGCTGCCGAAATACCGGGGTGCCGCGCCGATTCAATGGGCGATCATAAACGGCGAGAAGATGACAGGCGTCACGATTATGCAGATGGATCGGGGGATAGATACAGGCGATATGCTTATGAAGGCGGAAGTGCCGATTACTGAGAGGGAAACCGCGGACAGTCTGCATGACAAATTGGCGCAGACCGGAGCGCAGTTGATTACGGAAGCGCTCCCTAAGATTGAGAGCGGTGAACTAACGCCGGCAAAGCAGAGGGAAGAAGAAAGCAGTTACGCTAGAATGCTGCATAAGTCGATGAGCCGTGTAGACTGGAATAAAGGTGCTGCAGAATTGGACTGCCTTATCAGAGGTTTGATTTCGTGGCCGGGAGCTTCTACGGTCTATCACGGCAAGACGCTTAAGATTTGGGAGGAAACGGCGATAGAAGAGGCGGCGCTGCAGGAGGATACCGAGCCGGGAACGGTAGTCCGTGTAGAAAAGGATGCTTTCTATGTTCAGACAGGGAACGGCATTCTCAAAATATCGGCTGTGCAGCCGGAGGGCAAGAAACGCATGGCGGTCAAGGATTTCCTTCTGGGGTATCCGGTTAAGGCTGGTGAGAAACTGGGGTAATGGTGTAGAAGACTACAAAGATTTTTTTACACACGAGTATAGAAAGGAATGAGCGATATGGGACGTTACGGCTATTACGGGTATTATTTTGATCCGACGTATCTGTTGGTATTAATCGGGGCGGTTTTATGTATCTGGGCACAGATGCGTGTCAACTCTACCTATAAGAAATATGCGCGAGTCAGAAGCAGAAGCGGTCTGACCGGAGCACAGGCGGCACAGAGAATCTTGCAGATGTCCGGCATCTATGATGTGCGCATTGAGCATGTAAGGGGTGAACTGACAGATCACTATGACCCTTCTAATAAGGTGCTGCGTTTGTCGGATTCCGTATACGGTTCGGATTCCATAGCGGCAATCGGCGTGGCAGCGCATGAGTGCGGACACGCGGTGCAGCATGACAAGGGATATGGTCCGCTGTCCATCAGGACTGCGCTTGTACCGGTGGCGAATATCGGATCAAGGGCGGGGATCCCTATTATTATTTTGGGAGCTATATTGGGAATGAATCAGGTGTTGATTCAAGTCGGTATCTGGGTCTTTGCCTTGGCAGTTCTTTTTCAGATTGTAACGCTTCCGGTGGAGTTTAATGCATCCGGACGTGCGCTGGCAATGCTGGGTGATTACGGTATGCTGGAACAGGATGAGACAAGGGGCTGCCGCAAAGTATTATCCGCCGCGGCACTCACATATGTGGCGGCTGCCGCATCAGCGATTCTCCAACTTCTCAGATTGGTTCTTTTGTTTGGAAATAACAGGAGGCGTGACTGAGACTGCTGCATTGTGTTTAAGAAGAAATGATATCGGATGTATATTGTGTGAAGATATGCATACAGGATAGGAGAGCCGTGGTTTGACGGAAATAAATGTACGAGAAGTGGTTCTGGATATAATGCTGGAACTGTCGAAACAAACTGAATACAGTAATATACTAATCGCATCGGTTCTGTCTAAGTACGATTATCTGGATAGCCGACAGAAGGCTTTTATTAAGAGAGTGGGCGAAGGGACGATAGAGCGCAGGATACAGATTGATTATGTTCTTGACCGGTTTTCCAAAGTTCCGGTGAAGAAGATGAAACCATTTATCAGAGAGTTGCTGCGGATGAGTGTTTATCAGCTTCTGTTTATGGATGGTATCCCTGATGCTGCTGTATGCAATGAGGCGGTCAAACTGGCAAAGAAACATAGATTTCAGTCGCTGCAGGGCTACGTCAACGGTGTGTTGCGCACGGTTGCTAGGCAAAAGGAACAGATTGTATATCCGGATAAGCAGACGTCATATATCCAATATATGTCAGTCTGCTATTCGATGCCTGATTGGCTCGTGGAACATTTTTGCAATGCATACGGCAGAGAAGCTTGCGAGACGATTTTGCAGTCCTTTATGAAGCGGGGTGCGGTGGGCATCAGATTGCAGGAGACGATTGATACGCAGCAAAGGGAAAACCTGATTGGATTGTGGCAACAGGCAGGAGTGCAGGTAAACAGACACCCCTATCTGCCTTATGCGGTAGAAGTGCAGAAGGCGGACGGAATCCATAATCTTGCGGGTTTTGACGAAGGGCTGTTTGCGGTACAAGATGTGAGTTCCATGCTGGTAGTGGAAGCTGCCGGCATTAAAAAGTCAGATACGGTAATTGATGTGTGCGCTGCACCCGGAGGGAAGGCGCTGCATGCGGCTGTGAAGCTTGCAGGAACGGGACAAGTCATAGCCTGCGACGTGTCGTCTTATAAGACTGATAAAATCAGAGAGAATATGGAAAGACTGCAAATGACGAATGTGTCGGTCAGGGAACAGGATGCCCGCGTCAGAGACGAGACGTTAGTCGGGCAGGCGGATGTCCTGATTACGGATGTTCCGTGTTCCGGACTTGGTGTAATCGGTAAGAAGCAGGACATTAAGTATCGTGTGACCAAAGAATCCATGCGGGATATCGTCGGATTACAGAAAGAGATTGTTGCTAATGTCATACATTATCTGAAGAGTGACGGCGTGATGATGTACAGCACATGTACCATGAATCCTTCGGAAAATGAAGAGATGGTTGACTGGATATGCCGGGAGTATGATATGGAACCGGAAAGTATGGCACAGACCATGCCGGAGGAGCTGAGGGAAGAGGCTGGGAAAGGATACATTCAGCTTCTGCCCGGTATACACGGTACAGACGGTTTTTTTATTGCCAGACTGCGCAGAAAAACAAGAACATTATCCGATAAAATACAGAGTATGGATACATGATAGGTAGTGTATGGAAACAGAGAAGAAAAAGGATATCAAATCATTCACTTTGGAAGAACTGAAGAAAGAGATGGAAAGCATGGAAGAGAAATCTTTCCGTGCAAAACAAGTGTATGAGTGGATGCATAAAAAACAGGCTGTCAGTTATGAAGAGATGACAAATATTTCTGCCGTGCTGGCGGACAAGTGCAGGGAGAGATATGTTTATACCGCGCTTACTTTGGTACGCGTGCAGGAGTCGAAGGTGGACGGCACGAAGAAATATCTTTTTGAACTGTCAGACGGAAATATGGTGGAGAGCGTCTGGATGCGGTATAAACACGGCAACAGCGTATGCATCTCTTCACAGGTGGGGTGCCGTATGGGCTGTAAGTTCTGTGCCTCCACGCTGGATGGATTGGAACGAAACCTGCTTGTCTCGGAAATGTTAGACCAGATTTACGCGATTATCAGGCATACGGGTGAGAGAGTGTCCAACGTGGTAGTCATGGGGAGTGGTGAGCCTATGGATAATTATGATAACCTGCTTAAGTTCATCACATTATTGACCGATGAAAACGGACTGAATATCAGCCAGAGGAATATTACCGTATCCACTTGCGGAATTGTACCTAAGATAAGGCAGCTTGCAGATTGTCGTCTCCAGATTACACTGGCGATTTCCCTTCACGCTGCGACGAACGAGAAAAGAAGACAGTTAATGCCGATTGCTGACAGGTATTCGCTGGATGAGTTGATGGAAGCGTGTGCATACTATTTCGAACAGACGGGGAGAAGAATTACTTTTGAGTATAGTCTTGTGAGAGATGTCAATGATACGGACGAGGATGCAGGACAACTTACAACACTTCTTGGAAGATTGAATTGCCATGTCAATCTGATTCCCGTCAATCCGATTAAAGAGCGGAATTATGTGCAGTCTGAGAGGCGCGCGGTGGAAGCGTTCAAAAATAAACTTGAAAAAAATGGAATTAATGTTACTATTAGAAGGGAAATGGGTAGGGACATCGACGGCGCATGCGGGCAGTTAAGACGCAGATATATGGAGCGCCGGATGATATAACAAGCTTGGAAAGCAGGATGACAATATATCTGGGAGGAAAATACAGTGCTTAGGTCCTATGCGATAACGGATATCGGACGGAAGAGAAAACTGAATCAGGATTTTATCTATCTGTCGGAAACGCCGATTGGTAATCTGCCGAATGTATTTATTGTGGCAGACGGTATGGGCGGACATAATGCAGGTGATTATGCGTCGCGGTATGCGGTGGAGACTGTGGTGGATGAGATTGGAAAATCCTTTGAGAAAAGTCCTGTTAAGATTCTGGGCAGAGCGATTGAGAGAGCCAATACGCTGATTCGGAAGAGGGCACGGGAAGAAGCGGCGTATAATGGTATGGGTACCACGATAGTTGTTGCTACCTGCATCGGAAGATATCTGGAAGTGGCTAACGTGGGTGACAGCAGACTTTATGTTGTGGGCGACCGGATAGAGCAGATTACGGAAGACCATTCATTGGTGGAAGAGATGGTACGGATGGGCGGTATTGACAAAGCCTCCGCCAGAAATCATCCGGATAAGAATATTATTACAAGAGCAATCGGAGCCAGAGATTATGTAGAGGCGGATTTTTTTGATTTAGAGCTGCAGACAGGCGATATGGTTTTACTTTGTTCTGACGGTTTGACCAATATGGTGGACGACGAGACGATTCGTCAGATATTGACAAGTGACGCAAGTCTTGAGGACAGGGTAGAAGAATTGGTGCGAACTGCAAACCAAAACGGCGGTAAAGATAATATTTCCGCAATAGTGATTGAACCGTTAGCAGACGAGGTGGAACATGATTAAGATAGGAATGATGATAGGTGACCGATATGAGATTCTTGAGAAAATCGGCACCGGCGGCATGTCAGATGTATATAAAGCAAAAGACCATAAACTGAACCGGTTTGTTGCGGTTAAGGTGCTAAAACAGGAGTTTTCTGAGAACGCTAATTTTGTATCAAAATTCAGGGTTGAAGCGCAGGCAGCGGCAGGACTTATGCATCCGAACATCGTCAATGTGTATGATGTCGGAGAAGAGGGCGGTATTTACTATATCGTCATGGAGCTGGTAGAAGGCATTACTTTAAAGAAATATATTGAGAAGAAAGCGCGGCTGTCCGTAAAAGAAGCAATCAGTATAGCGATTCAGGTGTCTATGGGCATTGAGGCTGCGCACAATAACCATATTATACACCGTGATATCAAGCCACAGAATATTATTATCTCCAAAGAAGGCAAAGTGAAGGTGACAGATTTCGGTATTGCCAAGGCTGCCACCAGCAATACGATTACGTCTAACGTTATGGGTTCTGTGCACTATACTTCACCAGAACAGGCAAGGGGCGGCTACAGTGATGAGAAGAGCGATATCTATTCCCTCGGTATTACTATGTTTGAGATGCTGACAGGCAGGGTACCGTTCAACGGGGAGACTACCGTGGCGATTGCCATCAAACATATACAGGAGGAAATGCCCTCACCCAGAGAATACGTGTCGGAAATTCCAATCAGTGTGGAGCAGATTGTATGTAAGTGCTGTCAGAAGAGCCCTGACAGAAGATATCAGTCCATGGCGGAATTGATTACGGATTTAAAACAGTCTCTGATTAATCCTGATGAAGATTTTGTCAAAGTGATCGATCCTGATGAAGAGGCATCCACGAAAATGATTACGGACAGGGATATGGTGCAGATTAAGAGGCAGTCCGAGCGGAGAGACTCCATGGAAGAAGCCATGCGGCTTAAGAAAGCCAGAGAGCGCTACTATGAAGAAGATGATGAGGACGATGAGGATTGGGAGGATGATGATGAAGATTACGATCCTAAGATGGAGAAAATCACCACAATCCTTGCAGTAGTGGCGGCATTGTTAATTGGCTGCATTGTGCTGTTTTTTGTGGGAAAATCATTCGGAGTCTTTCATTTTGGTGAAGAAACAGATAACAATAACAATTCGGTGCAGGAAGAAGTGGAAAAGGTGAAGATGATTCGTGTGGTCGGCATGAATATTGAGGATGCCAAGAGAGAGCTTCTGGCGCTTGGACTGACACCGGAGATTCAGTATGAAGTAAATAGCGCTTATCCTGTAGGAACGGTACTTCGTGCAAGTGTGCAGGATGGCATTATGATAGATAAGAATACGGTGATTGTAATGACTGTGGCACAGGGAACAGAGGGTGTGAAAGTTCCTTCAGTGACCGGCAAGTCTAAGGCAGAGGCAACCTCTATGCTGGAACAAGCCGGATTTGAGGTCAATGTGACGGAGAGCTATGACAGTACGGTTGAGAACGGTTATGTCATATCTCAGTCACCGGAAGCTGATACTACGGCGCCGGAAGGTTCTGCCGTCTCGATTCGGGTGAGTCAGGGCGCAGAGGACAATAAAGTCAGGGTGCCGGATATCTATAAGCTGACCGAGATGGATGCTACGGTAAACCTGACCGAAAGCGGACTGGCAGTCGGGACGATTACGGAGACAGCCAGTGATGAAGTAGAAGCAGGACTTGTGTGTTATCAGAGTTACTCTGCAGGCTCCTATGTGGATAAAGGGACGCCCATCGATATCAGAATCAGTACCGGACCTTCCAGTGTGACATATCGGTATTCCGAAGGAATTACCGCTCCGACAGAGGATCCGGATTACCGCGGCGGCATGGAAGTTGACGTTACGGTTACGACGGCGGACGGCACGCAGCTTCTCAGTACAAGAGCGACATCTTTCCCTGTGGCGGTCAATTATACCGGAATTAAATCGGCGAATGGTGTGATTACGTTCCACTTTACGGTACAAAGGGAGGGTGCTACGACCACGAATCCGGAGACGGGTGAGACGGTAACAGCCGCTCCTGTCACGGAGGAGAAGACGGTAAAGAGAGAGATTAATTTCACACAGGAATAGCTTTCACACAGGAGTGGAAACAGGTGCATGCAGGGCAAAATCATCAAAGGAATAGCAGGGTTTTATTATGTTCATGTAGAAGAACGAGGGATATATGAGTGCAAGGCAAAAGGTATTTTCAGAAAAGAACACGTGAAACCTCTCGTGGGGGATGATGTGATTGTAGATGTGCTGGATGAAGGGGAGATGATAGGTAATATCCGTCAGATTCTGCCCCGCCGCAGCGCGTTGCTGCGTCCGGCAGTTGCCAATGTGGATCAGGCACTCATTATTTTTGCAATCGTGAAACCGAATCCGAATTTCAATTTGTTGGATCGATTCTTAATCCGCATGGAACGGCAGAACCTTCCGACCATCATTTGCTTTAATAAGCAGGATATCGCATCGGAGCAGGAGAAAGAGGTCTTACGGTGCTCTTACGAGACTTGTGGATATCGGGTGCTGTTTATCAGTGCTTTGGAGAATGAAGGTGTGGAAGAGGTCAGAGAACTGCTGAATGGCAAGACGACTACCGTAGCAGGGCCAAGCGGCGTAGGAAAGTCTTCTCTGATCAATAAATTGGCTCCAGCGGCTAATATGGAGACAGGTGATATCAGCGCCAAGATTGAAAGAGGGAAACATACCACAAGACATTCGGAAATGATTGCATTAGGTGAAGAAACTTATATCGTAGATACGCCCGGATTCACCTCACTTGCAATTTCCGAGATTACAAAAGAAGAACTGGGACAGTATTATCCGGAATTTGTACAGTATGAGCCTTATTGTAAATTCAGCGGGTGCGCACATATAAGCGAGCCTTCCTGTGGTGTCAAAGAAGCGGTGGCGGAGGGCAGAATCAGTAAGGTGCGGTATGAGAATTATAAAGTATTGTATCAGGAATTAAAGGAAATGAAACGTTATTGAGACGGATGTTTAGGCGTATGCTGCGCTCGACAGATGGCAATAGAGTGATTAATATTTGAATAAAAATATAGAGAAAGGCAGAAACCCTTGTAAATAGAGGATTTCTGGATAGGTAAAGATAAAAATGAAACTAGGAATCGTGGGGCTTCCTAACGTAGGTAAGAGCACACTTTTTAATTCTCTGACAAAGGCGGGAGCGGAATCTGCAAATTATCCCTTTTGTACGATTGACCCGAATATCGGTATCGTATCGGTGCCGGATGAACGGTTAAAATTGCTTGGAGATATGTACCATTCCAAGAAAGTGACACCTGCTACGATTGAGTTCGTAGACATTGCCGGACTCGTGAAGGGAGCATCCAAGGGAGAAGGTCTGGGAAACCAGTTCCTTAGCAACATACGAGAGGTAGATGCGGTCGTACATGTGGTGAGATGCTTTGAGGATAGTAATATTGTTCATGTGGACGGTTCAATTGAGCCGTTACGGGATATTGAGACAATTAATCTGGAACTTATCTTTTCGGATATAGAGATTTTGGACAGAAGAATCGCCAAGACTGCAAAAGCGGCGAAAATGGATAAGACGCTGGCAAAAGAGTATGCGCTTCTCGAGAGAATCAAAGCGCATCTGGAGGCAGGAAAACTTGCAAAAGGTTTCGAGACGGAAGACGAAGACGAGGCGGCTCTCCTTGCGTCCTACAATCTCTTGACATACAAACCGGTTATTTTTGCGGCAAATGTGGCAGAGGATGATTTGGCGGATGACGGTGCTTCTAACGGCGGTGTTGCCAAGGTAAAAGAGTTTGCGGCGGCAAATGGCAGCGAGGTGTTTGTTATCTGTGCACAGATTGAGCAGGAGATTGCTGAGTTGGATGAGGAAGAGACAGCTATGTTCTTGGAAGACCTCGGTTTATCTGAATCCGGGCTGCAAAAGCTGATCAAGGCAAGCTATCGTATTTTAGGCTTGATGAGTTTCCTGACTGCCGGAGAGGACGAGACGAGAGCATGGACGATTAAAATCGGAACGAAGGCACCGCAGGCAGCAGGTAAAATACATACCGATTTCGAGCGTGGCTTTATCAAGGCGGAGGTTGTCAATTATAAAGATTTATTAGAACAGGGCTCTCTTTCGGCGGCAAGAGAAAAAGGACTGGTCGGTATGGAAGGCAAAGAATATATCGTGCAGGATGGCGATGTGATTTTGTTCAGATTTAATGTATAAGGAGTAAGTGGCGTGCAGGATATCATGAATGTGACGGATATTTCATTTCCGCATCTGGGAATTTATTTGAATAATGTGCCGAAGAGTTTTAGTATCTTCGGTTTTCAGATTGCTCTTTACGGCGTGATTATCGGATGCGGCGTTTTATGTGGCGTGCTGATGGCGGCATATATTGCGAAGAAAGAGAATATCGATTCGGAAATGATATGGGACTTTGCAATTTATGCCATTATTTTTTCTATTATAGGAGCAAGAATATATTATGTGATTTTTCAGTGGGATATGTATAAGGATAATCTGCTTAGCATATTCAATCTGCGCAACGGAGGACTGGCGATTTACGGGGCAGTCATTGCGGCGTTTATTACGTTGTGGGTATATTGTAAAGTTAAGAAATATAGTTTTTTGCAAATTGCAGACATATGTGTTCCGGGACTTGTGCTGGGACAGGTGATTGGACGCTGGGGTAATTTTACGAACAGGGAAGTGTTTGGCGAGTATACGGACAATTTGCTTGCGATGAGACTCCCGGTTGAATCGGTAAGGAGTATCGACATCTCGGAGAACGTGGCACGGCATATTGCGGAGGGCACAAATTATATACAGGTGCACCCCACATTTCTCTATGAAAGTTTGTGGAATCTGATATTGCTTGCAATTATGTTGTTGTACAGACAGCATAAGAAGTTTCAAGGCGAGATGTGGCTTTTATATTTGGGAGGATACGGACTGGGCAGAGCTTGGATTGAAGGAATCCGTACAGATACGCTGTTTATTCCGCATACGACGATAGCTGTATCGCAGGTGTTAGCTATTGTGCTTTTTGTGACGGCGCTGGTGGCGGATATTTTGATCCGGATGCGTATGAACCGGGGGAAGAGTACACCTGTCGCGACAGTGCGTGCCGGGGTAACAGAAAAAAGGCAGGAAAGTTCGGAGGATTATGCTAAGGAGGATAAAGCGGACCAAAGTAAAACGTCTGAGGAACTGTGAAAAAGTGTGAATTAAGAATATTAACAAGATAGTATGAAGAGAACTTCTGTATGATAAAAATCATATGGAAGTTCTTTTTTTGCGATAGGAAATTTTTCTAAACAACCCAATTTTTCCTTGCAATATAGTTATAAATAGTATAAAATTAGGTTAAAAGTGGTGGAAAGTGGAGTGAAGTGGAAGAAAGTGGTGACAAACTGCAGATTTCACATTGGAATTTCCGGTTTCCGTGGCAGACCACTTGTTTGTTAAGCAGTGTATGGACGAAGGCGGCAGATGCGGACAGACACTCGGGCGGGGTGATTGATGATGTTTATGGGAGAATACAATCACACAATCGACGCTAAGGGCAGGCTGATCATTCCCTCGAAATTCAGAGAATCGTTGGGAGACACCTTCGTAGTTACGAAAGGACTGGATGGCTGCTTATTTGTATATGACAATGAGGAGTGGAATGCGTTTGAAGAGAAATTGAAATCATTGCCTATTACCAATAAGGAAGCCAGACAGTTTGTGAGATTTTTTCTGGCAGGTGCAGCAGAAGTAGAAGTGGATAAACAGGGGAGAATCCTTGTGCCGAATATTCTGAGAGAATTTGCACAGATCAGTAAAGACGTTGTCCTGATTGGTGTTGCCAGCAGAATAGAAATTTGGAGTAAAGAACGATTCGATGGCATGGCAGCCTATGAGGACATGGATGAAATAGCGGAGCATATGGCGGAACTTGGGCTTGGAATATAGGGCATAGTAGTACATGAAGCTTCGCGGCAGAGGTAAAGATGGAATTTAAACATACGTCGGTGCTATTAGAGGAAACGATAGATAATTTGCAGATTAAGCCGGAAGGAATATATGTGGACGGTACGCTGGGAGGCGGAGGACATTCCTCCTATATCGCTTCAAAATTGAGCGGAACGGGCAGACTCATCGGCATCGATCAGGATGAAGCAGCAATAGATGCGGCAGGTGTAAGACTCAAACCGTATGTGGAACGGATTACACTGGTTCGAGATAATTACCGCAACGCAAGACAGGTTCTTAAGAAACTTGGAATAGAGAAAGCAGACGGTATCGTGCTGGATTTGGGAGTATCCTCTTTTCAGTTGGATAATGCACAGAGAGGGTTCTCCTATAGGTATGATACGGCTTTGGACATGCGTATGGATTTAAGACAGTCTTTGACTGCCGCAGATATCATAAACCAGTATACAGAAACAGAACTGTATCATGTGATTAGAGATTACGGAGAAGAACAATTCGCCAAGAATATAGCAAAACACATTGTAAACGTCAGAAAAGACAAACTGATAGAGACGACCGGAGAGCTGAACGAAATCATTAAGGCGGCTATTCCGGCGAAGATGAGGGCGGTAGGAGGTCATCCTTCTAAGAGAACTTTTCAGGCAATCAGGATTGAGTGCAATAAAGAGTTGGAAGTGTTGAAGGATTCTCTCGATGACTTTATCGATATGTTGAATCCGGGTGGGAGAATCTGCATTATTACGTTCCATTCTTTAGAAGACAGAATTGTGAAAGCAGCTTTTCGCAGGAATGAAAATCCATGCACTTGTCCGCCGGACTTTCCGATGTGTGTATGCGGACAAGTATCCAGAGGGAAAGTAATTACCAGAAAGCCGATACTGCCATCTAAGGAAGAATCGGAAATCAATAAAAGATCCAAAAGCGCTAAGCTCAGAGTATTTGAGCGCAGCGGAGAGTAATATGAAGGGGAAAGTAATGTTATGGCAGCAGGAAGAGCAGTAAACCGCAATCAGACAGCAAATACGAGCAGCCGTAGGGCGAATGCCGGAAATCGTTATTATGTACAGGGAAGCGCTGTCAGAAGATTGGATGTCACAAGGGAGATAGAAAGACAGCCCCAGAAGAAAATAAGCAATACGGCACGTAAGAACAGAGAACGCGCAAAACATATGAGTGCAGGATACGTGGTTTTTTTATGCATGGCGCTGATAGCGACAGGCATTATTCTGGCAAATTATATCGGCTTGCAGTCGGATATTACCAACAGCGTGAAAAATATTTCCAAATTGGAAAAGCAGTTAAACGATTTAAAACTTGCGAATGATGAGGAATATAGCAGAATAACAAGCAATGTCGACTTGGAAGAGATTAAGAGAATTGCAATTCAGGAATTAGGTATGCAGTATGCGGAAGAAGGACAAATCGTATCTTTTGCCAGTGAGAATCATGATTATGTGAAGCAGATGGCAGATATTCCGCAGTGAGAATAACATACAGATTTAAGCAGGTGAACAGTTGAGAAGTCAAGCTAGGATGAAGAGCCCGATTAACAGATTTACAATTAAAATGCAGAAGAAGCTATTGGTATTATTTCTTTTAATACTGATAGCTTTTGTGGGGTTAAGCGTCCAGATGTTTCTGATTACCAGAGACAATGGCGAAGAATATAAGAAACAGGTGCTGTCACAGCAGGAGTATGACTCTACGACAATACCTTTTAAGAGAGGCAATATTGTTGATTCTAACGGCACGATTCTGGCTGTCAGTAACAAAGTATACAATGTGATTCTGGATACGAAGATATTGATGCAGGACGAAGCGAATCTGGAACCGACACTCAATGCGCTCAGGAAATGTTTCTCCATAGATACGAACGAGGTCAGGACTTACATTGCGGAGCATCCTAATTCTTCCTACTATGTGATGGCGAGACGCGTGGAATATGAGAAGATGAATGCTTTTCAGGAGTTGGCAAAGGATCCTGAAAACGGTAAGAACATTAAAGGCGTATGGTTTGAGGATGAGTATAAGAGAGAGTATCCTAACGGTTCTTTAGCCTGTGACGTGATTGGGTTTACGACCAATGACAATCAGGGTACATACGGGTTGGAAGAATTTTATAACGATATCCTTTGCGGAACTAACGGAAGAGAATACGGTTACTTAAATGATGACTCTAATTTGGAGAGAACGACCATTGCTGCGGTGGATGGCTGCAATATCCAGACTTCCATTGATGCGAATCTGCAGAGTATCGTAGAAAAGTATTTGAAAGAATATAATGAGGAGTATAAAGATAATTACAGACCCGGAAACGGTGCGGAGAACGTGGGCTGTATCATTATGGAGGTACATACGGGCAGGGTGCTTGCGATGGCAAATTACCCGACGTACGATTTAAACGATACGAGAAATACAGATAATTTGCTCGGTATGCCTATTGTGGATGAGAAAGGTAACAGAACGGGCGAATACGTGACACAGGAGAGCATAGCAGCCATGAACGATGAGGAGATGTACAGACAGCTTGATTCTCTATGGAAGAATTTCTGCATTGTCAACGCCTATGAACCGGGGTCTGTCTCAAAACCGTTTACGGTAGCGGCGGCTATCGAAAGCGGGGCGATTAAAGGGGATGAGTCTTATAACTGCGAAGGCGGGCTTCAGGTGGCGGATTGGCCCAAACCTATCAAATGCCATAATAGGTACGGCGACGGTTATCTGTCCGTGCAGGAGGGGATTGAAAGATCCTGTAACGTTGTGCTTATGAATGTGGCGTTTAAGCTTGGAAAGAATGAGTTTATAGATTATCAGCATTTGTTTGGGTTCGGATTGAAGACTAATATCGATCTGGCTGGAGAAGCCAGAACGGCAAGTCTGGTATACAATAAAGATTCGATGGGCACCGTGGAACTTGCCACCAATTCTTTCGGACAAGGCTATAACTCGACGATGATTCAGACGATGGCGGCGTTCTGTTCGTTGATTAATGGCGGCTACTACTATGAGCCACATGTTGTAGATAAGATTACGACGGCGGATGGCGCTACCTTGGAAAATATTGAACCGAGAGTTTTAAAGCAGACGGTTTCGCAGTCTACCAGCGACACCATTATAGAATTCTGCAATACGGTCGTGACCGGAGAACACGGTACCGGCAAGACAGCAAGACCGGCAGGCTATATGATTGGCGGCAAGACCGGAACGGCGGAGACGATTCCTCGTAAAAATAATGAGTATGTCGTATCTTTCTTTGGATATGCGCCGGCGGATGATCCGCAGATAGCCATCTATGTAGTGGTAGATAGACCGAATGTATTCATTCAGGACGATGCGAAATATGCTACGCGAATCGTCAAAAAAATTTTGACAGAGGCGCTTCCTTATTTGAATATCTTTATGACGGAAGAGCTGACCGATCAAGAAAGAGAAGAGCTGGAAGAGTTAAAGATTCAGATTAGAATGCAGGATGGCGTACAGGAAGAAGAATTAACGGATGAAGACGGTAATCCTATCACTCCGGAAGGAGATGGCACGGAAGGAGACGGTGAGGGAGAAGCAGGAGGTGAAGCAGAAGGCGATACGCAGGATGATCAGGCGCAGAGAGAAATATGGAAGACATTCCCGTTAGACCCGGAGACCGGTTATCTGAAAGACCCGGATACAGGAAACTTGTTTGATCCGGATACAGGGGCGCAAGTGAACGGCGGCAGCGTGTTCGATGACGAGGATTCGGAAGAAGAAACCGAACCGGGAGAAGGAGACGAGCCAACGGATTAGAATGCATTAAGAATCATTTCATATTACGAATAACTCTATATTACGAATAACCTCATAGAAACGGTAATAAATTATATTAATACCTTTTTGTGAGGTTTTCTATATGACTCAGGAGACATCTCATTTACACAAGACATATCACAGAAGTAAGACAGTGACGGTGATGTTTCTCTGCCTACTCGTATTTGCGGTGTTAATGGGACGCTTGGTGTATCTGATGGTCTTTCAATCGGAGTACTATACGATGAGGGCGAAAGAGCTGCATGAGAGGGAGCGGAGCATTAAAGCTGCCAGAGGACGGATTATCGACGCGAACGGGAAGGTGCTGGCGGATAATAAGACAGTGTGTACTATATCCGTGATTCATAGCCAGATTACCGATAGGGAAGAAGTGATAGCCGTGCTGTGCAAGGAATTGGGACTTTCGGAGGAATATGTCCGGAAAAGAGTAGAAAAATATTCTTCTATTGAGAAAATTAAGAGTAATGTAGACAAGAGTATAGGTGACGCAATCCGGTCATATGACTTGGACGGCGTGAAGGTTGATGAAGACTACAAGAGATACTATCCTTATGACTCATTAGGTTCTAAGGTGCTTGGATTTACCGGAGGCGATAATCAGGGGATTATAGGCTTGGAAGTCATTTACGAAGAATATTTGCAGGGAGAGGCGGGAACTATCTTAACAGTGACTGATGCCAAGGGAGTGGAAGTGGCGGAGGAAGGAGAAGAGAGAGTGGAACCCGTTGAGGGGCAGGACCTTTATGTCAGCCTTGACATGAATATTCAAAGCTATGCTACGCAGCTTGCCATGCAGACGATGGAGACAAAAGGGGCGGACAGTGTATCCATTCTAGTGATGAATCCTCAGAACGGGGAGATACTCGCGATGGTCAATGTACCGGAATTTAATTTGAATGCCCCTTATACATTACCGGATACGGTAGACAGCGACTCGCTCAGTGAGGAGAAAAAACAGGAGCTGCTAAACGGTATGTGGAGAAACGGTTGTATCAACGATACTTATGAGCCGGGGTCTACTTTTAAGATTATTACGGCTGCGGCGGGATTGGAATCGGGAGCGGTGAAACCTACGGATACCTTTAACTGTCCGGGATATATTATGGTAGAGGATCGTAGGATCAGGTGCCATAAAGTAGGCGGGCACGGGGCGGAAGATTTCGTGCAGGGAACTATGAATTCCTGCAATCCGGTTTTTATCACCGTGGGAATGCGTATCGGCGTGGAACGTTACTATTCCTATTTTAAGCAGTTCGGGCTGCTCGACAGAACAGGGATAGATTTGCCGGGGGAAGCCGGAACAATCATGCATAATGTAGAAAATATCGGTCCGGTGGAACTCGCCACGATTTCTTTTGGGCAGTCTTTTCAGATAACACCGATTCAACTAGCTGTGACAGCCTCCTCGATTGTAAATGGTGGCAGAAGAGTGACGCCTCACTTCGGTGTGAAAGTGGCGGATGCAGACGGAAGCAACAGTCACGTGTTCAGCTATCCTGTCAGAGACAATGTGGTCTCTGAAGAAACGTCCGAGACGATGAGATATATATTGGAGCAGGTAGTGGCGGAGGGAAGTGGCAAGAATGGCGCCGTGGAGGGATACCGTGTTGGCGGGAAGACGGCTACAAGCCAGACACTGCCGAGAGGAAGTGGCAAATATATCGCTTCATTCTTAGGATTTGCGCCGGCGGATAATCCACAGGTGCTTGCAGTTGCAATCATCAATAATCCGCAGGGCACGTATTATGGCGGTCAGATTGCCGCTCCGGTGGTGCGACAGCTTTTTGAAAACATTCTTCCATATTTGGAGAAGATGGACTATAATAGAACATGAAGTTTTGCTAGGGCATCAGAAAACGATGCCTGAGTAAAACTAAATCATGTTCAAGAGAATGCAAAAAACATGCATTCTCTGTATAGCAAAGCTGTTCTTGATGAGTGGGTGTAATGGCAAATGGAGGAGTTATGAATACAACGATTTTAATGTCGGTAATGATATCTTTTGCAGTCAGCGTCGTTTTGGGTCCGGTAGTGATACCTTTCTTAAAGCGGCTCAAGGTCGGTCAGACTGTAAGGGAGGAAGGACCGGAAAGCCATTTGAAGAAAAACGGTACGCCGACGATGGGCGGCATCCTTATTTTGATCAGTACGGTAATTACATCCCTATTTTTTGTAAAAGATTACCCGAAAATTATTCCGATTCTGTTTTTGACACTTGGATTTGGGCTGATCGGATTTATGGATGATTATATTAAAGTTGTATTGAAACGGTCTATGGGTCTTAGGGCGTGGCAGAAATTTGCTTTGCAGATTGTCGTAACGGGAGTCTTCACTTTCTATCTGATGCGCTATACGGATGTGTCTCTGACTATGAAGGTTCCGTTTCTTAGCGGCATATATCTTGATTTCGGATGGGCGAATATCCCGATTCTGTTTTTTATTGTAATAGGAACTGTTAACGGGACGAACTTTACTGATGGATTGGACGGATTGGCAAGTTCGGTAACAGTACTTGTTGCGACATTTTTCAGTGTGGTTGCAATCGGTACCGGAAGCGGTATTGAGCCGATTACCTGTGCAGTGGTGGGTGCACTGCTTGGATTTTTGCTGTTTAATGTTTATCCGGCGAGTGTGTTTATGGGAGATACGGGGTCTCTTGCACTTGGCGGTTTTGTGGCGGCTGCAGCTTATATGATGCAGATGCCTCTTTTTATTGTCATCGTGGGATTTATTTATATGATAGAAGTTTTGTCGGTCATCATACAGGTCACATATTTTAAGATGACCGGAGGAAAGCGTATCTTCAAGATGGCGCCGATCCATCATCATTTCGAGTTGTGCGGGTGGTCTGAGACGAGGGTGGTTGCCGTGTTTTCAATCGTGACGGCATTGTTATGTCTTGTGGCGTTGTTGGGGGTGTAAAATGTTTGGTGAGAATGAATTAAAGAATAAAAAAGTATTGGTCATCGGTTCGGGACTTAGCGGAATAGGTGCGACGGAAGCGCTGTGGCGTGTAGGCGCGCATCCGATTTTGTTTGATGCGAACGAAAAGCTGGAAACAGAGTCGGTAAAAGCCAAGTTGAAACAGGGTATAGAGGCGGATATCATTCTCGGAGAGCTTCCTGAAGAGGCATTGGCAGATGTCTCATTGGCAGTGTTTAGCCCGGGTGTGCCTACGGACACGGAATTTGCGGAAAGATTTCGCACAAGGAATATTACAATCTGGGGCGAGATAGAGCTGGCTTACAGACTTGGAAACGGAAAGGTAATCGGCATTACCGGTACCAACGGAAAGACGACGACGACTTCACTAGTAGGCGAGATTATGGCGGCACATTGTACTAAGGTTGATGTGGTAGGCAACATTGGGAACCCGTATACACTGACAGCCTTAAGCGCTACGGAAAATACCGTGACAGTAGCAGAAATCAGCAGCTTTCAGTTGGAGACAATAGATCGGTTTTGTCCGGATGTGTCGGCAATTCTGAATATCACGCCGGACCATTTGAACAGGCATCATACGATGGAAAATTATGCTGCGGTCAAAGAGTTTATTACCAAGAATCAGACAGCAAATCAGACATGTGTGCTTAATTATGATAATATATATACGAAGGCAATAGGAGACAGATGTTTCGCTCATGTGGTATGGTTTTCTGTGGTGCACAGATTACATGACGGCTTCTATTTGGACGGCGAGGATATCTACTTTGCGAAAGAGGGTGAATCTACCCGGCTGATGAATATTCACGATATGAATCTGGTAGGTATGTGCAATGTAGAAAATGTAATGGCGGCAATCGCGATTACACAGGCGATGAATGTTCCCATGGAGACAATTCTGTCCGTAATCAAGCATTTTAAGGCAGTAGAACACAGAATTGAATTTGTCGCTACCAAGAGAGGAGTCGATTATTACAACGATTCTAAAGGTACGAATCCGGATGCTGCCATTCAGGGAATCAAGGCGATGAGTAAACCTACGGTACTGATTGGCGGCGGCTATGATAAGCAGAGTGAGTACGACGAATGGATAGAAGCTTTTGATGATAAAGTGAAATGTCTGGTGCTGATCGGACAGACAAGAGAGAAGATAGCGGATTGTGCACGAAAGCATGGTGTGAAGAATATTATTCTGGCAGAAAGTTTCGACGAAGCGTTTGAGGTATGTGTAAAACAGGCGCAAAGCGGTGACGCAGTACTGCTATCACCTGCCTGCGCAAGCTGGGGAATGTTTCCTAATTATGAAGTCAGAGGTAAGTTATTTAAAGAGCTTGTAAATAGTCTGGAGGAATCGGAATAAGTGGCAGAAAGAAATTCTTCCCGTAGAAGACAATCAAATAATGAGAATTTTATGGATTACAGCCTGTTGTTTATCGTATTGTTTCTGCTGGGATTCGGGCTGATTATGGTATACTCTACCAGTTCTTATGAAGCAAACTTGGAGTGGGGAGACTCCGCTTATTATTTAAAGAAGCAGTTGTTCGCGACAATACTTGGGCTGGTAGCGATGATTTTTGTGGCAAACATTCCGTATCATTTCTGGGAACGGTTTGCCGTAATCGGTTACATCGTGTCGGTGGTGCTGATTCTATTGATTATTCCTTTCGGGCGTGAGTCCCACGGTGCAAAGCGATGGTTGTACATAGGTCCGCTGTCCTTACAGCCGGCGGAGGTCGCCAAATTGTGTATGATTCTGTTTCTGGCGAGTATGATTTGTACTATGGGAAAACAGATACGGCATCGAAAGGGTTTTTGGATGGTGCTGTTGGTTCCCATGCCGATTGCGCTTATGCTGTGGAGGATAACGCAGAACTTGAGTTCGGCGATTATTGTCGTAGGTATTGCGGTGCTGATGCTTTTTGTGTCCTGCCCGGATTATAAGAGGTTTATTCTGCTTGCGGTTGCGACGTTAGCCGGCGCAGTGGTAGTGGTATTCGTTGTTGTGCAAATGGCTGCGAATCAGGCGGATAGTCTGGACTTTAGAGGTGCACGTATTCTGGCATGGCTCGATCCGGAGGCATATGCCAGCGGGAAAGGTTTTCAGACGATACAGGCGCTCTATGCAATAGGAAGCGGCGGGGTACTCGGCAAGGGATTGGGGCAGAGTATGCAGAAACTCGGATTTCTTCCGGAGGCGCAGAACGACATGATTTTCTCCATTATCTGCGAAGAACTCGGGCTGTTTGGCGGATTTGCGGTAATCATTATGTTTATTTTGTTGATTTGGAGATGTATGGTGATTGCCAACAATGCACCGGATTTGTTTGGCGCGTTGCTCGTAGTCGGAGTACTTGGTCATATTGCCATTCAGGTTATCCTGAATATTGCGGTTGTAACCAATACGATTCCGAACACCGGTATTTCGCTTCCGTTTATTAGTTACGGAGGTTCGTCGGTGATGTTCCTTCTTATTGAAACCGGACTTGTCTTAAGTGTGGCGAGAGGAATACGGCTCAAAGATTTATAGGGACAAGATAACTTTTTGTTATAAAACCATATAGATAGAATAGGTCATATTTTTAAGATTCGAGGTAAAAGAATATGGACGCTGTTCGTATCTATGGTGGAAAATGTCTGGAAGGTCAGACTACGATACAAGGGTCAAAAAATGCGTCGCTGCCGATTCTAGCGGCGACTCTGTTGATAGAAGGTACATGTGAAATAGAGAATTGCCCTGAAATCTCGGATGTTTATCATATGCTAAGACTGCTTAAGAGTCTGGGGTGTAAGGTGGAAAGAGAAGGAACGCTTGTGCGGGTGAACACAGAGAAGCTGTCTGAGTGTGACATGCCTTCGGATTCTGTAGGCGTCATGCGTTCTTCTATTATGCTCTTGGGTGCGCTTCTTGCCAGAACAGGAAGAGTCTGCATGGAATATCCCGGAGGCTGTGTGATCGGTCAAAGACCTATCAATCTGCATTTACAGTCACTTCGTAAGATGGGGGTTGTGATTGAAGAGAATGAAACGGAGTTTTGTGCAGAAGCGGCAAAACTTAAAGGAGCAGTGTTAAATCTTCCGTTCGTCAGTGTCGGAGTTACGGAGAATGCGATTCTTACGGCAGTGTTAGCGGAAGGAGAGACTATTATCAAGCCGGCTGCGAGAGAGCCGGAAATACAAGCGCTATGCGAATTTTTACAATGTGCCGGCGCAAAAATTGAAGGAAGCGGCAGTGATTGCCTTACGATTCGTGGAGTGAATAGGCTGTATCCGGCCAGATATCGCATCCCGGCGGATCGTATCGTAGCCGGAACTTATCTGAGTGCATGCATGTGTGCCGGCGGGCGTGTTTTTCTGCGTGATGCACCGGTTCATCACATGGAGAGTGTATTGACCCGAGCGGTGGAAATGGGCGCGGCAATCGACTATGAAGCGGATGGTATCTTAGTTACCGGCAGGGATCATAGAGCGGTATGCCATACCTTGTCGACAGGATGTTATCCGGCATTTCCGACAGATATGCAGTCGCCGTTTATGGTTATTATGGCGTTGTCGGATCAAGGAGGCAGCATAGAGGAAACCGTATTCGAGAACCGTTTCCGTATTGTGCCGGAACTTTGCAGGATGGGAGCGGATATTACGGTTCACGGTAATACGGCGTATATCAGCAGTAGTAAGCTGCATGGTGCGATTGTGCAGGCGGAAGAACTGCGGGGCGGGGCGGCGCTTGTGATCGCAGCGCTCGCGGCGGAGGGAACAAGTATTGTGACGAACAGACATTATATTGACAGAGGATATGAAGATATCGTACTGAGTTTAAGGCAGCTGGGAGCCTCGTTGGAACTGGCTTAATCCTGCCTTAAGATAACATGAGGTTTTTGAATGGCTAACAAGAAAGCGGTCAGAAAAGTAAAGAAAAAAAATCCGAATCTGCGGCTTGTCAAAAATGATGATATCAAACCGGAGAAGAGTAAGAGTAAACGCAGACAGGAGGAAAAACTGCGCTTTAGCAAAAGCAAAAGAATGATAATCCTGTCTGTTACGCTGCTCATTTTATTGATTATACTGATTGGCGGTTATGAATACATTATTCATAATTACACGATTACTACAGTATATGTGGAGGGTAATGTCCATTATACCAATGAAGAAATCATGGAAATGGTCATGAGCGGCAGATATGGCAATAATTCTCTGTTCCTTTCTTTGAAATACAAGGATAAGGGAATGGAAGACATTCCCTTTATCCAGACGATGGATGTGTCGATAGAGGCAAAGGACACGGTCAGGATAACCGTGTATGAGAAAGCGTTGGCAGGATATGTGGCTTATCTGGGGCGGTATGTATATTTTGACAAAGACGGTATCGTGGTAGAGACATCGACGGAGAAGACTGCTGGAATCCCGCAAGTGACCGGACTACAATTCGATCATGTGATCCTTCATGAGCCTCTTCCGGTAGAAAATCCGGACATATTCAGTGAAGTGCTTAATATTACACAGCAGTTGGAAAGATATTCCATGTCAGCGGACAGGATTTACTTTGATTCGGCATATAGGGTTACACTGCTATTCGGTGAAGCGAGGGTTGCGCTTGGCGATAGTCAGTATATTGATGAAAAAATCATGAAACTACAATATATTTTGCCGGAGCTGGAGGGCAAGAAGGGGACGCTTGACATGAGGGAATACAGCGAAGACACGAAATCTTATAGTTTTGAACAAGATTAAGGCTTTCCCGGGAGAAAGTAATTTTTGGTTAAAATTGGTACTTTAGTATAATTGCGCAAAAAACAAAAAAATAGGTTGCGAATTTCGGAAAATAATTATATGATAATGTATGAGAGTCTTTGGGGAAAAAGAAGGAGGAATCACCTTGCTTGAGATTAAGTCAAATGATGCTGAGTCTGCTGCTAAGATCATCGTAGTCGGTGTCGGCGGTGCAGGCAATAATGCTGTAAATAGAATGATTGATGAAGAAATAGACGGAGTAGAGTTCATCGGAATTAATACGGATAAACAGGCGCTCCAGCTATGTAAGGCACCCACCCTGTTACAGATAGGGGAGAAGTTAACTAAGGGATTGGGGGCAGGCGCCAAGCCCGAGATTGGCGAGAAGGCTGCCGAGGAAAGTTCGGACGAGGTGGCTGCGGCGCTCAAAGGAGCGGACATGGTGTTCGTCACTTGTGGTATGGGCGGCGGCACCGGTACGGGAGCGGCTCCGGTCGTTGCCAAGCTGGCGAAAGACATGGGGATTTTGACAGTAGGCGTAGTGACGAAGCCTTTTCGATTTGAAGCCAAAGCCCGTATGACGAATGCGATTGCAGGAATTGATAAGATTAAGGATAATGTAGATACATTGATTGTGATTCCGAATGATAAACTGCTTGAGATTGTTGACAGGCGGACAACCATGCCGGACGCTCTGAAGAAGGCGGATGAGGTGTTACAGCAGGCTGTACAGGGTATTACGGATTTGATTAATGTTCCTTCCGTTATTAACCTTGACTTTGCAGATGTACAGACAGTCATGAAAGACAAGGGTATTGCACATATCGGTATCGGTACGGGCAAGGGTGATGATAAGGCGAGCGAAGCTGTTAAGATGGCAGTGGAGAGTCCGTTGCTAGAGACTACTATTTCCGGAGCGACACATGTGATCATCAATGTTTCAGGAGATATTTCGCTGGCGGATGCAAATGATGCGGCAAGCTATGTACAAGAGCTTACGGGTGATGATGTTAATATCATTTTCGGTGCAATGTATGATGTAAATATGACTGATACATGTAATATTACAATTATTGCTACCGGTATTGAAGAAAAGGCAAAGCAGGTAAGCGGTCTCGGATTCAAATCCGGATACATAACACCAACTTCTTTACAAGGGAAGCAGCCGGTAGGAACAATACCGGGAGCCGGACTTGGCAATTTTGCCGTACCGGGCGGCGGATTGAAGCAGCCGGGTGTTCGTGTTGACGGTGTGGCGACAGGACAGGCTAATCCTACACAGCTTAAGACCATCAACGGCATTAACAAGACAAAAGATATTAAGAGTTCTGTTGAAGAGAAATCTTTAAAGATTCCGGACTTCTTAAGAAGTAAATAACGATTACAACCACAGGAGATAATATCCTGTGGTTTTTTGTTGTTATCTGTCTGCAAAAAAAGTGGAAATGCTCCCTGATTGTGACAGAATATTTGTCTCCGTTTTCTTATAATATAGCAGAAGCACGGAGGTGGGATGTGTATTACAAATTATATATTGACAGCATTTTTATCCTGCAGATGACGAGTAATCTGTATATGCTGTCCCTAACCGGACAGATTCTTAAGTGTACTGCCACGCACAGACGAATCTGGCTCGGGGCATTGATTGGGGCGGCAATGTTTAGTGCAGTGATAATGTTGCCGATTGGTACGGTGGGAATCCGGATACTGATTGGTGCCGTTCCTGTCAGTATGTGCATGTTAACTGTTTCTTTCCGGATACGTCATGGTAAGAAGCTGATTCACGGGAGTCTGGTGATGGCTGGCTGTGGATTTTTTTTAGGCAGTATCATGATATGGATTCTGAATCGATTGAGAATGGCTCTGAGAGGGAATGCGAGCCTGTTCATAACACTTTTGACGGGATATGTGTCATATAGAATTATGTTGAAAATTCTTATTACTGCCCGAAAAAGAAAAGAGAACTGCTTGAGAACAGTATCGATTTATGTTCCTAAGCTGGATCAAAGGCTTCATGTACAAGCGTTGCTGGATACGGGAAATCATTTGACAGATCCGGTCAGCAAAGCACCGGTATGTCTGATTAGCGCTAAGCTGGCGAAGCAGATCGATTCTATATTTATGCCGGAGAAGTATCATGTAATTCCATTTCAGAGCGTCGGTAAAGATCGGGGAGTCTTAAATGCGTATGAGCTGCCGGAATTAGTGATAGATGACCATGGTCAGAATGTTAAGAAGGAGCATGTTATTGTAGCGATTTGTAATACGGGAATACCAGAAGAAAGTATCTATCAGATGATACTTCACCCCCGGTTATTAGAAGACTAGGAGGAACAAAGATGGTTTTAAAAGTGGCAATTCCCGGCAAGGTTCAGTTTAAGATGGTGCATAAGGACACAAGATTCCTTATGACACGGCAGGGAGACATTCATTACATAGGAGGGACAGAAGTACTTCCACCACCTCTTGAGAGTGAGAGGGAAAATGAGATCATAAGCGATCTTGGCACGGAATATGAGGACGAAGCCAAGGCAATTTTAATAGAGCATAATTTGAGACTGGTGGTATACATCGCCAAAAAATTTGACAATACAGGGGTAGGCGTAGAGGATTTGATTTCTATAGGGACAATTGGTCTGATTAAATCTATCAATACTTTTAACCCGGAAAAAAATATTAAATTGGCAACTTATGCTTCAAGGTGCATTGAGAATGAAATATTAATGTACTTGAGAAGAAACAGTAAACATAAGATGGAAGTTTCAATTGATGAACCACTCAATGTAGATTGGGACGGCAATGAGCTTTTACTCTCGGATATTCTCGGTACGGATGAAGATGTTATCTATAAAGATCTGGAAAATGAAGTGGAGCGTAAATTGCTGGTGAAAGCGATAGCAAAGCTGTCAGAGAGAGAGCAGACAATTATCCGGTTGCGATTCGGATTGGGCAGTGTGGACGGAAAGGAATTGACACAGAAGGAAGTAGCTGAACTGCTAGGGATTTCACAGTCATACATTTCGCGTCTGGAGAAGAAAATTATGCGCAGATTAAAAAAGGAGATGAGTAAAGACAATTGATTTTTATAGTCCGTAATGATATCATGTATTTAAGAGTAATTTGTTGTGCGGTGATAAATATTCTTAAATGTAGAAATGTTTGATTAACAGCGGTATAGACAAACATGTGTGAGGGCGAATGAAAAAAATAATCTTAATTGTTGATGATGACAGATTAACATTATCAACAGCGCAGAATCTGTTGGGCGACACATATAAAGTAGTTGCCGTGAATTCCGGTAAACAGGCATATAAATATCTGGATCGACACACGCCGGATTTGATTTTGCTGGATATCAATATGCCGGAAATCGGCGGATTTGAGATTATGAGGACGTTACAGGCTGACCAGCGCTGGATGAAGATTCCGGTTATATTTCTGACAGCGGATCGAAGCTCGGAGACAGAGGTAGAATGTTTCCGTATGGGAGCATGTGATTTTATTTCCAAGCCCTTCGAACCTCAGATTATGTTGAGCCGCATTAAGAGTACGTTGGAATTGGATGGTTATCGGAAGGACTTACAGCGCAGACTCGATGAGAAAACACGAGAGATGGAGCGCATTACCATTCAGGCAATTATGACGGTTGCCAATACGGTAGATGCCAAAGACGATTATACGAAAGGGCATTCGCTGAGGGTTGCGGCTTACTCTAAGTTGTTGGCTCAGAGACTGGGCTGGTCTGAAGAAGATATTCAGAATATTTATTATGTGGCAATGCTGCATGATGTCGGTAAGATTGGTATACCCGATGCGGTGCTCAATAAACCTTTCAGATTGACAGATTTGGAATTTCGCCTGATTAAAGGGCATACTGTTATGGGCGCGGAAATCTTAAAGGACTTTAAGATGTTTGCAAACATTAATGTCGGAGCTAAGTATCATCATGAACGTTATGACGGAAAGGGATATCCGGAAGGCTTAAAGGCGGAATCCATTCCGCTTGTGGCGAGAGTAATCGGGTTGGTAGATTCCTATGATGCCATGACGAGCAATCGTGTCTACAGAAGAAGACTTAGCGATGATATCGTGATGGAAGAACTGAAGAAAGGAAAAGGAAGCCAGTGGGATCCGGAGCTGGTAGATATTTTTATAGAACTGATCAAAGAAGGAGCGCTGGAGAAGCAGTGGATGCTGGAAGAGGATATGGCATCTCCCATTTTTGACAGTGAGAAAATTTGTGGGATTTCTATGGGTAGCGAGAGTGTTCTTGATGCGCCTACGGATTATCTCACAGGTGTTTTGAGCAAACGGAAAGGACAAAGCGAGATAGAGGCATGTCTCAGAGTGACAGGCGGCTGCCTGATGATTCTTGATTTAGACCATTTCAAACAGATTAATCAGACACATGGACACCTTGCAGGCGATTATGCATTGAAACTGACTGCGGATGTACTACGTGATGTGTGCGGTAAAGATATTGTATGCAGAACAGGTGGCGACGAGTTTATTTATTTTGTTGAAGGAATGACGAGCAGAGACGGCGCCATCGCCATGGTGGATGAGATATTGGCGGCTTTTGCAAAGAAGCAGGAGGAAGTGGATATTCTGAAAGAAACACAGCTGTCCATCGGAATCAGTCTGTCGGGCGTGGACGGGCATGAATTTGAGGAACTGTATCAGAGAGCCGACAAAGCATTGTATCACGTGAAGCAGAATACAAATGTCCATTATGGTTTCTTCCAGAACACCGGGCTTGTACGTACGCCTGAACAGTCCAAGAGCGATTTGGAGACGATTCTTAGTCTGATCAGAAACAATGAGAAACGTACAGGTGCATTCCAGATTGAGTATACTGAGTTTGCTCATATTTATGAATTTGTGAATCGTTTTTCACAGAGAAGTAATCAGAAGACGCAGCTTTTGTTGTTTACGCTCTTTTCGTCGGACGGCAGCGAAGTGAAACTGGAGCGCATGGAGATTGCCATGCAGTGTATGGAACAGTCCATCTGTAAATCACTGCGCGGCGTGGATGTGGGAACCAGATACAGCAGTTCGCAGTTCCTCGTAGTGCTGATGGGTACCGAGAAAGAGAATATCCGTATTGTTACGGATCGTATTATACAGAACTACTTTAAATTATATGGTGGTAAGGATATCACCCTGACTTTTGATGTGGCAGATTTTTGATAGTATGCTTTATGCAGTCAGGTACATTCTCATTGTTTTGAGAGCATTTTTCTCTAAACGGGATACTTGTGCTTGAGAGATGCCTATTTTTGTGGCAACTTCCATTTGTGTTTTGCCTTCAAAGAAACGCAGGGTGATGATTTCATATTCTCGGTCGCTTAGTTTTTTCATGGCTTCGCTTAGAGAGATATGTTCCACCCAGAGTTCTTCCCTATTTTTCTTATCGCTGATTTGGTCCATTACATAGAGGGTGTCGCCTCCGTCTGTGTAGACCGGTTCATAAAGACTCATCGGGGCTTGTATGGCGTCCAGAGCATAGACGATATCTTCCTTGGGGATTCCGATTTCATCGGCGATTTCGTTGACGGTAGGTTCTTTGGAGTTTGTACGGGTGAGATGTTCTTTGGCATAGATTGCTTTGTAGGCGGTATCTTTGAGAGAACGGGACACCCGTATACTGTTTGCATCACGAAGATACCGCCGGATTTCTCCGACAATCATAGGAACGGCATAGGTAGAGAATTTTACATTAAGAGAGCTGTCGAAATTATCGATTGCTTTGATAAGACCGATACACCCGATTTGAAAGAGATCGTCCACATTTTCATTGCTGGAATGAAAGCGCTTGATGACGCTTAAGACAAGGCGCAGATTTCCGTTGATATATTCTTTTCGGGCGGCATCATCGCCGTCTTCAATCCGTTTAAATAATTCTTCTTTTTCTGCATTTTTAAGAAGCGGCAGTTTTGATGTATTGACGCCGCAGATTTCTACTTTACCCTGTATCATATTTTTCTCCATTTCTGCGCAGTTTTCTGCACATGACGAATTTTTAGGCATTAGCCCTTTCTAAAAAGGATGTACGAATCAGCCGGAATTATTCATGAAATTTTAAGGAAAAATCTTCGTATATCGTTTTACAAAAAGAGAGTTTTTTGATACATTAATATAGGAATAGATGTGCTGAGGGGAAGCTGTATAAAGGCACGGATTGCAACGAGGTGAAAGAGGAATGATATGTACAAATTGTGGCGCCCGTCTGATGGAGACGGACCGTTTCTGTCCGAAATGCGGCGCTAAAGCGATAAAGGACAGAAGATGTCCGGATTGCGGCGCTGTGTTGCGCGAGGGGGTAAAATTTTGTTCGAAATGCGGCAGACCAGTAGGTGGAAAGGGCAGTGCAGGTAAGGTGTCAGACGACACATTGGATATCCCGATTGACGCGATAGAAAGAAATATCCTTTCCGAAACTGCTGCGGAGATTAAGGCAGATCGCAGAGCTGGTAGCGCATCCCGTAAACCTGCATCAAGAAACGCGGTATCTAAAAGTTCATCAACACACAGTTCATCGGAGAGAAGCACAGTACCTAAGAGCGTACCTTCTAATAAGAAGAAGTCTTCGGCACCTGAACCCCCGAGGAAGAAAAAAGTAGTATACCGAGAGGAAGACTGGGAGGATGAAGATTGGGAAGACGAAGACTGGGAGGATGAAGATTGGGAAGACGATGATTGGGACGAGGATGACTGGGATGATGATGACGAGGGCGGAGTGGATATTATTACTGCAATGACAGCGATTGTAGGATGCGTGCTCCTTGTGGTGGTCGCTGTGTTGGGATTTCATTTGTTCCGACAGTATGTTCCGAAAGATTATGATAATGCGGCAGAGGAAGAGCAGGAAGGACAGGAAGAACAAGAGCAGGAGGAACAAAGTCAGCAGCAGGTGGCAGGGGACGGAATGAATTCTGAGATTGGAGAAGACAGAGAGACTTATACGCTGACAGTGATACATAATGTAAATGTGCGTGATAATCCGAGCACCTATGGAACCAATGTCCTGAAGGTGGCGCAGGAAGGGGAGATATACACCAGTTACGGTGCCGTAGACGGCGAGGAGTGGTATGAGATTCTTCTTGAGGATGGCACTATCGGTTATGTCTTTTATGAATACATTGCGATAGAATAAAACTTATATCCATAGCAGAATATATAATAGGAACCTTTTTGAGGCAGATGCATTTAATAATAAAAAGCCCGGAGAGGTTCCTATGTTATTTTCGGAATTTAAGAAGAAAGAAGTAATCAACTTAAAAAATTGCCAAAAACTAGGTAAGGTGTGTGATTTTGAGTTTGATGAATGTACCGGACAGATTTTTAAACTGATTATTCCGGGAGAGAATAAGTGGTGCGGACTGTTTGGCAGCAACGATTCCAATTATGTCATATGCTATAAAGATATTAAGCAGATTGGTCCTGATATCATTATTGTGGATATATGTATATAGCGAGATGGATTATTATGAGGCAGAGGGGTTGTAAGTGCGATAAAATGTTTTCCTCAACATCGGGTAATCTATTGACAAAATCAATGGATAAGAAGTATACTTGAAATGAGTTAGCGCAAACTAACTAAAGATGTGTACATTTATTAAATGCGCGGCTTAGCATATGCTAACCATATAATAGAAAAACAAAGGGAAGGACGTTCTATTGACAAGATCATCCCGGAGCAGGAACTAAAAAACGTGGTGGTAAAAGTGGGTCATAATGGCGCTTGATGTGGAGTTAGGATAAAGAAATGAGAGGATAAGAAAATGAGCAGACATGATGAAATCAAAAACGCATATAAGAGTCTCGGGGGTGAGGCTACGTTCTACGATGGTATGATTACCTGTTCCACCCTGCTAGGGAAGGCAGTCTGTAAGTTGGTATGGAACATGAATAAAAGGAAAAATGACCGCTATCTGGAGCTTGCACTTTCGGGTATACCGCAGGATTTTTCTGGGAAGATGCTGGAAATCCCGGTGGGTACCGGAATCTTGACCATGCCCGTATATAAGACCTTGCCGGATGCGGACGTTACCTGTCTTGATTATTCTGCGGATATGATGGAGAGGGCAAAGCGACAAGCGGAAAAACGGGAAATCAAAAATGTTTGCTTTATGCAGGGAGATGTGGGGAAGCTGCCATTTTCTGACGGCAGTTTTGACCTTGTGTTGTCTTTGAACGGTTTTCATGCCTTTCCGGATAAGGAGGCGGCTTACCGTGAGGTTTTTCGTGTATTGAAGCCGGGCGGAAGATTCTGCGGATGTTTTTATGTAAAAGGTGAGAATAAACGCACTGATTGGTTTGTTGAAAAAATATATACGGCAAAGGGGTATTTTACGCCGCCTTATGAAACGGCACACAGTTTGGAAATACGGCTGAAAGCCATGTACAGGAAAGCGGAAGTAAAGACTGTGGAGGGCATGGCGGCTTTCCGGTGCAGGAAGGATGGCAGCGATGGGAAATAGATACAAAGCTCAAGTTATCTGCTGGTTACCATAAAATAGTTGACATAATTGTTAAAACAACCTATAATAAATATGATACGTTGTAGATTATCTGCACGATATTCAATAGAAAATATTGATACTGAGGAGGATATTCCGGATGAAATGCCCTTTTTGCGGTCATGAGAATACCAGAGTAATCGACAGCAGACCAGCTGAAGAGAACAATTCGATTCGTAGGAGACGTGTTTGTGACGAATGTGATAAGCGTTTTACTACTTATGAGAAAGTGGAGACAATTCCGCTTATTATTATTAAGAAGGACAACAATAGGGAAACCTACGACAGATCCAAGATAGAGGCGGGTGTTTTGCGTGCATGTCATAAAAGACCAATCAGCGCGTCCCAGATTAATCAGTTGGTAGACGAGGTAGAAACTGAAATCTTCAATATGGAAGAGAAGGAAATACCCAGTCAGGTAATCGGTGAGATTGTTATGAATAAATTAAAAGATTTAGAGGCAGTAGCATATGTCAGATTCGCATCTGTTTATAGGGAATTCAAAGATATTAATACGTTCATGGATGAGCTTAAGAAAGTACTGGATAAATAAGTGGAAGAAGCAGGGAGTAAATATGACAGAACAGGAAAAAGAGATTGTGGCAAAAGCCAGTGTGCCCATGACCGTTGCAAATGTTTTTCGTTGGATTTTTCTGATGGCGGCATTATTTATTGTGCTGTTTCTTTTCTTTGGGAATAAGCTGTGGGAAGGAGCAGAATGGTATACAGCTTTGTCGGGCAAAGCGTATTCCGTGCTCCTTTGGGATATTTTATTGATGCTGATAAGCAATATTATACGTATTATTTTAACAGCCAGATATAACAGAATTGTCAAAAACCTATAAAGGTGATATAAAAGTGAGATGCCAGAAACCCCTTGCATTAGTGCAGGGGGATTTGTTATGATAGGAAAGGATTTGTTGTGTAAAAGATGTGACAGCATAATAATTCCGGATGGAGGAAACATGAAACTGTTTGAACGTTTTTATCCGGATGAATATCTGGATAGTGTGTATGAGATTGATTTTGAGTCGCTGTATGTTAAAGGGTATCGCGGTGTGATTTTTGATATAGACAATACTTTGGTGCCCCATGGTGCGCCGGCGGATAAGCGCAGCATTGCATTATTTAATCGGCTTAGGGAGCTTGGTTATGAGAGCCTTTTGCTATCCAATAATAAAGAACCACGGGTAAAGATGTTTAATGATGAGGTACATTCGCGGTATATTTACAAAGCGGGAAAACCTTCAGCAAAGAATTATCTTAAAGCGATGGAGCTGATGAATACCACGACGGAGACGACAATGTTTGTGGGCGATCAGCTTTTTACGGATGTGTGGGGTGCAAAGAAGGCTGGAATCAGGACATGGCTTGTGAAACCTATTCATCCGAAAGAGGAGATACAGATTGTTCTAAAGCGTAGGCTGGAATGGATTGTTCTGTTCTTCTATAAACGTTCCAAGGGACGGTATGCGAACTTGAAATAAGAATTGCGAGGCTTTGTGAAAGGGTGAAATGAGCAGCGCAGAAATGAGGAAAACAATGGAAATCAACGGCAAAACACGAACCTGCGGTTTGATAGGTAATCCGGTGGAGCACACACTTTCTCCGATGATACATAATACATTGTCTAAGCTGTTAGGACATAATCTTGTCTATGTGCCTTTTCCGGTAGAACAGGGAAGAGTGGATACAGCAGTTGCCGGCGCGGACGCTTTGAATTTATTGGGACTGAATGTGACAGTGCCGTATAAGAGTGAAGTCATAAAGAGTTTGCGGGAGATTGATGAACTGGCAGAAAATATCGGCGCTGTTAATACATTAGTGAAGACGGACGGCGGTTATAAAGGATATAATACGGATATGGAAGGGCTGTATCGTGCCATGACGAGCGAAGGAATAGTGATTGACGGTGAGCAGATTATTCTCTTGGGAGCAGGCGGCGCAGCCAGAGCAGTTGCATATCTGTGTGCCGTAAAGGGCGCAGATAAAGTGTATATGCTAAATCGTACGGTCGGTAAGGCGGAAACTGTGGCGGAGGAAGTCAATCGTACCGTTGGCAGGGAAGTAATTGTACCGATGGCTACGGAAGATTATACAAAACTTTCTGATAGAAAATATCTTGCGATTCAGGGGACTTCCGTAGGGCTTGCACCGCACACGGAAGATGTGGTGATCGACGATGCGGCACTTTATGAAAAAATTCATACAGGATTTGATTTAATCTATAATCCGTGGGAGACGAAATTCATGAGACTTGTGAAAGAGCACGGAGGGAATGCATATAACGGATTGAAGATGCTGCTGTATCAGGGAATTATAGCGTATGAGTTGTGGAATGGTGTGAGTGTGCCGGAAGAGAGCGCACAGATGGTTTATGAGAAGCTAAAAGGACACTTTGTGTAAGGCATCGTATGTGCGGATGACAGAGGAATGAGTGATATAACGTCAGATAAAGGAGCAGGCGGGAATTATGCGAAATGTGATACTGATCGGATTTATGGGGTCCGGAAAGACGACTGTGGGCTTAAGATTGTCTTATCGTCTGCGGCGGGCAGTTATAGACACGGATAAGGAGATTGAAAAGGAAGAAAAACGCACTATCTCAGATATTTTTGCAACAGACGGAGAAGGGTACTTTAGAGACAGAGAGACAGCTTTTTTACGTAAAATATCGGAGAGTGCAGGAAACCTTATTATTTCAGTGGGAGGCGGGCTGCCTTTGCGGGAGGAAAACAGAAAGCTGCTGCATGAATTGGGACAAGTTTTCTATTTAAAGGCAAGTGCGGAAACAATATACGGAAGAGTGAAACATGACACCACAAGACCTCTTTTACAAGGGGAGAATCCGAAGGAGAAGATTCGGACAATGCTCGCGCAGCGTGATGACTGTTATACGGAGGCATCGGATGTGACCATTGTGGTAGATGACAAAGATTTTGAGCAGATTTTGAATGAGATAGAGGAACATGTTAATTGTGCCGGATGAGTTCGGCAGAAATGGAGGAAGAGATGAAACTGTTAGTAATTAACGGACCGAATATTAATTTTCTGGGTATCCGGGAGAAAAGTGTGTACGGGACGCAGGATTATGATTATCTGCTTAATATGATTGGGGAGAAGGGACAGAAGGAAGGCTGTACCATAGAAGTATTCCAGAGTAATCACGAGGGTGCGATTATCGACCGGATACAGGATTCATATTTTGACGGTACGGAAGGAATTGTAATTAATCCGGGGGCATATACGCATTACAGTTATGCGATTCGTGATGCATTGGCGAGCATTTCTGTGCCTAAAGTAGAAATCCATATCTCTAATATTATGGAAAGAGAAGATTTCCGCAAAGTATCTGTCACCGCACCTGCCTGTGATAAACAGATTTACGGCGAAGGACTGGAAGGATACTTGATGGCAATTGATTATATTCTTGCGAAATAAGCTGCATAATACGAAAGAATAAAACGGAATGCCAAAAGTTTTTGTCTTTTTTTGGGAAAGAGGTTGAAAAAACAAGCTTTATAGTATAAACTAAGTAAGAATTATATTTGTGAAAATCTAGGAGGATTATTTTATGATATCGGCAGGCGATTTCAGAAACGGTATTACCATTGAGTTTGAAGGCAATGTTTATCAGATAATTGAATTTCAGCATGTGAAGCCCGGTAAAGGCGCAGCATTTGTAAGAACAAAGTTGAAGAACATTATCAACGGAGGAGTTGTTGAGAAGACTTTCAGACCGACAGAGAAATGCCCTCAGGCACGAATTGACAGGAAAGATATGCAGTACTTATATTCAGACGGTGATTTATTCAATTTCATGGATACGGAGACATATGATCAGATTGCCCTGAATGCAGAGGCAGTCGGCGATGCGCTGAAATTTGTGAAAGAAAACGAGATGGTTAAGATTTGTTCCTATAATGGCAGTGTGTTTGCTATTGAGCCGCCGTTGTTCGTAGAGTTAGAGATTACAGATACAGAGCCGGGATTTAAAGGTGATACGGCAACCGGAGCGACTAAGCCTGCTATTGTTGAGACAGGAGCTAAAGTTATGGTCCCGCTGTTCGTAGAGCAGGGTGAGAAAATCAAAATCGACACCAGAACAGGTGAATATTTGTCCAGAGTATAATTTACATCAATTATTTTTCTAAGAAGCCTATAAGACAATGGAAGCGGGAGCAGCCATTGTCTTTTTTCAGTATAAGAAATTGCTCCGTCATTCCGAGTTTACGGCGAGTCTTGCTTTGCGGACTCATAATAAAATTTATTTGACTGATGATATGTCCCGGGGAGAATGGGAAAGAGGGAAAATGAATTTTAGTATATTTGTAGAAAAAATCGTTGTGATTTTGCAGGAGAGAATGGGAGATGAATATGAAGTCAAAGTCACAAAGGTAACAAAAAATAATGATATATGTCTGACCGGGGTTATTATGATGAAACAGACCGATCAGATATCACCCACCATATATCTGGAAGAACCATATAGGCAGTATTGTGATGGAACTGATATACAGGAAATTACGGACAGGATTGTGGCGCTGTATGAAGCCCAGATGAGGGATATCAATCTGGATATGAGTTTTTTTAGTGTATTTGAGCATGTCAGGGACAGGATTTTTTATAAAGTGATTAATTACAACCAAAATAAAAAGCTTCTAAAAGATGTTCCGCATTTCAGATGGTGTAATCTTGCAATTGTGTTTTATTATTCGATGGAAGAGAAGAAATTCGGGAAGGCAACCATTTTAATCCATTACAATCATTTGGATATATGGAAGCAGTCGCTTGATACAATCTATCAAACAGCTCAGGATAATATGAAACATTATATGCCGGAGTTACTTGTTCCGATGCAGAAACTGATCCATGACATGACCGGAATCAGATTAGAAGAAAAAGATGTGAGGATGTATGTGCTGACGAATAAAGAAAAAATGTACGGTGCTTCCGCTATGCTGTATTCAGATGAAATATCTAAATTATCTGAACGGTTGGATTCGGATTTATTAATTTTGCCAAGCTCCGTTCATGAGGTATTGCTTTTGCCGGATGATGGAGAACATCAGTATAATTTCTACCGCCATATGGTAGAGGAGGTCAATACAACACAGGTAGAACCCGAAGAAATTCTGTCTTATAGTTTGTATCGTTATAGTAGAAAAAAAGCAAAAATAGAGGAAATTATTGTTTAATCGTTTAGTTTACTGGACAATAGTGCCGACTTATGATATGATAAGCAAGATGTAACAAAATCGTAACATTTGTGTATGTAAGTCGGCACCCGTAGTCTAATGGATAAAACGTAGGCCTCCGACGCCTTTGATGCAGGTTCGAGTCCTGTCGGGTGCACTATGCAGCACATATATGGTCATGTATCATATATGGCTGCTTTTATGAGATACTAGGAAAGGTCATTATTTATGAATACATCAAATAACAATATACAGGATTATATCAAAGCTAAATTGGAAAGCTTTAAAAATTGGCTTTTTAGATATTCCAAGATTGTTATGCCAGTTATACTTGTGCTTTGCGTAGCAATCACAGTTGTTGTAGCAATTAATGCGAATAAAAGAAAAATTGCGGAAGAAGAAACAATAGAGGCAACAGAGGATGTCGATATCTCGGACGCGTCAATTGACGTTCCGGAAGTTCCGTTAGAGCAGGATGCAGTTCCGGAGATCAATGAACTGTTCAGTACTTATTATACTGCAATGGTGGAAGGCGATACTGCTACGATGGACAGACTGGTGGATAAGCTGGATGCGACGGAGATACTCAAGGCAGAGGAAACAAGCAAATATATTGAGTCATATCCGGTGCTTGAAATCTATACGAAGACCGGACCTAAAGAGGGAACTTATATAGCATATGTCTACGCAGAAGTGAAATTCTATGACTATGACAAACCGATTCCGGGTATGCGGACATATTATGTCTGCATAGATGAGAGTGGCAATTACTATCTTAACGAAGACGGAGAAGAGGATCAGAATGTGCTGAATTATATTCGTGAACTGACTCTTCAGGATGATGTTATAGACTTGAACAACAAAGTGGCGGTTGCATATAACGATATGGTTGCAGAAGACGATGAGCTGGTTGACTTTATCGTTGATTTAAATGCTGAGATTGACAAAAATGTGGGAGAAGCACTGGCACGTGCAGAGGGAAGTGCCTCATCAGAGGAAGGTGCATCTGAGGGGGAAGAGAATCCTGCTGTGACAGACGAGACACAGGAGCCAGAAGAAGCAGCATCTACGGAGCCGGCTACTATAGTGACGAGAGTCAGGGCAATAGATGTAGTAAATATCAGGAAATCCGACAGTGAGACTGCAGACAAATTAGGCAAGGCGGCAGTGGGCGACGAGTTTGCGCTGCTGGAGGAAAAGGGCAACGGCTGGAGCAAGGTTAGCTATGAAGGTGGCGAAGCGTATATTAAGAGTCAATTTTTAGAGCCTGTAGAGACGATGCAAGCGGATGCTTCAGATAGCAGTAATGAAGAGGATGAGCCGGAGACGACTACACAAACTGCTGCACAGGAAGACAATAACAGTGCGCCGGCTTCGACCGGTACGGTGACAGTGAAAGAGAATGTCCGTATCAGAGCTTCGGCAAGCGAGAATGGCGAGAAGCTGGGAACAGCGTATGTAGGCGAAAAATTGGAATTAATCATGAAGCAGGCTGACGGCTGGACGAAGATTAAATATAATGGTAAGACTGCTTATGTGAAGTCTGATTTCGTGGAATAAACGTTAGATGAGGCTTGGACATATGGAACTGTCGGTTTGATGCCTATAGGTCGTAAGTGATTAAATTAAGGAATAATGGTAATGATAAGGAGTATGGGAGCTTTCCCGTACTCCTTTTTTGATGTGTGCCAAGGATGTACGCTGGCGGGAATAGAATACAGCGCCTAATTGCGGGATAATGAAAAATATTCAGGACATGGAATGGGATATGAAAGGAAACGGAGGCAGACTATGAAGCAGGATGATATTAAGATTTTAAAGGAAGTACAGCGAAATACGGAAATGGGAATGACGGCAATTGATACGATTTTAGATAAAATAGAAAATGATGAGTTTTCGCTGCAGTTATCTAAACAGTCACTTCGATATTCGGAAATTCATAATAAAGCCTTAGATCAGATCTTAGAGAACGAAGGGGAAGTATACCGAGGCAGTCAGATTGCGGATATGATGCTAAAAGGAAGTATTCATGCGAATACGGCGTTTAATATCAGCAGAGAACATCTTGCGGATATGATGATTCAAGGAAGTAACAGAGGAATCACGAGTATGTGGAAAGTTATGAAGCATAATCAGATGGCGACAGATACTGCGGTAGAACTGGCAAGAGAACTTGTGGATTTTGAAGAGAGGAATATTCAAAGATTGAAAGAATATTTGTAGTATAAGGTGCAGAGTGGCATAAAATACTGTGAAAAAGTCTTTGAATTGTATACATGTATTAGTGAATATGAGTATCATTGTACAATGTGACACAAAAAAGCAGAAAAATTTCATGAAATTTTTACGCGTTAATATGCTAAATCGGGGTTGTGGATTTTATGACCACATACTATAATGATACGTGGAACTCGAATATATACAAACAAATAAGGAGGACATGCATAATGTCATACGTTGATGAGGTTTATGAGTTAGTAGTTGCCAAGAATCCTGCACAGCCGGAATTCCATCAGGCGGTCAAAGAGGTTTTAGAGTCTCTTCGTGTAGTGATCGAAGCAGATGAGGAAGCATATAGAAAAGATGCTTTGTTAGAAAGATTGACAGTTCCGGAGAGAATTGTTCAGTTCCGTGTTCCGTGGGTGGATGATAAGGGACAGGTTCAGGTGAACAATGGTTTCCGTGTACAGTTTAACAGTGCCATCGGACCATATAAAGGAGGATTAAGATTCCATCCTTCTGTCAATTTAGGTATTATCAAGTTCCTTGGTTTTGAGCAGATTTTCAAGAACTCTCTGACAGGTCTGCCCATCGGCGGTGGCAAAGGCGGTTCCGACTTTGACCCGAAAGGAAAATCAGACAGAGAGGTGATGGCATTCTGCCAGAGCTTCATGACGGAGCTTTGTAAACATATCGGTGCAGATACAGACGTACCTGCAGGCGATATCGGTGTAGGCGGACGTGAGATTGGTTTCATGTTTGGTCAGTATAAGAGAATCCGCAATCTTTATGAAGGCGTTCTGACAGGTAAAGGTTTAACATATGGTGGTTCCCTTGCAAGAACTGAGGCAACAGGCTATGGTCTGTTATACTTAACGGCAGAGATGCTTAAATGTAACGGTAAAGATATCGCCGGTAAGACGATTGCGGTGTCTGGTGCCGGTAATGTTGCAATCTACGCAATTCAGAAGGCACAGCAGCTTGGCGGAAAACCGGTGACATGTTCTGATTCCACAGGCTGGATTTATGATCCCGAGGGCATTGATGTGGCTCTTTTGAAAGAAGTGAAAGAAGTAAAACGTGCACGTTTAACAGAGTACGCGGCAGCAAGACCGAGTGCAGAGTACCATGAGAAGAAAGCCGGAGAGCACGGTGTATGGACAGTGAAATGTGATATCGCGCTTCCTTGCGCAACACAGAATGAGTTGGATCTGGATGATGCGAAGACACTTGTGGCAAACGGATGCTTCGCAGTAGCAGAGGGTGCAAACATGCCTACAACTTTGGAGGCAACAGATTATTTCTTGGAGAACAAAGTTCTGTTCTGCCCGGGCAAAGCATCTAACGCAGGTGGCGTAGCTACTTCTGCACTTGAGATGAGCCAGAACTCCGAGAGACTGTCTTGGACATTTGAGGAAGTTGATTCTAAGCTGCAGGGTATTATGGTAAATATTTTCCATAGCTTGGATGAGGCATCTAAGAAGTACGGTATGGAAGGCAACTATGTAGCAGGTGCGAATATCGCAGGATTCTTGAAAGTTGCTGAGGCTATGAAGGCACAGGGTGTTGTGTAAATTGTTTGAATTAGAATAAATCTATAAGTATTTCAAATAACGTGGTGGCTGAAAAGGCTTCACCACGTTATTCTTTTCCGGGGAAAATTATAAGAGTGTGGAGGGATGAAAGATGGAAGAGATGTTGGAGAGTTCGCTTTATTATGGGGATTTCTTTAGGAATGCCCCAAAGTTAAATGAGAGTTTCAATTCGGTGGCTACCGGGAAATGAAAGCCCATATCCGGGCAAAGCAAGAGACAGAAGTCAGAGAGGCATTTGACAAACGGTATAAAAAGGCACAGGCAGGGATTAGGATATATTTCAAAGAAGAAACTGATACAGGCAGATATCATTGATTTACTGAATGTGATGAATGTTTGCTGTTGCAGGATAGAGTTTGATAACTGGATGCAGGGGGTAAAAACACACTTAAATACAGCTTTAGGTGTGTTTTTTGGTGGAAATGTTTTTATCAGGATATTTCCATGTGCCATAAAGCCAGTCCGGTAATGATTACCATAAGAGAAGCAGTTTACAAAGACGCGGGAGATAGCCAGATATACAGAAGGAATTTTATCAGATTAAATATAGTAACAATCAATTATTAGACCCGGAAGGGAGTGCATTGAACTTCTGCGGACTGCACCGGACGGAGAAACAGCAGAAACACAGTCTATTATATTGCAAAACAGTGTCCCGTGTGTAAATGAACGTATATTATGGAGTATGCCGTATTATGAGAATGGAGGAAAATCCATCTTATTTTCTACTTGTAAAAAGCACATCAGTTTTTATGTGGGGCTGAAGTTATTGGAAAATTTGCATTGGAGTTATTATCTAGCCAATGAATGTAAGAGATACGGGATGAGGTTGGAATCAGCACTGTGCCTTCCGGAACCGGATATCTATCCTGACTGCAGGAAGATATACCGGTTCCGGATGGAGACAGTCATCAGGATTGCAGAGACCTGAAAGATGCCCTTGGAAGCCTTTAAGAAACAAACATATCCAGAATTTCATAAGTTACAGATTTTTCATCAGTTCTTCACGTACAATATCCAGTCTGCTGTCAGAAATTCCAAAATCCATTTGTTTGTAGCTCCACGCACAGCGTGCAATGCCATATTTCTCAAATACGCTGTGGATAGCCTGATACCATGCCAGCGTATCTTCCGGCGCAGCCTGATCGATAACGCCGTATTCTCCACAGTAAAGCTCTGTATGGTTTTCCTGCGCTTTCTGGATGGCGGATGCAAAAATTGTATCAAAAAACTCCGGTGTACATCCGCTTTTTGCAAAGCTTAATCTCTCGTCCGGGTTAATCAGATCTGTCCAGTAGGCTCCTTGGTGTGTAAAATTCAATGGTTCATAGCAGTGCATATTGTAAATCACTTTATCATCAAACGGCGCATCAAGATCTTTGACTGCGTGCGCACTGTTGTTATGGTAGCTGCCTACCAGAATCAGCGTATCCGGTGCAATCCTACGGATTCTGTCAATACACTTGTATACCACCTGATTCCATACTGTGATATAACTCTTGTCGGTCACTTCATTGAGCAGTTCAAATGCCACACAATCCGGGTAGTTGCCAAAATGCCGGGCAATTTCCTCCCATAGGCGACAGAATCGCTCTTGTAAATTCTCATCTTCAAAAAATCCATGCTCATTTTCGCTATAGTTGTCAAATGAAAATCCTGCTGCTTTGTGCAGGTCAAGAACCATATTCAGATGATATTTCCTGCACAAGTCCAGTGCACCTGTAATTCTGTCGAATCCTTCCTCTTTGTATGTTCCATCCTCGTTTTCCAGAATATTGTAATCTACCGGGATGCGTACATGGTCAAGACCCCAAGACGCAATCTTTGCAAAATCCGGTTCGGTAATAAAATAGTTCAGACGCTCCTCGCTGTAATCGCATTGTGAGAGCCAGCCGCCGAGATTGATACCTCTGTAAAATCCTTTTTCTTTCAGCATATCAGTAACCACCTTTCTTGAATGACCCAATGTCACGTTGAATTTATCACGGATATTTTTCTATAATTTCAATATAGCAGAAGTACCAAATAAAGCAAAGCATTTATTTTGTTTTCCTGTCATGTATTTTTTCCAGATTTTGAAAATGTAATATAATGAGTTTTGGGGTGGTAATTTTGAATGAAAACATTGATAAAAGGATTGCATATTTGGAATTTACCAACCGTGAGAATGACTTTCATCATCACAGATACGATACAGAAATGCTCCAATATGAATATCACAGAGCATGTCATAATAAAACGTATGGAGGCGGCGAAAAATATGCTGAAATACTCTGATTACTCTTTTAGTGAAATATTTGATATACTGCATTTTTCATCCTATAGCCATTTTGCAAGAACCTTTCGTAAATACTTTCATACCAGCCCTAAGAAATATCGGCAGGAACGGACAACAGATATCTGTGCCCACATAGTTTGGTAATAAAATATTTATCATAGAGACATCATAGGCAGGAGGTATAAGAGATGGAAAAGCATAACATTTGGATACCTATAGAGTTTGATGTGCAGTGGAATAGTGTAAAAACAGAAAAAATTGATAATATTTATCCGTCATGGGAAAAAAGAAGGATTGAATTACAAAGGGATGAAGAACAGTATAAAAGATTTATGGATCAATTGAAGAGAAAACAAGCAATTGGATTTGTTTTTAATTTCGTTAAAAATGATAGGCAATTGAGTATTGGTTATATAAAAGAATTGCATAGTTTAGTTTCCAGACATCAGGATTCAACAGAAGCGGTTGATCAGTTTGGTAATCATATCAGAGTTCCACTTGTAAAACGGCAATTCAAGAGTATAACGAATAATCCTATGAGGGATGGCGTTACATATAGTTATTGTCCGCCAGAGCAAGTAGAGTCTGAAATGGACAATCTGATAAGAATTTTTAATTGCGAATTAGACGATGTGCATATTTTAGTGAAAGCAGCTTTTTTGCATCGTGCGTTTGTACAAATTCATCCTTTTCAGGATGGGAATGTAACATTGAGACACAAGCAGAAAGCGGCGTAACAGCGGCAAACTGCTTTGTACATAATATTGAATAGCATATATACCAAAGGACATTTCAACTTTTGTTTAGGTGGATGTCCTTTTTTTATGGAATAGAATTATTGAAAATGCGCATAATACGTATTATAATATAATTAAATTAAGGGAAAGGAGAGATGCCATGGATGAATAAGGAGGTATTGGATGAGATTTAGAGAAATTGAAAGTATGATATTAGAAAACGGTTGGTATCAAGTAAAGCAAAAAGGCTCACACCACCAATACAAACACCCGACTAAGCCTGGAAAAGTTACAATTCCAGAACATGGAGGGGATTTGAATCCTGATACAGTGAAATCAATTATGAAACAAGCGGGGCTTTAAGTCCTATTTGCTCAATTTGTATAAACGGAGGTGAATATAATGAAATTAATTTATCCGGCTGTATTTAAGCCTTTTACAGATCAAAGCGGAGGATATGTGGTAGAATTTCCAGACTTACCCGGTTGTGTAACAGAGGGAAAAGACTTGGAACAGGCTATTGAAATGGGGATTGACGCAGCCAGTGGCTGGATATTAGGAGAACTTGAAGATGGAGAGAAAATTCCACATGCCTCTGACTATTCAGAAATAACTGTTGAAAATGGGTGTATGATAAATATGCTATTATTAGACATTGATGCTTATGAAGAAAAATATGGTGAAAAAGCTGTAAGGAAAAACCTTACTATTCCTGCATGGCTGAATACTTTTGCTGAAAAAAATAATATCAATTTCTCTAAACTTTTACAAGAAACCTTATTTTCAATGGCACAAGCAAAATAAATACAGGGCGCTGCCCATAGGGCAGCTTCTTTTTGGGATGCCCATCGTGGTATTACCAGATGACAATGGTCGTATTGCGCGTCTTCTTACAAGCTTCGTTTTGATAAAAGAAGGGTTGTTTCCTTTGACAATTGATAGGGATGAAAGAATAAAATATATAGATGCGTTAGAAAGTGCGGACAAAAACGAATATCAGCCATTAATAGATGTTATTTCGACAAACCAGATTGTTTCAATTGAACGTGCTTTAAATTGGAAAATTATTGAAAATACAAGTGGATACAATAACGTATTAAATGTATTAGGGACAAAACTGACTAATTATAGGCATACTGAGACAGAACAACAGAAATCGATAGTAATTATTGTGCACCGGAAGATGCGAATGCATACTATTATGCAAGACAAATTATTAATTATGCAAATCAATATGAATATTATGTAAACTTATCATTAAATAAATGCTGGGGATGCATGTTTATTTCTATAGATAAAACAAAGAAGTACCGATTACTGATGTCTATCCATCATGATAGCAGCTGTTGAACTATATAAATCCGAATAGATTTACTTTCGATGACAGAGAATACAGGTATATTTTGAGACGCGACTTTTTTCATAAGTCGCGTTTTTCAAGTACTAAATAAGTGATATATCCTGCGAAAAGCAAAAGAAAATATAAAGTTTGTAGTGCTATCACCGCACATTTTACCCATCTAATCCGTTATACATTATGAGAGGAGGTTTACGGTATGTCCATAGACGTAGAAGAACAATATGACAAAATTTACCGCTATTGCTATTTTAAGTTGCATCATCAGCAGACAGCCGAGGACATTACGCAGGAAACCTTTCTCCGCTATTTTCAAAAATATCGATGCGAGAAGAAGGACGAGCCTTTGAAATATTTGTACACAATCGCGAGGAATCTTTGTATTGACGAGTACAGGAGGCAATCTTCCTTACAAGAAGTTGTATGCAGAAAGGATTTTGAACATGTATGTGCTGAAAAGCATCGGTTCGTACAAAAGGATTCTATGCCGGGAGAGAGTATGTGTCATGATATGCAGGAGAACCAAATTCTTATGAAACTTACAGTTCGTGCGGTGTTGTCCGAATTACAGCAAGAAGAACAGGAACTTCTTTTGCTCCGCTATGTGAATGAAGTGCCTGTTGCAGCAATTGGGCAGATATTCGGAATGTCCAGATTTGCAGTGAGACGCCGTTTACTGACCGTGGAGAAGAAATTTAGAAAATTGCTTGAAAGGGAGGGATTTACATGAAGCGTGAAATAAGAGAACAGCTTAAATTCGTTTATGAGGCGCCCCCGTCTTTGCATAAGAAAGAGTTTGTGCAGAGGTGGAATCATCAACCAATGAATATTTGGGAAGTATTATGTTCACAGGCAACGTATATCCGCAAATGGATATGGGTGGTTTCAACGCTTATTTTTGTGACCGCAGTATTTGGAGTGGTGACGGCTTCCAACAATCTTATGTGGATCTTTTCTGCACTTACACCGTTTTTGGCAGTTACGGTTATTGCTGAGAGCGGAAGGTCAGACAATTATGAGATGACGGAGCTGGAGATGGCAACACGCTTTTCTTTAAGAAGCGTTGTTTTTGCCAGACTGGGGATTTTAGGTATTGAGAATCTGTTTGTGTTAGGATTTCTGATAGTTGTCGGTATATGGAATGGAGAGGAGGAACCATTTCAGACCGGGGTATGCATTTTAATACCGTACTTGCTGACTACATTTATCGGGTTGTGTATTGTACGCAGGTTCAAAGGGCATGAAGCAATGTATTACTGTATGGGCATTGCCGTTGCAATCGGTTGTTTTGTATTTTTGTCGGGGGATATGGTCACACGGATTTATCAAGGGTATGATCCCATATGGTGGGGCAGCATCATGTTGCTGCTTACCGGTGGTGTAATCAGACAGTATAGAAATATGATAATCGAAACGGAGGAATTGGCATGCAGCTTACGATAGAAAGGGTATCAAAACAATATAAGAATCTTATCGCAGTAGACCGGATATCGGTGAATTTGGAAAAGGGTGTGTATGGACTGCTCGGTGCCAACGGTGCGGGTAAAACAACGTTGATGCGGATGATAAGCGGTATTTTAAAACCCACCGGCGGGACAATTTCTTATGACGGTATTGATGTGAGTGAAGAGGCGTACCGTGCAATTCTCGGATATCTGCCCCAAGATTTCGGATATTATCCGGAATTTAGCGCGACAGAATTTCTGCTGTATCTTGCGGCGTTAAAAGGAATCCCTAAGGCGCAGGCAAAAAGGAAGGCAAAGGAACTGTTAGAATTAGTGTCGCTGCAGGACGTGGGTCATAAGAAGGTGAAGACTTTCTCAGGCGGCATGAAGCAGAGATTAGGAATTGCGCAGGCACTGCTCAATGAACCGAAACTGCTGGTTCTGGATGAGCCGACTGCCGGACTTGATCCGAAAGAGCGGGTACGATTCCGGGAATTGATTGAAAGCCTCGGCAGAGATAGTATTGTGTTATTGTCCACACATATTGTTTCGGATATCGAACACATTGCTGACGAAATACTCATGATGAAAGACGGGCAGTTGATTTATCAGGGAAAGTGGAATGGTGTGAAAGGTGATTTGGAGCAATTTTATCTAGAACAGAATGTCTGACGGGCATGAGCGCTGTGCTTGATGGAATACTAGGGGAGCATGCGGAAAGGAGAATCAGAGCATGAATATTTTTTTGACATTATATCATTATGAATTGAAAAAGATTATTAAGCGTAAGCTGGTATGGATCAGTCTGTTTATTTGTCTCGGCTGTATTGTTATGGCGAAAGCGGGGAATCTTTCAGGGAATTATTATGTGGACGGTGAGGTTGTTGATACGCATTACCATATGTTTCAAGTGGACAGTGCATATAGGAGAGCATTGTCCGGCAGGGTAGTGGCGCAGGAATTGCTGGAGGAAACGATGACGGCATACGGTAAAATTCCGGCTGCGGCAGAGCGCTACACCGAGACAGAAGAATACCAGAAATATGCCCGTCCATACAATGATATCTTTCAGTTGATATGGAAGTGGACACGTCGGAATCCGTTTTATGAAGGCTGGAATGCGGATGAGCAGAATCTTTATGACGCACGGACGGACTGGCAGGAGGAGACGTGGACAGAGTTATTTTTGTCGGATACGGAAAAAGCATTCTGGAGGGAGAAAGAGGAGCAGATTGATAAGCCCTTCACTTACTTTTATCATGAGGGATACAGCGTTATATTAAAAGATCTTGATACGGTCGGCATATTGCTGCTTTTGCTTACTGCAGTCTGTCTGTCAGGGGTGTTTCCCGAAGAACATATGCGAAGAATGGATCAGATGATTTTGTCGAGCGCGAAGGGGAGAACGATAGCGTATTGGGCTAAACTGTCGGCGGGAATCAGTGTGTCCTTCATTTGCGCGGTGCTGATGGGCTTAGCTGCGGTGACAGCGTCTCTGATCATATACGGGACGGAAGGGTTTCAGACGGCAGTACAGATGTACCTTTACCTTGCAACCTATTCCTATCCGATTAGCATTGGGGAGGCTTGCTTTATTGCCTATGGTGTTTTCCTTGTGACAGCGGTTCTTATGAGCGTGCTTGTCATGGTGGTGTCGGAGTTATTGCACAACAGTATTGCAACGCTGGCACTTTTTACGGGTTTTATTATTGTTGGGGTGATGATAAACATTCCGAGTCAGTACAGAATTGTGGCACAAATTTGGCAGAGTCTGCCCATGCGCTTCCTATCCTGTAGAGGTCTGTTTAGTCAACGGCTTGTTGTAGTCGGCAGACATTGCTTCACGGTGTGGCAGACCGTTCCGATTCTTTATGTTCTCTGCGGTACCGCGGCAGCAGTGGCAGGTGTTGGGATTTACAGACGGTATCAGATGTCGGGACGATGAATTGACGCATGTTCCCGAGGCAGTTCTTTACGGAGCTGATATCTTTTATGTCTTATGATTGAAAGTTATGATGTTTTACAGTACAATCACATATAGTGTAGCGTATGGAAAGCTACCGTATGCGGACTAGTATATAAATCAAAGGACTAAAATATGAAAGTGCTGATCGGAACCACAAATCCTTCCAAAGTGAAGCGTTTTGAAGAATTACTTGAAGGAAACGACATAGAATTTTGTACATTAAAAGATTTGAAAATAGAATCTGAACCGGAGGAGAGGGGCAGAACACCGGAAGAAAATGCTATCATCAAAGCAAAATATTACGGGCAGTTCTTTGATATGGTTATCTGTAATGATTCGGGTTTGTATTTCGACCATCTTCCGCTTAAGGATGACAGGCAGCCGGGACTAAATATCAGAACGCCCGGTGGATGTGAGCGTTTAGATGATGAAGCGATGATTACATATTACTCTAATTTGATTAAATCATTAGGCGGGAAAGTGCTTGCTTATTATCTGGATGGCATTGCGGTATATAACCACGGTAAGATTACTTCTTATATGGAGAACAGCGAAGCGACGAAGCTGAGCGCGTTCTATATGATTGAAAAACCGTCTGCCAATAGGCATCCCGGATGGCCATTGGATTCCCTAAGCCTGAATCGTAACACATTGACTTACTTTGTGGAGAAAGGAAATAACAAGTATGATACGAAGGAAGAAAATGTGATGATTGGGGAGTACAGGGAGCGGCTAGTCAGGTTTTTACAAGAGGCGCTGGGAATCTGAAGAAATTTCCCATTTACCCGGATTCATATCATCCGGAATCCGACCGGCTAAAATATCTTCGTAATGTTTCAATTTATAGTCCATATACTCAGCGGTGGCTTGTGCCTCCGCTACTTTTTTATGAGCCATGTTGCGCTGTTTGAGAATAATTTGATACCGTGCTCTGAGATTTTCTTCCGATTCTTCCATGCGGCATAAATCGCAGTATCGTTTAATATCTTTGATGGGCGTGCCGCAGCTTTTCAGGTAAGTGATACCCCGCATCCAGTTTACGGATTCGTCGTCAAATATGCGGTGATTACCGCTGTCTCTGCGGCAGGGGAGGAGTTCTATATCAGTGTAGTAGCGTATGGTGTGTTCGGTGTTACGGTTCTTTCCGGCATGAGTAATGTGGAGCAGATGAAAGATAATTTATCTTATATGAAAACTTTTAATGGACTGACCAACAATCAGAGAGAAACGTTGCGGATGGCGCAGGAAGATCAGGTTCCTTTACGGCGATGAATTATCTGACTCTATATAGTGATGCGGGAGCAGCAAAGCATCAGTATGGCTGGCTCGTGGACGGGCATGGTTTAAAGCCTGCAGATGCATGTATCAAATGCGGGAAGTATGAGGAAGCCTGTCCGCAGCATATTGCAATCAGGGATACGCTTGAGAAAGTGAGCGAAGCGTTGTTGAAGTAGGAAGATTTTGATGAAGTCTATGTATTGTGTTATACTAAATGAATAAGCATATTAAACTAGGTGAAGGAGGAAGTTGAAATGACTTATGAAGAATTAGTAAAACAAGTGCAGGAGGCTTATAAGGATGCGGATGCGTCCAAAGTAAAGGAACATCTGGCAATTCAGTTTAATGTGGAGGGTGAGGCAGCCGGAGCATTTTATCTGGAGGTAGCAGATGGAAAGGTTAACGTGCAACCCTACGAATATTATGACCGTGATGCTCTTGTCATCACCAAAGCAACAGTTCTTGAGGAAATTGCGGCAGGAAAACTAGACGTAGTCAAGGCATTTTTGACAGGAAAGATTAAGGTGGAAGGCAATGTGGGAAAAGCGGCATTGTTGAAGGAAATTCCGGTAAAGAGTCCTGCAAAGGCAGAAAAGACGGCTGCGAAAGGAAAGATAAAGAAAAAATAGCATCAGCTGCCAAGTGTTCTACGGGATAATCAAAAGTGTGAACCTAGACACTGGCAGTACGGATAAACCGCACTCCTCCCAGAACTGATGCTATGAATATTATAGAACAGATTGGGAGAGGATGCAAGGAATCTTCTAGGGTATTGTTCAGTAAGAATAGCATCTAACTTTGGACGGTTGGGATGCTATTTCTTTTTAATTATACGACTTAATTGTACCATATAGAGAACAAATGTTCAAATGATTAGAGGTGAATCTGCTATATCGCATATAGAAGAAACGCCTCTTTTTTGCTGGTCATTAATTTCTATGTCTATCTTCCATAACTAAAAAGGAAATTTATGCAGGATTAGGGATTTCGGAATGCCTTAATATACGGGGAGACAGTCTGTTTTGTGGAAAAAAGTGGGTGGTTATTGACAAAAAATCACTTAAATGATATAGTTACTATTACAGTGGTTACTAAAACAGAGGAATCATATGAATTTGCAGTAAGGGGAATAGAAATGAATTTGAATATTGCATGTGTGTCAGGTGACGGCATAGGACCGGAAGTCATTGCAGAAGCAAAACGGGTGCTAAATAAGATCACAGAAGAATATAATCACAATATTGTCTATAAGGATGTCTTAATGGGTGGGGCATCTATTGATGCATATGGTGAACCACTTACGGATGAAGTGATTGGTATAGCAAAGGCAGCGGATGCTGTTCTATTAGGTTCTATTGGCGGAAACACAGCAACATCACCTTGGTATAAACTTGCACCGGAATTAAGACCAGAGGCAGGTTTGCTCAGATTGAGAAAAGCGTTGAATTTATTTGCCAATTTCAGACCTGCATATCTCTATGAAGAATTACCGGAAGCGTGTCCGATTAGGAAAGATGTTATTGGTAATGGTTTTGATATGGTGATTGTAAGGGAATTAACGGGCGGTTTGTATTTTGGGGAACGACACACAAAGGAAGTAAACGGTGTGATTACGGCAGTAGATACTTTATCATATAGTGAAAAAGAAATTCATCGTGTTGCTGTTAAGGCATTTGAAATTGCGATGAAGCTTGTAAAAAAACCGAATCAGTTTGATGTTATCCTTACTGAAAATATGTTTGGTGATATTTTGTCAGATGAAGCAAGTGCCATTACAGGCTCAATTGGTATGCTTCCATCTGCGAGCCTGAATGAAACAAGATTCGGGTTATATGAGCCAAGCGGCGGTGCAGCTCCAGATATTGCAGGAAAGGGGATTGTGAATCCGATTGCAACAATATTAAGTGCGGCGATGATGCTTCGTTATTCTTTTGATTTGGAGGAAGAAGCAGGGAAGATTGAATCGGCAGTGAAGCAGGTCTTGAAAGAAGGTTATCGTACAGTTGACATTATGCCGCAGGACAAAAATCAGTGTAAGACTGTAAAACAGGTAGGTACTGAAACTATGGGAAAACTGATTGCAGAATATATTTAATGTCTGTTAATGAATTTGGTAATACGAAAGGAAAAATATAGAATGAAAGATGCAATGCTCGATAAGTTACAAAAGTTTGGATTGAATCTGTATGAGGCAAAGGCATATGCAAGCCTGCTAAAAATCGGAACAGCAAATGCATATAAAATAAGCAAAGAATCTGGCATACCGAGGGCAAGGATTTATGATGTTTTGGAATCCATTACAAAAGCTGGACTTGCTATGGTTGAGGAAAGCAGTGAAAATGTAAAAATTTATACGCCTGTGCCAAGCAAAATATTTTTGGAGAGAATAAAAAAGGAATGGGAAAGCGATTACGAACAAGTAAGGAGTGATCTTCAAGATTTAGAGGCAGAGGAAAAGAAACAGGATATTTATGTTTTTACGGTGAAAGGGAAAGAAAATATAATAGCCTATTGCAGACAGATTATAAAAGAAGCAGGTCAATATGTAATTATTTCAATGTGGAGTCAGATGTACGAACTGCTTTTACCGGAATTGGAGGAATGTAAAAAGCGGGGATGTAATGTTTTGGGAATCAGTCATGACATTAAAAATCCTATAGAGGGAATTGAAAAGCATTTTAACAGTAAAATGCACAATATGTCGGAAAATATGCATTGGTTCATTCTTTCAGCAGACGGAAAAAAACTGCTGTATGGTTATTCTGCTGAAATAGATAAAGATGCGTTTTACACAGAAGATGCAAGCCACATTTATCTGATGGAAGATTATATACTACATGACATGATAATTAACCGTCTTATCAAAGATAAGGAAGATAAGGAAAAAATGGTTCAGATGATGCAGCAGATTGTCAGAAAAATAAAAGAGTAATCGCGCTTTTATATGTTTATGGTGATATCAAACAATGTTTTGGTGCCATTTATAATAAATCAATATATGGGAGGTCATATCAATGGCAAAAATCTATTACGAACAGGATTGTAACCTTCAGGTCTTAGCCGGAAAAAAGGTTGCAATCATAGGCTATGGCAGTCAAGGTCATGCTCATGCGCTTAATCTTCATGAAAGCGGAGTAGATGTTATTGTGGGACTGTATCAGGGCAGCAAATCTTGGGCAAAGGCAGAGGAAGCCGGTTTGACAGTAGTTACGGCGGCAGAAGCGGCGGAAGCGGCAGATATCATTATGATGTTGGTCAATGATGAAAAACAGGCGAAGCTGTACAAGGAATCCATTGAGCCAAATCTTACAGAGGGCAAGGCTTTAATATTTGCACATGGATTTGTGATACATTACGGTCTGATCGTGCCGCCGCCTTTTGTTGATGTATTCTTAATTGCACCCAAAGGTCCCGGTCATACAGTTAGAAGCCAGTTCTTGGAGGGAAAAGGAGTTCCATGTCTGATAGCGATTCATCAGGATGCTTCCGGCAAAGCAAGGGAAACAGCACTTGCCTATGCGCTTGGAATTGGCGGTGCAAGAGCAGGGGTGATTGAAACTTCGTTCAAAGAAGAAACGGAAACAGACCTTTTCGGGGAACAGGCTGTGCTTTGCGGTGGTGTTTCCGCTTTAATTAAGGCTGGATTTGAAACGTTGGTTGAAGCTGGCTATCAGCCGGAAATGGCATATTTTGAATGCTGCCATGAAATGAAACTGATTGTAGACCTTATCAATAGAGGCGGTCTGACAATGATGCGGTATTCTGTCAGCGATACTGCGGAATACGGTGATTACATAACCGGCGAGAAAATTATCACCGATGAAACCAGAAAAGCCATGAAAGATATTCTCAAAGATGTTCAGGAAGGAAAATTTGCAAAGGACTGGCTTCTTGAAAATCAGTCGGGAAGAACTTATTTCAATGCGAAAAAACAGATTGAATCGGAGCATGAGCTTGAAAAGGTTGGAGCTGAATTGCGGGGGTTGATGTCATGGATGAAAAAACCATTAGATTAACATAGTGTATGGAATAGGGAATGATATTGTCAACCAATATTGACAATATCATAATGCTTTTATTTCAGTTGATGCAGCATGGGGAGATGGAAAGACCTTTTTTGTTCGACAAGTTGAAATGGCGATGAAGTATTATAATAAAATAGTGTTCAGTAAAGAAATTACAGAGCAAGAAAATGCTGCTTTTTGGGGAAATGAGATATTGAATAATCTTGAATTAAAACATACATATTATCCTATATATTTTAATTCTTGGCTATATGATAATCATCCAAATGTACTTATGGCATTACTAATGGTTGCAATAAAGCAATGTAATAAGGGTATAAGTACAATGTTGGATACTGGAATGAAGGAAAAGCTGGCATCAATTTTAGATAGTATACAATTTTGGAAAAGTAGTAATTGGAGTAACCTTTTGGAAAATTGCAAATCTAAAAATATATTGGAAGAAACACTTTTGTTAGAAGAGGTACGATAAAAAGTTAAAGAGATTTTTAATGATATCTTGGTAGAAAATGCGAATAAACTAGTATTTTTTATTGATGAGTTAGACAGATGTAGACCAATTTTTGCAATTGAAATGTTAGAGTGTATAAAACATTATTTTGAAGATGACCGAATTATTTTTGTTATGTCTGTTAATAAATCGCAGTTGATTCATACTATAACAAAATATTATGGAAATGAATTTAACTCAAGTTTATATCTAAACAAATTTTTTGATGTTAGTATACAATTACCGCAAGTAGATACGACTGAATATTTTAGGAGACTTGATATATCATGTAATAGCGTCAGTTGGATAAAGAAATTTGCCGCCGAATTGCAAAAGTATTACAAACTTTCTTTAAGAGATACAACTAATTATTTTCAGAAAATATGTTTAATACATAAAAAATATTGTGGAAAAATTGAAGCGTGTAGGTTATTAGCAATTTTTCTTCCAATATTATGTATTTTGGATATTATTGATATAACCCAAAAAAACAGAATATTTTCTGGAAATGGATTTGATATTGTTGGAAAAATAATTGAAGAAAATGAAAGTATGAGAAAATATATTATAAAATTAATGGGTAAGCAAGAGGATATAGAAGAAAATTATAAGGTAAGTATCGAGGAATTAAGAAAAGTATATAAATTAACATTTATTGATGATAACAATTATGGAAATTATGAAAGTTATATAGATATTCCAGCAGATTTCAAAAATGATTGTTTACGAATTTGTAATAATGTGTAATTAGAAAAATAAAATCCCAATTTCATCCGTTCACATACCGTATGAATAACTTTACACAACCGCACGAATAATATATAATAAAAGTACGAAAGGGGCGATTTATATGTCGATCACAGCAACAGAATTAAAACAAAATCTGGGTAAATACTTACTTCTTTCGGCACAGGAAGATATCTTTATTACAAAAAACGGCAAAGTTATTGCAAAATTAACCAATCCATATCAGGATAGAGTTAGTACAGCGCAATCATTATTTGGTATCTTACCTCAAGATGCAGATATAGACACCTCAAAAGGAGAAAGGCTGGCTGCTAAATAATGAAAATTCTTGTAGATACCAATGTAATAATAGATGCATTGACCAGTAGGGAACCTTTCAGAGAAGACGCAGAACAGATCTTCATGCAGGCAGCTAATCGGATAGAGGATATGTATATTACGGCAAGCTCCGCAACAGATATATATTATCTTGTGAGAAAATATCTGCACAGTACAGAGCAAGCGAAAAGTGTTATGTCAAAGCTGTATGACCTATTTCACATTCTGGATGTTACTGCCAGTGATTGCAAAGAGGCATTATTAACTGAAATGAGCGATTATGAAGATGCAGTGATTTCCTGTTGTGCAACGCATAATCATATAGATTATATTGTAACAAGAAATATTAAGGATTATGAGAAATCGAGGGTTCAGGCTATTCTTCCAGATCAGTTATTGAAGATGGTTAATCAGGACGGTGCATAAATCTATAATTCCATATTAACAAAAAGTGAACTACTAATATGCAGATCAAATAAACGCATATCAGTGGTTTTTTAATGGAGATGGTACAAAATATAGGACCATTCTAACGTAAACGTCAAATCATGCGCCTAGTCAGATTATAGATTTTCTGTCAAACTTTAAAAAACTAATAAAACTAACTAGTTTTTTATTTAGAAAAATGAAAAATACAGGAGATTACTTTATGATATATTATGGAAAACTATTTGAATTAATGAAGAAACAAGGGAAAAATACAACACATATTAGAGAAGGAAAGATAATTGGACAAGAAACTTTACGTAAATTGAAAATGGGTACAGGTATTTTGGAAAAATATGATTATAAAGAACCAAGTACTAAGCAAATTGAGAAAAGGACAAGAGAAAATTCTGTTGATACAAAATCAATTGAATCATTATGTACATGGTTAAACTGTCAGCCAAACGCAATTATGGAAGTTATCCCCAACACTTGGAGCAATGCCGATAGACTATGCGAAATCCTACATTGCGCAAAGGAAGAATTACCAGCTAGAGTGCCGATGGAAGGGGAATAAAGTTGTTGATGAAAAACAGGCTGAATTATGATATACTTTAGATAGAAAGAGGAATGAGATGCAAATAGATATTCTGATAGATGAACTTACAGATTGTCTCGTAGAAAGAAGTACAGGCGATATTGTAGAAACCGATTACATAGAGCGTGAAAAAGCAATTAAGAAAAAAGAATACACTGGATGGAAATTCGACTGGAGTATAACACAGAGAGCCGGTTATACTATTTATGAATTATTTGTAAGTGGTGATGATACTGTACAAGGAAGAATCTCATTAAAAATAGATGGCGGGGTTGCCAATGTAGATATAGTTGAGACAGCACCACATAATTATAGTCATAATGGAAAATACCAAGGAGTAGGAGGGCATTTGTTTGCTATTGCCTGTCAAATAAGTCTTGAAGCTGGATGCGATGGAGTTGTGGCATTTGATTCCAAATCGGATTTGGTGGAATACTATAAACAAGAATTAAAAGCTGTCGAAATATATCCTAGAAGAATGGTAATATTTGAGGATGCTGCAAAAATACTGTTGGATAAGTATATTAGAAAGTAGGTGGTGGTATGTTGGCTATGGTAAAGAATGAATATGGAAATATAATCGATTTGGAGAAGTACTCTACAGATGGAAGATTGACAGAGCCATCAGACGGAAAAATTTTTGATTATAGAAAAATGCTGGAAGTGATTGAGCAGTTAGGAAGACCATTGACGGAGAAAGAAGCGGAACAATATAGAATAAAATAGGTTAAAAATATGAGAAGCACCAACGGATGAATTAATCATCTGAAGGTGCTTTTTTCGTGCCATGCTGTTTTGTGCGGATATCCTCAACGGCATCTTGTAAATACATATTTCGCCATGTCTGCTTTATGGATTCTTGTTTTAGTTCACTGATCCGCTTATCTAAGTACCGATCAAGCCAATTCATAAGCGGTGACGGAATGAGCTTTTCAGGTAGCTTGGAAATAATGGTGAAGAATAAGTCTTCAGCCTTACTATGGAAATTCTGGATAAATTCTTTTATTCGGTTACGGTCTTCAAGTTCTATGTTTATTGTGATCAACTCCCTTCACGAACAGTATAAGTGATACAGAAATCTTTTACAAGCGATATGAGATAGGTAAAAAATGTTGTTCAAGAAACCACCTGATTTCATTCACAATGAATTTCTTATGGAAAATCTCTTGAAATGCTGGAAAATTTGTTCACAAAAATAAAACACCTTTTCTTTAACAATTAGATATTTAGATGGAGAAATTATAAGTGTTGATGTTGTTTAGTGGTGTCTAATAAGGAAAAGGAGTGATTGTATGGAATATGGTTATGCAAGAGCATCCACAAATTCTGATAAGCAGGATATAGGGAGGCAGAAGAGGGAATTAGTTGCTATCGGAATCAAAGAACATAATATTTTTTGGGAATATGAATCAGGTTCCCATGAGGACAGAGAAAAATTGCAACAGCTTCTTGAAACAGTAAAGCAAGGAGACACCATTGCTTGTACGGAAGTTAGCAGATTATCACGATCCACCAAACAATTATGTGAAATCTTAGAGTTTGTGGAAAAAAATAAAATAAAGCTGATAGTAGGAACTTTTATTGTGGATTGTAGAAATGATGAAATTGATCCTATGACAATGGGAATGTTACGCATGATGGCGGTTTTTGCACAGATGGAAAGGGATATCACAATACAACGTATTAGATCAGGAATGGAAAACGCTAAGGCAAAAGGCAAACATATTGGAAGAAAGAAAACTACAGAAGATGATATACCGGCTTCTTTCTTTAGATATTATCCGCAATATGCCAATAGCGGAATAAACTTGTCAGAGTTTGCGCGATTAACAAGCCTTAGCAGAAATTCTATATATAAGTATCTGAAAATTGTGGAGAAACGATAGAAGCAGACTACATGGAAAATCATGAGCAGCTTTAATATTTCGCAAAAATCTGTAGGGATATAGAGAAGTACAAAGCATAGATAACAAATTTAATATGATTGGAGGAATAAGTATTGAGAAAATTAATCGAAAAAGCATTTTGTAATGGTATTGCAGTTGGGATCTGTTTATATCAGAGAGCGGTTGTTGCTGGGAAAAGCTGTGTCAGTGATGACATGGCTTTTCTACTATATATAGTGCGTGAAATAAATAAAAATCATAAAAATATACAAGATATAGTTGACAGTACTGAAAATGTCTGTTATGGTATTAGAAATAAGAAAGATAAGAAGTACCCATTAATTACTATAGGCTATTAGATAAAAATAATTTTTGATTTGCCTGTAAATTAGTAATCAAATAGGTGCTTTTTTATTATTTTTAGGTGAAAAGGAGTAGGATTATGATGGAAGAAAAAATATGTGATATACCTGTTTATATTTGTTCATTGGAAGAATATAATAATTACTGGAATAATTATTATGAAAGAAATTTTAGAAGAATAGATGAATCGGATCAAGAATGGATAAAAAGACGTGCAGAGTTTAAACAAATTGGACATCGTAGAGTAACATGGATGTATCAAGCTATAATTGGATATATTGGTGTATACATACATGGAATAGATTTGTTTACTACATTGTCTATTGATGTAAGAGAAAGAAAAATTAAAGGGGGAAGACCTGATATATATTACGATCCATCTACATTTTTTAGAGTTCGTGTAAGTAGAAACATGACATCAAAAGAGGTTATGGACGAATTTAAGGCATGTATGAAAGCAATGGCAAAGGAGAGGTTAAAAAATAGATATATAGATGTAGAACCGTTTTATAATATGTGTAAATATATTGATTGGCATGAGGTATTTTATTCAGAAGATAGAAGTAAAGATAATTATGTAGAAGAAGAAAAAACAGATAAGATGAGAAAGTTTGTGGGATTGAGTTTGGCAAGTAAAGTGGGATTACGGGAATTGCCTATATTAAAATAATGTGTTCGGAGATTATTCGGTAAATGATATGTGAGTATAAAAGTTTCCTTATTTATCAAGATAATCGCAAAAAATCCTCTTGCGATTATTTAGTTTTAATGTGTCAGAGTATAAGTTTTGAGTGAAGTTCGGTAGAGCAGCAAATTTAATATCATTTCAGTAATAAAGAATCTGCTATTTTCTTGTGGGAATATTGAGGAAATGGCAGATTTTATTTTGTTTTAAAACATACTAAAATGATGGGAATTATATAGAATTTATGCCATTCGGCGTGTTTTTCGATGTGAATGTTGGGAAAACAGGGGAGTTTTATAAGGGGAGTTGTGATTGATAGGTTTGTAGGTTGGAATGACTGAAAATGCGGAAAAGATAGGAATTTCAAGGCGTTACAGATAAGTTATAGATAAGGTGTTTTTGTGTTCGGTATTGTTACAGACAGAGTATAGATGAATGTATGATAATATATAGTAAATCGAATTAAGAATATGGTATAATAAGAATGATTATCAGATTATTTACAAGCAGTAACATATATAAAAATATATGAAGTGAAGGGATATTTTACTATGGGAAAAATAATTAATTTTATGCAAGAAAAAGATAAGAGAAATATCGACAGTATAAATGTAAATAGTGATAATGAGTTAATGGAAAACAATGTAAATATTATCAAAGAAATTATGTATATTTTAAAGTCTGCATCTATTAAAAAATTTGATGATATTGCAAAATTGAATTTAGAAGAAAATAAATTATTATCGGCTCAAAAATATTCATGGATTGGAGATATAGCAAAATTAGTAAATTCATTATATTATAAAACAGAAAAATATATTGGAGAAATAGATGGACAAATATTTCTCATAGATAAGATTGGGACATTCAATTATGAGAATGTAATGAAGTATTCTTGTGTTTTTCCCAATCGTACAATTATGTCATCTGGTGATTTTCATTATTTAGATAAACCAGAATATGCTTTTATAGATATTGATTTCTTTTCTAAATTATTTTATTGTAAAAACCTATTGTTAGAAGGTATCGTACATATTTCTCCATTTCAGCTTCTTACAGATTCGGAAGAAGGAATACCTGATGGAGCATTTATTGAGAATCTTAAATTACCAGATAAAAATAAGAAAAAAATTGCAGAGTTAGATAAATGTGGATTAGGGGCATATCAAGGAAATCAATTAATAAGAAAATTATTTGTGACTATGCCGTGGTTAGAAAATGCGAATGTAGAAGATTATATTGATATTGTAAATAAATTTAAGGCAGAATTTGAATGTTATAATCATTGT
>CAMWQW010000001.1 GCA_947176505.1 uncultured Lachnospiraceae bacterium | reverse complement strand
ATACCTGTTGGAAAAAGAAGTGAACAAATCTTGTGAATTGTCATGTGATGAAAAAATCATATCCGTACTTGATGATAAAGCGAAACGTGAGTACGGGGACACGTTAATTTCTTTTATGAAGTCAAATAGTCCCTACAAAAGTTCTTTGGCTTCCGTCACTTTAACGGAGGGAGCAGAACAATTAAAAGAAAGGTTAGGTGCGATTATGAATTTTAAGAAAAAAACCAAATGGGGAATTTTTATATCCTTGCTGCTTACGGCTATGCTTGTTTGTGGGTTTACCGTTTCGGGAGCATATGTAGCTAATAGGCATAAACAGACAAATCCTAATGTCAAAACGGACACCGTTTCTTTGCGTACAAATTCGGCTGGAATTATTGGTTTTACACAAGGTGAACAGACAACAACTAAGGAGGTTGCAATAAGTATCACAGAAGATGATGTTAAAATTCAGTTAAATGCAGTCGCCGATGGAGATAGCCATAGAACGATTGAAGTAATCGACCCAAATGGCGAGGTGGTACGAACATATACCTTTAATCAAGATAGGTTTGTATCTGGAAGTCAAGAGTATCTTTATGGAAAGGATATGATTATGGTAACAGATATTGTGTATCCCGGCACTTGGTATGTGCGGTTAAGTACAGACCAAACGCCAGCAGAAGAAACGTCTGTAACGGCAAAACTGATTGACCCGTTTGTGTGGGAATTTGCAACCGATACGGATACTCCTTCTGATGAAAGTGCGGAGGAACAAATTGCCGATGATTCTCCACTGTCCGCTCAGATGTATGATTCTTACAGAACTTATGAGCAAACGAAAGCAGATATCCAAAACGGTTATATCGTAAATACGGGGACTTCTTTTTCCGAGCAGGCTATGCCTACGGTAACAGGCGGGGGAGGCGTCAGCTTTTATGTGAATCATGATAATACGATAGATATTTCAATCACTTTAAAAAATCTTATAGACGGAACTGGGCGCATATGGACACCGGATTCCTTTGTAAGTTTTGAAGTATATGACCCGTCGGGCAAAGTTGCCTATTCTTTTTATAAAGAGGGAGCAGAAATACAAGATGCAGTTGACATAGATACAGAATTAGCTGTATATCCGGGAGAATGGCGGTATATAATTTCCTTTGCGTATATTACCAATGGAACCGACCCGTCAGATATGAGATTTGCATTAAAATACAAAACCATATATGAAGATGATATTCAGTGGCTTGTCGATAACAAACTTAATAAAGGTTATTAAATCATTATAGTTATAATCATCAACCATGCAATGCCCTATGTGGGAGAACGGGGCAGTTAAAGTCCGCATACAATCTCCAGCATTTTGTGGATTCCGTACCTTTGATGAATACCATGTGCGGTTATTGCCAGAAGCACTTTACGCCTCAGTCTCCCTTACGCATGCGACAGCGTAGGAAAAATAACTTTATCCCGTTCAAAAGCGTCAAAGCACTTACCTTTTACAAAGAGAGTACAGTCATCTTCCCTATATGCCGAGGCTGTATAACCTTCTGCATTTAGTGGAGTGAATCCGAGAATCACCTGTTGTACGTCGGAACCGAATGCTGCGAGAATATCGTCCATGGGATATTTCTTTTTGCTGAAAATATTGTGAACCGTAAGAATATCTTCCTCCATATCTGCAATGACATACGTGTCATATTCCTGACTATAGTATACATTCTCCTGCATAAATCCAGAGACATAGAACATAATCAGATTATCGTTATCCATCATATTCAGCCGGCTGTAAGGTACGCTTTGGCGCATGGCGCTTTCTAACTTGTGCCAATCCTTCTTGTCTAGCATCGGAATCTGAATCATGCGGCTTTCCAGTGAAGTAGAAAAAGGTTTTGCGTAGCGATATTCCATCGCTTTATGAAAATCGAATTTCGGGTAAAAGTCTAACACACTGTCATTTGCGAATAGATAGAAGCCATCCGCATTTTGTCCGTAATCTTTATCAATTTCATTCATAATCTGTCTGATTAGTCCCTGATTGCGGAAACGCTCGTCTGTCATGACCGTGCCGAGCTGGATAAAATGCTTTCTTTCGCCGTTCCACATGAAATCCATGAGATTTACGGACACGTTGGCTGCGATTTCCCCGTCAATAACGATAGAATAAGGGTTGTAACGGTCGCTCCAATATCCGTTCTGATACCATGGTTCAAAGTTAAGCCCATCAAAAGTTTTTTTGGCAAGGATATTAAAACTGTGGCGGAGACTGTCTTCATTGAGATAGTTTTTGATAATTGTATTCTTCATGTTAATTCCTCCAGACAGGTGAAAATATAAGAATATAATATTATGAAAATATCGCGTTGTATAGCTCAAATATGTTTCCAATAGAACATGAGCAGAACATACGTATATAGAAGACATTGTACTGTTATGCTATACTTCTTATTATGAAAGAGAGACTATCAAATACGAAATTTGCAATCTTGCGGCATGTAAACGCCTCGGAAGGGAGATTAATATGGATTTTGGAATGCCGACTTTAATTGAAAATAAAAATTTGGAGGAAACTGTGGCTCTATGTAAAGAGTTGGGATTGCAGTTCATAGAGTTAAACATGAACTTTCCGATGTATCAGGTTCCTTATTTGGAAGAGACGGACTACCTGAATGAATTGGCACAGAAGAATGATATTTATTTCACAATTCATCTTGATGAAAACCTTAACGTATGCGATTTTAACCGATTTGTTGCGGACGCATATATGGAGACAGTCGAGAGGACTCTTAAGGTAGCGCAGAAGATTCATGCTCCGCTTCTTAATATGCACATGAATCATGGAATTTACATTACCCTTCCGGATAAAAAGGTGAGGCTGTTCGGAGAATATTTTGATGAATATCTGTCAGCGTTTAGGCGCTTTCGGGATATGTGCGAAAGGGTAGCCGGCGGTACAGGAATCAAAATTTGTATTGAGAATACGGATGGCTATCAGAGTTTTGAGAAGGAAGCGATTAACTATTTACTGCAAAGAGATATGTTTGCTCTCACATGGGACATCGGGCATTCTCATACATGCGGTAATGTGGATGAAGAATTTCTGATAGAGCGCAAGAACAGGCTATATCATTTCCATATCCATGACGGGCGGGACAGTAAAAATCACCAGACGTTAGGGACGGGTGACATTGATTTGCATCAGAGGATTGGTATTGCAAGAGAATGCGGCTGTCGATGCGTGGTGGAGACGAAGACGATCGCAGCGCTTCGCGAATCGGTAAAGTGGCTGCGGGATTCGGGAGAATGGCGTTAAAAGAAAGACCAAGCATGGCTATAAGCCATGCTTGTGTACAAACATAATAAAATAAAAAACGGAGGCGCAAAATCTTTCGCCTCCGTCAATTCCTATTAATATATAAAGGGAGCAAGTTTCTCCCTAATTGCCGCATCCTCTGAATCATATCTGAGTCTGAGCGGTCTGGTTAAATCTAATGCCATTACTCCCAGTATGGATTTGGCATCAACAGTCCGGCGTCCTTCGCCCAAATCGAAAGTTGAATCAAACTTATCAATTATATCCACAAACTGTCGAATCTGATTAACACTGTTAAACTTGACATTTACCTGCTGCATAAAATCATTTCCTCCTTTAATCGTCATTGACATTATGAAAAATATAATATTCTACCAGTCAATTCCAGATTTATTGCAATTCCCCTATACGCAGGTTTCCCAAAAACACAAGCTTTAGTCAGTTGTTTGAAAAATTCTTTCGTTATGGTGTTGCGCGCCCCTCCTTCCAGCCTGTATATAGTAATGCTCTTATCGTGACAATATAATATCTGTCACTGTACAAAATGTAAATAGGCATAATAAATAAACTTTCAGGATTTTTTTGTTCAGAGTGTTGTGATAATTTCTGTGTCCTTGAGCTTATTAGTTTCAAATTGCCAAATGTTTCGTATCTATAGTAGCGGAATATACAAAAATAGGTTAAAAGTGCCATTTGAAGTCTCTAATTCCAGAGAACCGTGATACCGTCCGACAATCTCTTTGATGCTCTTTAGACCAAATCCGTGGTTTGATTTATCTGCCTTGGAGGTTGGCGGAATCATGTCATTTTCAGAGATGCTTTCCGTTGCAGATGTAATCGGATTACTGACTTCCAGACAGAATAATCCTTTCTGAGCCTTACTCTTTAGGGTAATTCGACGTTCGGTTTCCGGAAGCTTCATACATGCTTCTATCGCATTATCTAAGGCATTGGCATAGAGGGCGCAGATATCTGTTTTGTCAAATGGAAGCTCAGTGCAAATATCTATTGTTAATTCCATGCTGATACCATATAGCTCCATCAGATTCTTTTTCACGGTCAATACCGCATTGATGGTGGTATCTTCACAGTAGGACATGGATTGCGTGATTGCAGTGTTTTCCGTCAACTCAGACAAATAAGCGTTCCGCTTTTCTTCGGGAAGGTTGGACAATATCTGCAGATGATTGGCGAGATCGTGCTTTAAGCGCCGTATTTCAAAGTGATGCAGCTCCATGCTTTCATAATATTTCCGGTTGATTTCCGTAAACATAACCTGCTGTTCCAGCTTCTGTTGTCTTGCCAGAATGATTATGCATCTAAGCAAAATGACAAAAGTAAAAATAGCAATAAGTAAAATAGGCAGATACTTAACAGGCGTAAGCAAATAATGCGGCGGAAGCAGATACAGGGAGTCGCCTATATCAAATAGAGCGCCAAGAGAAAGCACAATACTAAAGGGTGCTGCTGTGAGCAGCAGCATTAGTTTCCACAGATGGTCGGAAAGAGTATAATCTTTGTCCGGAGCAGATTTTTTGGTACAGATATATAGAAGCAGGCTGAAAAAAAAACTTGTGAATATCGATACAATCTGTATAAAATCCAAAGATAATTGTTCTATTACATATTCATCATAGAGTAGTCGACGTTCCGGAAATAAGAAGATTTCCAATCGTTCAAACAGGGGTTTTAAATAGTTATCCCGTAAGACATTAAAGGAAAGAATCGTGCTGGCATACATTGCTCCCAGCGTAAGCTTTTTCCAGAAACTGCCCTCGCAGCTAATCAAAACCATTGCCATAAAAAGAAGAGTTACTGCTAAAATATTAAAAGGATCGCCGATAAAGATAACCGTATTGCTAAGAATCCAGCAGCCGATAAGCATGGCGCATCGTTTCAAACGCCGATTATTCTGCTTAAGGCTGATTAGATATTCCATCGAATGCATAATCAGCCACGCACTGCATAATGAGATACAGAGCCAGAGTAGCTGAGATAAAAAGGGTTTCATTGTTTCATACCTCCCATCATAGTTCTGGCAATTCTGGCAGTGGCAGCTTCCTTGTATTTTCTGCTGCATGGCAGCTCAGCGGCGCCTAATGTGACGGAATCAGCTTTAAGATAATCGACTGCCGCCGGATTGATCAGATAACGCTGGTGTATCCTGACAAATGAAGAAGCAAGTTCTTTCTCAATATCATCCAATTTCGCATAAAAAGGGTATTCTCCTTTGGCGGTGACAAGAGTTACTTTTCTCTTGTCTGAATAGAAATACAAAATGTCATGCAGCCGGAATCGCCATGTGCCGTCCATGGTTTTTATCGTAAAAGTCTGTGATTCTTCCGACATAAGTTTTACACGTATCCGGTGAAGCAGGTCTTGAAGTTTTGTTACAGTGACGGGTTTCATCAGATAATCCAAGGCGCCTATCCGATAACCGTCGAAAACATAGTCGGCATATCCGGTCACAAATACGATTATCAGATTGGTGTCAAATTCCCTAATTTTTTCGGCAGTTTCCATGCCGTTTAATCCCTTCATTTCTACATCCAGAAAAAGCAGATCCAGTTCTCCCGGATGTTTTGCGAGCCATGATGCAGCATTGATTCCGGAAGAAAATTCATACACGATCTCCTCAGTATCTTCTACTAGGATTTTCTCCAGTTGGAATCGGAGTGCGTCTCTTGATTCTGTCTCATCATCACAGAGTGCTATTCTAAGCATTTTAGTTCCGCCTTTCAGGTTATTGTATTGTCTCAAAATGTAATCTGTCCTGTTTGACTTATTAATCTTTCAAGGAATTTATCTTAGTGTACCATATTTTTCTTGTAATAGTATTTTCATTTCTCATAACAAAAACCAAACTTTACATTTTGTTCGGTCAAACTTTACAAAGTCTGTATGACGGCGGCAAACTTTACAACAGAGCTGTCGGTTATGACATGCGCAAAAATAAAATATTTTTTGTGTGATAGGGTTATCATACAGTAATTCAAAAAAGAAAGTTGAGCGCCGCCTTAGACAATCAAGGCGAGGTGGCGCGGAAATGGAGTGAAAATTATGTTATATGTAAAAGACCTCTACAAATCTTATGAAGTGGGTAAAAACAAATATCCGGTTTTAAAAGGGATTGATTTCCATGTGGAACAGGGAGAGTTTGTTGCTGTAATGGGACCGTCCGGCTCTGGTAAGACGACACTCTTAAACTGTATCTCCTGCTATATTCCTTTTGAGAAAGGAAGCATAACGGTAGGCGGCGTCAAGCTTGCGGGGCAGAATGAGGAGACGCTAGCCAATATCAGAAATACAAAGCTCGGATTTGTATTTCAGGATTTCATGCTCTTAGATGGGTTGACAATCCGTGAAAATATTTTGATTCCGCGCATCGTACAAGGGGAGGTAAATAAAGAGGCGGAACAGCTTGCCGATCAACTCGCGACGATGTTCGGAATAAGCCATATCCTGAATAAATATCCGGCTGAGATATCCGGCGGTGAGAAACAGAGAGCAGCGGTAGCGAGAAGCCTAATCAACAATCCGCTCATTATTCTGGCGGATGAACCGACCGGCAATCTGGATTCCAAGTCCAGCCGCACCGTCATCGAGACATTTGGCAATGCCAAGGCGAAAATGAACGCGACAATTTTCATGGTAACGCATGACAGCTTCGCAGCCTCTTTCTGTGACCGCGTAGTTCTGTTAAAAGACGGAAATATATACCGGCAGTTGGAGAAGAGTGGCAATCGTAGCGAATTTCAGGATGAACTGCTGGACGCACTCAAAGAAATGAGCGAATAGGAGATGATGATTATGACACATGTAATGAATATGAAACAAATGGAACAGAAGCTGCAGAAGGCAGACCGAAAGCAATCACTCCTTTATCTGTTCTGTAATTTTATGGCGCTCATGATTATTTCGGCATATTCTGCGCTGATGTTTTCACCGACAGTACAGACGATTTTTCCGGAAGGAGGAGACAGTGCAAAGCAGATGTATATGATATTTGTCATGACTTTAATTGGCTGCGTTGTCTTTACAATCTATGCGCTTGGGCTGTTTTTCCGACATAAATCGGGACAGCTTGGTATTTTGATGGCGCTTGGCGCATCGAGAAGACGGCTGGCACCGGGATTATTTAGGGAGGTGTTGGTTTTAAGCAGCACGTCCGCCGTGGCGGGTATTGTTGCGGGATTTCCTTTTGTGTGGATAATCTGGCAGGGATTCCGGCTGATTCTGGTGGACAGCTCGGAAATGGTTCTTTCGTTCGATTTGAAGTGTCTGTTTGTATCGGTTTTGTTTTTCCTGCTGGTAGTGGGATTTGCATGTCTGATGGCATGGCGTTATCTGAGAAAAACCAATATCATGGAGGTTATTCGGGAAGAACATATCAATGAACCGGTCAAAGAGTTAGGGAGATGGTGCGGCCCGGTCGGACTGGTTCTGATATTGATTGGTGCGGTGATGGGTTATGGAACGCCTTTTTTATGCGATGAATGGTTCCACATGTATCCGCCGTCATGGCTGAGTATCTTCTATGCGCCGGTATTGGTCGGGCTTTATATGGTTATGCTGCATACGGTGGTGCACGGATGGAGGAGCCACAGAAAGAACCCTTACAAGAATATTGTTTCCAGAAGCATGATGAAATTTCAAGGGAGGCAGACAGTTAATAACCTGATTGTAGTTACGCTGCTGATTGCAGGAGCTTGCTTCGGTATCTTCTATCTTCCCGCAAACGGTGTTTCCGCAATGGTACGCTATGCAAATCAGGCTTATGATTATTTCTACCATTACCGGGCGGACCAGAATGTTCCGGACCAAGAGGCGGTAGAAGCGCTTGCCGGTAAATATGGTCTTGCACTCAAGGACTGGAATGAATGCGAATACATTACGCTGGGAATGGGACAGGTAAGTATCATACAGGAAGAAGACAGCAATCACTATACTAAAGAGTATGTTGTGATGAATAAGGAAGAAAAAGTACTTTCCGAGGATGCATACCGTGTGCTGACCGGACAGGATGCAGACGTGGAACCCGGCACTTATATGAATATAACCGACACAGATGAAACGTCATTGTATACCAATAATAATGCGAGGGAATTTACCAATATGGTTACCCGCAAACAGCTTGACACCGAGTTTGCCGGATATCTGCATAATAATCTTCTGAGTGATCAGGTGGGATGCTCCGTACTTTCTAATGAAGACTATGCTCTTATTTCTGAAGGACTGACAGATGATTGGAAAGGGAGGTTTGTACAGTTCAATATTGACGGGAAGGATAACTATCAGTTTGCAAACGAGTTTTATTATCTATTTGTGAATTCCTTCGACAAAAGCTGTGAGCTTCCGTACTATTATGACAGGGTACAGAAGATTCGCGATAATGAAGCGGGAGAGGTTTACTGGGGGGACACAGAGGATATGACGGAAGTCAGCTTTGAAAAATTGGATTCCTTTAGCTTTAGGGTTTTCTGGGTATATCAGCCTCAATTTAGGATTTTAAGCCAGAATGATTTTCTGCGCAGCGTGGCGGTACTGTTTATGATGTTCCTCTTTATCTGCATTGTGTGTATGCTTACGGCGCTGGTGGTATGTTATACACGCTGTCAGACGATTGCGCTGAATAACAGTTATATTTTCGATGACCTTAAGAAACTGGGAGCTTCACCGGAATTCCTATCTAAAGAAGTGCGCAGTCAGTGCAAAAATGTCTTCAAGGTTCCGACAATCATCGGCATGACTGCAATCTATATGTTTTTTATTATGATTTTGTACGCGAATGACGGCAGGATGCTTTGGGCAGAGATGCTCGCTCTGCTTGTCTGCCTTGGAATATTGGGGCTGCTTGCCGTGATTGTTTATGCGGTATACCGTGTGTCGGTTAAGACGATTAAGAGGCAGCTGGGAATATAGCCGCGTACTGTGATATATACTATAACCAATCGGAACTTACCAAATAGACCATACAGGTAAGTTCCGATTGTGATTTTGGTAATAATACGTGTGTTTAATTATGGATGCGGTATTTTCATCAGATTGTGGATTATCAAAACTCCCCTACCGGTTCACTTCCCTGCAATAATAGTTAAAATACTGCTCCCTTAACCCCTTATAAGTACCTCGCGGCAGATAAATTTTTCTTCCGCTATCCATACAGATTTCCTTTGCGTTCAGAGTCCTGATACATCCGATATTAACAATAAAAGCGGCTCCGATTTTTGCAAACTCCTGACATTTGGAAAGCTGTTCGTAAAGCTCTGTCATGGTCATTCGCAGAATATGCTGCGTGCCATCCGCAAGATAAAGGCATTGTCTTTTTCCCTGCGCTTCGCAGTATACAATGTCATTTAATGACACTCTTACAAGCTTTCCCTCAATTCGTAACAGAATATATTTCTTTCGTTCCTCTTCTATATCGTTCAGGAAGCGGTTAAGTACCGAAAATAATTTTTCTTTTGAAACCGGCTTTACCATATATTGCAATGCGTCCACATCGAACGCTTCAAGCGCATACTCTTTGGATGTAGTGAGGAAGACAATCTTTCCTTTATAATTCATATTGCGAAGCTCCTTTGCAGCTTCTATTCCCAAAGGATTGGAATTGCTTTTTTTATCCGGCATATAGATATCCATAAATATCAGATCGGGGATATAATTCTTCTCTCTGACCAGACAGAGCAGTTCCTCGGCGCTTTCAAAGCATCGGGTCATAAATTCCAAACCGGGAAATTTTTTCTCATAGTCGCCCAACAATTTTTCTGTTTTTTCCAACTCTGCCGGCTCATCGTCACAAAGCGCTATCAAATACATCGTTTTCCTCCTTTCTGTCCGGCTATAGATCCGATGGAATGTTCATAACCAGTCTGAAAATGAACACCCCGTTATCATTTTTAAAATCGTATTCCCCGTCATACTTTTCTGCCGTCTTGATAATGCTTGAAACTCCGATGCCTCCCGTAAATTCCGCTTTCGGCTGCCCGTTCTTTAACTCGGTTTCCATTCTGCATGTATTGCTGCAGAAGATAATCAGTTTCTTTTTTCTTTTTCTGACCATTAAATGAATCATGCATTCCCTCTCGTCCGTATGCTTCTTCACTTCCATGCAGGCGTAAATTGCATTCTCATAAGCATTTGCAAGAATTGTAACCAGATCAATATTCGGTATCGCCAGATTCTTTCCAATCTCAATGTCAAGCCTGACCCTGATCTGCTCATTTTCCGCCTTTCTGGTATAGGCTGAAAGAATATTATTGACTGCGGAATTGGCGCATATGGTCTCCGCCGCGCCCTGATTTGTTTCCCTATCATACTCCTTTAAAAATTGCAGCAGCTCATCCTTCTGCCCTCTGCGCACATACTCCGCAATCACGGCGTTGTGATGTCTTACATCATGACGAATCCTTCTTCCGGATTCCACAGATTCTTCCAGAATCTCAATCTGGCGTTCCAAAAGCCTGTGGTTCATCTGTATCAGCTGATTTTCTCTCTCATATTCCTTTTCTTTACCAATATGCAGATAGAACCGGAACATAAGAAGCTGCAAAGTGCCTGTCAGGACAAAATTTGTAATGATCTGATAAAGGCGATATGGAGTATTTACGTTAATACTCGGATTCAGGATATATCCGATTCCAAAAAGAATGCTGACAATCATAACAGCGACGCTGAACTTATCTACCTCTTTCTCCACATAATCGCTAAAATCCTTAATGGAGCTTTTTAGCTTCTTTTCTATAAAAAATGTCATTATCAGAATGAGTAGTATACGCGTAATAACGTCTGCCCATACATTCCTGTGAAAAAATAAAATGGCAACCTCCAGTCCGCCGATCAGAAATACAGCCAACAGGTAAAAAGTCAACGCCAGCTTATAAATAGACAGATAAACGGAATCTCTGCTTATGAAAATGGCAAAAAACCCAAAACACACATACATTCCAAAAGCCACAATCCGCACACAGCTTTCCCAATCCACCACATACCAGAAACATGCCAAAGTAATCAAAATTGCACTGAATCCTGCATAAAAGACAATGGTTCTTTTCCTCCCAAACCGTGATTCACTCATTCTGGAAAACAATAAAATCACTCCTGCAAGGCTGACCGCAAACCGAATCAACGCTACATAAACCGATCCCCCCAACATACAATTATATCTCCTTTCCCAGCAAAATATCGGATCTCTTTGTATACCATTCCGTTTTATCCGCATACATCTGCCTGTCCGCTTCGGCAATCAGAGTATCCATATTTTCTTTCCCGTCCCTGCGCCATACAAAGCCGAGCGCCATAAGCGCATTTGACCTGTACATATCCGCTTTCATCGTTTCTACTTTTTCCTGCAGCTCCTCCCGGGAAATTCCTTCACACAGAACGAGAAATTCGTCTCCGCCTACACGAAACAGGGCATAGTCGCCAAACGCTCTCTGCAGACATTCGCTTGCGCGGATCAAAAGCGCATCCCCCGCTCCATGCCCCATGGAATCGTTTTCTCTTTTCAGACCCATCACATCGCAGTACAGAATTCCAAGGCTCTTCTCAGGGTCTGCCTTTGAAGCGGCGTCATCCATGGCGTGGCGGTTTCCGATTCCCGTAAGCTGATCCTGAAAGCACAATTCCTCCAGCCTCCTGACCAGATTCCGGCGCCGAAGGACGGAAACCAGAAAATACCCCAGAATCTGAAGCATATGCGTAATATGGCTTAAAAATTTTTCAGGGGGATTGTCAACACCATAAAAACCGATAATTTCCTTCTCACTGATCAGAGGACTTACCACCAGCGATTTTATATTCTGCGGCTTTAAATATTCATAGACGTCGGGATCTTTTTCACGGATTTTTTCCACATTGCTGACAATGACGCTTTCCCCGTTCAAAAATCTCTTATACCACAAAGACACTACCTCCACAGGTACATTCTGCAGTTTCTCCTTTTGCGACGCAACGCCTCCTGCGCACCACTCGTAGGTATTCCGGCAGATTCCGTTTTCCAGTTCCTCAAAAATGTAAGCTCTCTCGCTCTCAAAATACTGCCCGATATATTCCATCAGCACTTCGATGGATTTTTCCGGTGTCGGCGCCGCCAGCGCAATCCGCAGTCCTTCATTGATCATACCTTCGTTTAATTCATATTTCTTTTCCAGTCCGCTCCATTCCCCGATATTTACGGCAAGCTCAAAGCGGTATTTTCTGCCGTCCGCTTCCAGTACAGTATTCTTTAGCAGCAGCTTTTTCCCGATGACCGGTCTGTAACATGCTTCTTCCAGAAAACATCCCGTCTCCAGACGTTTGTTATTACACGCTGCACAGGGATTTGAACTATCGGAAATAACCTCATGACATTTTTTCCCTTTTATTTCCTCCATGGATTGCAGCCCATATAACTCTCTTGCCAGCCGGTTCATATAGACCAGTTCATGACTGTCCATATCCGCAACGTACACAATTTCATTTAATTCCTCATAAAACTCCCAGATCTTCCGTATTTCTTCAAAATGCACTTTTTCCATAAATTTTCTCATGCTCCTTAATATCTCTGATCAGCGATCCCTTTTGCAGCTTCTTCACACCGTTGTTCAGATTTCCGGCAATCCTGCAAACGGATTCCACCATGCCGCGTCCGCATGGGCAGTTCTATCATATCAAAAAATTTATTTATAAATGTGACTTTGGCACAGTTCGCCACTTTTTAGGCATAATTTGCAATTATATTTTTACCGGAAATGAGGCAATACAAATTTCTTATAAAACAGTTGAGAGAGTTACGCAAGAGGAATATAATAAAGGCTATGCAATTAGGAGCACACTTGGAGGACACGACATGCAGCATAAGGGAACAAAGATACTGGAAACAGACAGATTGATACTCAGAAAGTTTCGGATAGACGATGCAGAGCAGATGTTTCATAACTGGGCTTCTGATGTGGAAGTTACGAGGTTCATGCCATGGATGCCCCATCCTGATGTTGACTATACAAGAAAGCTGGTTGCCGAATGGATTGATAAATATTCGGATTCTTCGTATTATAATTGGATCATTGAATGGAAAGAAACAGGAGAGGTCATTGGCAATATTTCGGCAGAGAAACAGGATAAAAGTATTGAGGCGGCAGAAGTTGGTTACTGTATGTCGAGAACATGGTGGGGGCAGGGGATTATGCCGGAGGCACTGCGCGCAGTCATTGTGTATCTCATAGAGGAAGTCGGACTGAGCCGTGTAGCTGCAACACATGACCGTAATAATGCGAAATCAGGCAGGGTAATGGAAAAAGCCGGAATGAAATATGAAGGAACTTTACGGGCAGCGGTCAGAAACAATCAGGGGATAGGTGACAAGGTTTGTTACGCTATTCTAAAAGATGATTTGTCAAAAAGTATCAAACAGCGGTATCATAGCAGTATGTCTGACGAAATTATTTTATATTTTATGCGGACGATTCTGCACTTGCAAAAGAGCGGGATTGAGAATCTGCCGTTGGTGCATTTTTATAAAGAACCGATAAAGGGTTTTTTGGATTTAGCCATGGAATTAATCATAGACGGACAGCCTCCGGAAGTGGCGGCTCTTATACTTGATACGGAATATAATGTGATTTTACAGAAAGGGAAGCTGACATCGGAAGCAATACTCAGCTTGCGTTTGATTAGAGAATTATCATGGCATATTCACTACGATGAAGACTATTATGGGTATCTGCTCATGACGGATAATCTTTGGGGGAACAAGATTTCTGAGTATGCGTCCAGAACCTTTTATCCAAATCTTCCCGATAAAATCAAAGAAAAATATGGTGTTTGTGATTTGATAAAATATATACCGCAGGAAACGCTTCGGTTAGAGGACTACTGATATTTTAAAGGAGCACAGAAATGCTATATCAAAATATACTGGACGAATTCGTAGATTTTACAAGACAGATTATTGGCGGAAAGCTGACGGGAATTTATCTTCACGGTTCTCTGGCGATGGGATGTTTTCATCCGGATAAAAGTGACATTGACTTAATCGTGATTGTGGAAGAAGATATTTCAGATAAACAAAAATTGCAGTTTATGGAACAGGTTGTGCGTTTGAATGAGCAGGCACCCGTAAAGGGATTGGAGTTAAGTATTGTAAAAAGAGAGTACAGCAATCCGTTTGTATACCCGACCCCCTTTGAGCTGCATTTCTCATCAGCGCATTTACAGTGGTTTTGTGAAAATCCACAGGATTATATAGCAGGGATGAAAGGCACGGACATAGATTTAGCAGCACATTTTTCTATAATCAATCATTACGGAATTGTGTTGTATGGGGAAGCGGTTGATAAAGTATTCGATAAAGTACCGCGGCAGAACTACATCGACAGTATATGCGCCGATGTGGAAAACGCGGGAGAGGATATTATAGGGAATCCGGTTTATATCATATTAAATTTGTGCAGGGTGTTAGCTTTTTTGACAGAGGGGCTTTATCTTTCAAAAGAGGCGGGCGGAAAATGGGCGATGAAGAAATTGGATATGGACGAGAGTATATTAATTGCCGACGCATTGGAATGTTATACGAGGGGTAAAGATATGGCAGTAGAGCAAGATGCTGCCATAGGATTTGCGGAGAAAATGCTTCGAAAGATTCATGATTGCCGTAAATTATAAAAATAAGATGGAGCCGCGGCTCCACCTTATTTATTTCTGTAAGAAACAATATATTTTGTATAGTTTCTGTTTTAGTTGTAATTCTCGATACAAGGCTGGAACATATCCTTGGTCACGCCACAGAGAGGGCAGCACCAGTCAGCCGGTAAATCTTCAAATGCAGTACCGGGCTTAATGCCATGTTCCGGGTCTCCTTTTTCAGGGTCATAAGTATATCCGCAAGGGTTACAAAAATATTTCTGCATAATCTTCAGTCTCCTTTTTTATCTTAATTGTATTTTAACTTTGTAAAACAAATGCCTCATTTTTTCAAGTTTGCAAAGCAAATCTCATGATATAATTTGCCTTGTAGATTATATCTTTTTAACCGAAGTATCTCTTAAGAAGTCCTTCAAATGCCTTGCCGTGTCTTGCCTCATCGCGTGCCATCTCATGAACAGTATCATGGATTGCATCAAGATTAGCAGCCTTCGCACGTTTTGCGAGATCAAACTTACCTGCTGTAGCGCCGTTCTCTGCATCTACTCTCATTTCCAGATTTTTCTTGGTGGAATCGGTCACAACTTCGCCTAATAACTCGGCAAATTTTGCAGCGTGCTCAGCTTCTTCCCAAGCAGCCTTCTCCCAGTACAAACCGATTTCAGGATAGCCTTCTCTGTGAGCAACTCTAGCCATAGCAAGATACATGCCTACTTCCGTACACTCTCCGTTGAAGTTAGCTCTAAGGTCAGCCATGATGTCTTCGCTGACACCTTTAGCAACGCCTACAACATGCTCAGCAGCCCATTCTTTTTCGCCGCCCTGTGCTGTGAATTTCTCAGCCGGTGCATTACATACCGGACATTTTTCCGGTGCGGAATCTCCTTCGTGAACATAGCCGCATACCTGACATACAAATTTCATAATCGTAGTCTCCTTTTCTTTTTTAAAATTATATTATAAGACACAACATAGAATAATATGTGTATCTTATCACTCAATGAAAAGTTTGTGGTGCAGATAAAACAACATATAACATGAAAGATACCTATGATAAAGTTTTTCGATGACAATCTCCGCAGACACCGTGAAAATATGTTGTGTGTCCTTGAATTTCACCGTCGAACCCCTTATTAGCAATATCTGTAATATGGTCGATGTTGTCCATTTTCAAATCAACGACTTTGCCGCAGTGTGTGCAAACACAATGGTAGTGCGCGGAGGTATCGGCATCAAAGTGGTCAACGCCATCGCCGACCCGCAGCCGTTGAATCTCTCCTAAGTCCGCCAGTAGCGATAAGTTGCGATACACTGTGCCGAGGCTTATATTAGGATAGTCCTGTCTCACATTCATATATACCACATCAGCAGTGGGATGATCCTTGCGCGTCATCAGAAACTCTTTGATGACTTGTCTTTGTCTGCTGTATTTAAGAGCCATATTCATTCCCCTCAAAATAGTAATGATTACTATTTTTAAAGCTAATATACCAGACTACAATAGGCATGTCAACTATATTTTTTCCAATCCTGTTATGGTTTAATTTTTAATAAAGATTTTATAAGTTTATCGGATATGTTTTATATTTACTGACTGAAAGTGTGGTATATTAATTAAAAAGCGAACAGACTTGCCTGAGAAATTTACTATGCGAATTGGGAAGTAAGGAACACTATAGAAGGAGGAAAGTCCTGTGAAATTCAGAACAAGGCTTCTGGTCACATCAATCACTATCGTGGTTGTACCGCTCTTATTGACATGCATTTCTTTTCTTGTAATAGGAGGTTATGTCGAAGATGCAGAGAATGAGTTCGGTATTTTAGATAAGCATAACCTTCCTTTATCCTATACGATAGAGAATTACAGTCACATTACGGAAGAAGTATTACAGAAAGTCAAAGAACAGATAACACAAACCCCGTTAAGCCTTGAGAATAAGGAGTATTTAGCGCAAATAAACAGTGAGCTGAATAGGAGGTTTGCCTATATTGTCGTGAGAAAGGGCGATAGCCTGTATTATGCAGGGAATGAGAAAGCCGCGGCAAAAATTTTTGATATGCTTCCGGAGTATGGCAACGAAATGCCGGATTCTGAAGCTGGGTTATATTATGACGATATGAAAAAGCTTGTTAAACAGATTGACTTTTCTTTTTCGGACGGAAGTGAGGGCAGCTTTTTTATTGTGACAAGCGTACATTCGCTCATTTCCAAAAATATGCTGCAGCGCATGATTATAGCTTTTATCGTCGTATTATGTCTGACCAGTATCCTATTGACACGAGGGATTCAAAAAGGTATTTTTACTCCGATTAATCAGTTGAATACCGCTATGCAGAATATTGCAGAAGGGAATCTGGAGTATATGCTGACAACGGAGGAAAAGGGAGAGATCGGAGAACTTTATCGCAATTATGAAGACATGCGGCTCCGATTGAAAGAGTCTTTAGATGAAAAGTTTGAGCACGAGCAGAAAAACAAAGAGCTGGTAAGCAACATTTCACATGATCTGAAGACGCCGATTACGTCAATCAAGGGATATGTCGAGGGCATTATGGACGGTGTTGCGGACACACCGGAGAAGATGAACAAATACATCAGAACCATATACGATAAGGCGAATGATATGGACAGGTTAATCAATGAGCTGACTACTTATTCCGGAATCGACAATAACAGGATTCCTTACGCCTTCCGCCGCATCAACGTAGCCGATTACTTCGGGGATTGTGTGGAAGAGGTCGGACTTGACTTGGAATCCAAGAATATTCAGTTGAATTATGATGCGTTGATTGAACCGTCTACACAGATTATTGCAGACCCGGAGCAGCTCAAGCGGGTAATCAATAATATCATAAGTAACAGTGTAAAATATATGAACAAAGAAAAGGGAGTGATTGATATCCGTATATTGGATGAAATCGATTCTATACGTGTAGAAATCGAGGATAACGGTATGGGCGTTGCGGCAAAAGACCTGCCAAACATTTTTGAGAGATTTTATCGTACGGACGCATCTCGCAATTCATCCAAGGGAGGCAGCGGAATAGGATTATCTATTGTTAAAAAAATCATAGAAGATCACGGTGGGTATATCTGGGCGACCAGCAAGGAGAATGAAGGAACCTGTATGCATTTTGTCATTCGGAAGTATCAGGCGCCGCAGGAAGGATAGCAGGCGGATGGCATGACGATTCTTTTAAAGGATGATGGACTGATATAAGGATTGGCAGAAGAGATAATAAAAAACTACGATAGGACTAAGAAAGGATAGAGGGTATGAGCAAAATATTGATTATAGAAGATGAAGAGGCAATTGCTGACTTAGAGAAGGATTATCTGGAGCTGAGTGATTTCGAGGTGATGATTGAGAACACAGGAGATAAAGGGCTGGAAACTGCCATGGAGGGTGATTTTGATCTTGTGATTCTGGATTTGATGCTGCCGGGTATGGACGGGTTTGAAGTGTGTAAGAAAATCCGAGAAGAGAAAAATATACCGATTATCATGGTGTCTGCCAAGAAAGACGATATTGATAAGATCAGAGGTTTAGGCTTGGGAGCTGATGACTATATGACAAAGCCGTTCAGCCCTTCTGAGCTGGTGGCAAGAGTTAAGGCGCATATGGCGCGCTATGACAGACTGGTGGGCAGTAATCAAAAAATGAATGATATAATAGAAATCCGGGGACTAAAGATTGATAAGACGGCTAGAAGGGTTTACGTGGACGGAGAAGAGAGAGTTTTTACGACAAAGGAATTTGATCTGTTAACTTTCCTCGCAGAAAACCCGAATCATGTGTATTCGAAGGAAGAACTGTTCCGTGAAATCTGGGACATGGACTCCATCGGTGATATCGCTACAGTCACTGTGCATATCAAGAAGATTAGAGAGAAGATTGAGTTCGATACTGCCAAACCGCAGTATATTGAGACAATCTGGGGCGTGGGATATCGGTTTAAGATATAGAAGGCAGAAATAGCATGAGTATAGAAAGAATACTATATGAAGATGAGGACATCATTGTATGTCATAAGGCTTCCGGCATCGCAACACAGACTGCCAGAGTCGGACAGGCGGACATGGTGAGCGAAGTTACGAATTATTTAAGGCATGCCGAAAGAGGTCGGAACATTCCGTATGTGGGAGTAGTCCACCGCCTTGACCAACCGGTGGAAGGCGTGCTGGTGTTTGCCAAGAATAAGAAGGCGGCTGCCGGGCTGAGCAGGCAGATGACAGAGAACAGAATGGAGAAGTATTACTATGCTGTTGTGTGTGGGCGCAAGTTTGAAAAGAGCGGTGAACTGACGGACTATTTATTAAAGGACGGAAGAACCAATACTTCCCGTATTGTACCGGCAGAAGTTAAGAATGCCAAGAAGGCGGTACTTGACTATGAAATTCTTGATGAAGCTTTTGTGACGGCGGAAGAGGAATATCCGTTACGGATTGGGCTTGCAAGGATTGGTCTGCATACCGGAAGGCATCACCAGATTCGTGTCCAGATGAGCCATGCAGGAATGAGCCTTCTGGGGGACTATAAATATGCCGATGCGGAGACCGTGAAGATATCAGAAAAAATGCATGTGAAAGAAATTGCACTGTGTGCCTATCGCCTGTCTTTCAGCCACCCGAAGACTGGGAAGAAGGTACAGTTCCTGATTAAGCCCGAAGGCAAGAACTTCCAGAAATATATAGGACAGCAAATCGTATAACAGACAGTAAATATTGTATAATAGAGATTGAAGATAACATAAAAACATAAGGTAAGCTAGAGAAGAAGCAGAGAATACAGACTCCTGCTTCTTTTTATATCATCATGAAATTTTACTCATTCAGAAAGGCACGCTACCATGAACTCAAAAACGATTCGGAATTACAAACTGATAAAGATATGTCTGGTATTAGCCGGAGTCTGGTTTTTCTTCCGATATTTGTTTACATTGGTTGCTCCGTTCATTCTGGCATTTCTATTCATTACGCTGTGTTATCCGCTACTGGAACGTTTGCAGAAGAGAATTCCCGTCAAGAAGAAATTTTTGGCGGTGGGAATTATCCTGCCGGTTATATTATTTATTGCGGGTATTCTATGGATTGTCATGATGTTCGGAGGCAGGCAGTTGGAGACATTACCGGCATTTTTTGCAGAGGTAGGGGAACAATTCCAGCTTTTTTTCCATCAATGCTGCTGTGGATTGGACGGCAAATTCGGATGGAATGGTCGGCAAATAGAAAACTTTGTTATTGAACGGATGACGGTTATTATGGAAAACGTACAGGTGCAGGTGGTGCCAAGAATCTTATCATCGTCCTACAGCTGCTTTAAAGGGATTTTTGCGGCAGTCGGGTTTCTTGCCATAACGTGTATTGCTGCCTTTTTGCTGGAAAAAGAATATGCACATATTGTCGGAGGACTGAAACAATCAGAAGAATTACATTTAGTATGGCTGGTGGTAGAAGGTGTTTTATCATATATTATAACTTTCATAAAGGCGCAGGGTGTCATCATGTTAATTATTAGCATTGTATGCTGCGTAACATTGAGTGTAGCAGGAGTGTCCGGTGGAATCCTGTTTGGTATTTTAGCGGGAGTTTTGGATGTATTACCTTTTATCGGAACAGGTATCGTGTTGGTGCCTTTATCAATCTGGCAGTTGTTAAACGGTCAGTATGTGCGGATGGTGGTGTGCTTAATTTTATATGGAGCCTGTATTCTGACCAGAGAGTTGCTGGAGCCGAAACTGATTGGTCAAAAAATTGGAGTGGCGCCCGTCCTTATGCTGCTGTCGGTCTACGCAGGTGTGAAGTTATTTAGTGTCGGCGGTATTATTAAGGGACCGTTGGCACTGATTGTAATTATGGAGATATTCAAGGTGTTAGATACAGAGGATGGCGGGCAAAACAACAAAGAAAAGCAAAAGGAAGCAGAGATTGTTTGACGAAAAAGAATCCGTAGATTATGATGAAAAGGGTATGTGAAATGTTTGGTATAGAAGAGTATGATGATGAAAGACAGAAGTCGGATTGGATATAAGAAAATTGGGACAAAAGAACCTAATCAAAGATAAATTAAATCATACAAAGATTTGTCAATGTGTTGTTATGCTCTATTTCCTTGTGATGTCGGTGGTGTATCCTTTGTATGCGCCGGGCGGATATATGCATATTGGTGAGATTAAGTATGAGTTTTTTCGCAATGTGAGTCTGGCAATGTTGGCATTAGCCTTGACGGCTATCCCGGTTTCGCTTTTGATTCGTGGAGACAAAGGCTGGCTGGTCAGAAATTATAGACAGATGTCAGTGACGGATTGGTTTGCCTACGGATATCTGGTGGCTGTGATGCTCTCATATTTATGCTCCGCATATAAGAAGGACGCGTTGTGGGGAGTCGAAGGATGGCACATGGGAGTCATTACTCAGATGATTTTTGTGTTGATATATTTCTTATTTTCCCGCTACTTTCATTGTGATTTAAGATGGCTGGGGATATGGATGCTGTCAACGACGGTTGTTTTTCTGTTGGGGATATGCAACCGGTATTCTATTTATCCGATTGCGATGCAAGGGCAGGCGGAAGGCTTTATATCTACGCTCGGTAATATCAATTGGTTTTGTGGATATTGGTCCGTGACAGCACCTATAGGAATCATATTATACTGGTGCAGTGATAAAACCTATATTCGGATTTTGGCAGGAATATACAGTGTTATAGCGATACTTTCCGGAATAACACAAGGTAGCAGCAGTGCATATCTGGTGTTTATAGCGATGCTTTTGCTTCTGTTTCTCCTATCCCTTAACAGCAATAGGAAATTGTATGGTTTCCTTGAAGTGTGTATGATGTTTACCGTAAGCTGTCAGCTTGGAAGGGCTATAAAGTATTTGCCGGGATTGGAATATAATTATAAAATATATGATTCCACAGAATCAATGGTTTCCTTTGTATTGCTGGACAGCAACAGTACCGTGTGGGTATTTGCGATTCTGCTGGGATGTTACATATTGTTCCGCGTTTTGGACAAAAGAGGGCTATTCCATATAGAGAAGCATAAGTGGCTGTGGGGAATCCTGACGGCTGCGGTGGCTCTGGTTGTTGCTGCTGCTGCATTTTTTTGGCTGTTTGACAATGGTGTGTTGGGTTTATGTGATATACCGCCGCGGACGCCGGATGAAGACACTAGCTTCGGGATTTTTTTTGACGAGGATTGGGGTAATGGAAGGGGCGCTGCATGGAACTGCGGCATGGAGGCATATCGGAGTATGGATATCTTACATAAGGCTGTAGGGATAGGACCGGACTGTTTCGCCGATTATGTGTATAGTGTGCCTGAATCGGCAGACAAATTGATAGAGCGGTTTGGAAATCTGAGACTGACCAATGCGCACAGCGAATCGATTACGCTTCTTGTAAATGTCGGCGTGCTGGGATTTGTATGTTATATGGGGATATTGGCGACTGCATTTGTGCGGTATATAAGAAGAGCCGAAGAAGAGCCGGTTCTGTATCTGTGTGCCGTCAGTATACTGGCATACACAGTACATAATATGGTCAGTTTTCAACAAGTATTGAATACTCCTTTTATTTTTATCATACTTGGAATAGGTGAAAAATATTATGCAGGTGCGATGCAGAGAATAACGGCAGAAGGAACATGTGATGAGTAACAAGATAGGAAGGATTCATGAGAAAAAAGGCGTTTTTCCCCATATTGGTGCAGAAATAACGAGATGTTTGTCGCAATATTTTGTTGCGATTCTGGCGGCAGCTTTATGCTTTATTGTGCCATTATATGCGAAGGACGGTTATAATCAAATAGGAAATGCCAAATTTGAAATCTATAGGGGAATCATGATAGCCGGATGTCCGGTGCTTCTTGCTACATCGGTAATTTACGGGTTTTTTGAGGTAAGAGCGCATAGGAAAATGCGCTTATCCGTTACGGATGGCTGTGTGATTGCTTATTTAATCATGACATGCGTGTCAGTGTTGTCCGGCGGTTTTTATCAGGACGCTTTATGGGGATATTACGGGTGGAATATGGGACTGATGTCTCAGGTCAGCTTTGTGTTTCTTTATTTCTTTCTGTCGAGGTTCGCAAAATATTATCGTATGATACTTACAATATTATGTGGTACGTCATGCATTGTATACGCGATAGGAATATTACACCGGCTTATGATTGATCCGATTGGCTTCTATGACGGGTTGGAATATTCTCAAAAAGCGCAGTTTTTGTCCACACTGGGGCAGGCGTCATGGTATGGCAGTTTTCTGACAGTGACATTGCCCATAGGCATTGGAGTGGTTTTGTATACCCACGAAAAGATATGGAGAGTGCTTGGCTGTATATACACAGTGCTTGGGTTTTGTACTCTGGTGACGCAGAACAGCGACAGTGCGTATTTCGGGCTGGCAGGCGCACTTCTCGTTTTTTTTATAATATCGGCGGGAGAACGAGAAACGATGTGTCGTTTTACAGGGGTGCTCACACTTTTGTTTGCATCGGGGAAGATTATGTACTATCTTATGCAGATTAATCCTAATCCCAAACTGGAACCGGACTTCGTAACGAAGATTATGTGGACCTCGGGCGTAACATGGGCGCTTTTAATTATGTGTCTGGCAATGACAATTGTGCTCCACCTTATGGGAAACAAAGAGAGAGGACTTGTATATCCGGCAGCTTTAATGGGAAAAATGCGCAAAATCATACCACTGTTAATGGTGATGGCAATTGCAGGAATTGTTGTACTGATTGTGCTGCAGACACGAGGACTGTTACCGGAGAGGATATCGGGCAGACTGAAAGATGTTTCTTATTTTAACTGGAATGACAATTGGGGGAACGGCAGAGGAAGAATATGGCAGTTTAGTGTGAAGATATTTTCTGAGGAGAATCTAGGGCATAAGCTGTTCGGTGTCGGACCGGATTGTTTCAGCAGTTATTTGAACGCCTACTACAGAGAGGAGGAGGCGTTGCTGTGGGGTGAGAAGCAGTTGACAAATGCTCATAATGAATGGCTGAATATCCTGATTAATGGTGGTGTTGTGGGGGCGGCGGCGTATATAGGAATCTATGTGACGGCAATCGGGAGATTTATGCGAAACCACCGGAAGGATATTCTTCTAGCGGGAGTCGCAGCGTCTTGCATTTCCTATATGTGTTATAATTTTTTCTGCTATCAACAAGTGCTCTGCACTCCCTTTATCTTTATTCTGATGGGAGTTGGCGAGTATATCGTCAGACAGAGGTCTGAACGAAGGTGAGAATGGAGGTAAGAATGGGGACAGGCACGGATAAGAAAGAGCTTTTGAATCATTTTAGGCTGGAAGGAGAGGTAGTGGACGTAAAGCCTCACGGCAGCGGACATATTAACCATACGTTTCTGGTGACGACCAGCGGGACGAAGAAATATATTTTGCAGAAAATCAATACGGATATTTTCCATGATACAGACGGGCTGATGGAAAATATTGTGAATGTGACATCGTATCTGCGGGAGAGAATTGTGCAGGCGGGAGGGCATCCTGAGCGGGAGACAATGACGGTCATACCGACAAAAGAAGGAGACTATTATTATACCGATACGGATGGGTGTGACTGGAGAGTTTATTTGCTGATAGAGCATACTGTTTCTTTGGATCATGCGGAGAATGCAGAGGAGTTCTATGCAAGCGGTCTTGCTTTCGGCAGATTTCAAGCACAGCTTGCGGATTATCCGGCAAAGACGCTGCATGAGACAATTCCTGATTTCCATAATACACCTAAGAGGTATCTGGCTTTTGAACAAGCCGTGGAGGAAGATGTCTGCCATAGAGCGGAAGCCGTGGCACAGGAGATTGCGTTTATCAGGGCGCGTAAGGAGGATATTTCTGTTCTGACAGATTTATTGCAGAAGGGGGAACTGCCTCTGCGCATTACTCACAATGACACGAAGCTTAATAATATTCTACTGGATGCCGATACACATGAAGCCGTCTGTATTGTGGATTTGGATACGATTATGCCGGGATTGTGTGCATATGATTTTGGTGATGCGATTCGCTTCGGCGCAAACACGGCGGCGGAGGATGAGCCGGATTCAAACAAAGTATCGCTTTCGCTGGAACTATATCAGGCGTATGCAAAAGGATTTCTGGAAGGTTGCGGCGAACAGCTTACTCCTAAGGAGGTTGAGACGCTTCCTATGGGCGCCAAAACGATTACGCTGGAACAGGGCATCAGATTCCTTACGGATTACCTGCAAGGGGACACATACTACCACACTGAGCGCGAGGGACAGAATCTGGACCGCTGCCGTACGCAGCTAGCGCTTGTGGCGGATATGGAACGTAAGTGGGAACAGATGCAGCTATAGATTTATAGAAATTGCGGTTGACAAAGTACAATCATACGGCTAGAATGGATAAAAAAACGAGCAAAGATCGTTTGCGAGGTTATGAGATGCTGCGCATCTTGGTGAGCTCGAAATAAGACGTGGCGAAGAAGAGAATAGTACGGATAGGAAACGTTGCAGAGAGAGGATTACTGGTGGAAGATCCTTACGGGAAGTGTCCGGAACCGAACTTGGAGTCCTGCGTGATAAGCGCAGCGTAGCACCGGCGATAACGGTATGAGAAGCAGAGCATGTATAGTCATGTTAATTAGGGTGGTACCGCCGAGATTTCGGTCCCTTACGGGACGGAAGTTTCGGCGTTTTTTGGTTTTGGGCTCGTAAATGGATTCACAGATTAATTACAGTAAAATATGTTTAGCAAGAAGGAGGAGACGAAAATGGCTGACAAGAAATTAGTAGAAGCAATCACTTCCATGGAAGATGATTTTGCGCAGTGGTACACAGACGTAGTAAAGAAAGCGGAATTGTTAGACTACACGAGTATTAAAGGATGCATGGTATTCAAACCCGCTGGCTATGCAATCTGGGAGCTGATTCAACAGCAGATGGATGCAATGTTTAAGGCGACGGGAGTGCAGAACGTATATCTGCCTATGTTTATTCCCGAAAGCCTTTTGAATAAGGAAAAAGACCATGTGGAAGGATTTGCGCCGGAGGTAGCATGGGTAACTCACGGCGGGCAGCAGCCTTTACAGGAAAGACTGTGTGTCAGACCGACTTCCGAGACATTGTTCTGTGATTATTATAAAAATGTGGTGCAGTCTTACCGCGATCTGCCTCAGTTATGCAATCAGTGGTGTTCCGTGGTTCGTTGGGAGAAAGAGACAAGACCCTTCCTTAGAAGCCGTGAGTTCTTATGGCAGGAAGGACACACTGCACATGCCACAGCCGAGGAAGCTGAGGAGAGAACAATCCAGATGTTAAACGTGTATGCGGATTTCTGTGAGAATGTACTTGCGATTCCGGTAATCAAAGGACGCAAGACGGACAAAGAGAAATTTGCGGGAGCCATAGCAACCTACACGATAGAAGCGCTGATGCATGACGGTAAGGCATTACAGTCCGGTACGAGCCACAATTTCGGAGACGGTTTTGCCAAAGCATTCGGCATTCAGTTTACGGATAAAGACAATACGCTCAAACATGTGCATCAGACTTCATGGGGTACGACCACACGTTTAATCGGTGCGGTGATTATGGTGCATGGAGACAATTCCGGACTCGTGCTGCCTCCAAGAATTGCACCTACACAGATTATGATTATTCCGATTCAGCAGAAGAAGGAAGGCGTACTGGATAAGGCATACGAGTTAAGAGATAAGCTGAGCAATTTCCGTGTAAAAGTAGATGATACCGACAAGAGCCCCGGCTGGAAATTCTCAGAACAGGAGATGAGGGGTATTCCTATCCGCGTGGAAATCGGACCGAAAGATATCGAGGCGAACAAGTGTGTAATCTGCCGACGGGATACGAGGGAGAAGATAGAAGTATCTCTGGATGAGCTGGAGGTAAAGGCAGGAGAGATTCTTGACAGAATGCAGACGGAGATGTTAGAGAGGGCAAGAACCCATAGAGATGCACACACATATGAGGCGGAAAATATGGACGAATTCCGCAGATTATTTACGGAAAATTCCGGGTTTGTTAAGGCTATGTGGTGCGGAGAACAGGATTGTGAGGATAAGATTAAAGAAGAGCTTGCCGTGACAAGCCGTTGTATGCCGTTTGAACAGGAGAACATTGGCGATACATGCGTGTGCTGCGGTAAACCCGCTAAGAAAATGGTTTATTGGGGAAGAGCATATTAAAAAAATAAAATATACTATGTATTCTTCGCGTAAAGGTGCTATGATTAAGACATGAGGCGGTTATTGCAGGAAACCGTATATCTTAGAGAAGAAAAGAGGGAATTGCAACAATGAACGTACTGGTTATTAATTGTGGTTCTTCTTCGCTGAAATATCAGTTGATCAACAGCGAGTCGGAAGAAGTATTGGCAAAAGGTTTATGTGAAAGAATCGGAATCGATGGCAGCGCTATCGTTCACCAGCCGGCAGGAAAAGACAAAATCACAACAGAAGCGGATATGCCGAATCATACGGCGGCTGTACAACTGGTGATTGAGAAGCTGACCGATCCGGAAGTAGGTGTGATTAAGACACTTGATGAGATTGACGCGGTTGGGCATCGTATCGTACATGGCGGAGAGAAGTTTGCAACGTCTGTTGTGTTGGATGATGAAGTGCTTGCTGTGATTGAGCAGTGTAATGATTTGGCGCCGCTCCATAATCCGGCAAATCTAATCGGGATTAATTCATGCAGAGAGATTATGCCGAATGTGCCAATGGTCGGTGTGTTTGATACGGCTTTTCACCAGACGATGCCGAAGAAGGCGTATCTGTACGGACTTCCGTTGTCCTATTATGAGAATTATAAAGTGCGCCGCTATGGTTTCCACGGCACAAGCCATGATTTCGTTTCCAAACGTGCTGCACAGATTTTAGGAAAAGATATAAAAGACTTGAAGATTATCGTGTGCCATCTTGGCAACGGTGCTTCGGTGTCCGCAGTAAAATATGGGGAGTCTGTTGATACTTCTATGGGATTGACTCCGTTGGAAGGCTTGATTATGGGAACGCGTTCGGGCGATTTGGATCCGGCGATTATTACTTTTATTGCCGAGAAAGAAGGTATCAGTGCGGAGGAAGTGATAAATATCTGTAATAAGAAATCCGGTGTACTCGGTTTGTCCGGCGGCGTTTCCAGTGATTTCCGTGATTTGGCGGAGGCTAAGGCGCAGGGAAATGAAGCGGCGAAGACGGCGTTAGAGACTTACGCATACCGTGTGGCAAAATATATCGGTGCATATGCGGCGGCAATGAACGGTGTGGACGTTATTGTATTTACTGCAGGCGTGGGCGAGAACAACGCCGAGGCAAGAGCGGAGATAGGAGATTATCTTGGTTATCTTGGAACCAATATCGATTCAGAGAAGAATAAACTCCGCGGAGAAGAAGTCATTCTTTCTGACGAGGGCGCAAAAGTTACTACGATGGTGATTCCTACCAATGAGGAGCTTGCTATTGCAAGAGAGACTGTGAGGTTGGTGAGAGCGTAGAGGTTTCGGTGTTCATGACATTTCACATAGCTTATCGTAAAATGACCACAGAAAAAGAAGAAGGAATTCACATCGTGAACGAATCCATACAAGAATACCGGATCCTTTTATCCGATAATCCGGCGAAGGCAGAAAAACAACTTTATAAATTAGCTAAAAAAGGAGACCTACAGGCGTTGGAGGCTTTGAATACGTATTATGAAAAATGCGTAACGGAAGCGAAAACGCCTAAAGAAGCATCTAAAATTCGCCAAAAAGCTTTGAAGGCGGCACTGCTCGGCGCTAGGCATAACAGTCCCTACTGGCTAATATGGGTAGGAGAAATGTACCGTTACGGAGTTGGAACGGATAGAAATGAGAGAAAAGCTTTCTCCTATTATGAAAAAGCGGCGGCGCTTGGAGATACGGATGGTATTGTTAAAGTTGGGCGTGCATATTTAAACGGCATCGGTGTTCCTGTAGATTACCAGAAATCCATGCATTTTTTTGAATCGGCAGCAAGTCAGAACAATCCGGAAGCTATGGTGCTGATTGCCTATCAGTATGAAAACGGAAAAGGTGTGGCTATCGATTATGAGAAACCGCTGGAGTGGCTGGCGCGAGCGGAGCAGAGCTGTCGGTTATGGTTGAAACAGGAATTATCGGAAGCGGACAGGAACTATTATGAATCGTTATTGCAGGATGTGGACGACAAGCGAAAACATTGTGAATCTGTTTCCTGCGTGGAGCTGATAGGGAATGAAAGCTGCCCGATGGAAGAGAGGAAAAGGGCACTTTTACAACTTACGGAACTTGCGCATAATGGAAATAATTCCCGCGCACAGGTAAGCATGGGAATCTTATACGAAGAAGGAAAACTTGTCGAACAGAATGATAAAAAGGCATTGGACTATTATTTCATGGCTGCAGAAAATGGTTCTACCGGAGCGATGAACAATATCGGCAATTTTTATCTGCATGGAAAGGGTACCGGAAAGGACTACGACAAAGCATTTGCATGGTATAAGAAGGCGGCAGATTTATCGGGTAATGCAGCGGCGGAATGCTCTCTTGGTATGTGCTATCAGTACGGCTATGGAACCGCTGTTGATTATGAAAAAGCGCGTTATTTCTATGAACTGTCCGTAAAACAGGGATTAGGACTGGCGTTCTATCGACTTGGGCTCTTATACGAGCAGGGACTTGGTGTGGCACAAGATATCCGCATGGCGAAACAATATTTTGGCGAGGCGTTGGATCGGGGATATCGTGAGGCGGCTTTTAAGCTTTAACAGCATGAGAACAATTTGTGGTGCAAATATTGCGGGTAAAGCCCACGGTACAATCACTGTACCGCGGGCTTTACTTGACAGCAAAAGAGGCAGCTTGAATGACATTGGGCTGTTTCCCGATATTTCATTTTGAAATGCGATGGATTTTAAGGAAAAGAACGTAGATTTTGATTAAAGGAGACATTATGAGTAAGCGTAGAAAGAAGAAAAAAGGCACGGGAATGGTCATTTTCTTAAGCCTTGTGATAGTAGTGTGTGTGGTAGTTCTAATTGGACTGGTTCGAGGGAATCTGGTAGATGGGATCAAATCTGCAGTGGCTGAGAAGGTGACGGAACAGGTTATGGAGCAAGCGTTCCAGAAAGCATTGGAGAGTGTGGGTGATCCGCAGGCAGCTGCTAAGGCGAAGGAAATTGTCAATAACATGGATGAATCGGATAAGAAGGAAGCCACGAAAATTATTGAGAAATATGCTGACAGCGATACGCTGTCCGATGTCATGGATATTGTTGGAGACGGTGTCAACAGTGAGTCAATCTCCCAAGTTGAGCAGTATTTGCAAAATACTGTGTCCGATGAGGATATAGATAAATTGCAGGAATTGTATGAGAAGTATAAAGATGAGATAAATTGAAGTCAGAAGGAGCCTCACGAGGTTGAGGCTCCTTTGTTTGAGTATTTCATACCAAAATATTATATGCACTTTTTGAAAAACATTTCATAAAGTGTATTTAGTCTAACATGATTGTTCCCACCTGTCAATAAATAAAAATAAAAAATGTGGATAATCTAGTGGATTTCATGTGGATAACTACAATAAAATGCGTAACTTATACTCCGTATTGTATTTATTATATATGTAGTATAAAAATATTTCAATATTTATAGCAGACAAATCTCATATTGACATATATTTTAGGCAAATGTAGAATAAGTATAAATTCAATTTAGGCAAATGCAAAAAATATAGGAGAAAGAAGAGCAGACATGAAAAGACTACCGGAATCTGAGCTGGAAATTATGATGATTATATGGGAATATAACAGACCAGTCAACAGAATGGAAATTGAGCAACATCTAAAAAAGGATGTAGCCGCGCCGACTATTTTATCTTTTCTAAACCGCTTGGAGGCGAAAGGTTTTGTCAGCGTGGAGAAGATTGGGAAAATCAACTGGTATACTCCTTTGGTAAAAGAAGAGGAATATCTGCAAAAAGAAAGCAGAAATATTTTGCGAAAGATGTACCAAAATTCGTTAAAAAATTTTGTGACGGCACTATATGACGGCGATGGACTCACATCTCAGGATATAGAAGAACTAAAAGAATTTATTGAAGAAAAGAGTAAGGATACGCAGACTAAGTAGAAGTGTAGATTAAGTAAAGGTGCAGGTGAGCATAAAGGAAGGATTTTGATTGTTATGAGGGCAAAATGGAGAAAGGTGATATGGGCGATTCTGGCACTACAGCTTTTATTGTGGCATTTTCTTTTTCTGGGAAAGAATATGTGGCTGGATTATTTCGTAAACCGGGTCGTAAATCATTTCGGTCTGCCTTATCTGCTGTATCCTCAATGGAAGAAACTGGCAGTACTGATTTGGTTTGTATCGGCAGTACTTGTGATGGCATTGCATTATTGGAATTATGTGCGGTTCCGCAGAAGCTGCATCAACCGGCTAAGTATTGTGTCGGAGCCGGATATCAGGGAGAGTCTGGAGGCGGCAGTTCTGGAAACGGGATTGCATGAAAGGAGAAGCGGCAGGTCTTTTCTTTATCGGAGCAAAGAAGTCAGGGAACCGTTTCTAATTGGCTTTAAGGATCCGGTTCTGATATTGCCGGACAGAGAATACAGCGGACAGGTTCTGCATTTCATTTTTTTACATGAATGTAATCACATGCGGCATAGGGATATGCTCTACAAGTTATTTATGCTGTTCATACAGTCGCTTTTATGGTTTCAGCCGCTTATTTATCTGATAAAAGCAATCAGTTATCAGGATATGGAGGTAGCCTGCGATGAGGCGGTAGTGGAAGGCAAAGACATATCTGCGAGAAAAGAGTACGGATATGCGCTGCTGGAATGCTTAAAAATGGAGCGGGTGAAAGGACAGGCGTATTCAACGTATTTTTATCATGGAAAACGGATGATGAAAGCCAGAATCTCTGCGATTATGAGGGAGGAGAAAAGGTGGGATTTTCTGGCATATTGCACGATTGGGATTTTATTGCTGGATGTGACGTTTAACCTTTATCGTATTGGCGGCGGTATATATGAGAGTTATAAGATAAGAAAAGAAGTGGAGCGCGCGGAACATTTTTTTTATGAAGAATATGATCTGCCGGACGGGTTCACACAGACGGCAATCGATGAGATGATAAAACTGGAACCTGTTTCTGAGGATGCTTATTATATCGAGCGGAATAGGAAAGATATTTATGAATGGAAAGAGTATGCAGAACTTCCCTATGAGGCGGAAGGACCTTGGCAGGTTCGGGTGCACGATGCAGATAACTATGGCGATGCAGTTCTTCTGTTATTGCAGCGATATGCTTCGTATTTTGATGATCAGAGCAGGGCATCGGAGTGGGATTCGGAAGACTCGTGGTATGCAATAGCCGAGTCTGTATACAGCAGATTGCTTGCGGGAGATAAGAATGAGGCTGTTTTTTCGGTAATCTGCAAATATTATATCGGGCATGAGGAGAGTGAACTTGCAGAGTTTCCGCAGAAGATAAAAGACAGGGCACAGATAGCGCATGAAAAAGACGGTTATTATGCATATTTTGACTGGACGCTGCGGATTCGCATGGTGAAGGATTACGTCTTTGAACTGGAGGGAGTCGCGGAAACGGAAGATGTTATTCGGGCATATATGGAGCAGTATGCGCAGGCGGACTTTTCCGATATTCCAAAGCTTGATTTAGTGTATGGGATGAAAACAGCACTTTCAGAAACAGATGCCGGGGAAGATGCCTCTTTGACGTTAGATGTGATTGAAAATGCGTATCAGGTTGATACCAGCACGGGCGTTTTGCTGGTAAGTGGTGCAGACGGGGTGTGGAAAGAGGTGCCGGTCACGTTGGAAGTACTCTTTGGGAGAGGGGACGAAATGGATGGGAAACTGACCTCTTTGCAGCCCGGCAGTTATCAGATAGATGAAAATAAGATTATATTTGCATATGGCGGAGACAGTGTAGTGCCGTTTTCCGTTGTTTTTTATGACGAGGAAAGTCAGAGTTTTAAGAAATCTGTTGTAAGAAATAAGTTATTTGGAAGCAGGAAAATTTATGTGGATTTTCCGGAAAACGGACAGGAAGGGTTCTTGATTTTTACGGGAGAACGTGTTGTCTGGCGGGAAACGTCAATCTTATTTCACACAGAAGACGGCGGGGAGTCGTGGCAGTATGTGGGAACTGCGGGACCGCATATGATGACGAAGGGGTATTCTTTGATGTCAGGTGCTGTTTTCATTAATAACAACGTAGGCTTCGTAACCTTTCGTGATTCAGAGACACCGGATATCTGGCGGACACAGGATGGCGGGAAAACATGGGAAAAGCAGGACCTTACAGATGTGCCACAGTATTACACTATGGCTTATGCGCCGGAGATGCAGGATGGTATTTTATACCTGTATATAGGAATGGAGGAATATTCGGAATATGGCGGAACCAAAGCAAAATATGAGTCAGCCGATGAAGGAAGAACATGGGAATATAAAGGACTTGTCATACGGAAATAGCAGGGCGCAGTTTTTCTGGAAAACTATATGGTATGTGGGGACAAGACCGGTCAATCTGATTTTTTATTGTATCAGCTGGTTCCACCTGTATTCTCTGTGTCAGTTTGGCAGGCTGTATAGGAATATACCGGTTTTGCTTCTCTGTCTGGTGTGGTGGATAGGCATTACGGTCTACGGCTTTTATCTGTGGATATGTTATAGCAGAAAGAAGCTGCCAAGTGAATCATGGAATGCCATTTCTGAGATTAAGGCGGAAGATGTGAAGTGGTATATCAAGAGAAAAAGTTATTGCCAGTTTTTCTTAAAAGATAAGTCTGTAATTACTGTAAATATACAGGGACTTAACCGGGATGAGGAGGATTTTCTGGATTTAAAATTATCGGCGGTCAATGCTTCGGGGAAAAGAAAATACAGGCTGGCAGCAGGCATTATTATGGCAGCAGTTACATTGTATGGAAGTTTTCTTGTTGCTAAAAGTGCAGTGCCTTATAATGGAAAGCTGTCATGGTATCTGGATGATTTGAAGAATAAGAAAAGCGTTGTACTGATGCACAATAATATTTATGAGTCAGGCATAGAGGGTATTCTGGAAGATATCAGAGATAAAGTCAATCTTCCGGAGAAACTATGTCTTGCAACGAGTTTTAACCTGTATTTTGTGCAGGACGGAACGATTCAGACGTTTGATACAATGCTGTACGGATTTGATAAAAACGGTGATTTTACAGACAGTTATTTAATTACATACAATGCCGCCCGCTCAAGGGAAATAGATATTTATCTGCGTGGTGCGGGAGGAGCAGTTTTTGATATTGATAAAGATTTCAGACCGCTTGTTGAGGCAGTTTCCGTAATGCCGTTACAGGAGGCGGTAGCAGAATGGAGCGGGCAGGAAAGCTTCGGCATTTTGTATTATGGGACGCGTGAATGGCAGGGTCCGGAAGGGATACGTTATCTGAATTACAAAGGTGAAAGCAGGATGCCATCGGCGGAAGAATATTATTTCTCAGGTTACAGCGTATCCGTATTTTGTCCGGAGAATGAAGCGATTGCGCCGGTGCGGTATTTATATGTGGGATATCAGGATTTTCAGGAAAAATTGCTGCAATCCTATGCCAAATATGCGGAAGTACTGGAGCAGATTATGACGGAACATACAGATCCAAACGGTAGAGAATATAATGTTGATGAGAGGTGGGGATTTGAGAATAACGCATTTGCAATATTGGATGTGGACGGGGATGGAAGACAAGAACTAATTTTTAGTTTTAGCACAGGTAACATGGCGAGTATGTGCGAGGTGGTCTATGACTATGATGCAGAAAAAGACACACTGCGGGAGGAATTGACGGCATGGGTGGATACCACTTATTATAATAATGGACTGATTAAAGTGTCAGACTCCCATAATCACGGGAAAGACCCTGAGGAAAAAGGGATATGGCCCTATACTTTATATCAGTATGACGTAGGTACAGACAGTTATCAATTAAAGTATCATATAACATCATGGGACGGACAGATTAACAGCGAGGATTTTCCTAGTGAAATGGATACAGACGGCGACGGGCTTTTGTATTATATTTTGGAAGATGGCAAGACAACAGAGGATACCGATGTACAGCCGATGAATCGGCAAGAGTATGATGATTGGGTGAAGTCCACACTTCCGGAGGGGTATGTGATGGATATTATTTATCATCCCATGACAGAGGAATCTATTAGAAGTATCGTGATAAAATAGCAAGAAAGAGGAATAGATGCGGAGAATACAAGACGGAAACCAGCTAAGTTTATAGAACGGAGATTTGTATGTATATCAAATTGATACAGCCCAAAATGATAAAACGTCCGATGGACACAGACCTAAAACTTCATATGGCGCCTCCGCTGGGATTACTCACAATCGTGAGTCTGCTTCGGAAGGAACATACCGTTTCATTGGAAAACGAAAACATACAAAGCATCGATTACACGGATTCTCCTGATATAGTCGGAATATCCGTTACCGTTGATACCTTGCCGGGTGCGATAAGAATTGCGAAGATATTTCGTGATAAGGGCATCGTTGTCGTGGCAGGCGGAATACATGTAACCACTGCGTATGATACGATTCCGAGGGATGCCTTTGACGTATTGTGCATCGGAGCGGCAGAAGGAACGTGGACCGATATTATCAAAGACTTTGAACGAGGAGCATTAAAGAGAATATATAAGTGTCATAAAGATTTTAATGGGAAAGATATCGTATCGCCGGCATATGATTATCTGTCGAAAGATGAGTATTTATATTGCAACGTTATCCATACAAGCAGAGGTTGTCCGTTTCGATGTGATTTTTGTTATAACAGTGCCGATGAACGAATGTATGCGAATCGTGAAATAGGGGATGTCTTGCAGGATATAAAAGCGGTTAAATCAAGACATATTATGTTTATAGATGACAATTTTGCCGGGAATCCGGTGTGGATTAAGGTTTTTTTAAACAGACTGATACCCTTGAATATCAAGTGGAACGCTGCAGTTTCGCTAAACGCTTTATGTGATGCTGATTTGCTTGATTTAATGAAACGCAGCGGGTGTCAGGGACTGTTTGTTGGGTTTGAAAGTATACAGACAGATTCGATTCATAATGTCCACAAAATACAAAATGACATAGAGATATATGAGAAAGCAGTTAAAATGGCGCATGACAGAGGAATTATGATTAATGCCAGCTTTGTCTTCGGGCTGGATGGTGATACACCGGAAACATTCAGAACAACACTTGACTGGATTGTAAAAAATAAAATTGAAACGGTCACATCCCATATATTAACTCCCTATCCCGGTACGGAATTGTATAACAGGTTAAAAGCAGAAGACAGGATTATATCTGATGATTTATCTAAATATAACACAGCCCATGTTGTATTTCGCCCAGCGCAAATGTCAGAACAGGAACTGTATGACGGATACATATGGATATACAAACAAATATACAGTTTAAAAAATATTTTAAAGAGAATGCCCGAGGATAAAAGTCAACGGACTGCTTATTTTTTGTTTAATTTTTTTTATCGCAAATATGGTAGATTTACTGACTTGGTATGCAAAATAATCACATATAAAAATGTCGGTATTATTGCGGAAAGACTGTCACGGTATTTATAGTGCAGATGAGGGAGGATTCAAAATTTATGAATATTAGTATAGAACCTATAGTAATCGAACAAAAATCTGTTTTTGTTCAAATGATGGAATTATATAATTATGATTTTTCTGTTTTTTCTGATAATGATATAAATGAATATGGCTATTTTGGATATCCGCGTATTGATGATTATTGGAATGAAGAAGGAAGATATCCTTTCTTTATCAGAGTGGACGGAAAACTTGCAGGGTTAGTTTTAATAAGGTCTTGTTGTGAGTATAATAATTTATCAAATCCTCACAATATTGCTGAATTTTTTGTGATGAAAAAATATAGAAGAAAAGGAGTTGGTGAAACAGTTGCCATGAGGATTTTTGATATGTTTCCGGGTGGCTGGGAAATATCCCAGTGGACTAACAATTTGCCTGCCCAGAATTTTTGGAATAAGGTTGTTGCAGAGTATACAAGTGGGAAATATAGTACGTTTACTGTAAAGGAAAAAAATGAAGTGGGATTTACATTTGATAATTCGCTCTAGCAATTTCAGGATGAGATAATCTCCAACCCATCCGGAAAGCTCCGCACTATGAGCGCACACGTATTTGTAAGACGTAAATTATCCTTTAAAGGATAATCTACTTTGCCGCGCTTTTCTCCTTCGGGGCAATGAACATCTAATTTTATATCTATCAGCCCTAAATTACCTGATAAATTATTTGAGAAAATCAGACTTCCTGCACTGACGCCAACTACCAGACCATCCGACCGGATATACTCCATGAGAGTTTTGTTAAATCCGGTTTCATTAATTCTTTCGAGCAGGTAATGAGTATCTCCGCCGCACAGATACACTACATCGTACTGTCGCAGTTCGTCAATATCCATTCCAATATGTAAATCGTATACTCTGATGTTTTCATCCGGGATACCACATTTTAACAAATCGTTCATGCACTTCGGAAGTACTTCGATTGCGCCTGCATTGTTTGCAGCCGTAGGAATAAATAGCGCCTGAATCAAAGACATATCCTTGCCTGCTATATCTATAAAATATTTCTTGATTTCTTCCGTTTCTAATCCTGCTGATGTTAATAGTACTCTCATACATGCTCCTATTCTGACCAATTCATTTGTTCATCCGCAATACCCATTTTTCGGCACTCAGAACATACATAATCTTTTTCTGCCTGATGTCCGATTTGGTATTTTAAAATTTTATTTTTAAACACAATATATTTTACATTCTCAGCTTTAAAGTCAACAAACCAATTCTCTTTATTATCAGGATTTGATAGTATTACCTTGGATATTTGCTCCGGAAAATCTTTTCTGTTACATGTAAAAAATAGAACAGTCCAATACTTGGGTTTTCCACCGGTATCCCATAATTCAATTTTATGAACATGGAGCAAATCAATGATTGTGTCATCTGATATACTTTCCTTGATCAAAATTCCCTCATATATTTCCTGCTTTTTCCCTTGAATGGCATTATTACCACAGGTATGAACGCTCTTGGCTTCATTTAATGTCAGCTCATCTTTTAAGAGCACGTCCATAGACACATGAAAAGTATCTCCGATTATCAGAAGTTTTTCTGTCTCCGGCAAGGCAATGTCCGCTTCCCATTTAGATATGGACTGCCTGCTTACCTTACATATTTCCGCAAGTTCCTCCTGAGTCATTCCATTTGCTTTTCTTAATTCTATAATCTTCTCCGATAACTTCATTACAGCGTCTCCTCTAGCGATGATAATATTATATAAAATGAAAACAGCCATTTCTATCAATTTCAAAGTTCTTTTTTGCAACTCTCGGTTGCTGCTTTAAATAAGATAATGTTATCACAAATAATATCCGTATCATTTTCCATAGAAGCCGATAAAGATAAATTTATATTGATATAGTTAGAAAAGGTTGACAAACGTATACCTTAAGTATATCATAATCACATAAAGGTAAACGATTGTATACCAAAATATACCAATACATAGCAGGAAAGGACGGATATCATATATGGTCAGCTTATCGGATGGGGAATGGAAGATCATGAATCGGCTTTGGGAGAGCGAAGGGAGCACTATCACAGAGCTTACGGCGGCATTGCACGAAGAGACCGGATGGGATAAACACATTATTATCACTATGCTTAACCGTATGGAAAAGAAGGAGGCGATTGCGCACCGTAAAGATGGACGGGCGAAGCTATTTTATCCGATTGTACCGCGCGGGGAAGTGTCTATGCAGGAGACACGAGGCTTTTTGCAGAAAGTATACAGAGGGAGTCTTGGCATGATGGTCAATGCCATGGTGGAAGATCAGGAATTGTCCGGAGACGAGATACAGGAGTTATATGATATTTTAGAGCAGGCGAAGCGCAGGAGGGGCATGGACAGCAAATGAAAGAGATTATCATAACATCTTCGGTTTTAACACTTTGTATTATGCTGATACGGATTATTTTTAAGGGAAAGATCAGCGGCAGACTGCAGTATGCTCTATGGCTTTTGGTTGCGCTCAGGCTTATCATTCCGTCATCAGCGCAGATTTATATGGCAATCGGTTCTATAGAGGAATTCCGTATTATGGATTTAGTGGAGGCATTGGAAGAAAGATTCGGTGATGTAACAGAACAGTTGGAGAAGCCTGCGCAGTTTACCATGTCGCTTAACAATCCGATTGCCGGACAGGCAGCAGAATTTATGCTGGGAGAAGATTTGGATATTCCGACTTCGGCAGACGGACCGACGAGTGTTTTTGTGGCGGGAAGAATTGGACTCAGTTGGCTGGATATACTGCGTGGAATATGGATTGGCGGCGTGGTTACCGTTGCTCTATGGATGATTATCACGAATATTATTTTTTTCCGCAGACTGCATAAGGGACGTAAGGAGTTTGCGCTGCCCAAGGAATTGGAGAGTATATGCTACAGAAAATCATCGGAGAAAGGGTGTTATGCGCGTGCCGGAAAAGCAGGAAAAATCAAATTTTACACGACGGATTATTTGACCTCATCATGCTTGTATGGGATGCCGGGGAGAGAAGCTGTTTATCTGACGCCGGATATCGTGCAGGATCAGAGTAAACTCCGACATGTGGTGACGCATGAGTTATGCCACAGAAAACACGGTGACAGTTTTTGGTCGCTTCTTCGCAGCATACTCCTTTGTGTCTATTGGATAAACCCGCTTGTATGGGTAGCAGCAGTGCTATCCAAGAGAGACTGTGAGCTTGCCTGCGACGAGGAGGCGCTTTTGATATTAGGCGAAGAGGAGAGGATTCCATACGGGGAGACATTGCTTTCCATCATTACAGGAAAAAGTAAGTTGTCAGATATTGCGTGTACGGCGACAACAATGAACGGGAGCGGTAAAAGCGTAAAAGAGAGGATTAAATTCATTGCCGATAAGCCGAAAGTTTTAGGCGTGGCAGTTGTGGCGGTTCTCATTTTTGTTATGCTCGTATCAGTGGCGGCATTTACAAAAAATCCTTTGTTTAATGGAAAAACATGGGAAGGAGAGATTACACTTACCGTGGGGGATATGAGGATCGATCTGCCGGAAACCATAGCGGGGATTAGCGGTTATGATACGGCAGAAGAGGGTAACAGTGTTATTATATATCAGGTCGCTTCCGGCAAAGAGGCAGGCAGATTCAGTGTATTGTCTTATGAAGAAGCACTGTCATTGCTGGATGAGGGTAGAGAGATTGTCCCGTTTGGAGACTATGGAATGAATCCGAGCCTTAAGTCATATATGTATTCATCACTCGGATATAGACCTACAGGGCTCACCACACATATTTACAGACCTGATACAACGGAGGAAGAATCGACGGAGTCAGGCAGCGAAAATCCGATGCTGGATAAAGACTGGGATGTGGTAGCGCTGGATGAGGCGATCGAAGGGCAGACAGAGGGTATAATCGCACATGAAGACATGTTCTATACGGAGGAAATGGATAATGTCGACGGCATACCGGGTACGGATATCAATGATGAAACAACCTATATTATAGATGATAGCAGCAATGCGGCATATGCTGAGGAAGAATCAATAGACTATCTGCCTAATGAAGAGATTACGGTAACATATACTCCTTCAGAGTCTGAATCCGTAACAGAGCACTATTATTCATCGGCGGATTCATCGGATAAATGTTATGTTTATGTGAAGGCGGATTACTCTAATGTCAAAGAGAAGAATATTGAAGAGATGGAATATATCAACAGTGAATTGGAGAGCGTGGCGGGACGCGTAGTCGTGGTGAGTATCAATCGGGCGATTCGTGATGAGATATTTTCCTTATTGGCACAAAACAGAACCGAGTATCTGGGAGATGCATCCAAAACAGGCGCGCTTGTAAGTGCATTGCCGCAGACGGATGGCTTGCAATATAGAAGTATTGCGCTTCACACACTGGAAACAGAGCCGGAAACGGCGCTATCACTGGATGTCCGGTATGAGATGACGACACAGAACATGACGGATGCGGATGCCGATATTTTGTTTTTTAATGCTGCGATGCTTTTTGCGACAATCAGAAATCTGGATGAATGCAATTTTATCCTTGATCAGAGCGAAACGGCAACAGATTACAGAGCGGATTATCTTGACGACGGAAATGAAATGGAGATAGTTGATGAATATATCAAAGTGACGTATAACAGAGCCGATTTGGAGGAGGCGGTCGGAATTACGTGGTCGGATGAAGCGCACAAGAGTGATGAGAGTTATATTCAATGGTTAGAGGACCTTTATGTAAGAATTGCGGCTTATTTACCGTAGATTTGTAAGGGAAATCTATGAATTAGAGATAAATTTAGTGAAAATTAAAAAAATATTAAGGATTAATGAAACTTTTTCTTAACTTGGCGACTCTAATATATAAAAGGGTGTACTAGCTGTATTAGTACGCGAAAATGACACAAAAGAGGGGAAGACAAGTGGGACATGCGCAGAGTAACAGACAGCGGAGCATTCAGTATGCAGATGTAGAATTGGAACTTTGGGAACTGGACGGCGATGATGGCATCCGAGGCAGAAGAAGCGGCGGCAGCCGGAGTGGAAACAGCAGACAGGGGGACAGCAGGCGCCGCAGCGGTGACAATAGGCAGGCAAGCAACAGAAACCGTGTGGGAAATGACGGCAGGCGGCGCGCAGCGAATGAAAGCAGGCAGGTAAGCAGAAACAATCAGAACATCAGACCTTACGAACAGAGACAGCGGAGCGCCGGTCAGAATCAGGCGGGGAGCCGCAGAGGCAACCGGACAGTCAGCCAGAGACCTGCCAGAGAGCTACAGGTTCAGGATATCAGAAGATATCAGGGGAATCGGAATCGGGCAGAGGTACGTGTGAGTACAGCCGAGAGGCAGGTGTACAGAGGAAATGCTCGTCCGGTGCAATCCATTAAGAGGCGCAAGGCGAGAAAGAGGAAAGTACTTTTTGCCAGAATGACTGCGGCAACACTTGTTGTACTGTGTCTGGTTTTGATTTACTTTATGACAGGAGAGATTTATCGGCTGGTACATACTGAATTGGCGCATAATGACATCGAGCCGAAAGTTGTCGAGACGACATCGGAGAAGATTGAGAATACGGGGATTGCACCGCCGGAAATCATAGAAGACTATCTGGAAGTCAATGATTATTCCCGCCCGGGTACACGGCTTGACCGTGTGAATAGTATTTTTGTTCACTATACAGCGAATCCCGGTACATCGGCGGCGCAGAACAGGAGTTATTTCGCAAATCTTGCACTTACGCAGGAGCGGTCGGCAAGCGCGCATCTCATTATTGGCTATGAAGGAGAGCTTGTGCAGTGCATTCCGCTTGAAGAGCAGGCTTATGCCGTGATGACAAGGAATGAAGACTCCATATCCATTGAGTGCTGCTATACAGCAGAGGACGGTTCTTTTACGCCAGCGACCTATGATACGCTCATACAAACGCTTGCATGGCTGACAGATAAATACGACTTGTCGACGGATGATATTCTGCGGCATTATGATTGTGGCGGTAAGAAATGTCCGATCTACTATGTGGAGCATGAAGACGCATGGCAGCAGCTGTTACAGGATGTGGCGGCTTATAAAGAAGCAGGAGATGTGTAAAGGTGTTTAAATAAGAAAATTCTTGACTTTTGTGCGGCTGCACAGTACACTTTATTTTGCAGGCAGTACTGTGCAGTTATTGTGCCCAGATAGCTCAGTTGGTAGAGCAGAGGACTGAAAATCCTCGTGTCACTGGTTCGATTCCGGTTCTGGGCATTAAAGAGAAAAACCTTGCAATTACTACATTCGTGGTGATTGCAGGGTTTTTTATTACGTAGTCCATTTTTAACGTAATGCAGTTTTTTCGACACGATAAGCCAATAAAAAAGTCATGGAAACAATTTACGTTTAATGATACAATATAAAATAACCATATATAGTATTAGGATGTATCTTGAGAGGACGGTGAAAGCATGGAAGAGAAGCAAAAAGTTATATTAGAGCAGACAGGGGACTCATCGAACAAAAAGCATATTTTAGTCATAGATGATGATTTGAATATGCTAAAGACATTGCGCTATTATTTACAGGATCAATATAAAGTCACCGTGATAAATTCGGGTAAGGTGGCAGTGGATTTCCTGCTGAAATTTACACCAGATTTGATTCTCTTAGATTATATGATGCCCATGTTTAACGGTGCTGCAGTTCTAAAGATTATTAAGAGCAGGGAAGCAACAAAGGATATTCCGGTTTATTTCCTGACGGGTCAGACTGACAAAACCACGGTCATGGAATGTCTTTCTCTGAAACCGGCTGGTTATATTATTAAACCGGTGGCAAAAGATGCACTGCTTGCAAAGATGAAGGAGGCGTTTGCTAAATAGGACAACAGGCTGTAAGTTTGTGCTTTATGGGGATGGAAGAACGAACAATTACAGTAAGTAAAAGCGTAAAGAAGTACTAAGAGGGATTGCTATATGTCGGAAAGTGTAAAAAACAAAGTTCCAAGATATTTATTTGGAGCTTTTTGTTTCTATTTGTTATATTTTGCGTCGATTATTTTTTATTTGGATACGGACATGCGATGGCTGAGTGTGCCGGTCATAAGTTTTGTCATAAGCCTGTTTGTCTTGAGGTTCTATGGCAACAATGTAGAGGTTCAAGCGTACACGGTTTCTGTTTTGACTTTCATTAATATTTTTTCGTATGGTGTGATGCTTCATGAGTTTACGGAGGTCTTCACTGTTTTTTGTGCGGCGGTCTGCCTGATTTCTTTTTATCATATACTAAAAGCAAATTATGTAATGCTGGGATTGAGCACTTTCTTTATAATATACGAGTTGGTCTGGCAGGGAGAGTGGCATAATTTTATGTCGCGCGATAATTCAATTGCTGTTACGATTCGTATATTCAGCGTATACTTAGTACAGTTTCTGATGATTATGCTGATTAAGAGGCAGCAGAGCATACAAGGGCTGGCGGAACAGAAAGCATGTGAAGCGGAAGCGGCTGCGCAGGCAAAACAGGATTTTCTGGCAAATATGAGTCACGAGATCAGAACGCCGATGAATGCGATTACAGGTATGGTGGAACTGGCACTGCGCAACGACATGCTGCAGGATCAGGATAAAGAGTATCTGTACAATATTCGTGCGGCGGGAGAAGATTTGGTATCTATCATCGATGATATTCTGGATATTACGAAGATAGATTCCGGTAATCTGGAGATTACAGAAGAAGACTATGAGATAACGTCACTGGTACATGACGCAGTGAATGTGGTTCAGGTTATGCTTGGAGATAAGCCGGTTGTATTAATGGTGAATGTGAGTCCGGATATTCCTGCCCGCCTGCGGGGAGATGGAGTGCGCATCAAACAGATTATATTGAATCTGTTAAGCAATGCGGCTAAATATACCGAAAAAGGTACGATTCGTATGGAAGTGGAATCGATACCGGTTGACGGTGAGGAAGGCAGGATTGACCTTAAGGTCTGCGTGACGGATACCGGTATTGGTATGTCGGAAAAGCAGCTGGAAGATTTGTTTACGAAGTTTAAGCAGGCGGACGGTAACAGCAATCGCGCTAAAGGCGGAAGCGGATTGGGCTTAGCTATTTCTAAGAGACTGATTGAGCTGATGCAGGGTTCGCTTCATGCGAAGAGCGAGATTGGCAAGGGATCGGAGTTTGTGTTTACGGTCAGACAGGAAGTGATTGATGCCAGACCATGTATCGAGACCGATCCGCAGATAGTGCAGCAGCCGGTAGTCCAGAAAGAAGATAATGCGGTACATAGGGAGAATCGTAAGCAAAAAGGACGGCAGACAACTTTTACGGCGCCTAATACCAGAATCCTGCTTGTGGATGATAACAAGGTAAATCTAAAGGTGGCGGAAGGACTATTACGTCCGTATAAGATGTGCATAGAGATGGCAGACAGTGGACAGCAGGCGATAGAGATGATACAGAACCGTGTCTATGACTTGGTTTTTATGGACCACATGATGCCGCAGATGGACGGTGTGGAAGCAACGAAGATTATTCGCGGTATGGACGGAGAGCGGTTTCGCGAAATGCCGATCATAGCTCTTTCGGCGAATGCCGTGCGGGGAGCGAGAGAATTGTTTCTCGAGGCAGGTATGAATGATTTTGTTGCAAAGCCTATCGAGATGCGTATTATGGACAGGACGCTGCGCAAATGGCTGTCCGCGGATAAGATTATATCAAATAAGAATGCCGCTGAGACGATGTTGAAAGAGGAGCAGGCATCCGATGCAGAAATGAATCCTACGGTTAATCCGCTTCTATGGCAGATGGAAGGAATAGATGTGGTTGTAGGAATGAAATATTCCGGAGAGGATGCCAGTCTGTACAGAGAAGTCTTGTCTGATTATATGGATACCATAGAGGAAAAGGCGGATATTATAGAAAAAGCCGTCGAACGTGGCGATCTTGAAACGTATACGATAGAAGTACATTCGTTAAAGAGTACATCCAAGTCCATAGGTGCGATGGAATTGTCGGAATTAGCTAAGGATTTGGAGAATAACGGCAAGAATAAGGAATGGGGACCGATTATCGCAAGAACGCCGGCATTGTTATCCATGTATAGAGGTCTGTATCACATCATTATGCCTTACCATACGGTGAAGGAAGAAGAAGTTCAAGAGAAGAAAGCATTTGCTGACGGAGAGCTGATGGAGCTGTTAGGGCAGTTATTGGACAGTGTCAATATGTATGATTCCATTCGTGCGGAGGAAGTAATTGACCGGTTGAGCGAGTTTGACTTCACGGACAGCTGGGAGGAGCATATGAGGATTGTGGCGGAGTCAATGGGACGATTTGACTATGACGTTTGTAAAAGTGAAACAGCTATGTGGCGCAGGGAATTGAAAGAGAAAATGCGGGAGAAAACAGACGAATAGCATATGGAAAAAGCTTATAAATTAGAATTTGCCGGGGAACAGACGGGGAGTTTGTATGTAAACTGCTGTGGACTTTCACGGACAGAAGGACTGCATAGTTTCGGACCGGCATTAAAACCACATTATTTGGTACACTATATATTAAGCGGCAAAGGAAGATTTTCTATCGGGGGTAAAGAATATCCGCTGGAGGCGGGATACGGTTTCCTGATTACACCGGATGAACTGGCGTTTTACCAAGCGGATGAGAATGACCCATGGACTTATGTCTGGGTTGGATTCAGTGGTATGCAGGCTGCGGAGTATGTAAGTAATATCGGGCTGTCTGTCAGACAGCCTGTTTTCAAATCAGAGGCTTCGGAAGAGTTGTACCAGATTGTAAAAGATATGATGGAGCACAATACTTTCGGGCTGTCTAACGATTTGCGGCGCAATGGACAGCTGGGAGTTTTTCTGTCAGTGATAGCGGAGGGAACTAAGGTTGCCGAAAGAAATGAAGTGGATAGAGCCAACACATATGTGCGCAAAGCGGTTTCTTTTATTCAAAGTAATTACTGTAATCCGATTAAGGTGACGGATGTAGCGAATTATGTCTGCATTAACCGAAGTTATCTGTATACACTTTTTCAGAATTCCATGGGCATGTCGCCGCAGCAATTTTTGACGACTTTCCGTATTACGAAGGCAACGGAGCTTTTGCAGTTAACAGAACTGCCGGTAGAAAGCATAGCGTTGTCGTGCGGGTATCATGATCCGCTGGTTTTTACCAAAGCATTTAAGCAGATGAAAAAAATGTCGCCTTCGAGTTACCGCAAGGAGATGCAGAAGGGCGAGACGAGGCGGAACAAAGAACATTTGAAACAAGTGGTGGATTTTATCAATCAAATTAACAGTCTGAGTGAAGGTATGTGAGACGGGAAGAGCAGCCGCATAGCGGGCGTGAGTGTAATGAGATAACATTTTGACAGATTTATTTAACAAAGAGATATTTCAGAATAAAGAAATATTTAATATGATAGCAGTAAACAGGAGTGGACAACCGGGTGCGCATATTGTGAGCAAAGAGTAAATTTTTAAGAAGGAGAATGGGGTATGAAAGAAATTGTATTGAAGAAATTTGAGGAACTTTATGGGGATGTACAGGGTGTGAACGTTTACTTTGCACCGGGAAGGGTCAATCTGATTGGCGAACATACGGATTATAACGGGGGACATGTTTTTCCCTGCGCTCTGACAATCGGCACATATGTTGCAGCCAGAAAAAGAGAAGACAAAAAGTTAAATTTCTATTCGATGAATTTTGAATCAATGGGTGTGATTGAGAGCAGTCTGGATGATTTGACGCCATCCGAAGGAGCGGACTGGACGAACTATCCGAAGGGCGTTATGTGGGCTTTTGCAGGCAGAGGCATGGAGATGGATTGCGGTCTGGATATCGTATTAAACGGGAATATTCCTAATGGTTCAGGTCTGTCTTCTTCGGCGTCTTTAGAAGTAGTGACAGGATATTTACTCAAGGATTTGTACGGGTTTGATGTGACAAATGTTGATCTGGCAAAAATCGGGCAGTATTCCGAGAATAACTTTAATGGTATGAACTGCGGTATTATGGACCAGTTTGCATCAGCTATGGGTAAGAAGGATCATGCAATCTTCTTGGATACGGCGGATTTATCTTATGAATATGCACCGCTTATATTAGATGGTGCGAAGATAGTAGTGACAAACAGCAATGTAAAGCACTCTCTTGTCAATTCAGCATACAACGAAAGAAGAAGCGAATGTGAGAAAGCTCTGGAAGAGCTGCAGGCAGTCGTTGATATAAAAGGATTAGGCGACCTTACTGAGGAGCAGTTTGAGGCAAATAAGTCTGCCATCAAAAATGAAGTACGTGTCAAAAGAGCGAAACATGCGGTATACGAGAACCAGAGAACAATACGTGCGGTGGAAGCATTGAAGAACAACAATTTAGAGCTGTTCGGTGAATTGATGAACGCATCCCATGTGTCTTTGCGGGACGATTATGAAGTTTCCTGTGAGGAGATTGATGTGCTGGTAGAAGAAGCATGGAAGATTGACGGAGTGGTCGGATCCAGAATCACGGGCGGCGGTTTTGGTGGTTGTACGGTTAGTATCGTACGTGACGAAGCAGTAGATACATTTAAAGAAAAAGTGGGAGCAGCATATCAGGAGCGAGTAGGTAAAACTGCCGATTTCTATGTGGTAGAGATTGGTAACGGACCGAGTAAGCTTTAAAGAAACAGAAAGGGAATGTAACGATACACTGGTGTAATTAGAATAGCGGCATCAAAATACAGCTTGGGAAGGAGCAGAGTGACAGACATGATTCAGGAGAATATTAAGAAACTGGTACAGTACGGATTACAGACCGGATTGATTACGGAAGCAGATAAAATATATACGACTAACCGATTGCTGGAGCTTTTTGAGTTGGATGAGTTGGAAGAAAGTGACACAGATGTCACAATGAGCGAAAGCGAATTGGAAGATGTACTTTCCGGCATGATGGATTACGCTTATGAACATGGGATTATGACAGAGAACAGCATTGTGTACAGGGATTTGTTTGATACGAAGATTATGAGTGTGCTGGTACCCAGACCAAGCGAAGTGATTTCCGTGTTTGAAGACAAATATAAGAATGATCCGAAAGAGGCTACGGATTATTTCTATAAACTCAGTCAGGACACAGACTATATCAGAAGATATCGTATTAAGAAAGATCAGAAATGGATTGCATCAACGAAATACGGCGATTTGGATATTACCATCAATCTGTCAAAGCCCGAGAAGGATCCCAAAGCGATTGCCGCAGCAAAGAGCGCGAAACAAAGCGGCTATCCGAAATGTCTGCTGTGTATAGAAAACGAGGGATATGCAGGGCGCGTCAATCATCCGGCAAGGCAGAATCACAGAATCATTCCGGTGACAATCAACGGCAGCAGATGGGGATTCCAGTATTCTCCTTATGTATATTATAATGAGCACTGTATTGTATTTAATTCAGAGCACATTCCGATGAAGATTGAACATGATACATTCTGTAAGCTGTTTGATTTTGTGAAGCAGTTCCCGCATTATTTTGTCGGCTCTAATGCGGATTTGCCGATTGTGGGCGGCTCTATTTTGAGCCATGACCATTTTCAGGGCGGGCACTATGAGTTTGCCATGGCAAGAGCAGGTGTGGAGAGAACCTTTACGGTGAAAGGCTTTGAGGATGTGGAAGCAGGGATTGTGAATTGGCCCATGTCCGTTATCCGCATTGCGTCAGAGGATTCAGACAGGCTGATTGCGCTTGCGGATGTGATTTTAGCTGCGTGGAGAGGCTATACGGATGAGTCTGCATTTATTTATGCAGAGACGGATGGAGAACCTCATAATACAATTACGCCCATTGCCAGAAAAAGGGGCGATAAATTTGAACTGGATTTGGTACTGCGCAATAACATTACAACGGATGAGCATCCGCTTGGTGTGTACCATCCTCATGCGAAGCTGCATCATATCAAGAAAGAGAATATCGGTCTGATTGAGGTAATGGGTTTGGCGGTACTGCCAGCCAGATTAAAAGATGAGATGGAGCGTCTGGCAGAAGCGATTATTGCCGGTGCGGATATTCGTAAAGATGAGGTACTTGAGAAACATGCTGATTGGGTGGAAGAATTCCTCCCGAAATATGAAAATATAACAAAAGACAATATTATGGATATTCTCCATAAAGAAATTGGGGACGTATTCATGCAGGTGTTGGAAGACGCAGGTGTGTATAAGAGGACAGAGGATGGTCAGGCGGCGTTTGATAAGTTTGTGTCAAGCTTGAATGATTAAGATAAACGAAACAGTTATGAAGTCATGATAAGAAATGAGGCGGAATCGAAAGATTCCGCCTTTAAGACGCTCGCAACCATAGGGTGAAGCGGCGTAGATCAGATACGACAGAAGGATAAAACATTTTGTCTGTAGGGATGATCTGTCAATCTGATAGAAATGCAATTATATTGAAAATAAAATCTGATAAACGCTGACAAATAAGTACATTAATATATGACGTTTATAGGATATGTACATAGAGCTTTATACAGGCAGCATATTTGTGACAGCGGGAATATTAAAGTATTTCGTTACTGTTCAGTATGCTGCAAAGAAAATGATATAAGTCCTTCTGCTGTTCCGGAGTCATTTTTTGGTATAGGGAGATAAGATGCTGATATTTTTTGAGACGATGCATGTTGTCTGCCAATAATGAATCTGCACTCAGACGCTCTTCGGAAAGACACAGAATATAATCTGTAGAGACATGAAAATAATTTGATAAACTGATTAAAAGCAATGCGTCGGGAATAGCCAGCCCGCCCTCAATTTTGCTTAATGTAGTTTGATTGGTACCTAAGTATTTAGCGAGAGTCTGTTGTGTTAAATTTTTTTCCAATCGAAGTTCCTTGATTCTTGTTTTCATCTGTATATCCTTCTTGTTATTTTAGGCTATTTCCCATATAAAAATATTCCAATTTTTAATAGAAATATTCACCAGAGAATATTCCAATTAAACGTAAAAAAGAAGCTAATAAAAAGTAACATCAAATACAATATATTGTATATGTGTTTTTGATTTAATCTATATATTGAAAAATATACTTTTCGTTAATTTTTATGAAAAAATGAAAGGAAATTACACGGAATCTAAAATACATGAGTACATGCGGACGAAAAAGGCGGTTCAAGGTCGAAAAGATGTGTTATACTGATAACATCACTTATTTTAATCAGAAAAGAATATGTGTCAGGGTATCATATATTCTTTTGACTCAAAGCAGAATGGATAAAAGATGACAGACTCTTATGTATGCATTGACCTAGAGACTACCGGTTTAAATCCGAAGACAGACAGAATTATTGAAATTGGTGTCGTCAAGGTACAGAATAATGAAGTTGTAAAAGAATGGGAAACCCTCGTGAATCCGGGGAGAAATCTGGAAGAACGAATTATAGAACTGACGGGAATTAAGGATGAGCAGCTTTTGTCAGCGCCAACGATTGAAAATGTGCTTCCGACAATGCTTGAATTAGTGGGAGACAATCCCTTATTGGGTCATGGTGTGATGTTCGACTATTCTTTTGTCAAGAAAGCGGCGGTTAACCAAAAAATGACATTTGAGAAAGACGGGCTAGATACGCTAAAGATTGCACGTAAGTATTTATCGGATTTGGAGAGCCGCAGTCTGGGATATTTGTGTAAGTATTATGGGATATGCCACAATGCGCATCGGGCGCTTAACGATGCGAGGGCTACCGTAGAGCTATATCGGAAGCTGACCGAATTGTTTTATGAGCAGGAGGACGCGGAAGGGAACAGGAGCTTATTCCGCCCGAAAAAGTTGTGTTATCATGCAAAACGTGAAACGCCTATTACCATACCGCAAAAAGAACAGTTATATAAACTTGCAGACAAGCATAAACTGATAATAGATTATGATATTGAGAGGCTGTCCAGAAGCGAGGCTAGTCGGAAGATTGACCGGATTCTTGCAGAATACGGACGATAGTTTTCTGCATGGCAGAATTTAGCATTTCTGCAATCGGATAGAGTTCACCGATTTTTTCGGGAGTATTCTGTTCGTTGTATATTTGGCACAGCAGGCGATAAGTGGCACTGACGTCAGTGCCCGTGGAGACAGAAAGCTCTAACATGCGGCGCGCTTCATCGACATATCCGGCATCATAGAGCATTTGCGCCCATTGTTGCAGCGTGCGTACCAGCAAGGTGTAATTCTGGTCGTAATGCATTAACAAGTCGAGATTGGGAGCACCATAACGCAGTTTGAGTTCTGTGTTGCTGATTCCGGTGAAATTGACAATAGGAAGTTCGCATAATGATTGGATAATCTGCTTGTAATCTTCCGCCTTAGGAACATCGTTAAGAAGCGTCATTGGAAAATCTTCCAAAGACAGTTTGATGTAGTCCAGATCATCCAAAGGCTGGCGCCTCGTACTGTTTGCTTTAAGCTCCCGTTCCCAGAAGTCTTCTTTATGGATAGAATCGTTCCTTTTTGTCTTTAGAAGATAGAGAGCGATTATAGCAGAACCTATGAGAACACTTGCATTAATTATCAAATTCATATATAATATCCTTTCAGAAAGTGGGGAGGTTTTACTCTATGCTTAATAGGAAACAAAAGAAGATTATTTCTTCAATTATCATTATAATCGTGGTGCTTGCGATGGTTCTTCCGCTTATACTCATGGTCTGAGGATAATCGAGAGACTAGTTCATTTTAACACAATTTTTTCACGTGGGCAATTTAGAGTATAGAAAGGTACGATTAGCATGAAAAGGATGTCTATGGTAATTCCGCTTGTGATAATTACGATGATGGCTATTACAATGCCGGTCAATGCCAAAGAAGATAAAATTGAATCAGGTATATATGCCAATGACATGAATTTGTCCGGAATGACGACTGCGGAAGCCAAAAGCATGATAGAAGAGTACGTTAGTTCTTTTGGCGATGCGGAGATTACATTGAATGCAGTCGAAGGCGGGACAATTGTGACGACCGCTTCCGAGCTGGGGTTAAAATGGGGTAATGAAACCATTTTGGATGAAGCAGCTAACTTCGGGCGCGACGGGGATATCCTGCAGTGCTATAAGGAACTGAAAGACTTAGAGCGCCGGAACAAAGTATACACAGTCAGCTTTGACTTCGACAAGAATAAGATCAGGACGCTGATCGAGGAAAATGCAGAGCAGTACAATCAGGAAGCGGTTAATGCATCGTTGATGAAATCCGAGACGGGATTTGAGATTACGGAAGGACAGCCGGGCGTTAAGGTTGATACGGCGGCATCCGTCGAAGCGGTATATGATTACTTGACGAGCGACTGGGATGGTACAAGCAGCAGTATTGATCTGGTGATTACGGTAGAAGAGCCGGCGGGCAGTGCGGAGGATCTTGCCAAGGTCAAGGATGTGTTGGGGACGTTTACGACAAGTTATTCTACGTCGGGCGGCGCCAGAAGCGCGAATGTGGCTAACGGTGCAGCTTTGATTAACGGTACGACATTGTATCCGGGAGATGAATTTTCCGCATATGAGGCGGTAGCTCCGTTTACCGAGGCAAACGGTTATTATATGGCAGGGTCATATTTGAATGGGCAGGTAGTAGACAGTCTTGGAGGCGGTATATGCCAAGTATCCACTACTTTATATAATGCTGTCCTGCTTTCTGAGTTAGAGGTGACTGAGAGATATAATCATTCTATGATTGTCACATATGTCAATCCTTCTGCAGATGCAGCCATAGCGGAATCTTCAGGCAAAGATTTTAAGTTTAAGAATAATACGGAGTATCCGGTTTATATTGAAGGAGTTACAACGCCGGATAAACAGATTACGTTTACAATATACGGGGTAGAGACGAGAAGCAGCAATCGTGAGATTGCTTTTGAAAGTGTTGTCTTAGAGAAGACCGTGCCCGATACGGAAGTGATTTATACGGATGAGTCTATGCCTGTGGGGTATTGCTCTGTACAGTCGGCGCATATCGGTTACAAAGCGCAGCTGTGGAAGGTTGTACGGGAGAATGGTGTGGAAATCAGCAGAGAGCAGGTCAACAGCAGCTCTTATATGAAAGCTCCGAGAAGTGCGACAGTGGGTATCGCAACAACGGATGAAGGGGCGTATAATGCCATTATGGCAGCGGTAGCAACTAACAGTGTGGATGAAGTGAAAGCGGTAGCAGGTGCATATAAGGCAGCGGCGGACGCGGCAGCAGCACAGGCAGCAGCGGATGCGGCGGCAGCAGAAGCAGCAGCACAGCCGGCACCTCCGGCAGAGGAACCAGCGCCACCGGCACAGTAAATCACTACAGTTAGGTGCAGAGTCATGAGAAAAGGGAAAATATCCGAGAGCGTGTTGAAGCGTTCCGTGTTAAAGAAGATTAAAACACATAGAGATGAAGTAACGAATGGCGCAGGTATAGGGACAGACTGCGCCATTTTATCGCTTGGAAAAGGATATGATACAGTGCTCAGCGCAACTCCCGTGACAGCGCCGACGGAGGACATTGGGACATATGCGGTACATATGGCGCTTAACAATATTGTGGCGGCAGGAGCAGAGCCGGTAGGCGTTATGATTACGGTTATCTTACCTGAGACGACGGAGGAAACAGAGCTTCAGACGATGATGGAGTGTGCGGAAGAAGTGTGCCGGGTGAGTAATGTAGAGATAATCGGCGGACATACGGAAGTTCTTCCGGGCATAACGAAACCGATTATGACAGTGACAGGAGTCGGCAAACGATGCGGTGGGGAGACAGACTTTCGGCAGAAAGCGAAAGCCGGTCAGGATATTGTAATAAGTAAGTGGATTGGACTGGAAGGAACTGTCCGGATTGCCAGAGAGCGAAGAAAAGAGCTGTGTACGCGGTATCCGGTACGCATGGTGGAAGAAGCTGCAGCCTACGACCGATATCTGTCCGTTATACCGGAGGCTGCCACCGCCATCAAGTCCGGCGTTTGCAGGATGCATGACGTTTCCCGCGGAGGTGTTTTCGGAGCTTTGTGGGAGCTGGCGGAAGGGGCAGGCGTTGGACTGGAAATAGACTTAAAAAAAATACCTGTGAAGCAGGAAACCATAGAGATTTGCGAATTTTTCGAGTTGAATCCTTATGAACTGTTGTCGGGTGGATGCCTGATTATGATGGCAGATAACGGAAAAGATTTGGTTTCGGCATTAAAGCGCGAGGGTATTCCGGCGGTAATCGTGGGAAGAACAACGGACGGAAATGACCGCGTGATTTATAATGAGGATGAGAAGCGTTATCTGGATAAACCAAAGGCAGATCAGATTTATAATATATAAGTAATATTATTGCGTGTAAGCAGGAATGGAGGATTATCATGAGAGAAGAACTATTAGCAATTGTAGAGCGTAACAGCCGTATAGATTTAAAAGAGCTGGCGGTTATTTTGGGCGTGGAGGAGATAGATGTCGTCAACGAACTGGCTGTATTGGAGGCAGAGGGCATTATCTGCGGATATCATACGATGATTGACTGGGAAAAGACATCGATTGAGAAGGTTTCCGCTCTCATAGAAGTGCGTGTGACACCTCAGCGGGGGCAGGGATTTGATAAGATTGCCGAGAGAATCTATAAGTATTCCGAAGTGACTTCTGTGTATTTGATTTCAGGCGGATATGACTTGTTAGTTACGTTGGAAGGGAAATCGTTAAAGGAGATATCCGGCTTTGTATCCGATAAGTTGTCGACGCTTGATTCCGTCTTAAGCACAGCGACACATTTTATTCTGAAAAAATATAAGGACCATGGGACAATCTTGGCGAAAAAATATGAAGATACCAGAGAGAAGGTGACACCGTGAAAAATATGTTATCAGACAAAGTAATTGAACTGAAGCCGTCCGGTATACGAAAATTTTTTGATATTGTAAGTGAAATGGATGATGCAATCTCCCTCGGTGTAGGTGAGCCGGATTTCGATACACCGTGGCATATCAGGGACGAGGGTATTTATTCGCTGGAAAAGGGACGCACATTCTATACGTCCAATGCCGGTTTAAAAGAGCTGAAAGAGGAAATCTGTAATTACACAAAGAGGAAACAAGGCATTACATATGATCCGACTCATGAAGTGCTTGTGACGGTAGGCGGTTCGGAGGCAATTGACATCGGTATGCGTGCGCTGCTTAATCCCGGCGACGAGGTGCTGATTCCCCAGCCGAGCTTTGTATCTTACGAGCCCTGTGCGATTATGGCAGGCGGCGTACCGGTTATTATTGAGCTGAAGGCGGAGAATGAATTTCGTCTGACTGCACAGGAGCTGGAAGATGCCATTACGGACAAGACAAAACTACTCGTGCTTCCGTTCCCGAACAATCCAACCGGCGCGATTATGGAGCGTAAGGATTTGGAAGAAGTTGCAGAAGTAATCAGAAAACATGACATACTTGTCATGTCCGACGAGATCTATGCGGAATTGACTTATAAAGAGAAGCATCTGTCTATTGTTGAGATTGAGGGGATGCAGGAGAGGACAATTCTTATCAACGGTTTTTCTAAGGCATTTGCCATGACCGGGTGGAGATTAGGCTATGCCTGCGGACCGAAAGCGATTATCGAACAGATGTTAAAGCTTCACCAGTTTGCCATTATGTGTGCACCCACAACAAGCCAGTATGCGGCAGTGGAGGCGCTGCGCAACGGCGATGAGGATGTAATGGAGATGAAGACGGCTTACAATCAGAGAAGGCGCTATTTGATGAACGCTTTCCGCGAGATGGGACTGGAATGTTTTGAACCCTTCGGTGCATTCTATGTATTTCCGTGTATCAAAGAATTCGGTATGACGAGCGAGGAGTTTGCCAGTAGACTGTTGGAACAGGAGAAAGTAGCCGTAGTACCGGGCACGGCGTTTGGCGACTGTGGGGAAGGATATCTTAGGATATCCTATGCATACTCATTAGATAATTTGAAACTGGCGATAGGTAAGCTGGCGGATTTCGTGCAAAGACTGCGCGATGCGCAGCATTAATATAAGCTCGCAATTGAGTGGATTTCAATTATAGTACCGCTCAGACGGAACAATATTCTGCCTGAGCGGTCATTATACATATAGGAGTATTTAATTATGCACATTATACTGCATCAGCCGGAGATTCCGGCGAATACAGGAAATATCGGACGTACCTGTGTTGCCACAGGCACGAGCCTTCATTTGATCGAGCCGTTGGGTTTTAGGTTGGATGAGAAATCTATCAAACGATCCGGCATGGACTATTGGGAGCATCTTGATGTTACCAGATACATGAATTACACTGAATTTAAAGAAAAGAATCCGGACGCGAAAATATGGATGGCGACAACGAAAGCGAAGCGCGTCTATACGGAGGTGAATTTTGCACCTGACGATTATATTATGTTTGGCAAAGAAAGCGGCGGGATTCCGGAAGAGATTCTGGTAGAAAATGAAGAGACCTGTATCCGCATTCCGATGATGGATCAGATCAGGTCTTTGAACTTGTCTAATTCTGTGGCGATTGTCTTGTACGAAGCGCTCAGACAGAATGATTTTATCGGTATGCAGACGGAAGGGCAGCTGCATCGCTTAAGATGGCAGCAATAGTATCAACAAATTGCCTGTATTGGCATAATCACTTTGGATGGGTAAGATAATGTTGTGGCATCAGTCGTCGTCTTCCACGTCGGACTTCGGAAGTGAGAAGATAAATTCGGTGCCGACGCCTTCCGTGCTGATTACATTAATATTCTCTCCGTGGGAGCGGATGATTTCCTTGGTGATGGATAAACCAAGACCCGTTCCTTTCTTATCTTTACCGCGGGACAAATCGGATTTGTAGAAACGGTCCCAGATTAATTTTAAATCGTCTTTCGGAATGCCGATGCCGGAATCTTTCACGCTGATGAAAACTTTGTTATATTTCTCCGATGTCTCCAGCTTAATCACGGAGTCATGGTGGCTGAATTTAATAGCGTTGTCCAATAGGTTATAGAGCACTTGTTGGATTTTATCTATATCTGCAACCACATACATCTCTTCTCCGGTAAGTACCAGCTCGATGGCGATTGTTTTGGCGCGGCATGTGCCTTCAAAAGTGGCGGCAACATTACGGATTGTTCTGTTGATATCGAAATCCGTTTTATTGAGCATGATTCCTTTTGTATTCAGATTGTTCAGAGTAAGAAGACTGTTGGTCAGTTTGCGCAGGCGCTCGGTTTCATTTAGTAGAATAGTAAGGTATTTTTCATACATTTCAGGCGGAATTGTGCCGTCAATCATCGCTTCCAGATATCCTTTGATGGAAGTTAGGGGTGAGCGGAAGTCGTGAGAGACATTGGCGACAAACTTCTTCTGATCATCTTCCGAACGGGCGATTTCACTTGCCATATATGACAGGGTGGCAGCCAGATATCCCATTTCATCTTCACTTTCAACGCTAAATTCATAATGCATATTGCCGCTGGCATACTGTTCTGTTGCCTCGGTAATTTTGCGAAGCGGAATATAGACGATTTCCGTAAAAAAGATTAAGATGATAAGCGACAGCAGAAACAGGATAATGAGCATAATATAGGAAATGTTGAGCAGGCTGTTTGCCTCATACTGAATGCTACTCATAGTACTGTGAATGACAACATAACCCTTGACTTTGTAATCGGAAGTAATGGGAGCAAACACGCTTAGCATGTCTTCGTCAAATGTCTGGAAAAAATTACCGATCGTATAGTAGGATCCCTCAGTGATGGTCGGGTCAAAATTCTCAATTACGATTTCATTCTCCACATCCAAAGGGGAGGAGGAATCCAATATCATACGCCCTGAAGGATTGATAATCCATAATGTAGCATCCAGATAAGTATCCAGAGCATCTAACTGCATTTTAACCGTTTCCAGAGACGCTTCATTATTGTACAAATCGGTGGCATAAGTGTTTGCAATTAAGGTGGCTTCCCGGTAGAGAGCGTCCGCATGTTCTTTTTTCAAGTGGTCAATGGTCATATTGGACACAAAAGTAGCGACTACCACGAAACCAAACAAACCGAAAATAATGTAGGCAAGTATTAATTTGAGATAGAGCGTTTTTCTCATATAATATATTCCGTTCTTTTTATATTATAGGAAATTGCTTCGTATTTTTGAGTTTGTCGTAGACAAATCTCGCAAAGATAATTTGCGAAGCAAATTTTCTTATGTTATCGGGATTCAAATTTGTAGCCAATACCCCAGATTGTGGCAATGCGCCATTTCTCATGGTCGTTAATCTTTTCACGGAGACGTTTGATATGCACGTCTACAGTTCGCGTATCCCCGATATATTCATATCCCCAAATTTGGTCAAGAAGCTGTTCCCGCGTGAAAACATGGTTCGGTGAAGCAGCAAGGAAATAGAGCAGTTCCAGTTCCTTGGGAGGCATCTCGATTGTTTTACCCATATAGATTACGGAATAATTGGTTTGGTTGATAATCAAATCGGGATATTCTACACTCTTGACGTCGGAAGGTTTTGCCTCCGCCGCAGCAGGTTTATAACGGCGCAGGACTGCCTTAACACGGGCGACCAATTCTTTGGAATCAAAAGGTTTTTCCATGTAGTCGTCCGCGCCGAGCTCTAAGCCTAATACTTTGTCAAAAACTTCACCTTTGGCGGAGAGCATAATAATTGGCAAAGAAGATTTGGAACGGATTTCACGGCACACCTGATATCCGTCAATGCCCGGAAGCATTAAATCGAGAAGCATCAAGTTAGGTTCGAAGCTGTCCACTGCGGTCAGCGCCGACTCACCGTCGTTGACAATCATCGTCTCAAAGCATTCCTTCGTCAAATAAAGAGAAATTAACTCTGCAATATTGTTATCATCATCTACAATTAGAATTTTTTGTTTGTTTACCATGCTTACTCCTTTTCTGTCTGCTATTCCTTGAACTCCGCAATTGTGACACCTGCGTCACCTTCCCCGAATTCTCCCAGACGATAGCTTTTAACGATCCTGTTTTTGCGAAGATAGTTGTGCACGGCATTTCGCAATGCGCCGGTTCCTTTGCCGTGAACGATGCGAACGCTTGGCAGATGCGCCAGATAGGCATCATCCAAATATTTGTCCAGTTCCGACAGTGCTTCGTCTACTGTTCGACCGAGCAGATTAATTTCAGTCGAGACAGTGTAAGATTTAGACATCTTAAGCTTTCCGGAGGAGGAACGCTGCATTTTTCCGGTGTTGATAGTTTCCTCTTCCGTCAACACTAAGTCGTCCAAAGACACCTGTGAGCGGATAATACCGCATTGGACAAAAAGCTTTCCGTTTTTGTCCGGAAGAGAGTTGACCGAACCTTTGAGTCCCATGGAAATTACTTTCACACTGTCTCCCAATTTAATTTGGTTTGGCTTTAACGTCTTGTGATGTGGTTTGTCATTTTTCAGAGCCAGTTTGTCATTTTTCTCGGAAATCTTGTCGCGCACTTTTTGGCGGGATTTTTCCAATTCTTTTATCGAAGAACCAGCGCCCGCTTTTTGAAAGGTACGGATGGTTTCGTCGGCAATTTCTTTGGCATTTTGCAGAATCTCGCGGGCTTCTTCATTTGCTTCGCGCAAAATCCGTGCCTTGGATTGTTCAATTTTCTCTTGTTTCGATTCTAATTGCTGCTTCAAGGCTTTAATCTCGCTCTTGTAGGACGCAATTTCTGTCCGCTCTTTCTCAATGGTCAGACGGCTGTTCTCCAAATCTGCAAGTAAATCTTCAAAGCTCTCTTGATCCTCAGCAATATGCCGCTTGGCGTCTTCGATAATATAATCCGGTAAGCCAAGTTTAGAGGAGATAGCGAAAGCATTACTTTTACCCGGAATACCGATTAAGAGACGGTAGGTGGGGCGAAGTGTTTCCACGTTAAATTCACAGCAGGCGTTCTCTACATAGCCGGTAGATAAGGCATAGACCTTCAACTCGCTGTAGTGAGTAGTTGCCATGGTTCGAATGCCGCGGTTATGCAGATAGTCCAGCACGGAAATGGCAAGCGCCGCACCCTCCGTAGGGTCGGTGCCTGCGCCTAATTCGTCGAAGAGACAAAGAGAGTCAGAGTCCGCTGTCTTAAGAATAGACACTATATTTGTCATATGTGAAGAAAAAGTGCTGAGACTCTGCTCAATACTCTGTTCATCACCGATATCTGCGTACACTTCTTTAAAAACAGACAGCTCGGAGCGGTCTGCCGCCGGGATATGAAGTCCTGACTGCCCCATAAGCGTCAAAAGTCCCACTGTTTTTAAGGAGACGGTTTTACCGCCTGTATTGGGACCCGTGATGACTAAGAGGTCGAAATCTTCGCCCAGCCGAATATCGATAGGCACCACCTTTTTCTTGTCCAGAAGGGGGTGTCGTCCTTGACGGATGCGAATCCGGTGCTCTGTATTAAAGACAGGCATAGTGGCGTTTTGCTCCATGGCAAGAGAGGCTTTGGCAAAAATAAAATCAAGAGTAGTCATTGCCTTCTGGTTATTTGCCAGAACTTCCGTATAGGCGCCTGCCTGCGCACTCAAATCGGCGAGAATGACTTCGATTTCTTCCTGCTCTTTTATTTCCAATTCTTTTAATTCATTATTCAGACTTACAACGGCAGCAGGCTCTATGAAAAAAGTAGAGCCGGTGGATGACTGGTCATGCACCATGCCGGGAACCTGCCCTTTATATTCTGATTTGACAGGGATGCAGTAACGGTTGTTTCGCATTGTTACGACAGCGTCCTGAAGATAGGTGCGGTAAGAACCGTTGATCATGGACGTCAGCTGCGAGTGGATTCGGTCGTTAGTGATTGTCATACTGCGCCGAATATGTTTTAACGTGGGGCTGGCATCGTCGGCAATCTCTTCTTCCGACAAGATACATCTGCGAATCTCATTGGCGAGCGGCGTAAGAGGTTCCAGACTGTCAAAATATACATCTAGCGAGTCGCCGGGAATATCCTCCCGCTCTTTTCTGCCGTAGCTTTTGATGCGGTTGACATTTTCCAGAAATGCAGCTATACGAAGCAATTCGGGTATGGAGAGAATACTGCCCACTTCGAGAGACTTAATACACATGCCGAGGTCTTTGTTGCTGCCAAAGGATGTGGAGCCTTTGCGGAACAGATGTCCCAGCGCATCGGAAGTTTCCGTCTGCGCGGTGGCGATAGCTTCCTGGTCTGTCATAGGTACAAGGGAAGATGTCAGTTTCTTACCCTGCTCGGAGGTGGCTAACTCTGTCAGGCGGGCAATCATCTTGTTATATTCTAAAACACGTAAAACTTTGCTGTTCATAATTAACTCCGTTTCTGCACTGTGTCATTGTAAGACATTAATATCGATACTCATACATATTGCATTCTATCATAAAACAGAAGGAATTACTACGGGGTTTCCATCGCTTTTCTTTACAATGACGTGGAAAAAAGATATACTATTCAGAAGAGATTTTGTACACGTTAGGAAAGAATCCTTTATACAGCGAAACAGGAAGGTTGTATACCTTATGGCAGAGCACGAAAAAGAACAAAACAGCATATCTCAGGAAACAGTTAAAGAGCAGGCGGAATATACACCGCCTGTGCAGCCGGACTTTTTGCGGGAGACAATTAAACAGAAACCGGTCAATAAGAAAAAGCTTCTCAGAAGAACAGTGATAACCGTGGTAATGGCAGTAGTTTTTGGTTTGGTGGCATGTTTTACTTTTTTGGTATTGGAGCCGGTTATCAGTAACCGTCTGTACCCTGAAGAAGAAGCGCAGGAAGTACAGTTTCCGGAGGAGACGGTAACAGAAGAGATGAAACCGGAGGACATGCTGGTTGAGGAAGAGCCGGAGCCCGTCGTAGAAATTGTTCAGGCGGAATTAGAGGACGAACAGATTGAAGAGCTGTTGTCTCAGGTACAGTTTGGCTTAAATGACTATCAACTGCTTTATGAAGAATTGGCAGAGATGGCACAGACAGCGGGGCGATCCGTAGTCACTGTCACGAGCGTTATCTCGGATGTGGACTGGTTTAATGATATCTACGAGAATGAGGCGTCTGCTTCCGGAATTATCGTGGCGAATAATGGTAAATCCATTTTGATTTTGGTCAGCGCAGGGACGATAAGCGGAGAAGAGAGCCTTATTGTGACTTTCTGTGATCAGACGAAAGTTAATGCAGAGTTGGTGCAGAAAGATACTGCCACGGGACTGGCGATTCTGTCCGTGCCACTTGTATCTATAGATGAGGAAACAATGGACGTGATAGATATTGCGACACTTGGAAGTTCCAATAACAGCAGCTTGCTTGGCACGCCTGTGATTGCACTTGGCAGTCCGATGGGAACGAGCGGTTCAGTGTGTTATGGGGTGGTGACTTCCGTAGGAACTGTAATCGATCAGCCGGATTCCGCTTATAAGACGATTGCGACAGATATTTACGGAAGTCGTAATGCGACGGGTGTGATTGTCAATTTGAAAGGTATGGTTATTGGAATCATTGATAATGTAAACACCAGCAATGACATGGGTAATCTGCTGACAGCCTACGGCATATCGGAGCTTAAGAGAACCATTGAGAAGATGTCTAATGATAAGGAAAGAGCTTATCTGGGTATTCACGGAGCAGATGTGCCGAAAGAGGCGGAGGAAGAACTGAACATACCACAGGGAGCATATATCAAAGGAATAGAGATGGATTCCCCGGCAATGGAAGCAGGAATCCAGAGTGGCGATGTGGTGATACGGATTAACGAAACGCCGATTACAACTTATAATGAATTATTGAACGTTCTGTACAATGCAAATCCGGAGGATGTTTTGACCTTTGTGCTGATGAGGCAGGGACGCGAAATGAGTGCGGATGTAACGCTAGGGAGATGGTAGTCCACCAACAGTGAGCGAGAAGATTTGAATAATGAGTGATACAGTAAAGGAGAACAGTTATGAAATATATTAAGGATTACAAAGAAGGCGACAGAGTATTTGATATTTATCTGTGCAAGCATAAACAGTCGGCGGTCACGAAGAACGGTAAGCCCTATGATAATGTTATCTTGCAGGATAAGACAGGAACGGTTGACGCTAAAGTATGGGATCCGAATAATGCGGGAATCGAAGATTTTGATACGCTTGATTACATAGAGGTATACGGCGAGGTGACAAGCTTTCAGGGCGCATTTCAAGTCAATGTGAAGCGTATCCGCAAATGTCATGAAGGAGAGTATGAACCTGCCGATTATCTTCCGGTTAGTAAGTTTCCGATTGAAGATATGATGCATGAACTGTTAGCGCTGATTGATAGTGTCGGGAATCCATATTTGAAAAAGCTTCTTCACGCTTTTTTTGTGGAAGATAAGGAATTTAGCAAAGCATTTCGCCAGTCTTCCGCAGCGAAGACTGTGCATCACGGGTTTGTGGGAGGTTTACTGCAGCATACACTTGCAGTTGCAAAATTGTGCGATTATTTCTGTACACAGTATCCTGTATTAAACAGAGATTTGCTGCTGACGGCAGCAATTTGTCATGACATCGGCAAAACAAAGGAGTTGTCGCTATTTCCGCAAAATGATTATACCGATGACGGACAATTCCTAGGACATATCGTAATCGGCAGTGAGATGGTGGGCGAGAAGATAAAAATGATTGACGGATTTCCGGTGATACTTGCCAATGAGTTGAAGCATTGTATTCTGTCCCATCACGGGGAGTATGAATTTGGCTCGCCGAAAAAACCTGCAATAGTGGAAGCGGTAGCACTGACATTCGCTGATAACACTGATGCGAAGATGGAGACTTTTACGGAATTGTTAGAGAATAGTACGGATAGTGGCTGGCTTGGCTATAACAGACTGTTTGAATCCAATGTGAGAGGAACGAAAACGGAGTAGGAAAGAGGCATTGCGGCATATGGAGTATAGGAAGTATCAGAAGAATGATATCGTCACAGTTACAATAGAAGATATTGGGAATGACGGCGAGGGAATCGGCAAAGTCGATGGGTATACACTTTTTGTAAAAGATGCGGTCATCGGAGATACGGTAGAGGCACGGATTACCAAATGTAAAAAAAATTATGGCTACGCAAGAATGGAGAAGGTACTGTCACCTTCTTCTTTTCGTGTGGAACCGAAATGCAGATTCCACAGACAATGCGGCGGGTGCCAGCTTCAGGCGATGAGCTATGAAAGGCAGCTTGTGTATAAACAAGACAAAGTGCGGAATAATCTGCTGCGCATCGGAGGCTTTTCGATTGAGCAGATTGATGCTGTGATTGAACCGATCGTCGGTATGGATGAGCCGTGGCATTACCGCAATAAAGCGCAGTATCCGGTGGGATATGATAAGAAGGGGAATCTGATTACCGGATTCTACGCGGGCAGGACACACGACATTATATCGAATACGGATTGCGTGCTTGGTGCACCGGAAAATAAAGATATTCTAGAAGCAATACTTTACTACATGCAGGAAAATCATGTGACAGCGTATCGGGAAAATGAAGGCACCGGTTTGGTGCGTCATGTATTAATCCGTACCGGATTTCAGTCAGGGGAGATTATGGTCTGTCTTGTGCTGAACGGAAAGAAACTGCCCGAGGAGGAGCGGCTGATTGAGAAACTGACGGGGCTGGAAGCGAAGTGGAAGGATAGGAAAGAAGCAGCGGAAGGTGAGGTAAGAGGTGATACAGATGTATATAGAAGAGTGGTGAGCATCTCTGTCAGCATTAATACGGAGAAAACTAATGTAATTATGGGTAAAGAAATCCGGTTACTCTGGGGTAAAGATAGGATTCAGGATACTCTGGGAGGAATCACTTTTGCAATTTCACCGCTTTCTTTCTATCAGGTCAATCCGGTGCAGACAGAAAAGCTTTACGGACTTGCGTTGGACCATGCCGGGCTGACGGGTAAAGAGACTGTGTGGGATTTGTACTGCGGAATCGGGACAATATCACTTTATATGGCGAGGAAGGCAAAACAGGTCTACGGTGTGGAAATCATTCCCGAGGCGATTGAAGATGCCAAAGAGAATGCGCGTACTAACAGAATAGATAATGTTCAATTTTTTGTCGGTAAGGCGGAGGAAGTGCTTCCGGCGTTTTATGAGGGCGGAACGGATGGGAAAGCAGCAGGAGCTCTGGATGAACAGATGCGGCATCCGGATGTGATCGTGGTAGATCCGCCGCGTAAGGGCTGCGATGAGAGATGTTTGGAAACGATGCTTGCCATGAAGCCGGGAAGAATCGTGTATGTGAGCTGCGATTCTGCGACGCTGGCAAGGGATTTGAAAGTGTTATGTGCCGGCGGGTATGAGTTGAAGCGGGTGCGGGCGGTGGATCAGTTTGGGCATAGTGGGCATGTGGAGACGGTGTGCCAGCTTGTGAGGAAGGACGGGATGAGGAGAAAGATAAATTATCGGGAGGAAGAAATACTGGACTGCGGGTGTATTTATGGGTAGGGTATTGTAAATGAAAAATAGGAATGAATTAAGAAGATGGAATTGTAAAAGAAATATTTTAACATTAGCTAAGTTGGCGGAGGAAGGAAAACAAAGTTATTGGAAGTTTAGCCAATCCGAAAAAGGCAGAAGTGCTGAAGCGCATTATATTGAATATGTAGAAGGGGAAATAACTATAGCTAAAGACAGAGATAAGTTACTTTCCTTTGTTAATGAGTTGAATATTGTAAAATGCTATATGTATGGTGATCTTCTTACGAAATTTGTTTTTGATAATAGAAATTGAGTGGCGTGTAAAAAGTAATATTGAAGCGCAGCTTATGCAGGATAGTCAGCTTACCATTTGCAGAAATGTTTTTTTCAGACAGGTTCTGCTGTGCAGTCATGTTGTGAAAATCTTGATAAACACAAGACAGATTTATTTGAGAGTATTAATACAAGTATGGTTTATAAAGAGAATGAGATTGTTTTAAACCATAATATGTTAAATATTGAGAGTTTTCTTATTTCGGATTATCATATTTTGATTGTAGATGGAGAGGCGGGTTCTGGAAAGTCTGCATTGATTAAAAGAGTGATAGGGAACTTTAGTGATGAAACCGCATTTCTTGCATTTAGAAGTATAGATATGGATGTAGATGATAAACTGAGGTTTTTAAGATTGCACGGAATATTAAAAATTGATGAAGTGCTCAGTGTTTATAAAGATGCAGATTTCCGCGTTGTATATATTGATGCAGTGGAGAAATATTTTTCTATGGAAAATCAGCAGACATTTGAAGAACTTTTACAGATTTTTATAAAAGCGGGATGGAAATTGATTCTTACAATTAGAACAACATATAAAGAATCATTTCATAATAGTTTGTTAAACAAGGTTAAAGTTCAGCAATATCATGTAGTCCCAATACATCAAAATAAACTTTTAGAAGTGTCTGATACATATGGATTCGTACTTCCAGAAGATAAAAAGCTATTGGAATTGCTTGGAGCGCTGTTTTATCTGAATTTGTATCTTTCACTGGATGATTTGGATGATGAAACAAGTGTTATACTTAACAGAGAAATTTTTGAAAATAAAATATGGGACGATATTATACGAAATAATAGAAAACGCAAAAATAATATGCCAACCAGAAGAGAGAATACTCTTTTATCCATTACAATGGATATGTTGAAAAATGAGAATTATCAGTATGAGATACAGTCAGTCCAATGATGATTATGATGCACTTGGAGATTTAGAGAAGGCAGGAATATTAAATCAGACGAATGACACCAGAAAATATTATTATAGCCATGATGCATATGAGGAATTAGCTGCAAATCATATTTTCACACAGCAGTATAATATGGATAGTGGAGCCGACAAATTTTTTTGTAAAATTCAGGACATCTCTTCGGGTTAGAAAATTGTTCCGTGGCTGGTTGGCGTATTTTGTGACTACAGATGGACATCAGGATATTGTTTTTAAAATTCTTGAATGTGAAGAGGTTGATAAGATATGGAAAGAAGAGGTTCTTCTGACGGTAATCACAAAGGAACATCTTAAAGACATATATTACAGAATTATATCTGACATGGCTGGTAATAATTACGCAATGTTAAAAAGGATTACATTTTTGATTAATACATGCTGCCGTGTAGCAGAACATAAAGAATCAATATGTTGGGACAAGGAAATGGCTTCTGTTGTAATTGAGGTGCTGGATTCATGGACAAAGCATATTGAAAATAAGAAAGAAGAAAATACAGCACTTGCAGGGAAAATAGGATTATTTTTGTTAGAATTTATATCGAATGATAAAGGTGTAAGGTATGAATTAAAGGATGAACTAAACCATATTTTCCATGCTGTTTTAGATGCTCAGAAAGGCGATGGGGTAGATGCTTGCTATGCTAAAATAAATTCAAATGTTTATAGAATGTATGGTGAGTTGGCAGAGCGTGGGGTAACAGACATTTATCACTATGGACAAATTCCGTTTGCGATGCCTGAAATGACAATCAGATTGATGGAAACAATCTGGGTTAGTCAGGGTCAATTACTTGTTTATCGAAGTGTAGATATAGATAGTTATTTCGGACTTAATATGTGTATGGTGATGCCTGATTTTACCGAAAATATGAAAACACTAAGTAAAGAGAGTAGGGAGACAAGTGACTATCATTTTCAATATATGATTTACAGTTATGGAGTGATTATAAATTTAATGGAAATGAGAAGTTTAAAGAATACGATAAATATACCCATATGTCAATTGTTCTAAAAGAATTGGAAGAACTGTGAGAGTATCTATGCAATTATAGTGGCAAAGATAATTCGGAATCTGAGGAACAGTCATTTTTGTTCCATCGATATCTTTCAATTGTTCCATATACATGTGCAGTATTGCGTAGAGATTTTGGAAAAAATTTGGCAGATAGAGATAGGAACTTATGCAAGCATTTTATTTTTAAACTTGGAGGTTTGTTTTTGGAAATATCAGATTTTGAATTTGGACAAGCAGGAAATTGGGTAGAAGCAATTGCGCTTGGACTTATATTACTAATAAATGGAGAAAATACAAAAACAGCAGATAATGAAAATCCGCTATACTTGCTCCTAAAACTGGTGCTTAAAGACTGGAGCGAATAGGGTAATAACAACGTATTTATTTGCAAATACAAATTGGCGGAAAAATATTAATAGATGCGATTTGCTTTCAGAGGAAAGAGTTTTATTTTTAACGGATTTTGTTGAAAAGTCAGGATGCGTTAAAGCGATGTTTTATGCGTTGGCTAAATTGCTGAATGCAGAGTGCAGTTTTATGACCATACATTATATTATCTTGAGGAATATGTTGGTAGTTTTGTGGATCGTCATAGAATAAAGTTTAGGGAGAATAGAAAGCTTTTGCAGAGAGTACAAGCTGTATTAGAATATATGGTAAATCAAGGTTCTCAGATAGCATTTTTTTTGGAAGAAGAAATTTGATTGGGAAGGAGTGGAACTGTGGCAAATAAAAAAAAGGATATTAGGACAAATACACAAAGCGAAATTATCATATACCAGACAGAAGATGGAAATACAAAGATAGACGTAAAATTTCAAGATGAAACGGTTTGGCTAACGCAGGCGCAATTATGTGAATTATATCAAACCAGTAAATCTAATATTAGCGAGCATATTAAGCATATTTTTGAAGAAGGGGAATTGGATGAGATTTCAGTTGTTCGGAAATTCCGAACAACTGGCGCTGATGGCAAGAATTATAATATTACTCATTATAATCTCGATATGATAATTTCTCTCGGATATCGTGTGAAATCTTTCATTGCCACACAATTTCGGCGTTGGGCGACTGAGCGTTTGAAAGAATATATGATAAAAGGCTTTACTATGGATGATGAGCGATTAAAAAATCTGGGAGGTGGGAATTACTGGAAAGAATTATTAGACCGTATACGGGACATTCGTTCATCGGAAAAAGTGATGTATCGGCAGGTACTTGACCTTTATGCTACTAGCGTAGATTATAATCCCAAAAGCAGTGAATCTATCGCATTTTTTAAAATGGTTCAAAATAAGCTGCATTATGCAGCGCATGGACATACGGCAGCAGAAGTAATATATGAACGTGCAAATGCAGAACAGCCATTTATGGGACTAAAAAGTTTTTCTGGTGATTTTCCAACATTAAATGATATCGGTATTGCAAAGAATTATTTAAATGAGGAAGAATTGAAGATTTTAAACAATATTGTATCAGGATATTTTGATTTTGCAGAAATTCAGGCTATGCGTCATAATCCCATGTATATGTCTGATTATGTAGAACATCTTGATAATGTATTGAAGACTACTGGAGAAAGGCTATTGCAGGGAGCAGGGGCAGTTAGTCATGTGCAGGCAATCGAAAAAGCTACAGAAGAATATAAAAAATATCAAGTTCAGAACTTATCACCAGTCGAAGAAGAATATTTAGAAAGCATTAAAAATTTACATAGTACAGCAAAGACAAAAGCAAAGAAATAATGACGCAGAACAGTGTGCCTATACGAGTGCCGAGATGGAATAATTGAGTTTACATAGTAGCTTATGGTAAAATTGCAGTTAGCAACAAACGTCATAGCAAAGAGTGGACTACAAATCAAACCGAAGCCAGTCAAAAGCACGTCTATCAACACAATTCTTATCTTTTCTATGGCAGATAAGTGCATCTTTATTGTACACTCGCCGCACGTCGAGACGGTTGTAATGCTGTAGTGCAATCCTAATATGCCGGGCTGGAAAAGAGAAGAAATAGATGATATAAACCACAAGATGATTCAAATGCAAAAATTGTTAATATAGGGAAACAGTCACCTATCTGCTGAAAGGAGAAATGGGCGATTGCGCTTCTCTACTAAATATTTAATCCATTCACCCCGCTACAAATAAGCTGGGTGGCTATTCTGATAATATCCTCAAGGGGGATTTTCCTGCCGTCAGCAACCCATTGCTTATAGATTTCCAAAGTACTTTGTGACACATACGTCATAATGATATTCTGGACATATGGGTTTTCAGTAGATGATTGTGAATTGGATTTCCATGTCTGGCTCATAATATCATTGGTGATCTTGCGGCTGATATATTTGTAATTACCGCTACATGTAATCCTTTCTCCTACTTTCCCCAATTCCTCACTGCACAGGAAAAATTCCCGTGTAATCTTGTCCATATCGCGAGGACGCTCCAGTCCTTGTGTGCGTTTAATAAAATTTTGTGCCATTTCATTCTGGATTTCCAGAAGAAGGTCATCCAACGAGTTATAATGTAAATAAAATGTTTTTCGATTAATTTTTGCACGTTGTGCCAGTTCTTTGATAGAAATCTGTTCATAATCCATTTCACAAATCATTGCTTCGAAGGCTTTACGGATAAATTCCTTCGTCCGTTGAACCCGCAGATCTTCTTTTTTATTTTCTGCCATAGTCGTATCTCCTAAACAGCTATACCGCATAGAGAGGAGCTGCATTATAAGTTTTCAAAATTTATTATAGGGATTTACCCTCTTGTAGCATAATACAGACAGGTCAAAAAATCAACATGGGAGTATTATCTGAATTTATAGAGCAAAAACGAAGTTATGCCACATTTTTGCCACTTGTGGGGTGTAAACCACAGAAACCTTCCAATTGGTGTGGAGTCCGGATTAATTTTCAGATTATAATATATACGAAATCAGTTGCAGCCTTTGTTTTTGCATTTACGGCAAGTCAAAAGATTTCTTAGTTGCTTATGGATAAAGTCAAAATATAGAGCAATCCCGGAACTCTGAGCAAGTAGGAGGCAAGAAATGAAAACAAGACAGTTAGGAGATTTAACAGTATCGGAAGTGGGCATGGGCTGTATGGCATTTTCACACGGTTATGGAAAAATTCCGCCGGAACAATACAGCATAGAAGCAATTCAGAACGCATACAGGCATGGCTGTACGCTGTTTGATACTGCAGAGATTTACAGCCCGAATCTTGCAGGCATCGGGCATAATGAACGTATCGTGGGAAAAGCACTGAAAGGTGTGCGGAAAGATGTGGTACTGGCAACCAAGCTGTTTCTGGACAGATCGGAGGTTCGGGCGGAGGCTTCCGTATACAGGGCAGTCCGTAGGCATTTGGAGGATTCTATGGATCGGCTTCGGACGGATATGGTTGACCTTTATTACCTTCACAGGACAAGCGGCGGCGTAAAGATAGAGGATGTTGCTGAAGCAATGGGGCTGCTGATGGAGGATGGTCTGATCCGGGGGTGGGGACTATCGCAGGTAGATGTGGACGTCATTGACAGGGCACAGAATGTCACACCGCTTAGTGCGGTACAGAATATCTACTCTATGGTGGAGCGGGATATGGAGAAAGCAGTGATTCCTTATTGTATGGAGCATGATATTGGAGTGGTTCCCTTTTCCCCCATAGCCAGCGGGCTTTTGTCAGGAAAGATTACAACGGAAACAAAGTTTGAGTCAAATGATGATGTCAGAAACTGGGTGCCGCAGCTTCAAAAAGCAAACATAGCCGGCAACCAGCCAATCATTGACCTTTTGAAAGAATATGCGGATATGAAAAATGCCACAAGCGCCCAAATTTCGCTGGCATGGATGCTGCATAAATATCCCAATGTGGTGCCGATTCCGGGATCAAAGAACAAGGAGCGCATCATTGAAAATCTGGATGCCTCTAAAGTGGAACTGACCACAGAAGAGTTCCGTTCGCTGGAAGAAGCACTGAACAAATGCAGAGTATATGGACACAGAGGATTTAGCAGATAATAGAGTGAAGAGAAGTTCTAAGACTTACAGCAGAGGCTGCTTCGCCAAGAACTTCTAAAGCTTCACACCGAAGAATGCCCAAAATACGGGCATTCCTCATCCAGATTTGGAAAGGAGTGTATATTGAAATGAAGAAATTAGGTTTTGGACTGATGCGTCTGCCGCAGACGAATTCGGAGGACTGGTCAAGTGTGGACATGGAAAAGACAAGAGCTATGATAGACAGATACATGGAGGCGGGATTTACTTATTTCGATACGGCATATGTCTATCACGGAGGAAACAGTGAGAAAGCCTTTGGCGAGCTGGTGGCAAAACGCTATCCTAGAGATTCCTTTACCATCACCACTAAGATGCCGGTATTTATGACGAAATGTGCAGAAGACTATGAAAGAATATTCAACGAGCAGCTTGAGCGGTGTCAGGTGGATTACTTTGATTATTATTTCCTTCACGCGATGGGCGGTCCGTATATGGGGCGGTACAGGAACAGAAGGGCTTTGCGTTCATGGCGCAGAAGAAGGCAGAGGGAAAGATCCGGCACATTGGTTTTTCCTACCATGATGATGCGGATATGCTGGACCGTATCTTGACTGACCACCCGGAAACAGAACTAGTGCAGCTGCAGCTCAATTACATAGACTGGGAGAATGAAAGCGTACAGTCCCGTAAATGCTATGAAGTCTGCGTAAAGCATGGCGTGCAGGTAACGGTTATAGAGCCGTTGAAGGGTGGCGCTTTAGTGCGTCTGCCAGAAGTTGCCGCAAATATTCTGAAAGAAGCCAATCCGGATGCAGGGAACGCTTCATGGGGAATCCGTTTTGCAGCCTCACTAGATCAGGTAATGGTGGTCTTAAGCGGCATGAGTGATCTGGAACAGGTAGAGGACAATATCAGCTATATGAAGGATTTCCATCCTTTGACTGAAGGGGAGAGGGAGACCATAGCAAAGACCGTTCAGATTATAGGTGACAGCATTGCCATTCCGTGTACTGCCTGCCGCTATTGTACTTCCGGCTGTCCGAAGAAAATTGCCATCCCGGAATATTTCTCACTGTATAATAACCAGAAACAGTTTGGGCTGTTGGCAGGACTTGCCACTACATATGGGAATCTGACGGCAACTCACGGGAAACCGGAAGACTGTATCGGGTGTAAACAGTGCGAGAACCACTGCCCGCAGCATTTACCTATTGTGGAAAACTTAAAACTGGTGGCAGAGGCATTCCAGATGTAATTTTATATGGAGTAACGTGTGAAAAAATGTAGAAGGAGAAGTATGTCATGGCAAAATTAGTAGCGTTTTATTCAAGGGCGGATGAAAACTATTTCAGCGGAGGCTGCCGTTATGTGACGGTAGGCAATACGGAAAAGTTGGCAGAGATGATTTCCGAGATGACGGGAGCGGATTTGTTTCAGATTGAGCAGAAGATTCCATATGCCGCTGATTATAATACTTGTATTGAACAGGCAAAAAAGGATCTGCAGGCAAAGGCAAGACCGGAGTTGATTGCCATGCCAGATAGTCTTGACGGGTATGATGAAATATATCTGGGATATCCGAACTATTGGGGAGACATGCCGATGGCGGTATATACCTTTTTGGAAAAATTTGATTGGAGCGGTAAGACGATCCATCCTTTCTGTACCCATGAGGGGAGCGGTCTTAGCGGGACAGAGGGTAAAATCCGCAGTGTCTGCAAAAGTGCGATGGTGACAAAGGGACTTGCCATTCAGGGCAGTTTTGTAGATGACGCAAGAGGTGCCATTGGAAAATGGATTTAACCTTCCTGAATGTCTGACAGCATAAAATGAAAGACGGAATGTAACAGAGCAGCATTTCTTCGGAGGTGCTGTTTTTGTTATTAAGATGGGATAGTTGGAGTGCCGGATATTATAGAAGAACTGAGTTAGACCACATTTTTGCAGAATGTGTGGCATAAACCGCATTCTGAAGTGATGTGATGTTGAGTGCAGTGACAGAGAAAAATATAATAGGATTGTGGATGGACGAATATCCTGAAAAGAGAATGTATCTATACGATTTTACAGACGGGAGGAAGCATCATTTGAAGAAAATAATCTCTTTTATTATGACGGGCACGCTGCTTTTTGCATTGACAGCCTGTGGCGGCAATCCGCAACCAAGCAATACGGCACAAAATACGGAGGAAGGCAGCAGCGCTCCTGAACAGGAGGAAAGAACAGAGATCCAAGACAGCAGTATTGAAGAACCGGAAGATGCCGTAACGTCAGAGGCAGCAGAGCAGAACAATATTTTAGTGGCTTATTTTTCACAGACAGGAAACACAGAGACGATTGCAAGTCAGATTGCTGAATATACCGGAGGAGAGCTGTTCCATGTGGAAACAGTCACGGTTTATCCGGATGAATATAATGATCTGATCGAGGTTGCCAAGCAGGAGCAGGATAATGATGAGAGGCCGCAGCTTGCCGCCGCCTTAGAAAATATGGACGGGTATCAGACCATATTTATCGGTTTCCCCAACTGGTGGGGCACAATGCCCATGGCAATGTTCACATTTTTAGAATCCTATGATTTTGCAGGGAAGACGGTCATTCCTTTTTGTACCCATGAGGGAAGCGCTCTTGGACGCAGCGAGAGGGATATTGCGGAGTTAGTTCCAGAAGCGGAATTGCTGGAGGGCATGGCAATACGCGGCTCTAATGTGGATCGTGCGGAAGATGATGTAGTAAGCTGGCTGGAGGGTTTGGGATTTTATAATCCTGCGGATGGAGATTAAAAGACAATGGGGATAAAGCAAAAGGTACGGATTTGCGTGGACTTTGCAATGATTCTGTTGATGCCAGGCCTGATGGCCTATTCCCTTATCAGCGGAAAAATGCACGAGCGGCTTGGCATGGCAATGTTCCTTTTGTTCTGCGCGCATCATCTGCTGAATTTAGGCTGGTATCGGGCGATGATAAAAGGACATTATACGGCACCACGTATAGTAAGAACAGCTTTAAATATGCTCTTGCTGATTGTGATGGCTTTATTGGCGGTAAGCAGTGTGATCATGTCAGGATATGCACCATGGGATATAAAAGGGGGAATGGCTTTTGCAAGGCTTGCACATCTGGCTTCATCCTATTGGGGATTTGTACTGGCATCTTTCCACCTTGGAATTTACTGGAATCGGATGCTTGCCGCAAAAAGAATGCAAAAACAGATAAAGGCTCCTTTCAAATACATATTGGGACTTGTGTTTTTGGCCTATGCCGTCTATGGGGTTTATGCCTTTCTAAAAAGACGGTTTGCTGCCTATATGTTTTTAAAGGTTCAATTTGTATTTTTCGATTATGGGGAATCGGCAGTGCTGTTTTTTGCAGAATATTTTGCGGTGATGTGCCTGTTTGCGGTAATAGGGCATTATGTATCAGTTTGTATGAACCGTCTGAACCGAAGTGGAAAACGGCGAACGGTTAAGCGAAAAATCTTGGAAAGAAATGAAAAGTAAATATGTTTGAAGGAGGAAAAAACATTGGAGAGCAATGAAATGGGAAGTCTGCCGGTAGGCAGGCTATTGAAAAAGATGTCAATGCCGCTGATCATATCCATGCTTGTGCAGGTGCTGTATGGATTGGTTGACAGCTTATATGTGGCACAGCTTGGCGGTAATGCGCTTACGGCAATTTCACTTTGTATGCCGGTGCAGTATTTGGTGGTAGGTGTTGGAGCCGGTATCGGTGTGGGTGTGAATTCCGTTTTATCAAAAAAGCTGGGTGAGAAAGATGGAAGCGGCGTAAATAAAACAGCAGGAAACGGTTTTGTACTGTTGTGGATTGTGATGGTTTTGTTTGCGGTCCTTGGGCTTACAGTGATAGAACCTTTTTATATGATACAGACAGATATTCAGGAAATCCGTGATATGTGTATTTCATACAGTATCGTTTTATGTGTCTGTTCTTTTGCCGCATTCCACCAGATTATGATGGAGAGGCTTCTGGCCGCTATTGGAAGGGCAGATCTAACAATGATACCGATGCTGGTCGGGGCGGTAGTGAATATCATCTTAGATCCGGTTATGATCTTCGGATGGTTTGGTCTTCCGGCAATGGGCATTACCGGTGCCGGGATTGCAACGGTAACAGCGCAGGCGGTAGCGGCAGTGGCTGGCCTGTTTTTAAATCTGCGCTTTAACCATGAGGTACACATCAGCAGAAAGGTATTTACACCGGATTTACCTATCGTGGGAGAGATTGTAAAAATAGGGATTCCGGTGGCTTTGAGCAACTGTCTGGTTGCAGTTATCGCTTTAGGCATGAACAATATCCTTATGGGTCTTTCCCCGCTAGCTCCGGGAATTTATGTGATTTACATTCGCCTGCAGAGCTTTGTTATTATGCCATCCAGCGGTATGAGTAGTGCAGGAATTTCGATCATCGCATATAACTATGGTGCAAGAGAGAAAGAACGTATTATGGATACCTTGTGGAAAAGCCTGCGTGTGAATGCTGTGATAGCAGTGGCAGGGATATTGGTTTTCCTTATTTTCCCGGCACAGCTGCTTGCCATGTTCAATGCATCGGGCGAAATGATGGAAATGGGGATTCAGGCACTCCGGTTCATTGCTGCGGCGTTGCTGCTTACCACAACAACGCAGATATTGTCAGGATTTTTGCAGGCAATGGGGCAGGGGACAGCAAGTTTTATCGTTTCTATTTCACAGGCGGTTTTTTTGCTGCTCTTTGCATGGCTTTTTGCACAGACAGGAAGTACCACTTTGGTCTGGCTGGCTTTTCCTGCTATGGAAATTATCCGATTTGCGATTGCAGCAATTATGGTCAGAGGGACATATCGAGGGAAAATTGTGACACTGCAGACTGTGCAGGCAGGATGAGCCGCAACTGAGGATGAAATGATTAAATTTATAATAGGAGAATAGAAATTATGGAATATGTAGCTTTGAATAACGGTGTAAAAATGCCCATGCTTGGTTTTGGTGTTTTTCAGATTGCAGATGCGGATGTCTGCGAGCAGGCAGTTTATGATGCCCTGATGACCGGTTATCGTCTGATTGATACGGCAGCCGTATATGGGAATGAGGAAGCAGTGGGGCGTGCGATAAAACGCAGCGAGATTCCCAGGGAGAAGCTGTTCATTACTACAAAACTGTGGGTTCAGGACGCAGGCTATGAAAAGACGAAAAAGGCGTTTGAGACCTCCCTTTCCAATCTGCAGCTGGATTATCTGGACTTATACCTGATTCATCGTCCGTTTGGAGATTACTATGGGGCATGGAGGGCTATGGAAGAACTGTACGAGGCAGGAAAGATCCGTGCCATCGGCTTATCCAATTTCGGCAGTGACCGTCTGGTGGATCTGGTGATGAACAATAAAGTAGTTCCTGCAGTCAATCAGGTGGAATGTCACCCGTTTTTCCAGCAGAAGGCTGCATTTGAATTTATGAAAGAGTACCGGATTCAGCCGGAAGCATGGGCACCATTCGCAGAAGGGCAGAAAAATCTCTTTGCCAATGAAATACTTTCCGGCATTGGTGGAAAGTATGGAAAGAGTGCGGCACAGGTGGTACTGCGCTGGAATTATCAGCGGGGCGTGGTGACGATTCCGAAATCAGTCCATAAGGAGCGGATGGAGCAGAATATATCTATTTTTGACTTTGCTTTAACAGATGAAGAAATGGAGAAGATCAGCGCGCTGGATGAGGGCATGACCTTATTTGGCTCTAACGAGGACCCTCAATATGCAAAAATGATCAACAGTGTAAAGCTGCATCAGGAATAAGTCATGGCAGACGTTAAGTTGAAAGAGAAAGATATATTTGAAAGTATGCCTGTCAGGAAAGCAGTTCTTACGTTGGCAGTTCCAACAGTGATCAGTCAGTTAATTGTACTTATCTATAATCTTGCTGACACATGGTTTATCGGACAGACGGGAGATCCCTTGCAGGTAGCGGCTGTCACCGTTTATGTGGCGGAGGTATTTTTAGTTGGTACTCCTGCCGCTTTCCAGATTGTCCAGGGATTATCCTCCGGTGTGCTTCCGCTGATTGCTTACAATTATGCTTCTGGCAACCGAAAGCGGATGGACAGTGCTGTACGGTTCTCCTTAGTCTCTGGTTTTGTTATTTCTGTGCTTATGTTTGCAATGGCGGAATTATCCGCACCGTGGTTGGTCAGATTTTTTATTGAGGATGTGGCCACGATAGAATATGGGGCAGTCTTTACACGTCTCAGGTGTATTTCACTGCCGTTTATCAATATAGGGTTTATGCTGATTTCCGTGTTTCAGGGGATTGGCGGGGCGAAGCAGGCTTTTGTGCTGTCCTTTTTCCGAAAAGGGATTTTTGACCTGCCGCTGATGATGCTTGCAAATGTACTGTGGACAATGTACGGATTGATGCTGGTAGAGCCGGTTGTGGAATTGTTAGGGGGTTCACTTGCCGTATTCCTGTATCAGAGGCAGGTTCATACTGAAAGAAGAATAACAACATAAATCAAAGAAAGGTGAATGAAAATGGAAAAGACAAGAAAACTTGGACAGACAGAGATTGAGATCACGACAATCGGATATGGCTGTATGGGACAGACGCATGCCTATGGAGTGGTGGAAGCAGAAGAGGACATGGTAGCACTTATGCGGTACGCCCATGAGGTGGGGTATACTTTTTTCGATACGGCCCCTGTTTATGGCGAAGCAAATGAGCGGTATCTCGGCAAGGCAGTGGCTCCTTTCCGTAAAGAAGCTGTTATTGCCACAAAATTCGGTATTGTGGATGAATCTTTCTTTACAGGAAATGAGGATGCCTTGAACAGTAGCCGTGATTCTATACGTCAGCAGGTAGACGCATCCTTGAAAAGGCTTGGAACAGATTATATTGATCTATACTACCAGCACCGCATTGATCCGAAAACAGAGCCGGAAGAAGTAGCGGAAACAATGGCGGAGCTGATAAGAGCCGGGAAAATCCGGGCATGGGGCGTTTCCTTTGCACCGGAGGAATATATCCGGAGAGCGCACAGTGTATGCAGCATTTCCGCAATTGAAAATATGTATTCTTTTGTGGCAAGACAGGATGAGGGAACCTATTTCCCGCTCTGCGAAGAACTTGGAATTACCTATGTGTCAGCCTGTCCTCTTGCAAAAGGGTATCTAAGCAACCGCTATGCTGCCGGAACAAAGTACCGTGAAGGCGACTGGCGGGCGGATATGAACCTGTTTAAGAAAGAAGGGATTGACCATAATCGTGATCTCATGGAGCTGATTACAGAGTTTGCAGAAAGGAAGCAGGCGACTCCGGCGCAGATCGCCCTTGCATGGGAGATTACAAAGAAACCGTATCTGGTTCCGATTCCGGGGACAACGAAAAAGGATCGGGTAAAGGAGAACTTTGAGGCGGTCAATGTGGAACTGTCACCAGATGAAATGCAGGAGATTGAGGAAGCACTGTCGCATATGGACATTGTCGGCATGGGACGTGGCTAAAGGAGGACGATTTAATTGAAAACAAAACAGATTGCAGCTTTTATTCTTTCCCTTGTAATGTGTTTATTCCTGATTGCATGTGGTGCGACGGAGGAACAGCCGGATAGTGTGGATGAACTTGTGGGGAATGAAACTCCGGCAAGCAGCCAGACAGCCGGTACAGATATGGAAAATAAAATACAGGAGAATAGCCAGACAGAAACTACAGAGGAAAAAAACATAGGCAGCGAACAACAAGAAGCCGCTGGAAAATCACAGGGACAGGTGTTCGATCTGGAAAACGGGACAGTTATGTTGAACAGCGGTTATGAGATGCCGATTCTTGGAATAGGAACTTTCCGTCTGTCCGGCAGCGAGGCAGAAAATTCTGTATATTGGGCACTGCGGGATGGATACCGCCTGATCGATACTGCCAGAATTTATGGAAATGAAGCAGATGTGGGACGTGGCATTCAGAGGGCGATTGATGAAGGAATTGTGACAAGAGAGGAAATCTTTGTTACCACAAAAATGTGGACGGATGATTTTGATAACGGTGCGGAGGCAATCAATGCTTCTCTCGAAAGATTGGGATTGGATTATATTGATCTGATGATTTTACACCATTCCCAGCCAAGCAATGATGTGGAGGCATACAGGTCCATGGAGCAGGCAGTCAGCGAAGGGAAGCTGCGTTCCATTGGACTTTCCAATTATTATACGCCGGAAGATTTTGACCGGCTGGTTCATGCAACGTCCATTACACCCGCATTGCTCCAGAACGAAACCCATCCCTATCACCAGAGTATGGATATGAAAGAGCACCTGCAGCAGTACGGAACCGTTATGGAGTCGTGGTTTCCCCTTGGCGGACGCGGCAACACGCAGACATTGTTTAATGATGAAGTGATTTCAGGGATAGCAGAAGCTCACGGTAAGACTTCGGCACAGATCATCCTGCGCTGGCATCTGCAGGCGGGCAATATTGCAATTCCCGGTTCCAGTAATGAAGATCATATTCAGGAGAATTTTGAGATATTTGACTTTGAACTGACGGATGAGGAAATGGAGCAGATGACCGGACTCGATCGGAATGAACGTTTTGCAGGGTATTGATCCTTTGAGATGTATTATCGTCTGGGAAAATTCAATAGAATATACACAAGGGTATAAAAGAGTATAATTTATAAATAAATGGAGGAAAAAGAGATGAGTCAGACTTATATTACTTTGAATAATGGAACAAAAATCCCGCAGTTTGGTATGGGCGTATATATGGTGCCTGCGGGGGATGCAACAAAGAATGCGTGTATGTATGCCTTGAAGATGGGGTATCGTCATATTGATACCGCCCACGCTTACCAGAACGAACGCAGTGTAGGCGAAGCTGTGCGTGAAAGCGGCATCCCCCGTGAAGAAATCTGGGTGACTTCCAAATTGTGGCCCAGTGAATACGGGGAAGGTAAGACGATGGAGGGCATTGACAAGATGCTGGAGCGTCTGGACATTGGCTATATTGACCTGCTTCTTTTACATCAGCAGGTAGGTGATTATATGGGGGCATGGAAAGATCTCGAAAAGGCGGTAGAACAGGGAAAAGTAAAAACAATCGGACTCAGTAATTTTGAGTCGGAGCGTTTGGAGGAAATCTGTGAGGCAGCAACGGTTAAGCCCGCAGTGCTGCAGGTGGAGTGCCACCCTTATTTCCAGCAGAACGAATTAAAAAAGAGGCTGGCACCTTATGGAACAGTAATTGAAGCATGGTATCCTATCGGACATGGTGATGCAGACCTGATAAATGAGCCAGTATTTACGGAACTGGCAGAGAAGTATGGAAAGACTAATGTTCAGATCATCCTACGCTGGCATATTCAGGAAGGTACGATTATCTTCCCGAAATCTACCAATCCACAGCATATCAAGGATAATTTTGACATTTTTGACTTTGAGCTGACAGGAGAGGAAATGGAGCGGATTAGGGCAGTGGACAAGAGCGTGCGTTTCTTTACGGTTCCATTGGAACAGCAGGAAACACAGTTTACTGCATGGGCGCCGGAGGATTAAAGAAGGAGGTAGAACAGATGGCACAGGGGAAATTAGGATTTGGTTTTATGAGGCTCCCGGTTATTGACGGGGTGCAGGAGGACATTGATCTGGAACAGCTGAACCAGATGGTGGATGAGTTCCTTGGGAACGAATTCACATATTTCGATACAAGTTATGCCTATCACAATGGAAAAAGTGAGGAGGCGTTAAGGAAGAGCGTGGTGGAACGGTATCCGAGAGAGCAGTTTACCATTGCCACAAAGCTTCCCACCTTTCACATACAGACAGAAGACCAGGTGGAGGATATATTTGCACAGCAGCTTAAGAATCTGGGAACAGACTATGTAGATTATTATCTGCTTCATATCCTGAACACGAAGTTTTACAATGGACTGGATGGTAAGGGCGGTGTGGTAAAGAACTGCCATTTGTTTGAACATGCACAGAAATGGAAAGAAGAAGGGAAGATCAGACACATCGGATTTTCCTTCCATGATTCTCCGGAGGTACTTGACCAGATCTTGACGGAGCATCCGGAAGTGGAGTTCGTTCAGATCATCATCAATTATTTTGACTGGGAAAGCTATTTTATCGCATCCCGAAGATGCTATGAAGTGATCCGCAAGCATGGGAAAAAGGTAGTTATCATGGAGCCAGTGAAAGGAGGCGTTCTGGCGCAGATACCGGAGCCGGCTGAAAAGAAACTCCGCTCCATCCAGCCGGAAATGTCACCTGCAGTATGGGCGCTGCGGTTTGCAGGCAGCATGGAAGAAGTGATTGCGGTACTTTCCGGCATGTCTACACTGGAACAGGTGAAGGACAATGTGAAGAATCTGAAAGATTTTGTGCCGCTTACAGAAGATGATAAGAACATGTTGCTGACGATGGCAAAGGAGCAGAAAGCAACGGGGCCGGAAGGTACTGGAGATTTTTCGGAATATGAAAGCCTGACCTATCACGGTATCTCCGTGGCAGCAATCCTTGATACTTATAACTCTGCAATGGTGCAGCCGAATCCGTTGTTTTCCGGGGAAATGAATTATCTGGCAAATAAGCTACTTGCCAATGGCGTGACGGATATAAAGCAGGAATTTCCGAAAGAGGTGGTCACATTTCATGGAGAGGATATTACAGAACAGGTGGAAAAAGCGTGGAATTTCCTTGTGGAGCATGCATTTGTTATGTAATATTTGCGGAAGTTTGTCCGCCTGATATAACAGTTATCCATGACAATAGAAGACTTGCGAAGGATGGACTCTTAGGAATTGCAGATACGCTGATGGTCAGCTATGCCGGGGAAGCAGCAGTATCAGAAGTATCTCTTGTGAACCAGTTGAATAATGTGTTTATTTTTGTGTTTGGTGCGGTGGCATCCGGCGGAGCTGTGGTAGCAAGCCAGTATATCGGGAGGAATGACAGAGAAAATGGTGTGACTGCGTCAAGCCAGTTATTGATGATTACAGTCCTTATATCGGCATTTCTGATGGGTATTTCCATTTTATTCCGTTCTCAGATTTTATCTCTTTTATTTGGGCGGGTGGAACCAGACGTGATGAGGGCATCCCTCACTTATCTGGTAATTTCTGCACTGTCGTTTCCGGCACTGGCAGTCTACAACAGTGCGGCGGCACTGTTCCGCAGTATGGGAAAGACAAAAGCGATTATGAACATTTCCATTGTTATGAATGCAATCAATGTCATTGGCAATGCCATCGGTATATTTGTTCTTCAGGCGTGGGATATCGAGGCAGCTGATTATTACAATAAAAAACTGCTGCGCATTACTTATATGGGTTCAGCAGCATGGAATTTGCTGATTATGATTTTAACGCCTTTTGTACTGACGCTTTACAGTTTATTGGATGATACCAAAAAGCTGGTTATTTTGCTGGTTGTGATCCACAGTGTGTGCAGGGTGATTTTCTCAATCGCGTTTGGTGTGTGGATGAACCTCGAAGTGATAGGGATCTGTCTGGCAATGGTTGGGGACTGGATGGTAAAAGCAGCATTGATTCAGGTTCGTTACCGTAGCCGGAAGTGGACTAAGTTTCAGGTAATAGACTGAAATAAACATGAAAATGGAGAACAAAAAGATATGGTGGGAGTAAAATGGAAAATAACGCAGGCGAAGCAGCAGTTATGATAAGGTCATGTGCAGCATGTGGAAAGTGTAGCAAAAGCTGTCCGGCACATATCAATATTTCAGAGGCATTAAAAATCTACGGGGAATATTTGGCCGGAAATGTGCAGATATTAGAAAAATTAAATAATATGAAGTCGTCCGGAAAGCCTGTGGATTGTATTGAATGCGGCGCATGTTCCTCACATTGTCCGAATGGTCTGGATGTAAAGGAGCTGATGCGGGAACTTGCTATGATGCAGTCGTGTGGGAGGCTTATGAAGTTTCCGTATGGTGGACAGAAGGAGATTGTAGGATGAGAAAATTATGGATGGCATTTATAAGTGCAGGGCTGTTGTCTTTGATTTCTCTCACCGGCTGTTCGGATACAAAAATGATGACACAGGAGGAAAACATACCTGTAGAAATTCCGGAAACCGAAGACTTTCCATCGGAGCCGGGACCGGCAGCGCTGCTTTATCAGGGGCAGGCGAGCATCCGTATTGTTACAAACGAGGGGAAGGTGATCTATATTGATCCCTATGCAGGAGACTCCTATGAACTTTCAGCGGATCTGATACTGGTGACACATTCTCATTTTGACCACAGCCAGATTGAAAAGGTTGAGAACCGGAACGAAGACTGCCAGATTATTACATACAGAGAGGCGATACAAAATGGGGAACACCAGATTTTTGACCTTGGCTATGTTAAGGTGGAAGCAGTGGAGGCAGGGTATAATCCGCTCCATGACGTGAGTGGCTGTGTCGGTTATGTACTGACGTTTTCCAACGGTAAGTCTGTTTATGTGACAGGGGATACTTCCAAAACAGAGCAGATGGTGCATATGGATGAAATGGAAATTGATTATGCATTTTTCTGCTGTGACGGCGTATATAACATGGGACTGGAAGAAGCAGCAGAGTGCGCTGGTCTCGTAGGTGCGAAACATAACATCCCATATCATATGACCACAACAACTACGGGAAGGCAATTTGACCGGGAGCTGGCAGAGCAGTTTGATGTGGAGAACCGCCTGATCGTGGAGGATGGGGAAGAAATTTTAATAGAATAGAAACAGATTTTATGGGAAGTAAATAGCACAAAAATATCAAACGAAATGTAGACAAGGAGGAAAAGGAATGTCAGATTATTTTGGGAAAGAAACACCAAAACTGGGATTCGGATTGATGCGTCTGCCGAAGAAAGGACTGCATACAGACATTGAACAGGTAAAACATATGGTGGATCTGTTCATGGAGGCTGGTTTTACATATTTTGATACTGCATATGTATACATGGGATCTGAAGCCGCCATTAAGAAGGCTCTTGTAGACCGATATCCTCGCGATTCATATACGCTGGCAACAAAATTGAATGCAATGATGCTGGCTCCGACTGAGAAAGCGGCGAAAAACCAGTTTTACACAAGCCTTGAACGTACCGGGGCAGGATATTTTGATTACTACCTGCTGCATGCCATGATGGAAGGAGGTTATACAAAATACGATAAATTCCACATTTGGGATTTTGTGAATGAGCAGAAGGCAAAAGGGCTGGTGAAGCATATGGGCTTTTCCTTCCATGCAGGACCGAAGCTGTTAGACCAGCTTCTCAGGGCACATCCGGAAGTGGACTTTGTGCAGCTGCAGATCAACTATGCGGATTGGGAGAATCCGTCTGTGGCGGCAAGGGCGAATTATGAGGTGGCAAGGGAACATGGGAAATCCATCGTGGTGATGGAACCTGTAAAAGGCGGAAACCTTGCAAATCCTCCTGCCGCAGTAAAAAGACTGTTTGATGAATATCATCCGGATATGTCTTATGCTTCATGGGCAATCCGGTTTGTGGCGTCGCTGGACGGCATCATAACCGTACTGTCGGGCATGTCCAATACTGCACAAATGGAGGATAACCTGTCTTACATGAAGAAATTTCAGCCTTTGAATGAGGAGGAGCAGAAGACTATTCAGCAGGCGCAGAGGATTCTCGGAAATTCGTCTACAATCCCTTGTACCGCGTGTCACTATTGTACGGAAGGATGTCCGAAGCATATCCCGATTCCGGAGATATTCTCTGCCATGAATAAGCAACTTGGAAACGGACAGATAGCGGAGGCAGTTTCGGATTATCAGAAAGCAACCGTTTCCGGTGGTCTGGCATCAGAATGTATAGGCTGTAAACAGTGCGAACGCGTCTGCCCGCAGCATCTGAAAATCGTGGATGGTCTTAAGCAGTGTGCGACGGTATTGCAAAGTAAATCATTTAGAACTATAGGGACAAGGTGTGAATTATGAAATTGAGTAAAAGAAGGATTTAGGGAAGATGATGCTCTGAATATAAACTTTAAGTTAAGTCTTATTCTGTTTGGGTCAATGTCTGCTTTATGGATTTACCTATTCTACTGTGGCATAATATACTCAGACGAGGCGATATGATGGCGGTTTCAAAAGGAAACGTGAGATTCGTATCGTAAAAGAATATAGACGAAAGGACGTGAAAATTTTGTTCGATAGCTGCAAAGCAGGAAAACAGATTGCTCTTTTGAGAAAGAGCAGGGGCATAAAACAGGAGGAGCTGGCGCGGAGGCTTTCGGTGAGTCCGCAGGCTGTCAGCAAGTGGGAGAACGGTCACACTATGCCGGAAGTCTCAATGCTGGTGGAGCTGTCGATAATTTTGGGCGTGACAATTGATGAGATTCTTTTGCCGACGGGAATGATACCAGTTAATGCGAATTTTGAACATGTTCTATTACCTTATGGTGAAATAGCAGATTTTTCTGGAAGAAAATGGCCAAGAAGTATGGCTAGGCCCGCAGTTTTATCGGCAATTAAGTTATTTATGGGCTTGGAGCGTCATAAAGACTCCAGAAACCGGCAAGTGAATGATGACGCGGAATATATTCTCCAATCTGCTTTTACATCTACTTGTTTTGGTTATTCATGGGGACAGGATATGTTTGAGAAAAACTGTCTGGCAGTATACGGATTATCCTGTGAGGTTTATGACAGTGACCAGCATAGTGTCGAGACACTCATGTATTTGGCAAAAGAAAATATATTAAAAGGATATCCGGTAGTTGTTGAACCTAAAGAATATGAAGACATAATACTTGCATCAGGTTTTTCCTATAACGGAAAGATATTGAAAGGAATATCGTTTTTAGATGGTGATGATGATAAGAATTCCGTTATGTCTTTTAATCAGTTAAATGACTATCCGGGCTGGTATAAGAAAAAAATAAAGCTTATTCTGATAAAGCCATCGGCGGATAAGATGAGCGTTGAAGATGCATGTAAAGAGGCCCTGCGTGAAGGATACCGGTTACTCAGTAATGAAGTTCATCAGTTTGATCAACCTCTTGTCGGATATGGACTGGTTATATATGAAAATTGGCGAGATGAGCTTAGGATGGAGAATGAAAAAAATCTGGAAACGATAGATTGTCTGTATCCCCACATTTTCATACATTATGAGAATAAGATGTGCATCAAACAGTTCTTGGAACTTTGTCTTCATACCGTTACCGGGATTGACAAGGAATCGCTCGAAGCAGCTATATCAAAATATGGTGAGCTCATCGATATATTTGAAAAGGCAATGAAGGATTGGCTTACCGAGCAGCCAAAAGATATTGCTGCCGCAAGAAGTGTGCGACAAGGATTTGACTATATTTTGCGCAGAAGTAAGGAACTTGAAACAGAAGCGTTATATAAATGGGCATCAGGGATAAAGCTATAACACCACCTACCTTCTATGGACAACTTTATCAAATTTTTTAAGGCAGCTTATCAGCATTTTCAGCTAAATATTCAATAAAATATTTGCTGGCAATGGGCAGGCTGTCTTTATTTTTATAGCCGATAGCCAATTCGCGGTATACAGGCGGATCTATGGGAAATCTTACTGCCTTAGTGACTGCCCGTACTTCTCTGGGGATTGAGGAAAAAGATTATCATAAGCTTGCGATTATGGTTTCCGGCGAAGCGCACTATAGTGTGGAGCGGGCGGCAAAGATTATGGGAATCAAAAGTGAGAATATTATCAAAGTCCCGGTTGATGATAAGTGCAGTATTCGGTCAGAATTTCTTGAGGACATCTATCAACGGGCAGTGTCGGAGGGAAAGATTGTATTTTGCGTCATTGGCTGTGCCTGTACAACTTCTGTGGGAGCCTATGATGATCTGGAAGCGATTGCAGACTTTGCGGAGAAGCATCAATTATGGTTCCATGTAGATGGAGCTCATGGCGGGGCAGTGATTTTTTCCGATAAATACAGACATTTATTACAAGGAATTGAGAGATCGGATTCTCTGATTCTGGATTTTCATAAAATGATGCTCGTTCCGCCGCTGTCCACTGCAATCATTTATAACGCAGGAAATAGAAAGGTAAACGAGTTTTCACCAAAGGCAGCTTATTTGTGGCAGGATCAGCTCTCCGAAGAGTGGTACAACTCTGCAAAACATACGTTTGAATGCACGAAGCCGATTACTGTCCTCCATACCTATGCGATCATGCGTCTGTACGGAGATGATATTTATCGCCAGAATGTGGATACCCTTTATGACTTGGGCAAAGAGTTTGCTGAAATGGTCAGAAGGACAAAGAATATGGAGCTGGCATTAGAACCCTGCAGCAATATAGTATGTTTCCGATATGCCGCGGCTGGGATAGAGTGTGATGAAGTGAACAGAAGAATTGCAGAGGAGCTTTTGAAGGATGGTTCGTATTATGTGGTAAGCACAGAGGTAAAAGGAAAGTATTATCTGCGGATTACTTTGATGAATCCTCTTACGGACAGAAAGTGTCTGGAAAGATTGATTATGAAGGTTCAGGAGACAGCAGAAAATTTAACGTTAATATGACCATATTAAGGAGACATAGAGAAAGCAAATAAAAACAAGTCGGATGTGTAAAGTGAAAGGTTTCATTTGGAATATGTCTGACAAAACATTTGGGATGTGTGGACATCGAGGAATAGTATGTTAATATATAAGATAAGACTATAGTGATAAAAACCTAATGTTTCAATATTAGTGGTCGGAGGATGAATATATGACGCTACAGCAATTGAAATATATGATAATTGTCGCGGAAAAAGGTTCTATTACAGAAGCGGCAAAAGAATTGTATATCTCTCAGCCGAGTCTCTCCGGTGCGATTAAAGAAGTGGAAAAGGAATCCGGAATAACCATTTTCAGTCGTTGTCGGGCAGGAGTAGCACTGACAAAGGAAGGGATGGAATTCTTAGGATATGCGCGACAGGTGGTCCAGCAGATGGAGCTTCTGGAATCAAAATATATTGACAAAAAGCCCGTAAAACAGAGATTTTGTGTTTCCACACAGCACTATACTTTTACAACAAATGCATTTGTAGAATTGATACAGCGTTTTGGTCAGGAAAGGTTTGAGTTTATCCTGAATGAAACACAGACGCACCAGATTATAGAAGATGTGCGGAACCGATTCAGTGATTTGGGAGTTCTTTATCTTTGCAACAGTAACGAAAACGTGATGAGAAAATTATTTGAAGAACACAATCTGGATTTTCATGAATTATTTACAGCAACACCGCATATTTTTATTGCCAAAGACCACCCGTTGTCAAAGTGCACCGCTGTTAAATTGGATGATTTGCGCCCATATCCCAGACTTAGTTTTGTGCAGGGAACTTACGAATCCTCAAACTTTTCTGAGGAGCTTTTCAGTAATGAGCCTGTTGAAAGAAGCATTAAGGTCAGTGACCGTGCAGCTATTGTAAATCTGATGATTGGACTGGAAGGGTATACAATTTCAAGTGGCATATTTCCCAGATATTTGCAGGGGGACGCTATCGTTTCTGTTCCTCTGGAGGAGGATGAGGTGATGCATATTGGATACATACTTAACAAGGACAAAGAGTTATCAGAACTGGGGGAGATTTATGTTGAAGCCTTGAAACAGTACCGGATTAATTAAACATAGGTTCACCCTATGTAACAGCATATAAAACAGATATTACCTATTACATGATGTTCCGTGCTAAGATTTAGAAACGGAAAGGAGACATAAAATGTCGGGTTATGTATTAGGTAATTTTTTTATTTATTCTGCAATCAATGCTTTTACGCCGGGACCGGGGAATATACTGGCGTTAAATACAGTAACGAATTATGGATATAAAAAAGGGAGACCGCTTTTTGGCGGAATATTTGCAGGGTACTATGTAGTGCAGGTGATATGTGCTGTTTTCGTATTCGGGGTAAGTAGTTTCTTACCGGATATGCTGGGTATTATGAAATATATAGGCGCCGCTTATATTATATGGCTGGCAGTCCATATTGCGTTGAGCAAACCAACTGCAAGCGCTGTGGAAAAATCGGCATCGTTTATAAAAGGTTTTTTATTACAATTTGTCAATGTGAAAATTTATTTATTCGGAATCACTGCATTGACCGGATATATCACGGATTATAGCGCTTCTTTATGGGTTTTACTTTTGTTTGAGATTGTCATTGCCACGATTGGAACGATAGCAACCCTCACTTGGGTTGGGCTGGGAGTACTCATACAGAAAGCATATCAAAAGTATTACAGAACAATTAACATTGTTCTTGCCTTAACTTTACTAGAGTGCGTATATAGTATGCTGAAATAGAGAAAGGGGAGTTGAAAACATGCAAACTAAGAAAAAAATTCTGTTGGCAACTCCAACCATGCATACGGAGGAGCAGGAGTATATTCAAAAGGCGTTTGAAACAAACTGGATTTCGCCGTTAGGACCAAATGTAGATGAATTTGAGGAGAAAGTGGCAGCTTATGTGGGAGCTTCTTCTTCCGCCGCACTTTCGTCCGGAACTGCGGCGCTGCATTTGGCAGTTATTTTAGCGGGTGTGAAGGAAAACGATGTTGTGTTCGTTCCCTCGCTGACTTTTGCGGCAAGTGTTAATCTGATCAGATATGAGAGAGCAGTTCCGATAGCAGTAAATCAGTAATGCTGCGGTGTTGACAGGATGTTTGACGTATGGTATTCTGTATAAAGTTAGAGAAGACTAACCTAAAGTGACAAAATACAGAATGCCAATTGGCATTTTTCTTTGTTAATAGGTTAGTGGAAACTAACTAAAAGGAGGATTAGGGATGGAAAATATGGATACGGAAAATATATCAGAGGAATTGGTGGTATATTACTGCTCGCCCACGATGGCAGGGTTAAAAACGGGGAGTCTGTTCAACTGTCCGGCTAAGAATGGTGAGACGTTCAAAAAAAATATCCGGGAGATGAACCGACGCTTGATCCCACGTGGTGCAAGGATTGTTCCTTTAAAAAAAATGGGGAAAAGTACGTTAGTTTATATGTACCGCCCTAACAGGCTGCGGGAGGATTTGAGTGACAGCACGGCGGAGAGGATTCTGACAGGACTGGATTATCCGGTCGGGGAAGCGGAAAAATGTATTGTTGAACTGGTACGCCGGTTAGAGACCGGGGAAGCGTTTCCGCATGAAATAGGGCTGTTTCTCGGCTATCCGCCGGAGGATGTAGATGCTTTCATGAAAAATGGTGCGGCGGGAGCAAAGTGTATCGGGGTATGGAAAGTATATGGGGATGTGGAAACGGCGCAACGAAAGTTTGCGCAGTATAAGAAGTGCACGCAGTTGTATTGCGAGGCATTTCAGAAGCATCGCTCTTTTGACAGACTCGTTGTGGGTTGTTCTTAAAATGAAATGACACATAACAAATAGTGCAATTTATACAATATAACAAGTTAGTAATTCCTAACATTTTGGTTAGTCTGATGAAACTAAAGTGGGTTATAAAAATAGCGTTGACAAATTCAATTCGTCGTCATACCATAGTATATGGTTAGCATTTACTAACCTTTATTTATTACATGGGGTTAGTGTAAACTAATACATATTTTAAAGAAGAATTTGTAACATTTCGGAATGGAGGAACACATGATGCCGCTTACACTGGCAGAAGTTGGAGAAGAAAACATTATCAGAAGAATCGGGGGAAAGCAGGAAGTAAAGACACATCTGGAGAATCTCGGTTTTGTTGTGGGAGGGGCGGTTACGGTGATAAACGCCATCGGCGGTAATGTCATTGTGAACGTAAAGGACGCCCGTATTGCAGTCAGCAAAGAGATGGCACAGAAGATTATGGTGTGAGAAAAACATTAAAAACTCTAAGGTAGCCAAGAATGTTGCCCAAAAGTTACTAAATATTTCAGAGAATGCCCAAAGTACGAGCATTCTCCGTGCAGATTTGAGCGTATATATTATGAAATGAGGAGGAGAATGGAAATGAAAACACTGAAAGAATCGAAAGTCGGCGATACAGTCCGAGTTGTGAAGCTCCATGGCGAGGGAGCGGTCAAACGCCGGATTATGGATATGGGTCTGACGAAGGGTGTGGAAGTGCAAATCCGGAAGGTTGCGCCCCTTGGAGATCCGATTGAAGTGACTGTCCGTGGTTATGAGCTTTCCATCAGGAAAGCAGATGCAGAAATGATTGAAGTCGAATAAAGGCTGTTTGTGAGGGGAATAGTCCCCTTTATTTTCAAGATAGTAGTTAGCAATAGCTAATAAGAGAAAGTGAGGAAAAATTATGAATATGCGAATTGCCCTTGCGGGTAACCCGAACTGTGGAAAGACAACGCTGTTCAATGCCCTGACCGGCTCCAATCAGTTTGTCGGAAACTGGCCGGGCGTTACGGTGGAAAAGAAGGAAGGAAAGCTAAAAAAGCATGATGGCGTGACGATTACTGACCTTCCCGGTATATATTCACTTTCCCCATACACGTTGGAGGAAGTGGTGGCAAGAAATTATCTGATTAGCGAGCGTCCCGATGCAATCCTGAATATTATTGACGGTACGAACTTAGAGAGAAATCTGTACCTGACAACCCAGCTCACAGAGCTTGGCATACCTGTTGTTGTTGCAATTAACATGATGGACGTGGTAGAGAAAAACGGCGACAAAATTAACACGGCGGAGTTGTCAAGGGCGTTAGGCTGCAAGGTGGTGGAGATTTCTGCTCTGAAAGGAAACGGCACCATGGAGGCTGCCGAGGCTGCAATCGATACGGCGAAGAATGGGAAGACTGTTCCGATGCATACTTTTTCAGGAACAGTGGAACATGCCCTTGCCCATATCGAGGAGGCTGCGGTACACAGTATGCCGGAGGAGCAGCAGCGCTGGTATGCGATTAAGCTGTTTGAGAGGGACGACAAGGTACTGGGGCAGATGAATCTGAGCGAGTCCGTTCTGTCCCATATCGAAACGGATATCAAGGCGGTTGAGGATGAGATGGACGATGATGCGGAATCCATCATTACCAATGAGCGGTATGTTTATATTGGCAGTATCATCAAAGGGTGTTTAAAGAAAAAGTCCGCGGGAAAGCTGACTAATTCCGATAAAATAGACAGAATTGTGACAAACCGTTTCTTAGGGCTTCCGATTTTTGCGCTGATCATGTTTCTCGTGTATTATATATCCATGGTAACGGTAGGCGCTGCTGCCACGGATTGGGCTAATGACGGACTGTTTGGCGACGGATGGCATCTGCTTGGCATCGGCTCCGGGGATTATGAAGAAGCAGCCGAGGAATATGGGGATGCGGCGCTCATCGTGGACGGTTACGATGTTTATGTGGAAGAAAACGGTGCTGCTCCTACAGGAGATTTCCCGTATGAAGTGGCGGATGATGAAACGCTGGAAGTAACAGTAGAAATGGCAACTCTTGCGGATTATGAGGGTGCGCAGGCGGTTCTTGAAAAGTACGGCGAGGAACCGGATCCGGCGGCTTATGGCGTATGGATTCCCGGTATTCCGGCACTTGTAGGAAGCGGACTTGAGGCTGCGGGCGCCGCCGAGTGGCTCGCGGGGCTTATTAATGACGGTATCGTAGCCGGTGTCGGCGCGGTTTTGGGATTTGTGCCGCAGATGCTTGTTTTGTTCCTGCTCCTTGCATTCCTTGAGGCATGTGGTTATATGGCGCGTATTGCCTTTGTGCTTGACCGTATTTTCCGTAAGTTCGGATTGTCAGGTAAATCCTTTATTCCGATGCTGATTGGTACCGGCTGCGGTATTCCGGGTATTATGGCATCGAGGACGATTGAAAACGAGCGTGACCGCCGGATGACAATCATGACGACTACGTTTATTCCTTGCGGTGCAAAAGTACCGTTCATCTCCATGGTTGCCGGTGCGATTTTCGGCGGCTCAGCATGGGTTGCTACAAGCGCATACTTTGTCGGAATGGCTGCGATTATTATTTCCGGCATTATGTTAAAGAAGACGAAAATGTTCTCCGGCGATCCGGCTCCTTTCGTAATGGAGCTCCCGGCTTATCATATGCCGACGGCGGGCAATGTCCTGCGCTCCATGTGGGAACGAGGATGGTCCTTTATTAAGAAGGCGGGCACAATTATCCTTCTTTCCACCATCGTGATTTGGTTTACGACTTACTTTGGGTTTACTTCGGAAGGATTCAGAATGCTCAGTGAGGAGGAAATGGATCAGTCCCTTCTTGCAGCCATTGGCGGGGCAATCGCATGGATTTTTATACCGTTGGGCTGGGGAAACTGGCAGGCGGCAGTGGCATCCATTACCGGTCTGGTGGCAAAGGAAAATATTGTCGGTACAATGGGTATCCTCTATCCCGGCGGATGGCCTGAGATTGGTGCCAACTTCAGTCAGGTTGCCGGATATTCCTTCCTTGTGTTTAATCTTCTGTGTGCACCTTGCTTTGCGGCGATTGGTGCCATCAAGCGGGAGATGAACAATGCGAAATGGACTTGGTTTGCTATCGGGTATCAGTGTCTGCTCGCTTATGCTGTGGCGCTGATGGTTTATCAGATTGGTTCAGCGTTTACCGGCAGTCTTAATGTCATCGGTCTGCTTGTTGCCATTGTCATTCTTGGCGGTATGATCTATATGCTGTTCAGACCTTATAAAGAGGCGACAAAGCTGACCACGAATGTTAAGGTAAAAGTGGCGAGATAGTGTCTGCGAAAGCAGTGAAAACCGCAGGGTTTTCAAACGCGTCCTAAAATGGACAAGATGCATTTTTTCATCGCTTCATAGCTTTCAGAGGTGATGTCATGTTCCATCTTACAGGCATCACCTGCTGCTATTTTGGGATCGACGCCCAAATGAACCAGCCAATCCGTCAGCAGAGTGTGACGTTCATAGACGCTTTCCGCGATTTTTTGTCCCTCGTCTGTCAGACGGAGATACCCGTCTTCCGAGACAGTGATGTACTCACGATTTTTCAAGTTTTTCATAGCGACACTCACGCTGGGTTTTGAATAATTCAGTTCGGTTGCCACGTCGATGGAGCGCACGACAGGGAGGCGTTTGCTTAAGACAAGTATCGTTTCAAGGTAATCTTCCAAGGATTCTTCTGATTTGTGTTGGATGTAGCTCATTGTATCACCGCGCTCCTTTCAGAGACGAAAAACGCTTAAGGCACTGTATGTCAGTAACCGCTATTGTTTGTTCGGAACAGTTCTTTTGTTTATCCTAACACTTTAGAGAAGGGGTTTCAAGATTTGGCGGTGATTAAAGTGTACCGCATTTTAAAAATTGGAGGTTAGTAATCGCTAACAACCAATAAAAGAGGAGGAATTATTTATGGTTAAGATAACAGTGGGAATTGACGGTATGGCGTGCGGTATGTGTGAAGCACATATCAATGAGGCGGTACGGAACGCTTTTGCGGTTAAGAAGGTGAACAGCTCTCACATGAAGAAAGAAACAGTTATTCTTGCAGAGCGGGAGATTCCGGAACCAGAGCTCAGAAAGGTCGTAGCGGAGGCGGGGTATGATGTGATGTCCGTAAGCTGGGAGCCATATGAGAAAAAGGGATTGCTTCAGAGGAGATAAACGATGGACAAAAGCTCATGTACGGTAAAGAAGCAAGCAACCGAAAACAAGAGACAGACCGCCAGCACCACACTATTCCAAACCAAAGACCAAAAGACAAGCATCGTGGGAAAATCAAAACTTTTGGATTTTCCCACAATGCCGACTACTACGGAATCCCTCTCATGCCTCATATCATTTTATACAGCACTCACAAAATATGGAAAATTCAAGTAATAGCCCCTACTACCGAAAAATGAAGATATTTCACAAGACTTTTGAAAATCTTTGATTTACAATGGCTTTTGGCAAGGAGGGAATTTGAATGAAGAAAGAAATCAGAACCGTTGTTTATGATGAATCATTGCGGATTGAAACTTAGAGGAAACTTAGAGGAAACTTAGAGAAAACTTAGAGATTTCTTTACTATAATAGACACGGAAGCCGGCAGGTTGGGTTAAATAATAGTAAAGGGAGAAAATGTAAATGAAAAGAAAATGTATGATGGCAACCGTAGTTTTGATACTTATGATGGCGCTTATGGAAGGATGTGTCAGCAGCAAGAAGGCGGAGGTTCTTTCGACAGAGAACAGGACGGAGGAAAGCGAAATCAGCGTAAGCGGAAAGATATCGAAGCTGGGTGAAATGCAGTTTAATATGAAAGCCGATAACAAAGTGGTGAAGGAAAACGGCACAATTGAAAACAAGGGAAACGGACATAAGCTGACTGTCTTGTATGATGAAGAAACTACATTTTATATAAGGACAATTTATGACGATGGCAACTACGAAGACAACGATGCGACTGCCGGGGATATGGCTAAAGATATGATGGTGGAGATTACAGGATATTATGAGGGGAAAAAATTCCATGCAGAACAGGTGCAGATGATGAAATTTGAATAATGTTAAAATAGAATGGGGGATTAATATGAAGAAGAAATGTATACTGGTATTTATGATGGTTTTGACAATGGGAATGACCGCCTGTTCATCAGATTCAAAAGAGAATACAGTGCCTACTGAAACTAGTGTTGAACAGGAAACTGAAAATAACGATGTTTCAAAAGCAGAAACAAAACCCGATACTGCGGAGTCTCCAAAATCCAATAATATTGAAAATGCTGGAACAGAACCTACAGCAGATGAGGAAAACATAGAGAGTGATCCCATTACTGGAATTGTTGAAAAGTATGCAGATGACATAATAATCATCAAAGACCCCGGCGACGAAATACTCTATTATTTTTCTACAAAGAACGCCCAAATAGCCGAGGGAGATTCACCCATTGCCGTGGGGGATACGGTGGAAATTACTTATCGAGGGCTGCTTGGTGATGAAAAGAATCCATGTGAAGCTGTAAAAATTGTAGCAGATATAATTAAGTAGATGCTTCGAATATTTTGAAGCACCCTGTGAAGAATACCCTATTACGATATGCGGTCAGACAGTAATCCTCACCAATGGGGAACTTGCCGCCACCCTGTTATCTTTGCCGGAGAAGAACCGGGAAATCATTTTCCTTTATTTTTCGGAGATTATACACAACAGGAAATCGGGGAAATGTACGGACGCTGCCGGAGTACGACCGGGTATCAAATCCGCAGGACGTTAAAACTCCTGCAAAGGAAAATGGAGGTGCTTTCACATGGGGAATCCAAACCTTTTGCCCTATGAAACGATTGTCCGGGCGACCAGCGGAGAGCCGGAAGCCGTGGACGAGGTTTTACGGCATTACAGCAAGCGAATCCGAATCGCCGCCATTGAAAACGGGCATATCGACAGGGATACCGAGGACAGCATAAAATCCCGGCTTGTTGCCGCATTGTTCAAGTTTCGCTTTGATGAATAGCCTTACCTAAAAACTGAATAACCGCCGCTACATAGAACGGCACACCAAAACAGGAAATCAAGAAAAGGTTGCCTGTTTTTTGCGCCCATTTTTGGCATTTTTAATAATCGTCGTTATTATGCCTTTTGGTGTTGTCATTTTCTTTCCCCTAAAGTATGATTTGTATAACTAATCATACTACGAGTAAGCAAGATTATCAAATCAAACACCACACATCATTTCAATCAAATCACAATTTCCATATATTTTGTGTTATACTGTGTTATATGATTTTACTTTCTTAAAAATTGTCAAATTACAATCTGAAACTGTGCACTTTAAACGGATAAGGAGACATAAAGGAAGGACGTATGATGAGTGATATAATGGAATTTTCCAACAGAGAAGAATTTAGGAAATGGCTTTCAGACCATTGTCTGTCAGATGCCGGTGTTTGGCTTCTATTCGGCAAATCCGGAGGACCGAAAACAATAAAGGCAGGAGAAGCCCTCGAAGAAGCTCTCTGCTTTGGATGGATTGACGGACAGATGCAAAGCATTGACGATAAAACTTATAAGAAATATTTTTCTATGCGTAGAGAGAACAGTAAGTGGTCAGAGAAAAATAAGACGTTGGTCAAAAGTCTCGAGGAACGAGGTCTTATGACTGATTTTGGCAGAAAGAAAATAGAGGAAGCCAAAAAAAACGGTCAGTGGTATGCGCCCAAGCCAATGGCAGTTACAGAGGAACAAATTGCCCGGCTTTCTGCTTTGTTGGAAGGGTATGAGCCTGCCTGCACAAATTTTCAAGCCATGCCCTTATCGGTAAAGAAAACTTACACGCGAGCATATTTTGACGCAAAGACTGATGCCGGACGGGAAAAGAGAATGGCATGGATGGTGGACAGACTCAATCAGAATTTAAAACCTATGTAATTTTTAAGTGCGCCTTATTGGCATAGAAATGTATATTTAACTATACGTTTTAACTATTGTTGACAATTCAAAATAGGTATTCGACATTGCATTTCTGTGAGTTTACAATACAGAAGTAGCAGGAGGTGTCTATGAAGAATAGCTGAAGCTGAGAGGAGGACATATCAGGTATGAGCATAATAGTAAATATATATTATAGTGGTGTAAATGGCAGTGCGAGGAAGTTTGCGGAGGAAATGGAGGAAAGTGGGACTGCTGCGGAAATCCGCAAGGAAGAAGGAAATCTGCGGTATGAATATTTCTTTCCTATGGCGGACCCGGAGAAGGTTTTGCTGATTGATTGCTGGAAAGATCAAGAGGCTATTGACAAGCATCATGATTCGCCGATGATGGAGAAGATTGCACAGCTTCGAGTGAAATATGACCTGCATATGAAAGTGGAACGGTATGTGTCTGATGAGGGCGGGATACCGGAGAAAGACAGCCGTTTTATAAAAGAATAGGAAAAATTTAAGGAGAACCTGCAATGAATTATTGTGAAAACGATCCGGAGTTTATGGAACGACTCAAATATTTTGTGATGGAAGAAATAGTGAATAAACCGGAGATAGAACTTCCGAATGTTGCCCGTTACATAGCGGTTCTCGCGACCCTTATAGGGTGTCAGGGAACAGAGGTTTATCGGGAAGTACTTAAGTATGCATTGGACTATGAGTTGACGCCTGTTATGGCAAGAGAGATTGTCTATCAGGCGGTGGATTATCTGGGGATAGGAAGGGTAATGCCATTCCTGACGATTACCAATGAGGTTTTTTCTGAGCGCAAGGGCATAGACCTGCCGCTTCCTCCGCAGGCGACCACGACCATAGAAGACAGACTGGAAAAGGGTGTTGAGGCGCAGGCGGAAATTTTCGGGGAACGTATGAGAGAAGCATGGAAAGAGGGATACATTAACCGTCTTTTGGCGGCGAACTGTTTTGGCGATTACTATACAAGAAACGGGCTCGATTTAAAACAGCGGGAGATGATTACTTTCTGTTTTCTGGCGGCGCAGGGTGGCTGTGAACCCCAGCTTATTGCGCATGCCAAGGGAAATATGAATCTCGGAAACGACAAGGAATTTCTCGTCAGGGTTGTAATGCAATGCCTGCCGTACATCGGATATCCGCGTAGCCTGAATGCGATAAACTGCATCAATAAAGCGGCGGAAATGTGATATGATGAATAACAGATTGGAGAACAAAACAATGCTATTTATAGAATACCCCAAATGCACTACTTGTCAGAAAGCTAAAAAGTGGCTGGATGCGCATAACATTGCATATACTGACCGTCATATTGTAGAGGACAACCCTTCCTATGATGAGTTAAAGAAGTGGCATGAAAGGAGCGGACTTCCGCTCAAGAAATTTTTTAATACAAGTGGTCTTATGTATAAAGATATGCAGCTTAAGGATAAGCTCCCGACTATGAGCGAGGAAGAGCAGTTAAGGCTTCTTGCGACAAATGGGATGCTTGTAAAGCGTCCGGTTATTGTGGACGGGGATACGGTACTTACAGGATTCAAAGAGGCGGAATGGGCAGAAAAGCTGCAATAAGAAGGAGTGAATGTATGAAATGCACATTGATGAACAAAAATGTGCCGATTGTGGATTTGGAATTGGATGATGACACTGCAGCGATTATAAAAGTAATAACACATAGAAGCTATTGTCATAGCAGTAAGAGTGCGAATAGAAGAATTACAAAAAATGGCGGCGAAACATAAAAGGTAGGGAGAACCCCTACCTTTTAAGCTGTATACCGTCTTTGAAGGCTTCACCTACTCGTTCGGTCACTTTATAATAGCCATGTGTATAAGGGTCAAAGGCGATTGCGTTAACAAGAGACATATCAATTTTGCCATCAACGATCACGCTTTCATCTGCCGTGACATTTACTACTTTACCGATGACGCCGCATCCGTATTGTCCGTCTTGATATTCGATAAATTCACATTCTAAGCAGAGCGGAAATTCATTAATAATCGGTGCATCCACAACTTCAGATTTACTTGCAGAAAGTCCACTGTTTTCAAATTTGTTTGCAACTCGGTTGCCGGATTCAACACCGAAATAATCTGCTTCTACTACATGGGCGGCATCAGCGATACTTACAGTAAAAGCGCCTCTTGCCTTGATGTTTTTGACAGTTTTGTGCGTTTCCGTTAAATTGAGGGCTACATTCCCTCTCTCCTGCATGGTGCCCCATGCAGCATTCATGACATTAACGCTTCCGTCCTCATTGTAGGTTGCCACCATTAAAACCGGCATTGGGAAGATACCTTCTGTTATGTTGAGCTTCTTTCTCATTGTAATGACCTCATTTCTTGTATAGGATTGACAGAACTTACGTCCTTATATATAACTGTATCAGGTAGAAGAAAAAATGCAAGTACTATCTTTTTGGATATATACTATCATAAAGGAAAGTATAAAATGATTATTGCTTACTACTTTTAGACTGTTTACATGACATGGTGTTGTCATATTTATTGTGCTATTATTAATTAAAACAGTTTGAAAAAGCGAGGAGCAGATATGGGTGATACAAAAATAGTTTATGATGAAAAATTCGGAATTAATACTTTACGCCGGGAAATCTGTTGGGAGCTGGGAGAAAAGTTTTGGGAGAAATTGACGGAAAATATGGTTTTGCCGGATATAGAGACAGAAGGCAGCTGCCAGTGTCGAAATATGTGTGCTTTCATGCACCGCCTTGAAGAGATGGCAGATGCGCCAACGGTACGGAAAATTCTATGCAAGGTAAGGCATGGTCTGCATCCGTCACAGTCCTCGTGGGCGAGGGAAGAATTTCTAGATATTGGGAATTTGGATGTTTTTTTGAAAATTCATCATGATAGGGAACTGGATAACTTTATCAGAATGAACCGGGAGAAAAAAGATTTTTATGGTCAGGAAGTGACGGATGAGGTATTGGAATTTATCCGAAACAATCCGGCGATGCTGGCACCTGTCCGAAAGGGAAATAAGTTGGTTTGCATGGCGTTTCCATGTAATATGAATGAATACTTGAAGGCAAAAGACAGCACAATGAAGCGTTACCATGCCTGCCATTGTCCTTTTGCAAAAGAGTCGATTTTATCTGATGAAACGGTATCCGCAACATTGTGCTATTGCAGTTTGGGGCATGTGATGAATTTTGTAGAGGCTTTTTTGGACAGGGAGCTTAAAGGAAGAGTTGTACACTCTGTCCTGAATGGGGACACGACATGCGAGTATGAAATTACAATTCCGAATGATATTATGTTTGAATACGTTATGCCAAAGGAAGCAAAAAATATCACGGAAAATTACTACAGATATTATCGAAGTTTTGCTTTATCAGGGATTGTTGATTTGCACGAAGGTCCGGTCGATTGGATTATGCCAAAGGAGGGGGAGGCAGGACCATCCTTAGCCTTTCATGTAAATCTGGACGAAAACAGATATCGGGAAGAAATACATGAAATGACTGCGGGGATCCGGGCTGGGGCTGTTCCGCAGCGGTGGCTTATCACGCCGGATGCCGAGCCGAAGAATATTGTTGAGATATTAAAAGAAAACGGGTTTCAAGAAGATCTTTCGGAGGATGCGGAAAATCCTGAACCCGGAATGCTACTCAACGCAGCAGATTTTTACCCTTATGCGGATGCGGAAAGTGCGTCTGTTCTGTGTCGGGAAGTGCAGACAAAAGAAGATTTTGAACGCTGGGTGGATGTAGTTAACACTGCCTTGCACGGCTGGAAGATGATTGACGCAGACCACTATTATGTGTGGGTAAAGCAGGAGAATATCAGAATTTATCTGGCTGAAATAGACGGAGTTCCTGTCTCTACTGCCGCCACCATTCAGACCGGAAATACAGCTTCTTTGGAATTTGTCTCTACTTTGGAAGCGTATCGGCGCAAAAAAGCAGCGCTTGCCTTGTCTTCAAAGGCATTGGAGAACTTGTTTGCGTGCGGAGTGGAGAATGTGACACTCAGCGGCTCTTGTGAGGCAGTAGCACTTTATGAAAAACTTGGATTTCGTGCGTGCTTTCATAATGTTATCATGTTGTATGATGTATAGGCGGCGCAGATATGGAGGAAAATATGGAAATTAAAAAATGTGTAAAACAGTCCTTTGTTGTAATAGGAAAAGAAGGCTCAACATCAGACGGAGCCGGATTCATTCAAAAGTTATGGGACGATGCAAATTCCCATTTTGAAGAGGTTCAAGGTTTGGCAAAGAAAGATGAAAATGGGAATGTTGGTGGAATATGGGGTGCGATGTCTGATTTTTCTCGTTCTTTTCATCCTTGGGAGGACTTTAGCAGAGGACTTTATCTTGCGGGGGTAGAGTGCGATGATGACGCAAAAGCTCCTGACGGCTGGACAAAGTGGGTAATTCCCGGCTATGAATATATTTATGTGGAACGTGAAAACGACGATACTTTTTCAGAAGCAATAAAGTATTTGAAAGAAAACGGCATTCCGTTAGCAGGAGCGGTTCACGAGTTTACTTGTCCGCAGACCGGGAAAGGATATATGTTTTTTCCGATTAGAAAATTGTAAGTAGGAATTTGCGGAAAAAATTAATGTGTTTGATACGGTAGTATGTACTGCCGCGGTCTTTCACGATACAGATAACGAAATATATACGGATTTTCCTATTCTGGATGAACCAGTATTTTATACGGATAAACGTCTGCTTACTCTGGCTCAGAAAGCAGCTGGGAGAATGGAACGGGAAATTTATTTCGGACCGGCGACAACGGGAGACAGATATGTGGAACCTATCCATCCGGAAGCATTTTGCATTGATATGGAAACAGCCGCGGCAGCGCATGCATGTTATTTAAACAGAGTGCCTTTCGTGGCAATCCGTTCTGTATCGGATAAGGATAAAGAGGCTGGACAGGAAGCAATCAATCGAAACTATGATAAGGCGGCGTATCAGTCATACCGGTTTGTCTGTTCTATGCTCGAAGAGCTTGAAGGCGACAGCGTCTTGGAAAACTAGAAAGATTTATACGGATAGCAGGGAGATAATCAAATGGCAGCTTTTTTTCCGGAAGCATTGGATAAATTTATTAGTCCTGCCTTTTTGGGGAAGGTACGGAGAAAATTTCATTATGAAGATAAGCAGGCGGATGAATTCAGGCTGGTGGCGAAAGAAATGTTATCTTTGATGCGGAAGGAAGCCTTCTGGGAAAGAAAGACGGCTGCTATGGATAATCCACGTTTGGCGGAGGAGTCTGACTCAGTGTATGAGAATGTCATAATGTCCTTAGGAAGAGGGCTTGATTGTTTACAGGAAAGCTACTGTGAGAGAGGGCTGCTGTCTCGAAGTTATATGATAGAGGTATTGGCTAGCGAACTGTTATTGCAGGGGTATAATGCTTATAACTTGTACATCAAACGGCATACAGATTTTCATGTGGCAAAATACCACTTTCTTGGAAGCGAAGATGGGTTTCCGTTAGAGATTCTTCCACGCCTATTGGAAAATTTTACGCAGGAAGTCAGTTGTAATGAAGCATTTTGTATGATACCCAAAAAGAGTGTGGCATTTGTTGCGGAGCTGACGCGAAATGAGCAAATCCAATGTGAAGGGATTTGTGTTGGATGTAATAATGTATACTGCCAAAACAGAATGGAGGACAGCCATTCCGTAAGGAGAAAGATAGTGGAGATGGCAGATATGCCGTTAACATACGGGTACAGCAGGATTTTCGGGAAAATTTGACTATTGTCAGACGTCGTTTTTCGCTTGTGAAGCAACTTTTGTAAAGCGAAATTGGTTTATCTAACACTTATTGACATTAGACAAAAGTGTGATATACTTTGATAAATTGAATAGATAGCATTCAGGTGTCAAAACAATGTAAGTAAACATTGGTTTTGGTGAAAAGGGAAACAGGTGTAAATCCTGTACGAACTCGTCACCGTAATTAGGGAGCAGACGCCGATATATCACTGGGAAACTGGGAAGATGGCTGATGCGTTGGTTGATAAACCGCGATCTTTAAGCCGGGAGACCTGCCTGAATGTTGTACGGAAACATTTGTTTCAAGCCACGAGTAATTGGTTGTACGTTGGAACTTGCAGAATCGCCGGAAAGGTGTACTCTGCAGGCTTATTTTGTGTGCGAATCCTTTACCGTAGGAATTTTGGAACTGCGGTAGGGGATTTTTTTATGTACATGTTTATGCACAAGAAGCATGAGCACGCCAGACAGACGACTGCGAATAAAGCAGCTTCGCAAATTGTCTGAATAGAAACAGAAAGGAAAGAGGAGAAAAATGAAAAAGAAATTTGGGATTGCTTTAGTGACAGGTATCATGACATGTGTTTTAGCATTGGTAGGCTGCGCGGGGACAACTCCGGAACAGTCGGCAGGGGTGCCGGCGCAGAGTGAGACGTTTAGTGAACAAGAGGCAGATATCAATCAGGAGGCTGTAGAGGAACAGGAGCCTGTCAGCGATCAGGAGGCGGCTGACGAAGTGGCGGCATTGATTGATGCAATTTATGTGCAGCAAAGAACAGATAAGACAGATGAGCAGTGTGCACAGGCAAAAGAGGCATGGGATGCGCTTACAGATGCACAGAAGGAATTGGTAGAAGGCGAAAATGCAGATTCGGATTATTTTGGCAGAGACACTGGCGACGCGTCAAAGGACAATCCGCGCAATCAGGACGAAATCGGGGAAAACGAAATTCTGGTGGTAAGCTTTGGAACATCTTTTAATGACAGCCGCGTCGATGATATCAAAGGTATTGAAGATGCGATACAGGAAGCAAACCCTGAATGGTCTGTAAGAAGAGCATTTACGGCACAGATTATTATCAATCATGTGCAGGCGCGGGACGGTGAGTTTATTGATAATGTGGATCAGGCATTGGAGCGCGCGGCGGCAAACGGAGTAAAGAATCTGGTCGTACAGCCTACTCATTTGATGCACGGAGCGGAGTATGACGAACTGATGGAATCCATTGAGGCATACCGGAATCAGTTTGAAACTGTCATGGTTGCAGAACCTCTTCTTGGTGAAGTCGGCTCGGATGCAACGGTAATCAATGCAGACAAAGAAGCAGTGTCAAAGGCGTTGACGCAAGAAGCAGTGCAGACCGCCGGCTACGACAGTGTGGATGCAGCAAAGGAAGACGGAGTAGCTTTTGTATTTCTGGGGCATGGCACCTCCCATACAGCGAAAGTGTCTTATAGTCAGATGCAGTCCCAGATGGAAGAGCTCGGATACGATAATGTATTTATTGGAACGGTAGAGGGTGAGCCGGAAGAAACTTCTTGCGAGGCAGTGATAGACGCGGTTGCGAAGGCAGGCTACAAGAAGGTAGTGCTTAGACCTTTAATGGTAGTGGCTGGCGATCATGCCAATAATGATATGGCTGGTGATGATGAAGACTCATGGCTCAGCATGTTTAAAGCTTCCGGCGACTTTGACAGTGTAGAGACACAGATTATCGGTCTTGGTTCTATTGATGCGATTAAGGAACTTTATGTAGAGCACACGGCGTTTGCTATTGGGCAAAGTGCAATGGAAACATCCGATCAGGCGGCGGGTACGCTGCCTGACGGCGTCTATACGGCGGAGTTTAAAACGGACAGTGGGATGTTTCATGTAAGTGAAGCCTGTGACGGTAAAGGAACGCTGACTGTCAAAAACGGTGAGATGACAATCCATATTTCTTTAGGCTCTAAGAAGATTTTAAACCTGTATCCCGGACTTGCCGCAGACGCGGCTAAAGACGGAGCACAATTGCTGATGCCTACGGAGGATACGGTGACGTACAGCGACGGCATGACGGATGAAGTGTACGGGTTTGACGTGCCTGTTCCGACGATTGGCACAGAATTTGATCTGGCACTAATCGGGACAAAAGAAAAATGGTATGACCATAAAGTCAGCGTTTCCAACCCCGTGCCGGCAGAGGGAAATGTGCAGGCAGCAGATACGGACGTTTTGAAAGACGGTACATACAGTGTAGAGATTACTTTTGAGGGTGGCAGCGGTAAAGCGGAAATCACCTCTCCAGTGACAGTGACGGTAGACGGTGAAAAAGTAACAGCAACGGTGAAGTGGAATAGCCCGAATTATGATTATATGTTGGTAGACAAAGAAAAGTATCTTCCGGTCAACACAGAAGGCGATTCTGTTTTTGAGATTCCGGTTCTGTGTTTTGACAAGCCAATGGGTGTTGTGGGGGATACGGTAGCAATGAGCAAGCCTCATGAAATAGAGTACACGATTACGTTTCATTCAGATACGATAAAATAATCAGGGAGATAATTGTGAGGAATGGAATGAAAGGGCGAACGAAAATAGGAATCCTGTTGTTTATAGGGCTGTTGGGACTATGCGGCTGCAGTGATTCGTCGGTCAAATCCGTGGAAACGATGACACAGCAGGTTGCGGAACTGGATAATAATGCAGATTCGGAACTTATCTATGAAGGAAGCATGGAGCTGCGGTATGCGGAGAATTTTACGGTGGACTACTATGAGGGCGGATATACGTTACTTACTACAACAATGGATGACATGAGATTTCTGGTGGTGCCGGAGGGTAAGGAGGAGCCTCTAAGTCTGACAGATGAGATAGAAGATAAAGAAATCACAGTGCTGCATCGACCGATTCAGAAGCTTTATCTGGTGGCATCTTCGGCGATGGATATGTTCAGCGCATTAGATGGGTTGGACAGTATTACGTTCTCCGGTCAAAAAGAAGAGGGATGGTATATTCAAGAAGCAAGGGAAGCCATGGCAAGGGGCGACATACTTTATGCGGGCAAATATAATAAACCGGATTATGAGTTAATTGTCTCTGAGGGATGTACCCTTGCTATAGAGAATATGATGATTTCCCATTCTCCCGAAGTAATAGAGAAGCTGGATGATTTCGGTATTCCTGTTATGATAGAGTATTCCAGTTATGAGCCGCATCCGCTTGGAAGAGTGGAGTGGATAAAATTTTATGGGGCTCTCCTCGGAAAAGAAGAGGAAGCGGAACAAATATTTGCGGAGCAGGAAGCTGTTTTTGAACGGGTGGCAGCGGACACAACCGATTGGACAGTGGCATTTTTCTTTGTGACAGCCAATGGTCTGATTCAAGTGCGCCAATCCTCAGACTATATTCCCAAAATGATAGAGCTTGCGGGAGGAAACTATATTTTTGAAGATTTGGGGGATCCTGAGACGAGGCGTTCCACGATAAATATTCAGGTGGAAGAGTTTTATGCAGGCGCCAAGGATGCGGATTTTCTAATTTATAACAGTTCTATCGACGGCGGCGTATCCTGTATGGAGGAACTCTTGGACAAATGTGAAGCGTTGGTGGATTTTAAAGCCGTAAAACAGGGGAATGTCTGGTGCACAACCAATGACATGTATCAGCAGTCGCTCTCCATCGGCTATTTGACTGAGGATATTCATGCAATGCTTCAGGGAGAAACAGATGGTATGCACTATCTTTTTCATTTGGAGTAAGGGAAAGAAAGAGAAGGCTGTGGGAAAGGTATCGTGAACCATATGTATGAGAACAGGAAATATAGATATATTGCAGCATTCTGTCTGCTCGGCGTCTGCACTTCCATATTCTATATACTCAATATCGGCATCGGAAGTGTGGAGATTGCTTTGCGGGATATTGTTCAGACATTTGCAGGGCAAGAGAGCAGTGAGACGGTCGAGAGGATTTTATGGGATATCCGCCTGCCGCGTGCGACGGCGGTTCTGATACTCGGTGGGGCGCTTGCGCTTGCCGGATATCTGCTACAGACTTTTTTTCGCAATCCAATTGCGGGACCTTTTGTTCTCGGAATTTCTTCAGGAGCTAAAATGGTGGTGGCACTCGTGATGATTTACCTGATGGGGCGGTCGGTCAAAGTGACATCGGCAGACATGGTTCTTGCTGCATTTATCGGGGCACTGCTATCAATGGGATTTGTGCTCTTGATCGCGCGTAAGATTAACAGTATGTCTATGCTGGTCGTCAGCGGAGTCATGATTGGATACATCTGCTCGGCAATTACGGAACTGGTGGTGACATTTGCCGATGATGCGGACATCGTCAATCTTCATAACTGGTCGCGGGGCAGCTTTTCTGGAATGACATGGGAGAACGTCAAGGTTGTGGCGGTAGTAGTATTTTTGACTGTAGCTATAGTTTTTCTGATATCGAAACCGCTTAGTGCGTATCAATTGGGCGATGTCTACGCAACGAATATGGGAGTAAATCTTAGAGCTTTGCGGGTGGGTATCGTGATTTTTTCCAGTATTTTATCGGCGTGTATTGTTGCATTTGCGGGACCGATTTCTTTTGTTGGAATTGCGGTGCCGCATTTGGTCAAGAGACTTCTTGGTGAGGCGGAACCGATCCGGATGATACCGGCGTGCTTTTTGGGGGGAAGCGTCTTTTGCCTGTTCAGTGATTTATTAGCCAAGACGATGCTTGCGCCGACGGAACTTTCTATCAGTACGGTGACAGCCATCTTTGGTGCACCGGTGGTGCTCTGGATTATGGTGAAAAGGGCAAAGAGAGATTTTGATTGAGAAAAGAGTATGATTCGGGTAAGGCAAGTACATGTGCGGATAGGTATGAAAGCATGGAACAGTATTATTTTACGGCGAAGAGAATGTGTGTCGGATATGAAAACCGACCACTTATTAAAGATATGGAGATTATCTTGGCAAAAGGAGAAATTCTGTGTCTAATCGGTCCCAACGGTGCAGGGAAATCGACAGTACTGAAAAGTATTGCAGGGCAGTTAAGTCTGATCGGCGGAACGATATATCTTGGCAAAGAAATTTTATCGGAGATGAAGAGGAACGAACTGGCAAAGAAAATGTCTGTAGTGTTTACACAGAAGTTACGGGCTGAGATGAAAAGTTGTCGGGATGTGGTTGCAACGGGGCGCTATCCGTATACAGGGTGGTTTGGCGTATTATCCGGGAAAGACCAACAGATAGTGGACGAGGTAATGGAACTTACACACATTGCGGACATCGGCGGGCAGGATTTCAATAAGATCAGTGACGGGCAGAAACAACGGGTAATGTTGGCGAGAGCAATTTGTCAGGAACCGGAGATTATCGTGTTAGATGAACCGACGTCTTATTTGGACATCAGATATAAGCTTGAATTTCTGTCTGTCTTGCAGGAGATGAGGGAGAGGAAGGGATTGACGGTTATTATGTCTTTACATGAACTGGAGCTTGCCAAGATTGTTTCGGATAAAATACTTTGTCTGCAAGGAGAACATATCGAAAGATATGGTACACCAGAGGAAATTTTTGAGTCGGATTTTATTGAACGGCTCTATGGAATGAAGGAGAACAGATTCCTAAAAAATGAGAAATTTCTTGCATATGTCCGGCAAATAGGACGTCTGACATAGGATGAACAGATATCGGAAAGAGGGAAATGATGGCAAGGGTCATTATGATTCAGGGAACAATGTCCGGCGTAGGGAAGAGCTTTCTGGTTGCCGGATTGTGCAGAATTATGAAACGGGATGGATATAGAGTTGCGCCTTTTAAGTCGCAGAATATGGCGTTAAATTCTTTTATCACAAAGGAAGGACTCGAAATGGGGCGGGCGCAGGTCATGCAGGCGGAGGCGGCGGGAATCGATCCGTTAGTCTGCATGAATCCGATTTTATTAAAACCGACGAACCATATAGGTTCGCAAGTGATTGTAAACGGACACACCCTCGGAAATATGAGCGCCAGAGAGTATTTTGCTTATAAGCGTAAATTGATTCCGGATATTGTTCAGGCGTTTCATAAATTGGAAAAGATGGCGGATATTATCGTAATTGAAGGAGCGGGAAGTCCGGCTGAAATCAATCTGCGGGAAAACGATATAGTTAATATGGGAATGGCGAAGCTTGTGAATGCGCCTGTATTACTTGTAGGAGATATCGACAGGGGCGGTGTATTTGCGCAGTTATTAGGTACGTTGATGCTGCTTCAGGAAGAGGAGCGAAGACGGGTGGAGGGACTCATCATTAATAAATTTCGAGGGGATGCGTCTTTACTCGATTCCGGAATTGAGATACTGGAGCAAAGAGGTGGTATTCCGGTGAGAGCCGTACTTCCCTACATGGAAATAAATCTGGAAGATGAAGACAGTCTGACGGAGCGTTTTGATAAAAAGACACAGGGAAGGATTGACATCGCCGTTATCCGTTATCCGAGAATATCTAATTTCACGGATTTCAATGTGTTTGAACAGATAGAGGAAGCATCGGTGCGCTATGTTACGTCAGCGGCAAAGCTCGGACGTCCGGATTTGATTTTTCTGCCCGGAAGCAAAAATACAATGGGCGATTTAAAGTGGATGCGTCAAAATGGTTTGGAAGAAGCCGTAAAAAAATTGGTAGGAGAAATACCGATTTGCGGTATATGCGGGGGATATCAGATGCTTGGAGAACAGCTTCTCGATCCGGAAGGATTGGAATCGGGCGGCAGCATGGACGGAATGGGACTGCTGCCTGTTGTCACAAAATTACAGTGCGAAAAAGTGCGTCGTCAGGTGCGGGGAGTGATTGGCAGGACGGAAGGGATTTTTTCCGTGTTTTCCGGACTGGATTTCGAGGGATATGAGATACATATGGGCACCAGCATAAGAAATAACGGCGGCGAAGGCAGAGAAGGTAAAAAAGAGTGGGAAATAACGGAAAAATCGGTATTTATGACTGGGAATAATCCGAATGTGTACGGAACGTATATACATGGAATCTTTGACAAAGGCGCCATTGCATCCGCTCTTTTGGGTGCGCTGGCAAAAGCAAAAGGAATTACCATGAAGTTCGGGATATGTGAAGATTATAAGAGCTTTAAGGAGAAGCAGTATGACAGACTGGCAGATATGTTATCAGAATATCTGAACATGGAGGAGATATATGGAATACTTAGAGAAGCAAGTGTCCGTTGATGCTGCAGAAGAAACTTTAAGGGAATTGACCATAGATGCACCGGATCCAAGAATATATGAAAAGGTATTATATAACTGGGATGCAATAGCGAAACCGCTTGACGGGCTGGGAAGATTTGAAAAGCTGACTGCACGAATCGGGGCAATCTCAGGCACGGATGAAATTGACATCTCTAGGAAAGCGGTCGTCATCATGTGCGCGGATAACGGGATTGTGGAGGAAGGCGTCAGTCAGTCCGGACAGGAAGTGACAACAGCGGTGGCAAGACAAATGGCAAAGGGCGCTTCTTCGGTAGGAAAAATGGCGGCGTATATCGGGGCGGACACGATTCCTATAGATATCGGAATGGCAGAAAAGGAGCGGATACCGGGAGTGCTGGATCGGAAAATCCGGTGCGGAACAAATAATTTCAGATTAGAACCGGCTATGACGAGGAAGGAAGCTGTCAGGGCAGTTTTCACAGGAATAGAAGTGGCGGCGGATTGTAAACGAAAGGGGTATCATATACTTGCCACCGGTGAGATGGGAATCGGAAACACAACGACAAGCAGTGCGGTAACGGCAGCTTTGTTAAAATGTGATGCCGACTCGGTGACCGGAAGAGGCGCAGGGTTATGTGATGAGAAGTTATGGCATAAAAGACAGCTTATTACAGAAGCCATTGAAAAATATCGTCTTTATGAAGCGGAGCCGCTGAGGATACTTGAGACGGTCGGCGGATTCGACATCGCAGGGCTTGCCGGAATCTGTATTGGCGGCGGGATAATCCGTATGCCGGTGGTATTAGACGGAGTCATCAGTATGGCGGCGGCTCTCCTTGCAGAAAGAATCGTACCGGGAACCGTGCACTATCTGATTCCTTCGCATCAGGGAAGAGAACCGGCGGCGGGAAGGCTGGCGGAGGCGTTAGGAATAGAGTCGGTGATATACGGTCAGATGGCATTGGGCGAGGGAACGGGAGCGGTCATGATGCTGTCTTTGCTGGATATGGCATTGTCTGTATATCATGGGAAAACTTCTTTCTCGGATATTCGGGTGAAACAGTATGAACGATATTAGTGTGAAAAGGAACAGGATGATACTCGTAACCGGAGGAAGCGGAAGCGGAAAATCTTCTTATGCGGAAGAGATTGCGATGATGCTTGCCGAGGGGAACAACACAATAAAATACTATCTTGCGACGATGCAGGTGTATGACGAGGAGGGGCGGCGGAAAGTGGAGCGGCACCGGACGCTTAGAAGTTGGAAAGGATTTTGTACGATTGAGCAGCCGACTAACATTCAAGAAGCGCTTGCGGAGATGAACACGGGTAAGAAGACGATTTTGTTGGAATGTATTTCAAATCTGACGGCAAACGAAATGTTTGCGGATAGGCAGCCGAGAGCGGTGGCAGAAGTTGCAGAGAAGATTGTAGGCGGCGTGGAACAGTTGAAAGCAAATACGACGCATTTGGTTGTAGTCACCAATAACGTGTTTGAGGACGGGATTATATACGATGCGACGACTTTGGCGTATATTCGTGCGATAGGCAGGATCAATCAACAGCTTGCTGGTTTGGCGCAGCAGGTAGTGGAAGTTGTAGCCGGTATTCCGGTGATTGTGAAACAGTGAGGAGGTCTGTGTGCAGATGATAAAATCCTTCTTGATAGCGATTTCCATTTATTCGAAAGTTCCGGTTCCGCAGTTTGAATGGAACGAGGAAGATATGAAATATACTTTCTGTTTTTTTCCGTGGGTTGGTGTATTGATCGGCGGATGCCTTTATGTATGGGTTTATTTGTGCGGTCATTATCGGGTGAACGGTTTGTGTCGCACCTTGGTGGAAGCGGCAATTCCGCTTTTGATTACGGGAGGCTTTCATGTGGATGGGTTTATGGACACGATGGATGCCTTACATTCTTATCAGCCGAGGGAAAGGAAACTTGAGATTTTAAAGGATTCTCATATCGGAGCATTTGCGGTCATTATGCTTGCCGCATACGGCTTAGTGGTTTTTGGGGCATTGTCAGAGATAGAGGAGAAAGCGCTGCTTAAAATCATATGCAGCGGATTTTTCTTGTCACGCTGCTTATGCGGAGTCAGTGCAGTTTCTTTTCCATTGGCAAAAGAGGACGGAATGCTTTTTCTGTTTACAAGCCGTTCCCATAAGGTGATTGTAAAAGGCTCTTTATATGTGCAGAGTGCGGTTTGCATCGGATTGATGCTTCACTGGTCGCTTCCGGCGGGGCTTCTGGAAGCGGGGACAGCTCTTTTGACGTTCATCAGCTACTTTTACCGTACCCGAAAAGAATTTGGCGGTATTACAGGAGATACAGCGGGATATTTTGTCGTTCTTTGCGAAGGATGCATGATTGTGGCAATGGCGGTATTTAATATTTTTGTGTTGAAATAGGGCAAAATATTTCACACCCGTAGGAATGGCAGGAGGCAGAAATGAAATTAGTAATTGGCGGTTATGCTCAGGGAAAATTGCAGTATGTACTTCAGAAATATCATTTGACAGAAAATGCAGTGTGGGATGGCAGTTTACCGGTAAATGCTGCATACCCGGAAAACATCGTAGTTATCAATCATTTCCATCAATGGGTGAGGCACAGCCTGTCGGAAGGAAGATGCCCGGAGAAAGAGGTGGTTTCGTTTGTAAATCAGTGTGACAACTGCATTATCATCAGTGACGAAATCGGAAACGGGATTGTGCCGATAGAGGAGTTTGAACGCGAATACAGGGAGCGTACAGGCAGGATTCTTGTGACGCTTGCAGAACGTGCGGAGGAGGTAGAGCGGGTTCTATGCGGAATCGGTCAGAAAATCAAATGATATTGGTATTCATCCGGCATGGCGAAACGAGGGCAAACGAGGAACACCGTTATCTGGGAAAGACTGACGAATCTCTTTCAAAGCGTGGAATAGAAGGTCTGCTGTTTTTTCGGAAAGAAAATCGTTATCCAGAGGTAGATTATCTGTTTACCAGTCCCATGAGGCGATGCATAGAGAGTGCGGAAATTCTATATCCGATGCTTTCTCCGATTGTCATTCCGGAGTGGGAGGAAATGGATTTCGGACAATTTGAGTACAAAAATTATGAGGATTTAAAGAAAGATATCCGCTATCAGGAGTGGATTGACAGCGGGGGGATATTGGATTTTCCGGAAGGGGAAAGCAGAGTTGATTTTCTGCGGCGATGTGAAAAGGGATTTCAAAGGATGCGTGCGCAACTGCGAAAATTGATAGAAGAAGACGTAAAAGAAAACGGGAAAGAAATCGAGAAAAGAATTGTGCGTGTAGGACTTATCGTTCATGGCGGTACGATTATGGCATTATTAAGTTCTCATGGCAAGAATGAATATTTTGATTATCAGGCGGCAAACGGCAGGGGATATCTTTGCAGTATGGAGGGATGGAAGATTAAGGAAATGGCGGAAATATGAGATACCATATCATTGCATTTGTAAGTGGATTTTTGTTGGATATGATTTTGGGAGATCCTTATTTTCTCCCACATCCGATTCGGTTAATCGGAAAACTGATAGCAGAGTCAGAGAACAAATTACGTTGGAAAAAGGCGGACAGTGCAAATAAGAGAGAATTGCAGCGGGGTACAGTGCTGGTGCTTTGTGTTCTTATAAGTGTTATGACGGTTTCCGGTTTTTTTTTGTGGGCAGCATATTATGTGCATCCTTATGCGGGAGTAGTGGTAGAGAGTATAATGACCTATCAGATTCTTGCGGCAAAATGCCTGCGGGTAGAGAGTATGAAGGTTTACAGATGTCTAAAGAACGCTGATATAGATCAGGCAAGGCGTGCTGTTTCTATGATTGTGGGAAGAGACACGGAGAGTCTTGATGCGGAAGGAATTGCAAAGGCAGCGATAGAAACGGTGGCTGAAAACACATCGGACGGCGTCATTGCGCCGATGTTATATCTGGCGATTGGCGGTCCGGTACTTGGCTTTTTCTATAAGGCGGTAAATACTATGGATTCGATGGTTGGCTATAAGAATGAAGAATATCTGTATTTTGGCAGGGCGGCAGCAAAATTGGATGATGTGGTTAATTTTCTTCCGGCGAGAATCAGTGCGCTTTTGATGATGATTGTATCGTTTGCGGCAGACAGTGGTTTTTCGGGAAAAAACGCGTTGCGAATCTACAAGAGAGACAGAAGGAAACATGCAAGTCCCAATTCCGCGCAGACAGAATCTGTGTGCGCTGGGGCACTCGGAATCAGACTTGCAGGAGATGCAAGCTATTTTGGGAGAGTAGTGGAGAAGCCGTATATCGGTGATGAGCTGCGCAAGGTAGAATGTGAAGACATTAAGCGAACGAATCAGCTTATGTATGGAGCGGCGTGGCTTTGTGAAAGTATATGCCTGATTATAATGCTGGTTTGTCTGTATTTGTAAATTAGAGCCAGCAGACAGAAAGAAGGACTGCGGAATGGGGGTTCAAAGTATTCACGGAGGAGATATTTACAGGAATCAGGTCGATATTGACTTTTCGGTCAATGTCAATCCGTTTGGGACGCCGGAAGCGGTGATAAGAGCTATGTACAGAGCCGTTGAGCAATGCGGCAGATATCCGGATATAGAAGCGGAGAAATTGAAAAGGAGCGTTGGCGGACAGCTTGCGATACCAGAAGAATATCTGCTTTTCGGAAACGGGGCGTCAGAACTTTTTATGGCGGTAATTCATGGGATAAAGCCGAAGAAAACGGTAATACCGGTGCCGTCTTTTTATGGATATGAATATGCAGCACGGGCGGCGGAGAGCGAAATTTTCTATTATGAGATGAAGCCGAAAGACAATTTCTGCGTAACGAGCGAAATTTATGACGTGCTGCCAAAGGATACGGAGCTATTGTTTCTGGCAAATCCTAATAATCCGACGGGAGCTCTTTTGGATAAAGAGGCGATCAAAGCTTTTTTGCGGCACTGTGAGGAGCGGCGTATTTATGTGCTATTGGATGAGTGCTTTATTGAATTTAGCGGAGAAGAGAAATCACTGCGTTCAGAAGTAGAACAGTTTAATAATCTGATAGTGGTTAGGACATTTACGAAGATTTTTACGATTCCCGGTGCACGGCTTGGGTATCTTGTCTGCAAAAACAAACCGCTTTTAAGGAAAATAGCCGGACAGATACCGGAATGGAATCTTTCCTGCTTTGCGCAGGAGGCGGGATGTGCCTGTGCCGGACAGACAGATTTTATTCACCGGACAAAAGAGTATGTCAGACAAGAGAGAGTGTTTTTAGAAGACGGGTTAAGGCGGCAGGGCTTTCGGATATTTCCGTCTATGGCAAATTTCATTTTATTATACAGGGAGGAAGGTGCATGTGAACGGACTCTGTATACACAGATGCTGGAACAGGGGATCTTGATTAGAGATTGTAAGAATTTCAGAGGGCTTGGCAGGGGATTTTACCGGGTGGCGGTAAAGAGCAGAGAAGAAAATGAGAAATTATTGCAGGCGGTTGCAAAGATATTACGAGACAACAGTTCAGATTCTGTCTGCAGATTTTAAATTCTACGAAGAATGTTTTGACAGGGAGAATACAAATGAAACATATAGAATATTTACTGCCGGAAGAGATTGAAAAGCGCAGTTTTGAAATCATCAGTGAGGAGCTTAAGCAAAGACAAATCAGCCTTTTGACGGAGGAAGAGATGATTGTCAAGCGCGTCATACATACCAGCGCAGATTTTGATTATGCCAAGACGCTCTGTTTCTCGGAGGGAGCAGTGGGAATATTTAAGAAATTGGTTCAAAACGGTGCCGACATAGTGACAGATACTAACATGGCGCTTTCCGGAATCAATAAAAAAACGCTTGCAAGTTTCGGCGGACAGGCGCACTGCTTTATGGCACAAGAGGATGTCGCACTTGATGCGCGACATAGAAATATAACCCGCGCGGCGGCAAGTATGGAAAAAGCGACAAAAATTGACAAACCAGTCATATTTGCTGTCGGAAATGCACCGACCGCATTGATCAAGCTGTATGAAATGTCTGGGGAGCAAAAGTGGAAACCGGCATTTATCATTGGCGTTCCAGTGGGATTCGTCAATGTGGAGGCGGCGAAAGAACTTATTATGGAAACGCAGATTCCGTACATTGTCAATCGCGGTAGAAAAGGCGGAAGTAACATTGCGGCGGCAATTTGTAACGCAGTTTTGTATCAGGTCAGAGATGAGCAGACGGCAAACGGGCAGTTAGGGAAGGAATAAGGGGACTGTGAAATGCGCTATGGATTTACGACCGGGAGTTGTGCGGCGGCAGCGGCAAAAGCGGCAGCCTATATGCTGCTGACGGGGCAGGCAAAAGATAGAATTACAATTGAGACGCCCAAAGGAATCAAGTATGATACGGCGATTCTTGATATCAGACGTAAGGAAAATGAGGTGAGCTGCGCGGTAGAAAAGGACGGAGGAGATGATCCGGATATCACAACCGGGGCATGGGTCTATGCAAAAGTTTCCTATGCGGCACCTCTTTCTTGTACGGAGAGAGAAACGTGCGGTGAAAGCGTTGAACAAAGGATTCGCATTGAGGGCGGAGCGGGCGTAGGAAGAGTGACAAGAAAGGGACTTGACCAGCCTGTGGGAAATGCAGCCATTAATCATGTTCCGCGGGAAATGATACAAAAGGAAGTGGCGGAAGTTTGTAAACTTGCCGATTATGAAGGCGGTCTGACGGTCGAGATTTCTGTGCCGGAAGGAGAAAAACTTGCCGTTCGGACTTTTAATCCGAGGCTGGGCATAGTGGGCGGCATATCTATATTGGGAACAAGCGGTATTGTGGAGCCTATGAGCAATCAGGCGATTTTAGACACAATCCGGGTGGAATTGCGCCAAAGACGAGAGGAAGGATTTGATTATGTAGCAGTGTCGCCGGGAAATTACGGCTTGGATTTTATGAAGAAAAAATACGGGTATGATTTGGACAGGAGCGTAAAGTGCAGTAATTTTATTGGAGAAACAATTGACATGGCGGTAGAGCTGGGATTCCGGAGAATGCTTTTGACCGGTCACATTGGTAAACTGATTAAGGTGGCTGGCGGAATCATGAATACCCATTCGAGAGAGGCGGATTGCAGGATGGAGCTCCTTGCTGCTTTTTGTGTGAGGGAACAGGTGGAGATGTCACAAGTTTGTAGGATATTAGAATGCGTAACGACGCAGGAGGCGATTCCTATTTTACAAGCAAGCGGAAAAACGCAGCAGGTTATGGACAAGGTGGCGGAGCGCATTTGCTATTATACGGAAAACCGCTCCGGCGGAAAAATGGAGACGGATTGTGTCTTATACGCAAACGAATTCGGTGAATTAGCAAAGAGCAGAAAGGCGGAGAAATGGTTTATTTTGTTGGAGCAGGAACAGGAGCGGCGGATTTGATAACAATCAGAGGAATGCGGATGTTAGAACAGGCGGATGTCATTATTTATGCAGGGTCGCTGGTAAATCCTGAGCTGCTTGCCTATGCTGGAGAAAAGTGCAAAATATATAATAGCGCAAAACTGACACTGGAAGAGATCATCGGGATTATTAAGAATGCGGAGGCGGAAGGAAAAACGACAGTCCGTCTGCACACAGGGGATCCGAGTGTCTACGGGGCAGTCAGGGAGCAGATGGATGAACTGGATAAAGCGGGTATTCCCTATGAAAGCTGTCCGGGAGTCAGCGCATGTTTCGGCGCGGCGGCAGCCTTAAATGTGGAGTATACTCTGCCGGGAATTTCCCAATCCCTGATTATCACGAGAATGGAAGGAAAGACCGATGTGCCGGAGAGGGAAAGCATTGAGAGTTTCGCGGCACATCAGACGTCTATGGCAGTTTATTTAAGTGCTGGAATGTTAGAGAAATTGAGTGGGAGACTGATTGACGGCGGATATGCCAAAACAACGCCGGCGGCGCTTGTCTATAAAGCCACATGGGCGGAAGAGGAGGCATATGTCTGTACGGTAGAAACATTGGCGGCTGTCGCACAGGAACATGGAATTACTAAAACGGCGTTAGTGTTAGTCGGTGATGCGATTGCACATCGGCATTATCGGAAATCCAGACTGTACGCGCCGGATTTCGCAACGGAGTTTAGGGAGAAAAAGGTTTGAAATTAAGTATCATTAGTTTTACCAAAAACGGTATGAGGCTATCGGAGCGCATTGCAAAAACTGTGCGCAAGGAAATGGAAGTCTGCACATACACAAAATGTGCAACTTGTATAAAAGATGATAAAAATCTATTCGTCATATCGGTGGCAGCCTCTGTTGGAGAGTGGACAAAGGCGCAGATGCAGGAAAGAAACGCCATATTGTTTATTGGCGCCTGTGGAATTGCGGTTCGGGCAATTGCACCTTTTCTTACGGACAAATTACATGATGTACCGGTACTTGTCATGGACGAGAGGGGCAACTATGTCATTCCGATTTTATCCGGGCACGTAGGAGGAGCGAATGAACTTGCGACTCGGATTGCAGAGAAGACGGGCGCAGAAGCAGTTATCACAACGGCAACAGATATCAATGGAAAATTTGCGGTGGATATATTTGCAAAAAGGAACGGGCTTTTGATAGAGGACAAAGAAGGGATTGTTAAAATATCGTCGAAAGTATTGGCGGGCGAAGAGATTACGATATCTATGGAGCAGGGGCTGAAGGTCAAGGGGCGTTTGCCGGAAGGCGTGCATATCGTGTCTTATCCGCCCACGGGATTTACTGATATTATCATCACGTCTAAAGAACAGGCGTATGATTCGACTATAGTATTACGCCCGAAAGAATATGTTCTGGGAGTGGGCTGTAAAAAAGGAAAAGACGCGGGTGAAATCAGACAGTTTATTTCAGGAAAGTTAAAGGAAAGGGATATTCTTTCGTCACAAATTTTGGCGCTTGCCTCTGTTTTGCAAAAAAAGGAGGAGAAGGGACTCATAGAATGGTGCCGGAGCGAAAACATCCCCTTTCTGACTTTTCCGGCATCGGAATTACAGGAGCTTACAGGAGATTTTGTAAAGTCTGTTTTTGTAAAGGAACAGGTAGGAGTCGATAACGTATGTGAGCGGGCGGCACTGAAGGCATGTGGAGCGGGCGGGCACTTGATTTTACGAAAATGTGCAGAAAATGGTATGACAATTGCCATTGCAAAAAGAGATTGGACGGTGGACTTTGATGGGGAATAAAATCTATGTTGTGGGAATGGGACCGGGAAGAGAAGAGATGATGACGGGGGAAGCCCTATGTGCGCTGGAACAGGCGGATGTGATAGTGGGTTATACCGTATATTTGGATCTGCTGGACACGCGTTTTCAACAAAAGGAACTACTTTCTACACCTATGCGTATGGAAGAGGAACGGTGCAGGCTTTGTTTTGAGGAGGCGGAGAAAGACAAAAAAGTGGCGTTGATATGCAGCGGTGACGCGGGAATTTACGGAATGGCATCACTTATGCTTGAGATTGGCAAATCATATCCGCAGACGGAGCTTATCGTAATTGCGGGAGTTACTGCGGCGAGCAGCGGGGCGGCAGTTTTAGGAGCGCCGCTGGGACATGATTTTTGTGTGGTTAGTTTGAGCGACCTGTTGACACCTTGGGAAACAATTGAAAAGAGACTGTCGGCAGCAGCAGAGGGTGATTTTGTCATCGTGCTTTACAATCCGTCCAGCCGTAAAAGAAAGGATTATTTAAGGAGAGCATGTGATATTTTGCTGCAAAGCATAGAAGGAGAACGAATATGCGGGTATGTTGAAAATATTGGCAGGGAAGGAACGAAAGCGGAGACCTGTACGCTGCGGGAACTAAGAGACAGAGAAGTGAATATGTTTACGACAGTATTCATTGGAAATTCCGAATCGGAGCTTATTGGCGGAAAACTCGTTACCAAGAGAGGATATCAGACGGAGGAGCAGCATGGAGAAAAAAGCAGCAGAGGTATCCTATAAAATCATTGTATTTGCAGGAACGACGGAAGGAAGAAAACTGTCGGAGCTTCTTGCCGGAGCCGGCATCAGCCATGCCGTCAGCGTGGCGACGGAATACGGAGAGATTGTTTTAAAACCACATTCGCTCGTAACGGTCCATCAGGGAAGGATGAACAAAGATGAAATAAGAACGTTCTTGGAAGAGCAGAAATTCACGCATGTGATTGATGCAACCCATCCCTTTGCTAAGGAGGTTACCCTAAATATCAAAGCAGCAACTGCAGAACAAAACGAAGCGGGAAGGAAGATTTGTTATCTTCGATTGAAACGGGAGGATACGGAACAGTCGAGAAATAATGTGGTATATTTTGAAACCAATGAGTACTGTGCGCGGGCATTAGAAGAGACGGAGGGCAATATTCTTCTGACTACCGGAAGTAAAGAGCTGTCTAAATATTGTGCAAATGAGGAAGTAAGAAGCAGACTTTATGTACGGGTTCTTCCCGGTGTGGAGAGCCTTTCGCATTGTATAGAGCAGGGGCTTTGCGGGAAACAGATTATTGCGATGCAGGGACCTTTTACAAAAGAAATGAACGAGGCAGTCATCCGCCAGTATCATATTTCTTATCTGGTGACGAAACAAAGCGGTGCCTTCGGCGGCTACCCAGAGAAATTAGCGGCGGCAAAAAGTACGGGAGCGCAGGTGTTCGCTATAGGGTGTCCGAAGGAGGAAGGATTTTTATTCTCTCAAATATGCGGTAGGTTGGAGGAGCTTTGTGGAAAAAATATCCGGGAAGAAGAGGCGATGAAACTTACCTTGGCAGGAATAGGTATGGGACACGGTAATGGTCTGACGAAAGAAGTAGAAAAGGCAGTGTGTGAAGCAGACATTTTGCTAGGGGCAGAAAGAATGCTCTTAAATTTGCCTTCCAAGGCGGAGAAACATCCCTTTTACCGGGCGGAGCAGATTATTCCGTATTTACAGAGAGTTCAGGAAAGGATACGGTTTGCAAAAGACGTTACAGTAGTAGTTCTTTTTTCAGGGGACAGCGGGTTCTACAGTGGGTGTAAGGCTCTGTATGATGCTTTGGACAAAGAAATCCGTGAAGGACGATTAGCGGCATCTCTTCGTATTTTGCCGGGGATTTCTTCGGTGGCTTATCTGGCAGCCTGCATCGGTGAGAGTTATCATGATGCTGCAATATACAGTATGCATGGAAAAGAATTGTGTAACCTGATACATAAAATCAGAAGAAGCCCTAAAACATTTTTGCTGACGTCGGGCGTCTTAGATATTAACCGGTTGGGGAGAATGTTGACAGAGGTGGATATGACGGAATATGAAATCGTAACCGGGTACCAATTATCTTATACAGAGCAGCGCGTTGAGAGGCATACTCCGGCGGAATGCTGTGAACTAAGAGAAGAAGGACTGTATACTTGTTTTGTGAAGAATCAGCATGTTACGGAAAGAAGACTGACGCATGGAATTGCGGATGAACGGTTTATTAGAGAAAGAGTTCCAATGACAAAGGAGGAAGTCAGGGAAGTCAGCATTTGTAAGCTGCATTTACGGGAAAAAGCAATCGTCTATGATATTGGCAGCGGAACTGGTTCCGTTGCCGTCGAGATTGCCGGATTGTCTGATGACATACAAGTGTATGCAGTGGAACAGAAAGAAGAAGCAGCATCGTTAATTGAGCAAAATAAACAAAAGTATGAATTACAAAATATTGTGGTAATAAAGGCAGAAGCGCCGGAGGCATTATCCGGACTCCCGATAGCAACACATGCATTTATCGGGGGAAGTGGCGGCAGATTAAGAGAAATTCTGGCAGTACTTTGGCAGATAAACCCCAAGATGCGGATTGTTATGAATGCTGTCAGCATGGAGACAATCTGTGAGATAAAAGAGGTATTACCCATGTATAAAACAAAAGAAGAACAAATTGTACAATTACAGGTGAACAGGGTTACAAAAGCCGGGAGCCATCATCTGATGCGGGCTGAAAATCCGGTCTGGATATGTGCATTTGAGTTTTGCGGGTAATGCGTCTGACCGGTTGGATGTGGCGGAAGGATAGGGAGAAAGCAGGAGAGGGTAAGATTGAAAGTAAGTCGAGTGATGTTTGCCGCGCCTAGGAGCGGAAATGGTAAAACAATAGTTACTTGTGCGTTGCTGCAGGCATTTAAAAACAGAGACAGACAGACGGTATCTTTTAAATGCGGACCGGATTATATCGATCCGATGTTTCATGAAAAGGTAATCGGTGTTCCGGCTAAAAATTTGGATACATTTTTTACCGATGAAGAGCAGACACGGAGAATTTTTTTGGAAAGTCTGACAGAAGAAAGTTTTGCTGTTCTGGAAGGCGTTATGGGACTATATGACGGATTAGGTGGAATTCGGGAGGAGGGTTCCTCTTATCATTTGGCAAAGGTAACGAAGACGCCGGTTGTATTTGTTGTCGATGCAAAGGGAATGGGACGTTCTATTATATCTTTGCTAGCAGGATTTCTTGCGTATGATAAGGAGCATTTGATTCAGGGAGTATTATTGAACCGGATTTCTAAGGGATATTATGAAACCATAAAGCCGTTGATAGAGAAGGAATTAAGCATTCCGGTGGTGGGATTCCTGCCGGATAAGGAGGAGTTTCATATCGACAGCAGATATTTGGGGCTGATTCTGCCACAAGATCTGAAAGATATCCAAGAAAAGTTACAGGCGGCTTCTGAAGAATTTGTGAAGACAGTTTCGGTAGAAAGAATTATAAAAATAGCGGAAGACGCAGAAATACTCTCTATAGCAACGGCGGATAGAGAACGCCGATCCGGTCATCGCAGCCACAGACAGAGAAGGGCAGTTTTGCCATTGCAGAGGAAGATAGAGAAAGACGGACCCGTTATTGCAGTGGCAAAAGACGAGGCTTTTTGCTTTTACTACGAAGCTAATTTGTCATTGTTACAGGAAAATGGGGCAGAAATAAAATATTTTTCTCCGTTAAGGGATGAAAAACTTCCGGATGGATGTCATGCGCTGTTGTTGGGCGGCGGCTATCCGGAATTATATGCGGAAAGACTTAGTGAGAATGTGAAAATGCGCGAAGCTGTTCGACATGCAGTAGAAGACGGGATGCCGATTGTGGCGGAGTGCGGCGGGTTTTTGTATCTGCATTCGGCTATGAGAGATAAAGAGGGAATAAACCGCGATATGGCAGGAGTTATTCCTGCGGAATGCTATGATACCGGCAAATCCGTGCGATTCGGATATGTGGAGATTCGGGAAAAACAAGGGTACTTTTTACCGAAAGGTGCGAAAATAAAGGGACATGAATTTCATTACTATGAAAGCGCCGGAAGCGGAAATGATTGTATAGCGATAAAGCCGGTGACGGGGAAAGAATATTCGTGTATGATAGTGGATGAGACACACTGGATGGGATTCCCGCATTTGTATTATCCGTCGAATCCATCATTTGCGAGAGCATTTGTCGAGAAGGCAGAACGTTATAAGGAAGGATTGGTGTAAAACTGCAATGGAAAATTCATATCGTTTTTTTGAAAACAGAGAGTGTAAATATTTTCCGTGTCATCAGGGACTGAAAGATTTTAACTGCCTGTTCTGCTATTGTCCGATGTATTTAAGACAAGACTGCCCGGGAAATCCCCAATTTATAGAGAGAGATGCTGGGCGGATTAAAGATTGCACTAACTGTACATTTCCACACAAGCCGGAGAACTATGACAGGATGCTCCAGATTTTAAAAGCATCTTCTTAGTGCTCCAAAAAGCATCCCTCTTCATGGGAATAAATCACGCCTACTGCCTGCAGGTAAGAATAGATTATGACTGTTCCTACGAATTTCATGCCCCGCTTCTGCAGATCCTTTGATATTTGGTCTGATAAGGGTGAATTGACCTGATCATTTTCATAGATGATTTTACCGTCTGTCCAATGCCAAAGATAATCGGAGAAACGTCCGTATTCTTGCTGTATCTGACGAAAGATGCGGGCATTATTTACCGCTGCGCGGATTTTCAGACGGTTTCGGATAATTCCCGGATTTTGACGAAGCTCGTCCATTTTTATCTCGTCGTATGCACACACTTTGTCCAAATCGAATCCGTCAAATGCCTGACGGAAAGCTTCTTGTTTATTCAGAACACATTCCCATGACAGTCCTGCCTGAAAGCATTCCAGAATCAACATTTCAAATAATTTATGGTCATCATGGACAGGAACGCCCCACTCTTCATCGTGATAGCGCAGGTAGAGCTCATTCTTCGGATTCGCCCATTTGCATCGTGTTTTACCGTCTTTCCATTCCATCTTAATATCCTCCCGATATTCGTATGTAAGCTTTCAGCATATAGATATAAGAGACGTCTGTTTTATCTTATCACAGCAGGACATCACTGACTACTTTAAATTCTCTTGAATACTTGGAAAATGGCAATGCTTATAGTATAATAAAACTACAATTCTACATGAAAAATGCGATGGTTCGCATTGGCATATGGAGTGAATTGATACTAAGGGAAAAATGCTAAGATACATAGGAGGAGAGAAGCATGAGCAATAGTTTCAAGTGGCTACATCTATCGGATTTTCATACTGGTAAGGACAATTACGGACAAATTAAACTGTTTACATATATTCATGACCATATAAGACAGAACATGGAGAAGGGATTTTTTCCGGATGCTGTTTTTATTACGGGAGATATTGCAAATAAGGGTCTTACAGCAGAATACGACATGTTTTTTAAAGAATTCATAGAACCGTTATCGGACGTATATGGAACATTGCCCCGGATTTATATTGTTCCGGGAAATCATGATATCGACAGGAATCAGTGCGAGCAGGCAGCGAAGTCTTTGTATACTGTTTTGGAGGAATCCGGCAGTAAATTTTTTGATGCGGATACAACGGGATTTGGAAAGCGCAAGGAAATTTTTGCACGGTTTGATAACTTTCAAGACTGTGTGAGTAAAGCCGGTAAGGACGTCTGTTATCCGGTAAAAGAAATCTTTGATGAAAAGGGAGCGTATACCGATGTTCTGTCTATAGGACAGAAGAAAATTGGTATTGTCGGCATTAATACGGCGTGGCTGTCTAATTCTGATAAAGATAAAGAGAAACTGTCACCGGGTAAATATATTCTCGAGGAAGCGCTTAATGTCGTTAAGGACTGCGAATATAAAATTGTACTCGGACACCATCCGCTGGACTGGCTGCAAGGGGAACAGAGGCAGCAGATTACGACGCTGTTGATTAAAAATAAAGCAATGTATCTTCATGGTCATATGCACAAAAACAGCGGAAACTTTATGCTGGCATATAATATGGGTTCCTTGATTCTGCAGAGTGGTGCGGCTTTTCAGGAAAGAGAGAATGAAATCTATTACAATTCTTTACAATGGGGTGAGCTGGATTTCCAGAGTGAGGAAGTTACAATCAAGCCTAAAAAGTGGTCCGTGGAAAAACAGGACTTTATTATGGATTCACCCGACAGATTATTAATGGGTCGGCACAAAGACGGACAGGACTGCTGGCAATTTCCCTATGCATTATCCAATCAGGAGGAACCGTCAGAGAGGAACAAGAAACTGATTAAGTCTCTTACGGGATGGAAGTATATCAAGCAGCAGTTTAACGAAAAAATTGAGTTGCCATCCGATGATGAAATACTGAAATATTTCGATGGTAAAGAACCGGATTATAATTATATTTGTTCTTCACGCACCCCGGTAAGGAAAATTGTTACGACTATTACAAAAGATTTTATCAGATGTAACGAAGAGAACGGAATAAAATGTGGTCTTATTATCGGTGCAGGCGGAGAGGGGAAAACAACGGTTTTATTACAGACGGTCAGGGAGTTGACGGAAAAGTACCGCTGGCATGCACTTGTGTTAAAATATTCGAATAAACATACGGTGGTCCCAATTGATACGATTCTGGAAGTGACTAAAAAAGGAAACTGGGTTATCTGTGCGGACAATTGTTTTCCGGTTGCCGGTAAATTATTTGAGTTGCTTGAAGAATTATCCAAAGAAGGAAGGCGGCATGTTCATTTGCTGTTATGTACTCGCATACTTGATTGGAAGAACTGTAAAGCAAATCAACTGCAATGGAACAGCTATTCGAGTTACAGCCGTTACAAATTAAGGGGAATCGAGGAGGAGGATGCGAAAGAAATTGTAACAGCATGGGCGAATTTGGGGAAAAAGGGTTTGGGTAAACTAAGTGAATTAAGTATACCCGAAGCAGCGGAACAGTTGTGCCTATCTGCTAAAGATGAGATGGATAAAGATGATTCGGATGAGGGAGCTTTACTGGGTGCTATGCTGACTGCCAGATATGGGGAAGAGTTAAACGTGCATGTCTATGAAATGCTATCGCGTCTAAAGGAAATATATTTGCAGAAGACGCCGTTAAAGGGAAGGACACTTCTGGATGCCTATGCCTATATTGCGGCAATGCATTCGGAGGGATTGAACTTATTATACAAAGATGTTATAGCGCAGATATGTGGGTTACAACCGAGCGATGTAAGAAAATGTATACTAGCGCCTTTGGGGGATGAGGCGGCAATTGCAATAAATGGCGAAGTGATCTATACAAGACATATTCTCATTGCGCAGGCGGCACGTAAAATTATGGAAGAAGAATTTGACTATGACTTTGATGAAATTTTTATTGAGCTTAGCAAGAGCGCCATGGATGTTATTAATGAAATAGGGGTGAAACCGGAATATGTGGATTGGAAATATTTAGGGGACCATTTTTTTAAGAAGAATCAGTCATTGGCGTTTGACTTGTATCAAAGCGTGTTGGATAAGAGCCCTAAAGACCCGCAGATGACGGTGCATTTGTCCGAGAAATATAGGGAATTAGGGCAGTTCGATCCGGCGTTAGCACTATTTAGGAATGAGGAGGAAAAAATTAATCATCGACCATCGTTTTGTGAATGGGCGTTGGCGGAGGCAAACGTGAATAATAGATTTACCAGCGTATGCCTTTCAGCATTAGCGGTGTCAGACGATATTTCCACAGAGAAGCTTGATAAGCGAAATGCCTGCATTAATTTACATGCGATTGCCCGCACATTTTATGAATTATATTCACAAGACAGAGAGGACGACTATCTGCGGGCTGCCTTGTCGGCGATCAGGCTCGGTGAAAAAATTGATGCGAAGGATGTTAAAATCCGACAGTTTATTAAAAACACTCTTCCCAAATTTCCCCCGGAAATTCGAGCGGAGGATTTACAATATGGGGAGTGTCTGCAAAAGGGTATCAAGATTGCTGCAAAAAATGCAGAATTGAATTTCAAGAGTTGGATTCCCCATATGGACACTTTAAAGTTTAATAAATTATTTGCAATGGCGGAGAGGTCACATGATAAGAAACAGAAACGATGAATATGACTTAATCCGAAATATCGTATACGCGCAGGGATATGATGAACAATTATCGTTTTTCTTATGCTCGATGTACAGATATATGCAGGATGCGCGTTGGAGAGGCGGCTGTCATGCCGCCTGTTCTATTATATATGTGGCTCTGACGGAATTGGGATATCATGTTGATTTATGTCTGGGAGAAGTTAAGGCGGGAGCGCTTTATTTTGATCATTCATGGATTTTATTGGACGGTAAGATTATAGATATTGCTGTGGCTATGATTCCGGCGGGGCGGGGGTATGCTTCAGCGCCTATTATTTTAGATACGGATATCGGGACAAACCAAAGACATAAGCTTCAATACGGCATATACAGAAGCGGTCTGGATGAGGAAACGGAAAGAGTAAGAAACATGCCTTTTGTGGAATATATGGATAATTACCCGAAAGTCAAAGACGGTCTGTGGGGAGTTCTTAAGCTTGTGTTTCCAGAGAAAACAGATATAGAGGAGTTAAGAGAAAAATACAAAAATACGCAAAGGAATTATATACAGAGAGGGGAATGAGTATGTTTGGGAAGAAACCAACCGGCGAACAATACGATTATGACAAAGAAACCCAGAAACCAATCTTAAAATGCAGCATATGTAACGGAGAGCAGGTGGCTGGATTTAAAAATCTTCAGACGGGAAAGTTTGAGGAAATTATGTTGATACGAAATGAGAGCGACTTACGGGAATTTATGGAACGCTATGGTGTGAGCCAAATATCGAAGGAATATTAAGAAAAATCTTATGATCGGATAGGCAGCCAACATATGCGTTTACATGGGTTTTGTGTTGACACGTAATCAGAAGATATTTTACAATAGGACTAAGCTTTGAACAATCATTGGAGGTGCAGAATGGCTATTTATAAATGTAGTATTTGTGGTGCGGTTTATGACGAGGAGAAGGAGGGGAAACCTTTCTCAGAACTGGATGCATGTCCTGTCTGCAAGCAGCCGGCATCTTGTTTTCAGATAGTACCGGAAGAGAGTGAAAATAACAATGAGAAGTCATATTCCGGTGAGTTGGATTACGATGAGGCAACAGCCCGGCGCGATTCGTCCTGCCGTTACATGGCAGAGATTCATGAGATGGCTGTGACGGGAAGAACAATTGGCGGTTCAATGAGTACGAGGATGCCGATGCCGGGATGGGATGATATTCTTATGCTGGGGGCACAGCTTAATCCGCCTCCGTTAAATGATGGCGCGCCGGTAGATACGACTACGGTAATTGGCAAACATGCTAAGAAGCCGATGGTGCTTGACAGTCCAATCTATATATCACATATGTCTTTCGGGGCATTGTCAAGAGAGGTTAAAATAGCCCTTGCGCAAGGGTCCGCGATGGCTAAGACGGCAATGTGCAGCGGTGAAGGAGGTATCCTTCCGGAGGAAAAACAGGCTGCCTATAAGTACATATTTGAGTATATTCCAAATAAATATAGTGTGACGGGTGAGAATCTGCGTACATCAGACGCTATTGAAATTAAGATTGGTCAGGGTACGAAACCGGGTATGGGCGGACATCTGCCGGGAGAAAAGGTGACGGCGGAGATTGCAGAGATTCGCGGGAAAAAACAGGGAGAGGACATTCAGAGCCCAAGCAAGTTTCCAGAGCTAAACAGTAAAGAAGATTTACGCAGCATGGTAAATACGTTACGGGAACTGTCGGAGGGGCGGCCGATTGGTATCAAAATTGCTGCCGGCAATATCGAGCGTGATTTGGAATATTGTGTTTTTGCCGAGCCGGATTTCATTACGATAGACGGTAGAGGCGGCGCAACAGCTTCCAGTCCGTTATTTTTAAGAGAAGCAACATCGGTTCCGACGATTTATGCATTGTCAAGGGCGAGGAAATATCTTGATTCAGTGCATTCGGACATTGCGCTCGTCATTACAGGAGGACTTCGAGTATCCGCGGATTTCGCGAAGGCGCTTGCAATGGGAGCGGATGCGGTTGCGATTGCCAGTGCGGCGCTAATCGCGGCGGCATGTCAGCAATACCGTATTTGCGGCAGCGGTAACTGTCCTGTGGGAGTAGCGACGCAGAATCCGGAACTCAGAGGACGAATGCAGACATCCGCGGCAGCGCAGAGAGTAGCTAATTTTTTGAATGTGTCGCGCAAAGAATTGGAGACTTTTGCGAGAATAACGGGTAATTCTTCGATTCACGACCTGTCGACCGAACAGTTGATTACGCTTGATAGAGACATTGCAGAGTATACCGGTATTCGACATGCTGGTCAGCCGAATATTGCATTTTAACATTGATACATGCTATAATTAAGAGTCGCATATGAAAGTAATTAGGATGTGAGTTTGGCGAAATGAAATACCGGTAAGCTTCAATTCGCTTTTTGGGAAGGACAATGCTAATGAACAAAGGTGTAGTAAATACAAAAACGACACATTTTCTTATCGGAAGTTTTTGTGCTTTGATGGTCATCAGTATCATCGCTTTTCTGGCGTTGGGCGTATATATGAATCGTGCAAGCGAGCGGACAATTAACGCTGTGGGCGACTTATATATGAGTGGTATGAGCGATCGGATTTCGGCTCATTTTCAGACGATCATAGGTTCTAAGTTTGATCAGGCAGAAGCGACGGTTAAAGTAGTTGATGCGGATAATGATAATATTGATGAATTATATAAAGACCTTGCATATAGGGCACATGTCAGGGATTTCGATTATTTGGCGCTTTGTTCCGAAACGGGAGAAGTACAGATGCTTTATGGCGATTCGATACAACTTGTCGATCCGGAGCCGTTTTATGCATCGCTGAGGAATAATCAGAAGAAGGTTGCCGTAGGATTGGACTCCGAGGGTAATAATATCGTTCTGTTTGGTGTGAGCGCCGATTATCCTATGAGCAATGGGCAGAAGTGTATGGCTATGATTGCGGCAATGCCGGCAGATTATATTACGACCATGCTTTCTATGGATCAAGAGGATGCGTTGGTACATTCGCATATTATCCGTAAGGATGGCAGCTTTGTCATACATGATTCCTCGGTAGATTATCCGGATTATTTTAGTGTTGTTCGGGAGAGACAGGATGATGATAAAATGGATGAAGCAGAGGAATTTATTGAAAATCTGACGGCGTCCATGGAAGCAGGAGAGAATTACTCTGACTTTCTTCAATTTGACGGAAACAGACAGCAGATATACAGTACGATGTTGGCAAATTCAGAATGGTATTTGGTTACGGCACTGCCCTATGGGGTTTTGAATGAAACGGTGAATAGTTTGAGCCGGCAGAGATTGGTGGCGACATTTGTAGCATTTGCCATTATAGCGACGCTGATGCTGCTAATATTCTTTAGATATTTTCATTTGATTCGCATACAGCTTCAGGAAGTGGAGGAATCCCGCCAGATAGCATTACAAGCGACCAAAGCAAAGAGCGAATTCCTTTCCAATATGAGTCATGATATCCGGACTCCCATGAATGCAATTGTCGGTATGACAGCTATTGCAACGGCACATATAGATGATAAGGAACAGGTACAGAACTGCCTGAAGAAAATATCATTATCAGGCAGACACTTACTGGGCTTAATCAATGATGTATTGGATATGTCAAAGATTGAGAGCGGTAAGATGACACTCAGCATGGATCAGATTTCTCTTCCGGAAGTGGTTGAAGGCATTGTCGGAATTGTACAATCGCAGGTTCATGGCAAGAAACAGTCTTTTAATGTACACGTAGATAACATAGAGGTGGAAAGCGTTTATTGTGACAGTGTACGTCTAAATCAAGTATTGCTTAATCTGCTGTCCAATGCAGTTAAGTATACGCAAGAGGGCGGTTCCATATGGTTTTCGCTGTATGAGGAAGAATCGCCGAAGGGTGAGGAATATGTAAGAGTCTGCATCAAAGTTGAGGATAACGGAATCGGTATGGATGAAGAGTTTCAGGCAAAGATATTTGATTCCTATTCAAGAGCAGACAGTAAACGCGTACATAAAACAGAAGGCGCCGGATTGGGTATGGCAATTACCAAGTATATTGTGGATGCCATGGAAGGTACGATAAAGGTAGAGAGTGAACTGGGGAAGGGAACGAAGTTCCATCTTACACTTGACCTTGAGAAGGCTGAAGTACCGGAAGACAATATGATGCTTCCCGCATGGAAGATGCTGGTAGTAGACGATGATGAAATGTCGTGTCAGACGACAGTAACGGCATTGAAGGATATTGGTGTGGCGGCGGATTGGACGCTTAGCGGAGAGAAGGCTATTGAACTTGTAGAACAGCATCACAAAAAACAGGATGATTATCAGATTATCTTGTTGGATTGGAAGCTCCCGGGGATGAATGGTATTCAGGTAGCCAGAGAGATTCGCAGAAGCTTAGGACATAATGTGTCGATACTCTTGATTTCCGCGTATGATTGGAGTGAATTTGAAACAGAGGCAAGAGATGCCGGAGTGGATGGCTTTATCTCCAAACCATTGTTTAAATCGACTTTATACTATGGATTACAGAAATACATGGGCGCTGAGGAATCAGCAGAGAGTCTGGATAAACAGAAAATGGACTTGTCCGGAAGACGCATATTGGTTGCTGAGGATAATGATCTTAACTGGGAAGTGCTGCACGAGCTTTTGTCGGATATAGGTATGGAGCTTGAATGGGCAGAGAATGGTCAAATCTGCGTTGATATGTTTACGAAGTCAGACAAAGGATATTATGATGCGATTCTGATGGATGTGCGTATGCCGGTGATGAACGGCTATGAGGCTACCACGGCAATCCGTGCTTTGGAAAGAGCCGATGCGCACTCGATTCCGATTATTGCCATGACTGCAGATGCATTTTCAGAAGATGTTCAGCGGTGTCTGGACTGTGGAATGAATGCGCATACGGCAAAACCGATTAATCTTGAAGAAGTACTTTTCTTATTGCGCAAATATTTTAGCGTCGAATAAGAGGCAAATGGAGGCGTCAGAGTGCCAAATACTACGAAATATGCATTAGAAGCATCGCTTAAGAAGCTTCTGTCTAATAAAACGTTGGACAAAATAACGATTAATGATTTGACTGCGGATTGCGGCATTAGCCGTATGTCATTTTACTATCATTTTAAAGATATTTATGATTTGGTCGAATGGTGTTGTATCGAAGACGGCAGGCAGGCGCTGCAAGGCAAGAAAACTTATGAGACATGGCAGGAAGGAATCTATCAGATTTTTGAGGCTGTTATGGACAACAAGTCCTTTATACTCAATGTTTACCGTTCAATTGACCGCGGTAAAGTCGAGAATTACCTGCACAAACTGACTTATCAATTGATTGTGGATGTGGTGGAGGAGAAATGCAGGGATATTGATATCCCACAGGAGGACAAGTTATTTATAGCCGATTTTTATAAATATGGTTTTGTCGGGGTTATACTTGACTGGATTGAGCGTGGAATGAAGGATGATTACGGCAAAATCGTGGAGATGATGAGCGTTACACTACGAGGAAGCCTTGTGAATTCCATACATAATTTTGAAGAATTGAGGAATTAAACAAAATGAGCGGAATGATAAGTTTTTTATCATTCCGCCTTTTTTGTAAGTTGGATTGTTCTGAATATAGGCATACAATATGCCCATAACAATTCATTACAAGAAAGGCGGTTGTAACAATGGCAAATAAAAAAGGAATCGGGCTCGGTGTGGCAGCGGTGGCAGCAGGAGCGGGAGCAGCGGCATATGCAGCCAAAAACCACAAGAAGAATGCAGCAGGTACGCATAGAGCACAGAAAAAGACAGTTTCTGATTCACAGTATCGCAACACGGAATTGGGAAGATACGACAAAAACAGTAAGGGAATTTATTATACAAACGGCAACTATGAAGCTTTTGCAAGACCTCGTAAGCCTGAAGGCGTTGATGAGAAAAATGCTTATATTGTAGGAAGCGGTCTTGCATCATTGGCGGCAGCCTGCTTCTTAGTACGTGACGGACAGATGCCCGGCAATCACATCCATATTTTGGAGGCGATGGATATTGCCGGGGGCGCGTGCGACGGCATTAACGACCCGACAAGAGGATATGTCATGAGAGGTGGTCGTGAGATGGAAAATCATTTTGAATGTTTGTGGGACTTATTCCGCAGTATTCCTTCTATTGAGACACCCGGCGTATCTGTGCTGGATGAGTATTATTGGTTAAATAAAGAGGATCCTAATTATTCACTCTGTCGTGCAACCATAAACCGCGGTGAAGATGCACACACGGATGGTAAATTCAATCTCAGCCAGAAAGGCTGCATGGAAATCATGAAGCTGTTTATGACAAAGGATGAAGACTTATACGACAAGACTATCGAAGATGTATTTGATGAAGAAGTGTTCGATTCGACATTCTGGTTATATTGGAGAACCATGTTTGCATTTGAGAACTGGCACAGCGCCTTGGAAATGAAGTTATATTTCCAGAGATTTATTCATCATATCGCTGGTCTTCCGGATTTCAGTGCTTTGAAATTTACAAAGTATAACCAGTACGATTCACTGATTCTGCCGATGCAGAAGTATTTGGAAGAAGCGGGTGTTGATTTCCAATTTAATACGGAAGTGACGAATGTTATCTTTGATATAGAGGAAGACAAGAAAGTGGCGAAAGCTATTGAATGCAAAGTAAAAGGGGTAGAAAAAGGTATCGTACTTACAGAGAACGATCTTGTGTTTGTCACCAACGGAAGCTGTACGGAAGGTACTATATATGGTGATCAGAATCATGCACCAAACGGAGACGCGGAAGTTCGGACGAGCGGATGCTGGAGTTTATGGAAAAATATCGCGATGCAGGATGCATCCTTCGGTCATCCGGAGAAATTCTGTTCTGATATTGCTAAGACAAATTGGGAATCCGCAACTGTTACGACATTGGATGACAAGATTATACCGTATATTACTGATATCTGTAAGCGCGACCCGAGAAGCGGTAAAGTAGTGACCGGAGGTATCGTAAGCTGTCAGGATTCTTCATGGCTGATGAGCTGGACGATTAACAGGCAGGGACAATTTAAGGATCAGTATAAAGATAAGGTATGCGTATGGGTTTATGGATTATTTACTGATGTGCCCGGAGACTATATTAAAAAGCCGATGAAAGAATGTACCGGTAAAGAAATCACAGAAGAATGGCTTTATCATTTGGGTGTACCGGAAGAAGAGATTGCAGATTTGGCAGAAAACAGTGCAGTCTGCGTACCTACCATGATGCCCTATATCACTGCATTCTTTATGCCCAGAACAAAAGGTGACCGCCCGGACGTTATTCCGGATGGCTGCGTGAATTTTGCCTTCTTAGGTCAGTTTGCCGAGACGCCCAGAGACACAGTATTTACTACAGAGTACTCAGTAAGAACGGCTATGGAGGCTGTATACGGACTGCTTGGCGTGGACAGAGGCGTACCGGAGGTATGGGGAAGCGTGTATGATATCCGTGAGCTATTGAGTAGCAGCGTTAAGCTGATGGACGGCAAATCTCCGCTGGAAATTGAACTTCCGGGACCGCTCAATGCTTTGAAGAAGCCGATTCTGCATGTAATCAAAGGAACCGTGATTGAGAAAGTACTGCGGGATCAGAATGTATTAAAAGAAGGCATGGTTTAATATATTTTCTACTTTGCGTAAATTTTGAGCATAGCACATCGATGACTTGAATATCATAGAGTGAATGAAAAGCTATGGTAGGAGGAGAGAGTGCTATGGATGGAATACAAAAAATATTACAGAATGACTGTAGCTTTAGTGGTACGGCAGCGTTGAATCTTCCGCTGCCGTATCCGCCGGTCAGAGTTATGGAAGAAAATCAATTTTATGCGAATTTGCTTACGTTGGATTATTGCGGTTCCGTGTCCGAACTGACTGCCGCTATGCAGTATATTCACGGAGAAAGCTGCTTGTGTTGTCATCAGTGTGCGGCGGCTAAAATTATCGTTGGGATGGCAGTTGCAGAGATGACACATTTACAGAAATTAGGAGAGATGATTCTTCTTTTGGGCGGGCACATTGATTTTACGATTAAGACTCGTACCGGGACACAGATGTGGACACCAGAATATACGAATCTGTCAAACGTTGAATCCGAAATTATCGAGGCAAATCTAAAGGCGGAAAAAGCGGCGATTGAACAGTATGAGCAGCACATTACCAAGATAGAGGATGAATATGTAAATGCGATGCTTAGGAGAATTATTCAGGACGAACAGTATCATATTATGCTGCTGCAAATGTTACAGAATCAGTAGATGATACAAAAAGATATATGCCGGTTTCGGGGTGACATATACAAAATACCATAGTGCTATAATTCCTCGAAGAGTGTAGGAGGCGCTTGTACGATGGAGAACGAGTTAAATACGAAAAAGAATGGTAATCAGGCGATGTTGAAGATATGCGGATTTATTGTGGATAAGAGAAATCTCTTTTTCCTGATCTTCGGTCTCCTGATTATTTTTTCTGCCATATCGAGAAACTGGGTTGCCGTGGAAAATTCTATGGCACATTATCTGCCGGGAACCACGGAAACAAAACAGGGATTGGATCTTATGGCGGAAGAGTTTATTACATACGGAACATGCAATATAATGGTTGCCAATGTATCTTATGAGCAGGCGGAGCGTATAGACGAGCGGCTGGAAGAGGCGGCAGGTGTCTTCTCCGTAGACTTTGATGATACGAATGAACATTATACGAATGGGTCAGCGTACTATAATATTACTTTTGATTATGATGAGAGTGACGATGCGTGTCTTACAGCGCTGGACGGAGTAAAGGAAATACTGGAAGGCAGCGACTACTATTTGACGACTTCACTCGGTGATACGCAGTCGGAACTGATTGGGCAGGAAATGAATACGATTACGGTACTGGTCGCCATTATCGTGGTGTCGGTACTTTTACTGACTACACAAGCGTATGCAGAGATTCCGGTATTGCTTATTACGTTTCTGTCCGCTGCAATTCTGAATATGGGGACAAACTTTCTGCTCGGTACGATTTCTTTTGTGTCCGATTCCGTTACGATTGTGCTGCAGCTTGCGCTTTCAGTAGACTATGCGGTTATTCTGCTAAACAGGTACAAGGAAGAACATGTAACGCTTGAAGCAAGGGAAGCGATTATAGTTGCGCTGAGTAAAGCGATACCGGAGATTGCGGGCAGTTCCCTGACAACCATCGGGGGTCTGATTGCGATGACATTCATGCAATATAAAATGGGACCGGATATGGGCGTCGTATTAATTAAGGCAATATTGTTAAGCTTGTGTGCGGTATTCCTATTGATGCCGGGCGTAATTATGCTGTTCTCGAATTTGATGGAAAAGACAAAGCATAAGAATTTTATTCCGGACATCCCTATCGTAGGTAAATTTGCTTATCTATCCAGATATGTTGTGGCACCGCTTTTTATTCTTGTGATTGCGGCGGCATATAAAGCTTCCGGCAGTTGTCCTTATGTGTTCGGCTACAGTACGGTTACACCGCCGCTGCAGAACAGCGTGCAGAAGGCGGAGGAGATGCAGGAGACAAACTTCGGTGAATCTAACATGGTAGCGCTGATCGTACCGGCTGGAAACTATGACAGCGAGAAAGCGCTTCTGCGTGATTTAGATGCATGTCCTGAGGTTGATTATACGATGGGACTTGCCAATATTGAGGCAATGGATGGCTATAATCTGACAGATAAGCTGACGCCGCGGCAGTTTTCGGAACTAATTGACTTGGATTATGAGGTTGCAGAGTTGATTTACGCCGCATATGCGGTAAACGATGAGGATTATGCAAAAGTTGTCAACGGGCTATCCGAATATCAGGTTCCTTTGATAGAGATGTTTATGTTTGTCTATGACGAAGTGGAGGAAGGATATGTTACGTTAGAAGATGACTTGCAAGAGACTCTGGACGATGCATACAAGCAGATGAATTTTGCAAAGAACCAGTTGCAGGGCGAGAATTACAGCCGTATGCTTGTGTACCTGACGCTGCCGGAGGAGAGCGATGAAACTTTTGAGTTTATTGATAAGATGCATGAGATTGCGGGAAAGTACTATGACGGGACAGTACTTGTCTGTGGCGAATCGGTGAGTCAGTATGATTTACAGAAAACTTTTTCCAGAGACAATATTGTGGTAAATGTAGTGTCCATACTTGTGGTGCTTGTGGTACTGCTCTTTACCTTTAAGTCTGCCGGTATGCCGGTGCTTTTGATTTTGGTTATTCAGGGAAGCATCTGGATTAATTTCTCAGTGCCTGCGTTGCAGCATGACAATCTGTTCTTTATGGGATATCTGATTGTCAGTTCTATACAGATGGGTGCAAACATTGACTATGCAATCGTCATTGCCAGCCGATATACGGAGCTTCGTAAGGAAATGGGAAGAAGACAGTCCATCATTGATACAATGAACCAGTCTTTCCCGACAATCGTCACATCAGGAACTATGCTTGCGATATCAGGTATCTTAATTGGGCAGATGACTTCAGATGTGGCGATATTCGGCATCGGTAAGTGTCTGGGACGCGGAACATTGATTTCAATCTTTATTACAATGTTTGTACTTCCGCAAATATTATTGGTAGGAGATACAATTATAGAGAAGACGGCGTTTGTTATGAATATGCCTATTCGGACCAAGAACGTTACAGGTCTGATGAAGGTGGACGGTCTGGTGCGAGGCAGGATTGACGGTACGGTTACGGGTACGATGAATGCAATCATTAAAGGTAATGTGAGCGCTTACGTGGAAGCCGGAGACGTGACAGAACTGACAGAAGAGGAATATATGAAACTGTCCGAGACTGTGAAAAAGGAACTGGACAGCAGGGAGGTGACGGGACATGTGTAAGAAAAGAGTGATTTCCCTTCTGCTGGCAGGTTTGCTTGTGACGGCGCCGGTCATGGATGTACTGGCAAAGGAAGCAACAGAGGGCGGCAGGACAGCAGAGAGTACGGAAGATGACAAAGCAAAGGAGGATGCAGGGGAGGATGATGATGGAATCATTAGCGTGGAAGACGCTAATGAGATGTTGGACGCCTATGATAATGAGGAAACAGAATGGGAAGAAATATACATAGATTCTGTGGATGATTTGCAGAAATTTTCCAGAGACTGCTGGCTGGATACGTGGTCGCAAAATAAGAAAGTATATTTGACGAAAGACATAGATCTTGCAGGCAGCGGCTTTGAGTCTGTCCCTACTTTCGGGGGATATTTCGACGGACAAGGATATACAATCAGCGGCTTATCAATTAAGGATTCCGTATCTTACACGGGTTTATTCTGCTATACGCAGAAGTCGGCGGTAATTGCGAATCTCAATGTGGAGGGAGTAGTGCATCCCGGTGGCGACCAGATGGTGGTTGGCGGTATTGTAGGAGATAACAGTGGTATTATCATTCATTGTACTTTTGACGGGACGGTAGAAGGAATAGATTATGTCGGCGGTGTGGTGGGATTCAATGAGCAAAGCGGCATTATCATGGACTGTACGAATAGCGGTAAAGTGTTAGGAACGCACTATACGGGTGGTATCGCCGGTGAAAATGTCGGCAATATCGTTGGATGTGGCAATGAAGCGGAAATCAATACATCCAATGAAGATAAACCGATGTCGCTTGAGGATATCAATATCGCACAGTATGTCGGTCTGATAGATACTGTTGAGGGAGATGAAGAATCGAACAAAGAGGCGGCTGTGGTCAATAATACAATTGATTCCGGCGGTATTGCGGGACTGTCTACCGGTATTATACAGTTCTGTAATAATAGCGGCAAGATTGGGTATGAACATGTAGGATATAATACGGGCGGTATCGTGGGACGCCAGTCGGGGTATGTGTATGCATGTGAAAATACGGGTGCAGTTTACGGACGTAAAGATGTAGGAGGAATCGCAGGACAGACGGAGCCTTATATTGCGGTTGATTTATCCCAAGATATTGCATATCAGCTTACGGAAAATATTGATAAGATGCATGACTTGACCGGACAAATGCTGAATGATGCAGGGAGTGAATCTGATACGTTGTCTGCAAGACTGACCGTTGTACAGGATTTTGTGGATAAGGCGTTGGAGGACACATCCTTTCTGGCTGACAGGACGGTAGGGTGGACGGACGAGATGATAGGCTCCGTCAATGAAGCCGTGAACCGTCTGGATTATGTTATGGATGAAACTGCCAAGGACAACGGCGTGATTGACCATACAAAGGATGCCGCCGGAAATGTAAAAGATGCTGCGGGGAAACTGGAAGACACGGTAGATTCTTTAGATATTTACCGGTATATGTCTCCGCAGGAGAGGGAGCTTTACGATAATGCCAAGGCGAATATGGAGAGTGCAACACAGAAATATTCTGAAGACTATGCTAAGGCGGTTGCGGCGCAGGATGATTATTGGATTGCCCATTATGCATTCAAAGAGTCTGAGTTTACCGATGGCAGTCCGAATGAGACGGATTTAAAACCGATTAGAAACGGTATAGTAGATACTTCATGGGATGGGACTGCGAATGAAAGTTTGAAACCGTGGGAGAGCTATATTGACTGTGACGGCTGGGTACACCATTCTGATGATAACGGCGACAGCGAGTTTCCGCAGCCGGGCGGTACACCTCAAGGTGATTTGGATCAGCGTCTGCTTAACAAAGTGGCGGAGGAAATGTATAATCAATCAGGGACAGTGGCGAATAATGCGTCCGAGTATGCCAAAGATGAGTATAAAAAAGCAAATACAGGAAGTGCAGGCTATGAGGCAGATATGCGTAATTATCTTGAAATCATGTCAGAGATTGTCATGTCTGTACAGGGAGAGATGACGCAGGAGGCAGCCGGACAGTTGAGAGGGGCAGTGGGTTATGTCAAGGATGCCTCCGAACATCTGGAGTCTGCGGGTGCTCAGACAAAGAATATTTTCGATACCTTAAATGGTATGCCGGACATTGCGCTGCCGCAGCTTGGCGATGATTATCGATCCAAAACAAACAGTCTGACGGCTAACTTACAGGGATTATCGGAGAACATGGGATATCTGAATAACGAAATGTCCACCACTAATGATGTGTTGATAGGAGATTTGGAAGATATCAACGATCAGTTCAGGACAATTATGAGACTTTATACCGATGCAATTGACGGTGTTCTGGATATGGACTATACGAAGACGTATGAGGATACTTCGCAGGAGGACGCCGAGACGAGTTCGGATGCGACCATAGCGGACTGTAGAAATAACGGAACAGTGCAGGGTGACATTAACGTGTCGGGTATTGCCGGAACGATGGCAATCGAATATGATTTTGATTTGGAAGGCGATGTAACGGGTATTGAAGACGCCCGAATGAATTCTACATTTTTGACTAAATGCGTCCTTCGCCGGAATATTAATTTGGGAAAAGTGACGGCACAGAAAAGTTGTGCCGGCGGTATATCCGGTCTACAGGAAATGGGCACGATTTTGCTTTGCGAGAATTACGGTAGAATCAATAGCAGCGCCGGGAACTATGTAGGTGGTGTGGCAGGTCAGTCGCTGTCCAATATTGTGAGCAGCTATGCGAAATGCACTGTATCAGGAGAAAAGTATGTGGCAGGTATAGCGGGTTCCGGTTCCGGTATACAAGAGTGCTGTGCAATTGTGCGAATACAGGATGCCAGTGCCTTTTCGGGGGCAATAGCCGGAGAAGTGGACGGAAGCAAAGAAGTTAAAGGAAATTATTTTGTATCTGAAGAAATAGCTGGCATCGACCGCATCAGTTACAGCGGGAAAGCGGAGCCAATCAGCTACGAAGAGATGCTTAGAGTAGAAGGGATTCCGAATAAGTTTCGGATGATGACGATTTCATTCTATGCGGATGAGACGGAAGTGAAAACCGTACAGTGTCCGTACAGAGGAAGCGTACCGATGGAATTATACCCGGAGATTCCTGCGAAGGAAGGCTTCTATGCGGATTGGGATATTAAAGATTTAAGCAGCGTGTTGTACGATGAAGATGTTACGGTGGAGTATGTGCGCTATCTGACGACGCTTGCATCTGCACAGACGCGTTCGAATGCACAATCGGCGATTCTTGTTGACGGTATGTTCAGACAGGAAGATGTGTTGAGTGTCGAGGGAAATATTTCAGAGACAGAGGCAAACAACGCAAAAGATAACGCAGGCAACAATACAGATTATGATGATGCGGGAACATCACCTGACAATCCGACGGAACACTGGGCGGTAGAGATTCCGGATGACGGTTATGCCAGCCACCAGATTCGTTATCAGGCACCGGACGGGCAGACTGAAGGCGTTGACATCTATGTGAAGAAAGACGGCGTATGGGTGCAGGCGGACACGGAACTGATGGGTATCTATCATCTGTTTACGGTAGAAGGTACAGAAGCGGAAATAGCAGTCTGCGTGCATGAGAAGAGTATCACGGATTATTTGATTTATATTATTCCGGCAGCAGTTGGTGTGCTGGTTGTTGTGATTCTTCTGATCAGGAAAGGCAGGAAGAAGAGAAAGACGAGGAAGGCGGCAGGGACTATGGAAAATGGAGAATCTGTAGAAGATATTGGTGAGAAGAAAATGTAGAAGAAACAAAAAAACATTTCAAAACCCCCGAAGACCTTTCTAGGCATTCGGGGGTTTCCACATTACATATTTTAGAATATATCCATAATAAATAAATACCCAATCATTGCGAGCAGTCCGATGCAGAACAGCAGCAGTCCGAAGGACATGCTTCTTGCAATCATCGTGCGGTTTTCAGCCCACTCTTCATGTATCATTGCAAACTTGTGGTCGTAGTCCACCGAAACGGGATGCTTTCTGTGGAATGTCTTGTTTCCAATCTGGCGGAAGAATCCGGCAATACAGGCAGCCATATGGGTGAGCGGAGTGCCTTCGGGAAGTTCATAGGGAAGTTTGCTGTCCTTGTACAATGTCTTCCGAAGAAAGACAACGATGGAATCCACAAAACTGTCCAATACACGGCAGAGCACACCGAACACAAAGGGGAGAATCCTAAGAAGTACAGGGCGGTAAATAAGATTCTCCAAGTCTAGGTGTTTACTCCAGCGGTTCACATATTCTTTGGATGCTGATTTTTTGCGGACAAAGAATATTGCGGAGCCTGAGACGGAATGGCTTACAACAGCATGATTATCAGCCATTTTGCTGGGAACCGGAGATGGTCGCATCATCCACAGTCTGACGACTACAAGGTAGACGAGAATGCCGATAACAAGGGAGATAGCCGCGCCCTTTAGATTCGTCAAAGAAAAGTATGCGACTGAGAGTGCCTCACTCGACATACTATCCTGCGTCAGCATAAATCCCTGCCCGATATCTGCAAGCTCATCCATCACTATATGCGGCAGGAAGCCCATGAGTGGCAGTAGTACAGCGCTTACGCTCAATGCAAAAGCGCTTGCTTTATTCATATACTTACCTTTTAGGTTATCGTAAGACGTCTGTACAGCATCGTCAGCATTTTTTTCAATAAAAATTGCCACATAAAGTTTCGTCATGTAGGCAGCGGTCAGTCCGCCGCTGATTAAGAATGCCCATTCGATTGCATGAAGAATACCAATGCTAAACGTACTGTAAGTAAGACCTTCGCCAACAAGTTCGATATATTCCACGATGCTTTCATGAATCAGTGTCTTGCTGATATAACCATTCCAGAGGGGGACGCCGCCGATGCCGAGGGCACCCATCAGGAAGATAAAATTTAACAGTGGTTTTTTGCGTCCAAAGCCGCGAATCTCGTTTAAATCCAGCTTGTGTATGTTCATGAAGACTACACCGGCAGCCATAAAGAGTGCCAGTTTAATCAGGGAGTGGTTGACCATGTGAAGCATACTGCCCCGTACGGCAAGCAGGTTTTCTTCACCAAGAAGTCCGGACATACCGACACCTACCAGAATAAAACCTATCTGGGAAACGGAGGAGCAGGCGAGGGTTCTCTTTAAGTCAATAGAAAAGAGTGCAAGCACAGCACCGATTACCATGGTACATACGCCAAGAATAAGAATCAGGCTGCCCCATGTGTTGACGTCTAAGAAGATATATGAAGTCAGGATTAAAACACCGTACATACCTGCTTTGGTCAAAATACCGGACAACAGTGCCGAAGCAGGCGCGGGTGCAACCGGATGCGCCTTCGGGAGCCAGATATGCAGTGGGAAAGCACCGGCTTTTGCACCGAAGCCAAACAGCATGCACAGACCTGCAATCCAGATTTGGATTGGGGCTGTGGATAGGGAGCCGGTTAGTCCGTAAGTAAAATATGCGCGTGCAAGGTCATCAAAAAACAGGGTGCCCGTCACATCATAGAGAAGGAAAATGCCCATCAGCATCACCAGACCGCCGATGACTGCGACGGCAAGATAAGTTGCAGCGGCACGCAGGGATTCCTTTTTTTCATCATGAGCCACCCACATATAGGAAGTGAGGGACATGATTTCAAAGAAGATAAAAGTGGTGTAGAAATCCGCAGAGAGAAATACACCTTCCGTTGCGCCAAGTGTTATAAGAAGAAACAAATAGTACCTGTTTCGGTTGCGATAATGGTCGAGATATTCTTTCGTAAAAAGAGTGCTCATAAACCACATAAACGCTGCAATCATGCCATACATAGAGCGGAATCCGTCCAGTGTGAAGTGCAGCCCCATACCGCAGACGTAAGGAATTTCAACGAGAATATCCGATGTTTCTTGTGTTAATATCTGCACAAACAGGTATAAGGAAAGCGCGAAAGTAATTCCGGTTATAATATCTCCAAAATAGCTGCGAGCATTTTTCTGATATCTTCCAATCATGTAACCAATAAATGCCGCCGCCATCGGCAGGAATACAATTGAGTATATTAGTATGTTCATAATCTACGCCTCATCATTTTTATTTGTATAGGAAACTGAACCATGCTTTCTGAGTTCGCGGAGCGAAACTCGCAAAGTTAATCTCATCGGGATTAACTTTTATTACTGGAATGACCACAGCCCGGCAGCTACTTCTTCAAAGAAGTTCACAAGGGGCTGGGAATAAATACCAAACAATACTATAAAGAAAGTAAATACAAACAACGGCATGAGCATTTTCCAGTCAGGATCCTTGACATTTCTAAGCGTACCGTAGTCGAAATCCCTGCCGGGAAAAAACGCGCGCACAACAATGCTCATCATATAGATGGCTGTCAACAGCGCGGAAATCAGCAGACATGCGATACCGAAGCAGGCGATTACGTTACCGCTTTCTACTGCTGCCGAAGCCAAATTCCACTTGCTGATAAATCCGGCAAGTCCGGGTACGCCCATAAGGGCGAGGGCAGATACGGTAAAAATACCAAATGTACAAGGCATTTTATATCCCATGCCGTTCAGTTCGTGCACGTAGTTTCGCTCTGTCTGGTGGATAATCGCTCCGGCACAGAAGAAGGAGGATATCTTAATCACCGCATGGAAGACCAGATGGGATAGCGCCCCTACCAAGCCTAGAGGCGTCATGATGGTGGCACCAAACAATATATAGGAAAGATTGCTGATCGTTGAGTATGCCAGTCGTCTTTTCAGATGCGTTTCCTTGACAGCACGACTACAGCCGTAAACAATTGTAAACATGGTGACAAGCATGACAACGTTTTGTGCCCATGTGCCTCTAAGGAAGTCAGTTCCAAAGCTGTAATAGGTCAATCGTATGATTGCAAAGGCACCGGATTTGACTACGGCGACAGCATGTAGGAGTGCTGTGACCGGGGTGGGAGCCACACCTGCCTGCGGCAGCCATGAGTTAAAAGGGCAGACGGCAGCTTTGACGCCGAAACCCATAAATGCCATTACATAGACGAACAAGAGAATATTCGTCCGGTCGCCGATTTTGGCGGGAGATAAGATACCGCCTAATACAAAATCCGTGGTGGTTCCGTAGACGATAATCATAATCAGACCGATAAATGCAAAAGCAGCACCGCCCAGCGAATAGTATAAATATTTACGGCTGGCAAGGATTGCTTCTCTGGTCAGCGTATGCATAACAAGCGGTACGGTAACCAGAGTTAACAATTCATAGAAGAAGTACATGGTCAACAGGTTAGCCGAGAGGGCAATGCCCAAAGTGACGCCGTAAGTTACCGTGTAGAACAGGAAAAATATTTTCTCATGAGCTTCTTTAGTCATATACTCAAATGCATAAAGAGTCGCGAAGGGCCACAGTGCGGACACCAGCCCGGCAAAAACCATGCCCATTCCGTCTACCTTAAAACTGATTGACAGATTACCTGTAAAGTGAGCCAGAAGGAAAGTGCTGTCCGAGTGATGAAGCAGTAGATACCATACCAGAATACTATTTAAGATAACGGCGCATTCCAGAAAGACTTCCCAGTGGCTTCGCTTCTTGAAGGGAAGTAAAGGAATGAGGATTCCCGCAATAAAAGGAATTAAAATTACTAATATAATCATATCTTAAGTCTTCCTTTCTTTCCTATACGATCAGATTAATAAACTGCATAAGCCAGTCAACGAGCAGTGTCGGAAATAATCCGACCAAAACCGACAATATTGTCATAATAAGTATCGGCATTGTCATAACAAGGGATGGTTCCCGCTTTTTAAAATTTGCATAATCATAATCTGCTCCCGGCAGAAAACCTTGAATTGCGAGCGGCAGCAGATAACCTGCAGTCAGCAGAGCACTGATTAGCAGAATGAGAGGACCTAACCAACGGAATACAGGAACGGCGCTTGACAGGCTTCCGACTGCCAGATACCATTTGCTGATAAATCCGCCTGTGGGCGGAATGCCAATCAGCCCTAAAGATACGATTGTGTAGCACCACATGGTAAGGGGCATTTGTTTACCGATACCGCGCAGTTCGCTGACTTTTGTCTTGCCGGTAGTGTAGATGATTGCGCCGGCGCATAGGAACAAGACTGCCTTAATCATTCCATGTGCAATGACATGGAGCAGAGAGCCGGTTACGGCTTCGGTTCCCATGGAGGCAAGACCAAACAATATATAAGAAATCTGACTCACGGTGGAGTAAGCTAATCTTTTCTTTAATAGAGGTTCTCTGTATGCGAGCATAGAACCCATAAACACCGTAATCAGAGTGAGCGTAAGCCAAGTGTTCTGCACCCATGTTCCCCGCAGGAAAGAAACGCCGAAAATATAGTAGACGACACGAATAATTCCTAGCACGCCAGCTTTGACGATTACTGCGGAAAGAATGGCAGAAGCAGGTGCGGGCGCTACCGGATGAGCGGCAGGAAGCCATGCATGGAACGGGAACATGCCTGCTTTTACACCAAAACCGATAATCATGACCATTGCGGCAATGAGGAGGAGTTCCGTATGCGCACCGGCTGTCTCACTTAAGACGCCGCCGGCAATGAAACGCAGCGTATCACTGTTTTTATAGACAAAATAAATACCAAACAATACCATATATGCACCACACAGTGAGTAAAGCAAATATTTCAGCCCGGCAATGATTGCCTCATGCCGTCCGTTATGAAGCACAAGCGGCATGGAAGCCAAGGTCAGCATCTCAAAGAATAAATAAAAGGTAATAAGGCTGCCCGCAAAACAGAGCGCATTCAGTACGCCGAATACAATCAGGTAAAATCCGTAATAACGTTTTTCTTTCGTCTCATGCTTCATATACTCGAAGGAAAAGAAGCCGGCACAGAGCATGATGATTACAGACATCGCTGCAAAGACAACACTTATTCCATCGACGGCAAAAACTATCGGCAGATTCTTTGTCAAATAAAACAGTGTAAATGACATGCCGCGTACACGGAATAAAGCCAAAAGAACTGACACGACTGTCAGGATAAAGCCAGTCCCGGAAGTAAACAGCAGAGATTTCCTATCGTTAAATTCTTTTCGTACGAGCAGATAAATACCCGTAAGAATCGGAAAGAGTATTGGTAAAAGAATATAAAACATGTTGTCTCCTCCCTATGCAAATGTGGCTAATCCCTGCTGGATTATGTCTACGACCGGTTGGGAACTGATGCCGAGAACCACATTTAGTATGATAAAGGCTACCAAAACAACGGCATATACTTGCATATCCTTAATTGTTACACTGGGGTAGGCGGTTTGACCTATAGGAGTATAAATACGGATAACCGTCTTCATAAAATAAATTGCATTTAAAACTGTACTGATACCAAGAACAATCAGTGCAGGAAGCATCTTTGAATGATTCTGGACGGCAGCCTGCGAGAACAAAAGTTTGCTGATAAATCCGGAAAAGAGCGGAATACCTACCATGGAGAGGGAACCGACCGTGAAAGCAATGCCCGCCCATTTGTTACGGTAGCCGGAACCGGTCAACTCAATAAATTTGCGGCTTCCGCCGGATACATCCGTCAGACCGATGGCGGCAATAAACAACAATGATTTCGTTGCCGCATGGGAAAGGATATGGAAGATGCTTGCAACCATACCGACTTGCGTACCCATGCCAAATCCCATATAAATATAACCTATCTGTGCCACCGATGAATATGCAATCATTCTTCGTACATCATTTTCTCTGATGGCGCTTAGAGAACCGAAAATCATGCCCATCAGACCGAAGACAAACAGGATATCAATAATCCGCGTATCACGGTAAATGTCAAATCCGATTACACGGTAGATAATCTTAATTAATAAAAAGATATATCCTTTGGACACCAGACTGGAGAGAATGGCGGCGGAGGATACGGTGGAATATCCGTATGCGTCCGGCAGCCATGCATGGAACGGAAACAGCGCACTCTTAATGCACAGACCTACGGATATCAGTACAATAGAAACAATGAGAGGAATCTCATATTCACCGTTTGCCACAAGTAAGGCGACTGACTCCTGCATGTTGCTCATCAGAAGGTGACCTGTCAGATCATAGAGCATACACAGACCAAGAAGCAGCATACCGGAGCCTAACAGACTCATAATCATATATCTGACGGCAGCTTCGATGGTCCGACCGTTTTGGCGAATCATGATCAACCCGCACGCAGCGATTGTGTTAATCTCTACAAACACATATGCAGTGAACATATCGTTGGTGTAAACAAGTGCGAGAAGAGAACTGAGCAGCAAGTCGGTCAGCACGTAGTACAGATAAGTCTTGTCTTCCTCCACTTCTTCCACTATTTTATGTCTGCCGCCAAACAAGGACAGCAGCATAATTACACAGAAAAATAATGCCATCAATGCCTCCGGCGCGCCTGCACGGATTTCATTGCCCCAAGGCGCGGGAAATTTACCCATCACATAGACAAAGGGATGCCCGATAGAGAGCGTGTAGGTCAGGGTAAAGGCGCTCAATAAAGTATTGACTGTAAGAAGTGCTGCATTGAGCCACATAGCCGCCTTATCTTTAAGCCCGGAGCTTATAATGCCTGCAAACAGGCATAAGATAATGGAAATACAAGGGAAATTCTGTACAAAGTCCATTACAGTCCCTCCTTTTTGAGCTGTTTGGATATCTCATCCAAGTCCAGCGTGTGATAACGTCTGTACAGACGGATTGTAAGCGCCAGCATCAAGGCAGATACCGATACGGATACAACAATACCTGTCAGTACGAGTCCGCTTGGAATCGGATTAATGTAGGCTTCCATACTCTGCACGCCGTCTGTGACAATAGGTGCGACACGTCCTGCAATATATCCTTTTTCAGCAAGAAAAAGATAGATAGCGGTATCCATAATATTTAATCCGATAATTTTCTTGATCAGGTTCGTCTGCAGCAGCAGATTACCGAAGCCGATTCCGAAGAGGATCATAGCGACAGATTCACCGTAATTTATGAGTAAATTTGGACCCATTTTACAAGCCTCCTCTTCTGAATAGTGCGTAGAAAGCGTACATTGTGCAGGCAACTTCCAATCCTACGCAAATGTCGATGGGCAGAATAATACCGCCGCTCAGTATATGTCCCGGAATGCCGAGAGGAATATGATTCTCGATTCCGTTTGCTCCGGTCATATAGAAGTATGTGCCAATCAGACCATACATACATAAAGCGGTAATCTTGGCAATTTTATATATATGTTCGTCAAAGAAACGCTGTGTTTTTTTAAAACCGAAAGCACTGACATACAGAATCAGACCCGAACCCATAATAGCACCGCCGGAGAAACCGCCGCCGGGAGATAAGTGTCCGTTTAAGATAATGTAAATGCCAAAGATAAATATAATCGGGCAGAGAATAAAAGCGGTTCCTTGTAGAATGGCATCGTTTTTGGGCTCAAAGCGACGGTCATTTAAGAGAACCTGTTTTTTCAGAATCGCATCGTCTACCATCAGCAGTATCATGACACAGCATGTAGCAATGAACAGTACATTAGTTTCACCAAACGTATCAAATGCCCTATAAGTCAAAATCATACCGGCTACGGTGTTAAGTGCGCCTGTTTCCTGTAAACCACTTTCGATATACCGCTTGGAGACAACGTTGTTGACGGGGTTAGCCGCATTACCGCTGGGTGGCAGATAAGAGACCGTAATCAGCAGCACGGCAACCAATGCCATGCAGAATATAACAGCCATAATCACATATCCTTTATGAAACAGATGAGCAGGTTTGTTTAACTCATCGTCATAGACTTTGTCACGGCGCATCTGTGCTTCGCGCATACGCTCGATAATTGTCTCTTCCGGAAGCAGGTTCTCTTCCTGTGCGTGCATTTCCACTTCGCCTACATAAGGATCTTTAGTGCCGGACAACCAGCGGAAAAAGCGGAAGGCGGATGTTTTTTCATATTCTTTCTGGGGTTTTAATTTACTCACTTTGCGTGCCCTCCTCGCTCTGCTTGTCTTTTTCAATACGAATCGCATGGATTTTCTTAAGTGTGGCGAAGAACAGGATACTGGTCACGCCGGCGCCGACGGCAGCTTCCGTGATTGCCAGATCGGGTGATTCCAGACATACCCACAGAATTGACATAATCAGGCTGTAGGACATATATATCAGGATGGAATTTAACAAGTTTTTGGAAAAACTGACGGATACTGCGCATACAATCAAAAATCCCATCAGAATACATTGAAATGCGGTCATAATTCTTCGCCTCCCATTTCGTTTTCTTCTTCTTTTTTTTCTTCTTCCAGTTCGGCTTCCAACGTCTCAAGGTCTGTGTAGACTTTGCAGTGGGACGTAAGATTTTCGTTTGTTGCCACTTCCAATCTTGCCAGCACGTGAGAGGAAACCGGAGAGGCGAACCATAAGAAAATTACGATGAGTAACAGCTTTAAAGAGGTAAAATTAAAGCCGGAAAAAATAATCAGACCAATCATACATGAAGCAATTCCGAGTGTATCGCCCATAGCGGTCGCATGCATTCTGTTCAGCACATAGCGGAAATGAAATACACCGAATATTTCCGTAAAAAAGATTACCAGTCCGCAGATCAAAAAAGCACAGCCTGCAATTAATCTAACCCAATCAAATACTCCCATCAGACATACCTCCTTCATCACCAGCATCCGGATTCTCTGATTTAAAACGTTTTTCCTCATAGATACCAATGTATACTTTGGAAAGGACAACTACGGAGAGAAAACTGATCATGGCGTAGACTAGACAGACATCTATCAGATAGCCCTCATCAAGCATTAAGGCAAGCACGGCAATCATGACCATGACCATTGTTCCCATCATATTTACCGATACGAGACGGTCTGCAATGCGAGGTCCCTTGATTGCGCGGGCAAGACAGGCAAACAGCATGACCGCCAGTATAAGAAGTATGGTGATGTAAATGTAATGATATAGCATAAACATTCTCCTCTCCGAAGAAATATTTTTAGTTGACACTTTCAATTCTTTCTAATAGTTTCACAAATATAGACGAGTCAATACCCTGTGCCAATTCTTTATCCAGACAATGAACGATGTATTCATCGTCTTTGAGGCTGACTGTGATGGTGCCGGGAGTCAGCGTGATGGAATTGGCAAGCAACACTCTGGCAAAGGTCGAATGCAGTGTAGTGTTGAAATGGACAACCGCGGGTTCAATGCAGTATTTGGCAGAATATATCATCCTGAAAACAGCTCCGTTTGCCTTTAGGATTTCCACGACGAGTACGAACACATAGTGGAGCAGCAGAAAGAACCTTTTGCATAAGATGAGATCATTTCGGGGCTTATAGTCCAGAAATTTACAGATAAACCAGTATATCAGGGCGGCAATTATGATTCCGAACGCCGCGATCTCCAAAGTAAACTGTCCGTTAAAAATAATCCAAATCAGAAAAAATAGTACAAACATGTTCTGTACCCTCCGAGAAGTTTCTTCCTATTTAAAAAGTATAAGCATATAACATTGCAATTATATGCCTTCATCAGAAAATGTCAAGTATTTTGCGTGATAAGAAAATGTTAGAAGAATTTCCGGCACTGTAAAAAAGGATTGACAAAAGGATAGGAAATGATAAGATATTTATAATTCATATATGATTAGTATGGATTATGAGCCGCAGGTATGACAAATATTTAGATGATGTGGCGGCGTCATGGCAGGGAGGTTGCGGATGAATTATCAGACAGACACCGTGTGTATTCATGGACAGGGGAACAGGGAAGAGATAGAGAATACGGGAACCATTAGTTTTCCGATTTATCAGACGGCGGCGTATGCGCATCCCGGAGTGGGACAAAGCACCGGATATGACTACAATAGAGTGCAGAATCCCACAAGAAAGGAACTGGAGCGAATCATGACAGATTTGGAGCACGGGCTTCATACGGTTGCTTTTGCCACCGGTATGGCAGCAGTCAGTGCATTTATGGAACTATTCGCACCGGGTGATCATGTGGTGGCGACAGATGACTTGTACGGCGGAGTAATACGGCAATTCAGGAAAGTGAATGAGAAGAACGGCATGCAGTTTACTTATGTCGATACATCGGATATACGAGCGGTGGAGGATGCAATCGAGGAGAATACGAAGCTGATTTATATAGAGAGTCCCACCAATCCGATGATGAAAGTTACGGATATTCGGGCGGTCAGTGAGATTGCGAAGAGACATCGTTGTCTGCTGGCAGTGGATAATACATTTCTCACGCCTTATTTTCAGAATCCGCTTGATTTGGGAGCGGATGTGGTCATACATAGCGCCACGAAGTATTTGGAAGGACACAATGATACGCTGGGTGGTTTTCTAGTAACGAGAAGTGAGGAAATTGCCGATAAAATAAGAGAAATGATAAAGACTACGGGGGCGTGCCTTGCGCCCTTTGACGCATGGTTGATTTTAAGAGGGATTAAGACATTATCCGTGCGGATGGAAAAGCATCAGGAAAATGCACTGGCGATTGCTAAATGGCTTGCCGGACAGCCGAAAGTAAGAAAGGTCTTTTATATCGGATTGGAAAATCATCCGGGATATGAAATTACACAGAAGCAGTGCAGAGGATACGGCGGTATGCTGACCTTTCATGTAGACACACAGGATACGGCATACAGAGTCTTAGAACGAGTGAAGCTGATTCAATTTGCTGAGAGTTTGGGCGGTACGGAAAGTCTGATGACCTATCCTTTTACGCAGACGCATGCGGATGTACCGGACGAGAAGAGACGCGCTAACGGAATCGACGAGAGAACGCTGCGTATGTCTGTGGGAATCGAGAATGTACAAGATTTGATTGCGGATTTGGAACAGGCGTTTTCGTGATGATATTTCGGGGATGGAGGTTGAGATGAAATACGATTTCGATGAGATTATCGACAGAAGGAATACGGATTGCTTAAAGTATGACTTTACAGCGGAACGGGGAATGCCGGAGGATGTGCTTTCGCTATGGGTGGCGGATATGGATTTTCGCACGGCGCCGGGAATTATTGAGAGAGCGGTAGAAGATGCGCAGTTCGGTATTTATGGTTATACGGAAAGCAAGGATGATTATTTTCGGGCAGTTGCCGCATGGTATGCAGACTATTTTGACTGGAAGGTGGAAAAGAGCTGGCTGGTGAAGACACCGGGCATCGTTTTTGCTATCAGCACAGCGATTCAGGCATTGACGCAGAAAGGCGATGCAGTGATGATCCAGCAGCCGGTCTATTATCCGTTTAGTGCGGTAATCAAGGACAATGACAGAACTTTAGTCAATAATGAACTGGTGCTGAAGGAAGGTCATTATGAAATCGATTTTGATGATTTTGAACAGAAGATTATAGAGAATAAGGTAAAACTGTTCGTGTTGTGCAGCCCACATAATCCGGTGGGAAGAGTTTGGACGATAGAGGAGCTGCGTAGGTTAGGAGAAATTTGTCTGAAATATGATGTGAAGGTTGTCAGCGATGAGATTCACAGTGATTTTGTCTATGAGGGAAGAAAGCATTATGTCTTTGCCACGGTAGATTCCGCCTTTGAACAGAACAGTATTATCTGCACTGCACCCAGCAAAACTTTTAATCTGGCTGGTCTGCAGGCTTCCAATATTTTCATACCAAATCCGCAGATACGGAAAGCTTTTGAACGCCAGATATCGGCGGTAGGATATAGCCAGCTTAATATGATTGGACTGCATGCTTGTCAGGCGGCATATGAGACGGGAAGAGAATGGCTGGAGGAATTAAAGGCGTATTTAAAAGGGAATCTGGATTATGTCAGGGATTACCTTGAGAAGAATATTCCGCATATTAAGCTGATTGAGCCCGAAGGCACATATTTGATTTGGCTGGATTGCCGCGGTCTGGGTTTATCGGAGGAGAAGCTTGAAGAGTTAATTGTCCACAAGGCGAAACTGTGGCTTGATGCCGGGGCGATTTTCGGAAAAGCCGGTGAAGGATTTGAACGTATCAACATCGCATGTCCGCGGGCAGTGCTTGAGGAGGCGATGAAGAGGCTGCGTGGAGCGATAGATAGGATGTAGTCATGTTTTGTAAGAAGTGCTTGCAGCGATTTATTGGAATAAACAAGATATAAGGATTAAGGGAGAACATCAAAATGAAATATTTAGTGATTGGCGCAGGCGGCACGGGCGGAAGTATCGGTGCCTATATGACACAGGCAGGCAAAGACGTGACTCTGATTGCGAGGGGCGAACATTTAAAACAGATGCAGCAGCATGGTTTGAAAATGGAGACGAAAAAAGGTAATTATATCGTAAATCCTATTAAAGCGACGGATATGGGGCATTATGACGAGCAGCCTGATATTATTTTGGTCTGTGTGAAAGGCTATTCGCTTGGGGAAACGATTCCTTTTATCCAACGAATTGCGAAGGAAAGTACCATCGTGATTCCGATTCTGAATATATACGGTACGGGCGGCAGAATGCAGGAGCAGTTACCCGACTTGCTTGTGACGGACGGCTGTATTTATATTGCAGGCGAGATTAAGAAACCGGGAACGATATTGCTGCGGGGAGATATTTTCCGTATTGTATATGGCGTAAGGGAGCCGCAGGAACTCAGGCAAGAGTTGTTTGAGGTGGCGCAGGACTTTAAAGACAGCGGTATTGAAGGAGTGTTGTCGGATAATATCAGACGGGACGCATTGCAAAAGTTTGCCTTTGTGTCACCGATGGCAGCTTGCGGGCTGTACTATCATGTATCCGCCGGGGATGCACAGATAACCGGCGAACCCAGAGACACGTTTGTAAAGCTGATGAAAGAGATAGATGCCTTGGCAGTGGCGATGGAAGTTCCTTTCTTAGTGGATATCGTGACAACGAACCTGCAGATTCTTGACACGTTAAATCCTGAGGCGAGCACTTCCATGCAGCGAGATGTCTACGCCGGGAAATCTTCGGAGATAGACGGCTTGATTTATGAGGTGGTGCGGATGGGAGAACGCTACGGTGTACCGACGCCAACTTATAAGATGATAGCGGATAAGGCAAGAGCGGACGGGCTGGAGTAAATTAAGGAAAAGAGAACATATATTACATAGCACAATCTTGGAAGAAGGACGACCAACATATGGACAATACAGAGAAGAAATTTAAAGAGAAATATTTGGCAGGCGAAGTTGAATTTGAGGAGATTGACGACTATAGCCAAGAATGGGGATTCAGTGACGATCCTGTTACGCTGCGGGAGTATCTGGGGCTGAATGCTGAGGAAGAAGACGCGTGGGTGAGTATCGGAGATGAGGCACTCAGGGAACTGCTAGACAAGCAAAAAAGTGAGAGATGAAATTAGTTTTACATGAAATAGAATTGCAGAGGACGGAACTCGATTTAATAATCCGCCTCTGCTTATTTTATGTCATAGAAAATTTCTCGGTTGTTTTCGAGGTTGCGCAGCAAATTTCGAAGAGATTTACTTTTTTTATTCGTGTCTTCGCAGGCATACAACCGAAACCACGGAAAATAAAAGAATATAAAAGATGCTGCCTACAATAAACGTTAGTATATCTAATTCCATTTGCGGATTGTTGGCGCGCATTCCCATGCAGTAGAGGGAGTAAGGATAGTACAACCCCCAGCCTTTATTGGTTATCATAAGTCCGCCAATACCTCCGGCAAGCCCGATACCGATGGGGATTGCGAAGGAGCGGATCATCATGGAAACTGCAAGCTGTACGCAGCAGATTACAATGCCGCCAAGAATACCGCAAGCAAACCATCCGATAGCTTCTTCTGGTGGAAGACCGGGCAGACCGCAGAGCTTACCGCACAGATAGTAGAGTAGCAGAATCCAAGCGTTACCTGCGATAACCATTGCAATTGCCAAAGTCAGCTTGCCCATGTATAAGGAAGTGCGGGAAACAGGCGCGGTCAGGAAGCTGTTCCAATTGTTTCGCATGTGTTCTAAACGCCACAGATAAGAACAGTAGGTGCCGATTAAAGCGGGCATAAAGATATAGCACAGGAATAAAGTGTGCTGCGACCAGAGGCTGTACCATTCACTTTTTAGTACTCCTTGATTTGACATATAATTAAATGTGCCGAAGAAAGCGGATATTATTGGCAGTATAAAGAACGCCAGCCAGACAGGGCTTCTTCTCAGCTTCAGTCGTTCGGACTTAATAGTTTTCAATATTGATAAATGCATATATTTTAGACCTCCCTTCGCGTGAACAATATTCTCCCTGCGGCATAGAAAACCGCAATCCAGACAAAGATACAGACTACTGCCGCTGTTTCAAGCGGTGAGAATGTGCGATAGCAGTAAGTGCTGATTCTTGAGACTTCATCCCACTCCGACCGGACTAAAGAGGCGCTTAAATTACCGCCCCACGGCAGAAAAGAGTAGGTTGAGACAAACATCAGAAGCAGCGCCGCCATGGAACCACCGAGTCCTGCTACGAGCGGAATCATCTGATTGGCAAAGACCATGGACAGTGCGAGCTGCAGCAGAAATAAAGAGATATTGCTGGCAACTTTTAGCCCGTAGGAAAGCAGGTAATACTTCACGTCCGGATTTCCTTCATATCCGAGATGATAACCGAGCAGGATAAAAAAAGCAAATTGTGCGGCGAACATAAGCATAATGATCATGCTTCCGCACACTGCCTTGGCGTGGTAGAGACTTCCGGCACTGCGGAGCGTTTCAAGTTGCTTGTAAGTATTGCCTTTGTGCTCAATGTCGGCAAGACGCGAGGCGAGTACGGACATCATCGTAGGAACCATGATTCCGTCCAAAAGTGACAGAAGATGCAGCAGTGACAACCAGCCGCTTTCCAATTCCCAGTCTTTAGGATTACGGAATGCCCAGAGTCCCCATAGGAGCTGCACCGATAATAGGGCAAACATCGTCAGCCATACTTTTCTTCTTTTAATCTTATAGAATTCCAGTTGCAATGTTTTCATAGACTTGACTCCTTTCCGGTTAAAGACAGGAAAATATCTTCCAGACTTTTTTCTCTTTTTTCAACGCGGTACAGGGCGATATTTTGTTCAATCATTTTCCGGCAAAGATGAGCGACATATGCATCTTCCATCATGGGGAGCAGCAGATAATCGTCTTCTTTGCCGACCTCGATGCCGTCTTGATGAAGCAGTGAAATGACTGAGGCAGGCTGGTCGGTGCGCAGAGCAATTTGCTGTTTTGCGTGAGTATGGAGTGATTTCAGCGTGTCCTGATAAACCAATTCACCTTTGCGGATTATGCCTACATGGTCAGCCATCTGGTCGATTTCGCTGAGAAGATGAGAGGAAACTACGACCGTGATGCCATAATCGGAAGGCAGCGTACAGATCAGTTCACGCATTTCCTGAATACCTGCAGGGTCCAGCCCGTTTGTGGGCTCATCGAGAATGAGCAACTTCGGAAAACCGAGCAGCGCAGCAGCCAGCCCCAGACGTTGTTTCATACCGAGAGAGTAGTGCCCTACTTTCTTTTTGCGAGCCTCATTCAAGCGCACGATTTTTAAGACTTCGTCAATATCTGCTTTCGGACAGCCTTTGAGGGTCTGGAGGATGTATAGATTTTCTTCTCCGGTCAAGTGTCCGTAATAGCTGGGGGACTCGATCAGAGAACCGGTATCGGCAAGCAGCTTGATTCGGTTTTTATCATTGACCGGCGTATTGAAAAGTGTGATAGAGCCGTCGGTGGGTTTGGCAAGTCCTAAGATCATTTTGAGAGTTGTTGATTTGCCCGCGCCGTTGGGACCTAGAAATCCGTAGACAGCTCCTTGCGGAACTTTCATGTTCAGTGCGTTGACGCATCGGACTTTGCCGTATTGTTTCGTGAGATTATTTGTTTCAATTAGATTTTGTGCAGCCATAGTTATACTCCTTTTTCTTTATTTACAGTAAGAATAATCAAAATGCATTAAAGCAGGATGAAGGTCACATTACATTTACATTAAGAATCAGGGAAAGCTGTTTTGCGGAAGGGAGAAAAATAGTATACTTCTATTTATAGGATAGGAAAGGATGCGGTTGCTATGGAGTTATATGATTATAAAATCATGCTGGTGGACGATGAGCCGGAGTTACGCAGAATGGTGAAGGACTTTTTAGTGAAAGAAGGTTTCCGATATGTGGTAAGTGCGGGAAGCTGTAGGGAGGCAAGAGCGGTTTACCAAAGAGAACAGCCGAGACTGATTTTGTTGGACGTGATGCTTCCGGACGGAGACGGGTTCGGTCTATTGCAGGAGATGCATAAAGAGTCAGAAGTGCCGGTGATTTTCCTATCGGCAAAAGATGAGGATGAAGACAGACTCCACGGACTAGGCTTGGGAGCGGACGATTATATTACGAAGCCGTTTCTGCCCAAAGAACTGATTCTGCGTGTGAAGGCAGTCTTAAAAAGAGTGTACCGTGTCAAGGAGGAAGATAAAGAGAGCGAGTTGATTCGATTGGGGGTCTGCAGTGTTGATTTGGGGAGCGGACTGGTGCGTTGGAACAGTGCGAGAGAAAATGTTTCGGAATCATCGAAGACAAAAGCGCAAGAGCTGACACTGACGGCGAAAGAATATGCTATTATAGAGAAGCTGGCTGCCAACAGAGGACGGATTGTGACGATAGACGCACTTTGTGAGGCGGTCTGGCAGGAAGGAAACTATGGATATGAGAATACGTTGATTGTGCACATCAGGCGTCTGCGGGAGAAAATTGAGGAAGATCCTTCCCATCCGAAATATCTGCTGACGGTACGTGGGTTGGGTTATAAGCTTATATAGGGTATATGGAACGCATACGAATCGAGATATGCTTCGCGTACTTGAAAACGGAGGAATTTACGATATCTTATCTATAGAAAAAAGAGGGTGAGTTCAAAATGAAGGTTAGGAGCGGACTGCCGGGAATACGTAAGGCGCTATACTATGTGATGGCGCTTATGCTGATTATATGGTTAACACTTATTGCAAACGTAATACTTTTTGTAGTGATAGCGATCCGGTATCATCAGGAAACGCCGGAGTATGTGCTGGGCGGGGAAGTCATGGAGGCACTGACGCTGACGGAGAACGGTTATGAGCTAAGTGTGCCTATGCAGACAACTTTGACGCAGATGCGGCAGTGGGCGATGCTGCTTAACGAGGACGGGGAAGTCATCTGGAGCTATAGGAAACCCGTGGAGGTTAAGGAATCGTACACGCGTTCCGAGATTGCCCGGATGAGCAAATGGTATCTGGAAGATTATCCCGTCTATCTAAGAGTGTGGGATGATCAGATTATGGTGGTGGGAATTCCCAAGCATTCTATGTGGAAATATAACGTGCAATGCCCGACACCATGGATAGATTATATTAAAAATATATGGATTTGGATCGTGCTGTTTGACTTCTCGCTGGTTCTGATATCGGCTTTTTTCTTTACAAGAAAATGGTCGAAAAACAGAGAACAGGTGAGAATAGAATGGATATCCGGAATATCGCACGATATTCGCACACCGCTATCGATGGTGATGGGCTATTCGGATGCATTGCAGAATAGCGAGAATCTGTCGGTGGAAGAAAAACGGCAGATGGAGGTGATCAGACATCAGAGCATCGTAATGAAGGAATTAGTAGAAGACTTAAATCTTACATCTCGCTTGGAATATTCCATGCAGGCGCTGCGAGTGGAGAAATTACGTCCGGCAGCGGTACTGCGTGAAGTGGCGGCAGCATTTTTAAGCGACGTCAGCGAAAAAGAAGCGGATATTGATATGGTTGTATCCGGACAGGCAGAGGAGATATGGACAGAAGCGGACCGCCAATTGCTAATCAGAGCATTCCGCAATTTGCTGAATAACAGTATGCAGCATGGTGAGCAGCAGGAGACAACGGTGATTGCACTGCGCATGTGGAAAGAAAGAAGATGGTGCTGCATCAGTTTTGCGGATAACGGCGTGGGATATTCACAGGAATTGCTGAACCAACTGCATAGCCGGAAGAAAAAAAAGATAGTGCAGAATATAGGAGGACTTAACATTGTTCAAAAGATTGTGCTGGCACACGGCGGTAAAATCCGTTTTGAAAACAACAAACACGGAGGTAGTTTTTGCGAAATAAGACTGCGCGCATATAGTATGAAAAGTAAATAAGAAAGGTATAGTAAACTCTATGCGGCTGTGTTACACTGAGAGTATCATGTATGGTACTTTGTACCTATGGGCGTAAAGTATATGGGAAAATGCAGGAGGTTATCAAATGACAGCAGACAAGATCAGAGAACTGGTAGCACAGATGACTTTGGAGGAGAAGGCAGCAATGTGTTCGGGAGCAGATTTCTGGCATACTGAGGCGGTAGAGCGCTTGGGAATTCCGGCAAGCATGGTATCTGACGGCCCACACGGACTGCGTAAACAAGACGAACAGGCAGATCATTTGGGCGTGAATGAGAGCATCAAAGCAGTTTGTTTTCCGGCTGGATGCGGTACGGCAGCATCTTTTAACAGGGAACTGCTTGTAAAGATGGGTGAAGCATTGGGAAATGAGTGTCAGGCGGAAGGCGTGAGCGTTATATTGGGACCGGCTGTCAATATCAAACGTTCGCCATTATGTGGACGTAATTTCGAGTATTATTCGGAAGACCCGTTTGTGGCAAGTGAGATGGCGGGTGCACTGATTCATGGAATACAGAGTAAAAATGTGGGTACGAGTATTAAACATTTTCTTGCGAACAATCAGGAGACGAGAAGAATGTCTTCCGACTCCCGTGTAGACGAAAGAACATTAAATGAAATCTATCTGGCAGCTTTTGAGGGCGCGGTAAAGAAAGAAAAGCCGTGGACAGTTATGTGTTCTTACAATAAGATTAACGGGACATATGCAGCGCAGAATCACTTGTATTTAACAGAGATATTGCGTGAGCAATGGGGATTTGACGGTTATGTGATGAGTGATTGGGGCGCAGTCAACAACCGTGTAGAAGATTTAAAGGCAGGGTTGGACTTGGAGATGCCCGGCTGCAATGGCGTGAATGATAAATTGATTGTCGGAGCGGTTTTGAGCGGAGAGCTGGATGAGGGCATTGTTGATGAGGCAGTGGAACGGATTTTGAATATTGTGTTCCGCTTTGAAGAAAACCGCGATAAGAATGCGGTATTTGACAGAGATAAGGACTATGAGACAGCCCGCAAAGTTGCGGAGGAGACCATTGTCCTTCTGAAGAATGAGGAAGTGCTTCCGCTGTCGGATAAACAGAAGGTCGCTTTTATCGGTAAATACGCGAAGACTCCGCGATATCAGGGCGGCGGAAGCTCTCATATCAACAGTCATAAAGTTACGTCCGCGCTGGATGCGGCGGCAGGCATGAATAATATTATTTATGCGCAGGGATTTGATGATAAAGAGGATAAGACAGATGAGAAACTGCTGACAGAAGCAGTCGAAGCGGCACGCAGTGCTGATGTGGCGGTTATTTTTGCCGGGCTGCCGGACAAATTTGAATCGGAAGGGTTTGACAGACAGCACATGGCGATGCCTAACTGCCAGAACGAATTGATTGAGCAGATTGTCAAGGTACAGCCTAATACGGTTGTGGTACTGCATAACGGTTCACCGATTGAGATGCCTTGGGTTGACAAAGTTAAAGGCATCGTTGAGGCATATCTGGGTGGTCAGGCAGTGGGTGGCGCAGTTTGTGATATTTTGTTCGGTAAAGTGAACCCCAGTGCGAAGCTGCCGGAGACATTTCCGCTTAGATTGGAAGATAATCCGTCGTATTTGTCATATATCGGCGAGGGTGATATGGTTGAATACCGTGAGGGTATTTTTGTCGGGTATCGTTACTACGATAAGAAAAAGATGGATGTTCTGTTCCCCTTCGGATATGGTCTGTCTTACACGACATTTGAATATTCTAACCTGACTGTAGATAAAGATCGGATGAAAGATACAGATACCATGCGTGTGACAGTCGATGTGAAAAACACAGGCAATGTGGCAGGTAAGGAAGTAGTGCAGCTCTATGTGGCGGATAAGGAAAGTACGGCGATTCGTCCGGTGAAAGAACTGCGTGATTTTGCGAAAGTGGAATTGCTGCCCGGTGAGACAAAGACAGTAACTTTTACGCTGGATAAGAGAGCGTTTGCATATTATAGTGTGAGGATCCATGACTGGTATGTGGAGACCGGTGAGTTTGATATTATGATTGGTAAATCTTCCAGAGATATTGTACTGACTAAAACTGTGACGGTGGAATCCACTGTGAAGATTCCGTTTGTTTATACAACTGATACGACGTTAGGAGACGTCAAGAAAGATCCGAGAGCATGGGAAATAGCGCAGGAATTATTTAAGGGCGGTATTTTCGGAGAGCAGCCGGAGGGCTCCGAGAGCGGGGCTGCCAGTGAAGCGATATCTGAGGAGATGAATGAAGCCATGGAAGGATTTTTGCCACTCCGCGGACCAATCAGCTTTACAGGAAAAGTGACGATGGCAGACGTGCAGGCGCTTGTGGATAAGTTGAATGCGTTGGAGGAGTAGGCGGCAGGCAGAGATATAAAGGCAGAACTGTTACGGTTCTGCCTTTTTAATCGTCGCTGTTTGGCGGCTATTTTCTATTTTCCAATGCAGCCTTGACAAATCCCTTGAATAACGGATGGGGTCTGTTAGGTCTTGATTTTAGTTCGGGATGTGCCTGCGTTGCCACGAAAAACGGATGGCTCGGTAATTCACACATCTCTACGATACGTCCGTCAGGAGATAAGCCGGACAGTTTCATGCCGTTTTCTGTAAGTACCGCGCGATAATCGTTATTTACTTCATAACGGTGTCTGTGCCTTTCGTGTATTGTCTCTTCAGCATATAGTTCATATGCTTTGGATGTCTTGTCCAACACGCAAGGATAAGAGCCAAGGCGCAGTGTACCGCCGATGTCTTCCACGCCGTTCTGATCGGGCATCAGTGCGATGACCGGATGGGTGGTGGAAGGGTCGAGCTCTATGCTGTGTGCATCGTTATAGGAAAGTACATTTCTGGCAAATTCTACAATGGCTAACTGCATTCCGAGGCAGAGCCCAAGGAAAGGAATATTGTTTGTCCTTGCATATGTGATGGCGCAAATCTTGCCTTCAATACCTCTGTCGCCAAAACCACCCGGAACGAGAACGCCGTTGACACCATTTAAAACGTCATTGACATTATCCTTTGTTACAGTCTCGGAATCAACCCATTTGATATTGACTACACAGCGATTGGAGATGCCGCCGTGCTTTAATGCTTCGACAACACTGATATATGCATCGTGAAGCTGGGTATACTTACCAACAAGAGCTACTGTTACTTCGCTGGTAGGAGTTCTTAATGATTCCACCACGGCTTTCCAGTCAGTCAGGTCAGGCTCCGGACAATCCAGTTTCAGACAGTCACATGCTACCTGCGCCAGATGCTCTTCCTCCATTGCAAGAGGAGCTTCATAGAGATGCTCTACATCGAGATTCTGCAATACACGGTTGCTCGGTACATTACAGAACAAGGCGATTTTATCTTTCAATGTCTGATCAAGGGGATGCTCGCTGCGGCATACGATGATGTCCGGTTGAAGCCCCATACCCTGAAGTTCTTTGACACTTGCCTGTGTAGGTTTTGTTTTCATTTCCTGAGAGGCACTCAAGTAAGGGATAAGAGTCACATGGATTAGAATAGCGTTCTCACGCCCAACTTCGTGCTGGAACTGACGAATGGACTCTAGGAAGGGCTGACTTTCAATATCGCCCACTGTTCCGCCTACTTCTATAATTGCAATACGGGTCTCCTCGTCGGTGAAATTACGGTAGAAACGGCTTTTGATCTCGTTGGTAATATGAGGAATCACCTGTACCGTGCCGCCGCCGTAGTCGCCACGGCGTTCCTTCTGTAATACGGTCCAATATACTTTACCGGTGGTTACATTAGAATTCTTGTCCAGATTCTCATCGATGAATCGTTCATAATGACCAAGATCAAGATCAGTCTCCGTACCGTCTTCTGTGACGAAAACCTCGCCATGCTGAATAGGATTCATCGTGCCGGGATCAATATTGATATAAGGGTCGAATTTCTGCATCGTGACTTTATAGCCGCGGGCTTTCAGTAGTCTTCCTAAAGAAGCGGCAGTGATACCCTTACCTAAACCGGATACAACACCACCTGTTACGAATACGTATTTTACTGCCATTTTTCTCCATGCCTTTCTGTAACGGATTAAAAACAATATATGGTTTATTATACAATGGAAAGGAAGGAAAAATCTACTGTAAAGGTTAAAATTTGTAAAAAACTTTATAATTCTTTAATACTTGTGTTCATAAATTCATAATTCGCATATTGATTTATGATTTTTCCTTCTATATACTATGTTATAGTTAGAAAAGAACGAAAGTGTACGTGTCGCGAAAGCAATATGGATAGAAAGTGAGGATTCCTCATGGATGACAATTTAAATCAGTACGACGGCGGTTCAAATCGCGGTCCCGGAGGACCCGGTGGACCGGGAGGACCAAACGGTCCGGGTGGTCCGAATAAAAACAGCGGTGGGAACGATCCACGTAAGCAGAGCTTAATTATGCTCGTGATAGCCGCGCTGGTTACGCTGTTGTGTATAAGCATGTTTATGAAGATGTTGACCGGTGCCAGCAATCAGGAGATTACGTACAATTCTTTTGTAAAAATGGTAGAAGACGGCGACGTTAAGAGTGTTACGGTTGAAACAGACAGAATAATCATTTATCCGAAGGAAGGGAAGGCGAGCTCTCCTTTCATGTATGGGTATGGTCTTGGCACCCTGACTTACTATACCGGTAAAATGGAGGATGACGATACACTGGCGCAACGTTTACTGGAACACAATATTGATGTGAATAAGCAGACATCTGACAGCTCCAGTGTGATTATGACAGTGCTCCTTTATTATGTCTTGCCCATTCTGTTAATGTGGGGGCTTCTCAGCCTGCTATTCAGACGTATGGGCGGCAAAGGCGGTCCGATGGGCGTGGGTAAGAGCACTGCCAAAGCCTATGTGCAGAAGGAGACCGGTATTACGTTCAAAGATGTGGCAGGCGAGGATGAAGCGAAGGAATCTCTGGTAGAAGTAGTGGATTTCCTGCATAATCCCGGTAAGTATGCCAAGATTGGTGCAAGGCTGCCCAAAGGTGCGCTTTTGGTCGGACCTCCCGGAACGGGAAAGACGCTTCTTGCCAAAGCGGTGGCAGGTGAAGCCCATGTACCGTTTTTCTCACTGTCAGGTTCAGACTTTATTGAATTGTATGTCGGGGTAGGTGCTTCCCGTGTCCGTGATTTGTTTAAGGAAGCGGAGAAGAATGCGCCGTGTATCGTTTTTATTGATGAGATTGATGCTATCGGAAGAAGCAGAGACTCTAAATATGGCGGCGGTAATGAAGAAAGAGAACAGACATTAAACCAGCTTCTATCTGAGATGGACGGTTTTGACGGCAAGAAGGGAATTATTATTCTGGCGGCGACCAACAGACCGGAGATTTTGGATAAAGCGTTACTTCGTCCGGGGCGTTTTGACCGGAGAATTATTGTAGATAAGCCCGATTTAAAAGGGCGTGTGGAAATCCTGAAAGTACATGCCAAAGATGTGCGGATGGATGAGACGGTGGATTTGAACGAGATTGCGTTGGCGACTTCCGGGGCGGTAGGTTCCGACCTTGCCAACATGATTAATGAGGCTGCTATTAATGCCGTCAAGACAGGCAGAGAATATGTAAGCCAGAAAGACTTGTTTGATGCTGTTGAGCAAGTGCTTGTCGGCAAAGAGAAGAAAGACCGCGTAATGAGTAAAGAGGAACGCAAGATTGTTTCCTATCATGAGGTGGGTCATGCATTGATTAGTGCGTTACAGAAAAATTCCGAACCGGTACAGAAAATCACGATTGTGCCCAGAACAATGGGTGCGCTAGGGTATGTTATGCATGTGCCGGAAGAAGAGAAATATCTTGACACAGAGGCGGAACTGCGTGACAGACTGGTTAGTCTTCTGGGCGGACGTGCAGCGGAAGAAGTAGTGTTTGACACTGTTACTACGGGAGCTGCCAATGATATAGAACAGGCGACGAGCCTTGCGCGTAACATGATTACCCGCTTCGGTATGAGTAAGAAATTCGGTCTCATGGGGCTGGCAACCGTGGAAAGTCAGTATCTTGATGGAAGGGCTTCTCTGACATGCTCAGACGTGACGGCAGCGGATATTGATACGGAAGTCATGAAAATGCTTCGTGAAAGCTATAAGCAGGCGAAGAAGCTGCTTAAAGAAAACCGTGAGATTATGGATAAACTGGCGGCTCATCTGATTGAGAAAGAAACGATTACCGGTAAAGAGTTTATGAAGATTTTCCGCAAGGAAAAGGGACTTCCGGAGCCGGAGGAAGATGAGAAAGAAGGTAAAAAGAAGGAGGAAAAGACGCAAGAGGAGCCTGTGGAAGCACCGAAAACTGAGACGCAGGAGGTGCAGCAGCCGCAAGCCGGGCAGGGATATGTGCAGCAGCCGCAAACCGGACAGCAGCCGACATGGCAGCCGCAGAATGCACCGGAGCTACCGCATCCATCTGCACCCGGGCAAGGACAACAGCCTTCAGCCGAACAGCCCGCGCAGCAACAGTTTGTGCCGGGGCAGCAGAATCCTCAGAGTGGACAGGAGCCGCGCTGGATGCCGCCCACACAGCCGCAGCCGGAGAACCGTGGAGTGTTCTCACAGGCACCGGAACCGAAGGACGATAATAAGTAAAAGTACGATATGAATTTATAAAGGCAAAGTCATTTTATAGGATTGACTTTGCCTTATTTACCTTCATAATAAACTTAGCAGACGAAAGGACTAGGCAGAGGAGACAGATATGTTTGATTTTGATGAAGAATTGAAAAAACTTCCCAATTCTCCCGGTGTTTATCTGATGCATGATGATGCCGATACGATTATCTATGTGGGGAAGGCAGTAAACCTGCACAACCGCGTGCGCTCTTATTTTCGCAAGATTGTCGGAAGAGGACCGCAGATTGATAAGATGGTACAGCAGATTGCACGGTTTGAGTATATCGTGACGGATTCTGAGCTGGAGGCACTGGTACTGGAGAATAATCTGATTAAAGAGTATAGCCCGAAGTATAACACGATGCTCAAGGACGATAAGACATATCCGTATATCAAAGTAACAATGGGTGAAGAGTACCCGCGTATCCTTTTTTCCAGAGAGATGAAAAAGGACCGTTCCAAATATTTTGGACCCTATACCAGTGCTGCGGCGGTCAAAGATACCATTGAGCTGATGAATAAACTGTATCAGCTTAAAACATGCAACCGGAAACTGCCGCGCGATATCGGATTGGAACGCCCCTGCTTGAATTATCACATCAAACAATGTATGGCGCCCTGTCAAGGATATATCAGCAAGGAAGAATACAGGGAGAGAGTGGAGCAGGCATTGGATTTTCTGAACGGAAATTATAAGCCGCTTCTGAGAGATTTAGAAGGAAAAATGACGCAAGCGTCAGAAAATATGGAATTTGAAGAGGCGATACGTTACCGTGACCTCTATAACAGTGTAAAAAGTGTGGCGCAGAAGCAGAAGATTACGGATTCGGACGGAGAAGATAAGGATATTCTTGCGCTGGCAAAGGATGATACGGATGCGGTGGTGCAGGTATTCTTCGTGCGGGACGGCAAGCTGATTGGCAGGGAACATTTCTATATGACGCACGTACAGGGTTATGATAACGCGCAGATTCTGTTGGACTTTGTGAAGCAGTTCTATGCAGGAACTCCTTATATTCCGCGTGAACTGATGTTACAGGAAGAGATTGCGGATATTGAGATTCTGGAGAAATGGCTGAGTACCCGTAAAGGCGGCAGAGTCTATATACGCGTGCCAAAAAAGGGCGCGAAGGAGAAACTGGTGGAACTGGCGGCGCAGAATGCACATCTTATTTTGAGTCAGGATAAAGAACGCATGAAACGGGAAGAAGGGAGAACAATCGGCGCAGTGAAAGAGATTGCAGCCTTGCTTGAATTGGAGCATGTGAGCCGTATGGAGGCTTTTGATATATCCAATATCAGTGGTTTTGCCAATGTGGGTTCTATGGTTGTTTTTGAAAAGGGTAAGGCGAAACGCAGCGATTACCGCAAGTTCCGTATTCAGTCCGTGTCGGGACCGGATGACTACGCATGTATGAAGGAAGTGCTCACGAGGCGTTTTGTGCATGGAATGGAAGAAAAAGAGGAACTGAACCGCAAAGAGATGGATCACAAGTTTGGCAGTTTCACGAAATTTCCCGACCTGTTGCTGATGGATGGCGGCAGAGGGCAGGTGAACATTGCCCTTCAGGTATTGGAGGAGTTGCAGCTTGACATTCCGGTATGTGGCATGGTGAAAGACGATAACCACCGCACCAGAGGATTGTATTATCATAATGTGGAGATTCCCATAGACACGCACTCGGAAGGTTTTAAGCTGATTACCAGAATACAGGATGAGGCGCATCGGTTTGCAATAGAGTATCATCGTTCACTTCGTTCCAAGGCACAGGTGAAGTCCGTGCTGGACGAGATACCGGGAGTAGGACCGACGAGGCGCAAGGCACTTATGAAGCATTTTGGCTCCATCAATGAGATTAAGGAGGCGTCGGTGGAGCAGTTGTGCGAGGTGCGAGAGATACCGGAGCACATCGGGCAGCAGATTTATGAGTTTTTTAGGAAGGAGTAAGAGCAAAGGATAAAAGTGCCTTTTCGTGAAATATAGCATAGTATAAAAATGCCTTTCCGTGAAAAATTGGATTGAATCATTCTGCCTTTTTGGTATATAATATTTTATATAGAGCAAAGAGGTGGTTTAGATGAAACGGAAGATATATGCACGCCTATTGGAATGGAAAGAAAAAGATAACGGGAGCTGCGCGATTTTACTGGATGGGGCAAGACGTGTAGGTAAAAGTTATATTGCGGAGCAGTTTGCGAAGAATGAATATCGAAGTTATCTGTTGATAGACTTTGCACATCTTCCGCGGGAAGTAAAAGAGATATTTGAAAATGATATCAATGATTTTGATTTGTTTTTCAATAAGTTATCCGCTTACTACAGGGTAATGCTTTATAGAAGAGAATCTCTTATTGTTTTTGATGAAGTCCAGAGATATCCGGCGGCAAGAGAACTTATTAAGTATTTGGTTGCAGACGGACGATACGATTATCTCGAAACGGGTTCCTTGATTTCATTACGGATGAATGTAGAAGACATTGTGATTCCTTCAGAGGAAGAGCATGTTGAGATGTTTCCTATGGATTTTGAAGAGTTTTTATGGGCGATGGGAGACGAGACGACGGTTCCGCTTTTGAAACAGTGCTATGAGGAGTTTCGACCGCTCGGACAGGCTTTGCATCGAAGAGTAATGAATGATTTTCGCCAATACATGCTTGTGGGTGGAATGCCGCAGGCAGTTGACACTTATATAAGAACAAAAAACTTTGAAGAAACTGACAGAATAAAGAAACGTATTTTGACACTTTATCGGGAAGACATCACGAAATTTGCAAAAGGGTATGAAGCAAAAGTCTTAGCTGTTTTTGATGAGATACCATCCCAGCTTTCCAAAACGGAAAAGAAGTATAAATTGTCGAGCATAGATAAAGAAGCAAGATTCCGCGATTACGAGAATACCTTTATGTGGCTTTCGGAGGCAATGATAGTGAATAATTGCTATAATGCGACGGATCCGAGTGTCGGACTGTCGATGAGTGGGGAGCACAGCACCAGAAAATGCTATATGGGAGATACTGGGCTGCTGGTGACATATTCCTTTATGGACGATGAATTCATGGATAACGAATTGTATCGGGATATTTTGTTAGACAGACTTCATGTGAATGAAGGGATGCTCATGGAAAATATTGTGGCGCAGGAATTGCGTGCGAACGGGCACAGATTATTCTTTTATTCGAGAAGTGATACGGACCGGAGAGAAAACAATATGGAAATTGATTTCCTGATTCGACATCAGAGAAAAATATGTCCGGTGGAGGTAAAGTCGGGAGCATACAGAAAGCATTCTTCCTTAGATAAATTCAGAAATAAATTTTCAAGTAAAATCGGACAGCCGTATATTTTATACACAAAGGATATTTTGGTGAAAGAAGATGTGGTTCATCTGCCGATTTATATGACGATGTTTTTATAAGGAAAACAAAACCTGCCGTCGTGAAATGGTATGATGCATAAGGCATTTTAATAAATATAAAACTAGAGAGGATGATGTGTTATGAGAATAAATTTTATGGGTGTTTGGAGGATACACAGATAAAATAATCCTCCCAAGTCAGAATGGTGGAGGGACTAAAGTATGGATTTAAAAATGCTCACATCATCAGATAAGATGTGGAATAAAGTAAGAGATTATGCAAAAGATTGTTCATGGAACGCTGGCAAGTCATTAGCCAATGCTATGGACAACAACCTATTTACAGAATGGGAACGGGTTATCATTGCATTAGATAATCAGAAAATTTGTGGATATTGTACGGTCTCAAAAACAGATTGTATTCCAAATGTATATTATACCCCTTACATTGGTTATATGTTTGTTGATGAGGAATACAGAGGAAATAGGCTAAGTCAAAAGCTGATACAGTATTCAATGGAATATTTAAAGTCCATTGGTTTTGACAAGGTACATATAGTAAGTGACCATGAAAATTTATATGAAAAATACGGTTTTGAAATAATAGACCGTAAAACTGCTCCATGGGGTTCAGTGGAAAAAATTTACATGCAAAGATTGTAAAAAGAAATAGGATGAGATGGTGCTTTCAATAAAACTCTGGTCCGTCGGTTCCGTTCAAGAAGGGTGAGCGATATGGATAAAGCAATTCTATTTAGAAAAGTGTAAATATTTTACACCCGAAAACATCCTATCTGCGACATGACATTGTTGATTCTTATATAAAATTCCGATAAAACTTAAAAAATGAGGAATGCAAAGGAAGTGTAAAAATGCGGATAGCAGTTTGCGATGATGAAAAGGAAATCAGGGAAATGATTGCGGAGAAGATAAGAAGGCTGTATCCGGATGCAGAGCTGTCATTGTATCAGTCAGGACAGGAGCTGCTTGTATCAGAGGCTGCCCCGGATATTTTATTCCTCGATATCCGGATGTCGGGCATAGACGGTATGGAAACAGCAAGAGAGCTGCGCAGGCAGAACCAAGCGACTATCATTATTTTTGTGACAGCGCTGGATAATTTCGTGTTTGAAGCGTTTGATGTAAGGGCGTTTCATTATCTGGTAAAACCATTTGAAGACAGGAAATTAGTGGAAGTATTGCTGAATGCTGTCAAAGAGTTTGAAAACACCAAGAAACCGGAAGAAGCAAAAGCCGGCATCAGTCAGGAAAAGCCTAGTCTGATGATTACTTCCAAGGGAGAGCATATTACGGTCGCTTGGGAAGATATTGTCTATGCGGAGGTGTTTAATCGAAAGGTTATTATCCATACAATGGATTCGGATATAGAATATTACGGTAAAATGAAAGAACTGACGGAAAAGGCAGGAGAGGATTTCTATCGCCCCCATCGGGCGAATCTTATTAATTTTAATTATATTAAGAAATACGATGCTGCAACCATTTATTTAAAAAGGGGACAGGCACTTATAGCGAAGCAGAATTATCAGGATTTTGTCAAATGCTATTTGAGATTCAATCAGAGAAAAGGAAAGGAATAGAGGATGGGATATGACTTAGTTAGCGACATGCTGTCGATAGCAGAGGCACTTATCAAGGGGTATTGTTTCTATTGTCTGATTAAGCCGTTTATGATTTCCGAAGTGACATCGACTGATGTATGTGCCTTGGACGGTACAAGTACAGCCGGTATAAAAGGGAAAAAGCGTGCGATTTGTGTCGGAGCGGTATATTTTCTGATTATGCTAGTGCTCTATATCGCACCGCTGCATGTGACTGCCCAAACTGCATACGGCATGGGCAGTCTTATTATATTCTGTTTTATTTGCTGGATGGATCGGAGAAACTACAGACAGAAAGCATTTCTCGTGGTGGTATTTTTTTCCTTGAACTGGCTTTCTGCGGCAATGGCGGAAATCATGTATGACAACCTGTATGCTTTTGCAGAAAATACGGATTACATGAGGAGTTGTCCGGAAATTATGTGGATTGCTCTATACGCAGGGGTATGTCTGTTTTACTTGACTTTAGAGTTTTCGTTTACAGCCATAGGAATTTGGCAGGTTTTAAAGGCTTACAGAAATAAAAGTGAGGATATGAAAACCAAGGAAGTGATTATGCTGTCGGTTCCGTCGCTTATGGGAATGATGGCATATCAAATCATACGGAATTACCGCATGTTTTATATAATAGAGGGTGGGAGAGATACGACTGCATACGATATCTTGACTGTACTGTTCTATGCGGTATCTGTCATTGCGATTGTTGTGGCCATTGTACTGTATCAAGACATCAAAGCGAAGCAGAAAGAGAATCGGCAGGCGGAATATCTTGCCATGCAAATAGAAAACATCAGGCAGCACATCGAACAGGTGGAAAGTTTTCATCAGAGTATTCGCAGTATGAAACATGATATGACAAACCATGTCCTTACATTGGAGAGACTTTATGAAGAAAATAAAGCAAAGGAAGCAATGGCTTACGGAACAGAACTTAAGACCGCGCTTTCAGAAATGACGGGGGAGATTACAAGCGGGAATGCCGTAACTGATGTCATTTTGCGGGAACGGCAGAGAGAAGCGGAGAAGTTACAAATATGCTTTCATTCTGAATTTTATTACCCAAAAGATACTGACATCAATGCATTTGATATCAGTGTGATATTGAATAATGCATTGCAAAATGCAATAGAACATGCAGCAGAGAGCAAAACACCGTATCTGTCCATTCGTTCTTACCACAAGAATAATGCTTATATGATAGAAGTTCGCAACAGCTTTGATGGAAATTTGCAATGGGATATGGAAAGCGGGCTGCCGGTTACATCTAAGGGGCAAACGGATGGTCACGGGTATGGACTGCCTAATATACGCAGGGTTGCGCGCAAATATTCCGGAGACATAGCCATTGACGTCAAAGACGGTGAGTTTTGTCTAAGTGTTATGCTGATGATGGAATGATAGAAATACTGTCGATATTTCTTTTTCGCACTTCAAACGTTACATAATGCAACTCTAAAGACCTTCTTCCGACACTTCATAGGAATTACAATGTTTCTATGAGAAAAAGGGGGACGGTCTTATATGCGCCTTTGCAGGAAAATCTTAGCGATTTCGTTCAAAGAAAAATCCATATTCCGATTTGATTATATTGTAGGTACGGTATTTGCCTTTCTGTACATTGTTCTGAAAGTATACCTGTGGAAAGGTTTATATGGAGCTGGCGGGAAAGCCATAGGGGGTATTACGTTAAACAGCATGATTGTTTACAGTATCATCGCGGGATTTACTGAGGGAATTACCAAAACGACGGTCATGAAGGATTTAAACGACAGTGTGCTGGACGGAACCATTTCTGCTAATATGCTGCTTCCGATTGGGCTGAAAAGGTATATGTTCATACAGTCGGTGACGCGCAATCTTTTCCGTACGTTGTATGGTATGCTGCCCTCGGTGGCGTCCGCTATGCTTGTATTTGGTTTTCACGTGAACGTGAATCTGGTCAATCTGTTTCTGTATCTGAGTTCGGTTTGCATGGGTGTTATCATTAATTTTCTGTACAATTTCCTGTTTGGATCCAGCGTGATATGGCTGCGCAATTCATTTTTTCTGAGCAATATCAACAGCGTCCTACTCAGTTTGTTCTCGGGAGCGTTCGTGCCGGTCTGGTTTTTCCCGGAGGGGCTTAAAGAACTGTCAAGATTCCTTCCTTTTCGATATATTGTGTTTGAACCGGCAGCAATTTTTGTAAATGCCAAAAGTCCGCAGGAGGCTATGGCGGTTCTTGGGATGCAGCTTATATGGATTGGTCTTTTGTTTGGTGCGGTCACGCTTGTTTGGAACCGGGGCAGACACAAAATTATGATACAGGGAGGATGAGACTGTAATGATGATGGGCTTGTGCAGGTATATGGGGTTGACATATTTTTTTACGAAGAAGGCGGTAAAAGGAATGCTGACTTACCGATGGTCTTTTCTGATTAACTGTATTTCGCAGGCGCTTGATTACTCCGTGACATTTCTGCTTATGTGGATTATGATTTCCGCGTTTGAGGATATGAACGGATGGAACGCGTACGAAGTGATGCTGCTATATGCATTCAGTTTGTTTGCATACGGGATAGCGGGTACGTTCTTTTTTAACATTATGAATCTTCTTCCGGGGCAGATTTTGAAAGGTACGTTCGACGATGTGCTGATTAAGCCAGTAAAAGTTCTGCCGTATCTGATTAGCAGCAGCTTTATCTGTAATTATATTGCGCATATGACGCTTTCAGTCATTGTTATGGCAGTCTGCTTCAAAGCGTTGCAGATTCAGGTTACGCTATGTCTTTTGTGGAGAGTGGCGGGAATCCTGCTGTTCGGCAGCCTGATTTACGGAGGATTATTTCTGATCGTAAGCGGCTCTGCGTTTCTTGTGGCAAAGATAGATTCTCTATTCCAGATTATGTATTTTTTCAGGGAAGTATCTTACTATCCGATTTCTATTTTTCCGAGAATTATTCAGGTGATTGTTACTACGCTTGTGCCCTACGGGTTTGTCAATTACTACCCGCTCAGAGAACTTCTGGGGAAGGAAGACAGCGTCGTATTCCGGCAGGCAGCAGTATTGAGCCCGCTCGCGGCAGTGCTTTTTTTCACTGTATCTTGTTTGTTGTTTCATCAAAGCTCAAAATGTTACAAAAGCAGTGGTTCATAGGAGGGTATCATGTCATTGATAGAAGTATCACATGTTTCAAAGGAATATGAAGTACTTGTACCGCGTCAGGGGGCGAGAAATGTGTTAAAGAATATATTCTGTCCGGATAAAAAGAAAGTCAGCGCTGTAAGCGATGTTTCTTTTCGTATTCATGCCGGGGAGCTGGTCGGGTTTATCGGGGAGAACGGCGCGGGAAAGTCTACGACCATCAAGATGATGTCGGGCATTCTGTTTCCGACTGCTGGAAACATTACGGTTGCCGATTTATGTCCGTATCGGAAGCGGGAGGAAAATGCAAGGAATATCGGCGTGGTGTTCGGGCAAAGGTCGAGATTAAACTGGGATTTGCCTATGATGGACAGTTTTGAATTATATAAAGAAATATATCAAATCGATTCGAATGTGTTTCGGAAAAACGTTGACCGTTTTGTGGAGATGCTGCGTATGCAGGATTTTTATCATACGCCTGTAAGACAGCTCAGTTTAGGGCAGAGAATGAAGGCGGAAGTTGCGTTGTCACTATTACACGAGCCGCCGATGCTGTATTTGGATGAGCCGACTATAGGGCTTGATGTAATGGCGAAACAGCAAATACGGGAATTTATCAAAGAGCGGAACCGCCTAGAGGGCACGACTACAATACTGACTTCCCACGATATGAAGGATTTAGATTGTGTATGCCAAAGAATTATTGTTCTGGCTAAGGGAAGCATAATTTTCGACGGATCGATGGAAAGATTTAAGAAAGAACACACGAAAGAAGGCGTGTCGGATATTGAGGATATGGTCAGAAATATATACGAGGAGAACGTATTCACAGAAAACTCTGGTTGTAGTAAAGTGGAGTGAGAAATATAATATGATGATTGGGACGGGGAGAGCCATATGACGACAGGAGAAAAGATAGCGGCATTGCGTAAGGAAAAAGGGATCACACAGGAAGCGCTGGCGGAGAGCCTTAAGGTGTCACGTCAGTCGGTATCACGCTGGGAGACGGACGCGGCGATCCCGGAGACGGAGAAATTGATCAAATTAAGCAGACTGTTGGAGTGCAGCATAGATTTTTTGCTAAACGGAGATATACAGAGAGGCAGTGAATGCGATGCGGAGGTATCTGCAAAGGACTGCTTCCGGTTTATCCGCGAGTGCACGTATTTTTTCCTTGCAACGTCTGCGGACGGGAAACCGCGGCTTAGACCGATGGGGTTTATCTACGCTGATGACAAGGCATTGTATATAGCTACGGATAACCGCAAAAATGTTTATTCCGAATTGTTCCACAATCCGCTGGTGGAACTGGCAAGCTACAATCTTAATACAAGAAGATGGATCAGAATAAGCGGCAGGGTCGAGCAGGACAGTTCCGGAGCGGTGTGGGAGGAAATGATAAATCTATATCCGATGATCAAACAGGAATATATTGAAAAGGATGAGATGTTTCTCGTGATTTTTAAAGTGATAATTGAGGAGGCATATATATCATGAAAAGAAAATCTATTAGTACGCGGCATGAGATGATTGTACAGCCTGCTTTTATTATTGGAACTTATAATGAGGACAAAAGTCCGGATTTTGCACCGATTACATGGGTGAGTAAGACCTGCGAGCAGGGAGAAGACTACCTGATTGTCATCAGTATGTACGGAACGAAAAAGACGAAGCAGAATGTGCAGAGGACAAAACAGTTCAGTATTAATCTTGTCAGCACAGGGATGATTGCGCTGATGGATTATTTCGGACAGACATCCGGGCATGATGGGGCAAAAGATGCAATGCCATATACTTACAGCAGAGCGGTCTGCGTCGATGCGCCGGCGCTCGATGAAAGCCGATGGGTTTGCGAATGCGAAGTAGTGTCAGCAGTTACCACAGGAGAGTCAGATACTTTTTTCTGCAGGGTAAAGAACGTACAGGTTGACGAGAAGATTGATGTAGATGCCAATGGCATTGATTTGACGTTGTTTGACCCGGTGATTTATTCTGGGAATTACCATTCCATCGGAGAGTACATGGGGACAATCGGGGATTACTATCAAAGAAAATAAACATAGTTTCCGCCGTTACCGCTTATTGCGAACGGTTTGGTTATATGCTACAATATACAAGGGCTCGACAGCTTACGCATAACATGAGCGGTCGGGCTTATATTTATATTAGGAAATGGCGACAATGCAAATCGTTAAAGGAGAAGGATATGGCAAGCATCAGTTTAACCAAAGTCATCGAGAAATTTAAGCTGGAGAATCTCACACCAGAGATTGACATCTCTAAGATTAATGTGATACAGCCGGACATTAACAGACCGGCATTGCAGATTGCAGGGTATTTCGAGCATTTTGAAACCACACGTTTACAGGTGGTCGGTTTTGTAGAGTATTCTTATATGAACGGATTGGAAGAGAATAGACAGGTAGAGATATATGAGAAATTATTGAATAACCCGATTCCCGGAATCATTTTCTGCAGGGAGCTTCACCCCAATGATTTGTTCAGAGAGACGGCGGTCAAATATGGTGTTCCGCTGCTTATGAGCAAGAAGGCGACTTCCGCATGTATGGCGGAAATTATCAGATGGCTGAATGTAAAACTGGCGCCTTGCATCTCCGTACACGGTGTATTGGTGGATGTATACGGTGAAGGGGTACTTATTACCGGAGAGAGCGGCATCGGTAAATCGGAGGCAGCATTGGAGCTGATCAAGAGAGGTCACCGTCTTGTTACCGATGACGTGGTGGAAATCAGAAGAGTCAGCGAGGATACGCTGGTTGGCTCCGCACCTGACATTACGAAGCATTTTATTGAGCTTCGCGGTATCGGTATCGTGGATGTGAAAGCGTTGTTCGGTGCGTCCAGCGTCAGAGATACACAGAACATTGATCTGGTCATCCGACTGGAAGACTGGGACAAAGAAAAAGAGTATGACCGCCTTGGGCTAGAGGAAGAATATACGGAGTATCTGGGTAATAAAGTAGTATGCCACAACATACCGATCAGACCGGGGCGTAATCTGGCGATTATCTGTGAGTCGGCAGCAGTTAATCACCGTCAGAAGAAGATGGGTTACAATGCGGCACAGGAATTATACAAACGTGTACAGGAATCTTTGACGCGCAGACAGGAAGAAGAGTAGCAAAAAGAATGAGCAGAATGGAGAATAATATGGCAAAATATGTATTTGGAGTGGATGTAGGCGGCACGACTGTGAAATTAGGTTTGTTTGATGAAAGCGGTACGGTGCTGGATAAATGGGAAATACCCACGAGAACAGAGAATGGCGGGGTAAATATTCTGCCCGATATTGCGGCAAGCATTCAGAGCAAGATGTCTGAAAAAGCAATTACCAAGGAAGATGTAGCAGGTGTGGGTGTGGGTGCACCGGGACCGGTTGATGGTAACGGTGTCATTCATAAGGCTGTTAATTTGGGCTGGAGTGAGATGAATCTTAAGAAAGAACTTTCCACGCTTCTAGGAGATATGAGAGTGAAAGGCGGCAACGATGCCAATGTTGCGGCTCTTGGCGAGATGTGGAAAGGCGGCGGACAGGGACACGAAAATCTGGTTGCCGTTACGCTCGGAACCGGCGTGGGTGGCGGTATCATTATCAACGGAAAGATTATGACAGGCGCTACCGGATCAGGCGGTGAAATTGGACATATTCATGTGGAAGATGAAGAGACAGAGGCATGCGGGTGCGGTAATTACGGTTGTCTTGAAGAATATGCTTCCGCTACAGGCATTACGAGGCTTGCTAACAGGAAGCTTAGGGAAAGCGATAAGGACAGCGTATTAAGGCAAGGCGAAGTGTCTGCCAAGACGGTATTTGATGCAGTGAAAGCAGGTGATGAACTTGCCATTGAGATTGCCAAGCAGTTCGGCGACTATCTCGGAAAAGGGCTTGCTGTCGTTGCCGGGGTGGTTAATCCGGAGATATTCGTTATCGGGGGCGGCGTGTCGAAAGCAGGAGAAGTGCTGTTTGATTATATACGTCCTTCCTTTGAAAAGACGGTATTCCACGGATGCAAAGATACACAATTTGCACTGGCTACGTTGGGAAACGATGCGGGTATTTACGGTGCGGCTAAGATGGTATTAGATTAGTGCTATCAGAATATAATAAGTAAGAAGTAAATTTGTGAAACGGACGGTACAGGTATTGAGCGCATCGATGTATGACTATATTAAAACAGTGATTCCGCGGGAGCGTATCTTATTCAACGAACCGATGAGTAAGCACACCACATTCCGCGTAGGCGGGGAGGCAGAATGCTTCATTACGATACAGGATGAGGAAGAACTGGTAAAGCTGATTCCTTATTTGAATCGGATAGAACAGGATTATTTTATTCTGGGTAATGGCAGTAATCTGCTGGTAGGAGATAAAGGATATCGCGGAATTGTACTTAAGTTCGGTGAGCACATGGAACAGATTCAGGTTGAGGGCACACGGGTGACAGCGAAGGCAGGTGCACTGCTGTCGCAGGTAGCCGTGGCGGCGAAGGAGAGCAGTCTGACCGGACTGGAATTTGCGGCAGGAATACCGGGAAGCATCGGTGGTGGTGTTGTGATGAATGCCGGAGCATATGACGGGGAGATGAAGATGGTCGTGGAATCCGTTCGTGGTATGGACAGTAATGGAGAGATTCTGACACTCGATAATGACACGATGGAATTCGGATACCGTACGAGCGCCATTAAATACAGACCGATTGTTGTATTAGAAGTGGTGTTGCGGCTTGCGGAAGGTGAGAAAGATCAGATTGCTGCCAGAATGGAAGAACTGGCACAGCTGCGCCGGAGCAAACAGCCATTGGAGTACCCCAGCGCCGGAAGCACGTTCAAGAGACCGGAAGGGCACTATGCCGGGAAACTGATTATGGATGCCGGAATGCGCGGTTACCGTATCGGTGGTGCGCAGGTGTCGGATAAGCATTGCGGGTTTATTGTCAATACAGGGAAAGCTACGGCGGCGGATATCAGGGAAGTGATAGAAGAAGTACAGGAACGGGTAAAGGAAAGGTTTCATGTCTCTTTAGAGCCGGAAGTGGTTTTTCTGGGAGATTTCTAATGAGGAGATGACTCTATGAGATTTGTGGTAGTGACCGGTATGAGTGGCTCCGGTAAGAGAACAGCCATGAAAATGTTAGAGGATGTTGGATTTTACTGCGTGGATAATCTGCCGGTGCCGCTAATTGAGAAATTTGTGGAACTGATTGCGACACCTAACAGTGAGATTAGTAAAGTTGCATTGGGGCTTGATGTACGTGCCGACCAACCTTTCGGGGACGCACAACGTATATTGGACAAGCTGAAGGAGAATGGCTATCTTTTTGAAATCCTGTTTATGGATGCCAGTGACGCCGTTCTTTTGAAAAGATATAAAGAGACAAGACGTATGCACCCTTTATCACTCGAGGGAAGAGTGGAAGAGGGAGTGCATAAAGAACGGGAAATCTTACAGGAAATCAAGAAGAAAGCGGATTATGTCATCGACACTTCAAACCTTTTGACGAGGGAATTAAAGGAAGAGATTGACCATATTTTTGTACGCAATGAAGAATACAATTCTTTGATGATTACAATTTTATCGTTTGGCTTTAAAAACGGTATCCCAGCGGATGCCGATTTGGTATACGACGTCAGATTTCTTCCAAACCCGTTCTATATTGACGAACTGAAACATAAAACTGGTAATGATAAGGAAGTACAGGATTATGTAATGAGCTTTCCGGAGTCACTTGTATTCTTGGATAAGCTGACGGACATGCTCGACTTCCTGATACCTAATTATGTTAAGGAAGGCAAGCATCAGCTGGTTATAGGAATAGGGTGTACCGGCGGTAAGCACAGAAGTGTTACGTTGGCAAATGAATTTTATGCCAAGATGAAAGATCGTGGCAATTATGGAGTGAAATTATACCATAGGGATATTAAACAGGGAGTGTAATAATGTCTTTTTCCGGAACAGTGAAGGAAGAACTTGCAACGCAGATCAGTTCCGCCAGACATTGCCAGTTGGCAGAATTGGCGGCGCTGATTCATTTTTGTGGAAATATATGTGAAGACGGAAGATACTTATGTCTGGATACGGAAAATGAGGCAGTTGCCAGAAAATGCTTTACATTACTGAAAAAAACATTTAATATAGATAATGTTGTAATGAAGGGAAAGAGCAGACTGCTGCCTGATGACGAAACGGAAGGCAAAGTGATACAAGCTCTGCATTTAACAGGAAAAGCGGAAACTTTGGAGGCGATTAAGGCGCCGGTGAGTTCTTTGCTGATTAAAAATTCCTGCTGTGCAAGGGCATATCTGCGAGGAGCATTTTTGAGTATCGGCTCCATGAGCGATCCGGAGAAGAGCTATCATCTGGAGTTTGTCTGCGGCGAGAGAGCACAGGCAGAACAACTGAGAGATGTTATTCAGGAATTTCAGATTGAAGCCAAGGTGATTAAGCGCAAGAAATACAGTGTGGTGTATTTAAAAGAAGGTGCAGGGATTGTCGATCTTCTCAATGTTATGGGTGCACATGTATCATTGATGAATCTGGAAAATCTAAGAATTGTCAAAGAAATGCGTAATTCTATTAACAGACGTGTGAACTGCGAGACAGCAAATATCTCCAAAACTGTTACCGCAGCGTCCAAACAGATTGAAGATATCCTGCTGATTAGAGACAAATACGGATTTGAGAATCTGCCGGATAATTTAAGGCAGATGGCGGAAGTCCGGTTGGAATATCCGGATGTTGCGTTAAAGGAGCTGGGCGGATATTTGGAACCAACGGTAGGCAAATCGGGTGTGAATCATAGACTGCGCAAATTGAGTGAGATTGCTGATGGAATCAGGATATAATAAGGAGGAGAATATTATGATACAAAAATCTATCCAGATTAAACTGGAAACTGGTTTAGAAGCCAGACCGGTTGCAATGCTCGTACAGGTGGCAAGTCAATTTGAGAGCACTGTGTACATCAATGCAGATGACAGAAAAGTCAATGCAAAAAGTATTATGGGTATGATGAGTCTGGGGCTTGCCAGCGGCGAGCAGGTGACTGTCGTTGCGGAAGGCAGCGATGAGAACTCCGCGGTAGAAGAAATTGAGAAATTTTTAAGCGGCAAGTAGGAAGAGCAGACGACGTACATGACATTTAGATAAGGCAGAATATAAAGGAGATTTCCGGAACAGGAAATCTCTTTTGGGTTTGTATTAGTGTTGCGGGGAGGGATGCAGGCATGAGGCAGAGGATGCTTTTTATTTATAATCCAAGGGCGGGTAAGGCACAGATTCGCAGTAATCTCTTGGATATTATAGACATATTTGTGAAGGCGGGATATGAGGTGACAGCCTATCCGACACAGGCGGCAGGAGATGCTGTTAAGGCGGTTAAAACGCGGCATGAAGGGTATGATATTGTTGTATGCAGCGGCGGAGACGGTACGCTGGATGAAGTCGTGAGCGGTATGATGCAGTGCGATGAGAAGCTTCCTATAGGTTATATTCCGGCAGGCAGTACCAATGATTTTGCCAACAGTTTGAAGATTCCGAAGAACATGATTAAGGCGGCGGATGTTGTTGTGAAGGGTAGGGATTTCCCATGTGACATCGGAGCTTTTAATCATGACAGTTTTATTTATGTTGCGGCGTTTGGCATTTTCACGGATGTATCGTATGAGACGAAACAGGATATTAAGAATGTTTTGGGGCATGCGGCATATCTGGTGGAGGGCGTTAAGAGACTGCCGTCGGTACGTTCTTATCCGTTAAAGATTACAAGCGGCGAACAGGTGATAGAGGGAGAGTTTCTTTATGGGATGGTTACAAATTCTTATTCTGTCGGCGGTTTCCGCGGAATTACGGGGAAGGATATTCTGCTGGACGACGGACTGTTTGAGGTGACGCTGATACGCAAGCCTTCGAATCCGCTTGATTTGAATAATATTATTGTGGCACTGGTAGATAAGCGGGTGAAGTCAGAGCACATTCACACATTTAAGACGTCAAAGCTTATTGTGGAGAGCGAAGAACCCATCTCATGGACACTGGACGGTGAATTCGGAGGTGAACACTGCAAGGCTGTGATTGAGAACAGACAGAAGGTGCTTACTATCAGAGTGCCGGAAGAATAATATTTTCCAGAATATGTTTGCGTAAGGTCTGGCTTTGGGTTATAATAAAGACTGTAGTTAATATCCGGCATGACAGCCGGTCAAAATAACAATATTATAAAGAAAGGTGGTAATAGCAATGCCATTAGTTACAACAAAGGAAATGTTCGAGAAAGCATACAATGGCGGTTATGCAGTTGGTGCGTTCAATGTTAACAACATGGAGATCGTTCAGGGTATCACGGAAGCAGCCGGTGAGCTGAAGAGCCCTGTTATTCTTCAGGTTTCCAAAGGAGCCCGTGCTTACGCTAACCATACTTATCTGGTTAAGTTAGTTGAGGCGGCAGTTGCAGAGAATCCGGAGATTCCGATTGCTCTTCATTTGGATCATGGTGACACTTTTGAATTGTGTAAATCTTGTATCGACGGCGGATTTACTTCCGTTATGATTGACGCTTCCTCTAAATCTTTTGAGGATAATATCGCTTTGACAAAGCAGGTTGTAGAGTATGCTCATGATAAGGGCGTCGTAGTTGAGGCTGAGCTTGGAACATTGGCAGGCGTTGAGGATGAGGTTGTTGTAGAAGCTGGTAAAGAGTCCTATACACGTCCTGAAGAAGTAGAAGAGTTCGTTTCCAGAACCGGATGTGACTCTCTTGCGATTGCGATTGGTACTTCCCACGGTGCGTACAAGTTTACGGCAGCTCAGTGTACAAGAAATGCTGATGGTATCCTTGTTCCGCCGCCGCTTCGTTTCGACGTATTGGAAGAGTGTATTAAGCGTCTTCCCGGCTTCCCGATCGTTCTTCACGGTTCATCTTCCGTTCCGCAGGAGTTCGTTAAGATGGTTAACCAGTTCGGCGGTGATATGCCTGATGCAGTTGGTATTCCGGAAGAACAGCTTCGTAAGGCTGCTGAACTTGCAGTATGTAAGATTAATATCGACTCCGATATCCGTCTTGCTATGACAGGTAATATCCGTAAATACTTTGCAGAGCATCCGGATCATTTTGATCCTCGCCAGTATCTGAAACCTGCACGTCAGGCTGTTAAGGATATGGTTGCTCATAAGATTGTGAACGTTCTTGGTTCTGACGGCAAGGCTTAAGAAGTAAGAGAAGCGTAAACAAATAAAAGAGCGTAATATTATGTGAAATAAAAGAAAGTGCCACATCATAGCCGGAAATGGTTATGCGGTGGCACTTTTTTAACATAAAAATGTCTGTTGAAGTCTGGCATCCGATGTTATGGTATAGGAAATTATTCGATGTATTGCGCAAGAAAGCGGCTGATTGCTCCATAATATGCATCCGGGTCTTTGTCTTGCGCCTGTGCGTGTCCGGCACCGTCTATGATTAGCAGTTCTTTCGGACAGACAGCGGCATCATATAGCTCTTGGGACATCTGGACGGATATCATAGCATCGGAAGCGCCATGGATAAAGAGCGTGGGTGTGCTGCTTTTTGTGACGGCGTCGAGGGCGGAGGCATCTGCCAAGTCATATCCGCCGCGAAGCTTAAGGACTACACGTGCGGAGTCTACCAACGGAAAAGCAGGAAGAGAAAACCATTCCGTCACTTTGTCGCCGAACATGGAATAAGCGTCTGTGTAGGCACAGTCTGAGACAACTGCAGCGACATGCTTCGACAAGGCTTCTTCTCCGGTCATGATAAGCGCTGTGGAAGCACCCATAGACTGCCCATGTATAACGATTTGTGCATCGGGATCCTGCGACAGGATATAATCAATCCAGAGATTACAGTCGTAGTGGTCTGTCCAGCCCATTCCAATAAAATCGCCCTCGCTTTCTCCCTGACACCGTAAGTCTGGGACGATAACTTGGTACCCCTGTTCGTAATACCAACAGGCAAAAGGATACATTTCTTCCTTCCAACCTGTGTAGCCGTGCAGGACGAGCGCCCAGAGGTGTGTGTCTTCACCGGAATTCTCCTCAGCCTGTGTATAAAATTCAGTTGCAATCAGAGTATATCCGTCTGTACTTACTGTAGATATCTTGCGGGAATCCACCGCGTCCACCCATTCGGCAGTGTGGTTTAGTGCAAGTTGTCGATTCACCTGAATGTCGGAGGTCTGTACCTGCGCAGCGTAGCTTTCGTCCGTGATCCTTTCAAAAGATTCCAGTTTTCTCATAAAGGATGGCACCAGCGCAGCGCTTACGAGGAAATTTACCAGAATATAATACAGCACGGAAAGCAGAAATATGATGATGAATAGAATGATAAAGACTCTGTGTTTTTTCTTCACGGTATCATTGTCCTTTGTAAAGTATGATATGTCTCTATTGTACTATAAATCAACATTTCATGCCACCGTGCCGGGGCTGTTTTCCCTGCCACATTCTGGATATTGCCAGCATAATTGGGTAAACGCATTGAAAACGAGAGCATAAAGCATTTTATAATTCCTGTTTTTCTTTCCGGCACAAAATAATCCCAGCCAGCAAAAGTACCGGGAATATGATACCGGCTAAAATTCCTGCCTTCAGGTTGTCACCCAGTGCTCCCGATATCATTCCGACTAAAGTAGGACCGCCCGAGCATCCTACATCACCGCCCAGCGCAAGCAGTGCAAACATAGCGGTTCCGCCTTTGGGTAAAGCGGCGGAGGCTTTACTGAAGGTGCCGGGCCACATGATGCCGACGGAAAGTCCGCAGACTGCACACGCAATCAGGTTTAGCTGCGGCAAAGGGAGCAGGGATACTCCGAGATAAGATAAAATACACAGCAGGCTGCTGTAAATCATGAATTTATCCAGATGAATCCGATCGCCGTATTTTCCGTAGAAAGCCCGGGATGTACCCATAAGGATTGCGAACGCCATAGGACCGGCAAGATCGCCGATTGTTTTGGAAACGCCTAATCCTTTTTCGGCAAAAGTGGAAGCCCACTGACTCACCGCCTGTTCGCTTGCTCCTGCGCAGACCATCATGATAAGCAGTACCCAGAAGAGTTTCATACCTAGCAAATCTTTTAGTGACAATCCTGTTTCGCCCTCTTCCATCAATGCTGCAATAGGCACTTTTGTGAATACATAAGCATTGCAAAGCGGAATCAGCGCCCACACAAAGGCAAGAAATTTCCAGTTATTAATCCCAAACAGTTGAAAAAATATTGTAGAAAGCAGCACGACGCCAACATGTCCCCAGCAGTAGAAGGAATGCAGCATACTCATAGCTTTTTCCTTGTTGTCCGAAGGGCAGGCTTCTACCACCGGACTTACAAGAACTTCCAACAGTCCGCCGCCGATAGCGTATGTCATGACCGCAATCAGGATTCCGGCAAAAGCCGAGGGTAACAGTTCCGGAAGAAATGTTAAGAGTACTATGCCTGCCGCCGCTAATATATGAGCAATAACCATGGAGGCGCGATAGCCTATCTTGTCCACGAAGCTGACAGACAAAAGGTCAACCAGAAGCTGCACGCCGAAGTTGAAAGTTACGAGCAGAGTAATTTGCGACAAGGGAATGTGGTAGGTGCGCTGAAAAGTTAAAAACAACAGCGGCACAAAGTTATTGACAATTGCCTGTACGATATAGCCTGTAAAGCAGGCGGTGATGGTTTTGTTATATTGATTTTTCATGATGCAGTTCTACCTTTCTAGTGGGATTATATCGCATACCCTTCTTGAAATCATTGTACATAATCGCATGATGATGGTATAATATCACAAAAACAGATTGGCGGATATGATAAATGAAATCATTTAAAAATTATATATTCGGCAGCACCGATGATACGCTCAGAGAGACTGTGCATCATGGAAACGACAAATATCCTTTTGCTTATTATCCGGAGGATATCTGGCAGTTTGACTTTCATTGCGTGGACTGGCACTGGCACCACGAGCTGGAATTTTTATCTGTGGCGGAAGGTACGGCGCTTTGTCTTGTGGGACAAGATAAAATTGAGTTATCCCAAGGGTATGGGCTATTTATTAACAGCAGTATTCTACATCGTTTTGAAGCCACGGACAAGGCATATATTTATGATATTGTTTTTGCGCCGGATTTGATGGCTGATAAAGAGAGTCTATTGTACGACAAGTACGTCCGCCCGGTCACTCACTCCGATGCTGCCTACCAAATCTTAGATCCTCATATAGAATGGCAAAACAGGGTTCTGCAGATTCTTGCATCGATTTATGATTTACAGGAGACTGATGATAGAAAAGAATTGCGTACGGTACAATTTGTCCTGCAAGGGTGGGATATTTTGTCTGAACACTTAGATTTGTCCTCCGCAAAATCAAAAACGCACCGATTGAATCATAAACAGGCGAGACTACAGATTATGATGCAGTATATCCACGACCACTATCAGGAAGAACTTACGCTGGAAGAAATAGCAGCGGCGGCTTCTGTCAGTAAGAGCGGAGCGCTGCAGACATTTCAATCCGGAATCCGCGTTTCGCCCGTGTCATATCTGATACAATACCGTCTGTCAAGGGCAGCCGAACTGCTATCGACCACAGAAAAACCTGTCTCAACTATTGCAGAAGAAACAGGTTTTACAAGTGCCGGTTATTTTTGCCGTAAATTCAAAGAGCGCTATCAAATGAGCCCTAATGAATACAGGAGAAACAAAGTATAACTATTCCGCATGTGCATCATTGATATCCGGGAATACGGAAAGCATCGGTTTCACGTCTTTCTTACGAATGATGCGGTCAACATAGTTTTTCGTAATCTTCATGACAAGCGGCGACAGACATAATACACCGATTAAGTTTGGCATAGCCATCAAACCGTTAAATGTGTCGGAGAGATCCCATGCAAGGCTTAGGTTCATAGTTGCTCCGATAAAAATCATCAGTATGAACACAATCTTATAGGCAATCGTGGATTTCGTACCGAATAAGTATTCCCATGCTTTGGAACCGTAGTGACTCCAACCGAGTACGGTGGAAAAAGCAAACAATAAGATTGCAACGGCGATAAACATGGGTCCGAAGGAGCCGAATATCGTTGCAAATGCTTCACCTACCAGTGCGGAACCGGAGGCTTCGCTAAGAACCGCGCCGGTTTCCAAATCAACGAGACCGGAAGAGAGTACTGCGAACGCTGTCAATGTACAGACGATCATAGTATCCGCACATACCTCAAAGATACCCCACATACCCTGCCGCACGGGTTCTTTAACGTTAGAATTAGAATGTACCATAACGGAAGAACCAAGACCGGCTTCATTGGAGAATACGCCACGTTTCATACCCCAAGTAAGAGCCATCTTGACTCCGGAACCGACGATACCGCCGCCGACAGCTCTTAATCCGAATGCACCTTTGAATATAGCAGCAAAGATAGTGCCAACCTGACCGATGTTTGCAAAGAAAATCACCAGTGCGCCGATGATATATGCAATTGCCATGAAAGGAACCAGCTTCTCGGTAACAGATGCAATTCGCTTAAGACCGCCTACAATAACAAGCGCTGCAACAAGCATCAGTGCAATACCTGTCACGGCTGTGGGAACACCGAATGCCGCATCCATGTTGGCAGAGATGGAGTTAACCTGACTCATGTTGCCGATACCGAAAGAAGCAAGCAGACAGAACACAGAAAACAGGATTGCGAGTATCGCTCCAATCTGTTTACAGCCTTTATAGGAACCTAGCCCGTCTTTTAAGTAGTACATAGCGCCGCCGCACCACTCGTCTTTGGAATTTTTGCGGCGATAGTAGATACCGAGAACATTTTCGGAATAATTCGTCATCATGCCGAAGAAAGCAACAATCCACATCCAGAAGATGGCGCCGGGACCGCCGGCGATTAATGCGCTGGCAACACCTACGATATTACCTGTGCCGATTGTAGCAGCCAGTGCCGTGCAAAGAGACTGGAACTGGGAAATCGATTTGTCATCTTTGTCGGTATGCTTTGTGATATGCTTATCGTTAAAAATACCGCCAATCGTGTTTTTAAACCAGTGTCCGATGTGGGACAACTGAAAGAATTTAGTGAGTATGGTCATCAGGATGCCCGTACCGACAAGGAGTATCAACATAGGAATACCCCAGACAAAATTGTTGACCGCACCGTTGACATTTGTGATTGTGTCAACGAGACCGGTAAAGAATTCTTTCATAATAAAATCCTCCATTCTGTTCCGTTGCCTATTTCCGTAAAAAAGCGCAGACATGATAAAGTATGTCCACGCTGACATTTCGGAAATCATTTCATGATACGCTATATGTAAGTTTACACTTTATAAAGTATAACATAGGAAAAGAACGATAGCAAGGATAAATTGTATACATGGATATTTGGATATCATAGAATTTCAAATAAAAGACCCCTAAAAAGGGAGGATGCCAAGTAAAGAAAATCTTTACTTGGCATTTATTATGAAAAAGTTTTAATTAATCAGTTAACTTTGAAGTGTTCTCTTGTTGTTATCTTATGGTCTTAGTATACGCAAGAGAAATGTCTAAAAAATGATTCTTGAATGAAGTTTTTTTTAAATAAATATGAACAAATCATGAACGCGCTTGTACGAAAACGTTGTAGTATGTGCTCGTGCACTATGAACCTGTCTAAGATTATGAATAGGGACGCCTTGCGAATCGGGTAACCGTCCTCGTATAGTTATTTCATTGTTGCATATACTGTATATGGGGTAACTTTTATGAAATATTTAAAACGATACACAATAATCGGGATTGTCTTTGTCCTGATCACAGGAACACTCGCTCACTTCATATATCAGTGGTCCGGCAGTAATAATATAGTAGGATTGTTTGCGCCGGTTAATGAATCAATCTGGGAACATATGAAGTTGCTGTTCTTTCCGATGCTGATATATTCATTTGTACTGATTTTCAAATTCAGAAAAGAATACCCGTGTATTATTTCATCGCTATGTTTTGGAATTTTGACTGGAACCGTATTGATTCCTGTATTTTTCTATGCCTATATATCTGTTGTCGGCAAGGATGTTTTCTTTTTGGATATCAGTATATTTATTGTGAGCATTATCATTGCATTTTGGTTTTCGTATAAATTAACGTTATCATGCAGATTGGAGCCGTATACGCTGTTGTTATGTGGTCTGGTTTGTATTCTGCTTATTTGTTTTATGCGTTTTTCTTATAACCCGCCGGACAATATCATATTTGAGGATCCGACTGCGAAATATAAGTAGTGAGAGGGGTAATGTAAACAAAAAGAATCTGCCGGTGCCAAAGCTTCGACAGATTCTTTATTATAGTAGAAATTAGACAGATATAGCAGAGCGTCTGCTGTTGGCGGAAAAATGTTTGATTTCCTGCTCTAATGCATTGCTTACTCCACTGCACACATCTACGGCATTCTGCACCTCATTCATTTTGTCAACGAGACTGACTGAGTTCTGGGCGGAAAGATTCACAGCTTCAGAACCCTCGCTCATGGCAGTGGTGATGGAATCGACGGAATGGATAATATCCCCCATATCTTCGTTTAATCCTTTTGAACTATTGGAGAAGTTTTGCAATATAGTATAGAAAGATTCCATATTGTCGACATACTCATCCATCGCATTTACAAATTGGTCATAGTCTTTTAATACATTGGTGTTGACATATTCCAGAACTTCGGAAGTGTTTTCAGCCAGTTCCTGAACCGTTTTAACAACTTCTTGATTGATTTGTTGGATATCCTGCGCCGTCTTCTGGCTGTTGTCAGCCAATGAATTGATTTCTCCGGCTACCACAGCAAATCCGCGCCCGGCTTCCCCTGCCCTTGCGGCTTCGATGGAAGCGTTAAGCGACAGGAGTGCAGTCTGGTTGGCAATATTCATGATAGTTTCTGATAACGTATTGATTTTGGTCACCTTTTCGCTGTCCCGGATGGAACGGTGAAGCAGCTCCGTAATCTCGCTGATTTTATTTTCGGTGAGGTTCTTGACCTTAACAATATGTTTTTTCATTGCTCTGGCATTATCGGAAATCCGCACGGCTTTCTGAGAGCCGTCGTTTGCCTCGTCCCATAAGACGTCTACCTGATTCTTAACGTCTCCGATTGTATTCTGAATACCGTTGGAAGTGTTGGACACCATTTCCATATTTGCAGCCAGTTCCTCCAGAGCGGCTGAGGATTCCATAATATTAACGTTTGCAGTATTGACCATGGTGACAATCTGACTGTTGGATTGTGACAGAGCCTTGGTACTGTCCGACACTTTGGTGATGATGGTTTGCAGAGTGTCCAGAAAGTCATTCATTCCGCCAATCAGTATGGAAAGTTCGCTTCTGGTACGAGTGGTAAGGCGGGCGTTCATGTCACCCTTGTTGGCATCGATTTCATCAATCATCTTGCGCAGTTCAAGGGAAGATTTCTTAATCGGACGTATGACATTGTTCTGGAACAGCAGTTGGTTAATGGCGATAATTACAAAAATGGCAATTGCGCCAAGGATACTTGTTTTTATCGTATGGTTATACATAACCTGCTGTTCTTGCCGTAGCGCAATAATAGCTTCCTCAAAGTATGTATTCGCAAGTTCGAGGTTACTGTCGAACTTTTCGTCTTCTGCTTCCAAAGCATCGATTTCCTCCACGACAGCTTCCGTGCTTTTGCCGCTCGAGGATAGTAGGGCGTTTTTAGCATTTTCTGTATATGCCTGCAGTCCGGATTTCATTTCGGCTATGTTTACATCGGCGTTTTCCCCGAGATAGGTTTGAAGCTGGTCAATAGCTTCATTTAGTTCATTATAGCGCTTGTCGATGTTCTCAAGTAAATGTTCTTTCTCGGCAGCATCAGCCGTAGCCAGATATGCATAAATATATCGCTGTATCTTTTCATAATCTTTTTTCATATCACCCCGGAGTACCATCGCAGAAAGATATGTATCACTGATTTTATTACATTGTTCTATAGTACTCCGGAAATTGTTAATGCTGGTTCCGAAATAGATGCCGAAAACTACCATCAAAACCATGTTCATTAAAATCAATTGTGTTGTGATACGGCTCCAGAAAGAAACTTTTGGTACGTTGCTACTCATGACAAAATCCCTCCAAGATATTACAATAAAAATTTGAAATAGGCAGCCATTTGATGCCACAACAATTATACATAAAAGGATATCGAATATCAATTCCCTGCTGCGTTTGTACCAAAAAGAAAACAACCCATTATCATTCCTACTTAAGCTACCGCACTTTCCCGCTATGTGTCATGCACTCATGCACATAGTTTTGCGAAAAATGGCGAATATTAAGTGATTCAGAAGATAATGGGTTATGAAAAGCCCCATAGTGATGGACATATTTGTGAAGGATGCAATAATATTTTTTTTTGAAAATATCTTAAATTTTCTCCGGTTCCGGATATTCCTCGCCGAAAGTTTCAACCGTAACAGTCTTGAGCCTCTGGTCTTCCAAAGGACGGTCTGCATAATCCGTTGCGGTCTCTGCAATTTTATTTACATTCTCGATTCCTTCAATTACTTTTCCGAATGCCGCATACGCGCCGTCAAGATGCGGGCTTGTCTTGTGCATGATAAAAAACTGGCTGCCGGCAGAATCGGGATCCATACTTCTTGCCATGGAGAGTACGCCTTCGGTATGTTTTAAGTCATTTGGGAAACCATTCTGTTCAAACTCACCGCGGATAGAGTAGCCGGGCCCGCCCATTCCGGTGCCTTCAGGGTCGCCGCCTTGAATCATGAAGCCTTTGATGACTCTGTGAAAGATGAGTCCGTCATAGAAGTTCCGCTTGATTAAGCTGATAAAGTTGTTGACGGAAGTCGGAGCAATCTCGGGATAAAGTTCTGCTTTGATTACGTCTCCGTTTTCCATCGTGAAAGTTACGATAGGGTTTTGTGCCATATAAATTCCTCATTTCCGCGCACACATTCGGCGCTGTTATTCTTTATAGTTCCAAAGTGTTTGTGTATTTTTCTTTTCTATTATATTATGATATATATAAAAAAACAAAGTCTAATTTATGAAATATCCGGATTGGTTTGAAATATGTTGAGAAAAGTGGTTTTTTCGTTCAGTGAAGATACAGAGAAAAGATTAAGGGAGCCGTTACAAAGGTTGATTCATGATATAGAAGCGCATAAGTCGGAAGCATCTTATGGCGTGTATGATGGAAGAGACGAAAGAGGAGTGCTCTGTATTACTGACATAACAGAAGAATACGACCGACTATGCAGGAAAGGCTTACTTGTTCTTCCTTACAGACATTTGGAAAACAAGGACGAAGCGTTTGCCGGAGCGGAATATGTGATTGAGCAGATAGAGGACATCGACTATGAAGTCATTGATATGGTATATCGCCGCATGGTCGGGCTTCCGTGGGAAATCCTGAGAACAAAACGGTGTATTGTGCGTGAGACGATAGAGGAAGATGTTGACGGTCTGTACGCCATATATGCGGAACCTGCAATCACGGAATATATGGAAGGTCTGTATCATGATCGTGACGAGGAAATAGCGTATATACAAGATTATCGCAGACGGATGTACGGATTTTACGGATACGGTATATGGACTATATTAAGCAAACAGGATGGACAGGTAATCGGACGCGCCGGAATCAATTGGCGGGAGGGTTTCGACATACCGGAACTTGGCTTTGTGATTGGAGTGCCGTGGCAGAGGCAGGGATATGCATATGAGGTGTGCAGTGAGATTATGGACTATGCCCGCGATGAGATAGGGTTTAAACAAATGCAGGCGCTTGTCAGAGAGCGCAATGAGAAATCCTGTGCCTTGTGCCGCAAGCTTGGATTTGTGGATGACGGAATCACCTTATTGGAAGGACAACGATATATATTATATAGGAAGGAGCTGGTATAACAACCAGCTTCTTTATCGTATTGGGAAATAATTAGGTGAGGCTCAATTTATGATGCAACTCTGATGCAAAATTGATGCTTTTTTGATGCAAAGATTATGCTTTTATGATGCAATTATGATGCAGAAACGATGCTTTCCTGATGTAACATTAGGTCATCGAATATGAATGAACTGACACATTGACTTGTCTGATTGTCAGAAAATAATTATTCGATGTATTGGTAAAGGACATACCGAGAGATCAAGGAAAGGATGTGCAACATGAAAAAACACAGAATATTATTATGTTTATTATCTATGGTGTTGCTGCTTACGGGCTATGTTCCGACAGCACATGCCCAAGAAGATGAAGATAATGAGGACAAGACACGTTCGCCCTACTTCCATGTGGAGAGCGAAGAAGTAGGGGTGGATAGTTTCCCTCTGAAAAGTACGGATGTAACAACTGACATAGAAGGTATCATTGCCGACACCTATGTAGTACAGACATATGCCAATGAGGGAACAAAACCAATCAATGCCAGTTATGTATTTCCGGCATCGACAAAGGTGACGATACACGGTATGCAGATGCGGATTGGCAATCAGACCGTGACGGCGACCATCAAAGAAAAAGAGGAAGCTAAGGAAGAGTTTGAAACTGCCAAGAGTGAAGGAAAGAGCGCTTCTATGCTGTCTGAACAGCGAGCGAATGTATTTACGATGGACGTTGCGAACATTATGCCCGGCGACGAGGTACGTATTGAGCTGCACTATACGGAACTGATTACACCGACAGAAGGAACTTATCAGTATGTCTTCCCGACTGTTGTGGGTCCGCGGTATGTAGGTCCGGTGCTGGATGATACGGGTAATCGAGAGGAATGGGCAGGAACACCGTACCTGAAAGAAGGCACGAAGCCTTCTGACCAATATCATATTAATGTGACTGTCTCTTCCGGTGTACCGATTACATCGCTTTCGAGCAGTTCACACGATATCAATATCGGTTGGGATGAGAATACGAAGGCGCATGTCAGTCTGTCGAATTCGTCAGATTATGCCGGTAACAGGGACTTCATTCTGGATTATAAATTGACAGGTGAACAAATCAACACGGGACTTATCACAAGCCAGACCGATAAAGAGAATACATTTATGCTGATGATACAGCCGCCGGAACGTTATGAAGTAGAGGACACTCCGCCCAGAGAATATATTTTTGTTTTGGACGTGTCCGGTTCTATGTATGGTTTCCCATTAGATACTGCCAAAGAGCTGATTAAGAATCTGGTTTCCGGGTTGCGCGAAACGGATACTTTTAACCTGATTCTTTTCTCCGGGGATTCTTTCCAGATGTCGAAACGCTCTCTTCCGGCGACGGAAGAAAATATTAATAAGGCAATCCGCATTATTGATAAAGAAGAGGGCGGCGGGGGAACCGAGCTTGCTATGGCGGTGGAAGATGCGCTGCGTATTCCGGAGGACAAAAATACTTCCCGAAATATTGTTATCATTAGTGACGGTTATGTATATGGCGAATCGGAGGTTTTTGATCTGATGAACGAGAATTTGGATAAAGCCGATTTTTTCTCTTTCGGAATTGGTTCTGCAGTCAACCGTCATCTGATTAACGGTATTGCTGCAATCGGTCAGGGTGAGCCGTTTATTGTTACTGACGAGGAAGAAGCAGATGAAATGGCAGAGCGTTTCCGTACCTACATACAGTCGCCTGTATTAACGGATATCAAAGTATCTTTTGAAGGATTTGACACCTACGATGTGGAGCCGGCGGTTCTTCCTACGCTCTATGCGCAGAAGCCCATTGTTCTGCTCGGAAAGTGGAACGGTGAGGTAAAGGGAACTATTCGTATAGACGGTATGACCGGACAGGGTGCATACTCCCAGAGCATTAACGTTGCGGACGCAATATCAAGTCAAAATGATGCCGTAGGTTATCTGTGGGCTCGTAAACGCGTAGAGCGGCTGACCGATTACGGCGCGAGCGGGGACAATCCGGAGGTACAGAAAGAAGTGACGCAGATAGGATTGGACTATCATATGATAACACCGTATACATCATTTATTGCAGTGCTGGATGTTGTCCGTAATCCTGATGGTGAAGCCACTGATGTGGATCAGCCGCTGCCATTGCCTCTTGAAGTGTCAAATCTGGCGGTCGGTTACAGAGTCGGTTCGGAACCGGGTGAAGTGATGCTGATTTGTATGCTGGCAGCGATAGCAGTTTTGTCGGCAGTAGTGAAAAAGCGTTATTCGGACAAGCTCATGGAAGAAAAGATGTAAAAGAATCAGATAGGGAGATGCTGAGATGAAGCAGCAGCGACTTACATATTGTCGAAATCAAATATTTCAGATAAAAAGAATACTTTGGGATTACCGGCTGCTGTTTATGGCGGCAGCCGTAGTTACTCTTGTGATGAATCATTTTTGCAGGACAAATGACAGTGACGCCCTTAAATGGATACTGACACCCACCACATGGTGGGTCAGTGTCCTTGGCGGCATATCTTTTGAATACCTTCCGCATCGAGGATATGTCAATCATTATCATCAGTTTTTGATTGCGCCGTCATGTTCGGGAAGCAGGTTTATGTTGATTGTATTTTTGATGCTGGTGTTTTCTTTTTTGTTTTCACGTCATCCGGACGAAGGAGACAGGAGTAAAGAGCGCGGCACACTAATAAGGGAGTCTGTGTGGTTTGGTTTTAGCATGATTTTTGCCTATGCGACTACCATTTTTGTAAACGGGATAAGAATTACGGTGTCCATTTTTCTGCCGGCTATGTTAGACAAAATGCATTTGATGGACGGGTGGCTCAATGCTGACAGGCTTCATACATTCATCGGAACGGCAACATATTTTGTTTTTCTGTGCATTATTTATCTGGCGGCAGTGCAGATTCGGGGACGTATTGTGAAAGGATGGGGGCATTGCAGGCTGTTTGTTCCGGCATTCTGGTATCTTCTGATTGTGCTTGCCCTTCCTTGTGTAAAAAGGCTGTATCACAATGAATGGGAAGGATTCGGACAATATGCGGCGGTAATTATCTGTGTTTGCGGAAGCGTCTGCGCACTGGCGGCGATTGCCGGGAGGATTAATAGGGGAGAAAATGGTCCCGACACGCACTGAAAAAGAGTGCCTGAGATGATGGATATGGATACGCCGCCTGTCTCCAAATGGTTATTTCTCTGCGCCCATGGTCAGACCGTCTATAATATATTTTGAACAAAATAGATATATTATCACCACTACCAGAATGGAAATACCTACCGCCAGATACATTGCTCCGTAATTTGTTAAATAAATTCCTTTCACCAGAGAGATTAAAATCGGCATGGTATATTTCTTTGTGTCAGTAATCATGATTAACGGACCAATATAATTATTCCAACTGTTTACAAAATTGAAGATACACATAGTGGCGATTCCCGGCATAATACACGGTAAAACAATTCTGTTGAAAATTCGAAATTCCGAACATCCTTCCATCCGTGCGGCTTCCAGAAGAGAGGTTGAGATTCCCTGTGAAATCATCCCTCTAAGGAAAAAAATAGTAGACACGCTGCTTACGCCGGGTGCAAAAAAGGGAAACATAAAAGTGGTCAATTTATTTACCAGTCCGATTTTAAGTCCGAGTCTGTAAAACCCAATGATACTTACCTGACTGGGAATCATCATGGAAGCAAGCACGATCATGTACAGTATTCTTTTACCCTTAAACTGATATTTTTCAAAGCCAAATGCTACCAATGCGCCAAGATATCCTGAGACTATCATAAAAACCACTGCAATCAGCAGGCTATTAAAAAAACCGCTCCATATATTTACATATTCCTGTAGTTTTCTGTAATTTTCTATCAAATATTTTCCCGGAAGCAGGTTGAGCTGTGTTACGATGTCGAAGCTGGAATGGGTAGCGTTCACTGTGATCAAATAGAAAGGAACCAGTGTAATAGCCACCAGAAGCAGAAGAAGTCCGTAAATTACAAAGTTTTTAATCCCTTTTTTAATCATCTTTATTGCCTCCTTTCTTCATGGCTTTCAAAGATGCAAAACTCATAACACAGATTATCGCAAATAATCCTACGGAAATTGCTGCCGCATAACCGTAATTGTGATTTTTAAATCCCTGATTATACAGATACATTGAAATTGTCAGAATCGCTTTGTCCGGTTCTCCCGTTCCGTCTGACATAGTTGCCGGTACATCAAACAACTGCATACCGCCGATAATCGAGGTGATCGTAATATAAACAATAGTAGGTCGGATCAGAGGCAGTGTTATCTTTCGGAAAGTTTGTCCTCTATCCGCGCCATCAATTCTGGCAGCATCAAAAAGATTCTTGTCTATTGTAGTGATTCCGGACATAACCAGAATCATTGTATAGCCAAACCACATCCACCACTGAATATAAGAGGTCAGATTGGATGTAAATACCGGATCATTAAAAAATTCAAAGGGCGCTCCGCTTACATGAAGTGCCTGTAATATATTGTTTGCCACAGACTTATTCCCGTTAAAAAGTAGGTGAAATAAAAGTCCTACGGATGCTGCTGTAAGCAGATTTGGAAGGTAGAAAATTGCTCGGAAGATCCCCATTCCCTTTACTCTGTACGTTGTAAATACTGCCGCAAGAAGTAAAGCGGTAAGAATCTGGGGTATAAAACTAATAAGCCAGATACGCAGGGTGTTTCGTATGCTAAGATAAAACACCTTATCTGACAGCAGCCTTTCAAAATTAGCCAGTTTGATAAATTTTTCCGGTGCCAGACCATCCCATTTTTGAACACTCAATGAAAATGTAAACACAGCCGGATACAATCCTAAAAAAATGAAAGCTATAAAAAAGGGCAATATAAACAAATATCCGTAACCACTCCTGTCATTTATGCTTTTTTTCTTCATTCGCCCACCTCCTCGAACCGTGGTGGAGAAAGCAGCGGCTTTTGTTTAAAACATTCGTGCCGCCGCCTCTTCTCCGACCGTCATGTCCGGTTTTCAAAGTTATTCAATTGTCAGATCAGGATAAGCTGTTGCTACATCCTCTTTAAACTGTGTTATCGCTTCTTCTTTTGTGATTTTTCCTGTGGCATAAGCCTTCGCGGCGTTTTTGTATGCGGTATTAATCTGTCCGTCATACTCCGTGATTGTTACATTCGGATTCTTTGCCATCACCTGATTATAAAATTCATACAGATTCTGTCCTGCCAGATTTTCTTCGCCTTGATCTTGTGCTAATGCATCGTCTGCTGACTTGCATCCCACGTATTCTCCATAGATACTTGCGTATTCTTGGAGCGCCTCTGAATTTAATGTTACATATTCCATGAATGCCCATGCAGCTTCTTTATTTGGACTGTCCTTATAAATTCCCAGCCATGTTCCGCCGTTGATATAAGGATTCGGTCCTTCGCAAAGTCCCCATTTTCCCATGGTATTTACCGCGTTAGCTTTGACCATAAAGGAATAGCCCCACGTAGGAAGTACGTAGCAGAATACATTATCACTCTCCACACCTGCAATCCATTCCGGATCCCATTGGGAAACATTCAGATCATATTTTTTCTCATAAATCTCTTTAACAATGTCTAAAAATGTCTCCATCTTAGCATCAATAACCAGTTTTCCGTCCACAACCCATGCCTGCTGTCTATCAGACAATGCCATCAGCATGACATCTTCCCAGCTCCCAAACATGGTGATATCATTTTCTTTAAAGGCAGCTGCTGTTTCCAACATCTTGTTATAATCGGACAAATACGCTGACACTTCTTCCGGTTCGCTTACTCCCAGAACCTTTTCCGCCAAATCTCTTCTATAAATTACAGACCCCGGAGTTGTCTGCCAGCTTAACGCGCGCACTGCACCGCTGTCATCCGTGCCGACATTTTTCACATAATCCCATATATCGTTAAGTTTCTCTGTTGCATGATAAGGTTCCTGAGTCAGATCATCCCACACACCAGCATTTACCAGATATTTTACATAATCGGATTCCCCTGTAAAAATATCAGGTACATCCTGCCCGCCGGAAAGAACCGGAGTGAGTTTTGACAAAAATTCCTTGTTGGGAATCACGGTAATATTTACAGTAATGTTCGGATATATTTTATTAAATCCTTCGACGAAACGCTGTAGTTCCTCTCCTGATGACCAGATGTTTAATTCTGCTGTCATATTTGTATCAATTGTATTAATTTCGGTTCCTTCATTCTCCTGCGTATCTGCAGTATTCTCTTCCGGTATCTCGCTTGATGCCTCCGGAGTTTTCTTTTCTTCCGGTGCCGGTTTTGAACCGCACCCTGCCAGAACATTCAGGCATACCACTGATGTAAGTAGTAAACTAACTAATTTTTTTCTCATATAAATCCTCCTTATTTTGATATTTTTATTTACAAATCCTATTGGAATAAATAGGTTGCGATACTATGAGCCGGAAGCTCTGTTTCTGCAATTTCGTTTTGATAACGCAATGTTAATTTTCTGGAGATGTCTCCCGGGTTTAACACTACAGCCACTTTTTCACCATCAGGATTTTCAAACGCACAAGCCTCCAAAGCTGAGGTGTATATGGAACTGCCTATCCTTACAGCCCCCGGCTGTATAAATTTGCTAAAGTGACCAATGTAATAATAGGAAGAGGAATATTTGATTTCCTTTGTTTCGGAATCCATTATGACGGGCGCTTCGCCTACCCAGATTCCTGTTTTAGTGCATGGCAGCAGAAATTCTTTTTCAATTTCATTTAAGGCTTTCTCTTTACGTCCGTTTTTCTCAAATATGTCTTTAAAAGCGGTCTGTTCGTCCTTCCAATGATCCGGACCGCCGTCAGAATCCAGAATCATATTCCAATCGACCCATCCGCAAGCCCAGTGATTCAAATTTCCGATAATATCATGCGCATATTTTTCTCCTGTTTCGTAACACTTTTTCTGCTCATTGCCAACGCAGCTTTCCGTCCCTAAAATTAACTTTTCTGGATACATCTGATGAAATGCTTCCAAAGCTCCGAAATGATCTCCTGCATACCAGTGAACTGCAACGCCATCAAGGGCTTCTCTGGATTCCGGTTCTGACAAGACCGCCAGTGCCCTGTCAAAAACTCTTTCCTTATTATGATCCCAGAAAAACACTTTTTTCTCATTCAGTCCGGCTTTATTTAGTGCCGGGCGTAAATATTCCTGCGCAAATTCCCGCTCATCCTCTGCGGTATAATAGCAGGATTCCCATCCCATCTGGGCATGAGCCTCATTCTGAATTGTCACTCCCCATAGAGGAATTCCTTCTTTCTCGTATTCCTCTATAAATCTGACAATGTAATCCGCCCACACCTGCTGACAGTCTTTTCTCAGGAATCTTCCTTTATCCATGCGTCCGTTTGTTTTCATCCAGCCCGGCGGACTCCACGGGGATGAAAAAAGCCTCAATTCAGTATTTAAGGTCATTGCCCGTTTGATCATAGGAATTACATCGTGTCTGTCGTGCTCAATACTAAAATTTGTCAACTCCCAGTCGTTTTCCGTATCGTCATAGGAATACGTCTCTGTAGAAAAATCACAACTGTTGATTGTCGTCCTGCACAAACTGTATCCGAGACCCTCTTCCTTATCGAAATAGCCTCTCATTACTGTTTCCTGATCTTTTTCGCTCATCCTCATCAGATTGACTGCACTTGCCTGAGTAATCGCGCCTCCAAATCCAATGATTTCTTGATATCGGACTTGATCGTATATATTGAACAGATTAGCTTCTGTTGCCCGATATCCTTTTTCGTCTTCGCGGAAAAACATAGGCTCTTTTGTTGTCATTAGGTTTTGACCATCATAATCTGTCATAATGATCTTGATTTTTCTTCTCATTCCGTCGCCTCACTTCCTTTCATTCTGCTGCCGAGTCTTTTTAGGTTAATTGACCGAATAATTTCAGGAGCCACTTTGAAATTGCGTTCTGCATCCATCAATCCATTGATCTCCTGATGTACATCTGTTAGCTGGGTATAACAATACCCGCACAGATATGGCAGTTTTTTGATTGCGGATGTAATGTTTTCATATCTGGTGATAAATTCGTCCGCTGTTTGTACTTTATTGCCATATCCCCAGCCAGTCTGTTCATTGCGAAATGCTATTCCCCCATATTCGCTGATAATAATAGGCTGACCGCTATAATGATAATTTTCTGCAAAAGCTGATTTGATTAGATTATGATAAATCCCTCCTTCCAGTATTTTTTCCGGATTTCCGTCATACCGCTTAAGGAACACCTCTGTGTCCTCCTCGTAATCATGGAGTGTAATAATATCCGAAACGGTATGTTCCCAACCATCATTGGATACCACCAGTCTTAATTTATCCAGAGACTTAATCATATGATAAGCGGCTTCCGTGAAATGCTGTTGCTGCCTGTCCGTGCGAATTTCGTTCACTCCCCACGATTCGTTAAATACAGTCCATACGATAACAGAAGGATGATTATAATGTTGTTCTACAATCTCAGAGATTTCCCTCATGCAATTGTGGACTGTCCTGTCACCAAAACGATATGCCGAAGGAATCTCACACCAAACCAGCAGTCCCAGCACATCGCACCAGTAATAGTATCTTTCATCTTCTATTTTTTGATGCTTTCTTGCTCCGTTAAATCCCAGTTCCTTTGTCTTGGTAATGTCCTCGATGATTGCTTCCTCTGAGTGAGGCGTTAATCCCGAATCGCTCCAATATCCCTGATCCAATATTAAGCGTTGAAAAATTGGTTCTTCATTCAAGAGAACGTTGCCGTGATAAGTGGCTATCTCGCGCATTCCGAAATAGGAGCCGACTTCATCGCATAAACGGGTACCATGGTACAGCAGTATTTTGAAATCATATAGATTAGGCTGGTCCGGTGACCACAAGTGGATTCCGTTTAGTTCGGTGCCCTCATCAATATCAGTCACATCAATCTTGACGGTCGTATGGTATCTTCCGATTGGGAATTCAATAGTGTTTATTAGTTTCTCTCTAAAAGCAATCTGTACTTCGGCACGGATATTCTTATATTCTTCACTGGCTCCTGTCTCGACATCCAGATCGATTTTTAGTGCTCTCTCTTTAATATCCGGTGTAAGCTTTAAAGAAGAAATATGGACCTCATCTACTGTTTCCATCCATACACTTTTCCAGATTCCTGTTGTCTGGACATACCAGCATCGGAAACTTTCAGCTCTCCATCTCTGTTTTCCCCGGAGCTGCTGTTCATCAAAAGAATCTTCCACCCGTACCACAATTCTGTTTTCTTCTGTCAAGTAATCTGTAATGTCAAAACTAAAACGCGTATATCCGCCTTTATGATCCCCGACCTTCTTTCCGTTAATCCAGACATTGGTCAGATAATCACTCCCTTCAAAATGAAGCAACACCCGTTTTCTGACAAGTTCTGATTTGCTGAATTCCAGATTCCTTGCATACCAGATACAAAAATGTTCTTTCTCCGTTTTGATTCCGCTCAATCTTGTCTCATAGGAGAACGGAACCTGAATTTTCATTTCGCTTTGAAAATTTTCATACCAACGATTTCTTTTTCCCTGTCCGTCATCATCAAATCGAAATTCCCATTCTCCATTCAAACTGCGCCAAGAATCTCTGACCATCTGCGGGCGGGGATAATCTTTGTTATAACATGCTGTCTGTTTCTTCATAATATCCCTCTTCATAATGATTGTATTATTATTACTGATACTTATAAGTATATTTTAGCATAATAAAACCCCGATTCAACAATTTTACTGACGTTTTATCTTAATATTATGCAGTTTTACATTATTTTAGGGGATTTATATCAATAATACTGTTATAAAATTAATAAAAAAGACGATATGAACAATTGTACTCATATCGTCTCTCTTTTAGTTTCTGTATTCTACGCCCATAATGATATCCTGTGCATAGTCACCAAAATTTTTTCCGAAGATATTGAACCCGCCAATGTATAATGCATCTGGTTTATTACAAATTTCAAATCCAATATAGCGCCGTTCCTCTTGAAAAAGCATATTTATATTTACATCTGAACATTTCTTTCCGTTGATTAGTGTTCCTTCCGTGTTGATTTCAATTCCCAACATAACTCCGTATTGAGTAGAGCCCGCTTCCCAGACTGCCGGATTCAGTCTCCCTCTTCGGGAACCGTAGTCACCTCCGGAACGCCATGTGCCTACTTCAAAGTCGTTCACTTTAAAGGTGATATCTGATTTCCAGTCTTCGTGGTAATTAGGTGCCTCTGAGCATATCTCTAAAGTAAACATTAATTTACAGGGTTGGGATTCCGGAGGAAGCATATTGGGGAAGCGATATTTTACGTATCCGCCCGCAGTCCATAAGAGGCCTGCCTTAATCCGCTCCGGGAGATAAAAGGAAGTTATTTTATCTTCGACGCCGATGATACCCTGTTCGCCTGCAATGCCGCAGGTAGGCATTACATCAAAATCAAAGTAGGCGCCAACGGGCATTTCAAAGCTTTTGTATCCGTTAATATTACTGTTTTTTTGATAGGCGCTGATATTGATATAATCTGTCTTTCTGGTGCACAGCTTCAGGGTTCCCCGCATTCCCGGACGTTCCTCTATGTTTATCAAATCTGCCTGCTCAAGAACCTTGATATGAAATGTCACACTTGATTGAGGGATATTCAGTTCCTCTGAAATCTCACTGATACTCATTCCTTTGTTTTCAATTAACTTAAGAATATCAATTCGGGCCGGTACAGAAAGCGCCTTGCAGATGCTGCATAGCTTTTCCTTATTTCCCACATCGATGTCAACGATTCTGGCCATATGTCCGTCTCCTCTTTTTCTGTAAATATATAATATTATATATAGAAGAAGACGGATAATGCAAGGAGAGAAAGCGGTCCCACATTGAACTTGGTTAGCGATTTGCTTTGAGCTTCAGATCCATACAGAGCGATTCTGGAATGTCTTTATAATCACATAATGCATGGCTGTCTCCGTTTTAAAATATTTGATATTGTTGCTTGCCATTATCATAGCGCGGCATTATATTATTTGTAAACAGAATTAAATTAATATAAATAATTTGTTTTTCTGATTTGTTCAATATCCCGGTTGGGGGAAGGAGTACATTATGGATACACAGCAGTTACAGACTTTTGTTGCATTGGCGGAGTACCGGAACTTTACAAAAACGGCGGACGCATTGTTTGTTGCGCAGTCTACGGTGACGAACCGGATTGCGGAATTAGAGCGGGAGGTCGGGAAACAGCTTTTTGACAGGAACAAGAGAAAGGTGACTCTGAGCAAAGAGGGGGAGGCGTTTCTTTTCTATGCCGGAAGAATATTAGAGCTGCAAAGTATCGGTATTCAGGAAGTGAATTCTCTGAAAAAGTATGCAGATACATTTCGAATCGGTACGACCAATACGATTTATGAATGCTATCTGTTTCCGGTAATCAAAGAATACATGGAGACACATCCTGAGAATGCGGTGAAAATTACAATCGGGCATTCAGGTGATTTGCTGCAGGCATTGCAGGATAATCTGCTGGATGTGGCATATTCTTATCTGCCGTTCTATCATGCGGGATTCCGGTGCGATGTGTTTGCTGCGGACGAACTTGTGCTTGTTACGGGATATGAAAATACGGCATATCAAAATGGTATTACAAAGGAAGAATTGCTTCACTCCAATTATCTGTATTGTAACTTTGCCTTACAGGAAGTGGGGGTCTTTATCAGGGAGCTTTTTCCGCCCCATTACCAGTTCGGATTCGAGATTGATAACAGTACAAAACTGATTCCGTACCTGATTACTTTTGACGGAATTAGTTTTGTGCCGGAGAGTCTTGCTGCGCCGTATATTGAAGAGAAGCAGTTGCAAAGGATTATGCTGAAAGATTTTGAGGCACCGAGGATTAATTGTTATATGATACGAAGAAATAATACGGGAATGGAAAAGAAATTTGACAATATTGACAATCATCTCGTCTGATAAAATAAAATCAAGTTGTACTATCGTGGGAGTCGGAGCGAGGGGGTCTCGTATACCCTTGGGAACAATTTCCGCGAAATCTATATCAGGAGTATAAGGCTTTGAGTCATAATAAAAGTAAACAGGCTCATATGCCAATACGGAGATAGGCATAGACAGGATGATAATACCTATCATTAACGCAGTGATAATTTTACAGTGAGCTGATTTTGGGTTTTTCTTGTCATAATATTCTTTCCTTCGTCTGGTTTTTATTGCTTGAAAAAGTGTTGGCAAATAATGAACTGACAGCAGTCTGGTTCTGAGTGGCATTTATAATCAGATTCTCATAATATAGCTTTGGGGATTCACTTAACGGTGCCGTCGCTATTTCATCACAATGTTTTTCGCATACGGTACATAATTCATAGAAAAAAGATAATTCAAGGGGTTATAGCAGTGAAACAGTACTGCCGAAAAGGAAATAAGTTTCCACGTTGCATCATGATTTCATATTCTTTTGGTTTTAATTCGTAATTCATCTAGTCACCTATTTTTGTATTTGTATACATAGTAAAATATTCTATTTACCGTTTCAACTATGAATATAGAAAAATATTGACAGAATTTTACTATGGAAGTACTATTAGTAAAATGAATATTTTACAGTATGCAATGATAGCAGAATCAAGCATAAAGCGTCAATCTATGTATACTATATATAAAGTTGGTGTCAGTCATACGAGTAAATGTAGAAGGATATGGTTTAGGATTCTTATAAAACTGTAGATGAGTGCTGCATATAGTCATTTTTGCAATAATACAACATGTAATAATGTAAAATATGATAAGAAAATGGAGGGATATGTATTTATGAATGCGATTATTGGTAATAGTTCGTATACTTGCAGGAGTATACAACGGGCGGATAGGCAGAAACATGTTCGGAGTAGTAATGGTAATTTGGAAAGCGCGGTGGAACAGTTTTATGGGGATGTCGGGATTGTAAATACGAAGGATTCTGATATTTCTATACAGGAAGCATATGAGAGACTGAGTGGTTTGGGTAAGGCATTACCGGAAGTGGGACAGAATGAAGAATGCATGGATAGGTCCGCAGAAGAGAGTGGTGTAAAGGGGTTGGCTTCTTTGGATGGCGAGACAAATGTAACGGAGATTGGAGTAGCGTCTCTTCCTAACGGGGTCTCGTTCTACTTCAATGAAGATACTGGAGAAGTCAGTTGTGTCAATGATAGTGATGCTCGACCCGGTAGACATGTTTTGTGGAGTAAAACCCTTCCACCTGAGGATTGGGCGAGGTGTGACAAGCTGTTTGAGAATTATAAAGATGTAGCAGCAGGTGGTTTTGTTTTCCGATACAGGGCATATCTGGAGCATGAAGAGTTTTGGGATATGTATCTGGAAGGTAAAGTCGATTTGACAACCCTGATTGAGAGTGATGATACGCTTGGAGAAGATGAGATCTATCGTAAGTTTCTCTTGGATATGGCTGCTATAAAATAAAAAAGAGGAGAATACTTTCAGGCACAATACATGAAGGTGCTTTTTAAAAAATAATTCTTATGTCACATCCCATAAAACGAATCTGCCGATAATACGGCAGAAAACGGTTGATTATTTGTGGATAAAAGAGTGGAAATACATTTCTTGATTGACCGCATCCATATTACACTGTATAATAGCCATTGGTCTATTGCGCGGTGACGGTCAGTTAGCCAGTTATGCGCCATACATTATGAAATAGGGAGCGGAAGAGAAAAATGAACAAAAGAATAGGAGTAGTAGCCTTGGCGGTTCTTATGCTGTTATCCGTAACGGCATGCGGCGGTGCGAAGTACAGCAAAGGAACGCTGTCTGACAACGGTTTTGAGAGCGAGTGGATGGGAATCAGATTTAATGCTCCCGAGGGATATGTTGTTGCGACGCAGGAGGAATTGGATAATTTTATTTCTATGGGACAGGATTATGTTAAGGCAGTTTACGAAGAGAACGGGAAGAAAGTGATAGATTATGCGGAATTGACGACGGTCTATGAACTTATGACTTATCTTCCTGACCCGGAGAATCTGGGCACAGGAGACCCGAACCTCAGCCTTGCAGCCGAAAAAACAACATTTTCAACGGATAAATATATAGAAGTGTTACAATCACAGATAAAGACGTTGTTTCCGGATGTGCCTATTACATGGGATGAGCCTGACAATGTGAAGGTTGGCGGTCTGGAGTGTGATAAGTATACTGCTACCATGGATTACGGTGTGGCGAAGATGAATCAGAGCTATTATATTACCAAGAAAGACAATCGTGTGATTTATTTTATTGTATCTTATACTCCGGGGCACGAAGAGGATGTAGATACGTTAATGAATGCGTTTGAGCCGTATTAGGGCAATGTGGGTTGCCGAAACGATTTGGATGTTTGGTCAAATTTTGACACAATTATAAAAATACTTGTTGACACCCGGTTAATATGGTGCTACAATTCAGTTCGTAAAAGCAAAGGCGCTTCGAGATGATACGAAGTGCCTTTTTCTTTTGCATAAAAAGCGAGGCTTGTGGAATGTAAGATGCTTGTGCTTTTGAAAAATGTACATATGACCTGATTTAAGGAATGCGGAGCAATGGAGCTTATGTGAGGAAACCATTGGCTCCGCTTTTTTATTTGATTGGGGTATGTCAAATGTGAGGAGGAGATTTATCTATGACAGAAGAGATTATGGAGGTTTTAAACGGACAGATTTTCGGCGTCTGGTTTTTAATCGGTGCAGCCTTGGTATTCTGGATGCAGGCAGGGTTTGCCATGGTTGAGACGGGTTTTACCAGAGCCAAAAATGCGGGCAACATCATCATGAAAAATCTGATGGATTTCTGCATTGGTACGGTAGTGTTTATCCTGATTGGTTTTGGGCTGCTGTTTGGTGAGGATATGGTCGGCTTGATTGGTAAGCCGGGATTCGACATTTTTACAAGTTATGCCGATTTTGACTGGTCTAATTTCGTGTTTAACTTAGTGTTCTGTGCGACTACGGCAACAATTGTGTCCGGTGCAATGGCGGAGAGAACGAAGTTCTTGAGCTACTGTATTTATTCGGGGGTAATCTCTGCATTGATTTACCCTATCGAGGCGCACTGGATTTGGGGCGGCGGCTGGCTATCCCAGATTGGATTCCACGATTTTGCGGGTTCTTGTGCAATACATATGGTGGGAGGTATTTCTGCACTGATAGGTGCAAAAATCCTCGGACCTCGAATCGGTAAATTCACAAAAGACAAAAACGGTAAAATTACGAAAGTGAATGCGTTCCCCGGACATAACATCCCGATTGGTGCATTGGGCGTATTCATCTTATGGCTTGGCTGGTACGGATTTAACGGTGCGGCGGCTACGACCGTGGAGCAGTTAGGTTCTATCTTCGTCACGACAACAATTGCCCCTGCGATCGCCACGGTAGTATGCATGATTTTTACATGGATTAAGTACGGTAAACCGGATGTATCTATGTGCTTGAATGCATCTTTGGCAGGTCTTGTTGCAATCACGGCGCCATGTGATGTGACAGATGCTTTCGGCGCTATCGTAATCGGTGCGGTTGCGGGTCTGCTGGTAGTATTCGGCGTATGGTTCTTGGACTATAAACTGCGTATTGATGACCCTGTAGGCGCGGTTGCGGTACACTGCTTGAACGGTATCTGGGGTACCCTTGCGGTCGGTTTGTTTGCAACAAATACGGCGCCGGGTTATTCTATTGCAGATGCAGAAGGTAATGAGCTTGTAGGTTTGTTCTATGGCGGCGGATTTGAGCTGCTTGGATTACAGCTTATCGGGTTTGCGGCTGTTGCAGCATGGACGGCTGTAACAATCACGCTCGCTTTCGTGATTATCAAGGCGGTCATCGGACTTCGGGCTTCTGAGGAGGAGGAAATCGTAGGTCTGGATGTTATGGAACATGGTCTTGCGTCAGCATATTCCGGTTTCAGTATTATGGATGTATCGAATACAATGTCTATGGATGTTAATGAGAATACGAATCTCGGAACGGAAGATTATGATGCGGCTTCCGATATCCAGAAGGAGGCGGCGGTTAAGGTCGCACAGGTTCCGATGGTATCCGCAACGGGTATGTACAAAGTAGCTATCATTGCGAAATTGTCCAGATACGACCAGCTCAGAAAGGCAATGAACGATTTGGGTGTAACGGGTATGACGGTGACACAGGTCATGGGCTGCGGTATTCAGAGAGGCGCCGGAGAGATGTATCGTGGCGTCGAGATGGATGCGACTTTGCTTCCGAAGGTTAAAGTTGAAGTCGTAGTCAGCAAGATTCCGGTAGAGGATGTTGTAGAAGCAGCTAAGAAAGCTCTATACACAGGTCATATCGGAGACGGTAAGATTTTTGTATACAATGTTGACAGAGTTATCAAAGTCCGCACGGGCGAAGAGGATTTTGCGGCATTGCAGGATGTGGAGTAATCCGACATCTTAATAAAGTAAGCGTATACCTATATCCCTTAGTTTGTATATATAAAACGGGCTCCCGGTGCTTCCACCACCGGGAGCTCGTTTTATTGAAGTAATCAGTTGCCGAAAATCGGAATAATATGATACGATGGAGGCACTGTTATAAAGTTATCGTATGAGATATGCCAACGTTCGTTTAAAATATAGTATCTCAGTATAAAATAGAAGTAGATAGCTGACAGAAAACCGATTGTGATTCGGCGCAGAAATTCGCGAGTTGAGAAAGGAGCAGGGTTATAAAAATGAGGAAAACAAAGATTGTATGTACGCTAGGTCCGTCAACGGATAATGAGGATGTGCTAAGACAGATGATGATAGAGGGGATGAATGTTGCACGGTGCAATTTTTCCCATGGAACTTACGAGGATCATAAGAAAAGAATGGATATGGTGAAGAAACTCCGTAAAGAAGTGGGCAGACCGATTGCTATTTTATTGGATACCAAAGGACCGGAAGTGCGCGTGAAAAATTTTAAGGAAGGCAAAGTGACTTTGGAAGAAGGACAATTGTTCACCCTTACTGCGGAGGAAGTGGAAGGGACAAAGGACATTGTAAGCGTGACCTATAACCGCCTTTATGAAGATTTGGAAGAGGGAATGCGCGTACTGATCGATGATGGTTTGATCGAGATGAAGGTGGAGAAGGTAGATAAGAGCAATATCGTCTGCCGCGTCATTAACGGAGGCGTTGTGTCCAATCATAAGGGTGTCAATGTGCCCGACGTGGATTTATCCATGCCTTATATCAGTGACAAGGACAGAGAAGACATTTTATTTGGAATAGAGCAGGATGTTGATTTTATCGCGGCTTCTTTTGTCCAGAAGAAAGAAGATATCATACAGCTTCGTAAACTGCTTCATAAAAACGGCGGCGAAAATATCCGTATCATTTCTAAGATAGAAAACGCGCAGGGAGTTGCGAATATTGACGATATTATAGATGTGTCCGACGGCATTATGGTTGCGCGCGGTGACATGGGGGTAGAGATTCCCTATGAGGAAGTACCTGTCATTCAGAAAAAAATTATTAAGAAGGTTTACCGCACCGGTAAGCAGGTCATTACGGCAACGCAGATGTTAGAGTCCATGATTAAAAACCCGCGTCCTACGAGAGCAGAGACTACAGATATTGCCAATGCAGTTTATGACGGTACAAGTGCGATTATGCTATCCGGTGAGACAGCGGCGGGTGCGTATCCGGTTGAGGCGGTAAAGACAATGGTGCGTATTGCGGAGCGGACAGAACAGGATGTGGACTATCGCAAGCGCTTCTTCCAGAATGAGAGAAGTACAGAGCCGGATGTTACGGATGCAATCTGTCATGCTACTTGCACGACGGCGCTCGACTTGAATGCCAAGGCGATTGTGACGGTCACAAAGTCCGGCAGGTCGGCGAGGATGATTTCCAGATACCGCCCTATGAGCGACATTATCAGCTGTGCGACCACGGAAAAGGTATGTAGACAGTTGTCGCTGACTTGGGGAGTGACGCCTCTTTTAATTAAGGAAGAAAAGGAAGTCTTTAATCTTTTTGATAAGGCAATCCAAGCGGCGGAGAAGATGAAGCTGCTTGAAAAAGGCGATTTGACAGTTATCACTTCGGGCGTGCCGATTGGATTCTCCGGCACCACCAATATGATGAAAGTACAGATTGTTTAGAGGCATAAACTCACAATCGGAATCGTCATGAGACTTAAGATAGTGGTGAGGATAATGCCCTGCGAGATGGTGTCTGTCTCGACGCGAAGCTGCTTGGAAAGCATGAGCGGCATGTTGCCTGCGGGGACAGCCAGCATCAACGCCATTGTATTAAGAATCAAGGCATTCTCTATGAAAGGACGCAGTAACAGAACGCAGCCAATCGGCACCAGAATCTGTCTCATAAGCGTAAACCCATACAGTTTTGGATGGGAAAAGATATCTTTGAGTGTCATTTGCGCTACGGAAGCTCCTAATACGAGCATGGATAACAGGGTGGTCGCCTGCCCCATATAGTTGAGCGTGGATGGTACGATGGCCGGTACACGAAAATCACAAAGATAAAAAATAATGGTTGCCGCGGCGGAGATGGTTCCGGCGTTTACAAGCTTTTTCCAGAGTGGAGATGTGATATTTGTGTCGGAATTGCCGGACTGTGTTGTTGAAGCTTTTTGCAATAGGGAAATCCCGAAGGTGTAGATTAGAATATTATAAATCAAATTGTATATTGATACAAAAATTAAGGATTCGGCGCCCAGCACGGCGGAAGCCAGCGGGATGCCGATAAATCCTACATTGCCGAAGATGGTCAGCATCTGGTAGGAGTAGTGATACATATTAGGAACGCGTAGGATGCGTGGGATTAGAAAACTTAGCGTAATCAGAAGGATATAAATAATCAGATAAATGCCCAGTGCCATTCCGAGTTCCGGCACAGATACTTTGGGACCCTCCTGAAAGGCAGAACAGATTAAAAGTGCCGGATTTGTCACGTTGACGATGATTCCGGATATTTGTTTCGATGTTATTTCTGACAGCATTTCTTTCTTATATAACAGTAAACCGACGACAATCAAGATAAAAATCATGACCATCTGTTGTAATACGACTGTGATACTCATAGTAAATAATCCCTGCTTTCTTAATCTTATTGTTTTATGCCGATAGTGGTTATTGTATCACTTTTTTTAAAAAATACAAATTTTTATATTAAGATACTTTTCAATAAGATACTTTCCTAACAAGTAAGATGTTGGTATAATAAGACATGACTGCGTCATGTCTTGGAGAATGCAAAGGGCATGCATTCTCCGAAGGGCGGTAAAGCATGTCGTCTAAGCATGACTACGTCATGTCTTGGAGAATGCAAAGAGCATGCATTCTCCGAAGGGCGGTAAAGCATGTCGTCTAAGCATGACTGCGTCATGTCTTGGAGAACGTAAAGAGCATGCATTATCCGGAAGGTGGTCCGAGTATATCCGGGAAAAAGGAGAAAAGAATTATGAATATCAGCTATAATGAAGAGCGCAGAGTTTTTAAATTAGATACGGAGCAGACAAGTTACTGCATCGGCATCGTGGATGACGACAATTTTGTCGGACACATTTATTATGGAAGAAAACTGACAGAGGATAATCTGACATATTTGATGCGTACGACGGAGGCGCCTTTTGTTCCGTCGCAGAATAACAGGGACAGAACCTCTTTCTTGGATACGTTCCCGATGGAGTATACGGGTAACGGACTTGGAGATTACAGGGAAAGTACGCTGGAAGTCAGGACTATGGGCGGGCATACCGGAGTTGCGTTATCTTATGTGTCGCACAGAATCTATGACGGTAAAGAGGAACTGCAGGGATTGCCGGCAACTTTTGGCAAAGATACGGAATGCAAGACGTTGGAACTTGTCTGTGAGGATAAGATTCTGAAATTACAGGTGATTCTTTCCTATAGTATTTTTGCGGATAGTGATGCCATAGCCAGAAGCGTTAAAGTTGTCAATCATGCTGATGAGCCGATTTATCTGACCAAGGTATTGTCGGCATGTATGGATATGGATAATGATGATTATGAGATGATTACACTGCATGGCTCATGGGCGAGAGAGCGTGCGATTCAGACACGTCCTGTTATGAAGGGCAAGCAGAGTGTTTCTTCGATAAGAGGGGAATCAAGTCATCAGGAGCATCCTTTTATGGCATGGAAAAAGCGCACAACTACGGAGGAAACCGGAGATATCTATGCGATGAACTTTGTCTATTCGGGTAATTTTCTGGCGCAGATTGAGGCGGACCAGTTCGGCAGCATGCGTGCTATGATGGGCATTCATCCGTATGATTTCTGCTGGAAATTAGACTCGGGAGAGAGTTTTCAGGCGCCGGAAGTAGTCTGTGTTTATTCCGCGGACGGTATCGGCGGTATGACGAGATGCTTCCATGATTTATACCGCAATCATCTCATACGCGGTGAGTACAAGGATAAGAAGCGACCGATTCTGATTAACAATTGGGAGGCGACATATTTTGATTTCAACACGGAGAAGTTGCTCGGCATTGCGAAGCAGGCTTCGGAACTCGGGATTGAAATGCTGGTCATGGACGACGGATGGTTCGGACACAGAAATGACGACAATTCAAGTCTGGGAGATTGGCAGGTCAATGAGAGTAAGCTCAATGGCGGACTGAAATATCTGGTAGATGAAGTCAATAAATTGGGTATGAAATTCGGTATCTGGTTCGAGCCGGAGATGATTTCTCCGGATTCCGATTTATACCGTGCGCATCCGGACTGGGCGATTGCCATTCCGGGCAGAACAGGAAGTCTTGCGCGGAATCAGTATGTACTTGATCTGACCAGAAAAGAAGTCAGGGACTATGTATATGAGATGGTAGCGTCGATCCTTAGAAGCGCGAACATTGAGTATGTGAAGTGGGATATGAACAGACAGCTCAGTGATTTGGGAAGCTGCGGACTTCCGGCGGACAGACAGGGAGAGTTGTATCACAGACAGGTACTGGCGGTTTATGAACTGCAGGACAGAATGACCAAAGAATTTCCGCATCTTCTGCTTGAAAATTGCTCCGGCGGCGGTGCAAGATTCGATGCAGGCATGTTATATTACAGTCCGCAGATATGGTGTTCCGATGACGCCGATGCGGTGGAGCGTTTGTCGATTCAGGCGGGTACGGCAATGATTTATCCGCTGTCTACTATGGGCGCACATGTGTCTGACTGCCCGAATCATACGGTAGGAAGAGTGACGCCTTTTGAGACGAGAGGGTATGTTGCGTTGGCGGGTACATTCGGATATGAGTTGGATGTGACCAAGATTCCGGAGGCGGATCGAGGTATGATACCGCAGCAGGTTGCCATGTACCACAAGTACAACGATTTGGTACGCGAAGGGGATTATTATCGTATTGCGCACTATGCGGACAACCATTACTATGACTGCTATGAAGTGGTGGCGAAGGATAAGAGCGAGGCATTGATCACATATGTTCAGGTATTGAACAGACCGAACTTCCACAGCAGACGGATTCATATTCCGGGACTTGATCCCAAGAAAACATACGTGATTGCCAATGCACAGGATTGGCCGGAAATCAAGCAGATTGAATACAAGGGTGACACTCTGCGTTATGCAGGTATTAATATCCCTCCGTTGTGGGGCGATTTTAAGGGCAGATTGATGCATCTTACGGAGAAATAGAAGCGACAATCAAGAAAGGCAAGGTTGAAAGAAATGATCGTACAGAAATATAAAGATATGCTGCAGGGTAAATCCGTGATTCGTCAATTGTCGGAGTTTGCAACGCAGAGAGGATGCGAAATCGGATATGAGAATGTGTTTGATTACAGTTTGGGGAACCCTTCCGTTCCGGCACCGCAGAAGTTTACCGATACGATGATTGAGATGCTGCAAAACAGGGATCCCATGGAGCTGCACGGATACAGTCAGAGTCTGGGCATTCCGGAGGTACGGGACAAAGTGGCGAAGTCCCTCAATGATAGATTTGGGATGAACTATACGGGCAATCATATTTTTATGACTACCGGAGCGGCGGGAGCGATAGCGCATGCGGTTCGTTGCGTGAGCGAACCGGGCGATGAAATTCTTACATTTGCTCCGTATTTTCCAGAGTACGGACCCTATATTAATTTGACGGGGGCAAAGCTCAAAGTCGTTCCGGCAGATACGGAAAGTTTTCAGATTAACTTTGATGCGTTTGAGGAACTGCTGACAGAGAAGGTGGCGGCGGTTCTGATTAATACGCCGAATAATCCGTCGGGTATGGTATATTCATCGGAGACGCTTCGAAAGCTTGCCGCAATTATGACGGATAAAGCGGAAAAATACGGACATGATATTTTCCTGATTTCGGATGAGCCGTACAGAGAGATTGTATTTGCAGGCGTGGAATCGCCTTATCCGTCCAAATTCTATGCGAATACGCTATCCTGTTATTCTTTCTCGAAATCATTGTCCCTGCCGGGTGAGCGTATCGGGTATGTGGCAGTAAATCCGGCGTGCAGGGACGCTGAATATATCAGCGCTATGTGCAGCCAGATATCCAGAGGAACAGGGCATAACTGTCCGCCGTCCATTATACAGCTTGCAGTGGCACAGGTGCTTGACCTGACATCCGATTTATCGGTATATGAAACAAATATGAACATATTATATAGAGAGCTTACTGATTTGGGATTTGAGTGTGTGAGACCGGGCGGGACATTCTACATTTTCCCGAAAGCACTGGAGGAGGATGCTGTTGCCTTTTGCGAGAAGGCGAAGAAATATGATTTGATTGTTGTACCGAGCGATACCTTCGGAGTCAAAGGTTATGTCCGTCTTGCATATTGTATCGGCACGGATAAAGTAGAGAGGTCGTTGGAGGCGCTTAGAAAATTTGTAAAGAGCGAGTATTAATATAGGAAAGAAAGGTTAAAAAGACACATGATTAGCGTAATTGAAATCTTAAAAGCGATTCTGTTCGGCGTTGTAGAAGGCATTACGGAATGGCTTCCGATCAGCAGCACGGGACATATGATTTTGCTTAATGAATTTGCGACACTGGACGTTTCGCCGGAGTTTTGGGAGATGTTTCTTGTAGTGATACAGTTGGGTGCGATATTGGCGGTGGTGCTGCTGTTTTGGAACAAAATCTTTCCTTTTAAATTCAAAGAAAAACCTGTCATACAGAAAGATATATTTGTGCTCTGGTTCAAAATTCTGGTGGCATGCGTACCGGCAGCGGTTATCGGGTTGGCGTTTGATGACGTATTTGACGCGTTGTTCTATAATCCGTGGTGTGTGGCAATTGCGCTGATTGTTTTTGGTATTGCTTTTATCATTATTGAAAATAAGAACAAAAGCGCATCACCTAAGATTACGGAACTTGAGCAGATTACTTATCAGACAGCGTTTATGATTGGCGTATTTCAGCTTTTGGCGGCTGTGTTTCCCGGCACTTCCCGCTCGGGTGCTACGATTGTGGGAGCGCTGCTGATTGGTGTGTCCAGAACGGTTGCGGCGGAATTTACTTTTTTCTTAGCGATTCCTGTTATGCTTGGTGCAAGCCTTTTGAAGATTGTGAAGTTTGGATTTTCCTTTACGAGCGCCGAAGCCGCGATTCTTTTGGTAGGTATGATCGTGGCATTTCTTGTGTCTGTGATTGTGATACGCTTCTTGATGGGATACATTAAAAAACATGATTTCAAAGTATTTGGCTGGTATCGTATTGTGCTTGGCGCGATGGTACTGCTATACTTTACGATTGTTCGATAAGTGTTCAAAATGGCTTAAAACAAGCGTTATTATGGCGTTTTTTATGTCATTTCGTATAAAATACGAAAAGAATAAGCAACTATTTGTTACAGATTGTTGATTGACAGTACATCGATATTGCGTTAATATACCCATATAGTCTGAAACTGATAGGCTAGGGATTGTGAAAAAGTATTAATCATTACATTTGTAATCCGAAGAATCGGATGTGTGGAAGGAGAAGACTTATGGCAGAAACAAAGAAAACAGCAATTGTGAAACCAACAGCTAAAGCCACAGATACAAAGACAGAAGAAGTGAAGACAACAGCGGCAGCACCTGTAGCAAAAGCAGAACCTGTAATTGAGCCTAAGAAAGCAGAAGTTAAAGCTGAGACTAAGAAAACCGTAAAGAAGACAACGGCAAAGAAGACACCTGCCAAGAAAGAGGCGGCGGCAAAGAAGACAACAGCGAAAAAAGAGACAGTTAAGAAGGAAGCGCCTGCTAAGAAAGCAGCAGTAAAAGAGACTGTGCATTTACAGTTTGCAGGCAGAAGCTATACGACAGAGGATCTTGTCAAGATTGCGAAAGATGTATGGAAATATGATCTTAACCAGAAGGTCGGCGACTTCAAATCAGTTGAATTGTATGTAAAGCCGGAAGAGAATGTTGTATACTATGTAATTAACGGAGATGTAACGGGCAGCTTTGGTATTTAGTGATAGATGCCGGTTGCAGTGCAGAGTGAGTCATAGTAATATTTGTATTACATATTGGTTATTCTAATAACAGCAGAACGGTCGATTTGAGAAATTCTCGAATCGACTTTTTCAATTATATTAGGAGATTTGGGTATTGTGTCGAGTTTGCCGAGATGTGTAGCATCTCATAATCTCGTAATTGAGCGAAGCTCAATTTTTAATATTTTTTTTATAATTTTTTTGCAGGGAAATGTTGACAATGAAAATCTTAAGTGATAACTTACTACTAGAAGGTGTTAGCACTCTAATTAGTCGAGTGCTAACAATGGGAGAAATGGTATGCAGTTGGATGAAAGAAAATATAAAATATTGCAAGCCATCATTCGCAATTACTTAGAAACAGGAGAACCGGTAGGAAGCAGAACTATTTCCAAGTATACGGATTTGAATCTAAGCTCGGCGACCATTCGCAATGAGATGGCAGATCTGGAAGAGCTGGGTTACATTCTCCAGCCGCATACTTCTGCGGGACGCATCCCATCCGATCAAGGCTATCGTCTGTATGTTGATAAGATGATGGAGGAGAAGGAACGGGAAGTAGAAGAGATGAAAGAAACACTTCTCGAAAAGGAAGATAAGATGGACCATCTCTTAAAGCAGGCGGCAAAAATGCTCGCAGCAAACACCGAGTATGCAGCGATGGTTTCGGCACCGCAGTATCATCGCAACAAATTGAAATTTATCCAGTTATCCCGCGTAGACATCAATCAGATACTTGCGGTTATCGTCGTGGAAGGTAATGTTATCAAGAATACGATGCTTACGGTAAAAGATGAAATCAGTGATGAGACGTTGTTGAAGTTAAATATACTGTTGAATACTCATCTGAACGGGCTGTCATTGGAAGAGATTAATTTAGGTATGATTTCCGCGATGAAGCAGCAGGCGGGCATTCACAGCGTCATTGTAGCGGATGTGATTGATGCGGTTGCCGAGGCGATTAAGGCGGATGAGGACCTTGAGATATACACGAGCGGCACCAAGAACTTTTTCAAGTATCCGGAGCTGGCAGATCATGAACGTGCAAGTGAACTGATTACGACTTTTGAGGAGAAACAGCTTCTTAGTGAATTGGTACAGGATAATCTGGCGGATGAGAACAATACCGGTATACAGGTTTATATTGGTAACGAGACGCCGGTGCAGGGTATGAGAGATTGCAGTATTGTGACTGCAACATACGAACTGGATGAAGGAATGAAAGGAACAATAGGTATTATCGGACCTAAGAGAATGGATTATGAGAAAGTAGTCAAGAATCTGAAACTGTTGAAGAACCAGCTGGACGATTTATATAAAAAATAAATGCGATGGAAGTAAATGCTCTCACATCAGATATGAGGCAAAGACAGATAGCGATTTATTATCACAGAAAGGAATGAGAGGCGTGGCAGAGGAAAAAGATAAGTTACAAGAAGAAAATCAAACCGAAGAGAATATCCCGCAGGCAGAAGATGCGGTAAATACCGCTGACGGTGCAGACGGCACAGGGCAGAATTTGAACAGCGAGGAAACACAGGAATCAAAAGAAGAGACAAAAGAAGACAAGAAAGAAAAAAAGAAAAAAGAAAAAGCTGATAAAAAGCAGGAAGCCTTAAAAGAGAAGATTGAAGAACTGGAAGATAGAGTGAAGCGCCAGATGGCGGAATTTGAGAATTTCCGTAAGCGAACCGATAAGGAAAAGACGGCGATGTTTGAGACGGGCGCTAAGAGCGTGATTGAGAAGATACTCCCGGTGGTAGACAACTTTGAGAGAGGACTTGCGGCTGTGCCGGAGAATGAGAAAGGCGGAGCATTTGCGCAGGGCATGGAGATGATCTACAAGCAGCTTATGACAGAGCTTGAGAATATGGAAGTGAAGCCGATTCCGGCGGTGGGTGAAGAGTTTAATCCGGATTTTCATAATGCGGTGATGCAGGTAGACAGTGAAGAGTTTGCTGCCGGTATAATCGCACAGGAGCTGCAAAAGGGATACACTTATCGCGACGGTGTTGTAAGGCACAGCATGGTGGCGGTAGTGAAAGACTAAAATAAAGAGTCATTTTGAAACGGTATCAGGTAACAAAGGAAGTATTTAACGATATATCTTTTTAAAATAGGAGGAAGAAATTATGAGTAAAATTATCGGAATCGACTTAGGAACAACAAATAGCTGCGTGGCAGTTATGGAAGGTGGTAAACCTACCGTTATCGCTAATACAGAAGGCGCAAGAACCACACCGTCAGTAGTAGCATTTTCCAAGACAGGAGAGAGACTTGTCGGCGAGCCTGCAAAGCGTCAGGCAGTGACAAATGCTGACAAGACAATTGCGTCCATCAAGAGAGATATGGGTACGGACAGAGGACGTACCATTGACGACAAGAAATACTCACCGCAGCAGATTTCTGCTATGATTCTGCAGAAGTTAAAAGGTGATGCAGAAAGCTATTTGGGCGAGAAGGTAAACGAGGCAGTTATTACTGTTCCGGCGTATTTCAACGATGCACAAAGACAGGCGACCAAGGATGCAGGTAAGATTGCAGGTCTTGATGTAAAGCGTATCATCAATGAGCCTACGGCAGCGGCGCTTGCTTATGGTCTTGACAACGAGAAAGAGCAGAAGATTATGGTATACGATCTTGGTGGCGGTACATTTGATGTATCTATTATCGAGATTGGCGACGGTGTCATCGAAGTACTTTCTACTAACGGTGATACGCATCTTGGCGGTGACGATTTTGACCAGAAAGTAATTGACTGGATGCTGGCTGAGTTTAAGGCACAGGAAGGCGTGGATTTGTCCGGCGACAAAATGGCGCTTCAGAGATTGAAAGAGGCTGCCGAGAAAGCAAAGAAAGAGCTTTCTTCTGCAACGACAACGAATATCAATCTCCCGTTTATCACTGCGACAGCAGATGGACCGAAGCACTTTGATATGAATCTTACAAGAGCGAAGTTTGATGAATTGACACATGATTTAGTAGAGAAAACAGCGATTCCCGTACAGAACGCTATGAAGGATGCAGGATTAACCAATGCCGATCTCGGTCAGGTATTGTTGGTAGGCGGTTCTACACGTATCCCTGCGGTTCAGGACAAAGTAAAACAATTGACAGGTAAAGAGCCAAGTAAGTCTTTGAACCCTGACGAGTGTGTTGCGCTGGGCGCTTCCATTCAGGGTGGTAAATTGGCAGGTGACGCAGGCGCAGGCGAAATCTTATTGCTGGATGTTACACCGTTGTCCTTATCCATCGAGACAATGGGCGGTGTCGCAACCAGATTGATTGAGAGAAATACCACAATCCCGACCAAGAAGAGTCAGGTATTCTCTACCGCGGCTGATAATCAGACGGCAGTAGATATCAATGTCGTACAGGGTGAAAGACAGTTCGCGAAAGACAACAAGTCACTCGGACAGTTCAGATTAGACGGTATTCCGCCGGCAATGCGCGGTGTTCCGCAGATTGAAGTTACTTTTGATATTGATGCTAACGGTATTGTTAATGTATCCGCGAAGGACCTCGGAACGGGTAAAGAGCAGCACATTACAATTACAGCCGGTTCTAACATGTCTGACGATGAGATTGACAGAGCGGTCAAGGAAGCTGCTGAGTACGAAGCGCAGGATAAGAAGAGAAAAGAAGCGATTGATACGAGAAACGAAGCAGATTCTTTCGTATTCCAGACTGAGAAAGCGCTTACCGAGGTTGGAGATAAGATTGACGCTTCCGAGAAAGCGAGTGTGGAAGCAGACTTACAGGCTGTCAAAGATATCTTAGAGCAGACCAAAGATCAGGAAATGTCAGACAGCCAGATTGATGAGTTGAAGGCTGCCAAAGAGAAGCTGACCAATTCCGCACAGGCACTGTTTACAAAGATGTATGAGAATATGCAGCAGGCACAGGGCGGTCCTGATATGAGCAATATGGGCGGTGCGGCGGATGCGGGCGCACAGTCTGAGGCAGCAGACGATGTAGTAGACGGAGATTACAGAGAAGTCTAAGAACGAAGAGGAAAGGGATAGACTTGGAGGATTATAAGTATGGCAGAACAGAAACGAGATTATTATGAGGTGCTTGGCATAGAGAAGAGTGCCGATGACGCCGCAATTAAAAAAGCATATAGAGTTCTTGCTAAGAAATACCATCCCGATATGAATCCCGGTGATGCGGAGGCGGAGAAAAAGTTCAAAGAAGCCTCCGAGGCTTATGCAATCTTGAGTGATCCAGAGAAGAGACGGCAGTATGACCAATATGGTCATGCTGCTTTCGATGGTGCGGGAGGAGCCGGCGGTTTCGGCGGTTTTGATTTTAACAGCGCTGACTTTACGGATATCTTCGGAGATATTTTTGGGGATATTTTCGGGAGCAGTCGTCGGGGCGGAAGAAGCAACGGTCCGATGAAAGGCGCAAATATCCGAACTAGTGTACGCATCACTTTTGAGGAAGCGGTGTTTGGAGTAGATAAAGAAATTGAACTGACACTGAAAGACGAATGTACCGCCTGCCACGGAACCGGAGCCAAGCCCGGCACCAGCCCGGAGACTTGCGGCAAGTGCGGAGGTAAGGGTCAGGTAGTCTTCACACAGCAGTCATTTTTTGGAACGGTAAGAAATGTCCAGACATGTCCGGACTGTCACGGAACCGGTAAAATTATCAAAGACAAATGTCCGGATTGCAGAGGTACGGGATATATTGCGAATAAGAAGAAAATACAGGTGTCTATTCCGGCTGGAATTGACAGTGGACAATGTGTCCGCATTCGTGATAAAGGAGAACCCGGCTCTAACGGCGGACCCAGAGGCGATTTGCTCGTTGAAGTGATAGTAGGGAGACATCCTATATTCCAGAGGCAAGATGAAAGCATCTATTCTACGGTTCCGGTGTCTTTTGCGGTGGCGGCGCTGGGCGGTGAAATCGTGATTGACACAGTGGACGGTAAAGTAATCTATGATGTTAAAGCCGGGACTCAGACCGATACGAAAGTGCGTCTCAAGGGCAAGGGCGTTCCGTCTTTGCGAAACAAAAATGTCAGAGGCGACCACTATGTAACGCTGGTAGTGCAGGTGCCGGATAAGCTGTCCCATGAAGCGAAAGAGCTTTTGAAGAAATTTGATGAGCAGACCGGTGACACACTCAATGCAGCAAAGAGCATTTCCGGCGGAAAGGCAGAAGAACCGAGCGGTAAGAGTAAGAAAAAATTCAGAAAATAAGAACCGAAGACGTTAGGAAAAATAATGCAGGGCACACTTCTTTTTCTGTGAGGAAGTGTGTCTTTCTTTTCCATTTTTGCGGCATATTTTGACAACGTTTGAATTTCAAGTATACAGTATTCTCGTTTTCGGGTATAATAAAGTTGTAATTGAAAATTTTCATTCATGTCCATACCTTTGAATAAATGAACCGTAAAGCACGATAAGAAGAAAAGAGGTAAGAATGTTGCAGAAGACAATAAAGCTGTTAATGATAACATCTCTGAGTGTAGTACTCTGTCTTGCCGGATGCGGAAAGACAGAGGAGCCGGTACCGGAACTGCCGGAACAGTTGGAAGTACTTCCGGAAGCGGAAGAGGAACCGGAGGAAGCGGAACAACAGCCGGAAGAACCGACGGCCTCCAGTCTTGTAATCGAAGAACGGACAGTTGTTAATGGTGAGATACAGAGTTACCTGACAGGAGAGTGGACAAGCGAGAAAATAGCGACCAGAAGACCGATTGCAGTTATGATTCCTAACAATCGACCTGCAATGCCACAGTATGGTCTGTCTAAGGCGGCTATTATCTATGAGGCTCCTGTAGAGGGACGTATTACAAGACTTATGGCGGTGTTTGAGGATTTTGATGATTTGGAGAGAATCGGACCCATACGAAGCAGCCGAGATTATTTCGTATACGTTGCTATGGGATATGAAGCGATATACTGTAACTGGGGACTGGCAAAGCCTTATGTGGAAGAACTGATTAACCGCCCCAACTATTACAATGTCAGTGCATCGGTGGACGGTATTCACAATCCTGCTGATGAGGCGTACGACAGAGTCAGCAGACCGGGATATGCCACGGAGTTTACGGGATATCTTATGATAGATGGTCTGTTTAAGGCGGTAGAACGTCTGGGATATGATTGGAATTATGATGAAAATTATGTGCCGCCGTTTTTGTTTGCGGCGGATGATGTGATAGCGGATTATCCGGACAATGATACAGCGTTTATTATTTATCCGGGTGGAAAGACGGGTAATAATTCCGGCGGATACGGAGCGTACAACCCGTATTTTGAGTACCATGAAGATGACCGGCTGTATTATCGCTATCAGGACGGCGGTAAGCAGATTGACGAGTATAATAATGAGCAGTTGGCTGTCAGCAATGTGGTATTTCAGTATTGCCACGGTGAGGTGAGAGATACACACGATTATCTTGCCTTTGGTGTACACGGCGAGGGCGATGCACTCGTATTTACGAACGGTAAAGTGATTCAGGGCACATGGAAACGTTATGACGGAGACTTTACCCCTGCGAAGTATTATGACGAGGAAGGTAATGAAATCGTCTTTAATCAAGGTAAAACTTGGGTGTGCAATATATGGCAGGAACACGGTGAGTCCGTACAGTACGGCGAGGATGACGACAGTCTGATTATGCCTGATATACCGTCCGTTACTGCTGCCGATTAAGGATATGAAAGCGTGTGCTTAAACAGGCGCCAGAAGTGCGACTGTTTTGGAGTCGGGCGACTGATAGGATGATGCAGAAGCTGATAAAATAAAACTACCGCCCGGAGGAATAAAACGATGAAATGGATGAAATTCAGAATTAAGACGATTACAGATGCAGAAGATATTATTATCAGCACCCTCTACGACATTGGTCTGGAGGGTGCACAGATTGAAGACAAGATTCCGCTGACTGCTTTTGAAAAGGAGCAGATGTTTGTGGATATCTTACCGGATGGACCGGAAGACGATGGGATTGCATATCTCAGTTTTTTTGTGGAAGAAAAAGAGGATGGCAGTCTTGAGGTGAACGGTGTGCCGACAGATCAAGATACTATTGTGGCACAGATACAGCAGGAGCTCAATGAATTGAGGGTTTTCATGGATATCGGCGAGGGAAGCATTGCCGTGACGGAAACCGAAGATATCGACTGGATTAATAACTGGAAACAGTATTTCCATCAATTTTACATAGACGATTTGCTGGTTATTCCCTCGTGGGAAGAAGTAAAAGAAGAAGATAATGATAAAAAGATACTGCATATTGATCCGGGAACTGCTTTCGGCACCGGGATGCATGAGACGACGCAGCTGTGTATCCGTCAGATTAGAAAATACCTTACGCCTGAGACGGAGATTCTTGATGTGGGAACCGGGAGCGGTATTCTTGCAATTCTTGCTTTGATGTACGGCGCAAAGCACGCCGTAGGAACTGATTTAGACCCTTGCGCGGTAGATGCCGTAGCGGAGAATATGAGGGCTAATCACATTGCTGAACAAGATTTCCAAATGATGATAGGCAATATTATTACGGACAAAGAAGTGCAGGACCTTGTGGGACATGAGCGCTATGATATTGTAGTGGCGAATATTCTTGCTGACGTGCTGGTGCCACTTACTCCGGTTATAGTCGGGCAGTTGAAAAAGGGCGGTATCTATATCACTTCCGGTATCATTGACATGAAAGAAGCGACGGTACGTGAGGCTGTAGAATCGGCGGGATTAGAGATACTTGAAGTAACTTATCAGGGAGAGTGGGTGTCGATTACGGCGCGTAGAAATGCATAAACATATGTGGGCGGAGATGATTCTGTAAGGGACATAGAATAGAATGATTGAGATAATAAGACGAGATAAGGCGGGTAAATGGAGCAATATAGCGGGCACACTGGCGCTTATATGGATGTGCGTTATTTTTGCTTTTTCCGCCCAAACTAAAGAAGAGTCAAGTGTAGTCAGTGAAGGATTCAGTTACCGTATCGTCAATACGACGGGGCTGTTTTTTCATTTAAATCTGGATGAAGAACAATTGCGTGAAATAGCTGCGGCTATAGAATATTTTGTCCGCAAGGGTGCACATATGACGGAGTATGCCATTCTGGCGGTGCTGCTCTATATATGGACAAGCAGGTGGGAACTTACACGTCTTCGCAGAAGCCTTACGGCGGCGGTGGCGACAATGCTATATGCAGGCAGCGACGAGTTTCATCAACTGTTTGTGGCAGGACGTTCCGGAAGAATCAGTGACGTGCTGATAGACAGTGCCGGCGCCGTGATAGGACTGGTATTTTTCCTGTTGGCGGAGAGTATTGTTGAAGCGCTTCGTAAGCGCAGACAGGCGAGAAAGGCGACACGGAAATAATGGGAATAATAAATATATTATTTTGAAAGACGTAGGTGTTAACATGTATCGTTTTTTTGTGGAACCGTCACAGATACAGGACAAGAAGATTGTGATAACGGGAAGCGACTGTAATCATATTAAAAACGTGCTCCGCATGAAGATAGGGGAGGAAATTGCGGTCAGTAACGGAAATGACAACAGAGAATACCGCTGTGGCATAGAAGAGTATACGGATGACGAGGTGATTTGTACACTTCGATTTATCAAGGAGGACGGAGTTGAACTGCCGTCCCAAATATATCTTTTCCAAGGACTGCCGAAGGCGGACAAAATGGAGCTGGTTGTTCAAAAGGCTATTGAATTGGGAGCTTATGAGGTAATTCCGGTGGCGGCTAAAAGATGTGTTGTCAAGCTTGACGAGAAGAAAGCGGCAGTGAAGATAAACAGATGGCAGGGGATTGCAGAAGCGGCGGCAAAACAGAGTAAACGCGGTGTGATCCCCACGGTGCATCATGTTATGAGTATGAAGGAAGCGATTGAATATGCAAGAAATATGGATATCAAGTTGATCCCGTACGAGCTTGCCGAGGACATGCAGCACACGAGAAAGCTGATAGAGTCTGTCGGACCGGGCAAGAGTATTGCCGTATTCATAGGCCCTGAAGGCGGATTTGAAGAAAGTGAAATAGAGGCGGCGTTTAGTGCAGGCATCGAGCCGGTCACGCTGGGCAAGCGCATTTTGCGGACGGAAACGGCTGGACTTACCGTGCTGTCGTGGTTGATGTATCAATTGGAATCTTAACAACATATTATATGATTATGAAAGAACTCATAATGATATGAGTAAAACTTCCGCAAACGATAAGTCAAGAGAAAGGAATGACAACAATGGAAGTGTATTTAGACAATTCTGCGACAACACGGTGCTTTGATGAAGTCGCACAGTTGATGCATAAAATTATGTGCGAGGATTACGGAAATCCTTCCAGCATGCACCACAAAGGAGTAGAGGCAGAACAATATATAAGATATGCGAAAGAAACACTTGCTAGGCTATTAAAAGTAAATGAGAAAGAAATTCTATTTACATCCGGCGGCACAGAGGCTGATAATATCGCGCTGATTGGTACGGCGATGGCAAATCATAGAAGAGGAAGACATCTGATTACCACTAGGATAGAGCATCCGGCGATTTTGCAGCCTATGGCATACTTGGAAAATCAGGGATTCAAGGTAACTTATCTTCCGGTAGATTATGAAGGAAGGATTTCGCTGGCAGATTTGGAGCGGGCAATCAGACCGGATACCATTCTGGTATCCATTATGCATACTAATAATGAAATTGGAACGGTTGAGCCGATCGCCGAAGCAGGGGCGTTGATCAAGCGAATGAATCCGCAGACGCTTTTTCATGTGGATGCCGTACAGGGATTCGGTAAGTTCCGTATTTATCCATCCAAAATGCAGGTGGATATGCTGTCCGTCAGCGGACATAAGATTCATGGACCGAAAGGAGTCGGTTTTCTCTATATCAGGGAGGGCGCTAAAGTAAATCCGATTATTTACGGAGGCGGTCAGCAGAAAGGAATGCGTTCGGGGACGGAGAATGTTCCCGGTATTGCGGGACTTGCTAAAGCGGCGGAGCTGGTCTATGAGAATCTGGACACAGATATGGACAGAATGTATGAACTGCGGGAAATGCTCATTCACGGGATGGAGAAGATTGACGACGTCAGAGTGAACGGCTGTCCGGGCAGACAGGGTGCGGCGCATATCGTAAGTCTGTCGGTGCGTGGAATCAGAAGCGAGGTACTGCTGCACGCCTTGGAAGAAAAAGGGATATATGTATCCGCCGGAAGTGCCTGCGCCTCCAATAAACCGCAGACTTCGGCAACGCTTAAAGCAATCGGTGTTGAGAGGGATTTGCTGGATTCCACGATTCGATTCAGCATTTCTGTCTTTACAACCGTAGAGGAAATCCAGTATACTATACAGGCATTGGAGGAAATCATTCCGATGCTGCGGCGATATGTGAGACACTGACGGAGGATGAATATGTTTACGGCTTTTTTGATAAAATATGCTGAGATTGGCGTGAAAGGTAAAAACCGCTATTTGTTTGAGAATGCGCTGGTGCAGCAAATCAAATACGCTCTGAAAAAATGCGAAGGCGAGTTTGCCGTACGCAAGACAGACGGACGCATCTATGTAGATGCGGTGTCTGAGTTTGACTATGAGGAGACGGTTTCGGGACTTGCGAAAGTATTCGGCATTTCCGGTATCTGTCCCATGGTCTATGTGGAAGATGAGGGATTTGAGAAACTGGGAGAAACAATCGTTAAGTATGTTGATGAGGTATACCCCGATAAGAACAAGACTTTTAAGGTGGCGGCAAGACGTGCCAGAAAGAATTATCCGTTAAATTCCATGGAGATGAATGTGGAATTGGGAGGGATTATTCTTGATGCCTATCCGCAGATGCGTGTAGATGTACACAAGCCTGATATTATGTTGAACGTAGAGGTGCGTGACAAAATATACATTTACTCCGAGATTATTCCGGGACCGGGCGGTATGCCTGTGGGCACGGGAGGCAAGGCTATGCTGCTTCTGTCCGGTGGTATTGATTCGCCGGTTGCCGGATGGATGATAGCCAAAAGAGGAGTCAAAATTGATGCGGTCTATTTCCATGCGCCACCGTATACGAGCGAACGTGCGAAACAGAAGGTGGTGGATTTGGCGAGGAAGGTGGCTGCCTATACGGGACCGATTTATCTTCACGTCATTAACTTTACTGATATTCAGTTATATATTTATGATAAATGTCCTCACGATGAGCTGACGATTATTATGCGCCGCTACATGATGCGTATAGCGGAGCATATAGCGAAGGAGACGGAATGTCTCGGTCTGATTACCGGAGAGAGCATCGGACAGGTAGCTTCGCAGACAATGCACAGTCTGATGGCGACCAACGAAGTGTGTGAACTGCCGGTCTACAGACCTCTTATTGGATTTGACAAGATGGAAATCGTAGATATATCCGAAAAAATTGATACGTATGAGACGTCCATTCAGCCGTTTGAGGACTGCTGCACTATTTTTGTGGCGAAGCATCCGGTGACGAAGCCGAATCTGAATATTATCAGAAAGCATGAACAGCATCTTGAGGAAAAAATTGAGGAGTTGGTGCAGGCTGCGCTGGATACGGATGAAGTGATTATTGTCCGGTAAAAAAAGTTAATTCCTGAGGAATTAACTTTGCGAGATTTGCTGTAGCAGTGCAAAGTCGAAAAAAAGGAGAATGCCTGTTTTGGCATTCTCCTGTCTCTTGTGATAAGTACGACTTACATGAGATACGGTTTCAAAGCTGCGAGAACCTCGTCAGTACCGTCTTCAGCATGGATGTTTAAGTCAATCGGCTTGGATAAATCTAAGCTGAAGATACCCATGATAGACTTTGCATCGATAACGTATCTTCCAGATACTAAATCGAAGTCATAATCAAACTTTGTAATATCATTTACAAAAGATTTAACCTTATCAATAGAATTTAAAGAAATCTGTACTGTTTTCATTTGAGAATTACCTCCTTTGGTTTTTTCATACCTTCTGCTATAATACTAAATGTTGGAAGCGTAAAAGTCAATGATAAAACAACACAAAAAATGCGGAGATTACTATGAAAAGTGTAGCATTACATAATCTGGGCTGTAAAGTAAACGGATATGAGATGGACGTTATGCAACAAATGTTACAAGAAAAGGGCTACAAAATTGTACCATTTGATGAAGCAGCCGATATTTACATTATAAATACCTGTACAGTGACTAATATAGCGGACAGAAAGAGCAGACAGATGCTTCACCGGGCTAAGAAAAATAATCCTGATGCAGTAATTGTGGCAGTAGGGTGCTATGTGCAGACTGGTGCGGATGCTGTTAAGGAGGACGATGCTATTGATCTTGCAATCGGTAATAACCGCAAGAAAGATATTGTGTCTATTCTGGAAGAATACTTGCGACAGTATGATAGTGAAAGCAATGAATTGATTGAAACGGCGGGCATGGCGGAAGAAACTGATACGACGGCAGCAGTTCCTCTGTCAAGACAGAAGAGACCGGCGATAACTGAGATTATCGACATCAACCACACGGACGAATATGAAGAGATGAAACTGAGAAAAACCGCGGAGCACACGAGAGCTTACATTAAGATTCAGGATGGCTGTAATCAGTTTTGCTCTTATTGTATCATTCCGTATGCGCGAGGCAAGGTCAGAAGCCGCAGCGAGGAAGATATATTGAATGAGGTAGAAGGCATTGTGCAGGCGGGGTATCGGGAGATTGTTCTGACCGGTATCCATATCAGCTCTTACGGAATTGACAGAGGAGCTTCGGAGCTTTTGCAGTTATTATCTAAGCTGCATGATATAGACGGGCTGGAGCGCATTCGGCTTGGCTCTTTGGAACCCCGTATTATCACGGAGGAGTTTGTCAAGCGACTGTGCGCCATGCATAAAATTTGTCCGCATTTTCATTTGTCTTTGCAGAGCGGCTGCGATGCGGTTTTAAAAAGAATGAATAGACGTTATAGCACAGGGGAATACTTTCGTACAACACAGATGCTTCGGAGATATTATTCGGACCCGGCGATTACAACGGACGTCATTGTAGGATTTCCCGGGGAGACCGAGGAGGAGTTCCGGGCTACGGAAGAATTTGTGCGCAAGGTAAATTTTTATGAGATGCATATTTTCAGATATTCCAGACGGCAAGGCACTGTGGCGGCAGCTATGGAAAATCAGGTTACGGAGACGGAGAAAGGAAGGCGCAGTACAATCCTGATGGAAGCAGAGAAACAGATGTCCCATTCCTATCGGACAAGTTATATCGGACGTGAGGCGGAGGTGCTTCTGGAGGAAAAGAAAGAAAAAGACGGGGAATCATATTGGATCGGACATACACCGCAATATGTAAAGACTGCCGTGAAAACAGACGGAACGAAAAATATGTGTAATCAAATCGTAAGAGGAACCATTAGCGGCTTTCTGGACGAAGATATCATGCTGTTAAAATGATTGAATTTTGTGTGACGATAGAGTATTATGGTAATAATAGGGGTAATATCAAAATAGACGATGGATAAGGGCGTGAAACGATGCAGCAGGATTTAGAGAACACACAATTTTTTACGGTTGAGACAGAAGCGGAGACAGGGGTTAAGCTTGTTCTCTCCACGGTATATGAAGCACTGACAGAGAAAGGATATAATCCGGTAAACCAGATTGTAGGATATATTATGTCCGGAGATCCGACTTATATCACAAGCCACAAGAGTGCCCGCAGTCTGATTATGAAGGTTGAACGGGATGAGCTGGTAGAAGAGATGCTGGTAGAATACATTAAGAATTCTCTGAACAAATGATGGCGGAAAACAGTATGAGGATAATGGGGTTAGATTTCGGTTCTAAGACAGTCGGCGTTGCAATCAGTGATCCGCTTCTCATTACGGCACAGGGAATCGAAATTATCAGAAGAAAAGACGAGAATAAACTACGACAGACACTGGCGCGTATCGAAGAACTGATTGTGGAGTATGAAGTGTCGGAGATTGTGCTTGGGCTACCGAAGAATATGAATGACACGATAGGCGACAGGGCAGAACTGTCGTTGGAGTTTCAGGACAAGCTGGAGAGAAGAACAGGGCTGCCGGTCGTTATGTGGGATGAAAGACTTACGACGGTGGCAGCAGATAAAGCTATGATGGAAGCAGGTATACGCAGAGAACACCGCAAGGAATATGTGGACAAGATTGCGGCGGTTTTTATTTTGCAGGGATATCTGGATTACCGCGCGAATCATTTATCTGATGCCGCCGGTAATTTGCCTGATGCGGCAAATGAGGAGAAAGAGTAAGTGGAGAAGATTATTTTTACGCCGGAAGGCGAAGAACCCGTTCAGTTCTATGTTTTGGAGCAGACCAGATTGGGCGGTATTGATTATATTCTGGTAACCGATTCCGAGACGGAAGACGGAGAAGCGCTTATACTGAGGGATATTTCTCTGCCTGAGGAAGCGGAAGCGGTATATGAGATTGTAACTGATGATGAGGAATTAAATGCAGTGGCAGCTGTATTTGAAAATATGTTAGACGACGTTAAACTATTATAATGAATAAGGAAGACGGTCAAGGGATGTACATAAGAGTGTCACAGATGTTTTGTGGTGATACTCTGTTTTGTATGATAACAAAGTTGCAGATGGCAGAGGCGGATGAATGGATACTTCTTTTGACCGAGAGAGAATGGAGGAACTTTACTTGAAAAAAATTGAACAGGGGAAATCAGCCCAAAAGCTGAAAGTGATCCCATTAGGCGGCTTGGAGCAGATTGGGCTTAATATTACTGCCTTTGAGTATGGAGACAGTATTGTTGTGGTAGATTGCGGTCTGGCTTTTCCGGAAGACGAGATGCTTGGAATAGACTTGGTGATTCCGGATATCACATACCTGAAAGATAATGCCGATAAAGTAAAAGGATTTGTCATCACCCATGGGCACGAGGATCATATCGGTGCATTGCCGTATATTTTGAAGGAACTGAACGTTCCGATTTACGCAACACGGCTGACGATGGGGATTATCGAGAATAAACTGGGCGAGCATGATTTGCTTGGCACAACAAAGCGCAAAGTAATAAGGTTTGGTCAGTCCGTTAATTTGGGCAGTTTCAGGATTGAGTTTATCAAAACAAATCACAGTATTGTAGATGCCGCGGCTCTTGCAATCTATTCACCGGCAGGAGTCATTGTACACACGGGAGATTTTAAGGTAGATTATACACCGGTATTTGGCGATGCCATTGATTTGCAGAGGTTTGCAGAGATTGGCAAGAAGGGTGTCCTCGCATTGATGTGTGATTCTACCAACGCAGAGAGGTTAGGGTTTACACCTTCTGAGAAGACGGTGGGAAAGACTTTTGACAGTCTGTTTGCTGAGCATAAAGATACAAGGATTATCATTGCGACTTTTGCATCAAATGTGGACCGTGTACAGCAGATTATTAATTCGGCGTATAAGTTTGGCAGAAAAGTTGTGGTAGAGGGCAGGAGCATGGTCAATATTATTGAGACGGCATCTGCGTTGGAATGTCTTCATATTCCGGAGAATACGCTGATTGACATTGAGCAGCTTAAGAACTATCCTAATGATAAGACGGTTATTATTACTACCGGCAGTCAGGGCGAAAGTATGGCGGCACTGAGCCGTATGGCAAGCGACAATCACAAAAAAATATCTATTCTGCCCGGAGATACTGTTATTTTCTCATCCCATCCGATACCGGGGAATGAGAAAGCGGTCACCAATGTCATCAATGAATTACAGATGAAAGGCGCCGATGTGATTTTTCAGGACGTGCATGTTTCAGGACATGCCTGTCAGGAGGAAATCAAGCTGATATACAGTCTGGTAAAACCGAAATATGCGATACCCATTCATGGAGAGTATAAGCATAGAAAAGCGCAGGCAAAGATTGCAGGCGAGCTTGGCATACCGAAAGAGCATATCTTTATGATACAGTCCGGAGACGTGCTGGAGATGGATGAAGATAACGCGGAGATTAAAGGCAAGGTTCCGGTCGGCGCGATTCTGGTAGATGGTCTTGGGGTCGGAGATGTAGGTAATGTTGTTCTTCGCGACAGGCAGCATCTGGCGGAGGATGGTATCATGATCGTGGTGCTGGCGCTTGACTCCTACAGTGACCAATTGGTATCAGGACCGGATATTGTATCAAGAGGATTTGTCTATGTGAAAGAGTCGGATGCGCTGCTGGATGAAGCAAGGCTTCTGGTACATGATGCCGTGCAGGGCTGTCTTGAAAAAGGTAAGACCGACTGGGGCAAATTGAAATCCACAATCAAAGATGCACTGAGCGACTTTGTGTGGAAAAAGACAAAGAGACGTCCGATGATTCTGCCAATCATCATGGAAGTGTAGAAGCACAAAGACGAGAGAGCACTTATATCGTATACTTAAGGAGGAACGGCGACATGTCAGACAGCGAAATAATTGATGCCACCAAAAAGTTTGCGGCTATCATTCAGGAGTCCGATACGTATAAAAAGTATCTGCAGCAAAGGGAAAAAATAAAGACACAACCGGAGTTGTACGACAAAGTCAATGAGTACAGACAGAAAAATTTTGACTTACAGAACGAGTCGGATAGCGAGGAATTGTTTGACCGAATGGAAGCATTTGAGGAAGAGTACGCAAAATTCCGCGAGAATCCTCTTGTCAGTGATTTCCTGCAGGCGGAGCTTGCGTTTGTCAGAATGATGCAGGATGTCAATGTGCTTCTTGCATCGGAAATCGACTTTGAGTAACAGTCAGAACGGGGATAAATATGAATATTAAAGAAATATTAGGCGCAACAGTGCAAATTATCGTTAAAGTGGTAGTATTTGCGATTATTGTCATGTACATTTTCAGAGCGGCTGTTGCGGCGTATGATTACGGGTACCGGGTATTTACGGAGGAAGCCGTCTCAACAGGAGAAGGAAGAATTATAAGTGTTTCCATAGAGGCTGACCAGTCAGTGCTGGATGTGGGAAATATGCTGCAGGAGAAGGGTCTTATTCGTGATGGAAGGCTGTTTGTGATTCAGGAATTGTTGTCTGAAAATCATGGTAATATCCAGCCGGGTGTGTACGATCTTAACACTTCCATGACCGTACAGGACATGCTGGCAGTGATTGCAGTGGAACCGGAAACGGAAGAAGAGGCGGAAGAGTAGAATGGAAAGGACGGTACTGTGATGATAGCGGATGAACGGATGAATGCATTTATTGATTCTCTTGATGCCGGCAATACCCCTTTCCTGAACGAAATAGAAAGTGAAGCAAAAAAAACCAATGTGCCTATTATTCGTGCGCAGGTGCAGAGTCTTATCAAGCTGCTGCTTGCCATGCAGAAACCGACCTCTATTCTTGAGGTGGGGTGCGCCATTGGTTTTTCTGCGCTTTTAATGGGTGAGTATGCGCCTGAGGGATGTCATATTACGACGATCGAGAAATATGAGAAGAGAATACCGGTAGCAAAGGAGAATTTCAGGCGGGCAGGCAGAGAAGATATGATTACGCTTCTGGAAGGTGATGCCGCAGAGATTCTAAAGGGGCTTGACGGCACATATGATTTTATTTTTATGGATGCAGCCAAAGGTCAGTATATTCACTTTCTGCCGGAGGTTCTGCGCCTGCTTTCAAAAGGTGGTATCCTCCTTTCGGATAATGTACTGCAGGATGGTGATGTTATAGAATCGAGATTTGCGGTAACCAGAAGAAACCGTACCATACACAGCCGGATGCGCGAATATCTGTATGAGCTGAAACACCACCCTGATTTGGAGACGGTGATTCTGCCGGTGGGTGACGGTGTGACGATCAGCGTTAAAAGGACATAAAGTTATGCCCGAAAGAATCTTCCGATTCTACCCGGATTTTTGAAAGGACACATAGTATGAGAAAACCAGAGTTATTGATTCCGGCGAGTAGTCTGGAAGTGTTGAAAACAGCAGTTATATTTGGGGCGGATGCGGTCTATATCGGAGGAGAAGCTTTCGGTCTGCGAGCCAAAGCGAAGAACTTTACGCCGGATGAGATGGCGGAAGGAATCGAATTTGCTCATGAACACGGCGTGCGCGTGCATGTGACGGCGAATATTCTGGCGCACAATTATGATCTGGATGGAGCGAGAGCGTACTTTCATGAGCTAAAAGAATTGAAACCGGATGCCTTGATCATTGCCGATCCCGGCATGTTTACCATGGCGAGAGAAATCTGTCCGGAGATTGACATCCATATATCCACACAGGCGAATAACACCAATTATATGACTTATCGTTTTTGGCACGAGCAGGGTGCGAAACGTGTTGTCTCTGCCAGAGAACTGTCTTTACAGGAAATCAGAGAGATTAGGAAACATATTCCGGAGGAGTTGGAGATTGAGAGCTTTATTCATGGCGCGATGTGCATCTCATATTCGGGAAGATGCCTGTTGAGTAGTTACTTTACGGGGAGAGACGCAAACCACGGAGCATGTACCCATCCATGCCGCTGGAAATACGCGGTGGTTGAGGAGACTCGCCCGGGAGAATACTTTCCTGTGTACGAGAACGAAAGAGGAACTTATATTTTTAATTCCAAGGATTTGTGTATGATAGAACATATTCCCGAAATGATTGATGCAGGGATAGACAGCTTCAAGATAGAGGGAAGGATGAAGACGGCGCTTTATGTGGCGACGGTGGCGCGCACCTATCGTAAGGCGATTGATGATTATCTGGAATCTGAGGAGAAATACCGCGTAAACATGGACTGGTATCGGTCGGAAATTGCCAAATGCACATACCGCCAGTTTACGACAGGGTTTTACTTTGGCAGACCCGATGAGAATACCCAGATATACGACAATAACACCTACGTGAATGAGTATATTTATCTCGGCATTGTAGGAAGGATTGTGCAGACGGCGGGGCAGGTCTGTGCACGGATCGAACAGCGCAATAAATTCTGTGTCGGTGATTCCATTGAAATTATGAAGCCCGACGGCACCAACATACCCGTAAAGGTGAGCGCCATGTACAATGAGCAGGGCGAGCCGGTAGAATCCTGCCCGCATTCTAAACAGGTCATAGATGTGTGCTTATCAGTGGCACCGGAAGAATATGATATTCTAAGAGTGGAGAATAAATAGATTTTTAAAATTTCCTCTTGCTTTTTTACGAAAAGTAATGTATCTTAGAAAAAGAGTTGAAGACTTACATAAAGGTATCTTGAACGAGGATGTTCCAAAAGGTTTATTTTTGGAACATTTTTTTATGCACATGAGGAACGGAGGAGATGAAAAAATGAGTGAAGTATTTAATGTGGAAGAGATTTTTGCAAAGAACCTGTTTACTCTCACCAAGATGAGAGAGCGGCTTACAAAGAGCGCTTACAAAGAAGTGGTAAGGGTTATGAATGAGGGTGGCGAGCTTCCGATGGATGTCGCGAATGTTGTTGCCAAAGCCATGAAGGATTGGGCGGTAGAAAACGGTGCGACACATTATACACACTGGTTCCAGCCGCTTACGGGCATTACAGCCGAGAAACATGACGCTTTTGTGACGCATCCGGACGAGACGGGCAATATGTTGACGGAATTTTCCGGTAAAGAGCTGATTAAGGGTGAGCCGGATGCATCTTCTTTTCCCTCGGGAGGACTTCGGGCGACTTTTGAGGCGAGAGGATATACGGCGTGGGATATTACTTCTCCGGCATTTTTAAAGGAATCGGGATGTGGTAAGATATTGTGTATCCCTACAGCATTCTGTTCCTATACGGGTGAGGCGTTGGATAAGAAGACGCCGCTTCTGCGTTCCATGCAAGCGCTGAGTGAGCAGGCGCTGCGTATCGTGAGACTATTTGGCAACACGGAAGCGACGAAGGTGACGGCATCTGTAGGACCGGAGCAGGAATATTTCTTGGTAGATAAAGATTTATATATGCAGAGGACGGATTTGATGTTTGCGGGACGTACGCTGTTCGGTGCTCCGGCGCCTAAAGGGCAGGAAATGGAGGATCATTATTTCGGCGTTATCAGGGAACGTGTCGGCGCATATATGAAAGATTTAAATGAAGAACTGTGGAAATTAGGCGTTACCGCTAAGACACAGCATAATGAGGTGGCTCCTGCACAGCATGAGCTTGCACCCATCTATGAGACGGCAAATATCGCTGTAGACCATAATCAGTTGGTGATGGAGACAATGAAGAGAGTCGCAATCCGACATGGTATGCGCTGTCTGTTACATGAGAAGCCGTATGCAGGAGTGAACGGTTCCGGCAAGCATGACAACTGGTCCATTACTACCGACAACGGCGTGAATCTCCTTGATCCGGGCGATACACCGAATGAGAATATACAGTTCCTTCTGGTGCTTGCCTGCATTATGAAGGCGGTAGATACTCATGCAGATTTATTGCGCCAGTCTGCTTCCGACGTAGGCAATGACCATAGACTTGGTGCAAATGAAGCACCGCCGGCAATTATCTCTATTTTCCTTGGAGAGCAGCTTGAAGATGTAGTAAATCAGCTTATCGAGACGGGCGAGGCTACCAGTGTGAAGGAAGGCGGAAAACTTCTGACGGGTGTGAAGACGTTGCCGGATTTTCAGAAAGATGCGACAGACAGAAACAGAACTTCGCCGTTTGCGTTTACGGGTAACAAATTTGAGTTCCGTATGGTTGGTTCCGCGGATTCGATTGCAAGCCCGAATACGACATTGAATGCCATCGTTGCAGAGGCGTTCTGCGAGGCAGCGGACAGACTGGAAAAAGCAGATAATCTTGAGCTTGCCATTCACGACCTTATCAAAGAGTATATGACCGCGCACCGCAGAATCGTCTTTAACGGTAACGGTTATGCTGAGGAATGGGTAGAAGAAGCAGAAAGAAGAGGGCTTCCGAATATCAAATCCATGATTGAGGCGGCAAACACGCTGACGACAGAGAAAGCAGTGAAGCTGTTTGAGAAATTCCACATCTTCACTAAAGTTGAGCTTGAGTCACGGGAGGAGATTATCTACGAGACATACGCAAAGACAATCAATATCGAAGCCCTTGCCATGATTGATATGGCAGGTAAGCAGATTATTCCCGCGGTAATCAAGTATTCCAAGGCACTGGCGGATACCGTGAATGCAGTGAAGGCAGCAGGCGCAGACGCATCGATTCAGACGGACATTTTGAAGGAAGTGAGTGAGAAATTAACAGCGATGCAGACGGCATTGAAGAAGCTTGAGAAGCTGGAGAAAGAGGCGTCAGCAATGGAAGACGTGAAAACACAGGCGTTCTTCTATAAGGATTCTGTCAAAGTTGCTATGGAAGAGCTTCGTGCTCCGGCGGACAGACTTGAAATGATTGTTGATAAAGAGATGTGGCCCATTCCTACATACGGTGAGCTGATGTTTGAAATTTAGATAAATAAAAAACAATTAAAGATATGGGATAAGCAGAGACAAATGCTGCTTATCCCAAAATTAGAAAAAATTAAAAAAATTGGTAAAAAAATTAATAAAAAGACTTGCAAAAAGACATAATATCCTTTATAATTGCTAATTGTTGATGGGCTATCGCCAAACGGTAAGGCAACGGACTCTGACTCCGTCATTTCAAGGTTCGAATCCTTGTAGCCCAGCTATCAAGACTCAGTTGAGAAATCAACTGAGTTTTTTTTGAAAGACGAGGATGATGATATGTATACATTTGACAGCAGGGTAAGATATAGCGAGGTAGGGGTGGACGGTAATCTGACAATTGAATCACTCTTGGACTATTTTCAGGATTGCTCCACATTTCATTCGGAAGATATCGGGTTAGGGGTGGAGTACCTTAATGAACTGCATCAGGTATGGATGTTGTCTGCATGGCAGATTTGTGTAAACAGATATCCTCATTTGTGCGAAGAGATTGTCATCGGTACTGCACCTTATGAATTCAGAGGGTTTATAGGCTGCCGTAACTTTGAGATGAGGACCAAAAAGGGAGAGGTGCTTGCCTATGCCAATTCGATATGGAGCCTGATGGATATTCAGAAGATGGTCCCGGCGAAACCAAGCAAGAAGATGATAGAGGGATATGTATTGGAAGAAAAATATCCGATGGAGTATGCGCCGCGCAAGATTACTATGCCGCCGGAGGGTGAGGCTATGGAGGCTTTTGCCGTAAAGCAGCATCATCTGGATACTAACAACCACGTAAATAACGGACAGTATGTGCGTATGGCGATGGACTGTATCCCGAAGGACTTTAGTATTAAACAGCTGCGTGTTGAATATAAGAGTCAGGCGGTGCTAGACGATGTTGTCTGCCCGATTGTAGCAGTGAATGCTGACCGTACCATGTATACGGTGTCATTGAACAATGAAAGCGGAAAGCCATACAGTATTGTGGAAATGACCGGAGGTAATTTATGATTAAGCTGGGAATGGTGCAAACATTACAGATTATAAAAAGAGTAGATTTCGGAGTTTATCTGAGTGATGGGGAGGGCAGCGAGGAAAGAGTGCTGCTTCCGAAGAAACAGATATCCGAACAGGCACAGCGTGGCGAGGAAGTGGAAGTGTTTGTCTATCGTGATTCCAAAGACCGTCTGATTGCAACCGTACATACGCCCAAACTGACTCTGCACAATGTGGCGAGGCTGAGGGTTGTACAAGTTGCAAAAGTAGGCGCTTTTCTGGACTGGGGATTGGAGAAAGACCTTTTGCTGCCTTATAAAGAGCAGACGAGAAGAGTATCGGAAGGGGAAGAATGTCTTGTGGCGCTCTACATAGATAAGAGCGACAGGCTGTGCGCGACCATGAATGTGTATCCGTATCTTGACATGGACAGTCCGTATGCAAAAGAGGATCGGGTAAGCGGAACAGTCTACGAAATCAGTGAGAATTTTGGTGCGTTTGTGGCGGTGGACGATAAGTATTCAGGCTTGATTCCAAAGAAAGAATTATACGGAACGGTCAGAATAGGCGATGTGATACAGGCGCGTGTGACGCGGGTCAAAGAGGATGGCAAACTGGATTTGAGCGTCCGGGAGAAGGCATATCTGCAAATTGAGACTGACGCTCAGAAAGTAATGGAAATTATACAAAGTTTCGACGGAGTGCTTCCTTTTACTGACAAAGCATCGCCGGAAGTGATCAGAAGAGAGACGCAGATGAGCAAAAATGAGTTTAAGCGCGCCGTAGGACATTTGCTGAAAGAAGGTAAGATTCAGATTACGGAGCGTGCGATTCGCGCAAAATAGTATTAAGAAAGAGAAAAATAAAAATCTCAATCCTGTAAGCGGGATTGAGATTTTGCTTGTTACAGATTAAACTGTGATATCGATGTTGGCACCGATATGCGGGTTTACGGAAAGTTCCATAGCCGCCGCATCCATCATTCCTGCGAGTTGGTCGCCCGTGGAGGAAACCTGATCGAGAGATTTGCTCAACATCGCTACACCGTAAGCACTCTGAACATTTGTCATGGACATCGCCATAGATAATTCTGCAATATTCATATAAAGCCTCCTCTTAAAAATATACATTTAACCTTGTGCTCAGTATAGCACATTTATCTTTGGAAGGCGAGTTTTTTGTTAAAAACATCGTTGCTTTGTATTTGTATAAAATGTCTAAAACCCAAAAATGGTAAAAAGTCTCATTTACATTAAAAAATACACAAAAAAATCATGATTGGAGGTAGATTTTTTTGTAGATATAGATTAAAATGAATACTAGATGTTGTTTTTTGATGAATTTGGCGGTTTGCCGATTTGTATAAATTGCTAAAAGAATGACAAGAGGTGGGGTTATGATTTCAAATCAGATTTTACAAAATACAATTGAAGGGCTGAAAGCAATTGCACGAGTAGAGCTGTGTGTTGTGGATATTGACGGCAAGGCAGTGGCAATGACGGCGGACGAGATGGAAGACTGCGGTAAACCGGCAGCAGAGTTTGCAAAATCGCCGGCAGACTCACAGGAGATACAAGGATATCAGTATTTTAAGATATTTGATGAGCAGCAATTGGAGTACATCCTGATTGCCGGAGGAGTTGGCGAGGATGTCTACATGGTTGGCAAGATGGTTGCCTTTCAGATTCAGAATCTGCTGGTGGCATATAAGGAGCGCTTTGATAAAGATAATTTCATCAAGAACTTACTTTTGGATAATCTGCTTTTGGTAGACATATACAGCCGTGCCAAGAAGTTACATATTCAGACGGACGTAAAGAGAGTGGCGTTGATTATTGAGACGGACAACGCCAAGGACAGTAATATACTTGAGATGATGCGCACTTATTTCGGTAGCAACAGTAAAGACTTTATTACTGCCGTGGATGAGAATAATGTAATTGTGGTCAAGGATTTGTCAGAGTCGGACAGCTCCAAAGAGATTGATAAAGCGGCGGGCAATATTGCAGCTTTTCTGGAGAAAGAGAATCTGAAGGATATCAGAATCGCTTACGGTACGGTTGTTAATGAAATCAAAGATGTAAGCCGGTCGTATAAAGAGGCTAAGATGGCACTGGACGTGGGTAAAATTTTCTTTGGGGAGAGAGACGTCATTGCATATAGTGAGCTGGGTATCGGGCGTTTGATTTATCAGCTTCCGATTCCACTGTGCAAGATGTTTATCAAAGAGATTTTTGATGGAAAGAGTCCTGACGATTTTGATGAAGAAACATTGGTTACAATCAATAAGTTTTTTGAGAATTCCCTGAATGTGTCGGAAACTTCCAGACAGCTCTTCATACACAGAAATACGCTGGTCTATCGTCTGGATAAACTGCAAAAGAGCACAGGGCTTGATCTTCGTGTGTTTGAAGACGCGATTACATTCAAGATTGCGCTCATGGTAGTAAAATACATGAAATACATGGAGAATTTTGAATACTAAGAAGATATATAGGAGTGGAGAACGTGGCGGCAAAGAAAAGAAAGAGAAGCACAGCGGCAGAAAACGAAATCATTAACTTGACGAATGTCTGTAAGGCATATTCTACCGGCGCACCGGCGCTTAAGGATGTAAATCTTCATATCAACAGAGGCGAGTTTGTCTTTATCGTAGGAGACAGCGGGTCGGGTAAATCCACCCTGATCAAACTGCTTTTGCGGGAGCTGACGATTACGAGCGGTTCTATTAATGTGATGGGATATGATTTATCTAAGATTAAACATCGCAAAATCCCGAAGTTCAGAAGAAATCTTGGGGTTGTCTTTCAGGATTTCAGACTGTTAAAAGATCGTAATGTATATGACAATGTGGCTTTTGCACAGAGGATTATTCAGAAATCCAACAAAGAGATTAAGAAGAATGTACCGAGCATTTTGGCGATTGTCGGGCTTGCGGGTAAATATAAGGCAAAGCCGAAACAATTGTCCGGCGGCGAACAACAGAGAGTGGCGCTTGCGAGAGCGTTAGTTAATAAGCCGACGGTCCTGCTGGCAGATGAGCCTACGGGGAATCTCGACCCGAAGAATTCATGGGAGATTATGAAGCTGCTAGAGCAGATTAATGAGAACGGCACGACAGTCATCGTCGTAACGCATAACAGAGAGATTGTCAACGCGATGCAGAAGAGGGTTGTTACGCTTAAGAAGGGCGTTATTGTAAGCGACGAGGAAAAGGGAGGATATATTGATGAGGATTAACAGCTTTTTCTACACGCTCAGACAGGGCGTCCGCAACCTTTTCAGAAATAAGTGGTTTACACTTGCGTCGATTGCAACAATCAGCGCCTGTCTGTTCTTGTTTGGTTTATTCTATGCTATTGTCACTAATTTTCAGAATATTGTGAAGAGCGCGCAGGAAGGCGTTGCGGTTTCAGTCTTATTTGAGGAAGGAACTACGGATGCAAGAATGCAGGAAATCGGAGAGATGATTCTGCGGCGTACGGAAGTGTCAGAGATTCAGTTTGTGTCCGCGGATGAAGCTTGGGAGGAGTTTAAAGGAGACTATCTGGGAGACTACGCGGATGGATTCACGGAGAATCCTCTTGCCAATTCTGCGCACTATGATATTTATCTAAATGATGTGTCAATGCAGTCTGCGCTCGTAACGTATCTGGAATCTTTGACCGATGTCAGACAGGTCAACCGTTCCGAGCTGGTGGCAACGACACTGACTGGTGTGAATGCGCTGATTGCCTACGTTTCTGTTGGCATTATAGGTATTTTGTTTGCGGTATCGGTATTCTTGATCAGCAACACGGTCATGATTGGTATTTCTGTCCGTAAGGAGGAAATCAATATTATGAAATATATCGGTGCAACCGACTTTTTTGTAAGATCGCCGTTTGTAATAGAAGGCATGATGATTGGTTTAATCGGTGCGGCGATTCCGCTCGGTATCATTTACGGAGTGTACAATATGGTGCTGGATTATGTGATGACCAGATTTGCCGTGCTTGCTACGTTGTTAAAGTTCTTGACGGTGGAGGAGGTATTTGCCGTATTGACGCCGGTTTCGCTTGGAATAGGTGTAGGTATCGGTTTCATGGGAAGTATTGCTACAGTCAGAAAACACTTAAGAGTATAGTAAGGGATGTATATGAAGCATTGGAAGAAGGCGGTATGTCTGCTGCTCAGCGTAGCGATTATATTCACGTATTCGGAGCCCGCACAGGCGGTCACGAATGAGAGTATCCGTGAGAAGGAGGCGGAAATTGAGGCGGCGAAGAAGGAAGTCTCTAATTTAAAGTCGAGTCTTACGGATGTGGAGGCGTTGAAGAAAGAACTGGAACAGTCCAAAAGTGATCTTACGACTTATGTGACGGAACTGGATCGCCAATTGAGCAGCATACAGGAGAAGATACAGCAATATAATACATTGATTGCAGAAAAAGAAGAACAGATTGAAGAGACCACCGCAGAACTGAATGAGGCGATCAGGCTTCAGGAAGAACAGTATGAGGCGATGAAAAAGCGTATCCAGTTTATGTATGAGAGGGGCGATACCTTTTATATGGAGTTGCTTTTTTCGGCGACAAGCTTCTCTGATATGATTAATAAGGCGGACTATATCGAGGCGTTGTCTGAATATGATCAGAGAAAGCTGGAAGAATATGTAGAGACCAAAGAGATGGTGCAGCTATGTAAGGAAGAGCTGGAGGCAGAGAAAGAAGTACTCGATGAGGCGAAGGTAGCCGTGGAAGCTGAGGAGGCAAATATCAGTGAACTGATCGGACAGAAGGAAGCACAAATCCTTTCGGTATCTTCCGATATTTCCAACAAAGAGGCGGCAATCAAAGAGTACGAGGATATGATCGCACAGGAAAATGCGGAGATTGCGGCGTTAGAGAAGGCAGTGGCGGAAGAGAAGGCGAGACTTGAAGCGGAGAATGCTCAGGCGAGAACCTATAACGGTGGTATGTTCGCAATGCCGTGCCCGGGATTTAAGAGAATTTCAGACGAATACGGTAATCGTATTCATCCGATTCTGGGTACACAGCAGTTCCATAATGGTGTGGATCTGGCGGCGCCCAGCGGCACACCGATTTATGCTGCTTATGACGGAGATGTGGTTGCGGCAACATACAGCGGTTCGATGGGAAATTATATCATGATAGACCATGGAAGCGGTTTGTATACAATCTATATGCACTGCTCTGCGTTGTATGTCTCCAAGGGACAGACGGTTACGAAAGGGCAGAATATTGCGGCAGTTGGAAGTACGGGGCGTTCTACCGGTCCACACCTGCATTTCAGCGTGCGTTTGAACGGAAGCTATGTCAGCCCGTGGAATTATATAAGCTAGTAACGGATGGAGTGAGTGACTTTGAATCAAAACGGAGACAACAACTACTATAATAATGATTATGGTCAAGGGAATATGAACCAAGGTATGAACAGTCCCTACTATCAGCAGCCGGCGCCTCCTCCGCAGAGGTATCCGGTACCTTCTCAGGGAGGACAGAATAACAAGGGCGGCGGTGTATTTTTGCTTGGGCTTTTGGTCGGCGTGATTATCATGACGCTGGTGGGAAGCTGTACCTATGTAGGAGTAAGGCTTTATAATTTATATGACGACCGGGCAGCCAAGACAGCCAGCGCTGACGGGAGCTCCAAAGATGGTATTCTCAATGACGATTCGATGGAGAAGCTGGAAATACTGGAAGAAGTTATCGGCGAATACTATTATAAAGATGAAGATATTGATACCGAAGCGATGACAGAAGGTATGTACGCCGGACTGGTAGACTCGCTGGGTGACCCGTACTCCGTCTACTATACCGCAGAGGAATGGACGGAACTGATGCAGGAAACCGAGGGGATTTACTATGGAATCGGTGCATATTTGCAGTTGGATGTGACAACGGGATTTGCCAAGATTAACGGTGTCATAGCTAACACTCCGGCAGAGGAAGCGGGACTTAGGGAAAATGATATTATTTATATGGTGGACGGCGAAATAGTGCAGGGGATGGAATTGACAGAGGTAGTGTCCAGAGTAAAAGGTGAAGAGGGCACCACTGTACATTTGACAATCTACCGTGAAGGTGAAGATGACTATTTAGAGTTTGATGTGGAAAGACGGAAGATAGAGTCACCCACAGTAAATTATGAGATGTATGATAACGGCGTGGGCTATATCCAGATTACAGAGTTTGATGATGTGACGACAGAACAGTTTACGGAAGCGCTGGCAGTTATCAAAGGCTCTAAGGCGAAAGGACTGATTCTGGATTTGCGCAGCAATCCGGGCGGAAGTCTGCCGGTCGTAGTGGATATTGCCAGATCAATTTTGCCAAAAGGATTAATTGTCTATACAGAAGATAAATACGGTGAGAGAGAAGAGTATACTTGTGATGGCAGAAACGAGCTGGATATTCCTCTTGTAGTGCTGATTAACGGCAATTCTGCCAGCGCGTCGGAGATTTTGGCAGGAGCAGTCAAGGATTATGAGAAAGGTACACTGATCGGAACCACGACTTTCGGTAAGGGTATTGTACAGAGAATACTGCCGCTTACGGACGGAACGGCTTTGAAATTGACAATCAGCTCATATTATACACCGAACGGTAATAATATTCACGGAATCGGAATTGAACCGGATATTGAGTGTGAGTTTGACGGTGAGGCATATTACGAAGAAGGCGTGGATAATCAACTGGAGCGAGCAAAACAGGAAATTATCAAGATGATTAAACAGTAAAAACATACGGTGACAGTCATCTATTCGCATAAGGGATAGGGAAGAAAAGGAATTGAGTGTATGAATATCGTATTGTTATCAGGCGGTTCCGGCAAGCGGCTATGGCCTCTTTCCAACGACAGCCGGTCGAAACAGTTTATCAAGATATTTAAGACCGCAGACGGCAGATATGAATCTATGGTCCAGCGGGTATATCGGCAGATACGCACAGTTGATGACGGCGCTGAGGTGACGATTGCAACGTCTAAATCACAGGTATCGGCAATTCATAACCAGTTGGGAGAAGATGTAGGCATCAGCGTGGAGCCGTGCCGCAGAGATACTTTTCCGGCAATCGCTTTGGCGGCGGCATATCTGCATGACGTGAGAGGGGTTTCAGATGAGGACGCTATCGTTGTCTGTCCTGTTGACCCGTATGTGGAGGAAGACTATTTTGAGGCACTGCGCAAGCTGGGACAGCGCGCGGGCATCAGCGAAGCCAATCTGGTACTCATGGGAATAGAGCCGACATATCCCAGCGCAAAGTACGGATATATCATTCCGGAGAACAAAGACAGCATCAGCCGGGTATCGGTATTTAAGGAAAAGCCCACAGAGGAGAAGGCGAAGGAATATATTGAAAAGGGGGCGCTCTGGAACGGCGGCGTATTTGCTTTTCGTTTAGGATATGTATTACGGCGCGCACATGAGCTGATTGATTTTAACGGATATCAGGACCTCTTTGATATATATGATACGTTGACTAAGATCAGTTTCGATTATGCGGTGGTGGAACATGAGAAGCATATCGAAGTGATGCGATTTGGCGGCGTGTGGAAAGACATGGGAACATGGAATACGCTGACAGAAGCGATGGAGAGCGACAGCATCGGTAAGGCAATTCTGAACGAACGATGCGAAAATGTGCATGTGGTCAATGAACTTAATGTTCCGGTTCTATGCATGGGGCTTAAAGATATGGTTGTATCAGCCAGCCCGGAAGGTATTCTTGTTTCCGATAAAACACAGTCAAGCTATATTAAGCCGTATGTGGATGAGATAGACCAGCAGATTATGTTTGCGGAGAAATCATGGGGGAATTTTCGTGTCATTGACATTGAAGAAGGAAGCATGACAATCAAAGTTACGTTGAATCCCGGGCACCGTATGAACTATCACAGCCATGAGCATCGTGATGAGGTGTGGACTGTAATTGACGGACACGGAAGGACTGTTGTGGACGGGGTGGAACGTCAGGTGGCTGCCGGCGATGTGATACAGATGCCCGCCGGTGTGGCGCACACGATATTTGCGGACACTAAGCTGCAGGTAATAGAAGTGCAGATTGGAAATGATATCAGTGTCCATGATAAGAAGAAGATTGAGCTGTGAGATGGTGATGTGTCGCATATGACTCAACTATCAGATGAATCGGGATATCTTACTCCCTTTATGCGTTATTGTGGCGGCTTCTCATTTGTTTTAAGATGAAGACAAGACAGAGAAATATTAGGCATTTATGTTAAAAATTTTCATCTGAAAAGGAGAAGGACAATGCGAATTGATAATCTTAAAACAGGAGAAGTAATCTGCAAAAGACGTAAGGAGCTGGGGTTGACGCAGAACCAGCTTGCCAAATCCCTCAATATTTCGTTTCAGGCAGTTTCAAAGTGGGAAAATAACACTGCCTATCCGGATATTGAGATGCTTCCGAAATTAGCAGTGGCTCTTAATACGACGGTTGACGCGCTACTTGGTTACAGCAGCGTTGTAACAGACTATGATAAGCGGTACAACACCGAGGAATATTATTGGGGGCTTATGCCGAACCGCATTTGTTATGATATTATGAAGATTCTGCCGCCGATTAAGCCGTATCGTGTTTTAGACATCGGCTGCGGAGAAGGAAAGGACGCCGTTTTCTTTGCGAAGTGCGGTTATGCGGTGACTGCATTTGACATTTCCGAGCAGGGAATTGAGAAAGCAAAAAAGCTTGCGGAACATAATAAAGTTGAAGTCGGGTTTTTTAAGGCTGATATTTTTGATTACCGCCTTGATACAGAGTATGATATTATATTCAGCAGCGGTGTACTTCACTTTCTCCCGGATACCGACAGGAAAGAGTTCTGTGACTGCATGAAGGTGCATACTACAGAAAATGGTATTAATGCCTTAAATGTATTTGTTCAGAAACCTTTTATAACACGTGCACCGGATGAAACACGGGATGAAGAGAAGAGACATCCGTGGCTTTCGGGCGAATTGTTTGAATGCTATCATGACTGGCTGTTCCATATCTGCCGGGAAGAGATTTTTGACTGCAATAGCGGCGGATACCACATAAACATTGTATGGACACGCTGATTGCTCAGAAGGTAGGATAGGGTTATATTATTCAGAAAGAGAATTTAAGGAACGGGGTTAGATTTTCATATTGTTCTAAAGAATTATTTAGGCGCGGGATAAGAACATGCGGGAGTTAATCTCCCGCACGTTTGTCATGATGCATATTGACGGCTATTGCAATGGCTGTGGCAATGATAAAAATGACAAAATATCCCGTTAGTCCCGGAAAAGCGTCACCTATTGCGGTATCGAATAAAGCAAATCGGAAAACAATCAATATCGCATAGGCTATAAGATAAATAACTGTACAACTCAAAATGCGGTAGCGCTTGCGCTCCGCTTTCTCTGTTTCGGACAAAAGCATTTGTTGCTGTCGCTCTAGCATTTCCGTGCGGATGGTTAACTCATCCACGTCGCTTTCTTTGAGTAGATAGTCGGTAGTAACATTGAAAATTTTGCTCATTGTGACCAGCCTTTCTAATTCAGGAATGGCTTCTCCTGATTCCCATTTTGAGACAGATTGTCGAGAGACACCCAGTTTTTCGGCAAGTTGCTCTTGCGATAATCCTTGGGCCTTTCTCATTTCATAAATTTTGTTCGATAGATTCATCATCTTCATTTCCTCCTTTTTCTTTTACACGCAGCTTGTAACACAATTTATTTTCTGTAGGTAAAGTATATCAATAAAGGCGGTTGCATACTATCAATCCCATTGTCTAAACTATCAACTGAGAGTTGCATTATGAAACATTATATAATGTTATGAAATTTTTTCCATATTTACATTTTTATATGCGCAATAAATAAGAACAAATGTTCTAAAAATTGCTGTACAAATCTATATCGGTATGCTATAATCAAAACTGCATTTGTATAGGATAAACAGGGTCTTTGCTATGTAAGTGCGTTGCTCGCATTGGATAATCGGAGGTGATTTTACCTTATGGACTTTAAACTGCACAGTGAATACCAGCCTACCGGCGATCAGCCGCAGGCAATAGAAGCTCTTGTCAAGGGATTCAAAGAGGGGAACCAGTTTCAAACGTTACTTGGTGTTACCGGTTCGGGTAAAACTTTTACGATGGCAAATATTATTCAGGCGCTTAATAAGCCGACCCTCGTGATTGCGCATAACAAGACTCTTGCGGGACAGTTATATGGTGAATTCAAAGAATTTTTCCCTGAAAATGCGGTAGAGTATTTTGTGTCATACTACGATTATTACCAGCCGGAGGCTTATGTGCCTTCGACAGATACGTATATCGCCAAGGACTCATCCATCAATGATGAAATAGATAAATTGAGACTGTCGGCGACGGCATCCTTGACGGAACGCAAAGATGTGGTAGTGGTGGCGAGTGTGTCTTGTATTTATGGATTGGGAAGTCCTGAAGAATATGCGGGTATGAGTATGTCGCTCAGACCCGGAATGCAGCGCGACAGGGATGATGTGATACGAGGACTGATAGAGATGCAGTACGACCGTAATGACATGGATTTGGGACGTTGTTGCTTCCGCGTGCGAGGTGATGTGGTAGAAGTTTATCCGGCTCAGGGCGGAGATTATTTGATTCGTATTGAATTTTTCGGAGATGAGATAGACCGTATTGCACAGACGGATCCGTTGACAGGGCAGGTGCATGCGACATTGGAACATGTGATGATATATCCGGCATCTCATTATGTTGTGCCGCAGGAGAAAATTAATATTGCCTGCCGGGAAATTGAGAAGGAATTAGAAGAGCGGGTAAAGTATTTTAAGGGAGAGGACAAGCTGCTTGAAGCGCAGCGTATCTCGGAGAGAACGAATTTTGATGTCGAGATGATGCGAGAGACCGGATTTTGCTCCGGCATAGAGAATTATTCACGGCATTTGAACGGTATGCCGGAGGGGGAACCGCCCTTTACCTTGCTGGACTATTTTAATGATGATTTTCTGATTATCATAGATGAGTCTCATATGACGATTCCGCAGATACGCGGTATGTTTGCAGGAGACAGGTCGCGTAAGAACACATTGGTAGATTATGGGTTCAGACTGCCGTCTGCGCTGGATAACAGACCTCTTAATTTCGGAGAGTTTGAGCAGCATATAGACCAGATGCTCTTTGTGTCCGCAACACCATCCGATTACGAGGCGGCACATGAACTGTTCCGCACGGAACAGATTATCAGACCTACAGGTCTGCTTGACCCGGAAGTGGAAGTGCGACCTGTTGAGGGACAGATTGATGATTTGATTTCGGAAGTTAATAAGGAAGTTGCCAAGCATCATAAAGTACTGGTCACAACACTTACGAAACGTATGGCGGAAGATTTGACGGATTACATGAAAGAAGTGGACATTCGGGTGAAATATCTGCATTCCGATATTGACACGTTGGAACGTGCGGAGATAATCCGCGATATGCGTCTGGATGTCTTCGATGTGCTTGTGGGCATCAATCTGTTAAGGGAAGGACTGGATATACCGGAGATATCGCTGGTGGCAATATTGGATGCGGATAAGGAGGGCTTTCTGCGTTCGGAGACTTCGCTGATTCAGACGATTGGCCGCGCTGCGCGTAATGCAGAAGGACGTGTCGTCATGTATGCGGATAATATGACGGATTCTATGCGCGCTGCCATCACAGAGACAAACCGAAGACGTGAGATACAGCAACGGTATAATGAAGAGCATGGGATTACACCACAGACGATTCAGAAGGCAGTCAGGGATCTTATCAGCATTTCTAAGACCATTGAGAAAGAAAAGATGCGCTTTGAGAAAGACCCTGAATCCATGAGCAGACAGGAACTGGAGAAGCTTATCAAAGAAGTGGAGAAGCAGATGAAGAAGGCGGCTGCAGACTTGAACTTCGAGGCGGCTGCGGAGCTGCGCGACCGGATGACGGATTTGAAGGGGAAATTGCGTGACTTTGATAAGTAGTAGTTGAGCATGTGCGAAGAAAGCTGGTATAGCCGATTTGGATACAATATAAATATATGAACTATTGTACAGGAGGATAACATGTCAGACACAATTAAGATGCGTCCGAGGGATTACATTAAGATTCGCGGGGCAAACGAACATAATTTAAAGAACTTGAATGTGGATATTCCGAGGAATGAGTTTGTAGTCCTTACAGGACTGTCCGGTTCCGGTAAATCCTCACTTGCTTTTGATACGATTTATGCAGAGGGGCAGAGAAGATATATGGAATCCTTGTCTTCTTATGCAAGGCAGTTTTTAGGACAGATGGAGAAGCCGAACGTGGAGAAGATAGAAGGATTGTCTCCGGCGATTTCCATCGATCAGAAATCGACTAACAGAAATCCTCGTTCTACGGTTGGAACGGTGACGGAGATATATGATTACTTCAGATTGTTGTATGCGAGAATCGGTATCCCGCATTGTCCAAAGTGCGGCAGAGAGATTAAGAGACAGACGGTAGATCAGATTGTAGACCAGATATTGACTATGCCAGAAGGAACAAAAGTACAGCTGCTCGCTCCGGTTGTGCGCGGCAGAAAGGGCGAACACGCCAAAGTGTTTGAACGTGCAAAGAAGAGCGGATATGTCCGTGTACGCGTGGATGGCAATATGTATGACTTGTCCGAAGAGATTCCTATGGAAAAAAATATCAAACATAACATAGAAATTATTGTGGACCGGCTTGTAGTCAAGGAAGGAATTGAGAGACGTCTGACAGATTCTATCGAGAATGTTTTTGCACTGGCGGAGGGGTTGATGATTCTGGATGTGATCGACGGTGAGCCTATTAACTTCAGCCAGAATTTTGCCTGCCCGGATTGTGGAATCAGCATCGGAGAAATTGAACCGAGGAGCTTTTCCTTCAACAATCCGTTCGGCGCTTGTCCGGAATGCTTCGGATTGGGCTATAAGATGGAGTTTGACATAGATTTGATGATTCCGGACAAGAGCCTCAGTCTGCATGAAGGGGCAATCTGCTCCATGGGGTGGCAGTCCAGCGGTGACGAGGGCAGCTTTACGAATGCAGTTCTTCAGGCACTTGCCAAAGAATACAAGTTTAGTATGGACACGCCTTATGAGCAGCTTTCACAGAAGGCACAGGATGTCATTTGCTACGGTACTGACGGTAGGAAAGTTGAAGTGCATTATGAAGGGCAGCGCGGCAAAGGTGTATATCCGATTGCTTTTGAGGGACTGATTAAGAACATGGAGCGGAAATACCGTGAGACGGGTTCTGATTTGATTAAGCAGGAATATGAAAGCTATATGCGCATTACTCCGTGTAAAGAATGTAAGGGTATGCGTTTGAAGAAAGACTCTCTCGCAGTAACGGTTTGCGATAAGAACATTTATGAGATTACTTCTATGTCGATTAACAAGCTTCATGCTTTTATCGGTGATATGAAGCTGACACGGCAGCAGGAGTTGATTGGTAAGCGGATATTGAAGGAAATCCGCGCGAGGGTCGGTTTTTTGATGGAAGTAGGGCTGGAATATTTGTCTTTGTCCCGTGCGACGGGAAGTCTTTCCGGAGGTGAGGCACAACGCATCCGTCTGGCGACGCAGATAGGTTCAGGGCTGGTGGGCGTCTGCTATATTCTGGATGAGCCGAGTATCGGACTGCATCAGAGAGATAACGACAAGTTGATTGCGGCGCTTAAGAATCTGAAAGATTTGGGTAATACACTTATTGTAGTGGAGCATGATGAGGATACGATGCTGGCGGCGGACCATGTTGTGGATATCGGACCGGGAGCGGGTTCTCATGGCGGCGAGGTGGTAGCACAGGGTACAGCGCAGGAAATTATGCAGGTGGAAGAATCTGTCACGGGACAATATCTCAGCGGTAAGATTCAAATTCCGGTTCCGGATAAACGGAGAAAGCCTGCGGGATATTTAGTCGTTAAGGGTGCAGAAGAAAACAATTTAAAGAAGATAAACGTAAAAATCCCGTTGGGGATTATGACGTGTGTGACCGGAGTGTCCGGTTCGGGTAAAAGTTCGTTGGTCAATGAGATTCTCTATAAACATTTGGCGAGAGACTTAAACAGGGCGCGCTGTATTCCGGGGAAGCATACGAAGATTGAAGGAATAGACCAACTGGATAAGGTGATTGATATCGATCAGTCACCTATCGGCAGGACCCCCAGATCAAATCCGGCTACTTACACGGGAGTGTTTGACCAGATCAGAGATTTGTTTGCCTCGACACAGGATGCGAAAGCGAGGGGATATAAAAAGGGACGGTTCAGCTTCAATGTCAAAGGCGGACGATGTGAAGCGTGTGGTGGCGATGGTATTATTAAGATAGAAATGCATTTTCTTCCGGACGTTTATGTGCCTTGCGAAGTGTGCGGAGGAAAGCGTTACAACAGAGAGACGCTGGAAGTCAAGTATAAGGGGAAGAGTATTTTTGACGTGCTTGATATGACGGTGGAAGAGGCAGTACCGTTTTTTGAGAATCTTCCCTCTATCCGCCGTAAAATCGAGACACTATATGATGTAGGATTGTCCTATGTGAAGCTGGGACAGCCGTCCACTACACTGTCCGGCGGAGAGGCACAACGCATCAAACTGGCGACGGAATTGAGTAAGCGTAGTACTGGTAAGACCATTTATATTTTGGATGAACCTACTACGGGACTTCACTTTGCGGATGTGCATAAGCTCGTGGATATTTTGCATAAATTAGCTGAGGGCGGTAACACGGTGGTAGTTATTGAGCACAATCTGGATGTGATTAAGACTGCAGATTATATTATCGACATGGGACCTGAGGGCGGTGACGGCGGAGGAACCGTTATTGCGCAAGGGACACCGGAACAGGTTGCCGAGAATCCGGAGTCGTATACGGGTATTTATGTGAAAAAGATGCTGGACAAGTATGCACGGAATCTGCATAAAGAATAGAAAGGATTCTTCGCGTGCAGATTGTCTTTTGAGGCGGTCGATTAGCCGAAAATGCCGTGAAACAGCCAGAAATTGTTATGAAATTATCTGTATGAGTCTGGATGTCTCTTGTTTTTTGACGATATATTATATAGTACAAATATGCAATCAACAGGAGAACAAGCCTATGAACATCAATATACAGAGACTGAGTAGTTCTATTTTGAACGGCATGGTGACAGGAGGCAGCGGCTTAAAGAGCACGCAGCAGAGAATGCAGCGGCAGGAAGAGCGTGACAACAAGATTGCTTTTTTCGAGCATCAGAAGGACAATCTGAAGAATATGAAATGTGAGACCGTGGAAGATATAGCCAAGAAGCTCGAGATGTTCCATTCTTACGAGGACCAGATCGCTGAGGCAAAAGCGGCTTATAACAGTGAACAGATGATGCACATTATGGATGAGTCACGGGAACGTGCCGAGAAGATTGCCGAGGCGATAGAGAAAACAGAGCCGAAGACAGCTGAGGAGAGGCTGGAAGATATGGCGGAAGAAGCGCTGGGAATCGAGAAAGGCATGTTGGATGAAATGATAGATGAGGTGATGGATGAAGTCGCCGAAATACAGGAGGAATTACAAGATACAATCAACACGGAAAACCTTGACCAAGCCGGAGCTGCACAAATGACTGACATTCCTGAAATGAAATCCATAGAGGAACAAGTACAGGACCAGATAGAGGAGCAGATACAGGAGAAAATATATACACCGATAGACTTACGAATATGAGATTTGTACATTTCTGCCAGAAGATATTTGAATAAGTGGAGAGTGGACTTTTATTGCACAGGAAAAAGTTTGGTAAATATTTCCTGTAAATAGGGGTTAAGAAAAACGAGAGACTATCCGATAAAAAAATCGAACGGCACGGATGCCAAAAACAGGACGGAAGGAACCGTTCTGCTTTTGGTGTTTTTCATTTTTTTCAAAAAAATCAATAAAAGCCTTTGAAAAACCATTTCTTTAGGTTATAATATATCCAGCGTATTGCGCTATTTTCTGAGAACTACGTGATAATGTTCGGAAAACCGAGAAATTTGGGCGCAAAATCATATTGATGTTTAGTTTGACCGCAATTGGAAATTATTATAGAGAGACCACGAGAAAGGGGATCAAAGGGAATGCAGTATACGGATATCGGGATTGATTTGGGAACAGCCAGCATATTGGTCTACATCAGGGGCAAAGGAGTAGTATTAAAAGAGCCCTCCGTTGTAGCTTTTGATAGAGATACGAACAAGATTAAAGCGATTGGTGAGGACGCGAGATTGATGCTCGGAAGAACACCGGGCAATATTGTTGCCGTCAGACCGCTTCGTCAGGGCGTTATCTCTGATTATCAGGTTACCGAGAAGATGATGAAATATTTTATTCAGAAAGCTCTTGGTAAGAAGACATTTCGAAAACCGCGCATAGCAGTATGTGTGCCAAGCGGCGTTACAGAAGTTGAGAAGAAGGCAGTTGAGGATGCAACATATCAGGCAGGCGCCAGAGAGGTATCTATTATAGAGGAGCCTATTGCGGCTGCAATCGGTGCGGGAATAGATATTTCTAAACCGTGTGGTAATATGATTGTTGATATCGGCGGCGGAACATCTGATATAGCCGTTATTTCACTAGGCGGTACGGTTGTCAGCGCATCCATTAAGATTGCCGGAGACGATTTTGACGAAGCAATCGTGCGTTATATGCGTAAGAAACATAATTTGCTGATTGGTGAAAGAACGGCAGAGGATTTGAAAATAAAGATTGGTTCGGCGTTTAAGCGACCGGAAGTAGACTATATGGATGTCAGAGGACGTAATCTGGTCACGGGACTTCCCCGGACCGTTAAGGTATCGTCAGAGGAGACTGAGGAAGCGCTTCATGAGACAACTGTCCAGATTGTTGAGACGATTCACAGCGTTTTGGAGAAAACACCTCCGGAACTGGCGGCTGATATTGCTGACAGAGGGATTGTACTTACCGGTGGCGGAAGTCTGCTGAGGGGATTGGAAGATTTGATTGCAGCCAAGACCGGAATCAATACGATGACAGCGGAAGACCCGATGACGGCAGTTGCTGTCGGTACGGGCAAGTATGTAGAATTTTTAGCGGGATACCGCGAGGATTAAGAGAGGCAGAAGATTATGCTTAAAGGATTGTATACGGCGTACACGGGAATGATTAACGAGCAGCACAGAATGGATGTTTTGACTAACAATCTGGCGAATGCGGACACCAACGGCTTCAAGAAAGAAGGCACTACGAGTCAGGCGTTTGACAGTGTGCTGGCATATAAGATTAAGGATTTATCTGAAGCGGGCAATATTCCGAAATTGATCAGTACTCCGAAAGGCGTCGATGAAAATGAATTGAACAATGAGGCGAATGAGGATTATCTGGAGAATAGAGTCACGCGAGTGGGCATGAACTTGGGTGTTAAAATCGGTGAGAATTATGTGGATTATTCAGAGGGTCCCATGAAGGTGACGAATAACCCGCTCGACCTTGCGATTTCCGGTAACGGTTTCTTTGCAGTAGAATACACGAATAAGGCAGACGAGACGTCCACCAAATATACGAGAGACGGCAATTTTGCGATGGACCGGCAGGGTTATCTGGTAACGCAGGACGGCGATTTTGTTTTGGATGAGAACGGGCGTCGGATCAGAATGAACACGGCGCTGCCCGTAAGCATTGATCAGGCTGGTAATATTACACAGGACGGCGTGCAGGTGGCGACCATTGGATTGACGGATTTTGAAGATTATAATTATCTGGAGCGTTACGGCGAGAACTTCTTCCAGCCGATTGAGGGCGCAACGGAGATGGAAGCGGAAGCAGATATTCATGCCGGAGTATTGGAAATGGCGAATATGTCCGTAGTGACGGAGATGGTCAACATGATTGCCATCCAGAGACAGTATGACAGTAACCAAAAGGTGATCACCACATATGATGAATCGCTGGACATTGCAGTAAATCAGTTAGGCAAATTATAGGAGGCGTAAATTATGGTTAGAAGTTTGTGGTCGGCAGCGACCGGTATGAATGCACAGCAGACGAATGTAGATACGATTGCCAACAATCTGGCAAATGTTAACTCGGCGGGATATAAGGCGCAGGTAGCGCAGTTTAAGTCACTCTTGTACCAGAATCTGCAGTCGGTGACTACAACGGCGAACGGTAATCCAAAGCCTACCAGTTCACAGGTTGGTTTAGGTGTCCGCGTTTCATCCATCAATTCTATTTTTACACAGGGAAGCTTATTGGATTCCCAGAGCGATACCGCATTTGCGATTGAAGGAGACGGATTCTTCGCTATTCGTGGAGAGGACGGTAATACATACTATACGCGAAACGGTGATTTTACATGGGCATTAACCGGGAATAACAGAATCACATTGACGAACGCTGACGGACTTCCGATTCTTATGACTACGGGAAGGGAAGTTAACTTGGATCGTACCTATATCGCGAACAGATTATCAATTAATGAGGACGGAGAAATCTGTTATCCGGACGAGAACAATAATCCGCAGCCCATTGGTATGAAGCTTGCGCTGTTCCAGTTCAATAATCCGGGTGGTCTTAACAGAGTAGGTGATACGCTTTTTGCGGAAACAGATGCCAGCGGCAGAGCCATTAACGAGGAGACCAATGCTGATGTGCTTAAGAGTAGGATTGTGCAGGGATATCTGGAAGGCTCTAACGTACAGGTTGCCAACGAGATGGTTAATCTGATTGTAGCACAGCGTGCATACGAGATGAACTCTAAGGCGATTACGACCTCTGATTCCATGATGGAGGTAGCGAATAATCTGAAGAGATAGTTATAGTGTTTAATTCTCAGAAGAAAGGGAAGCTGCCGTCGTGATGTTTGAAGGCGGTAACGGAGGAAGAGACAATGGATTTGACAGGATTAGGAAATTATACGGATTACATGACAGATACCAATAGAATTGCTATGGAAAATCTGCAGAAGAATCTGGAGAATGCCGCAGAGACTAAGGACATTGAGGACGAAGCCCTTTTTGATGCCTGCAAACAGTTTGAGGCATATCTTTGGGAGCAGGTCTATAAAGAGATGGAGAAGACTGCTAAAGTGTTCAGTGATGACAGCGAGGAAGAAGGTTATGCTGCAAACATGGTAGACACTTTTAAAGATACGGTTATTCAGAAATTATCTGAGCAGACGGCTTCCGAGAAATCAAATTCTCTGGCACAGTTGCTGTATGAACAAGCGAAACGTAACTATAACATGTAATAAGTTAAGTATTGTATTTAAATGGAGAGGGCTGCTTGCGAAGCAGCCCTTTATTGTAATTATGCCGTGGCATTTGTTTCTAGTGAATATAAAATGATGTTTGGTTGGAAAGCGCAGTAAATTAATGGAGACAGTCAAAGGATATATAGAGCATATCATATATAGGAATGCCGATAACGGGTACATGGTGTTCAACTTGGTCAGCGGTGAAGAGGAAATCACGTGCGTCGGTTTTTTTAAAACGATGGATCAAGGGGAAACGATAGAGGCGGAAGGTGATTATACTACTCATCCGGTGTACGGGGCACAGTTTAAAATAGAACATTATAAAATCGTGCCTCCGGATGATGCCGTCAGTATAGAAAGGTATCTTGGTTCCGGCGCTATCAAAGGAGTCGGAGAAGCACTGGCGGCGCGGATTGTGAAGAGATTCGGCGCCGATACATATCGAATTATAGAGGAGGAGCCTGAGAGGCTGGCGGAAGTAAAAGGCATAAGTGAGCGTAAGGCGAGGGAGATTGCGGTTACGGTTTATGAGAAACGCGACGCGAGAGAAGCTATGACTTTTCTACAGAAATACGGCATTTCGAATACTCTTGCAATACGCATCTATGAAGCCTACGGAACGAAGCTGTACGGTATTCTGAAAGAAAATCCTTATCAATTAGCTGAGGACATTCAAGGAATTGGGTTTAAAATTGCGGACGAGATTGCAGCGAGAATCGGTATTCATACGGATTCTGACTACCGGATTAGAAGCGGTATACTCTATACGCTCATGCTTGCAGGCGGTGAGGGACACTGTTATCTTCCGCAGGATGTTTTGTTGAAAAAGGCAGGCGAACTGTTGGGGGTGGAACCTTCCGTAATGGAGCCACACCTTGGCAATCTTGCAATGGATAAAAAGTTGATGATTAAACGCTCACAACAGGACGGGGAATGTAAAGTTTATGCATCGACCTATTATTATGCCGAATTAAATTGCGCAAAGATGCTTCACGATTTAAATGTTTCTGCCAAAGAGGATTTGTTACCATCAGAAGAGAATGAGATTACGGTTAAGATTGACCAAATCGAGAAAGAACTGGATATTGTTCTGGATGAATTGCAGAAAAAATCGGTCGAGGAGTGTGTAAAAAACGGTATTTTCATATTGTCGGGGGGTCCCGGAACAGGCAAGACGACTACGATTAACGCTATCATACGATATTTTCTATCTGAGGGTATGGACATCTATTTAGCAGCGCCCACAGGAAGAGCTGCTAAGCGTATGACGGAAGCGACGGGATATGAATCCAAAACGATTCATCGCCTGTTGGAACTGAACGGTGTTGTGTCGGAGGAATCTAAGGCGGCAAGATTTGAACGGAATGAAGAAAACCCTTTGGAGGCTGATGTAATTATTATTGATGAAATGTCCATGGTGGATATTTTTCTGTTTCAGGCACTCCTTAAAGCAATTACGGTTGGGACAAGATTGATTATGGTAGGAGATGTCAATCAGCTTCCGTCGGTAGGGGCTGGACAGGTGCTTCAGGATGCCATGAGCAGTGAGCGGTTTCCTATGGTGGTTTTGGAAAAAATATTCAGACAAGCCGGAGAAAGCGATATTGTTTGGAATGCACACCGCATTCATGCCGGAGAAGAACTGGTGCTTGATAATAAAAGCAGGGATTTTTTCTTTTTGGAAAGAAATGACACAAATGTGATATACAAACATATGATACAGTTAATAACAGAGAAACTTCCTTCTTATGTAGGAGCGCAGCCATATGAGATACAGGTTCTGACGCCGATGCGCAAAGGGAGACTGGGCGTAGAGACACTAAACAGTATTTTGCAGAAGTATCTTAATCCGCCGTCAGACAGCAAGCGGGAATATACGTCCGGAAACGTACTCTTGCGGGAGAGGGATAAAGTTATGCAGGTTAAGAATAACTATCAACTCGAATGGGAGGTGGTAAGTAAATACGGGATACCGATTGACAAAGGATGCGGAATTTTTAATGGTGATATAGGAATTATTTTGCAGATTGATGAATATGCTCATGAGGTAGTGATTGAATTTGACGAACACAGAAGAGTGACTTATGCATATGCCCAGCTTGACGAAATAGAACTGGCATATGCGGTGACAATCCATAAATCACAGGGCAGCGAATATCCGGCGGTCATTATGCCGCTGCTGTCCGGACCACGTATGCTGTTTAACAGAAATCTACTCTACACGGGAGTGACCAGAGCTAAGAACTGTGTAACGATTCTGGGAAGCAGGCAGACGCTGAAAGAGATGGTGGATAATAACTATCAAAACCGCCGGTATACCGGTTTGGCGGAGAGAATCAGAGAACTGATTCCGTAATACAAAGGAAGATATATGAGGAAGAAAACATTTCAGGGGATTCTATTGGATATTTTCTATCCGCGCAGATGCCCCGTCTGCGATAAGGCGGTTAAGCCGTTTGGTAGTCTTATCTGTGAGACTTGTAAAGAAGAATTAGGGTATATCCGTGCACCGTACTGCACAAAATGCGGTAAGGAGCTGGATAGGGAAGAATCAGAGTATTGCGGGGACTGTATGCATCGCAGGCACCTTTTTGACAGTGGAAGAGCGCTTTATGCTTATAAGGACATAGCAGATTCCCTCTATCGCTTTAAGTATAAGGGGAGACGGGAGTATGCAGCATATTATGCCGGATGCATGGCTGAGCAGTTGGGCAGATGGATTGCAGTACACAGACCGGATGCATTGGTGCCGGTGCCGATTCACGATTCCAAAAGGCGTGTGAGGGGATATAATCAGGCGGAGGCGCTGGCGAGGGAGCTGGGCGAAATCATGAACATCCCGGTGGAGACAAAATTGGTCAAAAGAGTGCGTAAAACGGTGCCGATGAAAGATTTATCTGTCTCGGAGAGACAAAATAATTTGAAAAGGGCTTTCAAAATCTGTCGCAATGATGTAAAATTAGATACGATTATAATTATAGACGATATTTATACGACCGGCAGCACCATAGACGCAATGTGTTATGAGCTGCGCAAGGTGGGAGTCAAGAAAATATATTTTGCGGCTCTTGCTATCGGAAAGGGTTTATAGCCAATAATAACTATAGGAGGATAACAGCATGAATGCGAGAAACTGCAGAAAATGTGGGAAACTATTTAACTATGTATCCGGACCGCCGATTTGTATGGGGTGCAGAGATGAACTGGAGGCTAAATTTCAGGAAGTAAAGTCGTATATTCAGGATCATGTAACGGCGACCATCCCGGAAGTATCCGAGGCATGTGACGTATCCAAGAACCAGATCCAACAATGGCTTAAGGATGAGCGTTTGCAGTTGGCGGAAGGCTCTGGGATTACACTGCACTGTGAGAAGTGCGGCACGGCAATCTATAGCGGACGTTTCTGTGAGAAATGCAAGAATAGCATGGCGAATCAGCTGCATGACAGTATACGTCAGCCGGAGGCGCCTAAACCCCAGCCGAAAAAGGATACGAAAGAAAATCCTAAGATGCGTTTTCTGGGTTAGGAGATTTGTATGTTAAATGAAAAGAGAATAATCCTAATGACGAAGATGGCATCCTATGAAGCAAATGAAGGGAAGAAGAACGTTGCCATAGGAAGTTATTTTCGTAGTGATTATATAGGATGGCAAGTATTGAAGTCCATTATAAGTGCAACGATTGCATTTGTAGTGGTATTTGCTGTGTACATTTTCTATGATTTTGAAATATTTATGGCGGATATTTACAAAATGGATCTGTTGGCATTTGCAAAGCAGGTTTTTACCATGTATTTATGGACGATAGGGATATATGCCGTAATTTCCTATGTAGTTTATACGATTCGGTACAACAGGGCAATTAAGAGTCTGAGGGTATATCATATGAATCTCCGCAGACTCGCAGAGATGTATCGACAATAGGATTGAAGAAAGTGTACGGAAAGTGAAAGGATAAATGATGACTACCTTACTTGTTGCAAAACAGATATTGATGACGATATACAGTAAATATGAGGTATATATCACACCAATCTTGAAATTCATGTTGGCGCTTATCGCATTGTTGCTTATTAATTCCCGATTGGGATATATGGAAAGCATAGATCGGATGACGGTGGTTTTGATTGTAGCACTGATGTGCTCTTTTATGCCGGTGAATTTTATTGTGATTATGTCGGGGCTGTTTGTGATGCTGCATTTGTATGCGTTTAGTTTAGAGTGCGCAGCGGTGATTGGAGTGGGGTTTTTGCTCATGTTTTTGTTGTATCTGAGGTTTTCACCTAAGGATACGCTGGTCATTGTATTACTGCCGATTTGCTTTTTAATGAAGGTGCCCTATGTGATTCCTCTCGCAATGGGATTAGTAGGAACACCGGCATCTGCTGTTTCGGTTGCCTGCGGTGTAGTCGTATACTATATGATACATTACGTGACGCAAAATGTATCTGTGATTGCAGGTATGGCTGGGGAAGAGATGGTGGCAAGATTCAAATTTGTCATAGACGGTCTTTTGAACAATAAAGAGATGGTAGTGACCATTATGGCATTTGCGGTCACGGTGATTCTCGTATACATGATCAGAAGGTTAAGCATTGATTATGCATGGACGATTGCCATGGTATCGGGAGTTGTTGTGGATATTATGGTGTTGCTCGTAGGAGATTTAATGTTTGACACAAAAGTTCCGGTATTTGGGATGATTTTGGGAAATATTATTTCTTTCTTACTGGTACTGGTGCTGCAATTCTTTGTATTTAACGTGGATTACAGTAGAACAGAGAAGGTACAATTTGAAGATGATGAATATTATTATTATGTGAAAGCGGTGCCTAAGGTGGTTGTATCTAAACCGGAAAAAAAGGTGAAGCAGATTAACAGTCAGAAGTTGAAGGCAGTTCAGAAGACAAGAAGTGCACACTAATCACAGAATAATCAGAAGGGTGGAGAAGGGTCATGCAGCAACTGAATACATTTATAGCGACATATCTTTCCAAATTGCATATGCCCACAGTCCACTGGACAGATATTGTGGAGATTATTATTCTTACTTTCCTGTCGTATCATATCCTTGCTTGGATTAAAAATACGAAAGCGTGGGCGCTTTTGAAGGGCATCATCGTGATAGCAGTTTTCATATTGCTTGCCGCCTTCTTTAGAATGAATACGATTTTATGGATTGTGACGAATGTATTTAGCATTGCCGCGATAGCAATCGTGGTCGTGCTGCAGCCGGAATTACGCAAGGCGTTAGAAGAACTGGGACGTAAGAACTTCTTTTCTTCAATTGTTGTATTTGATTCCGGTAAGTCGGAGGAGGGACGCTTCTCAGACCGAACAATCAATGAGATTGTGAAGGCGTCAATTGAGATGGGTAAGGTCAAGACGGGTGCGCTTATCGTTATTGAGCAGGAGCAGTCGTTAAGTGAATATGAAAGAACAGGTATTGACGTGGACGGTATCGTTTCCAGTCAATTATTGATTAATATATTTGAGCACAATACACCACTGCACGATGGTGCAGTGATCGTGAGAGGAAATCGTATTGTATCGGCTACCTGTTATCTCCCTTTGTCCGATAATATGGCACTCAGTAAGGAGCTGGGAACAAGGCACAGAGCTGGCGTGGGTATATCGGAAGTGACGGATTCATTGACTGTGATTGTATCCGAAGAGACAGGGAAGATCAGTGTCGCTTATGGCGGACAATTAGAAAGAGGATTGGATGCAGATAGACTTAAAGTAAGATTGTCGGATATTCAGAATAAACCAGTAGAGGAGAAGAGGAAGCTGTGGAAAGGCAGGTCCAGAAATGAAGAATAAGATTACCAAAAACTGGGGGCTTAAACTTGTCTCTTTCTTATTTGCGTCTATGGTCTGGATTATTGTTACGAATATCAATGATCCGGTTGTTCCGCTACGGCTTTCTGATATTCCGGTTACGATCAGAAATATGGATCTGATTACGGAAAGAGGACAGATTTGTGAAGTGCTTGACGGTACTGATGTGATAGATACGGTGACAATCTATGCGCCCGGTTCAATTATTAACACGCTGAGTGAGTCTAATGTGGTGGCGATAGCGGATGTGAATGATTTGACCAGCTTGGATACGATTCCCATCAAGCTGTCTACCAATAAGTATAACGATAAGGTGGAGAGCATCAGAGGTAATATAGATACCGTAAAGTTAAATATTGAAGAGAAACAGACAAGATCTTTTCCTATTAGGGCGAATGTGGTAGGAGAAGTTCGTGACGGATATATGTTAGGCGACGTATCAACGGAACAGAATCTGCTTAGAGTGTCGGGACCGAAGTCAGTGGTTTCACAGATTGCAAAGGTTCAGGCGGACGTAGATGTATCCGGATTTACAAGTAATATCGGAACGGATGCGGATATCCGTTTGTATGATGAAGAGGGCGTTGAGATTAAATCATCGAGTCTCGAACGGAGCATCACAAAGGTGCGTGTCAATGTTGAAGTTCTGGAGCAAAAAACAGTACCGATCACCTATACCGTTACCGGAGCTCCTGCGGACGGATTCAGAATGACAGGCGAGGTTAGCAGTACCAGAAATAATGTTGTGATAGCCGGAAGATCCAAATTGATACAGAGCATCAATGCGATTGAGATTGCGGAGGGTGACATTGATGTGAGCGGTGCAAGAGAAGACGTAACGATATTGATTGATCTTAAGAAGTATTTGCCGGATGGAGTGATTCTGGCGGAAGAAGATTTCGAAGGTATGGTTAACGTCACGGTTGCTGTTGGACAAGAAATCAGACGGACATTTACCGCGAAAGTGGATGCTGTTCGTATTACCGGTCTTCCGACAGGATTTGAAGCGGAAATCATCGATCCGGAGGATGAATGCAGTATTACACTGGTCGGTCTTGCGGCTGAGCTGGAGACTGTAAATGTGAATGCTTTAGAAGTAAGTGTTGATATACTTGCATGGCTTGAAGAGGAGGGCGTTGAAGAGCCGGAGCCCGGCTACCACAGAATACCTTTGTCTGTAAACATTCCTGAAGATTCGAAGGTAGTGTGGGAAGAATCGGATGTACAGGTGTACATTACAGAAGCGGAGTAGAAAATATTTATTTGATAATAAATGGGAAAGGAATGGGTATTATCATGAGCAGGTTATTTGGAACCGATGGTGTCAGAGGTGTTGCAAACGAGGAACTTACACCGCAGTTGGCGATGCAGCTGGGGCAGGCAGGAGCATATGTTCTTACAAAAGAGAATGAGCATAAGCCGACAATTATGGTGGGAGTTGACACAAGAATTTCGGGGGATATGCTGGCGAATGCATTGATGGCAGGCGCGTGTTCGGTAGGAGCTAATGCAGTTTACGTAGGAATAGTGCCGACCCCCGCAGTGGCATATCTTACGAGAAAATACAAGGTAGATGCGGGAGTTGTTATTTCAGCGTCTCACAATTCAGTAGAGTTTAACGGCATTAAATTCTTTGACGGTAACGGATACAAACTGCCGGATTCTCTTGAGGACGAGATAGAGGCATTGATTAAGAACGGTATGCAGGGAGTGAAGTTCCCGATTGGCGCAGGAGTCGGCAAGATTAAATACCGTACGGATGCAAGAGAAGAGTATATTAATCATGCAATGAAGGCTGTTAATGTGGATTTGCGTGGTATGAAGATTGTATTGGACTGTGCGGAAGGCGCTTCTTATTATACTTCCGTAGAGACCATGAAGGAACTTGGAGCGGAAGTGGTGGCAATCCATAATAATCCGGATGGTATAAATATTAATGCCAACTGCGGTTCCACACATATGGATGAGCTGCAGGCGAGAGTAGTCTACGAGAAAGCCAATGTAGGTCTTGCTTTTGACGGCGATGCAGACAGACTTTTGGCAGTGGATGAATTGGGCAATATTGTGGATGGCGACCAGATCATGGCATTGGTCGGTAATCATATGAAACAGAATGGCAAACTGAACAAGAATACGATTGTGGCTACGGTCATGAGTAACCTCGGATTCTTCCTGATGGGAGAGAAGAATGGTATTAATATTGAACAGACCAAGGTGGGCGACAGATATGTGCTGGAGAGAATGAGAGAGATTAAAGCCAGTCTGGGCGGCGAGCAGTCGGGTCATGTGATTTTCCTAGATGAAAATACGACCGGCGATGGCTTATTAAGCGCGCTCCATCTGTTACAGGTAATTGTGGAGACAGGGAAACCTCTATCAGAGTTAAAGAGTATTATGGAGGTAATGCCGCAGGCGCTTGTGAATGCCAAAGTACCTACACATAAGAAAGAAAAATATATGGATTATCCGGAGATTGCAGATGCAATTGCCGATTTGGATAAGAAATTTGCAGGCGAGGGACGTGTGCTGATCAGACCGTCCGGTACAGAGCCGCTTGTGAGAGTTATGATTGAAGGTAAAGATCAGAAAATGATTGATGAGGAAGCCAAGAAACTGGCAGAGCTCATACAGAATATTATGCTGTAACTCTTGTGATATATACAAAAAAATGTTATAGTTAAGAGTAGGTTGTGGTTGAGGGGGTTCAAACATTAACCGGAATCGAAATATTGGAGGATAAGGGTATGGTAAGCCAAAAGGTAGTCATCAAAAACCCAACAGGGCTACATCTAAGACCGGCAGGCATCCTATGTAAGGAGGCAATGCAGTTCAAATCTTTAATAACTTTTACATTTCGGGATAATACAGCGAATGCCAAAAGTGTTTTGAGCGTGCTTGGTGCATGTGTCAAATGTGGTGATGAGATTGAGTTTATGTGTGATGGCGAGGACGAGGAAGAAGCATTGAAGACTTTAGTCAGTGCAATTGAAAGTGGACTCGGTGAATAATGCCGTCTGTTTAGCCCGTTGTGTACAACGGGCTTTTTTTTCGAGAATAAGCAGAGTCAGAATTGGAGGGAACCAAAATGTTAAACTACAAGCGTTACAGGAAAAATCCGGTAGTGGACTATCCGGAGAGAAAATGGCCTAATAAAGAGATTGAGAAAGCACCCATATGGTGCAGCGTAGATCTTAGAGATGGCAATCAGGCATTAATAGATCCTATGGTAGTGTCAGAGAAGATTGAATTTTTTAATTATCTGATTAAGCTGGGTTTTAAAGAGATTGAGATAGGATTTCCGGCAGCCAGCCAGATAGAGTTTGATTTCCTTCGTCAGCTGATTGACCGCAAGCTGATTCCGGATGATGTGGTAGTGCAAGTACTGACACAATGTCGGGAGGAATTGGTAGAAAGAACATTTGAGTCCATTCAGGGCTGCAAGCAGGCGATTGTGCATATTTACAATTCGACGTCAACTTTACAGCGTGATGTTGTGTTCCATATGGACAAAGAGCAAATTATTAATATCGCTGTGGAAGGCACTAAGATGGTTAAGCGGCATGCTGCAAATTTTCCCGGTAAGATTATTCTGGAGTATTCGCCGGAAAGTTTCACAGGTACAGAACTGGACTATGCACTGGAGGTTTGCACAGCGGTGCAGAGAGAATGGGGTCCGACAAAAGAAAATCCTATGATTATCAATCTTCCCTCCACGGTAGAGATGAATACGCCGAATGTGTATGCAGACCAGATTGAGTGGATGAATATGCATTTTGAGGATCGCGAAAGTATCATTTTGAGTGTACACCCACATAATGATCGTGGCACCGGAGTGGCAAGCGCGGAGCTTGCACTTCTTGCAGGTGCCGATCGTGTGGAAGGAACGCTGTTTGGCAACGGGGAGAGAACCGGTAACGTTGATATTATGAATATTGCGTATAATATGTTTTCACAGGGGATTGATCCGAATCTTGCAATTGAGCATGTCAATGAAAGCATTGAAATTTATGAGCGATGCTGTAAGATTCCGATTCACCCGAGACACCCCTATGCCGGTAAAATGGTATTTACGGCATTTTCGGGTTCACATCAGGATGCAATCAATAAAGGCGTTCAGGCAATGAAGGAGCGAAACAGCGAGATTTGGCAGGTTCCTTATTTACCGATTGACCCGGCAGACATCGGAAGGGAATACGAGCCGATTGTGCGTATTAACTCCCAGTCCGGCAAGGGCGGTGTGGCGTTTATCATGGATACTTATTTCGGATTCAAGCTTCCTAAGGGTATGCATAAAGAGTTTGCCAATGTGATTCAGAAAGTATCTGAGAAGCAGGGTGAAGTATCACCTGAACAGATTATGGATAATTTCCGCGAGCAGTATTTGGATCAAAAGGAACCGATTCATTTCCGCAAGCTGCGTATGGATGACTTGAGCGGCGAGACGAAATCACAGTTTGACACGAAAGTTACTGTGGTCTACACAGATGCCGGCGTTGAGAAGAAATTTGAAGCAGTGGGTAATGGTCCTATTGACGCCGCAAAACGAGGACTTCAGGAAGAGCTTGGTATTGATATTAAGATTCTGGATTATGAAGAGCACGCGCTACAGAGCGGTTCTAACTCGCAGGCGGCAGCATATATCCACCTGCTTGACGTGGAGAGCGGCAGGGTTACTTACGGTGTAGGTGTGAGTTCCAATATCACAAGGGCGTCTGTGAGAGCGATTTTCTCGGCAGTCAACAGATTAGAACTTGGTCGATAGTACGAAATTTCGCACTGGTATGAATGATTAAAAGAAAGGGGTGGCAGCATGGAACAACTGGAGCAGCTTCGCAAATGGGTGAAGGAAAGCAGTAATATTGTGTTTTTTGGTGGCGCGGGGGTATCCACCGAAAGTGGCATTCCTGATTTCAGAAGTGTGGATGGTCTGTATCATCAACAGTATGATTATCCTCCGGAGACGATTTTAAGCCACACATTTTACAGACAGAAGCCAGAGGAGTTTTATCGGTTCTATCGTGCTAAGATGCTGTGTCTTGATGCAAAACCGAATGCGGCGCATTTGAAACTGGCACAGTGGGAAAAGGAAGGTAAACTTAGGGCGGTGATTACGCAGAATATCGACGGGCTGCATCAGGCAGCGGGAAGCAAAGTGGTATTGGAACTGCACGGTTCCGTACTGCGCAACTACTGTGAAAAGTGCGGAAAGTTTCATGATGTGGAATACATTGTCAACTCGGCGGGTATTCCTGTATGTGAGTGCGGCGGTAGTATCAAGCCGGATGTGGTATTGTATGAAGAAGGATTAAATCAGAAGACACTTACCGATGCAGTACGGTACATCAGCGAAGCGGACGTACTGATTGTAGGCGGCACTTCGCTGGCAGTTTACCCGGCGGCAGGACTTCTGGATTACTATAATGGCAATAAACTGGTGCTTGTCAATAAGACGCCCACACCACGGGACTCTATTGCGAATCTGATTGTGCAGGGAAGTATCGGAGAGATATTCTCACAACTTGATTAACGAGGTTATATGAAATGGATATTCAGGTCGGAGATATTTTAAAACTGAAGAAACAGCACCCTTGCGGTTCCAACGAATGGGAGGTGCTGCGCATCGGGGCGGACTTCCGTCTGAAATGTATGGGATGCGGACATCAGATTATGATAGCCCGCAGGCAGGTGGAGAAAAATGTGAAGAAGGTTTGCAGGCAAACCTCTCTTGACGAAAATGGGATATCGTAACAAAAAACACTTGCAGATTGCGGGTGGCTATGGTATGATAAATAACCGTGATATACTAATTATGACTGTAAAGTCAATCATCCTTGCTCCTTTGTAAGGAAGGGGCCAGAGACCAAAAGGAGGAAAAGAAGCATGAACAAATACGAATTAGCCGTTGTTGTTAGTGCAAAGATCGAAGATGACGAGAGAGCCGCTACTTTGGAGAAAGCTAAGGCTCTGGTAGAAAGATTCGGTGGACAGATTACTAATGTTGATGACTGGGGTAAGAAGAGATTAGCTTACGAAGTGCAGAAAATGAAGGAAGCTTATTACTATTTCATCCAGTTTGACGCAGAGAGTAATGTTCCGGCTGAGATTGAGAGCCGTATCCGCATTATGGACAACGTCATCAGATACCTGTGCGTAAGACAAGACGAGAAATAGAAAGAGGTATTTATGAACAAAGTAATACTTATGGGGCGTTTGACAAGAGATCCCGAAGTGAGGTATTCTCAGGGTGAGAACGCTACGGCAGTAGCAAGATACACATTGGCTGTCGACCGTAGATTCAATCGTAACAATGATGATCAGACCGCGGATTTTATCAACTGTGTTGCTTTTGGAAGAGCAGGAGAATTTGCGGAGAAATATTTTCATAAGGGAACGAAGATTGCGATTACCGGTCGTATCCAGACAGGCAGCTATACCAATAAGGATGGCGTCAGAGTGTATACAACAGATATCGTAGTAGAAGAACAGGAATTTGCAGAGAGCAAGAACAGTGCCGGAAGCGGTGACAGTGGATTTGCTCCGGCAAACAGACCGGAACCGGCTGCAGCCGGAGATGGTTTTATGAATATTCCTGACGGAATCGACGAGGAACTGCCGTTCAACTAATTGTTTGATTTTAGAAGGAGGCAATAACCATGGCATTTAATAAAACAGATAAGCCGGATTTCCCTAAAAAAAAGGGTGGAATGCGCAGAAGAAAAAAAGTATGTGTATTCTGTGGCAAAGATAATGTAATTGATTATAAGGACACAAACAAACTGAAGAGATATGTATCTGAGAGAGGTAAGATTCTTCCCAGAAGAATCACAGGCAACTGCGCGAAACATCAGCGTGCGTTGACGGCAGCCATTAAGCGTGCAAGACATGTAGCGCTTATGCCTTATGTTCAGGATTAATATTTGAAGTGATGTGAGAGTCAATCGCCTATTCGGGCGATTGGCTTTTTTCAATTTAAACTTATAAAAGCGGTGTTTATTACCATATATATGGCGGTAACAATTAACTTCTATACACCCGGCGTTACAGATGGCGCTGTAATCGAAGCATACCAGTATAATAAAGGTTTATGGGTGGATCTGGAAGTAGTTGAAGTAAGGGCAGACCACGTAGTTTTGAATATGCAGGGTAGTGGTGTAGTTGCTGTTATCGCAAAATAAATTGGTTAATGTAGAAATATAAAAATGATGAGTGTGGGAAGAAGAATCACTGTACATGGGTTGCAAATGCCCGTGGCAGTGTTTCTTTTTATATGGAATGAATCAAAACATACCATATACTGTCACTTTTCGCCGAAAAAGCTCTATATATTGGAGTGGCACGAACTTATAAAAAATGCTATACTTATGATGTTATGTAAGGATAAAAATGGGATTATAGGTATTTATGCACCACGAAATAGATAAAGAGATGAAATTATGATGAAAAACAGCGTTAAATTAAAAGGAAGATTGAAGTCCTATCTACAGTCTTCTTTATATTTGGGATTTCTGTTGATTGTTGTAGACATCCTGATTTATATGATTGGCGATTATAGAGCAGGATTGATACTTAGCGGATTTATTATATTTTATATTGCTATTATTTCCTCTATGATGCTCTATAACAAGCCAATCATTATGAATGAGCTGGTCAGCTTTGCGACTCAGTACGGACAGATTCAGAGACGATTATTGCGTGATCTTGAACTCCCTCATGCTCTGTTAGACGATGGAGGCAGGATTATATGGACCAATATTGCCTTTGAGCGAATGGTACATCAGGACAAAGGATATCGTAAGTCTATTACTACGCTGTTTCCTTCTATTACGAAGGACAAGCTTCCGGGGATGAATGAGGAAGATGAAGTAGAGTTTGATGTAGAGTATGAATCGGGTAATTATATTGCCAAGATGAAGAAGATCTCCTTAAAAGAGATGGCTGAAAACAGTGATATTATTGAGGCGAAAGGATATGACGGCTATTTGATTGCGTTGTATCTGTTTGATGAGACGGCGCTCAAAATTGCGTTAAAGGAAGTTGATGACCAGTCTTTGTCGGTGGCATTGGTATATCTGGATAATTATGATGAAGCGTTGGAGAGCGTGGAAGAAGTCAGACGTTCACTGTTAATTGCGTTGATTGACCGAAAAGTTAATAAATATATTGCATCGCTTGATGGTATATGTAAGAAACTGGAGAAGGACAAGTACTTCGTGATTATGCGTAAAGAGGCGGCGATACAGATGCAGGAGAGCCGTTTTGACTTATTGGAGGACGTTAAGACTGTTAATATCGGTAATGAGATGGCGGTTACCATCAGTATCGGCATGGGTCTGGATGGACTGAGTTATACGCAGAATTATGAGTTTGCCCGCAATGCGATAGATATTGCACTCGGACGTGGCGGCGATCAGGCAGTTGTGAAGATGCCGGAGAATGTCAGCTATTATGGCGGGAAGAGTCAGCAGGTTGAGAAGAGTACGCGCGTTAAGGCAAGAGTTAAGGCTCATGCGCTTAAAGAAATTATTTCCGTTAAAGATGAAGTCTATGTTATGGGACATAGAATGGGAGATGTGGACAGCTTTGGTGCATCCATAGGCATTTACAGAGTCGCGGAGGTATTGGACAAGAAAGCGCATATTGTTTTAAATGATGTGACGGCTTCTATGCAGCCTATGGTGGAGATGTTCAAGAACAGTGATGAGTACGCCGAGGATATGATTATAAGCAATGCGCAGGCGATAGATATGGTAGGCAGCAATGCGGTGCTTGTCGTGGTGGATGTGAATAAACCGAGCATTACCGAATGTCCGGAGCTATTGAAACGTTGCAAATCTGTAGTGGTATTGGATCATCACAGACAGGGTTCGGAAGTGATAGAAAATGCAACACTTTCCTATATAGAGGCATATGCTTCATCTGCATGTGAGATGGTATCTGAAATCCTGCAATACATCAGCGATAATCTTCGCCTTAGACCGGAAGAAGCGGACTGCATGTATTCGGGAATTATGATTGATACGAATAATTTTATGACGAAAACGGGAGTCAGAACTTTTGAAGCGGCAGCATTTTTGCGAAGAAACGGTGCGGACGTGACCCGCGTCAGGAAATTGTTCAGGGACGATGCGGCGGAATACAAAGCGAAGGCGGATGCCGTTAGTCAGGCAGAGATATACAGACAGTCTTACGCTATATCCATATGTACCGGTGATGATGTAGCGAGCCCTACTGTGGTAGGTGCACAGGCGGCAAATGAATTATTGAATATTAAAGGAATTAAGGCGAGCTTTATATTGACGCCATATAACGGTATCATTTACATTAGTGCACGTTCTATTGATGAGGTTAACGTGCAGGTAGTCATGGAACGAATGGGCGGAGGCGGACATTTGAATATTGCTGGTGCTCAGATAGAAGACGGTTCGCTTGAAGAAGGAATTGCAACAATCAAGAGAACGCTGGATGCAATGATAGCAGAAGGCGAATTGGACGGCTAAAGACGTCTGTATGATTTGTTTTGCAGGCATATAGATGTAGAGAAAGAGAGGCGTGGTTATAAAGATGAAAGTTATTTTGTTGGAAGATGTGAAGTCGCTGGGTAAGAAGGGCGAGATTGTAAACGTAAGCGACGGATATGCCAGAAACTATGTACTTCCCAAGAAACTGGGATTAGAAGCCAATTCTGCGAATTTGAACGATTTAAAATTACAGAGAGCAAATGCGGACAAAGTGGCTCAGGAGCAGCTGGAAGCAGCACAGGAGCTTGCTAAGGAGCTTGAGACAAAAGAAGTGACTCTCAAGATGAAATCTGGCGAAGGAGGCAGAGCTTTTGGCTCGGTTTCATCTAAAGAGATTGCGTCAGCAGCGAAAACACAGTGCGGATTAGAACTGGATAAGAAGAAAATTCAACTGCCGGAGGCGATTAAAGCGCTTGGCGCTTATGAGGTGAGTGTAAAACTTCATCCTAAGGTTACCGGAAAACTGAAAGTGAAAGTGGTTGAGGACCAATAGGGGCAGGTGACGGACATTGGAGGAAGCATTACTCAAAAGAATATTACCGCACAGCATAGAGGCGGAACAGTCAGTCATCGGTTCTATGATTATGGACAGAGAAGCGATTGTGGTTGCGTCAGAAATTGTTCTCGGAGAAGATTTCTATAACAAGCAATACGGCGTTGTTTTTGATGCGATGGTGGAATTAAACGATGAGGGTAAACCAGTGGATCTTGTCACGCTGCAGGATCGCCTAAAGGAAAAGGATGTGCCGCCGGAGGTAAGCAGCTTAGAGTTTATCCGTGATCTTATCACAGCAGTTCCGACATCGGCTAACATTAAATATTATGCGAATATTGTGGCAGAGAAAGCCACCCTTAGAAAGCTGATTCGTTTAAATGAAGAGATTGCCAATACCTGTTATGTGGGGAAAGACAGCCTAGAGGATATTCTTTCGGATACGGAAAAGCGTGTTTTTGATTTGGTACAGCGCAAGAATGCAGGAGAATTTGTACCAATCAGACAGATTGTCATGAATGCCATGGATAACATTGAGAGGGCTTCTCATAACAAAGGGAATGTGACAGGTGTTGCCACGGGATTTCTTGACCTAGACTATCGAACGGCTGGTATGCAGCCTTCTGACCTCATTTTGGTGGCTGCAAGACCTTCCATGGGAAAAACCGCGTTTGTCTTAAATATCGCTGAATATGTGGCTTTTAGGCAGAATAAAACAGTGGCTATTTTCAGTCTGGAAATGTCGAAGGAACAGTTAGTCAATCGTCTCTTTTCTATGGAGTCAAGAGTAGATTCCCAGCATCTGCGTACAGGTAATCTGTCTGATGTAGAGTGGGAGAAACTAATTGAAAGTGCCGGTGTAATCGGGAAATCTAATTTGATTATTGATGACACGCCGGGCATCAGCATATCGGAGATGCGCTCCAAATGTCGTAAGTATAAGCTTGAACATAATCTGGAAATGATTATTATAGACTATTTACAGTTGATGTCCGGAAGCGGTAGATCGACGGATTCCAGACAGCAGGAAATATCGGATATCTCTCGTTCGCTTAAGGCTTTAGCAAGAGAACTGCATGTACCCGTGATTGCGTTGTCGCAGCTTAGCCGTGCCGTAGAACAGAGACCGGATCACAGACCGATGCTGTCAGACTTGCGTGAATCCGGTGCGATTGAGCAGGATGCCGATGTGGTGATGTTTATTTATCGCGATGATTATTATAATAAAGATACAGAGAAAAAAGGAATCGTGGAAATTATCATTGCCAAGCAGAGAAACGGTCCGATTGGCACAATAGAGTTGGCATGGCTGCCCGATTTCACAAAATTTGCTAATTTACAAAAATAAGAGTTGATTTTACAAAAGAGACAATCCTGAGGGGGGTCTCTTTTTCTGTTTTAGAGTTTGTGAAGCAAATCTCGAGATTAATCGAAGCTCAGTTTTTATACGGAAGTGCGAACTTAGAAGCTATAGGAACACATATAAGAAAGGGGAAGCGGATGGAAGAAAAAACAATCTATTACATATCGGAGGCAGCGAAGAAAGTTCAGGTAGAGAATCACGTGCTGCGTTACTGGGAGGAGGAATTACAGCTTCCCATCAAACGTAATGAAATGGGACACCGCTATTACACGGAACAGGATGTAAAGCAGTTACAGGAGATTAAACTGCTAAAAGAGCAGGGACTGCAGTTGAAGGCGATTCGTACAGTCTTATTCAAAATGCCCGCAATATCAGACGGTGATAAAAGAAATCTGTCTGAACAGGAGGCGGAAAAGACAGTAGAAATAAAAGCAGATCAATTAAGAAGCGAGGCGTTAAGTGAGATGCCAAACAACACATCAGATAATATGTTAAATAACATGTCAGACAAAGCAGGGTGCAAAGAATATGTAGCATTGGAAAACAGAACGGAAATGCAGAGGGACAAGCTGATGGATATGGTCAAAGAGCGCGTGGATGAGAAAACAGAAGAAGTGAGTGCGAATAAGGCGCATAAGTATGTGGTAGCTTTGTCCGGTGATAAGAGTAAAGCTACTGGTGTGGAGCAGAAAAGCGATTATGACGATGCGGAGAAAAGCCAGAAATCGGCAAGACTGCAATATCTGCTGCAACAGATGATAACGGAAGCGGTTCGTTCGGCAAACCGTGAACTGTGTATGGAGGTAAAAGACAGTATTTTAAAAGAGCTGGATTATCAATTCAGAATGCAGGAAGAGCGGGATGACGAGCGATGGAAAATAGAGGAGGAGCATTATCGCAAGATAGACGAGATGATCAGAGAACGGCATAAGCCGAAAGAAAAGCTGGGAAAAGGGAAAAAGAGACTATAAATTATTTGGAAAAAATAGAGCTGCTCCAGATATCAAGTTCCGATATCTGAAGCAGCCTTATTTTATGTTCTTTATTAACCCTGTGAGATAGAGCTTGTAGGACATGCGCCTGCACATGAACCACAATCGATACATTTAGATGCATCAATCTCAAATTTGCCGTCACCCATGCTGATAGCGCCAACAGGACACTGAGCCTCGCAAGCACCGCATGATACGCATCCATCGTTAATTACAAATGCCATGATCTATACCCTCCTTACGTTGTAAGACTACGCGAAATTGATATGAATTTATCAATCCACTACGCCTTTATTTTAATATAAAAGCAAGTAATATACAAGTGGCAAAGTATAGCTTTTTTGGAAACTTACTAAGTTCAGCCTTCTGAATGAATCGCTAATTCCTCGCGGCGTTTGCGGATGCCGTCCAGAATTACTTGCTTTTTCTCAAGCAATTTATTTTTGTCCATGGGTTCTACGCCGTCAAGTTTATATTCCATCCCCAGTTTCTCGTATTTGGGCTTACCCATCGTGTGATAAGGAAGGGCATCCAAAGCCTTCAAATTAGTTAAGCCGCCAATAAAGTAACCAAGCTGGTACAAGAACTTGTCATCATCGGTAATGCCCGGAACAATAACATGGCGAATCCATACATCTACATGTTTTTCAGACAAATATTCTGCAAAAGCAAGAATGCCGTCGTTAGGCTGTGAGGTCAGTTCCTTATGCTTTTCGGGGTCAATATGCTTAATGTCTAGCATGACAAGGTCTGTCATTGTCATTAATTTGTCAAGTTTAGCAAGCCATTCCGGATTAGCATTTTTCTTATATGCGATTCCGGAAGAGTCTATGCATGTGTGCACATTGTTTGCCTTAGCGATTGTAAACAAGTCGATTAAAAAGTCTACCTGCATTAACGGTTCGCCACCGGTAACCGTGATACCGCCGCCTTTGTAAAAGGCTTCGTTGCGCTTATATTGTTCAAAAATTTCTTCCGGCTCCATCATTGTTCCGCCGGTCATAGACCAAGTATCGGGATTGTGGCAGTAAGCACAGCGCATGGGACACCCCTGTACAAAAACTACAAAACGTGTTCCCGGTCCGTCTACCGTACCAAAACTTTCTAAAGAGTGGATTCTTCCCTGCATAAGTTCAACCTTCTTTCTACTACAATATATTTAATATAGTATAACCCGTATATTGGGAAAAAACTAGTATTTATCGTGAAAAAAAGGAGCCTCGCTATTGCAAGGCTCCTGCATTATTGACGTTTGATTAAACTGACTCGTGGAATGTACGAGAAATAACGTCAGCCTGCTGTTCCGGTGTTAACTTAATGAAGTTAACTGCATAACCGGATACACGGATTGTCAACTGAGGATAGTTCTCAGGATGCTTCTGAGCATCTAATAAAGTATCTCTGTTGAGTACGTTTACATTAAGGTGATGACCGCCTTTGGTTGCATAGCCATCTAATAAAGAAACTAAGTTATCTACCTGAGCATTTGCTGCTGCCATTGTTTTGTCCTCCTTGTGATTAATACATTTTGATTCTGTTTCGAGTTCGCAAAGCGAATCAGGGAGAATGCGAAGCATTCTTTGAATCGTCGCCGCCGGGCGACGATTTGTTATTTGTAGTCGTCCAAACCCTCATGGAGAGTCGGAACACTGCAAGCCAACGGGGTACGGGAGCAATCCGTGCACCCCATTGTCTGAACATTTTTGGAATTATCCGCTTTGTCATCAACATCTACATTCACATGCCCGACGCCCTGCGCCATGCCGGAATCCATCATTTTGACAAAGTCTTCAATCATCTGATTGTTATCCATATTTTTAACTCCTATATGAAGCCGCTTCGAGTTTTTGAAGGAATTTATTTCAAATCAAGCTCGATATCGCCTGCAAATACCTGTGCCTCTTTACCAAGGGCACCCGGAATGATGGTGAAGGTATTAGAAATACCATCCTGTGCATCATTGAACGGAAGCTTGGATACGGAAGATAAGGAAGCTACTGCACCGTGAGTATCACGTCCGTGCATCGGGTTAGCACCCGGAGCAAAAGGCTGACCTTTCTTACGTCCGTCAGGTGTGTTACCTGTAGCCTTACCGTAAGTTACATTGGAAGTAATGGTAAGGATAGAGGTTGTAGGAACACCGTTTCTGTAGGTGTGGTGTCTTCTGATTGCTGTCATGAATTTATGAACAATTTCCTGAGCAATCTCATCTACACGGTCATCGTCATTACCATATTTCGGGAAATCACCTGTTGTCTTAAAGTCAACGATGATGCCGTCCTCATCTCTAATCGGCTCAACCTTAGCATACTTGATAGCAGATAAGGAGTCAGCCACGATGGAAAGACCTGCAACACCTGTTGCGAAGTAACGCTTAACATCTCTGTCATGAAGAGCCATCTCTGCTCTCTCATAGCAGTATTTATCATGCATATAGTGGATAATGTTCAGAGTATTTACATATACATCTGCCTGCCACTCTAACATGTCGATGAATTTATCCATAACGTCGTCATAATCCAGTACATCACCGGAAACAGGACGATACTTAGGTCCAACCTGTTTCTTGGTAACTTCGTCAACACCACCGTTTAATGCATATAACAGACACTTAGCAACATTAGCACGAGCGCCGAAGAACTGCATTTCCTTACCGATAACCATGGAAGATACACAGCAAGCGATACCGTAGTCATCACCGTGTGTTACTCTCATCAGATCATCGTTCTCATACTGGATGGAAGAAGTCTGGATGGACATCTTAGCACAGTATTTCTTCCAAGCTTCAGGAAGCCTTGTAGACCAGAGAACTGTTAAGTTCGGCTCCGGAGAAGGTCCTAAGTTGGTCAGAGTGTGCAGATAACGGAAGCTCATCTTCGTTACCATCGGACGACCGTCAACGCCAACACCACCGAGGGACTCTGTTACCCATACCGGATCGCCTGCGAAAATCTGATTGTACTCAGGTGTACGAGCAAATTTAATCAGTCTTAACTTCATAATGAAGTGATCAACGAACTCCTGAATCTGCTGCTCTGTGAATGTGCCGTTAGCAAGGTCTCTCTCAGCGTAGATATCAAGGAATGTAGATGTACGTCCAAGAGACATAGCAGCACCGTTCTGCTCTTTAACAGAACACAGATAACCGAAGTAAGTAGCCTGAATAGCTTCCTGTACATTTGTAGCGGGCTTGGAAATATCACAACCGTAAGAAGCAGCCATTTCTTTCATTAACTTCAGTGCAACCATCTGCTCGGATAATTCTTCGCGAAGACGGATTACATCGTCAGTCATAACACGACCGGTAGAATCCTTCTGTGCCTGCTTGTCTTCGATCAGTCTGTCGATACCGTACAGAGCAACACGTCTGTAGTCGCCGATGATACGTCCACGACCATATGCATCCGGAAGACCCGTGATGATATGAGAAGAACGACATGCTCTCATCTCTGCATTATATGCATCAAAACAACCTGCATTGTGAGTTTTTCTATGTGTAGAGAAGAACTCGCTGATTTCGGGATCAACCTCATAACCGTTGTCTGTACAAGCTTTCTCTGCCATTCTAATACCGCCGTAAGGCTGTAAGGAACGTTTGAAAGGCTTATCTGTCTGGAAACCTACGATTGTCTCTTTGCTCTTGTCTAAATAGCCGGGACCATGAGATGTAATAGTAGATACAACTTTGGTATCCATATCAAGTACACCGCCTGCCTCACGTTCCTGCTTCTGTAAGTCAAGAACCTGTGCCCATAAGTCTTTTGTGTTCTGTGTAGGTTCTGCCAAGAAGGACTCGTCACCATCATAAGGATGATAGTTTCTCTGGATGAAGTCACGAACGTTAACTTCTTTGTCCCACTTGCCGCCTACAAAATCTTTCCATTCTGGTCTCATTTTGAAATAGCCTCCTATTCAATGATTATTTTGTTAATTTTTTGACATTTTTATTAAAATGCCGAAAAAATAGTTATCCAGTACACATATTATATGTTATAGCAAGTAGAAGAGTCAAGTCGGGCTTTGTACTTTTTCTCATACATTTAGCATTATTTTATGAAAAATTTGTGAAAATTGTATGCAAAAAAGATATTGTTTAAACAAAAGCAAAATTAGGGTAAAGCGTTGAAGTAGAACGAACGGAGAGAGTAAGATATGACTTGCAGGAATCTTTATTTCGGATTATACTGTTAAAATGTAAGGACATGTGGGATAATACATGTCGGAAGAGATAAATTAAATGATATATTCAATCGGACACCGCTGGATTTTGAAGCTATGTTGTCAAAAGAAACCGGTGTGCGGGAGACGAATGAACGGAGGTATATTATGGCAGATATCACAAAAGAAACAACAATAGGCGAAGCGTTAAGAACCAATCCGGACATTGCGCCTGTACTCATGGAGATTGGAATGCATTGTCTCGGTTGCCCTTCCGCTCAGGGAGAGACACTGGAAGAAGCGGCTATGGTGCACGGTATCGCAGTGGACGATCTGATGGCTAAGATTGCGGCGGTTGGATAATGGGCTATAGCGGAATGGAAATATCATAATTATTAAAGTAAAGAGTTTGTCGTCAGACGAACTCTTTTTCTTTGGGCTTATAGAAAACTATTTCAGAGTGATAAGTGCTTCTATCTGTTCATAAATTGCTTCAATCGCAGGAAATCTGTCGCAGGTTTCAGATTGAAATTTTTTTAACTGTGCCGTAATCTGTGCATGATCAGAACAGGCAATGGTTGCATAAAGCCAATATAATTGTACCTTTGCGTGGAACGTTCTAGGTGGTCGGTACTTAATCCAGTTCAGTATATCAAAAATAGTATGAATATTTCTGTTATTAGGATATTTAGTCATTAGGAGGCAAGTGTGATATTTATAAAAATCCAGCGATTGATTAATTGTAGTAAAAGTTAATAGTTTTGCCTGCTTGAGGGATGAGGGGGCGAAGCCTTCGTTAACCAGTTCTTTCGCTCGGTATAATCCCTCATTTATAAGAACATCTACATCGGGAAGAAGTTCACAGGAGGAATGAACCGGGACAGTATTCCGGCATATGGGGAGCAAAAAAAAGTTTTTCCAGAAGCTAACAGCATTGGTAACCTTTGTAAGTTGTTCTGTTGATAGATGATCCTTATGCATGGCAAGAAGCTGTTCGATAGCGGGGATATCACAGAGATAGGGGCATCCGTCAGACTTTTGCGGATTAAACATAACTACCGAAGGGGACATTTTTCCAACAATAATATCATCTTTGTCCGGGGGAATCAAGGAGTGATTCGATTGTAAATTCAGTATATTTGCATCTCTTAGCAATGTATCTCCGGAAGAGCGAAAAATCTTTGTAAAAGTCAGAAAATATCCGAACAGATTGTCAAATATTGATGCTTTCATAGCATGGATACTCCTATTAAATATTTTGCTTTAAAAATTCAGTTGGCGTGCAATTGTACATTTTATGAAAAACGGAATAGAAATAGCTTAAATTATTAAATCCGGCAATATAGCAGATTTCAGAGACGGAGTGCTGTTGTGATAACAACAATTCACAGACATAATTCATCCGTTTGCTATTAACATATTCTGTTGGAGACATTTGAAAATATTTCTGGAAAGAACGTATAATATGCGGTTGCGAGTAATTGCACAGTTCATAAATACGTTTTGTGCCACTAATATAATTGTCCCGGACGCTCATCTGTTTATCTAAGTGAATCATCCATGGGGGTATCCTCTGTGACTGCAGGCGGATTGACGGATTTCCGTCCATAACTAACGGATAGTAAATAGCCGACACAAAAGAACGGAAGAGCATGCGGCATTTTCGATTTGGAAACAGTTTTGAGAGTTTACTGAGCTGGGCGACCAGATATTCAAACTCATCTCCCGTTATTTCCAGATGAATGGGTAGTTCAGGCTCAGTGATGACCGAGAGTGGAATTTCAAGATATCGAAGTATAGGGATAAAATCTTCAGGGAGATATCCTACATTAAACAATTTGAAATCGAAATAGTTAAAAGCCTTAAAGCAATGTATGTCATTTGGACGTATATATACAAGGGAACCTTTGGACAATAACTGACTTGTGTCGTTTATTTCGTGTATAGCTTTACCGCCGACGACCAAAAACGTTTCATAAAATGTGTGAGTGTGGAGGGGAAAAGTCTCTGCAACGCTTTCATGGTATACGGTATGAGGTCCGAATTCTTTTTCTTCTCTTGGAAATTCAATGCATATAGGTTTCATAATATTAATTATATCGCAGAAAAAGTGCTTGTAAATTGTAGTTATTGGAAAATATCAATATAGCATAGAAATAAGATGATTTAAAAGAGGACAAACAGTATGTGACAGAATAAGATGTAATCAATCAAATTTTGATTTGTAAAATTGTTGGCGCTAAACAGATGATTTGAAAAAGTATGATAGGAGGATTGAGTTTATGAATAAGAAAATTTTATCACTGGTACTTGCCGCTACACTTACAGTGTCTATGTTATTCGGCTGCGGGAATACAAGTACAGGTCAGGCGGATGCGGGAGAAGAAAGCATTTCAGATGAAACAATAGTTGATAACGCAGCAGAAAACACTGAAGAGACGGCTTCAGAGGGTACCATAACGCTGAGTATGGCTTTTCATAATACGGAAGAATTCTATGAAGAAAGTATTGTTCCGATTGTAGAAGAGTTTAAGCAGATTCATCCGGAAGTTAAGGATATTACATATACGACGCTTAGTGGCATGGGGGATGAACAACAGGTGACCAGACTTACCGGCGGGCAGTATGAGGACATTGTACTTGTACCGACTATTTTACTGGCAAGTGAGTGGAGCAATTATTTCGCACCACTCGGTGATGCGTCGGAAATGGCGGAAAAATACTACTATGGAGATTATATGCAGTATGAGGGTCAGAGCTATGGCATTCCGATAGGAGTTGTGTATGAGGGTCTGCTCTATAATAAAAAGGTGTTGGAGCAGTATTGTGATGGTAATGTTCCGAAAACATTGGACGAGTTGTTGGATGACTGTGCAAAATTGCAGGAAAACGGCGTAATTGGTTTTTACACAAATGCCGGTTCAATATGGACGATGCGCTATTGGGATAATCTTGCCATTACCATGTCGGATGACCCGGATTATGCAAATAAGATTGTAGACACACAGGAACCTTGGGCGGAAGGCAGCTCGCTTCGTGATTCGGCAGACCTGTTGGCGCGGCTTGCATCTGGTGGCTATCTTGAGCCGGATGTAGTTACGGCGGATCAGTGGGATATTTCATTGACATCTTTGGGAAGCGGACAGACAGCTTTTATGTTTACAGGAACATGGGCACTTTCACAGGCGCAGGATCATGCCGTTGAAGCAGGGTTTTCGGCAGATGATATTGGGTTTGCGCCATTTCCGTATAAGAATGATGTCAACGCCGATAATAAATTAAATTTGCGGGTAGCACAGGATGTATTCCTTGGAGTAAATAAAAATTCCGAGAATTTGGATTTGGCAAAAGAATTTTGTGCTTTCTTCTGTGAAAGGGTTTCGTTGGCTATGGGTATGAATGAAATCATGATTGATGGCGGTAAAAACCAACCTGATTTGGCATTCTTACAGGAATTAGATTACGTCCAGACTTACACTTCTCCGGCAAGGGACAGTAAAATTGCAGAAATGGCAGGCATTGCGGGCATCGATGTGTATAACTTTGACGGATTTTTGCTTGATTACGTGATTCTGCCTGTATTAAACGGTGGTGAACCGGAGTACGATAAGTTAAATGAAGCATGGAAAAAGAACTTCTAGTATCTTACATAAGATATTTTCTTGATGGGTGGAGGACGTTCTGCTAAGGCGTTCTCCGTTCATTTTTAAATAACATATTTTATTTTTTGTGTTTAGATAATCATAAAGAAAGGGGTATAGAATGGCTAAAATGAATCGTTTGGCAGCTAAAAGACAGCGAGAGAAAAACAAAATTATAATTGCTTTTCTGATTGTTCCACTTTTATTTTTGCTTTACTTTACAGTGTATCCTGTGGTGACAATGCTTTTATACAGCTTTACTGACTGGAAGGGGTCGGCGACTCCCTTTTCAGTGCTGGGGGTTAAGAATTACGTAGAAATTTTTACTACTGATACATATCGCAATATTTTTAAGACGGCATCATATTATCTTGTTGCAGGAATTGTTCAACAGCTGATTTCATTATTTCTTGCGGTCATTATGGGCAAAGCGCTGCGTGGCAGCGGTATATTTAAGGGATTCATTTTTTTCCCTTTTATCATGAACGGGGTAGCGGTTTCTATGGTGTTTAGAATGTTTTACCAGATTGGTGGTGGACTAGATGTCCTGCTAAAAGCCATAGGGATGGAACAATGTATTAGAGTTTGGATGACGAACCCTGTTACTTCCAATATATGTCTGGCGTTTATTTATCTGTGGAAAAATGTTGGATACAGTTTCTTGATTTATTTAGGGACGATGCAGTCTGTGCCGGGGGAATATTATGATGCTGCGGCAATTGACGGAGCAGGAATGTGGATGCAGTTTAAAGAAATCACATTTCCGGCAATCAAGATGATCATAGGGATGATGGTCACGCTGTCTATTGTAGGATCTATTTCTGTTTTTGATATTCCGTATGTCCTTACAAACGGCAAGAACAGTACGAATTCTTTTGCAACAACATTGGTAGAGACGGCATTTACCTATAGCCGGTATGGGCTTGCCTGTGCAATGGCGATTATCATGCTGCTCTTGGCAGCTATTGTCATGGTATTTAAAAACATGGTGTTTAAGGAGGAGAATGATAATGGCTATAACAGATAACGGTAGGAAACGTATTTATGCCATATGTAAGTATGCTATTTTATGCAGCATGGTGTTTATTGTATTATATCCTATGCTGGGAGTATTTTATGCTTCATTTAAAACGCAGGCGGAGTATCTGTCCACGTCGAGCATGCAGCCACCAGAGGACTGGGCGAATTTTAGCAATTTTTATCTTGTGTTTGTACGGGGAAACGTGGTGACCGGATTTCTGAACACGGCGGTTATTACGGTGGCAGCCTGTGTTACATCGACTCTTTTAAATACGATGGTAGCCTTTTGTCTTACCCGGTTTGATTTTAAAGGCAAAAATTTGTTGGACAGATTTTATATGGCGGCATCCTTTGTCCCGTCAATCATAGTCCATTTGATTATATTTAAGGATTTTGCAGCGGCAGGGTTGGTCAATAATCTAATCAGCATTATTATCCTTTATACAGGTGTGGATATTGTTACACTTTATTTGTATAAACAATATTTTGGTCAGATATCGGTTTCTGTTGATGAGTCAGCGATTATGGATGGTTGCTCTTATTTCAGGGTGTATTGGAATATTTTGCTGCCCATGGTGCGCCCTGCAATTACAACAGCATGTATCATCAAGATTACATATATCTACAATGATTTTTATACAGCGTTCTTATATTTGCCGGCTAAAGAGAAGGGGGTCATGTCAACTGTATTATATCGATTTATCGGACCGTATTCTTCGCAGTGGTGTGTGATTGCAGCAGGCATTATTGTAGTGACTATACCGGTATTTATAGGATTTATATTTGCGCAGAAGCAAATTTACAAAGGATTCTCGGACGGAGCTGTGAAGGGATAAAAGCAAAAAAACAAAAAGGGAGATAACGGAGACACGAATTTCCCGACGTGGAGGATTGATATGACGATAGAGGTAAACTTGGGAGAAAAAAACGGGCAGGTCAGTGAAAATATATATGGTCAGTTCGTGGAACACGCACTGGACTGTATTGAAGGAGGAATTTATGATCCGCAGAGCGTGTTTGCTGATAGCAGCGGCATTCGTCAGGATACGGTAGAAATGATTCGTAAGCTTGCGCCTTCTGTGATTCGTTTTCCGGGTGGAACAATTATATGTCAGTACCATTGGGAAGACGCGGTAGGATCAAAAGCAAGCCGAATATGGCGAAAAAATTTAATTTGGGGTGGGGAACTGAATCCTGAATTCGGAACGGCGGAGTTTGTAGCCCTGTGCCGTAGGGTAGGGGCAGAACCGATGATTTGTGTAAATATGGTAAGCGGAACGGCTGAAGAGGCAGGAAATTGGGTGGAGTACTGTAACGGAACGGGCAATAGCTATTATGCACAACTTCGAAAAAAACACGGTTATGAGGAACCTTTTGGTGTAAAGTACTGGTGTATCGGCAATGAGAGTTACTCGGAACCGGATATGGGAATTCATCATAATGTAGATGATTATATTCGGGATGCCATGGAATTCATTAAAAGAATGAAGTTGACGGATGATTCTATTATGACAGTTGTGGTTGGATCCGATAATAAACAATGGAATGATGCGGTTTTAAAGGCTCTTCATCCGGTGACGGATTATTTTTCATTGCATTATTATGCTTCTACAAAAAATGGTAGACTTTATGAGCCGTTTGAAGGGGAAAAGAGACTTAGGGAAACATTGCAAGAAATCACAGAGGTAATTAATGGGTACTCAGATACGGTGCATGGATTTAACCCGTGGTATCGGTTTTCACCGAGAAAAGATATTGTCAAAATAGCCGTTGATGAGTGGAATATCTGGAACTTTGAAAATAATGGTACATATGGGTTGAAAACTACATATTGCTGGCGTGATGCACTGTGGAGTGCCAGTATGTTAAACCTGTTTATAGAGACCCCGTCCATCGGAATGGCTAATATGGCACAGATGGTCAATGTGCTTGCGCCGATTATGGTAGATGAGAAAGGTACATGGATGCAAACCACGGCATACCCATTTATCTATTACAGGAAGTTAATGACGGGCAGTCGTGTTTTGGTCAACTTTTGTTCTCCAGTGATTGAGGATGCCGGAGGGATCAATGCACTTAGTATTGCAGCGGTATGCAAGGATGACAAAATCTGCGTGGCGGTAGTAAACAGAGATTTTGGACAATTTTATTTCGTAAGATTGTCTGACAGAGATGAAGAAATACGAGAGTCGGTAAATATAACGATTTTAACTGGAAGTGCACCGGATGCAGTATGCAGCAGGGAGGTAAGCTGCATTAGAGAGACAAGGATACAAACGACAGGACAGGATATCAAGATTCCGGCAGGCAGTATCTGCTTGATTATGGTTGAGAAAGAAAGACAATGAAATGAAAAGAAAAACCGACGGCATCGTAAGTGTGAATTTAGCAAATACACTTATGATGCTGTCGGAATTTGTTCGGAGCTATAATTCATATATAAAGTAAAGTGCTCTTAAATCTGAGCCAGAGCTTCGATTGCGTGGTCCTTAATCAAAGGTTCATAATGCTCCTCCAGATAAGCCTTAGCGGAGAGAACGGTTTTCTCCGGTCTGCCATATTCCGAAATCAAGTTGCAGATACGGTTGAAATCAGAAGCGCTTTGCTTATCGGCATTGATTAACAGCAGATAGCTGCCGGTGGCTTCGTCTTTGTACAAGGTGTTCATTCCTTTGTAAAAAGCAGCTACATGAGCCAGTCTCGTCACATCGTGCAAGGTGGCAAAGGAGAAAAGTCTGTTGGAAGACTGAGGAGAAGAATTCTCTTTGGAAGGTGCTGGCTTTGCAGATTCCGCCGAAATCGAGGAGACTGCTTTAGCCGGCATGTCTGAAGTGTCGGAATTGCTCATTTTACGGAGCATATTCAGTACTTCGTCGGCACCGTCAGAAAGAGCTTCCATCAATTCGTCCGAATCATCATAATCGTCGTCTTCGTGCACAGACGGAGCAAACTTGGAAAAACGGGTATCCAGTTCTTCCGGATCCTCTACTTTGGTGATAATCAGTACAATACATTCGGAATTTAAAGGAATTGCCTCGATCATCAGAGGAATATCCTCCGCTTCAAAACCGCATTCAAAAGCTGCCTGACGCATCATATCGCGAAAAAGGCTTTTGGCTTTTTCTGTGCCATAGGCGAGTTCGCTGATTTTTAATTCTCTGTTTGCCAAGTCTTCTCTTGTAAGAGTGCACCGAATCTGGTGCTCATTTACTTTTTCTATTTTCATTGATGTTCACATCCTTCTTAATCATAATCAGTTCAAAATATCTGCAACCGCTAAATGATACAAGTATCTTATACTTTACGCCAATTTTAGTCAATAGTGTGCATAAAGTGTTTAAAAAATTTTAAGAATTTTAGAATATACTTGCTTTTTTGTCATATTATGGCTATAATCGTACTACAAGATGTCTCCGATAGTCGGCAGCGGAAGGAGGCAGCGTGCGTTAATTTCATAAAATAACATCTATTTCTCCGAAACAGGGAATATGCGACGGGGAGAGTCTTATAGGCAGTGTGCCTGATCATAGACCATATCTTATTTCTTTCTATATTTCACAATTATAATTCACAAGGAATGAGTAGGTTATACAGTTATTTTTCATTTTTGCATGTCGGGGATATCTTTAAACTATTCAGCGTCTTATATATCTTATGCCGTTAGTATATCACAATACTCTTTTTGGCAGACTAAATTTTAGGATGAAATCGGTTAGAATGCAAAAATATATGAAAACATATGTATGAAATACATTATTTATTCACGGAACGCAGCAGACTATCGAGAAGTTCCCGCTTTATGCGCACTGTGTATAAATTGTAGCCGATAGATATAAGGAAATAAGAGGCAGCTTTTAGAGATTTGGCAGATTATATTAAGAAATTTCTTGGGCAAATATTTTTCCTGCCGAAAAATGTCAAAATAATAATGACTGAAAGGGAATAGTTTGTTATAATGAGGACGGTCAGAAAGGAGCTGGATACATGAAGAAAATAATGCCGGTACTAATCGCGATCGTCCTTATTATCGTGGTTGCGGGGATAGGCTTTGGAGCCAAATTAGCAGAGAGATATTCTTATTCTAAGGAACGAGCGGATCTGACGGAATATTTTGGAATTATGGGCAGCGATGATGTCCCGATTATTTTACAGGACGAGCAGATTGAAGAACATGCCAAACTTTGGGACGGGGTGTGCTATTTTGATTTTGCGACGGTACACAAATACTTTAACGATAGATTTTATGAAGACAGGAAAGAGAATTTGCTGTTGTATACATTGCCGAATGCAATCGTCAGTGTGCCGATAGGTTCAACGACGGTGAAAGTGTCAACGGAAGACGCAGAGGGAAGCAGAGCGTATATTATTGCCAGATATGAAGGGGATACGTTGTATGTGGCGGCAGATTTTGTGAAGGAATACGCTAATTTCTCTTATGCATTATACACAGAACCGAATCATATGCAGATTTATACTCAGTGGGATGAGCGTCAGGTGGCGACGATTACCAAAGACACGCAAGTGCGTTATCAGGGTGGTGTCAAGAGCGATATCCTGACAGATGTTTCTGAGGGAGAGAAGGTTATCATATTAGAGAAGATGGAGACATGGACGAAGGTGAAGACCGGGGATGCCTTCATCGGATATGTGGAGAATAAGAAATTGAGCGAGCCGTTTACGGATACGCCCAGTCCGGTGACGGATTATGTAGAACCGGTATATGAATCCAACACGCGCGACCATAAGATTAATCTTGCATGGCATGCGGTGGCGGGTGTGGCAGGTAACGACACCCTTTCGGAAGTTATGTCGCAGACAAAAAGCATTAATGTGATATCACCCACATGGTTTGCTTTAAGTGATAATGCGGGGAATTTTACAAGCAATGCGACGACGGAATATGTGACGCAGGCGCATAATATGGGGTTGGAAGTATGGGGATTAGTAGATAATTTCACCAATGAAGGTGTAGATACTTATGAAGTCCTTGCGGGGACGAGCACCAGAACTTATCTGATAAACGGGCTTATTGATACCGCACTGGCGTATGATTTGGACGGTATTAATGTTGACTTTGAGAATATCAGTCTGGATGCCGGGGAACCTTTTATAGAATTTATCAGAGAACTGTCAATCCCCTGTAGACAGCATGGGCTTGTACTGTCGGTGGATAATTATGTCCCAATGGGCTATACCAGCCATTATAATAGGAAAGAACAGGGCGTTGTAGCGGATTATGTTATTATCATGGGATATGACGAGCACTATAATGGCAGTGAAACAGCAGGGTCTGTTGCATCCATTAACTTTGTGGAGAAAGGCATTGCAGATACAGTCGCGGAAGTTCCGGCTAATAAGGTGATCAATGCGATTCCGTTTTATACAAGAATATGGGAAACAAATGGCACTACGGTAAGCAGTCAGGCGGTAGGCATGGAACTGGCACAACAATATATTTCTGACCATGGCATTGATATTTCGTGGGATGAGGTAACATGTCAGAATTATGGTGAATATCAGTCGGGCAGCAGCTATTATCAGCTATGGCTGGAGGATGCGGATTCTATCCGCGTAAAACTTAATATTATGAGCAAATACGGGATTGCAGGAGTGGCGGAGTGGAAGCTTGGATTTGAGACAGCTTCTATCTGGGATGTAATCGAGGAATATATGAATCAACCATAGAGTACTTTGATGCATCAGCATTTTTCATGGGATTTCTTCATATGCATTTATAAAGGCGGTAATGTTAGGAATGAAATATGAGGGAAAAGAAGCCGGAAGATTATGAAAAAATTGTCAGAACCATATTATTTGCGCTGATGCTTGTAGCAGCATTCTTTATTGTAAGAGGCGGCAGCAGGATGGCGGCGAAGGTATCTTCGGGAGATGTGGAGATACGTAAGGAACGCGAAGAGCGTCCGTGTGTAGTGATTGATGCCGGTCATGGAGGAGCGGATCCGGGCAAAGTCAGTGTAGACGGGAGTCTGGAGAAAGATATCAATCTGCAGATCGCACTAAAATTACAGAAATTTTTGGAGATGCAGGATATTGATGTTATATTGACAAGAGAATCAGATGCCGGACTGTATGATGAGAATGCATCTAATAAGAAGGTACAGGATATGAAAAACCGGGTGGCAATCATTGAAGAGCGCCAGCCGGAGCTGACCGTGAGCATACATCAGAACAGCTATCATGAGGAATATGTGCACGGTGCACAGGCATTTTATTATGCGAACAGCGATAAGAGTAAGGAGCTGGCGGAACGGATACAGCGTGTTATGGCACTGGAACTGGATAGAGATAATGCAAGACAGGCGAAAGCGAACGACAGCTATTATCTGCTCAAGAAGACATCCACGCCGATTGTGATTGTGGAGTGCGGATTTCTTTCTAATTATGAGGAAGCGCAGAAATTATCGTCAGAGCTTTATCAGGAGAAAGTGGCATGGGCAATCCATATGGCAATCGTGCAGTATTTGAATAGCATTTTGTAGTAGGAAGGATAAACTGGTGAAGACGAAGCTGATCCGAGTGAATGACCAACATATCGATGCGTCGCTTATGAGAGAGGCGGGAAATATCATTAAAGAGGGCGGTCTGGTTGCATTTCCCACAGAGACGGTGTATGGTCTGGGAGGGGATGCTTTAAATCCGTTATCTTCCGAGAAGATTTACAGAGCAAAAGGAAGACCATCCGATAATCCGCTAATTGTGCATATTGCTGATATGGATGATTTGGGGGTTATTGTACGTGAGATACCGGAGAATGCGGAGAAACTTGCCAAGACATTCTGGCCGGGACCGCTCACAATGATATTTCAGAAGTCCAATCGGGTTCCCTATGAGACGACGGGGGGTCTGGATACGGTGGCAGTGCGTATGCCGATGCATCCGGTGGCGAGAGAGTTGATTCGGGCAGCAGGCGGCTTTATAGCCGCGCCCAGTGCGAATCGTTCGGGGAGACCAAGTCCTACGCTGGCGAAATATGTGACGGAGGATATGGACGGAAGAATCGATATGATCATAGATAGCGGAGACGTGGAAATCGGACTGGAATCTACTATCGTAGATTTGACAACAGAAGAACCGACGATACTTCGCCCGGGATATATCACGAAGCAGATGTTGGAAGAAGTTCTTCATGAAGTGGAAGAAGACAAAACGATGATGCGTGCGGATACAGGACAGGCACCTAAGGCGCCGGGAATGAAGTACAGGCATTACGCCCCGAAGGGAGACATGACACTTGTGTCGGGAGACGCCGGACGGGTGGCAGAATATATCAATGAACAAATCGATTTTTTCAAAAAACAAAATAAAAAAACGGGTGTTATAGGAACGGATGACAACATAGCGGTATACCGTGCGGATATATGCAAGAGCGTCGGTAAAGCGGATGATGAAAAGATGATTGCGAGAAAACTGTACAGTGTTTTGAGAGAGATGGATGATGAGGACGTGGAAATCATATATGCGGAGTCGTTTGGCACATCCGGTATCGGGCAGGCAATTATGAACCGGCTCTTAAAAGCGGCAGGGCATAAAGTGATTTCCGTTTAACTTAAATAATAACGGGTGTTTTAATATGGAACGTAAATGTTTGCATTGCTGCCCGCAATGTAATAGAATAAGATGTAAAGTGAAAGAATGGAGGAATGACTATGATAGCAATAGGCAGCGACCACGGCGGATATGATTTGAAAGAGGTGATTATCTCTCATCTTAAAGAACAGGGAATCGAATGCAAAGACTATGGATGTGCAGATAAAAGTTCCTGCGATTATCCTATTTATGGACGAGCTGTCGCTGAGGCGGTAGCAAGTGGCGAGTGCGAGAAAGGTATTGTTATCTGTACAACAGGTATAGGCATTTCTATTACGGCAAATAAGGTCAAGGGGATTCGTTGTGCATTGTGTGCGGATACATTGACTGCACAGATGACAAGACTGCATAATGATGCGAATGTTCTTGCCATGGGAGGCGGAATTGTCGGTCCCAATCTTGCAATCAGCATTGTAGATGCTTTTCTTAATACGGAATTTTCCGCGGAAGAGAAGCATGAAAGAAGAGTGGGATTGATTGAACAATAGTTACGGTGGTAATACGGAGGAAACTTATGAGAGGTAAGCGGAAGGCGGCTGTCTTAATGACGATGGTTCTGTTGCTGGGACTTGCAACCGTCACCGTTCAAGCGACGGAGGAGACTCGTCAGAAGATTAATCAGGCTGAACAGGAGAAGAAGGATACGGAATCCAAGCTGGATCAGACGGAGGACAGGCTGGAAGGATTAAATGAGCAGAAAGATTCCCTGCAAGGCACATTGTCAACTTTAAATACCGAGCTTTCTCAGGTGAGTAATAATTTGAGCGATCTGGAAGCTAAGATTGACGATAAAGAAACCGAGATAGAAACGATGAACGATAAGATTTTGCAGGTGCAGAGTGAACTGGAAGAGGCGATTCAGCTCAAAGACGATCAGTATGAAACGATGAAGCTGCAGATTCAGTTCATGTATGAGAGAAGCGATTATCTGTATCTGGAAATGTTCTTGTCGGCAGGAAGCTTCTCTGATTTCTTAAACAGAAATAATTATATTGAACAATTATCAGCTTATCAGCAGAAAGTATTACAAGACTATAAGGACGCGCAGGCAAAGATGGAGGCTAAGGAGGCGGAACTGCAGCTTGCCTTGGAAGAATTGGAAAAAGATAAAGTAGAACTGGATGAGTATAAAACGCAGGTGGTTGCGGAGCAGAACCGTGTGACGGGACTGGTGAATCAGACATCCAGCTCCATCAATGCAACGGCGGCACAGATTTCGGAAGCGGAGGCGGAAGCTCTCGCTTATGAGCAGAGGATTAAAGAGCAGGAAGAGAATCTTACGGCACTGCGGGCTAAGCTGGCAGAAGAAATCCGTATGGCTGAACTGGCGGCGCAATCGAGCTGGCGGGATATTTCAGAGGTGACTTTTGCAGAGGGAGACAGATATTTGCTGGCGAACCTGATTTATTGTGAAGCGGGAGCAGAACCCTATGTCGGAAAAGTTGCAGTAGGTTCTGTAGTGATTAACAGAGTGTTGAGCTCAGTTTATCCGGACACGGTAACGGGTGTTATATATCAAAATAAACAATTTTCCCCTGTGGCGAGCGGAAGATTAGCGCTGGCACTGTCAGAGGGAAGAGCGAATGCGGACTGCTACAGGGCGGCAGATGAGGTCATGAGCGGCACTACAACCGTGGGGAACTGTGTTTACTTCAGAACTCCGGTTGAAGGCATTACGCCCAAATATACAATCGGCGGTCATATTTTCTATTGACAAGAGCTGATATAGTCTTCAGTAGGTTTCTGCAGTGCAGGAAAATCACCGGCGTAGATTATATTGAGTAGATAATCCAGACGGAGCAGAGCTTTTTTCAGCATATGTTCAGACAGAATGCCGGATTCTCTGGCGGTAACCAGTTCGTCTAAATCGACAACTTTCACAAAACCGTCAGGATACACAACGACGTCCGCCAGAAGATCCGTAACGATATATGTATCGGCAGACCGGTCATAATCGTAATCAACAATATCGCAGTACCAGAAGAGCAGAGAATTATCTTCTTTATAGAATCGGCTTACTTTGATGCCATCTGACAGATAGTAACATGAGAAACCATGATGCAGGTCTTTGCGAGGTTTTAAGGAATTCCAGCCGGTCACAATGATTTGCTCGTCTCTGTATAGCACTGTGTCATCTTTTAATAAGATACATTCTTCCGGAATCAGTCTTTTGCGATATAAAATCGGATCTGCCATAGTACCTCCTGTGGATAGCGAAAGTTACGTATTGTTGTTCTTACACGTTACGTTACACTGACAATGCAAAAAAGTCAATGTCATTTATGTCAATTTTACTGGACATAAGCACTTTAAGTGAGTATAATTTTATACGTAGGCGATATTTTCCAAGTTGAAGAAGGGAAAGGCAGTGAAGTATAACAAAAACGTTTATCAGGCTCTTATGATGATAAGTCAGTTTGCGATCAACATGCTGGTTCCCATTTTTATATGTTCTTTTGTGGGAATGTTTCTTGATCGGAGATTCGGAACGTCATATTGGACTGTACTGCTCTTTTTTATTGGTGCGCTGGCAGGGTTTACCAACGTATTCAAATTTGCTAAGAAAATATATGAGACGCCTGCGGTAACGCGTAGGCGCAGCACGAAGAAACAGGATGACAAAAAGGAAGAAGAGTGAGCTATGAAGAAGAAAATTGATCCGACGTTGTTTAATCTGTGTCTGGGCATTTTTCTGTACGGCATTGTGTTTCAAGTAGTGTTATTATTTTTTTCGAGAGAAGTTTCTTACAGTTTAGGACTTTGGATAGGAGTTGTACTTGCCATTGCTGGTTCCGTACATATGTGGTGGTCTTTAGACAGGGGAATGGAACAGGCATCCAAGCAGGCGGCAAAGACAATCGGAACAAACAACCTGATCAGGTATTTTGTGCTTGTGCTTGTTATGTTCGTGTTGATTTATACGGATTTTGCGAATCCGATATTGATGTTTTGCGGTTATATGGGGATGAAAGTATCAGCGTACTTGAACCCATGGCTGCACAAGATTAGTGAGAAAGTATTCAAAATATAGCATAATAGAATGAGGAGGTGATAGCATGGGACAGGGAATTCTTCTATCTGCAGGTGCTGATATTGACTTTATGATTCATGGAGTTTTTTCGTACGAACTGTTCGGGCAAACTGTATGGATTACGACAACGCATGTATGTGTGCTGATTGTCATGCTTGTAATCATCGGCTTCTGCATTGCGGCAAACCGCGCTGTCAAACATGCGTCGGACGTTCCGGGTACTTTCCAGAATATCGCAGAACTTGTGGTAGAGATGTTAGACAATATGATCGGCGGAGTTATGGGTAAATTTAGTCCGAAATTCCGTAATTATATTGGAACCATCTTTATTTTTATTCTGCTCAGTAATATCTCGGGACTGTTTGGGCTTAGACCGCCGACAGCAGATTACGGTGTGACGTTTGCCATGGGTATTATGACGTTTACGTTGATTCATTTCAACAAGTTTAAATACCAGAAGGTAAAGGGAGTTATCGCAGGACTGTGTGACCCGTGGCCTATATGGGCGCCGATTAATATTATCGGTGATGTGGCAGTTCCGGTTTCGTTGTCATTGCGTTTGTTTGCGAATGTCTTATCGGGCACTGTTATGACGGCGCTCGTATATGGACTACTCTCTAAAATAGCGCTTGTGTGGCCGGCAGCGTTGCATGTGTACTTTGATCTGTTCTCCGGAGCAATCCAGACATATGTATTCTGTATGTTGACGATGACATACATCACAGATGCCTGCACAACAGAGGAGTAGGTAAACCAGATATTACAGTATTTATGAGTTTGCGAAGCAAAGCTTGTAATTGAGCGAAGCTCACAATTGAATGAAGCTCACAACTGAGCGGAGCTCAATTTTTTATAAGACTAAAAGGAGGAAGTAAAAATGGGAGAATTTAACACAAACTTTATTTTAGGATGTTCGGCAATCGGTGCGGGACTTGCGGTTATCGCAGGTATCGGACCCGGTGTAGGACAGGGTATCGCAGCAGGTCATGCGGCAGCGGCAGTAGGCAGAAATCCGGGCGCAAAGTCCGATGTTACCTCTACCATGTTATTGGGTCAGGCGGTTGCAGAGACAACAGGTCTGTATGGTTTGTTGATTGCGATGCTGCTCTTATTCGTAAAACCTTTGGTACCATAAAAAGACATAAAGTTATACTAAGGCTGTATAGGACACAGCCTAAGTACAACTATAGTTATGTCTAAGAGAATGCGTAAAGATGCATTCTCTGTGAGCAGAGAAGAACTTAGAAATATTATGAAAGGTATTCCTGCTTGCGAAAGGTACAAAATCGTGTAAAGAAAGGAGGATAAGAGCTTGAGTACATTAGCAGCACATATGGTACTGGCATCTGCAGAGATGGAGCCGAGGCTTTTTGACTTGGATCTGCAGCTGATCGCCGATTCCGTTTTGATGATCATTGCTGTATTTACTTTGTTCTTGATTGCATCCCATTTTTTGTTTAATCCTGTAAGAGATATGATGCAGAACAGACAAAACAGGATTAAGAGTGAACTCGAGAATGCTGCGGCTGACATGGAAAATGCGCGGGCGCTGAAAGAAGAGTACGAAGCCAAGCTGAAAGATATAGATAAAGAGGCTGAGGCGATTCTTGGTGAAGCCAGAAAGAAGGCGCTAGCCAATGAGAACAAGATTGTATCGGATGCAAAAGAAGAGGCGGCAAGGATCATCGAGAGAGCCGGCGTGGAAGCTGAATTAGAGAAGAGCAAAGCAGTTGATGAAGTGAAGCGTGAGATGGTGGTTCTGGCGTCCCTGATGGCAGGTAAAGTCGTGAATGCGGCAATTGATACAACCGTTCAGGACAGCTTAATTGAAGAAACGTTGAAAGAAATAGGTGAGGGCACATGGCTAAGCTAATTTCAAAGACATACGGTGATGCATTGTTTGAACTTGCTGTGGAGAAAAACAAAATTGATGTATTATCTGAGGAAACCGAACAGCTTCGGAGTGTGCTCTCGGACAATGCCGAATTTGGCAGACTGATGAATCATCCTAAGATTATTAAGGAAGAAAAGATTCAGGTTGCAAAGAGCGTGTTTGAGGGAAGAATATCCGAAGAATTGTTGGGATTTATTACGATTATTATTTCTAAGGATCGTTATAAGGATATTGACGCGATTTTGGATTACTTTATTGCAGAGGTAAAACGCTATAAAGGTATTGGTGTCGCTATGGTGACAACAGCGGTTCCGCTTAAGGAAGAACAGTGCAGGAAGATAGAACAGAGGTTACTTGATACGACGGAATATAAGAAGATGGAGATGCATTATAATCTGGATGAATCTCTGATCGGAGGTATGGTAGTGCGTATCGGTGACAGAGTAGTTGACAGCAGTATCAAAACAAAACTGAATGAACTGCAAAAGGAATTATTGAAAGTTCAGCTCTAGACCGTTTAGGCTGGAGAGATGCAAAAGTTTACATTCAGAGAATAAAAATAAAAAGAAAGGTGCGTATGATCCATGAATTTAAGACCAGAAGAGATTAGTTCAGTCATTAAGGATCAAATTAAGAGATATGCCTCAGACTTAGAAGTATCCGATGTAGGTACGGTTATTCAAGTTGCTGACGGTATTGCTCGTGTGCACGGACTTGAAAACGCTATGCAGGGTGAGCTGTTAGAGTTTCCCGGCGAAGTTTACGGTATGATACTTAACTTAGAGGAAGATAATGTGGGTGTTGTTCTTCTTGGAAGCCAGCACAACATTAACGAAGGGGATATCGTAAAGACTACAGGAAGGGTGGTAGAAGTTCCTGTAGGCGACTGTATGCTTGGACGTGTTGTAAATGCCCTTGGACAGCCTATAGATGGCAAGGGACCGATTCAGACTGATAAATATCGTAAGATTGAGAGAGTGGCATCCGGTGTTATTACAAGAAAATCTGTAGATACACCGTTGCAGACAGGTATCAAGGCTATTGATGCCATGGTTCCGATCGGAAGGGGTCAGCGAGAACTTATTATCGGTGACAGACAGACGGGTAAGACGGCGATAGCAATTGATACTATCATAAATCAGAAGGGGCAGGGTGTAAAATGTATCTATGTTGCCATAGGACAGAAGGCATCTACTGTTGCTTCTATTGTTAAGACATTAACAGAGTACGGTGCGATGGCATACACAACGGTAGTTGCCGCAACAGCCAGCGAATTAGCGCCGTTACAGTACATTGCACCATATTCGGGCTGTGCAATCGGTGAGGAGTGGATGGAGAAAGGCGAGGATGTGCTCGTGGTCTATGATGACTTGAGCAAACATGCTGCTGCATATCGTACACTCTCACTGCTGCTCAAGAGACCGCCGGGACGTGAGGCGTATCCGGGCGACGTATTCTATCTGCATTCCAGACTGCTGGAGCGTGCTGCACGAATGAATGAAGAATATGGTGGCGGTTCCCTGACGGCGCTCCCGATTATTGAGACGCAGGCAGGTGATGTATCCGCTTATATCCCGACAAATGTTATATCCATTACAGACGGACAGATTTATCTGGAAACTGAAATGTTTAATTCCGGCTTTAGACCGGCTGTCAATGCAGGACTTTCCGTATCACGAGTAGGCGGTTCCGCTCAGATTAAGGCGATGAAGAAGATTGCGGCGCCGATTCGTACAGAGCTTGCACAGTATCGTGAGCTGGCAGCATTTTCGCAGTTTGGTTCGGAACTGGATGCCGATACGAAGGAGAAGTTGGCACAGGGTGAGAGAATCAAAGAGATTCTGAAACAGCCCCAGTACCAGCCGATGCCGGTACAGTATCAGGTAATCATTATTTTTGTTGCAACCAATAAATATTTGTTGGATATTCCGGTTGAGGAGATTACAAGATTCGAGAAAGAGTTCTTCGAGTTCTTGGATACCAGATATCCTGAAATTCCGAATGCGATTGCAGAAAATAAGGAAATTTCCGAAGAGACAGACGCGAAACTTAAGAAAGCCGTTGAAGAGTTTAAGGCGCAGTTTAAGTAGAAAGAAGAAGGTGACGCTATGGCCTCAATGAGAGACATAAAAAGGCGTAAGGGCAGTATACAGAGTACTCAGCAGATTACAAAAGCCATGAAACTTGTTTCTACCGTTAAACTGCAAAGAGCGAAACAGCGTGCGGAGCAGTCAAAAGCATATTTTAACTGTATGTATGAAACAGTAACTTCCATGCTGGCGAAAACCGGCAATTTAAATCATCCATATTTAAAAGCAGGCGAGTCTGAGAAGAAGGCTGTGATTGTAATCACTTCTAACAGAGGTCTTGCGGGCGGATATAATTCAAATATTATCAAGCTGATTACAAAGGGTGAATTTAAGAAGGAAGACTTGGAAATCTATGCAATCGGTAAGAAAGGCAAGGATGCATTGCAACGCTACGGGTATCATATTATGGAAGAAAATGCGGATATTATAGAAGAACCTTCCTATGTAGATGCTATGGCAATCGGCAAAAAACTGTTGGACGCCTATGCAGCAGGTGAGATTGGCGAAATTTATCTTGCATACACGGGATTTAAGAACACGGTTGTACACGAACCGAAACTCTTGAAGCTTCTTCCTGTTGAAGCAACGGAACATATAGGTGAGACGCAGGAGAGCGACAGTAAAGCGATGATGAATTTTGAGCCTGAGGATGACGAAGCGCTTGATATGATTATCCCGAAATATGTTACCAGTCTGATCTATGGCGGCTTAGTGGAGGCGTGTGCAAGTGAGAACGGTGCAAGAATGCAGGCAATGGATTCCGCGACAAGCAATGCTGAGGAAATGATAGATCACTTATCACTGATGTACAATAGAGCACGTCAGGGATCTATTACGCAGGAATTAACAGAGATTATTGCAGGTGCGAATGCGATCTCATAATAAGACATGAAGTTGTACTAGGACTGCAAAGTAGGCAGTCCAAGAACAACTAAGTCATGTCTGGAAGAATGCAAAAAGCGTGCATTCTTTCGGATTGAGACGAGGGCTTATAATTGGATTCGCGCATAAATGACATGAGTGAAAGGAAAAAAAGATGGCAGAAGTAAAAACAGGTGAAAATCTTGGAAAAATCACTCAGATTATCGGTGCTGTACTGGATATAAAATTTTCGGCAGGAAGTTTGCCGGAGATTAATGATGCGATTAAGATTCCTCTGAAACAAGGAGGGGACTTGGTCGTAGAAGTAGCACAGCATTTGGGTGACGATACCGTTAGATGTATCGCTATGGGTTCTACTGACGGACTTGTGAGAGGCATGGATGCAATTGCAACCGGCGCGCCGATTACGGTTCCCGTTGGTGAAAATACATTAGGACGTATCTTCAATGTTCTTGGAGAGCCGATTGACAATAAGCCGGCGCCTACTGATGTAGGACATGAGCCGATTCATAGACCGGCTCCGGCATTTGAAGAGCAGTCTACAGCAACAGAACTTTTGGAGACAGGTATTAAGGTCGTTGATTTGCTGTGTCCTTATCAGAAGGGTGGTAAAATCGGTCTGTTCGGTGGTGCCGGTGTAGGCAAGACCGTGTTGATTCAGGAATTGATTCGTAATATCGCTACAGAGCATAGTGGATATTCAGTATTTACCGGTGTAGGCGAACGTACCAGAGAGGGTAACGACTTGTACCATGAAATGGAAGAATCAGGTGTTATTGATAAGACAACCATGGTGTTCGGACAGATGAATGAGCCGCCGGGAGCCAGAATGAGAGTAGGTCTGACAGGACTTACGATGGCGGAATATTTCCGAGATAAAGGCGGTAAGGACGTATTGTTATTCATTGACAATATTTTCCGTTTTACACAGGCAGGTTCCGAAGTGTCAGCGCTGCTTGGACGTATGCCTTCTGCGGTAGGTTATCAGCCTACTTTGCAGACAGAGATGGGTGCTTTACAAGAGCGTATTACATCTACGAAGAGCGGATCCATTACTTCCGTACAGGCAGTATATGTGCCGGCGGATGACTTGACGGACCCGGCGCCCGCAACTACATTTGCTCATCTGGATGCGACGACGACACTTTCCCGTTCTATCGTAGAGCTGGGTATCTATCCGGCAGTTGATCCGTTAGAGTCAACATCCAGAATCCTCGATCCGAGAATTGTCGGACAGGAGCATTATGAAGTTGCCAGAGGGGTGCAGGAAATTCTGCAGAAGTATAAAGAACTTCAGGATATTATTGCGATTCTTGGTATGGATGAACTTTCCGAAGAAGATAAGCTGGTGGTTTCCCGTGCGAGAAAGGTACAGAGATTCTTATCGCAGCCATTCTTCGTTGCAGAGCAGTTTACCGGTATGGGCGGTAAATATGTACCGATTTCCGAGACAATTCGTGGATTTAAAGAAATACTTGAAGGTAAGCATGATGAGATACCGGAGGGTCATTTCTTAAATGCAGGAAGCATAGACGATGTACTTGCTCGTGTCAAGTAATACGGCACGAATGCATGTAAAGTAGCGTAATTGGAGAGTAGGTAATATATGGCTGATGATAATAGAAATTTCATATTAAAAATTATTACGCCGGACAGAGTCTTCTATGAAGAAGAAGTGTCCATGGTGGAATTTAATACGGTAGAAGGCGAGGTCGGCATTTATAAGGACCATCTTCCTATGACGATGATTATCGCACCCGGAATCCTTACGATTACCAGAGGGGATGAAGTCAAAGAAGCAGCGCTTCATGCCGGATTTACCGAGGTTCTGCCGGACAAAGTTACCATTCTTGCCGAAATCATAGAGTGGCCTTCGGAGATTGATGTGACACGTGCCGAGGAGGCAAGGTCACGTGCAGAAGAGCGGATTAAGGAACATGCCCCGGGAACAGATTTAAATAGGGCAGAGTTGGCGTTAAAACGTGCCGTGGCAAGAATTGAAACTGTGCGCAATTAAATATCGCATGTAATTAAAACAAGTGTTATTTGGGCAGATATTTTATCTGCCCTTTTTCCATGTAAGGTTCTTTCCAAAATGAATATTCGCGTTGTATGTTAAAATGCATATGATAGAATAAAAAGAAAATAAGTTGGTGCGGTATGAATCAATCCAGAATATTGCCGTTTTATATGGCTTATCCGCTTCCGATGTACTATCAGCAGGAAGACAGTGTGACACGGGACTTGGAGTATTTACAGCAGATGTACCCGACTGAAGCGAAAAAATATCAGAAAATTATATCAGAAACGTTGGATCATATCGATTATGAAGGCAGTATGATTTACGATGAGTATCCGGATAAATGGCAGATTTACAGATTAACACAGATGATTGTAGACAAGATTAAGAAGACAGATGGAGAACAGGCGCCTGATGCAGACTGGGGGCGGACCACAGAATTTGTTCAAGTGCTTTTATCATACGAAATATACAGAAAACGCCATTCTAATCGAAACGGAATTTTAAAATTTTAGTTGTGGTTTTTCTGTAATCTTATTAAAATAGAAAAGGAGATAAAATTTTCCAGAAGAATCGTCTTATGGCGATTCTTCCGAAATAGATTTAGGACATGTTTGGAAAGTGTGCAGGATAATGAAAGAACAGCTTAAAGAGCTTTTGGCGATGGTGGTGAATGATGGACTTTATCAGATTATTCTCAGTAATCCCAGAGAAAAAGACAGAGCGTTTAAGATTAAAATAAGACCTGTTATTGTAAAGAATACGATTCTTTTTCAGGAAACAGTATATGAGGGAACGAAGGTATTTCATAGTAATAAAGATGCCGCTGCCATGACCGACCGGATAGAACAGTTGCTCACAAATGATTTTAAACAGTGCGAAGTGGAGCATAGGGAGTACAGAGCGACAGTTCTGGTCAGCAAAAAGGGAAAGATGACTATTAACAGAAAGCGGATAGAAAATAGCGGAACGGAATCGGGGACAGACAGAAGGATACAGATGATGCATAACCGGATTAAGAAATATATTTTGGATGAAAAGATACCGGTTCCGTTTTTGATAGATCTCGGAGTGCAGACAAAAGAAGGCAGAATCGTACACGCCCGTTATGATAAGTTTAAGCAGATTAACCGTTTTTTGGAATTTATTGAGGATATTCTGCCAACACTCTCAAAAGAGAGAACGATACACATTATAGACTTTGGGTGCGGTAAATCATATCTGACATTTGCCATGTACTATTATCTACATGATTTGAATGGTTACGATGTGGAAATCACAGGGCTGGATTTGAAAGAGGATGTTATCGCGCATTGTAATGACCTGAGCAGGAAATACGGTTATGATAAACTGCGTTTTCTTAAAGGGGATATTGCTGAATATGACGGTCAGGACAGCGTGGACATGGTAGTGACGCTGCATGCTTGTGATACGGCTACGGATTATGCGCTTTCTAAAGCTGTCAGATGGGGCGCGAAAGTAATCCTGTCGGTTCCGTGCTGCCAGCATGAGGTAAATAAACAGATATACAACGAAGAATTATCTTCACTTTTTCAATACGGAATTATCAAGGAGCGGATTGCCGCGCTTGTCACCGATGCTGTCAGGGCTAATATATTGGAAGCACAGGGGTATGAGACAAGTATATTGGAGTTTATTGATATGGAACATACACCGAAGAATCTGTTGATACGCGCAGTGAAAAAAGCTGATGTTAATGAACAGAGGCGGCAGAAAGCAAGACAGAAGGTTGATGATGTTACAGAGTTTCTGCACATTGACCCTACTTTAAAGAGGTTAGTATGAAAAAAGCAATCTTTAAGGGTATTTTATTGGGACTTATCTTTGCGGCAGCGCTTATGCTGATCAGCGCGATAATGAATCAGGGAAATACCGATATGACAACAGAAATGGGAGAAGCATCATATCCCATTGTATCCATGTCCACGGAAGGGCACCGGGTCAACAGTCTGCACGGTTATTCTATGAGTATGGACAGCGCATACTTGCGTGATACGGTACAGCCTGTCGGAAGTGACAGGAAGCTGGAAGTTCATTTGGATACTTATGGACGCAGTATTTCCCAGATTGCTTTTGAGGTGCGGAGTCTGAACGGGAACAGGCTGGTAGAAAGTACCGCTGTGGAAGTGTATGAGCAGGATGATGAAGCGATTGACTTTACCATTACATTGAAAGATTTGATTGAGTATGACACAGAGTATATGCTCGTCTTTTTAATCACGCCGGAAGAGGCTGAGCCAATACGCTATTATACGCGCATTGTTTTAAGTGATATGCTGTATATTCGGGAGAAACTCGATTATATCGTAGATTTTCATGAGAGAACATTCGATAAAGAAGCGGCGGCAGAGCTGACAAAATATCTGGAATCCAATTCTGAAGGTGACAATACTACTTTTCATAAAGTGACGATACACAGCAGCTTTAATCAGATAACATGGGGTGACTTGACGGTTAATAGAGTTACGGAGCCGGATATTTTAATCAAAGACCTGACGGAACAGACAGGGGCTTTTCGAATGGAGTATCTTGCATCTGTCAGAGACGGAAGAAATACGAATCATTATCGAATTAGTGAGTACTACCGTATTCGGTATACGCCGGAGAGAATGTATCTGCTGGATTATGAACGTACGATGGATCAGATATTCGATGAAGAGGGCAATGCCTGTATTAATGATAAGATTGTGCTGGGAATTGCCGGAGACGATGTGAAGCTGGTTGAAAGTGACGGCGGTAATATATTTGCGTTTAGTGCGGCGGACAAGTTGTACAGTTATAATGTAACGGATAATAAATTGATAAGGTTGTTCAGCTTTTACGGAAATATTGAGGGCTTGAGCGATGCAAGAAACGTATATGACAGGCACGACCTTCAGATTTTGACTGTCGATGAAACCGGTAACGTAATGTTTGTGGTGTACGGCTACATGAATAGAGGGCGGCATGAAGGTAATGTTGGAGTGGTAGTTTATTATTACAGCAGCATGACCAATACGACGGAGGAGCTGCTTTATATCCCGTATGATAAATCATATGAACTACTGAAAACAGATATTGAGCGTTTATCTTATGTAAATAGACTGGGCATTTATTATTTTATACTGGAAGGCAACGTATATGCGGTAAACTTGCAAAAGCATACATGTCAGGTTCTGGTGTCCGGTCTGAGAGAAGACGGTTATCATGTGTCGGATTCCAACAAGATGCTCGTCTGGCAGGAAGGTGATGACTTGTATTCGAGCAACAGCCTTACGTTGATGAATTTGAATACACAGAAACAGACCCAGATTCGTGCAGGTGTCAATGAATATATTTCCGTATTAGGATTTATGGAAGAGGATTTGATTTACGGATTAACTAAAAAAGGAGACATCGCTGTAAACAGTGCCGGAATCACCACCTTTCCCATGTATTGCGTGAGAATACAAAGCGACGATGGCAGTGTGCTGAAGACATATCATAAAAATGATGTGTATGTGGTAGACAGTGCTATAGAAGAGAACCAGATTACACTGTCCAGAGTAGTGTGGAATGAAGAAAGCGAGAGTTATGAACCTACGGTGGACGATCAGATTATGAGTACGGAGCAGATTAAGGAAGGCAGCAATACAATTGGTTATGTTGTCACCGAGAACTATGAGACGATATGTCAGATTGCAGTAAAAAATGAGATAGATAGCAAGGGACTGCAGTATTTATCTCCGAAGGAGGTACTCTTTGAAGGCGATCGCACAATAGCGGTAGCAGATACGGAAACGGAAGAAGCGCGATACTATGTATATGCAAAAAATGGCATAGAAGGCATATATGTCAATTCTGGCAAAGCGGTGGATCTTGCGTATCGCTTATCCGGGGTTGTGGTAGATGATGACGGAGAGTATGTTTGGAGGCGGGTAACCAGAAGTACACGTAATCAGATTATGGCAATCACGGAGGACGAAGCGACGGAGACAAGGAGCTCTCTGGCGGTATGCCTAGATACAATCTTAAAATTTGAAGGCACGTCGCGAAATACGGAGCGCTTATTGAATAGAGGCGACACGGTGTTTTCTATTTTAAAATCGGATTTACAGGAATGTACGATACTTGATCTGTCAGGATGCAGCTTGGATGCCGTGTTGTATTATGTGAATCAGGATATTCCGGTTCTCGCGATGTTAGATGACGGGAACGCAGTGCTGATTGTAGGATTTAACGAGTTAAATATTGTAGTGATGGATCCGGTTACAGGCACGTTATATAAGAAAGGGATGAATGATTCTACCGAGTGGTTGAAAGAGAATGGGAATCGCTTTATTACTTATATGAGAAAAGGTGAGTAGAAATGAGAAAATGTGATGCAGTGATTTTTGATATGGACGGTGTGATATTTGACAGCGAGAGACTTATATTAGAGTGTTGGGAGAGAGTTGCCCAAAAGCATCATTTAGATGGAATTACCGAGGCGATGACCGCATGCATCGGAACGAACGAAGTAAAGACACAGGAAATTATATTTGACTGTTACGGAAAAGATTTTCCTTACGACGAACTTAGAAAAGAAGCATCGGTATTATTCCATGAGATGTCAGATAGGGATGGCTTACCTGTAAAGCGTGGTCTGCGGGATTTATTGGACTATCTAAAGGAGTGTAAAGTTCCGATTGCCGTGGCATCATCTACAAGATTGGAAACCGTTTCCCGGGAATTGCAGCAGGCAGGATTATATAATTATTTTCAGGTAGTGATGGGCGGCGATCAGCTAAAGCGAAGCAAGCCTGAACCGGATATCTATCTGATGACTTGTGATAAACTGGGGGTTTTGCCTGCGCGCGCATATGCAATAGAGGATTCCCACAATGGCATCCGGTCGGCATACAGTGCAGGCATGAGCCCGATTATGGTTCCGGATCTTCTCCCGGCAACGGAAGAAATGAGAAAGAAAAGTGTGGTGGTGTTGGAAGATCTGCTGCAGGTTAGAAGATGGTTTGAAAATGCTGAATGATAACATTATAAAAGCTTGACATACGGCAGCGAAACGGCGTATTTATGGGAAGGGAAACCTATAGTTGCGGGAGTGACAGAGCCCGGGCAACCGATATTTCCCTAATTGGAAAGCGGAGATTGTGGCGAAAAAAGTTTTTTTTCTATATGATTAGATCATACTAATTTACGAAGAAGCGTTAGGTGTCTAAGTATAGAATATAGCAGAGCTTCGGAACGGAGGAAGATATGAATCTTGAAATTGCAAACAGGCTGGTAGCGCTGCGCAAGGAAAACAGTTTATCACAGGAAATGCTGGCGGAAAAGCTTGGTATCAGCAGACAGGCTGTCAGTAAATGGGAAAGAGCTGAAGCATCTCCGGATACAGATAATCTGATAGCCTTGGCTAAGCTGTATCATGTTTCCTTGGATGATCTATTGAAGATACATGACGATGAAGAGGATGAGACGGCAGATAGTTCGGATAAGAAGCAGATGCAGATTGAAACAGCGGTAAGCGTAGAGTCCGGAGAGGAAGCGACAAAGAAAAATGCAGAACGCGGAGCGGGAGAAGACGAAACAGATCAACAGAGCAGGGCGGATGACAAAGAAGAAGATGTACATGTAGGGTTTGACGGTATTCATGTGAAGGATAAGGATGGAAGTGAAGTCCATGTGAGCTGGCGGGGAATACATGTGCACGACCAGAAAAATGAGAATGAGGTACATATTGATAAGAACGGAATCCGAGTGAACGGCGACGATGTGAAGGGGCATATATTTGCACGGGGGAACGAAGCGGATTTGCCCCTTGGTATTATTGCTATTGTTTTTTATATTATTATAGGTGTATGCTTCGAATTGTGGCATCCCGGCTGGCTGATTTTCCTGCTTGTACCGATTATCAGCTCGTTGATTGATGCGGTACGCCGGCACAATCCGAATCTTTTTGCGTATCCGGTATTGGCTGCGACCGTGTTTCTGTATGTAGGATTGGTTCACAGTATTTGGCATCCGGCGTGGGTGGTATTTCTGACGATTCCGATTTATTATTCACTTGCGGGTTATTTTGTTCGGACATATACGAAGGATACGGATGTAGAAGAAAAGGATAGATAGAAATTGACCCCGCACGCTGATGAATATCTGGCACGCGGGGGCATGTGATATATTTCTAATTTTTCTTAAATAAGATATGTTGATATTTCTGCAATGCAAACAGCAGTATCATGCCTAAGATGCCACACGAGATAACTTCGCCGGCGCCTACGGTCAGACAGTAGTATCCGTAACACTGCACAACAGACATTCCTTCTATCAGCAAACCGTAACCGTATATCAGTACAAGAGGTACGATGAGAGTATTAGCGATAATCGGGCAGATAGGAGCACACCATTTCCATTTACGGAGCGCATAAGTTCCGAATGCGCCAATCAGTGTTGCAAGACTGCCGAAGATGATATCGGGCAGAGCACAGCCTGTCAGAATATTGCTGATTAGACAGCCAATAAAAAGACCGGGGATTGCGGCGGGGGTAAAAAATGGCAGGATTGTAAGTGCTTCAGAGAATCGAACCTGCACTGCGTAATTGGCAAGTCCGAATGCGTTGGCAATAAATGTCAGCACAACGTAAATGGCAGCAATCATAGCTGCCTGAACCATGGTGGTCAGTGAGATGGAGGATGTAACCCCTGCGGGAACAGCCTCGCTGTAAGATTGTTTCTTCATATTCATTTGTCTCCTTTAGTTTTGTTTTACGTCAGGAAGGTCTCGAACTGACGTTGTTTATTTGAAGAATCCGGACGGTGCAAGCGGAAGATATGCTTTCCGATGGCGCCGATAGATTTTCTCCAAAATCTTATTATACGGAAATTTGAAGGAATGTCAATCAAAAAAAGCTCCCGCAGGAGCCTTTTCCCCCGCAGGAGCTTTTTGATTATTCTAATTCACCGGTATTGTACCTTGCAACGATTGACTGGATACGCTCCACAGGATTGAGCAGGTCGCTGATAGAGGTATCATGGTTCAATGTATCAATGATATAAGCAATATACTTGCTCATGTCGCAGTCGATATACCATTCGCGGGCAAGCAGCTCAGGCGTCTGATAAATCAGGTTGGTGGTCAACACCCGACAGATTGTGCCGTCACTGTATGCTGCGTCAAAACGTTCCAATCCTGCCGTAAAGAGACCAAAGGTGGAAAATACAAAAATTCTGTTGGCTTTACGCTCTTTTAAAGCGGAAGCAACTTCCAGTACGCTTTCACCAGAGGAAATCATGTCATCAATAATGATCATATCTTTACCTTCTACGCTGGATCCTAAGAATTCGTGTGCTACGATAGGATTTCTGCCGTTTACGACACGGGTGTAGTCTCTTCTCTTATAAAACATACCCATATCCAGTCCGAGTACATTGGCAATGTAGATTGCGCGGCTCATACCGCCCTCATCGGGGCTGATCACCATCATATGGTCATTATCTATCGTCAAATCTTTCACATGTGTCAGAAGCCCTTTGACGAACTGGTAAGCGGGTTGTACCGTCTCAAATCCATGAAGCGGAATTGCATTTTGTACACGAGGGTCGTGGGCATCAAAGGTAATAATGTTGTCTACACCCATGTTGACCATCTCCTGCAGTGCAAGAGCACAGTCGAGCGACTCTCTGGCAGTTCTTTTGTGCTGTCTGCTTTCATAAAGGTAGGGCATAATGACTGTGATTCGTCTTGCTTTACCGCCTACGGCGGCAATAATACGTTTTAAGTCCTGATAATGATCATCAGGTGACATATGGTTTTCATGACCGCAGAGAGAATAGGTCAGACTGTAGTTGGCTACATCCACCAAAAGATAAAGGTCTGAACCACGCACGGATTGTTTGATAACACCTTTAGCTTCGCCTGAACCAAATCTCGGAACAATGGCTTTCAGAATATAGCTATCCCTCTGATAACCGGAGAACGCAAGGGAATCCTTATGTTCGCTTTCGCGTTCTGTTCTCCATTTCACAAGATAGTAATCAACCTTTTCGCCCAAAGACTTACAGCCTTCTAAGGGGATAATTCCGAGGGAGCCCACGGGAATAGTTTCCAGATTTCTCTTTTCTTCACGTCTGGTCATTAAGAACCTCACTTTCTGTTCATCATTCTTTTCTTGTACATACGTATGTCCGGTCCGGACAGTTTACAGATTTCATAGTGACTGGTTATGCGGGAGAAGATACGATCCGAATATCTGTTTCTTAATTCCTCCAATGATAAATTTGTGGAGATTACAGTCGCCTTCTTGCCCATATGACGTTCATTTAGGAGTGAAAACAATTGGGAAGTCACAAACTGGTTTGTCAGTTCCGTGCCTAAATCGTCAATAATCAGCAGATCACACTGATATAAGTCCGCATAAATATCACGTAGTTCTTCTCGATTCTTATAATCAAAAGAATTTTTAGAAAGTAAATCAAACAGACCGGTCGCGCTAAAATAGATTACGGAGTGTCCGCTCTCAATCAATTCCTTGGCAACGCAGCCGGAAAGAAATGATTTTCCAGTACCCACTGTACCATAAAAAAACAGATTATGGTAGTCAGAATTGAAATTTTTGACAAAATTACGGCAAGTATTAACGGCGTTTCTGAAACGGGATAAGTCCTCACCTTCATAGTATTCATAAGAAAGAGAGTCAAAATTCTCTGTCCGGAGCATTTCACGAATGTTAGACTGCTCGTAGAGAAGAGTAATCATTGCCTGTTTAAAACAGTGACATTTCTGTCCGTCCGCGTAACCGGTATCCATGCAATCCGGACATTCATAAACAGGTTCCAGATAATCGGGGGCAAGTCCGGCATCTTCAAGGAGCTGTGCTTTACGTCCCGATAATTCGGCAAGTAAATCTCGCAAATCTTCCATGGCATCAGGGTCGCCGTCAAGCATTTTCTTACCCTGCGCAACAGAAACGCTCGCCACGGCATCTTCCAGATCACGATAGGCAGGAATGTGGTCATAGACATATGCCAATCTGCGCTCCGCATCGCGTCTGCTCTTTAGCTGTTTCAGCTCATATTGATGAAGAATCGTATCGTATTGGGTGTTCGTCAATGACACAATGACACTCCTTTTTGCTTGCTGATAATTAGTTGCTCAGTAGTTCCTGCTCCAAGATATCAAAATCATAATTGTTCTGTTTAAATTGATTAAATTTATTGCCGGAAACGGTTTTTGCCGCTCTTGTTTTATGATAGTGTTCGTCTAATGATTGAATGTCGCCTTTGTGGTGGACATTTGCTTTGAACCAATTGCTCAAAATACTGTCGGCATATTCAAAACGATGCTTATCCGTAGCAAGTACGGTGCGTTCGCAGGCAGCAAAAATAATATCCATTGTGAAACCATATTCCTTTGTCCAGCGCGTAATGTAGGAGACTTCCGTCTGGGTCGGCGTATCGTTTTTGCCTAATGCTTTCATGATTGCATAGACAGCCTTGTCATATTTACCGGCAAGACGGGCAGCCTGCTTGGGGGTAGATATACCTTGCTGCGCCCAACTGATAGCTACTTTCTCTATGTACCGAAGGTCTTTTTTACCTCGATCTACGCAATATTGAATCAAATAATCAATCAAATCTTCAGAAAAGCCAAGTTTATCAGAAATAAAAAGTATGGTGCGCACTTCATTTGCGCTCAATGTTTTCTTGAGATATTGTTCCGCGACGAAGAGAAGTCTGGAAGTCGCTTCGTTGGATTTAAATGCCTTCAGCTCGTCCAACGTGTAGTTCGGCTTGACATAGACATCCTCGTTTTGAGCGGGAGCAGTATCTGCCGTATTTACCTTAGCGGAGATGGGCACAACGGAAGCAAACGGAGCAACGGTTGGCGCCGGTACTGATACCGCGGGAACTGGAGCAATGACAGGAGTAGTCGGAAGCGGCGCGAAATCCATCAGATGAATACCGGTGACATTCTTATTATCATCATATTCCAACGATAAAAGACAGCTCTTTTCCCAATATTTAAGCGCACGCATAACGTCTTTTTCAGTATAATTGAATTTATCCGCAATATCGGAAATACTGGTGGAAAGTCTGGCACTCACCATGCGAATAAGATATAAATAGATTTTGAGCTGCGCATCGTTGGCAGCATGCATATATTCATCAATAAAACGATTGGAAATAACCGTAGAATTTGTATAATTATCTTGATAAATTGTTAAATGACCCATTCTTACACCACCCCTGTTCCGAACCGGAACGTAATAAATACCCACGAAGGTACATGGTGAATTATAGCATAGGGTTTTTCAAAATGAAATAGGCAAAACGCCCTAAACGTAATCAGAACAAAGGTTCATCAAATGTGGATAATGTGGATGATGCATGGAACCACCCATAAAACGGCGGATATTATACACAAAAATATCCACAGGAAACAGAAGGATATTTCGCCTATTTTCTGTGGATATTGTGAATAATTATTTTTGCAGCAGGTTCTCGCCGATTTTTACGACATCGCCCGCCCCCATAGTTATCAACAAATCATCCTTTGTGCAATTTTTTAAAAGAAAGGTTTCCGTTTCTTCAAAAGAAGAAAAATAGTAGCAGCGGTGTCCGAGCTTTTCGATTTCAGCCTGCAAGGTCTGAGAGCTGATACCGAGCGTGTCTTTCTCCCGGGCGGCATAGATATCCGTAAGAACAATTTCGTCTGAGAGGGAGAGCGCTTTTGCAAAATCGGTAAGGAAAGTTTTGGTCCGTGTATAAGTGTGAGGCTGGAACACACACCAAAGTGTATGATGCGGATAGTTTGCGGCAGCATGGAGCGTTGCTCTGATTTCTGTCGGATGATGTGCATAATCGTCTATGATGGTGAAGCCGTTCACCTTGCCTTTGAATTCAAATCTTCTGTCTGTGCCTCCATAGTGAAGCAGCGCTTTGGCGGTCACAGCATCGGAGATGCCCAGAAGATCAGCCAGTGCGATGGCAGCGATGGCATTATACACATTGTGTTCACCGGGAACATGTAAAGAAAATGATTCTTCTTTACCATTCCGCCGCATAAGATGAAAAGAGGGACAACCAGAGGCATCGTAGGTGATATCTTTCGGATAGTAGTCGGAGCCGGGAGTAGAGCCGTAAGTGATAACCTTACAAGGAAGGTCGGCGGTGAGTTCCTCGCAGTGACAGATATCACCGTTAATGATCAGTGTTCCGTCAGGCGGCAGCAGGCGGGCAAACTCATGAAATGAGTTGCGAATATCCTCAATATCTTTGAAAAAATCTAAATGATCTTCTTCTATATTAAGGATAATGCTGATTTTGGGATAAAAACTTAAGAAGCTATTGGTATATTCGCAGGCTTCCGTGACAAAACAATCAGAGGAGCCTACGCGGATATTGCCTCCGATAGGTTTATAGATTCCGCCAATAGACAAAGTCGGGTCGTTGTCATTCTCTAACAGTATCTGAGATATCATGGAAGTGGTGGTTGTCTTACCGTGAGTACCGCTGACGGCAATGGGAGTCTTATAATTCTTCATCATTTGCCCCAAAAGCTGTGCGCGGGTAAGCGACGGAAGATTTAATTTGTTTGTGGCAATCATCTCAGGATTATCCGGTTTGATGGCGCTGGTATATACCACAAGGTCAATTTCAGAGGAAAGGTTTTCTTCGCATTGACCATAATATATAACGGCGCCCTGTTCTTCCAGCCGACAGGTAAGCGGTGATTTGGTTCTGTCGGAGCCGGATATGCGAAAACCTTCGGACAGAAGGATTTCAGCGAGACCGCTCATGCTGATGCCGCCAATGCCAATAAAATATATATGAATCGGATCTTTAAAATTAATTTGATACATGGATATCTCCCTATATTACATATTTATTAGTATTATACTCATTTCATATAAAAAAACCAATAGGAATTTAGAAAAGCGTCATTGCAAACTTTTTTTGGATATAATTTATACAATATATTTGAACATTTTATTTTGGCGAAATATGAAATGTTAAAAATAAACAAATATATTGAAAAACAAAATAAAATATTGTATATTATTAACACAAGAAAGGGAATGTTACATGAATAATTTCGTAAATAATATTCACTTTCCCAGCGGACTATGATATAATTAACGAGCAAAACAAAATAGGTACTAAATTTATTTAATATATATAAAAATCTTATGAAGTAAGAGGTGATATGATGGTAAAGAAGGAAATGATTGCCATGCTTTTGGCTGGCGGTCAGGGAAGCAGATTAGGAGTGTTTACGTCAAAGGTTGCAAAACCTGCTGTATCTTTTGGCAGTAAATATAGAATTATCGACTTTCCGCTCAGTAACTGCATCAACTCGGGCGTTGATACCGTGGGTGTATTGACTCAGTACCAACCGTTACGGCTCAATACACATATCGGGATTGGTATTCCGTGGGATCTTGACAGGAATATCGGCGGTGTTACGGTACTGCCTCCGTATGAGAAGAGCGCTAACAGTGAATGGTATACAGGTACTGCGAACGCAATTTATCAGAATTTGGATTATATGGAGAGCTTTAATCCGGAATATGTGTTAATCCTGTCGGGTGACCATATTTATAAGATGGATTACGAAGTGATGCTGGATTTCCACAAGCAGAACGGCGCTGAAGTGACGATTGCGGTTATGCCTGTGCCGATGGAAGAAGCAAAACGTTTCGGCATTATGATTACGGACAAGGATCGAAAGATTATTGATTTCGAGGAGAAGCCGGCAAATCCCAGAAGTAATCTCGCCTCTATGGGTATCTACATATTTAACTGGAAGACACTGAAAGAGGCTCTGCTTACCAATGCCGAACAGCCGGGGCTGGATTTCGGTAAGCATGTTATTCCGTATTGCCATGCAAAAGGTGCACCTCTTTATGCTTATGAATTTAATGGTTATTGGAAAGATGTGGGAACGCTGAACTCATACTGGGAAGCAAATATGGAACTGATTGATATTGTTCCGGAATTTAACTTGTATGAAGAATATTGGAAAATTTATACGAGAAGCGAAATCCTACCGCCGCAATATTTAGCAGATAACAGTGTAGTGGAGAGAAGTATTATCGGTGAAGGATCGGAGATTTACGGTAAGGTCTATAATTCGGTAATCGGGTGTGGCGTTACGATAGGCGCCGACACGGTAGTGCGTGACTCCATTATCATGAACGAAGCGCATATCGGCAATAACTGTGAGCTATATAAAGCAATCATCGCGGAAAATGTTGTGATTGAAGACGATGTGAAGCTGGGTGTCGGTGAAGAAGCCGAGAACGAGACGGATCCTCATATTTATAATCACGGTATCGTGGCTGTCGGAGAGAAGAGCGTGATTCCGCAAGGAGTTTCCGTTGGAAAGAATTCGGTAATATTTGGCGTGACGAGCGCAGAGGATTACGGAAACGGAGCGCTTGCGAGCGGCAAAACTTTGATTAAGGCAGGTGATAAATAGTGAGAGCGATTGGAATTGTCTTGGCAGGTGGTAATAATCATAGAATTAAGGAACTGACACAGAAACGTGCAGTCTGTGCGATGCCCATTGCGGGCAGCTACCGCAGTATCGATTTTGCACTGAGTAATATGTCCAACTCCCACATCAACAAGGTGGCTGTATTTACACAGTATAATGCAGGAAGCCTGAATGAGCACCTGAGTTCCTCTAAATGGTGGGACTTTGGCCGTAAGCAGGGTGGTTTGTTCGTATTTACGCCGGCGGTAACGGCGGAGAGCAGTGCATGGTATCGCGGAACAGCAGATGCTATTGCACAGAATCTGTCATGGTTAAGGAACTGCCATGAACCGTATGTGGTAATATCATCCGGTGACTGCGTGTACAAGATGGATTATAATAAAATTCTTGAGTACCATATTGATAAGAAAGCTGATATTACAGTGGTATGTAAAGATATGGCGCCGGATGTCAATGTAGACCGATTTGGTACGATTAAGATGAATGAGGACTGCCGCATTGAGGAATTTGAGGAAAAGCCGGTAGTGGCTAAGTCCAATACGATTTCATGTGGTATCTATGTAGTCAGAAGACGTCAGCTGATTGAGATGATTGAGAAATGTGCAGAAGAAGACAGATATGATTTCGTGAAGGACATCTTAATCCGCTATAAGAATATGAAGAGAATCTACGGCTATAAGATTAAGGATTACTGGAGCAATATAGCGACAGTGGAAGATTATTACAAGACGAATATGGATTTCCTTCATCCGGAGATTAGAAATTACTTCTTTAGGCAGTATCCGGATATTTATTCCAAAGTGGATGACCTTCCGCCGGCTAAATACAATGCAGGGGCAAATATAAAGAACAGTTTGATTTCCAGCGGCTGTATTGTAAATGGTAAAGTTGAGGATTCAGTAATCTTTAAGAAAACATATATCGGTAACAACTGCTATATTAAAAATTCCATCATCCTCAATGATGTGTATATTGGGGATAATACACATATTGAGAACTGTATCGTAGAAAGCAGGGGAACGATACGCGCCAATTCCTACCATAAAGGAGAAAATGGAATAGAAATTGTTGTAGAACATAATGACAGATTTGTAATTTAATGATATGATGGAAAGGCGGTTGCTATTATCGGTAAAATTTTTATTGTGTAAGAGGCATGAACGCTATTAATTAAATGTTTATTACAAGCTACGTGGCTTGATGGGTATGACTTGTGTGGAAAAGCTTGTGAAAACCGACAGGTTCCTGTTCGGTATCATATGATAAGGAGGCTGATTTTCATGAGAATTACTGATGTCCGCGTGCGTAAAATGACTCAAGACAGCAAAATGAAAGCAATCGTCTCAATTACCATAGACGATGAGTTCGTAGTTCATGACATTAAAGTAATTGAAGGTGAGAAGGGGCTTTTCATTGCAATGCCAAGCAAGAAAGCTAATGACGGTGAGTATCGGGATATTGCACATCCAATTAACTCAGAAACCCGTGACAGAATACAGACCATTATTCTGGAAAGCTATGAAAGAGCACTTTCAGAACCTGATGATGAGTAACATATGCATAGTGTGGAAAGAAAAGGACGCGAAAAGCGTCCTTTTCTTATGGAAAAAAATTTTGTCAGACAGCTAAAGAAGAAAAACGAACAGGCTCTGCTTCATGTCATTGACCATTACGGCTGGGTTCAAAAAACCGTTGTCAAAAGACAGATGGGAACACTGCCGCATCTATGAGATGACTGCATGAACGATACATTGTTAGCTGTGTGGGACAATATTGACAGTTTTGATCCGACAAAGTCGGAATTTCAGAATTGGCTTGCCGGCGTGTGCCGATTTAAGGCGTTGAGTGTAATGATATTGATTCAAAAGATATTTTGAACCACAAAGAATTAACAAATCTATGCGCTCTTTGCATGTAACAGAAGATTGTGGTAGACTGATATGTGAGTTTGCTGGACAGTATATTTTGTGTGACAGTCTATGCTAAACATAGAGAAAACAGAAGAAGATAAGTGAACGTATAGAATCGAGGTAACTATGTACATTATTGTAGGGCTTGGAAATCCGGATAGACAATATCAAAATACGCGACATAACATTGGCTTTGACGTGGTCGATGTCATTGCGTCTAAGAATAATATTGCGGTGGGCGAGAGAAAGCACAAGGCACTTATCGGCAAGGGCTTTGTGGGCGGAGAGAAAGTGGTCTTGGTGAAACCGCAGACCTATATGAATTTGAGTGGTGAAAGTGTCAGAGAAGTCATAGACTTTTATAAGATAGACGAGAAGAGTGAACTTATCGTGATTTCAGACGATGTCAGCCTTGATGTGGGACAGATTCGCATTCGAAAAAAAGGCAGTGCAGGCGGGCATAACGGTCTAAAAAATATTATACTGCATTTGGGACATGATGAGTTTCAACGGGTCAAGATGGGCGTCGGAGAGAAACCGAGAGGGTATGATTTGGCGGATTATGTGTTGGGACATTTCACCAAGGAAGAACGGGAGATAATGGATGAGAGCGCGAAACGCGCGGCGGATGCAGTTGGAATTATGATTACGGATAGCGCGGATGCGGCGATGAACTTATATAATAAGAAGAGTGGAGGTTCGATGTGAGGGCTTTACTTGCTCCCTTGGAAGAGTTGGGAGAATACGAAGAAATTAAAAAAATGCTTACTAAAAGTCAGGTTTCTATCGCACTAAGCGGATGTGTGGATTCACAGAAGCTGCATATGATATACGGACTTAGTGAGGGAATCCGATATAAGGTTATTGTAACTTTCAGTGATCTTAGAGCAAAAGAATTGTACGAAGATTACAAATTCTATGACAGAAATGTCATGCTGTATCCGGCAAAGGACTTGATTTTTTTTCAGGCAGACATCCATGGAAATCAATTGACAATGGAGCGAATCAGATGCCTGCGTAAATTGATGGAGGGAAAGCCGGTCACGGTGATTACGACATACGACGCCCTGATGGCGCCCCAGACGCCGGTAGAAGCATGGAAAAAGCATGTGATACACATTGATAAGCGTAGCAGCATAGAAGAGAGTGTGCTGGCTGCACGCCTTGTGGAGCTGGGCTATGAGAAAAATTATCAGGTGGAGGCACCGGGACAATTCAGTGTTCGTGGCGGTATCGTAGATATTTTTGATCTCACGGAGGACAATCCTTATCGTATTGAACTGTGGGGAGAAGATGTAGAGTCGATTCGTAGCTTTGATATTTTGAGTCAGCGGTCCATAGAGAAACTGGAGTCAGTTACTATCTATCCTGCAACAGAACTAATTTTGTCAGAAAATGAACTGCGTAGCGGTCTTGCGAAAATTCAAGCGGAATGCAAACAGCATGCAGCAAAATTACGCGAAGAAATGAAGACTGAGGAAGCGCATCGCATTGAGACTCAGGTGAAGGAGCTGGCAGAGCAGCTGTTGGAGCTGGGATTGTCACGCAATGCGGTGAATCTGGAGAGCTATGTGAGATATTTCTATCCGACACTGTCGACTTTTTTAGATTGTCTTGGGGATTCTTCGACGCAGTCTGTAAAACAAGGCGCAAGCTGTATTTTTATAGAAGAACCGATGCGGGTCAAGGAACATGCTTCGGCGATTGAACTGGAATTTAGAGAAAGTATGATGCACCGCGTAGAGAAGGGTTATATTCTGCCGGGACAGATGGACATTCTGTACAGTATGGAGGAGACGGCGGCGAAAATTATGAGGGGAAGAGTGGTTGCGCTTTCCATGATGGATGGTAAAAACTCTCTTTTCAAGACAGACAAGAAATTTGATATTCAGGCGAGAAGTCTGTCTTCATACAATAATAGCTTCGAAGCGTTGGTCAAGGATTTGAACAGCTTTAAGCGGAGGGGATATCGGATTCTTTTGCTCTCCGGATCCAGAACGAGGGCAAAACGACTGGCGGAGGACTTAAGAGAACAGGAAATCAGTGCTTTTTACAGTGAAGACCCTATGAGGGAAGTGCAGCCCGGAGAGGTTATGACATATTATGGCAGAGTCCTCAAAGGCTTTGAATATCCGCTTATCAAGTTTATCGTCATATCGGAGAGCGACATTTTCGGAGCGGAGAAAAAAAAGAAAAAGAAAAAAATCTATCAGGGACAGAAAATCAATGATTTCAATGAACTGAGAGTCGGCGATTATGTCGTGCATGAGAGCCACGGTCTTGGTATTTACCAAGGCATAGAGAAGGTGGAAGTGGAGAGAATCGTCAAAGATTATATCAAGATATCTTACCGGGATGGTGGAATCCTTTATGTGCTCGCTACAGGACTCGATGTGATTCAGAAATACGCGTCCGCCGAGTCAGGCAGCAAGCCTAAACTCAATAAGCTGGGGACACAGGAATGGAATAAGACCAAGTCAAAAGTGCGTACCGCAGTGGATGAAGTTGCGCAGGACTTGGTGGAGCTATATGCGGTCAGACAGCAGAGTCAAGGGTTTAAGTATGGTGCGGATACGGTATGGCAGAAGGAATTTGAGGAAATGTTTCCTTTTGAGGAGACGGAAGACCAGATTACTGCGATTGCGGCGACAAAAGAAGATATGGAAAGCAGCAAAATCATGGACCGCTTAATCTGTGGTGATGTGGGATACGGCAAGACAGAGATTGCTATCCGGGCTGCATTTAAAGCGGTTCAAGAGGGAAAACAGGTAGTCTATCTTGTGCCCACGACTATTCTGGCGCAGCAGCATTATAATACTTTTGTGCAGAGGATGAAAGATTACCCGGTGAGGATTGATTTGCTGTCCAGATTCAGAACTCCTTCCGAACAGAAAAAGACGGTTGCAGATTTACAAAAAGGCATGGTCGATATCGTGATTGGTACACATCGCGTCTTATCTGCAGACGTGCAGTACAAAGATTTGGGTCTGCTGATTATTGACGAGGAGCAGCGTTTTGGCGTGGCGCATAAGGAGAAAATTAAGAAGCTGAAAGAAAATGTGGACGTACTGACTTTGACGGCGACACCGATTCCGAGAACACTGCATATGAGCTTGATTGGGATTCGGGATATGAGCGTGTTGGAGGAAGCGCCGGGGGACAGGCAGCCGATTCAGACTTTTGTGTGCGAATACAGCGAAGAGCTGGTGCGGGAAGCGATTGTCAGAGAATTGTCCAGAGAGGGACAGGTGTACTATGTTTACAACAGAGTCAATAATATAGCGGATATTGCGGCGGTAATCCGTAAGCTGGTACCGGAGGCAAATGTGGCTTTTGCGCACGGACAGATGAAAGAGAGTGAACTGGAACGTATCATGTATGATTTTATCGACGGAGAGATAGACGTGCTGGTTTCTACGACGATTATTGAGACCGGATTGGATATCTCCAATGTCAATACGATGATTATTCATGATTCTGATCAGATGGGGTTGTCGCAGTTATACCAGTTAAGAGGACGTGTAGGACGTTCCAACAGGACAGCTTACGCTTTCCTGATGTATAAAAGGGATAAAATGCTCAAGGAAGTGGCGGAGAAAAGACTGCAGGCAATCAAAGAATTTACCGATTTAGGAAGCGGTTTCAAGATTGCCATGAGGGATTTGGAAATCCGCGGTGCGGGTAACCTGCTGGGAGCAAGGCAGCACGGTCATATGCAGGCAGTCGGATATGATTTATACTGCAAGATGTTAAATGAAGCAGTGAAAAATATTAAAGGTATATCTACGATAGAAGATTTTAACACAAGCATTGACCTAGATGCGGATGCGTATATTCCACCTACTTATATTGTAAATGAAGTGCAGAAATTAGATATTTACAAACGTATTGCAGGGATTGACAATGAAAGAGAGTGCGAGGATATGCGTGAGGAGCTTTTGGACCGTTTCGGCGAGATACCGAAGTCTGCCGAGAACCTGCTGCGAATAGCCTTGATTCGTTCTCATGCGCACAGATTATATATGCCGGAAGTGAAAGGCAAGAATGAGGTAATCCGTTTTCTGATGCGTGTGGACGCACCGATCAAAGTCGAAAATATTCCGTTTCTGCTGCAGGCTTATAATGGCAGAATGACTTTCGACCCGAAGGGGACTCCCGTATTCCGTCTGCGATATAAGAAGTGCGGAGTGATTGAAAAAGATGAGGAGACGCTGCTGGCGCTGACAGAAGCGGTACTTAAGGATATGGAAGAGATGCTGCTATAGTAGGGCGGAGGGGATATAATGATCTATTTGGATAATGCGGCGACTACAAAAACCGCACCGGAAGTCGTGGAGGCGATGCTGCCGTATTTTACGGAATATTACGGCAATGCAGGAAGCATTTACGGATTGGGGAGTAGGAGTAAGAAAGTAATCATCAATGCAAAAGAGGTGATTGCGGAAACGCTTGGAACGGATGCGAACGAGATTTATATTACGGCAGGAGGTACGGAATCAGACAACTGGGCGCTGAAAGCAGTGTATGAGGCGTATCAGGATAAAGGCAGACATATTATCACTACAAAGATTGAACATCATGCGGTGCTGCACACTTGTGAGTATCTGGAAAAAAGAGGGGCGCAGGTCACGTATCTGAATGTGGACGAGAACGGTGTGGTTGATGTAGAGCAGCTTAAAAAGGCGATACGACCGGATACGATTCTTATTTCCGTAATGTATGCCAACAACGAGATTGGCACACTTCAGCCAATCAGGGAAATAGGGGAAATTGCGGCTGAACATGGAGTTCTTTTTCACACGGATGCCGTTCAGGCATACGGACAGATTCCGATCAACGTATCTGAGTGTCATATTGATTTGCTATCTGCCAGCGGTCATAAATTTAACGGACCTAAGGGAGTGGGATTTCTTTATATCAATAGAAAAGTCCGTATGCATTCTTTCGTGCACGGTGGACGGCAGGAGAGAGGCAGACGTGCCGGGACGGAGAATATTCCTGCCATCGCGGGACTTGCGGCGGCGGTGAAGCGCGCCTTCCACATTATGGGGGAAAAGACGAAGAAAGAGATAGAATTAAGAGATTATTTGATTACGCGGATTGAACAAGAGATTTCGCACATCCGGCTGAACGGACACCGCACAAAGAGACTTCCGGGTAATGTCAATTTCAGCTTTGAAGCGGTGGAGAGTGAGTCGGCTCTCATCATGCTGGACATGCAGGGAATTTGTGCGTCTGGCGGTTCGGCGTGTACAACAGGCTCACTTGATCCCTCCCATGTGCTTCTGGCAATCGGATTGTCTCCGGAGCTGGCGCGTGCGTCTATACGCCTGACGCTGAGTGAGGATAATACGAAAGAAGAAATAGATATCGTGGTGGAGGAATTGGCGAAGATTGTAGCAAAGTTAAGAGGAATGAGAGAAGATAGATAGAGTCCGGAATATTGGACTCTATTTTTTGTATCCTTATGACAGAACAAAAGTTCGAGACTGCTTGAATGGAGGTAAGGATATGAAAGGTTATACGGTAGAAAGCGGCTATATGGGATATGTTAATGGTGAATACATGCTGTTTGCGAGCGAGACGGATTACGAAGATTATATGGAGAAATGATGTTGCGGTCATTACCCTTTATACAGTAAAATAGAATCGTGAATATTTTACGGAAGGGAGCAGACTATGAGAAAACAGGTAATGGTTTTGAGTCTGATGATTATTATGACAATGATGGTAATGGGGTGCACAGATAAGGCGGAGCAGAAAGAAACCGTAGTTTCTGAAACCGCAGAAGAAATTGAAGAAAGAACGAAAGAAAAAACAGAAGAAGCGATGGTGGACAGTGGGAGCGCGGACGATATGAGTACGGTGACAGATAATGCACAGATGACAGAAGTAAAAGAAGAGGAACGCGATACGGAGATTAACGAGTCAATGCTGTCTGATGCGGGTGAATTTGTGCGCAGCATGAAAATCGGCTGGAATCTTGGCAATACTTTAGACGCATCTTCCGACCAGAATAAAGAAGACGAACTGGCTTATGAGTCGGACTGGTGCGGAATCGTTACGACTAAGGAGATGGTTGATGCGGTCAAGGCAGCAGGATTTCAGACGATGCGCATTCCGGTATCATGGCATAATCATGTGTCACAGGACGGCAGTTATACAATCAGTGAAGTATGGATGAACCGCGTACAGGAAGTGGTGGATTATGCGATTGATAATGATATGTTTGTCATCATTAATATTCATCATGATAACTCGACAGACTATATGTATCCGTCGCGGGAATACTTGGAGCAGTCGAAAGCATATGTTTCAGCGGTCTGGACACAGGTAGCCCAACGGTTTGCAGACTATGATGAGCACCTGATTATGGAAGGATTAAATGAGCCTCGTTTGGTCGGTACGAGTAATGAATGGTGGCTGGATTTGAATAACCAACAGTGCGTGGAGGCTGTGCAGTGTATTAACGAGTTAAACCAAGTGTTTGTGGATGCTGTGCGCGCTTCGGACGGATATAATAAAGAGCGCTATCTGCTCGTGCCGGGATATGCGGCTTCTTTACAGGGGGCTACCAATGAATATTTCGTACTGCCGCAAGATATAGAGGGTAACAGTAATAAGATTATGGTGGAAGTACATGCCTATATACCCTATCATTTTGCGCTGGAGGCTGCCAGTGAGAGCGGAAGCACTGACCAGTGGAGCGTAGACAATGATTCCGATACTTCGGAAATTGACGATATGATGGATACTCTCTATGAGAAATATGTGCAGAACGGTATCGGCGTGGTAATTGACGAGTTCGGAGCAAGGGATAAAGGCGGCAATATCGAAGCAAGATGCGAGTTTGCGGCATATTATGTAGAGGCTGCACGTAAGAGAGGTATCACGTGCTGCTGGTGGGATAATAATGCTTTTACGGGAAACGGAGAGAATTTCGGTATTTTCCGTAGAATGGTGTGTCAGTTCCTTTATCCGGATTTGGTGGAAGGTATGATGAAGGCTTGCGAGTAGCTTTGAGCATTTTTTGCACAGTGTGAGGCAGAAACATAATTGCCAAATGCCGGGCATAGGTATATGATAGTAATTGTTTGACTTAGGCGGGAGAATCTGCCTTGTAAATAGCCTGAAATATTGGATTTTGTATGCGGGTCATTGCAGTAAACTGCTCGTACATGGAGAGAATAGTGGTTAAGAAGATTGATGAAATAACAGTCAACTATATAGATGAAGGTGCGGGTGATGTTATATTGCTGCTGCATGGATGGGGAGCGAATATTACTCTTTATGCGGGTATCATTCAGGTGCTGTCGGAAAAGCACAGGGTAATTGCGCTTGACATGCCGGGGTTCGGCAAAACGCCGGAGCCGTCCGAACCGTGGTGTGTGGATGACTATGTTAATTTTGTCATAAAGTTTATAGAATCTTTTGAGATAACCAAATTCAGCATCGTGGTGCATTCTTTTGGCGGAAGAGTGTTCTTTAAGATGAATGCGCGGCAGAATCTTTCCTTTACGATAGAGAAGGCTGTTCTGATTGACAGTGCGGGCATTCTTCCGAAGAAGAGCTTCAAGCAGAAAGTGAGTCTGAAGTGTTATAAAATTGGACGCGCGGTCATGAGCACGAAGGTTTTACATTTTCTGTATCCCGATGCGGTGGACGATATGAGGCGTAAACGCGGCTCTGCGGACTATAACAATGCAACGCCGACGATGCGTGCGACTCTGGTGAAAGTAGTAAACGAAGATTTGGAGCCGCTCATGCATTTGGTGAAATGCCCTACTTTGTTAATCTGGGGAGATATGGATACGGCAACGCCGTTATCTGATGCAAAGAGAATGGAAGAATTGATTCAGGATACGGGGCTTGTTGTGTGTGAAGGTGCGGGACATTTTTCCTTTGCTCAGCAGGCGCCTAAGGTGCACGGCGCATTGACGGCATTTTTTGCGTAAAAAATAGATAGGAATAAGTATATATGTATATTGCATTGACAATAATCTGGTTTGCCACTTATTTAGCGGGGGCAGTCTTGTATGAACTTTATATTGTGCATATGTTCCAGCAGAATTCTTATAAACCACGGGAATATGCAGAATGGATGAGGATACACAGCAATGTGGGAAGACTGCTCGGAAAGAGCCTCTATGCGGTAATCTCACTTCCACTTGTACTGATTGGTAGCGTAGGATGCCTGATCACAGCATGTATCATGAACATAATGACTGTAATAGTCAATAAACCACGTCAAGCCAAAAAGCCGCTCGTATATACGAAGCGTGTGAAGCGTATGCTTATGACTACGATAATTATTTATGTGCTTGGCATAGTAGTGTCGCTTTGTATGGTACGGTATAAGTGGCAGGTATGTGAGAGTATTCTTCTGATTTTGTTTCTATTACAGCCGTTTTTGGTTTTACTGGTAAATTTCATTAACAAACCGGTTGAGCAGGGAATTGACCGCTATTATATCAATGACGCGGCTCGTATTTTAAAAGACATGCCGGATTTGAAAATAATCGGGGTTACCGGAAGCTACGGCAAGACCAGCGTAAAATATTTTCTGAGTACGTTATTATCCGGTCAGTTTAATGTGCTGCATACGCCGGGGAATTACAATACGACGCTTGGCGTTGTCAGGACGATCAGGGAACAGATGAAGCCGTACCATGAGATTTTTATCTGTGAGATGGGTGCCAGAGAAGTGGGAGATATCAAGGAAATCTGTGATTTGGTACATCCTGATTACGGGATTATCACATCAATCGGACCACAGCATTTACAGAGTTTTCATACGATTGACAATATTATCGGCACTAAATTTGAACTGGCTGATGCAGTACCGTCAGACGGCAAGGTATTCTTGAATTATGACAACGAATATATTCGGGATCATAAAATTAACAAGAAAGTTGTAAGTTATGGTACGACGGGAGAGGGGCTTGCATTTAAAGCATACGATATAAGCGTTTCACCGCAAGGCTCCGCTTTTAAGATAAAAGATGAAAAAGGGGACGAGTATGAGTTCCATACGCGGCTGGTAGGAAATCATAATGTGCAGAATATAGCCGGTGCCATTGCGGTGGCGCATACACTGGGGATCCCTATGGAGAAACTACGGTATCCGGTAAAGCAGCTTGAGAGCGTGGAACATCGGTTACAGCTTAGAAAGCAAGGAAATTGGATTGTTCTGGACGATGCCTATAACTCTAATAAAAACGGATTTGAGGCAGCGCTTGACACACTTGCAATGTTCAAGGAGCTGCGGATTCTTATGACACCCGGTATGGTTGAACTGGGTGAAAAGCAATATGCTGAGAATAAAGAAGTGGGCGTATACGCCGCAGATAAATGTGATTATGCAGTGTTAGTCGGTAAGGAGCAGACAAAACCGATTCAAGACGGGCTGACCGAAGCCGGATTTGCTCACAACAGGATGATTGTGGTTGATACATTGCAGGAGGCATTGCAGATGGTTAATGCGATACCGAATGAGAAACAGAAGGTTGTCTTGATTGAAAATGACCTGCCGGATAATTATGCGTAACACAGAATGGCGGCACAGTATTAATGCATACGATTGACGGTGAGGCACCGGATGATTTTAGGCGTAGTATATTAAAGAATAGCAGAGGAAAATAGGATGAAGATTCGAGTAGGAGTGTTTTTTGGCGGTAAGAGTGTGGAACATGAGGTGTCCGTAATTTCCGGGTTACAAGCGTATAATTCTTTTGATAAGGATAAGTATGAACTTACACCGATTTATATTACGAAAGATAACGAGCTGTATACGGGAGAAGCAGTCGGAGATATTTCCAATTATAAGAATATTCCTGCGCTGCTTGCAAAGAGCACCAGAGTTTTCTGCATGTGTGAGCAGGGACAAATGCAGCTTATACAATACCCGGTAAAGAAGTTCGGCAGCTCGGTAGTGGCACAGATTGATGTGGCGTTTCCAGTAGTCCATGGCGCTAATGTGGAGGACGGTTCGCTGCAAGGGTATCTTCGTCATTATAATGTTCCATTTGCGGGCTGCGACGTGGGTGCATCGGCAGTGACGATGGATAAGTATGTGATGAAGACGGTGCTTAAGGACAACGATATTCCGGTATTGGATTGTGTGACGCTGAATGCGAAAGAATACGAGCGTGATGAAGAGGCGGCATATGATAAAGTGGAAGCTAAAATCAGCTATCCTGTCATCGTAAAACCGGTTAACCTTGGTTCCAGCGTAGGGATTAAGGTAGCAAGAGATCGCGAGGGTCTGCGAGAAGCGTTAGAATATGCGTTTACATTTGGTGCAAGAGTTCTGGTGGAGCATGCCATTACGAACCTGCGGGAAATTAATTGTGCCGTGTTAGGTGATTACGAGGAAGCTTCTGCGTCCGAATGCGAAGAGCCGGTATCCAGCGATGAGATTTTGAGCTATGAGGATAAATATGTAGCAGGAAATAAGAGTGGGTCGGAGGGAATGCGAACGGCTAAGAGAGAACTACCCGCGAATCTGACACCGCAGAAGCGGGAAGAAATCAGACAGATGGCAGTGAAGACTTTTCAAGTATTGAATTGCAGCGGTGTATCCAGAATTGATTTTATGATTGATCAGGATACCGATCAGGTATATGTCAATGAGATTAATCCGATTCCCGGTTCACTGGCATTTTACTTATGGGAAGCAATGGGCAAACCATATGCGCGGTTATTGGATGATATGGTGAATCTTGCCCTTAAGAGAGAACGGGAAGAGAAGAGCGTTCTTACATCTTTTGACAGCAATATATTGCAAAATGCAAACCTGTCGGGAACCAAAGGTGTCAAAAAATAAATAAAACTGTCAATAGAAAACAGTGAATGAAATTCAATATTCTCATGCATATAATTTCCTTCTTTACAAATAATAGTAAAAACGTAGAGATAAATGAAAATAGACGAGTCACTTTTCAGGGTGGCGTCGGGAGATAAGTTACACTACGGCTATGATTTACAGATGGAGGTTATATGATATGAAAGCAACAGGTATTGTGAGACGAATAGATGATCTTGGACGAATTGTGATTCCTAAAGAGATACGGAGAACATTGCGCATCAGGGAGTCGGACCCGTTGGAAATATTCACTGACAGAGAGGGAGAAATTATTCTAAAGAAATATTCTCCTATTGGTGAGATGGGAACTTTTGCCAAGCAGTATGCAGAGAGTATGGCACAAGTGTCCGGGCATATTGCAATGATTTCCGACAGAGACCAATTTATTGCGGTAGCAGGCGGTATGAAAAATATGCTTGGGAAGTCCATCAGCAGGGAGCTGGAAGAGAAGATTAACCACAGAGAGAGCTTGGTGGCAGCGAAAGGAGACCGGAATTTTATTCAGGTTAGCAGCGATCAGGATGAATTTCATCATGAGGCGATTAGTCCGATTATTTGTGAGGGCGATGTAATCGGTTCGGTTCTGCTGTTGGAGACAGACCACAAGTCCAAGATGGGAGAAGTTGAGCAGAAACTGATTCAATCCGCAGCCGGATTTCTGGGAAGACAGATGGAACAATGACAACAGTAGGGCGAGGCAGAAAGATTCTGACCTCGCCGTTTTTGACATCACATATCGAATATACTTAACTTTTATGTAAGTAATCAAATAAAATAATCAATGGTGCTTTCGGGCGACAGCCGTGTATCCTGATTGAACACGATGACTGCCTCACGGATATTGTAGGGTCCCATTTCATAATAGCCTTCTGTCAGCCGGTTGAGACGCTGCATGGAAACGATGCGATTAGCGCGTTTCGGCTGATTGGTAACGAAAGAAATCCCATCCTCGAAATACTCCGAATCTAGTTCTGGATCGTCCAATTCTTCGTAGTAGGGGTCAAAGAGATAAATATTTTCATCTTTTATTCCGGTCAACAGAACATAGTGCCCGACATCCAAGAAGAGTCTTAGGACAACGGCACCTCCTTGCTGCAGCGCCTCCACAATCTTGCTGCTTTGAGACAGGTAAACATTTTCTCCGGACAAAAACTCGCAGGTAATCGGGAAATTTTTCATTTGTCCAAACTGGTTGAGCCAGTTGCTTAAAAACATCATGGCGGAGGCAGAAGTGCCGCGTTTGCCGACTTCTCCTTCCTCATTGTATGAATCCAGACAATACAGCATAATATATTTAATGATGTCGGGATAGATAGTTTCACGGTCAAATAGGTAGCGTATTGCATTGGTGAGAGAGACTGGTCCGCAATCGTACTCACTGGATTGGTAATTAAGTAAGTTTTTCATTTATGTTTTCCTTCGTATTTATCGTAATTGTAGAAAATATACATCTCATTGCTTTTTTTGTCAAGGTTATGCTATACTAAGTCGATTGGAAATTATAGGATATTTCTCATAAAAAAATATTGACAAAGATATTGGGTAACAGTATAATTCCATATAAAACCTAGCGGATTAGTAGGAAAATGGTTTCCGGATAAACCAGCCGCATACTATATCAGGTATAAGAAGTTAGAAATGGAGGAGGAAATATGAGAAAATTGACAAGGAGATTAACATGCCTGTTTTTGGCAATTGCCATGATGATGGCTGTTACGGCGTGCGGAGGAGACAACGGCGGAGCAACAGCGGACAACGGCATTGGTACAGATAGTGCTGTAAGTGGGGAAGGAACTGAACAGAACGGTGAATCTGCAGGTCCGGCGACAGCGGCAGAAGGAGAGAAAATTATCAATATCGGCGTGACGGACAGTCTCGGAGGAGTGAATCCGTTTGCAATTGACCAGACAGAGATTAATAAGCATGCACTTGATTTGATGTTTTTGCCCTTGATGGAGCTTGATAAGGATTTGAATTTTCAAGCAATGTTAGCTGATAGCATCACAACGGAGGATAATATACACTTTGTTGTACATGTGGACGACAATGCGACATGGTCTGACGGAACTCCGGTTACGGCATATGATGTAGAGTACTCGGTAATGCGTTATGCCAGTCCGGTGGTGGCGAACACGACATTGTTATTGTATGCTTTTGAAGGAACCGACGATGCGACCGGTTTTGTGGAGGAAGGCGCTTCTTCTATGGAGGGACTTACCGTTTTAGACGATAAGACAATACAGTTTACATCCAAATATCCTATGGCATTGACAACATTTCAGAATAGTTATGCAAGATATCTGCATGTGCTGCCGAAACATATTATTGAGAAATTCAGTGAGAGCGAATTGACGTCAAATGACTGGTTTAATCATCCGGATGTCATTAGCGGACCGTATTTTATGACGGGATATGACGCGGATCACTATATATCATATACGGCAAATACCAATTACTGGAAGGGTGCGCCGAAAATTGATAAGCTGAATATTAGGATTGTGGACGGAAGTCAGATTTATGCAGGACTGCAGTCCGGCGAGATAGATATTACACAGCATACAATGACGGCAATTCCGCAAGAAGACTATGAGAGTATTGAAGCGCTGACTAATGTGAAGGTAGTATACGGCTCACCTGTGACGAACCAGTCTGCGTTTATCCAGACGGCGAACATTACAGATGCCAGAGTACGTCAGGCTCTTGTCTATGCAATTGACAGACAGCAGCTGGTAGACCAGTTGTTGAAGGGTCATGGCGAAGTGATAGATGGTTTCCTCTCTTCGGCGAGTCCGTTCTTTGATACGTCCGTAGAACCTATGGAATATAATCCGGAGAAGGCTAAAGAACTTTTGGCGGAAGCGGGATGGGATGGTTCCCAGACACTTCGCTTTTATGTGAACTCTGGAGATAATACGTTTGTCAACGGTGTGCAGGTCATTGCGGCACAATGGGCAGCAGTCGGTATTAATGTGGAAATTACTACGGTAGATCTTGCAACGCTTATGACTGTGGCAGGGACAACAGATTATGATATTATGGCGGTACAGTATACCTATGCGCCGGTGGATCCGTATCCGGATGTAACATGGTTGTTAGGCGGAGAGGGAAGCTGGACGGGATACTATGATGAAGAAGTCGCAGCAGCGCTGGACAAAACACAGCAGACCAGTGATGTGGCTGAGATTACAGATTTCTATTCTGTTGTTAACAGGAAAATGCAGGAAGATGTAGCGATGTTTTCCGTATATGTAATCAGCGCACAGGGAGCGGTTAACAATCGTGTATCTGGTGCGGAGCCGAGTGTGTACGGATTCTTCAACAATGTACAGAACTGGGATGTCGCGGAGTGATAAGAGAATAGTTTGAAATGATGTAGTGTTTTGCGGCATGACAGAAACGGATATCATGCGGGCAGGGAGGGTATACTATGTCACATTTACTGGTGGTGAAAGACTTAACAACAGTCTTTGCCGGAGATTACGGACAAAATATCAGTGTTGATCATATCAGTTTCCACGTGGATCAGGGAGAGGTAGTCTGCATTGTGGGCGAATCCGGCTGTGGGAAAAGTGTTACATCATTGTCTATTATGGGATTATTAAGAAGGGACGGAGCTGTCACAGACGGCTCTGTCTTCTTTGACGGTAAGAATCTTCTTGACATGAGTGAGAAGGAGCTTGACCGTATCAGAGGAGATGAGCTGACTATGATTTTTCAGGATCCGCTCACATCACTCAATCCTGTATTTAACGTGGGCAGTCAGATTATGGAGAGCATCCGGACTCATATGCATGTGTCTAAAGAAGAGGCGAGGAAACGAGCGATAGAGCTGCTTATTCAAGTGGGGATGCCGGAGGCGGAGGAGACAATGCGAAAATATCCGCATACGCTTTCCGGTGGAATGCGCCAGAGGGTTATGATTGCCATGGCGCTATCCTGTAATCCGAAGCTGCTAATCGCGGATGAACCGACTACGGCTCTTGACGTGACGATTCAGGCGCAGATTATGAAATTGTTAAAGGAACTTCAAAAAGAAAAAAATATGTCGATGATTCTGATCACGCATGATATCGGTTTGGTTGCCAATACTGCCGACAGGGTGCTGGTTATGTATGCCGGACAGATTATAGAAGAGGCGTCGACGGAAGAATTGTTTGCGAATCCGAAGCATCCGTATACACAGGCACTTCTCAATACCGTACCTACCATTCGGGATGATACGGGCAGGCGCCTGCAGGCGATTCCGGGTATGGTTCCGGAAAGCTATGACGATATCTCGGGCTGCCGTTTTGCGGACCGATGTCCCCACCGCTGTGAGATATGCGATGAACCGCAGGAGGCGTATTCGTTTGGAGAGGGGCATACCGCCAGATGTATTGTGGCTAAGAAAGAAAGCACAGACTCGTCCATGCGCAGTCTTGAATGAAATTGAGATGTAAGCAGCGCAGAAATGGAGCTAAATTATGTTGGATGAAAATAAAGTTCCACTGATTCAAGTGGAGGATATGAAGAAATATTATCCGGTGAAAGGCGGCATCATTACTCATACGACCGGACATGTCAAGGCGGTGGACGGCGTCAGTTTTTCGATCATGCGGGGTGAGACACTGGGACTCGTAGGAGAATCGGGATGCGGCAAATCTACAATCGGAAGACAACTCGTAGGATTGGAGACGCCGACGGAAGGCAGGATATATTATAATGGATGTGAGTTGGAGGAGATACGGAAGAACAAGAAAGAGATGGAGCGTATCAGGACAAAGCTGCAGATGGTATTTCAGGATCCGTATTCTTCGCTGAATCCGAGAAAACACATTTATGAGATACTGGCACAACCCATGTTGTATCATCATATTTCGGAGAAAAGTACTGTGGAACAGGATATTATAAAGATTTTAGATATGGTAGGACTGCCCCGTACGGTATTGGGCAGGTATCCGCATGAATTTTCGGGTGGACAAAGACAGCGAATCGGTATTGCGAAAGCGCTGTCGCTTAATCCGGAATTTATTGTCTGCGATGAACCTGTCAGCGCGCTGGATGTGTCGATACAGGCACAGATTTTGAATCTTTTAAAAGATCTGCAGAAAGAACTCGGATTGACGCTATTATTTGTGGGACATGGACTAGGAGCAGTCAATTATGTCAGCGACAAAATTGCGGTGATGTATTTGGGTAGGATTGTCGAGTACGGTGAAGCAAAGGAGATTTTTAACCATCCGAAGCATCCGTACACCAGAGCGCTGCTGGAGGCGGTTCCAGTACCGGATCCGAAGGAGAAAAAGCGTGGACGTAAGCTTTTGCAGGGAGAAATCGGCAGCAGTATGAACCCGCCGGAGGGGTGTAGATTTCATCCCCGCTGTCCATACGCGTCAGAGCGGTGTGAAACGGAGGCGCCTGTTTTAAAAGGCAGCGTCCATATGACGGCATGTCCGGTAGTTTTATCAGGTACGGAGGTAGCGAGTCATGGGTAAATATATATTGAAACGTATTCTGATTGCGATTCCGGTGCTAATTGGTATCACGATTATTGATTATGCGATTATGTGTCTGGCGGGCAGCCCGCTGGAGATGCTGCAAGGTCCGCGCGTATCGGAGGCGGCTGTGGAAGCCAAGAAGATTGCGCTGGGTTTGGATCAGCCTGTTTATGTACAGTATTTTGTATGGCTGGGACAGCTTCTGCGCGGTAATCTGGGATATTCCATGAAGTCTTATCAATCCGTAAGTTCCATGATCGGAAGTCATATAGGACCGACGCTTCTTCTGATGGGAGTGTCGCTGCTTGTAAGTCTTGTCATGGCGATACCCGCGGGCATTTACAGTGCGATTCATCAATATTCCAAAGGTGATTATGCAGTGGTGACGGCTTCTTTTCTGGGGAGCAGTGTACCGGGCTTCTTTCTATCGCTGCTTTTGATCTACTTATTTACGGTGCGGCTTGGATGGCTGCCGTCCAGCGGCATGACAACGCTGGGAACGGAGGGCGGTGCAGCCGATGTGGCGAAACATATGGTAATGCCGGTAATTGTACTTGCTTTTTCTATGGCGGGAAGCAATATCCGCTATATCAGAAGTGCGATGTTGGAAATTCTACAGCAGGATTATCTGCGTACGGCGAAGGCGAAAGGAATCGGACATTTCAGAGTGATCAACAAACATGCGCTGCGCAATGCGCTTGTGCCGATTATTACGGTGATTGGTATGGAGATTCCTGTGCTTTTTGGCGGCGCGGTGATTATAGAACAGATTTTCTCATGGCCGGGGCTGGGACTTATGACTATGAGCGCTATCAGCAACAGGGATTATCCCGTAATTATGGGAGTGTGTCTGCTGTCGGCAATTGTTGTGCTTATTGCGAATCTGATCACAGACATTATGTATGCATTGGTAGACCCTACCATTCAGCTTGATTAGGAGGGCTTGCGGATGATATCGAATGATACGGATAGAAAATTTATGAAGCAGGCTAAGGGACTTCGCCGGAAGGCGGATATATCCAGTGAGAGCTATATCCAGACTGTCATCAGACGGTTTAGACGCCATCATCTTGCGGCTGTCAGTCTGATTGTGCTGGGTGTGATTGTTCTTGCTGCTTTGCTTGCGCCTGTCATTGCGCCTTATGACCCGAATGAGATTGCGGGACCATTTGGCGGCGCGCCTTCTAAGGAGTTCTGGCTGGGTACGGACCAAATTGGCAGGGATGTTTTGAGCAGGCTGCTTTATGCAACGAGGATTTCTTTGCTGGTTGGTGTCATGGCGACAGTAATTTCGACGGTAATCGGTGTGATTCTCGGTTTGATTGCGGGATATTTCGGCGGTGTGGCGGATATGATCATCATGCGCTTTACCGATATGGTTATGTCATTTCCGTATATACTGCTGGTGTTGGTGGCAGCAGCCATCTTTAAGCCGGGATTGTGGAATATCATACTGATTCTGGGGTTTGTGGATTGGCCGGGCATTGCAAGACTGGTACGGGGAAATGTGCTGAATCTTAGAGAGACAAATTTTATAAAAGGAAATATTGTTGCGGGTATGCCGCTTCGGCATATTTTATTCTCAGAGATTTTGCCTAATACAGTAGCACCGATTCTGGTCTACGCTACTTCGGTGCTGGCGCTATCCATTCTGGATGAGGCGGCGCTTAGTTTCCTCGGACAAGGGGTACAGCCGCCTGAGGCAAGTCTGGGGAATATGTTAAACGGTGCACAGTCTCTGACAGTGCTCACGACGCAGCCGTGGCTTTGGATTCCGCCGGGGTTATTGATTGTCGTAATCGTTATGGCGATTAACTTCATCGGCGATGCGTTAAGAGATGCGCTGGATCCGAACAGCGGAAGATAAAAGGATGACTATAAAGGGAGAAAGAAATGGCTTCGGAAGATAATAAAAAGCTGGAACGGTATTTGATTGAGAACTTTGAGTGGTTTCACAGGCACCCGGAGCTGCCTTATGAAGAAGTGCAGACTACGGCGAAAATACGCGGGATGCTTACGGAGGCAGGGATAGAGATATTACCGTATCTGCTTGAAACGGGACTGGTGGCGGTGGTGCGAGGGCAGAAGAATGGCGGGCGTACGATTGCGCTGCGTTGTGATATCGATGCACTTCCGATTACGGAGGAAGCGGATATCCCTTATCGGTCGGAGGAGACGGGCAAAATGCATGCCTGCGGTCATGATTTTCATATTACGGCAGGCATTGGAGCGGCTATACTCTTGCAGGAACACAGAGAAGATCTGTGCGGAACGGTTAAATTTATATTCCAGCCAGCAGAAGAGGAATCGCACGGTGCATTGAAAATTCTTGAGACTGATGTGATGGACGATGTGGAATGTATCTGGGGTTTTCACGCTGACCCGACTAACGCCGTTGGCGTAATTGGCATTAGGGAAGGATATGTGACGGCGGCGGTGGACCGCTTTGTGATCCGTGTGAAAGGAACAGGCTGCCATGGAGCGCATCCTGATGACGGAATCGACCCGATTCTGACATCGGCTGCCATCGTGCAGGGATTACAGTCTATCGTAAGCCGCAGTGTGAATGCTTTTCATCCCTCGTTACTCAGCGTTACCAGAATACAGGCGGGAACCACATGGAATGTGATTCCCGCAGAAGCCGAGCTGGAGGGTACAGTTCGCACCATGGATAGAAAAGACCGTCTGCTGTATGAGAGGCGGGTGAGGGAAATCGCGATGCAAACAGCGTCTGCATACGGTGCGGAGGCGGAAGTTACATGGGTTGCAGGTCCGCCAGCCACATATAATAACGGTGAAATGGCACAGGTTTGCGATAAAACTGCGAAGGAACTCGGCATGGAAACCGTACCTGAGGAGAGCTCCATGGGTGGTGATGATTTTGCTTACTATGAAGACAAAGATACCATGCAGAGAGATATTCCGGGATGCTATGTAAAAATAGGCATCGGCGTGGGACATCCGATTCATCATCCGGCTTTTTGCGTGGATGAAAGTGCGATTTTACCTGCGGCAAAGTATTTGGCTCAATTATTGACTATAGAGAAAAGGTACGACGCTAATATGTCACGTTGACAGATTCTCCTTCGACATTTTCCCATTTGGCAGGATTTGCCCCGCGTGAAGCGAGATAGTAGTAAGAAGCGGGCTTGCCTATGCCGTGACCGGCGTCGTGCCATATGTTTCGCGCAAGAACGATCACATCGCCTTTTCGCAGGATTACCGCCCGCACATCCGCTGCCTGAGGAGGCAGCGTGCCGCGGGATTTTGCAAAGCATACGATGATGGGGTCTGACATGCAGAAGAGCGCTTCCATCGTGTGATTATGCTTTTCCATTGATTGTAGAACATACGGGGCGCTCTGCCCGGTTGTGTACCCCAGATGTGCCGGAGTATCAATCAAGGGGCAACATGTCATATGATCCTCAAACACGTCTGTTTGACTGTGCATGACATTATGCTCATCTTCAAGCATATTGTAGTAAATGCCATACTCTTCAAAATCAAATTCTTTTATTTCTACAGCATGGATAATCATACGTTCTCCTTTCTCAATTCTCCCAAGTTTGTCAGACACATAACAAGTATTGTAATAATATAAGGAGCCGCCAGCACAAGCTGGGAAGGGATGCTGAATCCTTGAAGCCCGACGGACAGTGCGTCTGCAAAGGCAAAAATCAGGCAGGCAAAAAATGACTTTAGCGGATCACCTTTGCCGATTCTTGCTGCTGACACGGCAAGGAAGCCTTTGCCGGCGGACATGTTTTCCGTAAACATGGATATGCCGCACAGAGGCAGACATGTTCCGGCAGCGCCAGCCAGTACGCCTGTGACAATCAGGGAAGCCCATTTGTATTTCAAGACGGAAACGCCGGCAGACTGCATAGCTTCCTCGTTACTGCCGACACCGCGGATTCTGAGTCCGAAAGGCGTCTTATACATGACAATCTGTGCAATAATGACTACCAGAAAAGCCAGATATACAAGGGCGTTTTGGTTATTTAAAATACTGCCGACAAATGGAATCCTGTCTAAGAAGGGGATATGGACTGTGCCGAAACTCTTAATTCTGGAATCCATGACAGAGCCGCGGGTGTGAAAAATATTATACATCAACAGTGTGGTGAATCCCCATGCACTCAGGTTCATTGCGATACCAATCACAATCGGATCTGATTTAAAGTGCAGAACAAAAATGCCGAAAACAGCAGACATGGCAATACCGGATATGATTCCGAATACTAAGCCCATGAAAGCGTTTTCAAATAAGTAGCTGCCCCAAGTGGCAAAAAAAGCGCTTGTAAGTACATAGCTTTCCAAACCGATATTAAAAATTTTCGCTTTATGTCCGTAAGCGCTTCCGATGGCGGCAAGGGCAATCGGCGCAGATAGGCGGACCATTGCTGACAGTGTGGAAATGCTGAATAGTAGTTGGAGCATACGGCATTACACCTCCTCTTTCTGTATGCGAAGCATACGGATTTGTCTTTTTTCTTTAAAATGCTTAAATAATGCCTCATAGTCTATGGCGACAAGTAAAACAAATACAGATTGCAGGACCATGACGACAAGGCGGTTGGTAGAGGTGGTTCGTTCCATTTGAAAAGAACCTGCCTTGAGCATTCCCCAGATGATCGAAATAAAGATGACAGCCAACGGATTGTTTTTGGCAATCGAAGCAATCATAACGCCGTCCCATCCGAGATTTGTAGCGAAGGCAGGGCGGAATTTGCCGAACGTACCGGTCATTTCCGTGCCGCCGCACACACCGCTGATGAATCCGCTCAAAAGGAAAATCATAATAAAAGTTCTCTTATAATTGATACCGCCGTATTTTGAAAATCTGAGATTTTCGCCTACTTGTTTCAGCTCATAACCTTTGACGGTATAGCGATACAGCAAGTAGATGACGACCGCGATGCCTATGGCAATAAAAAATGCTGTTGTTGCACTGGTCTTTGGAATGATTACGGAAAGCCTTGCGGTCGAATGCATGTCAGGAGTTGCAATGGCGTCCGCCAGTTCCGAGGCATCAAAGCCCATATATTTAAATACAAGATATTCTGTAAATAAATTTGCGGCATAGTTTAACATCAATGTACAGATTAATTCATTGACATTCAATTTCAGCTTCAGTATTGCCGGTATGAATGCAAAAGCCATTCCGGCAAGACCGCCGATTATAAGACAGACCGGAATGTGAAGAAAGCGAGGAAGAGTAATCGCAGAGCCGGCAATTGCTGCGGCAAAGGCGCCAAAATACATCTGTCCTTCAATACCGCAGTTCCAGATACCGGATTTGAAGGCAATCACAGCGGCGATTCCGGTTATGATACTGGGCGTTGCCCAGCGGATTGTTGTGCCGATGGCGCTCGGACTTCCTACTGAACCGATAATCATTGCGTTTAGAGCCTCTAACGGGCTGTTTCCCTGAGAAAGAATGATAATCGCTCCTATTACCATGACCAGAAGGGCTGAAACGAAGTATTTCAGAATTTCCAGTCTGGCAGTTTGTGATATTTTAAGTTTTTTCCTTATCTTCATTTCAAGTTTTCCCTCCCAACATATATAATCCGATGGTTTTTTCATCCAACTCAGGAGTATTTTCAAGATTGGCGGCAATCTCGCCGTTATACATAACAAGAATCCGGTCGGATAGTTCCATTACTTCACCGAGTTCGTGGCTGACTAACAGCACGGATACGCCTTCTTGTGCAATATCAATGATTTTTTGCCATATAAATTCTATGGCGCCGACATCGATTCCTCTGGTCGGATCTTCAATGATCAACAAGTCGTTGTTCTGAGAAAATTCCCTGCCGACAATGGTCTTTTGAATATTTCCTCCGGACAGATCACCGATTTTATTGTGGATATCCTGCACCTTCACTTGATAGTTTTCCACAACAGAGCGGGTGAATAACGATGCTTCTTCTTTGCCCAGCAGCCACGGTGTCTTGAACTTGTGTGCAACATGATATCCCATAATACAGTTTTCAATCAGGTTTGCATGGACATTACAGCCGGTGGAAATGCGATCCTGTGGCACGTATCCGATTTTCTTTTCACGCTTCCTGCGAGGGGACGTTGTGGTTATGTTCTCTCCTTTATAAGTGATTGTGCCGCTTTCAGGATTTCTCAGCCCAAAGATTGCCTCAATCAGCTCACCCTGTCCCGAACCGGCTACACCGGCAATTCCGAGAATTTCACCTTTCCGGACGGAAAAGGAGACATGCTTTACTTTCTCGGTGCCGTCGCTTCCGAAGGCAGTCAGATTGTCGATTTCCAGTATCGGTTCGGCAATTTTCTTCTCGTGTTTTTGCGTATTAAAAAGTACCTGACGCCCAACCATAAGATTGGCAAGCTTATGTTCATCCGTCTCATCCGGTGTTAGATTTCCGGTCACAACACCGTTTTTCAGGACGGTGATATAGTCTGAGATTTCCATTACCTCCTTGAGTTTATGGGTAATTAGAATAACGGTTTTCCCTTGCTTTGTTAAGTATCTGATTGCCTGAAAAAGCCCTTCGATTCCTTGTGGCGTCAATACGGAGGTGGGTTCGTCTAAGATGATAATTTCCGCTCCTTTATATAAGACTTTGACAATTTCCACTTGTTGAAGGAGTGATACCGGAAGCTCGGAAACTTTCTTGTCAAGCGGAATGGAAAAACCGTATTTTTCAGCAATTTCCTGAATGTCTTTGGCAGCCTGCTTTTTATTAAGAAATCCGCCTAATTTCTTTGTCTCGAATCCCATCATTAAGTTTTCCAGAACTGTTAATTCCTGAAAAAGCATGAATTCCTGATGAACCATGCCGATGCCGCATTTTGTTGCATCATTGGGATTTCGGAAGACCACATGCTTACCTTTAACGAGTATTTCACCGCCGTTGGGCTTATAAATGCCGGATATAATATTCATCAGCGTGCTTTTGCCGGCGCCGTTTTCCCCGATGATTGAATGGACAGTCCCCTGTCTCACGCTGAGACTGACATCGTCATTGGCGGTCAAAGCGCCAAAATACTTACATATATGTCTTGCTTCAAGGATGATGTCTTCCATAATAATGCCTCCCTATAGTATAAGTAACCTCCGGCGGTATAAAGAAGCCTCCGGAGGTTTGTATGAATCTTACTCTGTCATGCCAGCAGTGACGTCAATTTCTCCGGAATTGATGCCTGCAACGACTTGTGACACGGTATCTTGAAGTTCTGCGGACAACTGGTTGAATTCGATGTCTGTGTATAATGCCAGACCGTAGGAGAGACCATACACTTTATCGCCGCTTTCGAATGTACCTTTGAATGAAGCATCGCCTTCCATGTACAGAGCTTCATCAATGGGCTTTAAGGCTGACCAGATAACACAGTCGCTCACGTCGCCCTGATAATCGTCACTTCCGATACACTTAATACCCATTTCTTCACAGCCGGAGATAACGCCGAGACCGCTCTGGGAAGCCGACTGGAAGATTAAATCTACGCCTTCGTTCTGGATCATCAGTTTCGCCACTTCCTGACCTTTGACAGGATCCTGATCATCTCCGACATATGCTACGGCTACTTCGATGGACGGGTCAATATAGTGGACGCCGTTGATATAGCCGTCTCTATATTTGCGGCTCACGGGTCTGTCTGCATGTGCAATGAATCCGACTTTCTTCGCCGTCGTGTTATTTGCAGCCACTACGCCGGCAATGAATGCAGCCTCGGTCGGGTCTACAGAAACGGAGCTAACATTCGGTTCGTTGGTCTGCATATCCACGTCGCAGAGCACGAAATCCGTGTCCGGATATTCCGGAGCCAGTCTGAGAGCGATTTCGGACAGGTCACCCCACATCAGATACACCGGATTGGCGCCCATGTCTGCCATTGCGCGAACTTGATCTTCATATTCGGCACTGTCCAGAGTCTCTACGGTTCGAAGTGTAGCGCCTTGTTCCTCTGCTAGTCGATCCAGACCTTTGATGGAGAGAGCGATAAAAGGATCACCTACGGTAGCGGGAACCAGAAGTCCGATAGTTTTGTCTGTTGATTCTGATGTATTGTCGGCTGTGGCTTCCGGCTGAGTATCCTGAGAGACCTCGTTTGTTCCTTCGGTACCTGCAGATGGTGCTACGGGGGTTACGGGTGACTGAGGCTTTGCACCGCATCCAGTTATCAATGCAACTGTCAGTGCCGCGCCTAATAAAATTGCTGTGATTTGTTTACCTTTCATAATGTGTCCTCCTTTTTCGGTGTAGTAGAAATTGTTTCGGATTTAGGTGTGTTATTGAGAATGCGAAGCATTCTCTGAACCGAGTGCGCGGGCACCCGATGTGTTATATTGAATGACGGCTTTTAATGTTTTGGTGGATAATGAAGTGATTGACTGGCTTTCCATTGTTCTGACATACGTATCAAGCTGGTCTTTCAACGGTTCTGTAAATTTGCTGTCAAGCGCGCCGGAACCCAACATAACTCCGTATGCATGTCCGATGGGACCGCCGGTGCAATCATTATCCTGTCCTGCCATCATTAATATCGTCATTGCTTTCTGGAAGTCGTTTCCGGCAAAGTAGACTGCCACGACTTCTGCCGCAAGATTCGGGTAAGTATGTACCCAGTTATATTCTTTGTATTTTGCTTCACATAATTCATACGCCTGTCTGTAATTGTCTGATTGCTCACAGGCTTTGTAAGCAAAATCGAGTACAGAGTAGAATTCGCTGTCTGCCGGAATTGCTTTCATGGCTTTCATAAGGATTGCCTGCATATCTGTCTCAACATATGCCATGGAAACGATGACTGCGTTAAAGACTTCTGCAAGGATTCCATTATTATGATGGGAGATTCTGCCGTCTTTCCAAGCAAGCTCAGCAGCCTTCCGGGGATTGCCCGGCGCCAGCGCTCCGCAGACTGCTGCCCGCATGGCGGCGCCGATCATCTCCCGGTAGGGGTTAGCGAGATATCCGCTTTGCGGCGGATAGATCCCGCTGCGAAGATGGTTTAGAGCGACTTCTTCAGCGGTATAAGCAAAGGGGATATATCCGACCCACTGGTCGGCGATATCTTCCGATGTAATCTCGAAGCCCTTTTTGCAGAACGCTTCTAACAGCGCTAACTCAAAGGTGATATCATCGTTGAGCGTTTCCGGTGGCTTAACATAGTCTGTGATTTCACCGAAAATCTCCCAAATTCTTGAAGATTTAAAACCTTCTATTGCCGTGCCGAGAGCAGAACCGATAATCTCACCCAGCCATCCGCCATGAATCTGTTCAAACAGTTTCTTATCATCGGGCAGATGATAGTCGGGATATTCCGGAAGTTCTACGGCTTTTTCGTATTGTTCAAAATCTTCATAGATTGTATAGGACCAATAAGGATGGTCGGAGATTTTTGGGGCTTCTGTCAGGGCTTTGAATACTTGAGCGTTGATAATCTGCAGACGAATCAGATCGTCTTTTTCTATGGCGTCAAATGCCTTCGGAATCAGGAGTTCGGCTGTCTCCACGTCATAGCCCATGTTTTTCATGCTGGATATAGCGCCCAGCATTTTAGAATAGGGAGCCTTTGATTCCGGAAGCGGTTTCTTCCATGCTCCTTTTCCGTTTTCGAGCATTTGTGCGGCTTCTTCCAGCATTTTTCCTTCCAGAAGACCGTCCCATTGAATCAGATCGGTTCTGTTCTTTACGGGTACTGCTTCGCAGAACATTTCATAATCATATTCCCATGCATGTTTCATTCTTTCTAGTCTCCTCTCGTGGGTGAAAATTTTATTTATCAACTTTTTTGGTTTCGTCCATTTTCCTGCAGACCTCTGCCCTGTCCGGAATGCTTGGTGATGCACCGTGTCTGCTGACTGATAGAGAGCTTGCGAGACTCGCATATCTCATAGCTTCAAGAGGCGTTCTTTGGTGAGCGATTCCGGCAAGAAAGTATCCGGTAAAAGTATCTCCGGCGCCCGTAGTGTCAATCACGTCTGACGGGAATATTTCCTGATGGAACATAATTGATTCGTCTGCGTAATAGGAACCTTTGTCTCCTAGGGTTAGAACGAAGATTGATTTCGGATATTTCTTTCGCAGCTCCTGCAGAATCTCTTGTGCATCTTCCGTGTGCGTATCTGCCAGTTTTCTGCCTTCTACTTCGTTGAGTATAAAGTAATCGGTTCGTAACAGATTATAATGTTCTATAGAACTGCTCATGGGGGAGGGGTTAAATACAACCGTAAGACCTTTCTCCTTGGCTTGTTCTATGGCGTATGGCACATTGGATATTTCATTCTGTAATAGAAGAATATCTCCCCGATTAAAATGTTTCAGGACCTGATCTATGTATTCCGGGGTCACATGGCTGTTAGCGCCGCCGAAGATTATAATTTTATTTTCTCCGTCCCTCTTGACTTGAATGACGGCATGTCCTGACGGTCCATGATTCTTGCGGACCAGTTCTGTTTTGACACCTGCTTTTTCGAGTGTTTCCAACAAGACAGCGCCATCCTGTCCGATGCATCCGGCATGGAAGACGTGGGCGCCCGCTTTCGCCAAAGCAATGGATTGATTCAATCCTTTTCCGCCGCAGAATTCCTCATAAGCCGTTGCCTGAATGGTTTCACCCGTTTCTGCAAAGTGATCTACTGTGTAAGTTTTGTCAATATTCAGGGAACCTAAATTTAATACTTTCATGTATCCTCCTGTAAGAAACAGTTTTCCGAAACAATTTTCTTATACACAAAATACCATTGAGTCTGTAGTATGTCAATACTTTTTGTGCAATTTACATATTTTTCCGAAACGGACGAATCATCTTTTCATTTTATGGCTTTTCACTTATAATGGTTTTACAGACAGGAGGAGGGCACTTCATGAATATACGTGAGCTTGCGGAACTTGCCGGTGTTTCGGCATCTACGGTTTCCAAGATTATGAATAATAAAGACAGCAGTATTAGTCCGGCAACAAGAGAACGTGTATTACAGATTGCAAAACAGTACAATTATCAATCCTACTCATCCTTGCTTGATAAGGGGACGACAACGCTGACTCTCGGCGTCGTGTTCCGCTGTGCTTCCACCATCAATATGACGTTAAACGGTATCTTGAAAGCAGCGCAGGATGCCGGATATACGGTTATGCTTCGCGAAAGCGGTGATGATCCTGAGAAGGAGGCAAGAAATATATCTGTTCTTTGTGCCCATCATGTAGACGGAATGATATGGGAATTTGTGGATCAGGCAAGCTCGGAGCAGCTACAGGTTCTTTCACGACATGACATTCCGGCTGTGATTTTTCACTCGGATCATGAAGGCGCCGCCAATATAGATTACGAGGAACTGGGATATAATGCTGTACAGACGTTGATTGACGCCGGGCATACGGGGATTGCCTGTATCAATACTCCGGGCACGGGGATGGAGGCGTTTGTCACCGGATATCGAAAGTGTTTGTTTCGGAATCACATTCCGTTGGAGGAAGAACTGATTTACGACCAGATTGACAGCGCATTGATGCACAAGATAGCATCCCACGCAATCAGTGGTATTGTCAGTTCACGTTATACAGCGGCGGCAAATCTTTACGACGCTGTCAAGGAGCTGCACTATGAGATTCCTTATGACATTTCTCTTGTTTCCCTGAGGGACGATTTGTGGGAAAAAGATGTGCTTAGACCGATTTCTACTTTTACCATTCCGCATTATGAGTTCGGGGAATATCTGTGCAACAGACTGATTGGCGAGATAGAAAGGGGCGAGACATCCTTTCCGGAATTTGACAAATCTGTTATGTTAGACAATGATGATTCTGTCGGTATTCCGTACAATAATCATTCCAAGAAGATTGCAGTCGTAGGAAGTATTAATATAGATAATTATCTGAAAATGAGTGTGCTTCCGCGCACCGGTAAAACGGTTAATTCATCTCTTTCCGCCTCCTATGTAGGGGGTAAGGCGATCAATGAGGCTGTAGGCGCCGCAAAGCTGGGACAGAGGATTTCCGTGATTGGACGCGTAGGAAATGATGTGGATTCGGATCTGGTTTTTCAGGAACTGAACGCACATGGGATTGATGCAATCGGTGTAAAGCGGTGTTCCGGATACCGAACCGGACAGGCATATATTTTTGTGCAGAGCGACGGCGATTCCATGATATCCATTATGTCCGGGGCAAACGAGGCGCTTACCGTGGAAGACATACGGGAATCTGAGCGTATCTTTGAGAACGCAGCATTTTGTCTGGTTCAGACGGAGATCCCGATGGAAACTGTAATGGAAGCATGTCGGATTGCAGGAAAATACGGTGCACAGACCATTTTGAAACCGGTTGCCTGCGGTGTTCTTCCGGCGGAGCTTTTAAGCAGCATTGACATGATTGTGCCAAATGCGGAGGAAATCAATGCAATCTGTCCGTTTGAGACAGATATGGACAAACAGGCGGAGTATCTTCTGGCGCAGGGTGTAGGCACTGTTATTGTCACGCTGGGAGCGGAGGGATGCTTTGTGAAGACAAGGCAGGAAGCGGAATATTTTCCGGCGGTACCTTTTGATGTGATAGACGCTTCCGGCGCCGCGGATGCATTTATCAGTGCGCTTGCTTCGTATCTGCTTGATGGTCATACTTTACATGATGCAGTCAGAATCGCTTCCTATGCGGCTGGATTCAGTATTTCAAGAGAGGGTGTGACGCCGTCTTTGATTGATAAGAATACGCTGGAGGCATATATTATGCAAAGAGAACCGGAATTGCTATAGATAGCAGAGTGGTTTATGGATAAAAAGAAGAAGGAGGCAATGTATGAGGTTACTGGTTATTGGGGGTGTGGCAGCAGGCACGAAGGCTGCCGCGAAGTTTAAACGGGTGAATCCCGAAGCGGAAGTGACGATTGTCACCAAAGGAAAAGACATATCTTACGCGGGATGTGGACTGCCTTATTATGTGGGCGGTGCAATTACGGACAAGGAGCAGCTTATTGTGAATACGCCTGAGAAATACAGTGCGCTGACAGGTGCCATGGTATATCCGCAGCGTGAAGTGACAGCGCTTGATCCGACGGGGAAAAAGGCAACGGCGAAGAATATCCGCACGGGAGCGGAAGAAGTCTATGAGTATGATAAATGTATCGTGGCTGTCGGTGCGTCTCCGGTGGTACCGCCTCTTCCGGGCTTGAATCTTCCGGGAGTGTTTGTGATGCGCACGCCGGACGACGCCATCGAGACGAGAGATTATATAGCGAGAGACGGCGTGAAGCGCGCGGTTGTTGTGGGCGGCGGATTTATCGGTCTGGAGGTTGCCGAGAATCTGATGGAAAAGGGATTATCGGTGACTCTGATCGACATGGCACCTCAGATTATGCCGGGTTTTGATGTGGAGATGGCGGATTATGCGGTGAGGCACCTTGCGAAGAAAGGTATCAAAGTAATGACGGGCACAAAACTGGAAGGCGTGACAGGAGAAGAACGCGCAGAAGGTGTGCAGACAGACAAAGGACTGCTTCCGGCTGACGTGGTAATTCTTTCGATTGGCATTCGTCCGAACACCGGATTTCTACAGGATACAGGCATTGAAATGTTCAAGGGCACGATTCTGGTGGACGATAAAATGGCTACAAATGTGGCTGATATCTATGCAGCAGGAGACTGTGCAATGGTGAAAAACCGTCTTACGGGTGAAAGACAATGGTCTCCCATGGGTTCATCTGCCAATATGGAAGGGCGTACGCTTGCACTTGCTTTGGGCGGCAGGGACGTGGCTTATCCGGGCGTCCTTGGAACCGGTGTTGTGAAGCTTCCCGGATTATCCGGCGGCAGAACGGGACTGTCGGAGGAACAGGCGAAGGCGGCGGGGTATCATCCGATCTGCGCTTTGGCAGTGACTGACGATAAGGCGCATTATTATCCTGACAGTGCATGGTTTGCCATTAAACTGGTGGCAGACTTAGAGACACATAAGCTGTTAGGAGTTCAGGTGTTAGGACCCGGTGCGATTGATAAGGTAACGGATATCGGTGTGATGGCAGTGACATTCGGGGCAACGCTTGAGCAGATGACTTGTCTGGATCTGTCCTATGCACCGCCTTTCTCCACGGCGATTCACCCTTTTGTACAGGCGGTACATATGTTACTTAATAAGATAGACGGTGATATGGACAGCTTCACGCCTGCGGAATATATGGCTGGCGCCGCCAATGAATATAAGGTGATAGATGTCAATCCGGCTGGACCCAGCATACCGGGCGCGACCTATGTAGATTTGCTGAAAGTCAAAGGAGAGGTTCCGGGGCTTTCAAAGGATGAGAAGTTGTTACTCGTCTGCGCGAAAGGCAAGAGAGGATATCTGCTGCAGAACAGATTAAAGCGGTATGGATATACAAACACGAAGGTATTGGAAGGGGCGGCTTTCTTTAACGTGGTTAAGGTGGCTAGTACTCCCGGTGTGGTGACAATCCCGGCGGAGGAGATTACCCGTGTGAAGGCGCTTGGCTGTCTGCACAATAAGGGGACTGATAATTTCAATGTCCGCGTGATTACGAGAAATGGTAAAATTACCACGGCAGAACATAAAAAGATAGCGGAAGCAGCTGAGCGGTTCGGCAACGGTGATGTTGTCATGACAACACGTTTGACGCTGGAAATTGTGGGAGTGCCTTTTGATAAAATAGAAGAGTTGCGAGCTTTTCTGGCGGAGGAAGGACTGGAAACCGGGGGAACCGGCTCCAAAGTGCGTCCGGTGGTTGCCTGCAAGGGAACGACCTGCCAGTATGGTCTGTTAGATTCTTACGGATTATCCGAGAAGATACATGAACGATTTTTCCATGGCTATGCGGACGTCAAGCTGCCGCATAAGTTTAAGATTGCAGTGGGCGGCTGCCCGAATAATTGTGTGAAGCCGGATTTGAATGATTTCGGTATCGTAGGTCAGAGAGTTCCAGCGGTTGATTTGGAGAAATGCCGCGGCTGTGGCCGATGTCAGGTATCTCTGGCATGTCCTGTTGGCGCGTCTCAAGTAGTGGACGGTAAGCTGGTGATTGACCCGGAACAGTGTAACAATTGTGGACGCTGCGTGGGCAAATGTCCGTTTAAGGCGGCGGAGGAGAGTGCATACGGATATCGTATCTACATTGGCGGACGCTGGGGTAAGAGAGTGGCACACGGACAGAAGCTTGATAAGATTTTCTTGGATGAGGAAGAAGTACTTTCCGTATTGGAGAAAGCGATTCTGTTGTTCCGCGAGCAGGGCAAGACAGGAGAACGTTTTGCAGATACGATTAACAGACTTGGCTTTGAGAATGTGCAGGAGCAGCTTATGTCAGATGAAATTTTGAAGTATAAGGAGGATATTCTGAACGCCAAGATGCATATGAAAGGTGGCGCGACCTGTTAAAAAGGCATAGAGAGGATATTATGGAGTGTATCAGTATCAGTCATAAGACGGCGCAATCTGTGGACAGGCAGAAGTGCTATATTTCCAAGGATAAATCTGCGGACTTTCTGAAAGAAATTATGAATCTGGACAGGGTGGACCAATGCGTCCTCCTGTCCACTTGTAATCGTACGGAGATATACGTGCAGGGCGGGGGAAACAGTTTCAGCGGGCTGGAGAATATCATGGCGAAGAGTGCCGGAAGCGATGCGGCATGGCTGCGAGGTATCGTCAGAAGGTATCAGGGGAGAAAAGCAGTGCAGCATCTTTTTCGTGTAGCCTGCGGAATGGAGTCTATGGTAATCGGTGAGGATGAAATCTTGGGGCAGGTGCGGGACGCTTATACATTATCTCAAGAAGCAGGGCATACCGGATATGAGATGAACTGTATTTTTCAGGCGGCACTTACATGTGCAAAACGAGTGAAGACGGAGACGATGATTTCTAAGACATCGGTATCTGTAGCGACACTGGCAGCGAATGAAGTGTTTCGGCTTCCCGTGACGCATAAGACAGTGCTTCTAATGGGAAGCAGCGGACATATGGGTGGTATTATTTTAAAAGACCTTTTGGGAAGGGAGGATATCCGTGTTATTGCTACCGTCAGGTCACACAACGGGATTTACCAAAGCAGCAGTTCACGGGTGGACAATGTAGATTATCAGAATCGATATGATTATTTGGATGAGGCGGATGCAATTATCTCTGCGACCTCAAGTCCTCACTATACGTTGACGGCAGAACAGGTAAAGAAAGCTATGAAAAGCGAGAAAGAGAGGCTGTTCATGGATATTTCCATGCCGCCTGATCTTGATGAAGATATTGCGGGCATAGATGGCTGCCGTTTGATTACGTTGGATGATATCAACAGGCTGGCGGAAAAAAATAACAGATTGAAACAGCAGGCGCTTACAGATGCCGAGGAAATTTTAGATGAAGATTTGGATAAAATCTGTAAGGTTCTGGCGTTCCATCGGTTCACGGAGATGAATACCGATTGGAAAGAAAAGTATTCGGGCTGCACGGCAGAAAAGCTGCTCTATTTGCTGCGGGATGAGTTAAGCAGCGGAGCTTTCGAGGAAGTTTTGGGGGTATTGGGGGAATTTTGATGTTATTTGTATGATAAAGAAAACAGTGCAGAATTCTATACGCCGGAGACATATATATATAAATTCGGACAGGGAACTTTGTAAAGGAAATTGTCAGGGAGGGATAAAGATGCTGTTAGATAAGATATATTATACCGTTGAAAGCCTTGAGGGCGATTATGCATATCTGAGGAAGGAGGGTGACGGGCAGGAAGAACCAAAGTGCGTCGCTCGTGCCCTGCTTCCCGCAGAAATCATGGAGGGAACAAGACTCGTTTATGAGATGATGGAATATAGTATTTGCGGTTAAGATATGGAATAAAATAGCGATACTTTTTGAAATACAGTGAACGATTGAGAGGAGGCACCCTTCATGGCAATTATCAAAGGATTGGAATGGACGTTTGATACCGTTGCGAAGCAATATGAGAAATTGCGTCCCGGGTATGTTGAGGAGATGTATGAAGATATTTTCAAGTATCGGGAGGTTGACACGACAAGTCATGCCGTTGAAGTAGGAATCGGCGGGGGACAGGCGACGCTTCCTGTTCTAAAGACCGGATGTAAAGTGACTGCCGTCGAATACGGAAAGAATTTCTCGGAACTATGTCGAGATAAATTTCGGGAATTTTCCGGGTTTTCGGTGGTAAACGCTAAGTTTGAAGATTTTGCGTACGAAAGGGGTTCATATGACCTTGTATATTCCGCGTCGGCATTTCACTGGGTGCCGGAAGAAGTAGGATACCCAAAAGTATTTGATATGTTGAAAAGTGGCGGTGCATTCGCACGCTTTGCGAACCATCCCTATGGAGATAAGGGCAGAAAAGAACTTTCGCAGGCGATAGATCAGATATATGCGGTGTATATGTCGAATACCAAGGAGAGAAGCGAGTACGGTGAGCAGGATGCCAAGGAGAGGGCAGAGATAGCGCAAAAATATGGGTTTGTTGATATTTGTTACAAGCTTTATCATAGGACGAGGACATTTAGCGCGAAGGAGTACACTGCCCTTCTGGGGACTTATTCGGATCATATGATTATCGAGGAAGAGAAAAGGAAAGTTTTTTTCTCAGAAATCGAAGACACTATCAATCAGTTCGGCGGACAGATTACGATATATGATACGATTGACCTACAGCTTGCCAGAAAGCCTTAGCTGGCGCATACGGCGATTCAAGGCTTCATTCCGATATCGCCCTTGGTTTCGGTCGGTTTTAAACGTATATAGACAGTTGAGGGGTAAGAAAATGCAAATCAACAAAATAGACGGTGACTTTTCTGTTTGTAAGGTGCCGGATTATTCACAGGTGAATCTTAGCGCGGAATTTTGTTTTATCGGGAAAACGGATGAGGAAAATTCCGTGGTCTGTTTGACTGAGGATGTTCCGAATAATGTTACCGAATGTGATAACGGCTGGAAAGCATTTCGTATACAAGGAGTGTTGGATTTTTCCCTCATAGGGATTTTATCTGAAATATCAACTTTACTGGCGGAGAATCAAATCGGGATTTTTGCCGTATCGACTTATAATACAGATTACATACTGACAAAGTATGACAATTATGATAAGGCTATACGAGTGCTGACTGATGCGGGTTACATGGAATAGGACTATTGTTTCGCACAGGGCTTCTATTTTCGTCAAGTGGGGTGATAACGATTATGCGTGAAGAATTACAGTGCAATATTTATGCGGAGAATAGTTTAGGCGATTACAAGTATGTTGTAATCTGCTCATATTTTCAGGGTAAATGGCTGCTCAGCAAACATAGGGAACGTGAAACGTGGGAAATGCAGGGCGGGCATATAGAAACTGGCGAGACACCGCATGAAGCGGCAAAGAGAGAACTGTATGAAGAAAGCGGTGTCCGCGATGCCAACCTTTATTATATCTGCGATTATGAAGGATATGATTCGAAACAATCGTCGAACGGGGCTGTGTTTCTTGCAATAATTCATGAAGTGGGAAAGCTGCCGGAAAGTGAGATGGAGAAAACCAACTTATTTGATAAACTTCCACATAATCTTACATATCCATGCGTCGCACCGGTTTTTGTCAGACAGGCAGAAGAATATATGAGGGAGCGTTCCTTGGGAGATACGATAGAGATACGGCATATTTAGGAAACGGATAAAATCCGGACAAAACAGAGCATTTAAGGTCGGGTAAACTGCATCTGAAAATTGTATAGTAATTGTAAATAATACTATGAATGAGGAGGATGCATATATGGAAGCGTGTATTCTGGAACATTACAGTAGGACGGGGACATTTACTTACGCGGGAGGCTATCAGGACTACTTTCGCTCTCTGCCGGACGACATTGCTGTGCTAGGAAGGCTGATTTGCAGTCAGGTAATACATCGAGTGACGTTGAAAGAAGGAAATACGAATGCGAATGAGTCCCTTTTGTATGGTGATATGGACAGGTATCCATGGTATCGGATGCGATGTGAAGATGATGTTCTTCTGACGGCATCTGCGCTTACGGCGGAACTGTTTCGGCTGGATGAACGAGGTTTTGTGAAAGAGCGGCAGACAGAGAATAAGATTGTGGTGACATGCCGTTACGTGTCCGTTCTGATGAGCGCAATTTTGAAAGCCAAGGGGATTCCGGCGAGGAGCCGTGCCGGCTTTGCTCCGTACTTTCAAAAAGGAATCAGCATGGATCATTGGATTAATCAGTATTATAGTGAAAAAGAGAACCGCTGGGTTACTTTTGATGCGGACGGTTTTTATGAAGAACAGGGTATGCCGCTTTCGCAATATGATATGCCGGCAGACAGCTTTGACTGGGTGGCGGAGGCTTATCTTGCTGTGAGAAGGGGACGGACTGACGGCAGGAAATATCTGTATGCAGACAGGCTGGGAACATGTTCACTTCCGGCACTGGTACGCTATCTGATTTATGATTTTCACGCACTTATGAACAATGAGCTGACCTATAGTTTTATACCTGCTTATCTGGATGGAAGGCTTGGTGAGTTGGAAGAGGAGGAATTACAGGAGTTAGACCGACTGGCGAATTGGCTTTTGGAACCGGACAGATATTTTGACGAACTGTGCGCGTTATGGCAGCAGGAGAAGAAATTCAGAATCATGAACAGTCCCCTTGTAGGACCATATGATCATGGTGCAGAGTAAGAGAAATATCATTTTTCAGATTTGTGAAGCAGATCTGCATTGACCAAGTGAAGTAAACTATTGTCGTGCACCGGGATTCTGGGAACAAATGTACTTTGAGGTTGGGAGATATACATGAACTGGATTAAGGGTATAGAGACTGCGCTTGAATATATTGAGAACAACATCACTGAAAACTTGACGATTAGTGGGATTGCTTCGGAGATAAATGTATCTGCATTCTATTTTCAAAAAGGTTTTGCTATGCTGTGTGGATATAATGTGGGCGAGTACATTCGTATGAGGCGATTGTCACTGGCAGGAAGTGAATTGCTGTCATCGGACATTAAGATTATAGACTTGGCGGTAAAATATTGCTATGATTCATCAGACAGTTTTACGAAGGCATTTACGCGGTTTCACGGAAGCACGCCTACAGAAGTGCGGAGAAAAGGCGCGCCGCTTAAGGCTTTTGCACCGTTACACATAAAGCTGTCATTGGAAGGCGGCAGTGTAATGGAATACCGCATTGAAGAAAAAAAGGCGTTCAAGGTAATGGGCATTTCGCGAGAATTTTCCTATGAAACGGCAAATGAGGACATACCGAAGTATTGGGATGAGATGGAGAACTGCCCGGGAGGAAAGCCGGTCATGGGAATGTACGGGGTCTGCTTCGATACGGAAATGAGCGGCAATCGGTTTCGGTATATGATTGCGGATGATTTCCGGGCGGAAGCAGTAACGGAAAAGAATCTGGAAGAGCATGAGATTCCTGCCCATATATGGGCAGTTTTCCCTTGTACAGGAGTCATGCCGTCCGCGTTACAAAAGATTAACCGGAGAATCTTTTCTGAGTGGCTTCCTACCAGTTGTTATGAAGTCAGTGAAGGCTATAATATTGAACATTACAGTAATGCTGCCGATTATAAAGACGGTACGGATGACCCTGAATATTATGCCGAGGTCTGGATACCGATAAAGGAGAAAACGAGCATATAGAAAGCAGATAAAAGGAGCCACAATGGGATATTTTCCTTTTTTTATGGAGATAGCAGGAAAAAATGGTGTAATCGTGGGTGGAGGCAAGGTAGCAGCAAGGAAAGTGGAGAAGCTGCTTGCATTTGGACCGAATCTTACGGTGATTGCGCCACAGATTGAAGAATGCATACGGAATCAGGAAATGCAGATGAGGGAAGATGATGGAGCTTTACTTTTGCTGATAGAGCGGGCATTCCGGATGGAAGACTTGGAGAATGCAGATTTTGTAATCGCGGCGACAGACGATGAAGCGTTGAACGTCCGTATATCAGATTATTGTAAGAAAGAACGTGTTCCCGTTAATGTGGTAGACGACAAAGAGAAGTGTTCTTTTTATTTTCCGGCTCTTATAAGAGAGGGGGATATGACCATCGGAATTTCCACGGATGGCAAAAGCCCGGTGGCGGCATCGTGGATGAGAAAAGAAGTATCACGGATAATGCCACAGGGCTTAGGTGAAGTGGTTGACTTGATGGGTCAAATTCGGCCGCTGGTAATGGAATCAGACTTGCCGGAAGCAGCCAGAAAAGAGATTTTGGAGAAGGTGTTCCTATACTGTATGGAAAGGGAAGGAAAGGTGACGCTGCCGGAATTGGTGGAGATGGTCAAACAGCAATCTATGAGTTCTCAGCACAGCCCGACTTACCCGAACGACTGTTTTTCCGAATCTGTTCATGATAAAAATAGTTGACGATTACGGGCGGGGCATTAAAGTCCCGCGTCATACTGTCATCATTTGTCACATAGTCAAGCCCGATTTGGGCAGCATACGCTTTCAATTCTGAATCAAGCGTTTCCCAATAAATCCGATTTTTATGATGATATATTTCGCGGTACAAAGGTAAAAGCTGTGGGTACTTTTCCAGTATATAGTCCATAATGACCGTTTTGTAGCTGCCTCGCAGATTCAGATTTTCCAGCCAGATTAAATTGCACTGTGACTTTGCCTGCTGTATGATTGCCTTTACATCCGTAATTCCGGGGAATATGGGAGAGATAAAACAAGCGGTGCGTATCCCGGCTTGATAAAACTCTTTCATAGCGGCAAGCCGGCGTTTAATCGAAACGGCATCGTCCATATCTTCACAAAAACCCTCATCCAATGTATTGATTGACCAAGAGACGCGTACGTCCGGAAAAGACTTGATCAAATCCAAATCACGCAGGATTAAGTCGGATTTGGTGGAAATGGTTAATTTTACGCCGCTGTCTTTTAGCTGTGTAAGCAAAGCTCTTGTGCGCTCAAATATTTCCTCCTGCGGATTGTAAGGGTCAGTGACAGAGCCGATAAACAGTTCTTTTCCCTTATATTTCCCGGGATTTTTGATTTCTTTCCAGTGCTTCACATCTATAAATGTTCCCCACGGTTCCGTATGTCCCGTAAACCGTTTCATAAAAGAAGCGTAGCAATATTTGCAGGCATGGGTACATCCGGTATATGGGTTGGCACAGAATTCGCCGACCGGTAAGTTGGATTTGGATATAATGTTTCCAGCTTCAATTTCATTGATGATAGGTTCGTTCACTGTTGTTTCTCCTTCATTTCATTAGCCCGGTATATCAGACAAACCGATATTGGATTTTATGATATCAAAGATAGCCATATTTGCCAATACAATTTGATAAGAAAAAGGGTGAGTGAAATGTTAAGCTCTCTGGGGCATTTTACTCCATTCACAATTCGCATAGATTTTGTGTTATACTAACGAAAGAGAGTTGCATTGGAGAATCTGCTATGAATAAAATTCGGATTGGAACGAGGGGCAGCAAACTGGCTCTTAAGCAGGCAGCGCTGGTGCAGGAGGCACTGCGGCAGGCGGAAGGCGGGATAGAGACAGAGATTGTAGTTCTGCATACACAAGGAGATAAAATATTAGATAAACCCTTGGCTGAGATTGGGGACAAGGGTATTTTTGTTTCGGAATTCGAACAGGCTTTGCTGGAAGAACGGATAGATATAGCGGTGCATTCTGCAAAGGATCTGCCTGTGAAGCCGGCACAAGGGCTGGATATTGTGGCTGTTCTTCCGAGAGGCGATGTAAGGGACGTGCTTGTGATTCCGAAGGGCGGACGGCATCCCGAGCTTGTGGAAGAATACCCGGTTCAAAGCAGTTTCGATTTGCATGATACTGTGGCGGAAAAACAGAGGGGAGACGGGCGCACATTCGTGATTGGTACTGGTAGCAGGCGTCGCCAGAAGCAGGCAGAACAGTTATGGGAGAATGTTACTTGCGAGAATATACGTGGCAATGTGGACACTCGGCTGAGAAAGCTGAGGGACGGAAGCGGCGGAACGACTTACGACGCAATCATACTAGCTAAAGCCGGGCTTGACCGGCTGGAAATCATGTCCCAATATGGAGATCAATTTGAATTTTATCCGCTGCCTCCTGAACAGTTTCTGCCCGCGGCGTGTCAGGGAATCATTGCGGTGGAAGCGGTGCAGGATTCTCCGGCGGCAGAAGTGTGCAGAAAGATTACCGATGCGATGACGGAACTTTGCTTTCAGGTGGAACGGGAAGTACTGGAGCAGCTTGCGGCGGATTGCAGCGAAGCAGCCGCGGCATGGTGCAGACAGGAGAGGGGAAGTCTGATTCTGGATGTCATGTATGCCGGAGACAAGGCGAAACAGTCTTCTGCAGAGACCGGAACAGAGAAATGGGATAAACAACTTCGGGCGGGCTTGGAAATGGCACGAAAAGCCGCGGAACTTGTGAAGGAGAAGGGTTGAGTTTGAAAACAGGAAAAGTATATCTGGCAGGCGGCGGATGCGGTGATAGCAGACTTTTGACGCTGAAAGCGTTGGAGGTTTTGCGAAGTTGTGATACAGTGATTTATGACAGTCTGGTGTCTGATGAATTGTTAAAGTATACAAAAGACGACTGTGAAAAAATATATGTGGGAAAGCGTTACGGCACTCATGCCATGAAACAGTCTGAAATAAATGATTTGCTCATAGAGAAAGCGCGGGAAGGGAAAAACGTGGTGCGCCTAAAAGGCGGAGACCCATATGTGTTCGGCAGGGGCGGCGAGGAATTTCTTGCGATGAGGGAGGCGGGCATATATTGTGAGGAGATACCCGGAATTTCTTCTGCCATAGCAGTTCCTGCGGCAGCAGGCATTCCGGTCACGCACAGAGGGTTATCGTCAAGCGTTACGGTGGTGACCGGAACAGCGGCGGAAGAAGACGGACATGCCCGTCTGAAAATGGATTTTGACACACTGGCTCGACTGGAAGGCACTCTTGTAATTTTGATGGGTATGCACCATCTGAAAGAGATCACAGACGGTTTGATGATGGCGGGGAAGAGTGCGGATACACCATGCGCTGTGATCATGGATGGAACTACCGGACGGCAGAGATGTCTGCGGACAGTGTTATCGAAGCTGTATGCAGAGGCTTCCGGGCAGGGATTTACCTCTCCGTCGGTTATTGTAATCGGAGCAGTGGCGGTACTGAAGTTGGCTGCCGGAAGAGAAGACGGGATAGGGAAGCACCAAAATACGGAGGATCAATATGTCGATTCTACACGATTCACGGTGGGAGTGACCGGAACACCTCATTTCGTAGAGAAGGTGACGGCTGCTTTGGAGCAAAAGCCTGCTGGAGAAGACGAGGCAATAAAGGTCGAGGGCAATTCTATAATCAGTGAGGTGCCGTACAGCAGCTTTGAAGTGTGGGACATGGGATTTATGGAGATTTGTTCGAGTAAAAATCCGCTGCCGGACATGAAAGGTTATGAATGGATTGTTTTTACCAGTCCCAACGGAGTCAGGGTGTTCTTAGATAAAATGCGGCAGGAACGAAAAGACTTGCGTGTGCTGTGTGGTAAGAGGATTGCGGTAATCGGACCGGGAACGGCAAGAGTCCTTGAGGAGAATGGTATTTACGCGGACTATATACCGGAAGTTTATGACGCAGAACATTTGGCAAAAGGGCTGGCGCGGAGAATCTTAATGGAGCAGCAGGAGGCACGGGAAGAAAAGAACTCGGGAGAACCGAAAGACGTGTGTGGTGAGGAGCTGAAGGATGCGTGCGGCAATCATGTTTCGGCTATTTTTATGCGGGCGAAGCAGGGGAGCGATATGCTTCCCCGGATATTTGCCGAAAAAGGTCTTTCTTATTGTGAATATCCGCTTTATGAATTAGGCATTCAAGAAGAAAAACGTATTGCCGCACTTACAAAGACGCCAGATTATATTGTATTCGGGTCGGCGATGGGCGCACGAGCTTATTTCGAAGGAATGGAGCAAGCTGGGGTTAGGAATGACAAGAGCCGCTATGTCTGCATCGGAGAACGATGCGGTGAGGAATTGAGGAAGTATATGGAAAGAGAGTATCTGGTCGCAAAAGAATCTTCCGTTGAAGCAGTTGCGGCATGTATACGCATGGACGCGATAGACAATAAATAGAGCGGACTGATTTGTAATAGACTCTGAGATAAAGAAGGAGAGAAAATAATGTACCGATTCAGAAGACTGAGAAGAGATGAAAGAGTCCGTTCCATGATGCAGGAGACAAGACTGCATCCGAAGGATTTTATATATCCGATTTTTGTGATAGAAGGGGAAAATGTCAAGAGTCCGGTGGCGTCCATGCCGGGTGTGTATCAGTACTCTGTTGACAGGCTTGGAGAGATTCTTGAGCGGGTAAAAGAGAGCGGGATCGGCGGTATTATGCTTTTTGGTATTCCAGCCCATAAAGACCCGGAAGGAAGCCAAGCTTATGCGGAGGATGGGATTACGCAGCGGGCAGTTCGCTTTATGAAAGAAAACTATCCGGAAATCTATATTGTCGTGGATATCTGTCTGTGTGAGTATACGTCGCACGGACATTGCGGCATGGTGTGCGGTGACGAAATTCTAAATGACGAGACATTACCGTATCTTGTGCGCATGGCGGTCAGTCTTGCTAAAGCCGGAGCGGATATGGTGGCGCCTTCTGATATGATGGACGGCAGAGTGACGGCTATACGGGAGGGATTGGATCAATCAGGATTTACACAGATTCCGATTATGGCTTACAGTGCGAAATTTGCATCTGCCTACTACGGACCGTTCAGGGATGCGGCACATTCTTCGCCGGGATTCGGTGACCGCAAGAGCTATCAGATGGATTGCGCTAACGGGCAGGAGGCGCTTAGGGAGATTGCGGCGGATATCGAAGAAGGAGCGGATATTGTGATGGTGAAACCGGCGCTTGCGTATCTGGACGTATTAAAAGAATCGGCACTCACTTATGACGTACCGCTGGCGGTATATAATGTAAGCGGCGAATATGCCATGGTAAAGGCGGCAGCTGCAAATGGGTGGATTGACGAGCAGCGCATTGTGATGGAGAATCTTACCGCTATGAAGCGTGCGGGCGCCAAGATTATCATCACTTATCATGCGCTGGATGCAGTGAAGTGGATATGATATGCTAATTCAGGAATTGAAAAGGAGACAAAGCTATATGACAAAACAATTAAAGAAAAGACCAATTGAAAAAGAATTGAAATTCCTAGCTGACTTTGAAATATATGGCGTGTTAATGTTTGCAGGGATGTATTTTGCAATAAAGTATATTATTGATATGGACTGTGGAAAAAATGCATTCAAATTAAACTGGATTTCATTTTATCCATTGTTAGTATTTTCTATCATAGTAGTAGAGGGCAGTTTCTATTGGCGTAATAAGTTGAAAATGGTAAGAAGGAAAAAGGCTTTAAGTAATATTGATATTTATGAGACGGTAAATGGCAGGCTATTAGTGATTGACCCTTTGAAAAAACTTTTTACCGGAACCGGGAAACGTTCACAATTGCGAAAGGAATTTGACGCTTTCGGAGGACACAAAGCATGAACACAGCAAAGTCACAGCAGCTTTTTGGTAAAGCGAAAGAGTTGATTCCCGGCGGGGTGAATTCTCCGGTGCGGGCTTTTGGGGCGGTAGGAGGGCAGCCGTTTTTCGTGGAGCGGGCACAAGGACCGTGGATTATAGACGTAGACGGGAACCGCTACATAGATTATGTCTGCTCGTGGGGACCGGGTATTCTGGGACATGCGCATCCGAGAGTGATTGAGGCAGTGAAAAAGGTTTGCGAGAAGGGACTTACGTTCGGGGCGCCGACAGCAGGAGAGGTGGAACTGGCGGAACTGATATGTACTTGTGTTCCACATATTGAGACGGTGCGGTTAGTCAGTTCCGGAACCGAGGCGGTGATGAGTGCGGTGCGCGTGGCAAGAGGCTATACGGGCAGGGATAAAATCATTAAATTTGAGGGTAATTATCACGGGCATTCTGATGGATTGTTGGTGAAGGCGGGTTCCGGTCTCATGACGCAGTCGGTACCAGACAGCGCGGGAGTGCCTGCGGGCTACGCGGCGAGTACTTTGACGGCGGTTTATAATGACGAAGAATCCGTGCGAAGACTGATGGAAGAGAACAGAGGTCAGGTGGCGGCAATCGTGGTGGAACCGGTGGCGGCTAATATGGGCGTGGTGCCGCCGAAAAAAGGTTTCTTGGAATTCTTGCGTCAAATTACAGAGGAGAACGGTACGCTTTTGATTTTTGACGAAGTTATTACAGGCTTTCGATTGGCTCTTGGCGGTGCTGCGGAATACACGGGAGTTCATGCGGATTTACATACATTTGGCAAGATTGTGGGTGGCGGTATGCCTTTAGCGGCTTATGGCGGCAGGCGGGATATCATGTCCTGCGTTGCACCGCTTGGCGGGGTCTATCAGGCGGGAACACTGTCCGGAAATCCTGTGGCGGTTACGGCGGGTATTACGACGCTTAAAATTCTGATGGAAGATACGGGAATCTATGAGCGGATTGACAGACGGGCGACCAAGCTGGAAGCGGCTTTCAAAGAGAAGGGGTTGATTGTAAACCGTGCGGGCTCTTTACTCTCGGCATTTTTTATGTCTGCAGGAAGATGCGTAGCAAATTACGAAGATGCATGCCGATGTGACAGAGGAGCTTTCGCGGATTACTTTAACAGAATGTTGGAGCGGGGAATCTACGTGGCGCCGTCACAGTTTGAAGCGATGTTTGTATCGGACGCTCATTCGGATGAGCTGATTGACAGGACATGTCGTGCAATTAAAGAGAGTGTGGAATAATACTCCACACTCTCACGCTGTCAGGAGCACAACAAAATGCACTACTTGCAGGCAATATAAACATCCATATTTTCCCCGTCGGTTTCAAAGCAGGGGATAACATCTTTTTCCGTGCGTTCCAGACCGTTCACGCGCATATACTCTATAAGCGTTTTATAGGCATTGGGAATGGTCACAAAAGGGTTCTCAAAGGGCGTTTCAATGTGTATTGCCGCATACCTGTGGGCTGCCTGCTCATGTATTTCATTATCAGGAGGGACAATCCCATCGGGCAGTATCCATGCCGCTTCGTAGCCGTGCATATTGAAAACATTTATCTGCTCCTGTGACACATTTGGAAAATCCCAGCCAATGACACGAGGGTGATCTACGCCGCAGCTGCGGGCAATGGAAAATACTCTGTCGATAGCGTCTCCCTCCGGTTCGGAGCTTATGACGGCATGTTTTATATAGCGGAAAGCGGGGACGGTCTCAACACGCAAATTTGAGTAGGCTTCGCCGCAAGTGACCATTTCATCGCGGAACAAGTTGTCTAGTGAGCAATTGAAAAGTTTGCAAAGTTCTATGGCTTTGTCCATTTCGGGCTGTGCTGCATCCAGCTCCCATTTTGATACGGTTTGACGGCTGATATTCATTTTTTCAGCTAAATCTTCCTGTGTCATATTTCCTCTCAGATGTCTTAAAAACTGCAAATTTTTTCCGAAACTCATAAAATGTTCTCCTTCTATTTTCTTGCGCCGCGCTGTATTATCAGTATAGTATTTTTTGCGACAAGCTACAACCAATCTGTGTGTGCTGTTTTTTTGAATCGCGCAACTTCAAAGTGCGGAAAATATTTTTCCACATAGCTATTCTGCCATCTACGTTCGACAGTGTGACTATAAAATATATAAAAAATCTATATTTATTACACTGGTCTTTCATACAAATACCTGTTAAAATTTTTGAAATGCAGACAAGCAGGATACTCTTTTTCTGCAACAGCAAACTATGATAATATGATAAAATAAAGGAGTCAGATGAATATGGAACATTTTATAAATCAAGTCCGGCAGCAGGCGCAGGATTGCCCGGAATTAATGAAAGTATTTGAAGATTGTTATACGAATACATTGAATACCACGGTTAGAGACATGGGCGACGGCACAGTCCATGTGATCACAGGGGATATTCCGGCAATGTGGCTGCGGGATTCGACGGCGCAGGTGCGCCCTTATCTGTTTTGTGCAAAAGAAAATGATAAGATTAAAGAGCTGATTGCAGGGGTGGTCAGAAGACAGTTTCAATATATCTGCATTGACGAGTATGCAAATGCATTCAACGAACAACCGAACGGTGCATGCTGGGAGAAGGACGACCCGGAACAGAATCCGTGGGTCTGGGAGAGAAAATTTGAGGTAGATTCTTTGTGTTATCCGGTGCAGCTTGCATATCTTCTCTGGAAGAATACAGGATGCGTTTCGCAGTTTGACGAGAACTTTTTTGAGGGAGTGGAGAAAATGTTCCACGTATTCCGGACGGAGCAGTTTCATGAGGAGCGCTCTGCCTATAAGTTCCAAAGGAAAAGCACGTTGTTCCAAGACACCCTTTCCAGAGAAGGCAAAGGGGCTTTCGTGAAATCGGGAATCGGATTGATCTGGTCGGGATTTCGACCGAGCGATGATGCATGTACGTATGGGTACTTAATTCCTTCTAACATGTTTGTAGTGGTGATTATGGGATATTTGGAAGAGATGGCGAGGGAGCAGTTTCATGATAAACAGATGGAAAAGACGGCAGGGCTTTTGAAAGAACAGGTTTGGGAAGCCGTTGAAAAAGAGGGTAAGGTCTATACGGAAGAGTTCGGTACGATCTATGCGTATGAAGTTGACGGATATGGAATGTATCATCTCATGGATGATGCAAATGTTCCGAGTCTTTTGGCAGCGGAGTATCTGGGATATCCGGTGGACAGACAGACTGCGGAGAACACCAGAAGATATATCTTAAGTGATGCAAATCCCTATTATTACAAGGGCACAAAGGCGGCAGGAGTGGGGAGTTCACATACACCTTCCGGCTATATCTGGCATATTGCAATGGCTGTGCAGGGACTGACAAGCAGGGACAGAGAAGAAAAACGTAAGATTCTTGAAGATATGGCGGCAACCACAGGTGGAAAAGGTGTGATGCATGAAGGATTTTTCTGTGATGATGACTGTAAGTATACACGGGAATGGTTTTCTTGGGCAAATGCGATGTATGTAGAGTTGTTTTTGGATTACTTGGGTTATCATCTGGATAGATAACAAGAATAGAATTTGTACACTAAAGACATAGTTTTGGCGCTTTACAGGGCACAGCGCTAAAAGCTATGCCTGCCACCGCCACCGCTGCTACTGCTTCCGCCACCGCCGCCGCTACTGCTTCCACCGCCACTGCTTCCGCTACTGCTTCCGCTGCTGGTGGGATGATACATACGGCTTTCCCGGATGAAGAATGCTCTTGGCTGTGTATAATTAAAGTGATTTCGTCCGTTCCTTAGAAGTTCTTTTCTGTCCGTTTTTCTAATTCTTGCAAAGAAACTTACCAACCCATAGTTTAACAGCAGGGCAAGGATGACAGCAAGTAAGCCGTTGCTGATATATTTCATAGGTTGGGCGATTTTATTTCCCTTTAAAAGCGTCAGAATTTGATCGTATGTCTGTGCTGCGCAATCGTAATAATCGCCGCCTGACGCGTAGCGGTAAACATTGTCTGTGATCGTGTCGGCATAGGATTTGGTGATCACCGTATAGACATCCCCGTCACTGTGAATCCATATATTGCGGTTATCCATATCAATAAGAAAGAGAGTGCCGCTGTCTGTGCCGAACTGTTTTTGGTAATATTGCCGTGCATAAAACTCTGTATGATAGTTATTATCGTCTATTGTCTTAAAAGCTACATTTCCGTAGGCTGTGATTTCCTGCATCAATGCGGTGAGCGCCTGTTCTTCCTCGTCATCGAGAAGCTGGGCATCATCCTCAATCAAAACCCGGTAGGATGTTTCGGCATTCAGGTAAATTTCATCTGCGTCAAAAAAATCTTGTCCCACATCTTCTGTTTCCGCATCATATTCCGACATATTGTCCATATAACTATTCTGCTTTTCTTTGGCTGTTTCCCACGCATATAATATTCCCACGATAACTATTGATGCGCTGCATATCAGTATGCCGAGTTTGACAACATTATACTCACGCATTTTCATCACCTCCACGTCTGTTAAACTGTGGTAATTTTCGAGTGGTCAACACATTATATCTTTCGATGATATCCATCAGTGTCCAGATGACTGCACTCATAGAGATGACCGAACCGCCGTAATAATACAAATCCGAAACAGGATTCCATATAATGATTGTAATAGCCAGCAGGATTGCTGCGATGGGTTTTGCCAGCATCGGAAACCTTTCTTTTAAGGAACCTTTCTGGATATATTTTGGTAATCTGTTTGAAGATATTATGTACGCAAGGAATGCAAAGATTATGAAGACTACCGTTACTGCAGCTGCATTGCCGCCGCTAAAAGCCACAAGGACCATGACAAAAGGCATGATAAACGTAAATAATAAGACACCGATTAAAATTTGCATTATTTTTATTATGCTGCCGGACCTTCTGGGCGTTAAACGCTGCCCGGTTTCGGCATAGTTCACCCAGTCGTCATCAGCTATGTTGTTGCTTTTCTGCTTCGAATAGACATACCCTTTATCGGTTTCCATTGTCTCCTTTTCCTTAATCCGGGATATCTGAAAGCAAGAAACCAGAGCACATACAAACGCGAGAAGCGCCGACAGAATCAGTGCAGCGTTTGGTTTGATGGTAGATCGGAGATTCAGTATTATAAATAGCGGAATCGCCAGAAGCAAGGAACCGATCACATATTTCTTCCTGTCCACCGGCAGGTCGGCAGCCGCTTTTCCGGTCTGTCCGTTAACCACGGCGTAGGCTACACGGTCCCCTTTTCTGTAAGAGAGGAACCACACCGGAAACATAGCCGACTCTGCGGCAGTACATTTCGGGCGCAAAGCATTTTTCAAAAAAGATGCATTACTCTGGTCTTTTACATGATAACGGGAGCATACCCTGTCATTAGCCAGCTTGTCAAACCCGTCCTCAGTCACGAGATCACGGGCATCACTCTCGTACACACGTCTGTCCACATCACCGGTATCCGCATAGAATCCACTTAGAAACAATGGTGTAAAAGGTTTGCCCGCCTTCATATCATACGGTGCGATAGCTCCGCTCAGGTCATCGGAAAAGGAAGCAGCCGCATCATAGGAAATTCCCTCATAAGATGCATCCACTTCGCTGACGATATCAAAGTGTTTTGTAACCAGATAGTCACCTTTCTGCCGGCTCTGGCTGCCATGAAAAGTGATTTTCTCCTTTTTTTCAAAAGAATAGACCCAGTAGGGCATATAGATTCCACGGAATTTTTCAATATATTCCGGATTTTTCAATTCTTTCGGTGCAAAGACGGCACGCCGCATCATCCATGCGTAGGAAGCCTTGCAGTCCTCTTTTGTCTTGGAAAAAGGAATGATATGAACGGGGCGGCATCCTTTGCCGACTCTGCTGTTTAAGATAGCCGTAGAACCGCAGAAACTGCAGAAAGTAGCGGCGGTAGTATCTTCACTCAGAAGCTCGGCACCGCACTGTGAACAGCTAAAGACCGTCACATCATACGCATGGTTATCTTCGACATCTTGATTGTTCTGAATGCTGTATGGGTCTACGGCGGTGTTGCAATAATGACATAACATCTGCTGGGTGGCAATATCAAATTTTAGATTGCTGCCGCAGTTTGGGCATTCGTACATATATAAACTCCTCTTATGGTAAGATTCTTATAACGCATCTTGAATTCGGCAGTACGTGTTTGGACAATCGTTTTCGCGTTTTAGCATAAGGTATATTGTTTTTAGAAGTAATCCGAAAAATATGCTTTTTCTACGGGTATGATGCGTTCTAACCATGTCAGCATGTAATATTCTGTCTGAATCTTTTCATGCTCGTAGAGATAGGAAGGTCTCTTATAACCCATCAGCATAGTGGTCAGGGCATTGACGGTCAGTTCAACCACATTGATTGACTGATTGTCATCAACCCGCTCACAGATGGTCTTGCCGTCGTGCCATGAGACAAGGTAATCACCTTCATTCCACGGAGCCATCTCGTCGTGTACCCTGAAGTGCAGTTTGAAATCTTCAGGCTGTATCTGAAAAGGATATTCTGCAAGGAATTCTTTGACATCTATGATACGTGCCATAATATAGGGCGAAATTGTTTCTGTAATCTCACTGTCCTCGAACAGATAAGCCATCGGTTCACCGGAATAATTGTCTCCCTGCACCTGCGTGATCATGGAAAAATGCGCACTGATATAATTCCAGAGTCCGTGGTTTGCTTCTATATTCAAGTAGACCATTTCCTTGATATGAAAAATTTCATTTGCGATATAGTATACGACATAGCCTAACGGTTTGTGCTCTTTGCTGTAATAGACGGCGGCGATAATATCCTCGTTGTCCCAGCGCCAGTATTCCTCCCATGAAAGGGCATCACGAATCAAAGCGCCGTGTCTTTGCAGGGCAAAATAGGAATGTACATTGTGATAATCTTCGGAATCAAGGCTGACCCGTTCTACCATGCCGTCAACGGGAATTGCTTTCGGAAGCTGCGTGTCTTTCACAGTAAAAGAGAGCTTGTCGGATACGATTTCCCAGCCCATCTTGCGATAGAAAGGAATGGAGTAGGGATAAAGAAAGGATATCAGCATCCCTTGATCATGGATGTAATTCAATGCACGTCTCATCAGTGAGTGGATTAATCCGCGTCCGGTATATTCCGGATAGGTGGCGACACCGGTGATGCCGCCCATATCCATGAGTGTGTCATGGATATTTACTTTCATGGAGTAGACGACGGTCATGGAAGCGAGCTTGTCATGGTAAAACCAGCCAAGTACATATGCCTCTTCCAGAATAGGACGCTTGGCGTATTTGATTTCGTCCTGTTTCCAGCCGGTTTGAAAAAGGTCATATGATGTAACTTGAAAAGCATATTGCAGCAGAGCATTGAACTGTTCCAAATCGCCGCGGTCCAATTCCCGCATCTTAAATTCTCCGTCGGTTTCTAAATAAGTATGTGTCTGATGATGCTCATCCATGTGAGGACCTCATTTCGTAATATATAAGAAATTTTCAGGCGTTGAAATATTTGGCAAATTTACCGTCATCGGCATCGAAGAAGCAGAAGCCGACCAGCCCTCTTCCGGTATGTGCGCCGATGGCGCAGCCTACCACGGAAATAATGGTATTCTTCGGACGGAATGTCTCTTGTACCAAATTATTTACGAAGGTAAGGGATTCCATATCTTCTCCATGACAAAGAGCAACGGTCTGATTCTCAGACTGGTGAATGTTTTCTTTGGCATAGTCTATGAGATAGCGCAGCGATTTCTTTCTGCCGCGAACGGTTTTAATGACCGCGAGAGCGCCTTCTTCGTTTACGATCAGAACCGGTTTCATATCAAGCGTTTCCGCCAGCGTTCCTTTGAACTTGGTGAGTCTTCCGCCCTTAATCAGATAAGCAAGCGTCTGTACCGTAAATACATGTCGAATATGGGAGATGAAATATTCCGCAGCTTCTATGAGCTCCTCTTTGGAAGCGCCCTTTTCAAGCATAGTGACTAATTTGCTGACTACCAGACCAAAACCGGCGGAAGCAGATTTAGAATCGATGATAGTTAAATCGAAATCGGGATAATCTTCCAATATATTGCTCTTTGCAATGCTTGCGGCATTATACGTTCCGGCAATCCCTGTGGAGAAGCAAAGATATATAATGCTGTCTCCAGCTTTGGCATATGGCAGAAATGACTCTGTAAACATGGCAGGGTTGATGTGGTATGTCTTTACATCCCGCTTGATATCGTCCAATATATCGTAAAATTCTTCGGTTTGTATAGTTTCTCCGTCAAAGTAATCGACATCGTCAATTACGACGGGTGTCGGAATTACATGCAGGTTATGCTGTCGGATATAATCTTTCGGCAGGTCACTTGCAGAATCTGTAATGATACGAAGCATAAAGCATTCCCTCCTGAACTGTATTCCCCTCACACATATCATACTGGAATAAAAATTTCTTTTCAAGAGAAATCAGTCGACGGCTGCCTGAGTGACACGTCGGAAAATATTACATCTGGTTCATCCGATCCAGTAATTGAATCTTAATGTCGTATAATTTGCTGGACAAATCTACATACACTTTATGAGGGTTTACGAGACGGCGGGTTTCTTCCCAGAGTGTATCAAGCTCCTTCTGACAATAGGCGCGGATGTCCATGACTTTCGGGGAAGTATAGCAGCATTCGCCTCCTTGGAAAATGGGCATCATCAGTTCCCTCAAGATATAGCTTCCGCCTGCCAGTTTTGTCTTTTTCCATGGTTCGTTCGGATCAAACAGAAGCATCGGTTCATTTTCGTCAAACTTCTCATCTACCAGACAAATGAGATCCGCTTTGATTTTGCCGGTTTCTTTTTCGTAGATCCGGTAAATCGTTTTGTTGCCCGGATTTGTGACTTTCTCGGTATTTTCGGATAATTTAATCTTAGGAACAAATTTCCCGTCTTTGTCCATTACCGCAGCCAATTTATAGACGCCGCCGAAGGACGGGCAGTCTTTGGAAGTGATCATGTGTGTGCCGACACCCCATGATGTAATGGCAGCACCTTGATCTTTTAAGCTCTGAATCAGGAATTCATCCAAGTCATTGGAGGCGGAGATGACCGCGTCGGGGAAGCCGGCATCGTCCAGCATCTTGCGGGCTTTTTTAGACAGGTAAGCAAGGTCACCGCTGTCTAAGCGGATACCGTAATAGGAGAGCGGAATGCCCGCCTGCCTCATTTCCGTAAAGACGCGGATTGCATTAGGAACGCCGGATTTTAATGTGTCGTAAGTATCTACAAGCAGAATACACGCAGAAGGGTACATATCCGCATAAGTCTTAAACGCCGTGTATTCATCGGGGAAACTCATAATCCAGCTATGGGCGTGCGTACCTTTTACCGGTACGTCGAAAAGCTGTCCGCACAAGACGTTGGACGTGCCGATACAGCCGCCGATCATGGCAGCTCTCGCCCCGTAGACACCTGCATCCGGTCCCTGTGCACGGCGAAGCCCGAATTCCATAATGCCGTCCCCGTGCGCAGCATAGCAGACTCTGGCAGCCTTCGTTGCAATCAGACTTTGGTGATTGACAATATTTAAGATGGCAGTTTCGACAAGCTGCGCCTGCATGATTGGTGCGATAACTTTAACAAGAGGTTCTCTGGGGAAAACAACAGTGCCTTCCGGAATTGCGTAGATGTCTCCGGTAAATTTGAAATCTTTCAGATAGTCAAGAAAATCTTTGGAGAAAATACCAAGACTTGCGAGATACTTAATATCCTCGTCGTCAAAATGAAGATTTTTGACATATTGGATTACCTGTTCTAAGCCTGCTGCAATGGCAAAACCGCCTGCACAGGGATTGCTTCTGTAGAAAGCGTCAAAAATTACGGTTTCATTCTGATCTTTGTTGTTGAAGTAACCCTGCATCATAGTTAATTCGTATAAATCGGTGAGCAAGGTCAGGTTTTGTCTGTCCATTGTGTTACCTCCGTATATTTCATAGATAATTATAGTATTATTTATAGCCGGAATCCATTTTGCTATAGTCATTTTACACTAAATCTGAAAGATAGAAAAGAACTTTATACGGACATACAAAATAGATTGAATGTACGTTGCTATTTGTGTAAAATAGATATAATAGTATAGTAAGGGATATTATATGACAAGAAAGGTCAGGTATCGACATGAAGGAAGTAAGGATTCTGGAAATCAAACAGAGTGTATTTGCTGACAACGATAAGCAGGCGGAGGAGCTTCGTAGGGAGTTAAAAGATAAGGGAGTATTCCTGCTAAATCTTATGTCGTCTCCCGGTTCGGGTAAGACAACTACTTTGATGAAGACCATAGAGACATTAAAGGATAAGTTGAAAATCGGTGTGATGGAGGCTGATATTGATTCTGATGTGGATGCCAGAACGATTTCGCAGTCCGGAGCGAAGGTCATACAGCTTCACACGGGCGGCATGTGTCATTTAGATGCGGGGATGACCAGACAGGGACTCGACGGACTGGAAACGGAAGGTATTGAACTGGCGATTCTTGAGAATGTAGGAAATTTGGTATGCCCTGCGGAATTTGATACGGGATCATCGAAGAATGCCATGATTCTGTCGGTGCCGGAGGGAGATGACAAGCCGTTAAAATACCCGCTCATGTTCTCTATTTGCGACGTGGTGTTAATCAATAAGATTGATGTATTACCTTATTTCAATTTCGATATGGAGAAATGTAAAGAGTACATACATATGCGTAATCCACAGGCTAAGATTATTCCGATTTGCGCCAAAACCGGAGAGGGCATACAGGAATGGGCTGACTGGCTGGCGGAAGAAGTAAGAAAGTGGCGTGAGGAAGAATAGGAGGGAGGAAGGTATGGAGAGAAAATTAGACAAAGAGCTATATCCGGATTATGTCTATCCGGAGCACAAGACGGATCACAGCGAGCCTACCCGGGAGAGCATCGTCAAATTGGGAAAGATGATTACGGACAGAATACCGCAGAAACTGGGAATCAAGAAGATTACACAGGATGATCCGGAGTATTGGGGACTGGCGGGCGTGGTGACGGACGAAGAGGCAAAGATTGCCTTAAAGCTTGGTGTCAGAAAACCGAAAACGCTGCCGGAGATTGCGAAACTTACGGGGATTTCCGAAGAAGAATTGGAGCCGAAATTACAGGAGATGTCTGTCAAGGGTCTTTTGGAGTACAATTGGGAGAATCCAAAACACGAGAAGCAGTACATTCTTCCGATGTATGTGCCCGGTTCGGCAGAGTTTTTTAATATGAACAGTAAGGTAATTGAGGAGCATCCGGAGGTCACGTTGTTCTTTGAGCATATGTCGAGACTGCCACTTGAAATGGTGACGCCCTTTGTGGGAGAGGGCGGAAACGGAATCGGTATGCATGTCATTCCGGTGGAAAAGGCGATTGAGATGGAGAGCGAGTCCATTGATTTAGAGCATATTTCCTACTGGTTGTCAAAGTATGAAGGTAAATATGCGGCAAGTCCGTGCTCCTGCCGCCGTTCCCGCTTAGTGCATGATGAAGGCTGCGCGGATGACCCCGAGGGCTGGTGCGTTGCAGTGGGCGATATGGCGGATTATGTGGTGGAGACACAGAAGGACGGACGCTATATTACCAAGGAAGAAGCTCTGGATATTTTCAAGCAGGCGGAAGACAACGGATTCGTTCATCAGATTACAAATATTGACGGTGCGAACAAGATTTTTGCAATCTGTAATTGTAATGTGAATGTATGCTATGCACTTAGGACTTCGCAGCTTTTTAATACGCCGAACATGTCACGCTCCGCATATGTGGCAAAAGTAGATAAGGATAAGTGCGTTGCCTGCGGCAAATGCGTGGAGGCATGTCCTGCCGGTGCCGTGAAGTTGGGGCAGAAGCTGTGCAAAAAGGACGGCAGCGAAGTGACTTATCCGAAGATGCCGCTGCCTCAGGAACAGAAGTGGGGAGAACATATGTGGACCCACAATTATCGGGATGTGAACAGAATTAACTGTTACGATACCGGAACGGCGCCTTGTAAAACGGCATGCCCTGCTCATATTGCAGTGCAAGGCTATCTGAAACTTGCCAAAGAGGGACGCTATGAGGAGGCGTTGGCACTGATTAAGAAAGACAATCCGCTGCCGGCAATCTGTGGCCGCATCTGTAACAGACGCTGTGAGGATGCCTGCACGCGTGCGACTTTGGATGAGGCGGTTGCCATTGATGCCGTTAAACGGTTCGTGGCGGAAAGAGACTTGAATGCTAAGACGCGCTATATTCCAAAACCGACAGTACCGTCATTAAAAGGCAGCTTTGACGAGAAGATTGCTATTATCGGTGCGGGACCGGCGGGATTGTCCTGTGCGTATTTCTTGGCGGATAAAGGCTATAAACCCACGATATTTGAGAAGAGCGACAAACCCGGCGGAATGCTGACTTATGGTATTCCTTCGTATAAGCTGGAAAAGAACCTGATTGAGGCGGAGATTGATGTAATAAAGGCAATGGGTGTGGAGATTAAATGTGGCGTCGAAGTCGGCAAAGACATTACCATTGAGCAGCTTCGCAAACAGGGATATAAAGGGTTCTATATTGCCATCGGCTGTCAGGGAGGCAGGAAACCGAATGTGCCCGGCGAGGATGCACAAGGCGTTTATACGGCAGTAGAATTTCTAAAGGAAGCCGGACAGAAAGAGAAGTTTGAATTGGGCGGTGATGTAGTCGTTGTGGGCGGCGGAAACGTTGCAATTGATGCAGCGAGAGTTAGTACCCGCTGTGGCGGCGGTAAAGTGTCCATGTTCTGTTTGGAGAGCCGTGATGAGATGCCTGCCAGCCGTGAGGAGATTCTGGAAGCTACCGAAGAAAATATTGCCATCAATAACGGCTGGGGACCGAAGGAAATCTTGACGAAAGACGGTAAAGCGGTAGGAGTGGTGTTCAAGAGATGTACGCGCGTCTATGACGAGAATCATCGGTTTGCACCGGAGTATGATGAAAATGATACGATGACCGTTTCCTGCGCCAGCGTAATCTTCAGCGTAGGACAGGGAATTCTCTGGGGCGACCTTTTGAAAGGCACCAAAGTAGAACTTCGATCAAACGGCGGAGCGATTGCCGATAAATTGACATATCAGACGGCTGAACCGGATATTTTTGTGGGTGGTGATGTCTATACCGGTCCGAAGTTTGCGATTGATGCGATTGCGGCGGGACGCGAGGGCGCAATCTCCCTGCACCGTTTCGTACACGAGCATTGTACGTTGACCATCGGAAGAAACAGACGGGACTTTATAGAACTCGATAAGAAAGATATTTTCATTGCAAGCTATGACAATACTGACAGACAGAGACCGGAGAAAGCTGAAGAAGCACAGGCACGTTCTTTCCGTGATTTGTCACACACGTTGACAGAAGAACAGGTGAAGGCGGAGACCTCACGGTGCCTTAGCTGCGGTGCATCGGTGGTTGACCCGAATAAATGCATCGGCTGCGGTATCTGTACGACAAAATGTGTGTTTGATGCGATATCCCTCCATAGGGAACTGCCGGGGTGTTCTACGATGGTAGCATCAGAAGATAAGCTGAAATATATCTTGCCGAATATGGTGAAACAGTCGATTAAAGTCAAGTTTGCACGCAAAGGGAAACAAGATGCATGAGTTAGGCGTTGTATTCCATATTATGGACAGTCTGGAAAAAGTCGCGGCAGAGAATGAGGTGGAGGGTATCTCTAAAGTGGTTCTGGAGCTGGGCGAGGTATCTACGGTGATTGAGTCCTATTTGCAGAATTGTTGGAAATGGGCGGCGAAGAAGAGAAAGCTTTTTGCGGAAGCGGAACTGATTGTGGAGACCTTGCCTGCCGTTACTTATTGTGAGAGCTGCGAAAAGACTTATCCTACTGTGGAGTACGGAAAGATATGTCCCTATTGCCATAGTCCGGACACATGGCTTTTACAGGGAAGTGAGTTTAACATCAAAGAGATAGAAGTGTATTAGTGTGAAGAAAGAGAGGGATTGAAATGTTTCATTTAAGTGGCGGTATGATTGGCTGGCAGATTTTGGGCTGGGTGCTTGTTTTTGCCGGATTAATCATTATGAACGAAATTGCACGCCGTACGAAAATCGGCGGAGGAATCTGCTTCTTTGCGATTCCGGCGGTGCTGACAGTGTATTTTATTTCTATTTATGTGGGCGCTGCAAAAGGTGCGGAGTGGGCACTGACGAATCAGACTTATGTACATATGAACAGCTGGTTCCATTATGCGAAGCTGTATGCAGCATTGGCTGGTTGTATCGGCTTTATGATTATTAAATATCATTGGGGAAAATTGGGAAAATCTCATGCTTTTAAAGTATTTCCCTTTGTGATTGTAGCAATTAATATTCTGATTGCGGTGGTATCTGATTTCGAATCCGCAGTCAGAGCGGGCGACATCATGGGCGGCTGGTGGAAGTCTTCCGAAGGTGTATGGCTCTACGGCGGTTGGTGGAATATCTTAAACGGTATTGCAGGGCTCATCAATATTGTCTGCATGACAGGCTGGTGGGGGATTTACTCATCCAAGGACAAAAAGGATATGCTCTGGCCTGATATGACATGGCAGTTTATTCTTGCCTATGATATTTGGAACTTCCAGTATACTTATCTGAACCTGCCGACTCATGCATGGTACTGTGGATTCGCGCTTCTGCTTGCACCTACGATTGCAAATGCACTATGGAATAAGGGCGGCTGGATTCAGAACCGTGCAAATACATTGGCGTTGTGGTGTATGTTTGCACAGGTATTTCCGCTGTTTCAGGATGGAAGCCGTTTTACTACCGTATCATCCGTATACGGAACAAGCGGTGCGGCGGCAGCCTTTGGCGATGCGATGCCGACTATGGCGAATCCGACAGCACAGGGAATTATATCAGTTATCTCTGTTGTGGTGAACATTGTAGTATTTGCGGTTATCTTGAAGCGAGCGAAAGCGCAGAAGAAGAATCCATATACAAATGAGATATTTACAGACCAGAAAGATTTCATAATGGCAATGAATAGAGCGGAATAAAAGAATACCCCTTCTGTCATGAGTAGATGGCAGGAGGGGTGTTTTGCATTATCTGTCAAGGCTGTTCCAATATAATCCCGGTTGATTTCTTAAGACGTGCCACCCAGTCTTGTGTGCGGCAAAAAACGATACATTCCTGATAGCCGTCGCTGGTCACATATAAGTGTTTGTCACTGCTTTGCTCGGATATCGCATCGTTCATAAAAGTCAGCATTCCGACATCAAACCAATCGTAGTAGACGGTGGCATCGTATTGATATGGTGTGCCGTTGCAGCGAAAGGAAATGGTCTGTGTGCCGGTGCCGGATTCATAATCAACTTTACTGGTATCCTCTTTAATATCTGTGAACACAAGGTCATCCCCGGCAATTTCGGCAACACTGTTCACAAAGATTGTGTACATGTTGTCAAGGTCCATACACTCCATGTCAAAGCAAAAGAACTGTCTCGGTTCAGTTACAGACTTTGCCTCCTCGTCTTTATAGAGCAGCCAGTCAATGTTTGTGAGAATCATTCCGTTGATTTGTTCGGTATCCATTGACATCATGATTTCCGTGGGAAATGAGGAAAGGCTGTCGATAATCTTATCTTCTATTGATGTGGCGTCGATTCCAAGTTCTTTTAATTCAGCAATTTGTTCATGAACCATAAATTCAACCTCTCTTTCGGTGATGCCGCTTGTATATAGCGGGTCTGGATCTGCGGATGGCATCTGTGCCATACTCTCATTGTTGAAATAGCGAAATGTCATAGCAATGGCTAGCATGATTAGTGGTATAATAAATGCAATAAAAGTGCTTCGGTGCATAGGATTCGTCCTTTCGTAAGTTGTGTGTAAATACTGATTTATATCAATAATAGAATACCACAATTATATTCACTTTTGTAACATTTCTCGGAGGATTAGATGATATAGTAGATGTATGTATAATATTAATGTTATCAAAAGAAACGGAGACAACTATGAAGAAAATTATGATTGTAGAGGACGACCGCCTTTTAAATAAAACGCTGACCTACAATTTATCCTTGGAAGGCTATGACATTACTTCTGTATTCAATGCCCGGACTGCCGCCGAAACGATTAGAATGCGGCAATTTGATATGGTTTTATTGGACATTAACCTACCGGACGGAAATGGCTATGATCTTTGCAAAATGATTAAACAGGAAGATCAGCATACGATGATAATCTTTCTGACTGCTAACGATCAGGAGAGAGATCAGGTGAGGGGATATGAGGTTGGTGCAGTGGATTACATTACAAAACCTTTTTCGATTGTTGCGTTACAGCATAAAATTGGTGCAATGTTTGCGATGGTGGAACATCACAAGCCTTTTGAAGATATTTATGATGACGGCAGACTTTGTCTTGACTTTTCCCGTCAAACGGGGATGCTTGCGGGAAAACAGCTTGTATTGTCTGCCTTAGAATATCGAATGCTTGCTCTTTTTTGCAACAACGCGGGGCAGGTGCTTACGCGCAGGCAGCTATTAGAGAAGTTGTGGGATGCGGAAGAAAATTATGTGGATGAACATACGCTTACAACAACGGTCAGCCGTGTACGGGGCAAGATTGAAGCGGAAGGCGACCGTTATATCAAGACAGTGTACGGTATGGGATATCAGTGGATGGGAGAAACGCAGAAGGGAAAACTTTCAGCAGGGATGGAGTAAGGCATGGGAACAGGCGTGTGCAAAGAAGAGTCGATGGAGAGAAACAAAAGGAGAGGTTTGGAGAGGGAGAGAAAGCCAATATTAGTCAAAACAATTTGCATTATAACAATTGCCGGAATGACAGTTATGATGGCGGCGGTCTGCTTTTTCCTGTATCAGATGACAGGGGATATGCTGATTCCGATAAGCGGCATTTTGCTGGCAGCGTGTGCTCTTATATGGGTTGTGGTTTTCATGTGGCTTATAGGTAAGAGGCTGTCACGGTTTACCTCTGATATTTGTCAAGTGTTGGACCGCATGATAAATGAAGACGCCGAACTTGAATGGAATGATGACAGTGAGACGCTTTTTGCCCGCATCAGTCATCGCCTTATGCGTCTTTATGAAATTCTGCGTGAGAGCAGACATCAGGCAGCAGAGGAACGACAGAAAATACAGACACTTGTATCGGATATCTCTCATCAGGTGAAAACGCCTGTCAGCAACTTAAGAATGGTGACGGACACTCTGCTCACAAAACCTGTTACGGAAGAAGAACGGAAGGAGTTTATACAGGGAATCAGTACAGAGACGGACAAGCTGGATTTTCTTTTTCAGGCATTAATAAAAACTTCTAGGCTGGAAAGCGGCGCTATTTGTCTGGAGAAAACGGACGGACCTATCTATGATACGCTGGCACAGGCGGTAGGTGGCATTATTTACAGTGCGGAGAAAAAGAAGATTGACGTGGTGATAGACTGTCCTGAGCAGCTCCGGGTGCTCCATGACAGAAAGTGGACGGCGGAGGCTCTTTTTAATCTTTTGGACAATGCTGTGAAGTATACGACTGAAGGCGGCAGGGTTACCGTATCTGTGGAACAGTGGGAAATGTATGTGAAAATTGACGTGTCTGATACCGGCAAAGGAATAGCCGAGAGCCGTCAGGCATCAATTTTCCGGCGGTTTTATAGGGAAGAAGAGGTGCATGATCAGCAGGGCGTCGGCATAGGACTGTACTTGACCCGGGAGATTATTACGCGTCAGGGCGGGTATGTCAAAGTTGTGTCAGCGGTTGGAAAAGGCTCGACATTTTCGGTGTTTCTACCGTGGCGGTAGAAACATAAAAAAATATAAATTTCATATAAAAAAATAGTAGGAAAAGAATGGCTTATATGGTATGATTATACTCGCTTGACTGTTAAAGGGGATCTTTGCATAAATGAAAAAAATATGGAGAATGGAGGACACTGATTATGAAGGTATCATATGGCAGCAGTATGAAAGGTGATGTGTCAGCGGCATTGAGGGGTATTACAGAGCCTGAAGCGCTGTTTTTTTCTGTTGCAAAAGAGGATATGCTTGAGCACGCAGCCAGTGAAATTGAGAGGATTTTTCCCGGTGTTGCATCGATAGGAGGAGTCGGGCAGGCATATATTGATAAGCAGGTTTTTGATGAAGGTATTACAGTCATTGCAATGAAAGAAGGAATTAAGGTTGCAGCAGATGTTCTTGAAGAGGCATCTGTCATGCCGATTAAATATATCAGGCGACTTGAGAATGCTGTAAAAGCAGTAGGCGGAGAGCGGGGAAAAACAGCGTGTTTTGATATCTGTTCGGCTGGCGTAGACGTTCGCGCTGTCACAACACTGTCCAATTATCTCTGCCCTAAGGGATATGACCTTGCAGGCGGCACAAGCAATTCATCGGCAGTTGCCTGCAATGGAAAGGTTTATAAGGACGCATGTGCTTTTTTCATCTTTAAAAACCTTAGGGGAAAAATAAAGTCGTACAAGGAAAATATTTATATCCAGCCGCAGGGAAATGAAAAGCAGTTTATGGTGACAGAGGCGGATCCCAAGGATTATAGAATCCGCACGTTGGAGAACAAGTCTGCGGAGAAAGTATATACTTCCGAGCTGGAAATCAGTAGAGATAAAATTACAACGCAGACGTTCAAGAACCCGTTTGGACATGTCTGTGGTTCCGATACATATATTGTCTCTATAAAGGATGTTGAACCGGATGGGAGCATCATCACATTCCGTCCCGCAAACAAGATGGATTTTCTTACAATACTGAGCATGGGCGACTACCGGGAGGTGGTGCAGGACACGATTTCAAGGATTAAGAGTGACCTTGGCAGCGCATCGGCAGTGCTTTCTGTCAACTGCCTGTTCAGGTATATCATGTTCAATGATGAACATTACTGGGACAGCTATCTTTCTGAGATGTGCCGCAGCTTTTCACATGCAGGTATGGTTGGTGTCGGTGAACATTATAATACACAGTTTGTCAATCAGACAATGTGCTGTCTGGCATTTGAGTAGGAGGTGGAGAAGACATGTTGAATCTATTTGGCAACGCCGGAAATAAAAACAGTGAAAAGGATTCCGCATCTGCCACGGCGGCAAAGAAGCAGGCGGATTTTGACAAGTATCCTTTGGATTATGCATTGACGAGCGTATATAGGGTGGTCAATGAGCTGGCGGAGGATGTTTTTCTGACGACACAGCAGATGCGATATGCGACAGAACGGCTTTCAGGACTGAAAGAGGAAATGATCGGACCGCAGGGCGAAGTGAGCGCGCTGGAGGATGGATTTCAGGAAATTACGGCGGCGGCAGACCATTTTAGCGATGTGGAGGCAGAGATTGATGAGTCTGTCACAGAGGCTCAGCGGCAGATGGAACAGTTGAAAGAAGACTCCAATTTTTTACAGGAAAATTTTAAGAATATGTCTCAAACGTTCGATATGCTGCAGAATGCATTGGACAGTATCAGAAACAGCCTGACGGGTATCAGAGCGGTTGCCGACCAGACAAATCTTCTGGCGTTGAACGCAAGTATTGAGGCGGCGAGAGCTGGTGAACAGGGGAAAGGATTTGCGGTTGTTGCAGAGGAAGTAGGTAAGCTCGCGAAGACGAGCCGGGACATGGTTGAGAGCATCCATGCAAGCATTGTGGAAGTAGAGCGCCAAAGCAATGAGCTGAACAAATTTATTGAAGCCTCCGATGAAGCGGTGGTTTGCAATATCAAGAGTATAGAGCAGACGGGCAGGTATTTTGACGATGTGAAGAGAAGCGCTTCAGGTACGGTTGAGGTTCGGGAAGCAATTGAAAGCGCAGTGGAGAGGAACCGTACATACGTGAAGACTGTTGAGGATTCTCTTGTCGGGACTGCCGGAGTCTACAGCGATATCATTGACAGGATGGATATTGATGACAGCAAGAAAGGCGTACTGATTGAGACATTCCAAAATATTATTGAGCAGGCGATTGCTATGGTAGAGGAACTGCCCTGAATAATTTCAGGGCAGTTTTTTCATTTTCTGATTCCATGATGTTTGCCGCCGTCTTCAAGATTTCTATATCGCATATTTATATTTTTCAAAAACAATTCCCTGAGATATAAAATATTGACAACTATATCGGCTGCCGTTATAATAACTATATCGTCATCCGATATAACGCAAGACGATATAAAGAGATGGGAGGATAAGAAATGGCTAATCCGGCACTGACGGAGGCTGTCTATTATATTTTGCTGTCACTTATGGAACCAATGCACGGCTACGGTATCATGCAGAATGTAGAGCAGCTTTCAAACGGCAGAGTGAAACTGGCGGCAGGTACGCTCTATGGCGCAATCAACACGCTTTTGGAAAAAGGATGGATTGATGCGGTATCCGGGGAAAACTTTTCAGATAAAGGTTTTTCTCGTGATAAGGGAAACAGGAAAAAAGAATATGTGATTACGGAACATGGCAAGGCGATGCTGCATTCGGAAATTGCCCGTCTGAATGAATTAATTGAAAATGGTAATCGAATTCTAAAAATGGAGGTGGAATATGAGAAAAGTGATTCATAAATGGTTCTGGGTATGGGATTTTGAGAAAGAAGAGAAATGGCTGAATGAAATGGCAGCCAAGGGGCTGGTTTTAGTGGCTGTAGGATGGTGCCGGTTTGAATTTGAAGATTGTGTGCCGGGTGAATATAAAATACGTCTGGACTTTTTGGAAAATAAATGCGCAAGAGTAGAGAATGAAAAGTACATTGCGTTTCTTGAGGAAACAGGTGCGGAACAGGTGGGGATGATGTCGCGCTGGATATATTTTCGCAAAAAAGTGTCAGGAGATAATTTCCAGTTATTCTCGGATAATAACTCCCGTGTTCATTACTTGACACGAATTATCAGATTCGTTGCACTGCTGAGCGGTCTGAACTTATATTTTGGCTGCTATAATATGTTTATGTTTTTTCAAATTCGCAACTATAGCTATATCAATCTCCTTGGTATCGTAAATTTGCTGCTTGCTGTCATTGGTGGCTGGGGTGTGTTTCGCATCTCCCGAAAAAGAAAAAAGCTGAAGGCGGAACAGCAGATTTTCGAATGATTTAGGACATTTCTGTGACATTTACCTTATATGATACGGATAAAGATAGGAATACATGTATAAAGAGAGGTGAAAGTTACATGACGTTTCCATTTGAGAACAATACGAATGCTGCCGTGAAAAAATTGGCGGCGCAGCGTATCCGTGCCAATAAAGGGAAAAATGTTTTCGTTATTTTGGCGGTTATATTAACGACAATCTTATTCTCGGCATTGTTTGCCGTGGCGGGAGGCTTCCTCGACCAGAACAAGCAGGTTTTACAGAAATATTATGGGACTGCCCATGGCAGTATCAAATTTCTTACAAAAGAGCAGTATGATATGCTGGCGTCTTGCGATAAGCCGGAAGCAGTTTATTATACGAGAGTCGTGGGGATGGCAGTGAATGAGGAGCTGGCGAAGCTGAGTACGGAAGTGCGGTATGCGCAGGACGGTTCCGCCAGAAGCTTCCAGTGTTATCCGTCTGTGGGCGCTATGCCGCAGGAGGCAGATGAGATTGCTACGAGTACGCTGGTGCTTAAGGCATTGGGGCTGCCGTGCGAGTTGGGGACGACGGTTCATCTGAGCATTTCTGTCGATGAGGTCCTTTATGAAAAAGATTTTCGATTGTGCGGCTTTTGGGAAGGATACGAGAGGGCAGGTGCACAGATGGTCTGGGTGAGTGAGTCTTATGCGGACGATATTGCTCCTGCGGCGCACAGAAACGTCTACGATACCGGCAACTATGGAGGGATTTTCTGTGCGGATATTTATTTCGCAAGCGAATGGAATGCGGAAACACAGATGAATGAATTGCTTGTCGAATTAGGAGAGGAATCCGGCATCTATGAACTCCCAATCAAAGCCAATCCGTCCTGCGGATTAGGCTTGTCTGACGGCGAAATAGATATCACCTTTATTCTGGCGGCTGCTGTACTGTTGGGAATCATTGTTTTTGTTGGATATCTCATTATCTACAATATGTTTTCTATTTCGGTCGCGCAGGATGTGCAGTTTTTCGGTTTGCTCCGCACAATCGGGGCAAGCGGCAGACAGATTAAAGGCATTGTCAGGAAGCAGGCTTTTCGCCTTGCGTTTATAGGGCTGCCGTTCGGTCTGACTGCCGGGTATCTGATTGGTCTGCTGCTTTTGCCGTATGCATTAACGGAAGTAACTATTAACGCTACGGGGGTGTACAGAAGTAATCCGCTTGTTTTAATCGGAGCCGTTCTTTTCTCCCTATTGACAGTGTATATCAGCAGTCTGAAGCCTTGCAGATATGCGTCGAGAATCTCTGCAATTGAAGCGGTCAGATTTACGGAAACTGACAATGGTGTCAGAATAGAAACAAAAAAGAGTCGGAAGACGACGCCTTTCACCATGGCAATAGGCAATCTGAGGCGGAACAGAAGAAAGGCAATCCTTGTAATCGTGTCGATGTCGCTTGGCATGATTCTGTTAAATACTGCTTACACGGCGGTGACGGGGTTTGATTTAGAGACATATATCAATATGTGCGCAGTGGCGGATTTCTGTGTATCGGATTACACGGTTTTGAATAAGGCAGGAACGCCGGGAGAAGAGAATCTGAACGGGATCAGCGATGAATTCATACAGGAAATAGAACATAGACCGGGACTGGAGGATAGCGCATATGTGTATGCAAGGCGTATCGAACAGCAGGTTCCGGAGGAGGTCATAGGAAGGATTTTAGAAGGAAAGACATCTCGAACGGTGGTGCGTTCCATGGAGGATTCGGAGAATTTATTGGCGCAATACCACAGTACCGGAGCAATCGCATACGGTATAGACGCTTCCGCGCTGAACCTTGTGACGATTACAAAGGGCGAAGTGGATGAGGAACTATGGGAATCGGGAGAGGGCGTAATTGTAGACGATTTCTATTATCACGGAATGGAATCCGAGGGCGATTCTCCTCTATATAGGATTGGAGACGAAATCTGCATCATAGATGAAGACGGTGTCAGTCATACCTATCATGTTATGGCGGTAGGGGGAATAGAGAGCGACGCAAGTACGCATTTTCTGATTGATTTAGGACTTTGTATCATACTTCCGATGAAGAGTTACCGGGAAGTATACGGCGAGACACAGCCTATGACCGCGGTTTTCAATGTGGAGGATGAATATAGGGAAGCCGCGGAGGAATGGATGGAAGATTACAGCAAAAATGTGGAGAAAAATTTAGACTACATCTCATATCGGACTTATGAAAAAGAGTTTCAGGAAAGTAAAGTGACATATACTATAATCGGTAGTGTATTGGGAGCGATTCTGGCGTTGATTGGATTGCTGAATTTCATCAATGTAACCATTACTTCTATATTAGCGCGGCAAAAGGAAATGGCAGTGCTTGGCGCGGTGGGCATGACGCAGAAGCAGATGAAACAGATGCTTGCGTGGGAAGGGATCGCATATATCGGTGCGGCAGTTTCTATTACGGCTACAATCGGAACAGGAATCGGTTATTTTATCTGTGAGATGATGGTAGGGAATATGTGGGCGTTTTGCTATCATTTTACTCTGCTGCCGGTGATACTCTGTCTGCCTTTTATGCTGGCGGTGTCAATACTTGTGCCGCTTGGGTTTTACCGGAACATGAATCGGAAGAGCATTGTGGAGAGGCTGAGGACATAAGGACATAAAGTTACACTGAGGCTGTAAGGTACACAGCCTTAGTGCAGCTATGTTATGTCCGGAAGAATACCGCTTGCAGCGAGCATTCTTCCCGCGTTGGGGACAGTTGTAGAGTATTGAATGTGGAAGGAGTATGGTGTTATGAGCATTTTGCAGACGATAGATTTGAAGAAATATTACGGTGAAGAGTCGAATATTACACGTGCGTTGGACGGGGTGAACTTCAGCGTGGAACAGGGGGAGTTTGTGGCAGTGGTAGGGACTTCCGGAAGTGGCAAGTCTACGTTGCTTCATATGATGGGCGGATTGGATACGCCTACGTCGGGCAGTGTAATCGTGCGCGGTGACGAGCTGGCGAAGAAGAACGATGAGGAATTGACTATTTTCCGGCGGCGGAATATCGGATTTGTTTTCCAGAATTATAATCTAGTTCCGATTTTGAATGTGTATGAGAACATTGTTCTGCCTGTAGAGCTGGACGGAGATAAAGCTGATGAGAAATTTCTGGATGAAATTGTTCATATACTGGCGCTTGAGGATAAGCTTAACAATATGCCGAATAACCTATCCGGCGGACAGCAGCAGCGTGTCGCAATCGCCAGAGCGCTTATCACGAAACCTGCCATTCTGCTGGCAGATGAGCCGACCGGTAATCTGGACAGTAAGACGAGCGCGGATGTGCTGGGACTCTTGAAACGTACCGGAGATAAGTTCCATCAGACAATTGTTATGATTACGCATAACAATGAAATCGCACAGCTTGCCGACCGCATTGTGCGGATTGAGGACGGAAGGATTGTTGCCTGATTCAGTTATATGCTGTGCGGAAAAGCTTTTCATGTTTTTATGGCGTTTTCCTTAAAATTATGATAATATTTAGAAAATATTTGATGTGAAAGGGAGAAAGAACATGAAATTAACACCGAATGATGTAGCAAAATGGGAGTCAAAGTTAAAAGAGGCGGAATATATGAGCAGTGACGACCATATTATTGAACACACTAAGGGAGACTTGTGGGAGATGATGTCGCAGGTCAGAGGAAATTATTTCTTTACGAACGAGAAGTTTATCTTCGTTGGCGGTCTGCTGGGAACCAGTAATTTCGCTGTCAAGTATAGCGATATTAAGGAATTGAAGAAAGTCAATATTGGTGGTCTGATTCCCATTATTCCCACGGGAATCAAAGTAATCTGCCAGAATCCTGAGAACGGCAAGACTGTGAAACATAAATGCTCGGTTATGAAGAGGAAAGAGTGGATTGAGTACCTTAGCGGGAAGGCGGGACTGTAAGTACATAAGGCTGCTGCATAGAACAGAATCTGTGCAGCAGCCTTTTTGCCTGTCATTTAAAGGTATCATAGTAGATGTTTTGCGTATTATTTGTCAAAACAAATAGTTTTTCATTTGTGGTCCGTAAATCTTCTAGCTGCTCCATATTTTTATCGGGCTCTGCCAGCAACGCTGCCAAATCATCAAGTTCGCGCAGTTCACTTTCACTCAATGACTGTATTCCGTCACGGAGATATGAAGGTTGATAGGAATAAAAGATTTCATTGTTCAGTAATGCATGAAAATCCATAAACAAGTATTCGCAGACACCTTCCAAAGGATTTGGTGAAAAAACATCCAGTTTTTTATCTAGTGTATTTGTTCTCAAACCAAGCCATGCTTCTGAAGCAGTCACAAATTTTCGACGTGGCAGATCAAATTGACTGTAACCAAAACGTTGTTCATATTCATAATAACCGTCAACGTCCGCCAAAACCCATCTGTTTTTATCAAAGTCCCAATATTCGTTAACCCAGTGTTCCATATAACTGTCACCGGTATCACCAAAATCCATAAATCCAGCCCTCGAACGGCAGGGGATGCCCTTTGCCTTCAAAATTGCGCTGAATAATACGGAAGCCTGTCGGCAGGATACGGTAATTCTTTTTGTTACGTCCCTGTTTCTTGTAAAGCCTGTTTCATCTAAACGTAATATGCCGGCAATCATCGAAACGGCAGTTATGTATAATTCATCTTCATTTTTAAAACGATGTTTCGGATAGGACGCAAATTTTCCATAATAAGTATCTTCCAGATAAGGAGATGGTTCTGTGAAATACATGGACGGATGGGTAATTTGGTCGCAAACTAACATTCCTATGGATGGTACGTCGTCCGGCAGCGATAATATGAACTCTTTATATTTCCCTGCATATGTATAAATGCTGGTTTCTAAATAACGATGATATATTTTTTCATTCATGAGATTTTCTTATCCTCCTAATATTTTTAGGAGTAGGCGCCTGCTCTGACTAAATGCTATCAAAATAAAAAAATTACGTCAATGAATAAAAGTATTTATTTCACTTATCACTTACAAAGGCAAAAAGAAAAGGGATTGCTCTTGACAATGTGAAGGGAGATGTAATATAAAATATAAGTAAGAATGAAATAGACATTGAAGAAGACAGTAGCTGATTTCTCAAAGGCACAGCGAGCCGGTGATGGTGCAAGACCGGTGCGAGTAGGAGATGAGTGAAAATCACTTCCGAGTTTCAGACCGAACCTTTCTTATAAAGCAGTAGGCTCTGACGGCGTCCCGCCGTTATCGGGAACCGTATGACCGGCATAGATGGCGTACGTCGTAACAGGTGGTATCACGAGAACTTTGACCTCGTCCTTTTACGGGACGGGGTCTTTTTACTTTCAAGAGAGGAGTACATCATGTATCAAAAAGTTGACACAAGCCTTAATTTTGTAGACAGAGAGAAAGAAGTCTGTCAGTTCTGGAAAGACAATGACATTTTTCAGAAAAGTATGGATTCCCGCAAGGAGGGAGAGACATATACGTTCTATGACGGACCGCCGACAGCGAATGGTAAGCCTCATATCGGACATGTGTTGACCCGTGTCATTAAAGATATGATTCCCAGATACCGTACCATGAAGGGATATATGGTTCCGCGTAAGGCGGGTTGGGACACACACGGTCTGCCGGTGGAGTTAGAGGTGGAGAAACTTCTGGGCTTAGACGGCAAGGAGCAGATTGAAGAATACGGATTGGATCCTTTTATCAGTAAGTGTAAGGAGTCTGTCTGGAAATACAAGGGTATGTGGGAGGATTTCTCGGGAACAGTCGGATTTTGGGCTGACATGGACGACCCCTATGTGACATACCATGATGATTTTATTGAGTCCGAATGGTGGGCGCTCAAGCAGATTTGGGATAAAGGATTGCTGTACAAGGGCTTTAAGATTGTACCCTACTGCCCGCGATGCGGTACGCCGCTGTCCTCTCATGAAGTGGCGCAGGGATACAAGGCGGTCAAGGAGCGTTCCGCAGTGGTACGCTTCAAAGTGGTAGGAGAGGATGCTTATTTCCTTGCATGGACGACTACGCCGTGGACACTTCCCTCCAACGTTGCGCTCTGTGTAAACCCGAGTGAGACCTATGTCAAAGTAAAAGCGGCGGACGGTTACATTTATTACATGGCGCAGGCGCTTCTGGACAATGTATTGGGTAAATTGTCTGAGGATGACAAGCCGGCTTATGAAGTATTAGAGACTTATGTAGGAACAGACTTAGAGTATAAAGAGTACGAACCTCTCTTTGCATGTGCAGGAGAATCTGCTGCAAAGCAGAAAAAGAAAGCGCACTTTGTTACATGTGACACTTATGTCACAATGACGGATGGTACAGGTATTGTTCACATCGCGCCTGCTTTTGGTGAGGATGATGCGCAGGTGGGACGCAAGTACGATCTGCCCTTCGTGCAGTTTGTGGACGGTAAGGGTGAGATGACGCAGGAAACGCCTTATGCCGGTCTGTTCGTGAAGAAAGCAGACCCGGAAATCCTGAAGGATTTGGATAAAGAGGGCAAGCTGTTTGACGCGCCGAAATTCGAGCATGACTATCCGTTCTGCTGGCGATGCGACACGCCGTTAATCTACTATGCGCGCGAGTCATGGTTTATCAAGATGACGGCAGTTCGCGACGATCTGGTGCGCAACAATAAGACCGTCAACTGGATTCCGGAATCTATCGGTGAGGGACGTTTCGGCAACTGGCTGGAGAACATTCAGGACTGGGGTATTTCCCGTAACCGTTATTGGGGTACACCGTTAAATGTATGGGAATGCGGGGAGTGCGGACATATGGAGTCAGTAGGATCCCGTGAGGAGCTTGAGAAGCTTTCCGGCAACCCGGCGGCGAAGACAGTGGAACTGCACAGACCTTATATCGACGAGATTACGATTACCTGTCCGGATTGCGGTAAGACGATGAAGCGCGTGCCGGAAGTAATCGACTGCTGGTTTGACTCGGGAGCAATGCCTTTCGCACAGCATCATTACCCTTTTGAGAATAAGGAGTTATTTGAAAAGCAGTTCCCGGCACAGTTTATCTCCGAGGCGGTGGATCAGACCCGGGGATGGTTCTATTCTTTGATGGCGGAATCCACACTTTTGTTCAACAAGGCACCTTTTGAAAATGTTATTGTCTTAGGACATGTGCAGGACGAAAACGGACAGAAGATGAGTAAATCCAAGGGCAATGCGGTGGATCCGTTTGAAGCGCTTGAAACTTACGGTGCAGACGCAATCCGCTGGTATTTCTATATCAACTCCGCGCCTTGGCTGCCGAACAGATTCCACGGCAAGGCAGTGCAGGAGGGACAGCGTAAATTCTTGGGCACGCTGTGGAATACTTATGCATTTTTTGTGCTGTATGCGAATATTGATAATTTCGATGCGACAAAGTATCGTCTGGAATATGATAAACTTCCGGTTATGGATAAGTGGCTCTTATCTAAGCTCAACACGGTTATCAAAGAAGTGGACACCAATCTGGACAATTATAGAATACCGGAGGCTGCCCGTGTATTGGATGAGTTCGTGGATGAGATGAGTAACTGGTATGTCAGAAGAAGCCGAGAACGCTTCTGGGCGAAGGGCATGGAGCAGGATAAGATTAATGCATACATGACACTGTACACAGCCCTTGTGACGATCAGTAAATGTGCAGCGCCGATGATACCTTTTATGGCGGAGGAAATTTATTTAAACCTTGTGAAGAGCATCGATTCAGATGCGCCGGAAAGCATCCATTTGTGCGATTTTCCTGTTGCGGATGAGAAGATGATTGACAAGCAGCTTGAAATTGACATGGAAGAAGTGCTGAAAATTGTTGTGATGGGACGTGCGGCACGTAATACGGCTAATATTAAGAACCGTCAGCCTATTGGCACGATGTTTGTCAAGGCGGAACATGGGCTTAGCGACTTCTATCAGGAAATTATTAAGGATGAGCTTAACGTCAAGAGAATTGAGTTCAGTGATGATGTGTCTGCGTTCACAAGTTACAGCTTCAAGCCGCAGCTTAAGACGGTAGGACCCAAATACGGCAAGCAGCTTAATGGTATCAGAGCATACTTGAGTGCGGTGGACGGAACGAAAGCAATGGAAGAGCTCAAGGCAGCAGGCGTGCTGAAATTCGATGTGGATGGCACGGAAGTGGCGTTGGCTGAAGAAGACCTGCTGATTGATACGGCGCAGAAGGACGGGTATGTCTCTGAAGCAGACAATAGCGTTACCGTCGTGCTTGACACGAATCTGTCACCGGAGCTTATTGAGGAAGGCTTTGTATATGAAGTGATCAGTAAGATTCAGACCATGCGTAAGGATGCGGATTTTGAGGTGATGGATCATATTAGAGTATCTGTCTGCAACAATGACAAGGTAGCCGAAATCGTGCAGAACAATGTGGAGGCAATTTCCGTTAAAGTACTTGCGGAGGCAATTGTGACGGGCGAGACGCTTGCGGTGTCTAAAGAGTGGAATGTCAATGGAGAGAAGGTTACCATTGGTGTGGAGAAGATATAGAAACAGCAGATCGATTCTTTGCCGTATCATGGCGATTTTGCTATCGGCTGGCTGCCTTACCGGCTGTGGAGTGAAGAACGCTTCTGCCGGACAGGAGAGCACTGCGGCGGAGGACACAGAGGCGGAAAATACTGTTCGACAAGAGGCAGAGCCGGATGCCGACGAGCAGAATCCAGTACAAGATGAGTCTGGTTCTGAGCCTGAGTCCGGGACAGATATAGAATTGTACGGGTGCAGTCCCGTAACGGATGATTTGTCGGACATTCCGGCTATGGAGAATAAACTGTATGCCGCATGGGACGGCAAAATATATTACAGGCAGTACTCCGATGAGGATATGGAAGACGGCGGATTGTGGGCAGATTTCCAGCCGATTGCAGATACCGAAAAGGAGCTCATGTGTATGGAGCCCGATGGGAGCGTATCGCAGGTCGGTGTGGATTACGGCTGTGAAGAGATGTTTATTGTATGCGGCAGGCTTTACTCTCAAAAGTATACGGAACCGCAGGAGAATGGCGGCGGCTATCGATTCAGCAATTACATGGTTTATTCCTGCGCCTTGGACGGAAGCGATGTGAGAGAATATGATTTGGCAAAAGTGCTTGCGGCGAAAGGTGACAGAATTATTTGTCAGACTGCGAATGACGGACTGGCATACATTGATGCGCAGACCGGACAGGAGCATATTCTGATAAAGCAGTACGCGGTTTATCTGGAGGCGGACGAGGAGGAGATATTTTGTTTTTACTACCCGAAAGAGGCAGGGGAAGACGCCTATGATGTGACGTTGTGTTCTTTGGATTATGAGGGGAATTTGCATGAGCTGAAAACGATTACCCGTGAGGAATACGCAGACTGCATGGGAGAGAACTATTTGGATATGCTGATGTTTGAAACGCCTATAGACATTCCGTGTTTTATAACATTAGGAGAAGACCTTTATTTCTCGGCAGGAACCTATAACGGAACCGGCAGAATGTATACGGGCGGTCCCATTTACAGTATGAAAAGGGATGGAAGCGAATGCAGGATGGAAGCGGCTTCCTACAATCGCAACTTCTACTTGTATGACGATGGCATCAACAGGTCGCTGTATTGTATACTGATTGACGAGAGTACTTCGACAGGGCTGGACGGAATCAGACAGATTAGTTTATATGGAGAAGAACAGGATATTGTATTGAGGATGCCTTATAGCCCCTATGATGAGCCTTATGTGCATACACCTTCCGGTTCGGCAGAATATCCGAATGGTGATTTGGTGCTGTTTTACCCTGATACTTCCGGCATCTGCTATGTTCTGCTTACCGGGCAGCAAACTGAGGAGCTGGGAATCAGGACTCATGTAGACGGCAGTATAGTACAGCAGTTTTCCGGAATCGAGTACCTTGACGGAAAGTTGTTTTTTACAGTGACGGATTTGGTCTACAGCGACAAGTACAGCATCGGCTGGCGGGATGGGTATGAGCGTGGCAGGAGCACATGTTACTGTAAGGATTTGGGCAGCGGAGCAATTCATCTGCTCTATGAATATTGAGAGAAAGAATGCGTTCTTTGTCACACAAATCAGATAGTGAGAGTAATTCACGCAAAAAACAGGTAGTAATTTCTGACAATTTAAGCATATTGCTTATAGTCAAAAATAAAAATACAAGATATAATAAAGAAATGGAGATAAAATAGGCATTGTTTTTCAGGACTAAGAGTAAACGAGGAGGCACAGAAATGGCAAAGAAAGCTGTAAAAACAACCTTTGATACAGAGCTTTTTAAAAGAAGTGTTCTATATAATGTGAGGACACTTTACAGGAAGACACTTGAGGAAGCAACGGATCAACAGATTTTTCAGGCAGTATCCTATGCAATTAAGGATGCGGTCGTGGATCAGTGGTTGACAACACAGAAGGAGTACGACAGACAGGATCCGAAGATGGTATATTATTTGTCTATGGAGTTTTTGATGGGTCGTGCCCTCGGTAATAATATTATTAATCTGCAGGCGTATAAGGCTGTAGAGGAAGCGCTTGAAGAGTTAGGTATTGACATCAATGTGGTGGAAGATCAGGAGCCTGATGCAGCGCTCGGAAACGGTGGTTTAGGACGTCTTGCGGCTTGTTTCTTGGATTCGCTGGCAACGTTGGGTTATGCGGCTTACGGCTGTGGTATCCGTTACCGTTACGGTATGTTTAAACAGGAGATTAAAGACGGTTATCAGATAGAAGTGCCGGACAACTGGCTTAAGGATAACAATCCTTTTGAACTGAGAAGACCGGAGTATGCAAAAGAAGTCAAATTTGGTGGATATGTTAATGTCTATGTAGACGAGAATGGCAGAAGCAACTTTAAACAGGAAGGCTATCAGGCAGTGCGGGCGATTCCTTATGACCTGCCTGTAGTAGGCTATGGTAACGGCATCGTTAATACGCTTCGTATTTGGGACGCGGAGCCGGTGGAATGTTTCCAGTTAGATTCTTTCGATAAGGGTGACTATCAAAGAGCCGTAGAGCAGGAAAATCTTGCAAGAAACATTGTAGAGGTATTATATCCGAATGACAATCACTATGCCGGTAAGGAACTTCGTTTAAAACAGCAGTACTTCTTTATCTCTGCATCCGTTCAGGAAGCGGTGGAGAAGTATATGCGGAAGCATGAGGACATCAGGAAATTCCATGAGAAGGTTACCTTCCAGTTAAATGATACACATCCGACGGTTGCTATCGCGGAGCTTATGCGCATTCTGATGGATGAGCACTATCTGACATGGGACGAGGCGTGGGAAGTGACCACCAAGACTTGTGCATATACGAATCATACAATTATGTCGGAAGCATTAGAGAAATGGCCGATTGAGCTTTTCTCCAGATTGTTACCTCGTGTATATCAGATTGTAGAAGAAATCAACCGTAGATTTGTGGCACAGATTGAGCAGAAATACCCGGGTAATCATGAGAAAGTGCGTAAGATGGCGATTATTTATGACGGACAGGTGAAGATGGCTCATCTGGCAATCGCAGCAGGTTATTCTGTCAACGGTGTGGCAAGATTACATACAGAGATTTTGAAGAATCAGGAATTAAAAGACTTCTACGAGATGATGCCGGAGAAGTTCAACAACAAGACCAATGGTATCACCCAGAGACGTTTCTTATTACATGCCAATCCGCTTCTGGCTGATTGGGTTACCGACCATGTAGGCAACGACTGGATTACCGACTTGCCGAAAATCAATAAGTTGAAGGTTTATGCTGATGATGAGAAGGCACAGCAGCAGTTTATGAACATCAAGTACCAGAATAAGGTTCGTCTCGCTGAGTATATTTTGGAGCATAACGGTATTGAAGTTGACCCGCGTTCCATTTTTGATGTACAGGTTAAGAGGCTGCATGAATATAAACGTCAGTTGTTGAATATTCTGCATGTTATGTATTTATATAATGAGTTAAAAGAGCATCCGGATATGGAGTTTTATCCGAGAACATTTATTTTCGGTGCGAAGGCGGCAGCAGGATATCATAACGCAAAGCTGACAATCAAGCTGATTAATTCCGTAGCCGACGTAGTCAATAACGATCCTGCAATCGGCGGCAAGATTAAAGTGGTCTTCATTGAGAATTACCGTGTTTCCAATGCAGAAATTATTTTTGCGGCAGCTGATGTATCAGAGCAGATTTCTACCGCAAGTAAGGAAGCATCCGGAACCGGAAATATGAAGTTTATGTTAAACGGCGCGCTGACCATAGGAACGATGGATGGTGCAAATGTTGAGATCGTGGAGGAAGTCGGAGAGGAGAACGCTTTCATCTTCGGGTTAAGCTCCGACGAGGTTATCCGCTATGAAAATTATGGCGGCTATCATCCTACAGAGATTTTCAATAATGATCCCGATGTACGGAAGGTTTTGATGCAGTTGATTAACGGCACCTATGCACCGAATGATCCGGATTTGTTCAGACCGCTATATAACTCATTGCTGAATACACAGAGTACCGCTAAGGCAGATACCTATTTTATCTTAAAAGATTTCAAGGCATATGCCGAGGCGCAGAAGAAAGTAGAAGCTGCATACAGAAATGAGAGCGGCTGGGCGAAGAGTGCTATCTTAAATGTAGCATGTTCCGGCAAGTTCACATCGGACAGAACGATTCAGGAGTACGTGGATGATATCTGGAAACTGGATAAAGTCGTGATTCCGAAGGAACCGGTCGTGACTGAAAAGAAGTCTGCTGGTAAATAATTAACGAATTGAATTATGCGTTATTGATATGAAATATTAGTGGGGGAGTGTCGCAAAACTATCGATTAAGATGCTTGAGCGATACCTTTTCCTGAGAAATATGAAAATCAGGTAAGAAATCCTGTTGTGTGGGTTTCTTATCTGATTTTTTTCATACTTTAATAAAGCTGCATCATAACAGCCTGTTGTTTATGCGTTTTCAGCGCTTGAATTAAAAAGACAGCGCGGTAATCTAAAAAAATGGACAAGAGGATAGAAGCATGATATACTTCAAGTGTAGTTGAAAAGTTTGCACTAATATGCATCATAATGGTAAAGCAGGTTATTTGTGAAAAGCAAAGTGCTCTATTTATTTTTCGCGAAACAGTACGAATTTCGTATCTACCAGTAGGGCGATTGTTTTAATAAGGAGGGTTGACTTTTAATGAGAAGTAAAATAATATATTTCTTTTTAACAACTATGATTTTATTATGTATTCCATCAAACAAAGTATTTGCATCAGAAGATAATTTTAGTAATGAAGAACAAACTGTAATGTCTTCTTCTATCCAGCCGCGTGAAATCCTTACATACGAAAAAAAAGCTATGACCGAGGATAATATGGTAAGAGTGGTAGCTACTATAACAGTACAAGGAAGTTCTATGACAATTATTGGAATTCAAAACGCATACTGTGAAGCTTGGGTTCAAGGCTGTCGTAATATAGTTGTCGGTCCGGCAACTGTAAGAAACAATGGAGCATTTGCAACTGTTACAGTAACCTATGAAGATATAGGTGGAAAAATTCATACAACTTTAGCATATATATATCCGTAGATTGATTTGTTGTATTGATTGAAATTATATACGGGTGGTTGTAAACTTGTTTTACCATAACTTTACTCGCAATATTTTGTATTATTATTTGAAAATAATATTAGTGCTGATTCAGATTATTTTGTCTAGAAATAAACATTGTGGAAATCTGTAATGGGCTTTAGATGCGTTGAAGGAAGAATGATATTTATTCACACGTATACCATTCTTTCTTTTTCGTACTAAATGTATTTTAATTGATAAGATTTTTTAAGCTTATCTATTGATGCATGCGACGTAAAATTGCATAAATATTTTAAAGAATCGAAATTTATTCTAATTTTATGCATAGAATATGATATAAAGTAATTTAGTGAAATGTTTGAATCCAGATAAAACGAGTTTGTTAAGTATCGGAATTGTCAAGGAGGTAGGTATTTGATGAAAGCGAAAAAATATATACTCATTGGGATATGCTTTTTCTTATTTGTCTCATTATTAGTCGCAGTTTATCATGGAAGAAAAGAAAACTATATTTTCAGATTTGACGGAGTGATTTTATCTGTTGATAACTCTTCATTAAGAATTCAAAATGACTCACGAAATAATGTTGGTCAGAGAGACCAATATACCATTAAAAAGAATGATAGTATTTCTGTTCACAATGTCGGTGGTGACAATATCAGTTTTTCATCATTGGCTGTTGGCGATCATGTAGAAATAATCTATGCAGATTATGTTTTGAAGTCTAAGATAGAACAATATGCGCTTGACGATGGTGCAGAGATTCCAAATGTTCAGCAGATAAGCGTTATAGAATAATTGGTCTAGATTTTTAAATAAAATTCAAAATTGACAATTAAAAAGCAAGTGTGATATAGTTAATGTGTTTATGAAAAATATAAAATATAAGGCAGAAAGGTGGCTGTGCGTCGTGGGAATTTTTATTCGTTGTGCTCGCACCCGTATTCAGGGGCAGTAGAAAGGCAAATAGTTCGTCTCATGTAAATGGGATTTTTTTTGCGTACGAATAAAAATTGTCATATGCTTGTCGGACAGATTTGGTGGGAATCGTGTCTGTGTCGTTTACCGTATTGCATTGATTAGCAGGAAAATTCCGTTTAGGGGTGTGCCTGCTTTTTTGTTGCCTTTTCATTGGGGAGAGCTAAAAATCTAATATTTTTGAAATAATGTTATTTGTGTAACCATATGAAAACCAGATTGCGGTTTATGAGATGAAAGGGATGATATATTTATGGAAAAAGCATTTTTAGTTGGAGTAAATTTAAATGACGGTGAGGATTATCAGCTCTCCTTGGAAGAATTGGGGGCGCTGGCACAGGCTTGCGATATGGAAGTAGTAGGGATAGCAGAACAGACGCTTACCGAAGTACACAAAGCGTTTTATATCGGGACGGGTAAAGTTGAGGAGGTAAAAGAATTAGCGATAGAATGTGACGCTGATGTCATAATATTTGACAATTCTTTATCTCCGATGCAGCTGCGAAATCTTCAGGAACGTTTGGAGAAACCGATTTTGGATAGGAGCACGTTGATCCTAGATATTTTTGCGAGCAGGGCAAGGTCGAGAGAGGCAAAGCTTCAAGTGGAGGTGGCAAGGCTGCAATATATGCTGCCGCGACTGGTCGGACTTCATGCTGCTTTAAGCAGACAGGGCGGCGGCAGCGGGTCCTTGAGCAACAAAGGCGCCGGAGAGAAGAAGTTGGAATTGGATAGACGTGTACTGGAACGTCGTTTAACGGAACTGCGAAGAGAGCTGAAGGACGTCGGCGCAGAGCGGATGACCCAGCGTAAACGTCGCGCGGGAGCGGGGATGCCGCGGGTCGCATTGGTAGGATATACAAATGCAGGCAAATCTACCTTGATGAATGCGATGCTGGATTTGTACGGGAGTAATGAGGTAGATGTGGAGGAAAAGAAGGTGATGGAGAAGGACATGTTGTTTGCAACGTTGGATACAACCGTTCGTAAGATTGAGCCGGAAAATCATCATACTTTTCTTCTTTCGGATACAGTAGGATTTATTCATAAGCTGCCTCATAATCTTGTAGAAGCATTTCATTCTACGCTGGAGGAAGCGAGGGAAGCGGATATTCTCATACAGGTAGTGGACTATAGTGACCCGCATTACAGAGAGCAGATAGCAGTGACGAATCAAACTTTAAAGGAACTCAGCGCTGATGGTATTCCGATGATTTATGTATATAATAAGGCTGACTTGGTATCTCCCGATGATGTGCCGGGACTGGCTGGTGTAGTACAGGAGCAATTGTGCGCGCATCTGCCGGTTATGACCGAGAACGGTATTTATTTGTCGGCTAAGAACCGGCTTGGAATGGAAGAACTGATAAGTCTGATTGAAAAGAAACTGTCCGGCGGCTATCAGGAATGTATAATGCTGATTCCCTACACGGATGGCAGGGCAGTATCTTATCTTAATGAGAACGGAATTGTGTCAAAGACGGAGTATTTGGAGGAAGGTGTACGGCTTCAGGTAAATTGCAGACAGTCCGATTATCAGTATTATCGGAAGTATGTTGTCTGAGAGCAACTGACATTTGCTTTTTTGCACTTACCAAATTCTTTGTTCAACTCTTTGTATATTGTATAATTGAGACAAGGGGGTGATTTTTATGAATGCAAATTTGATTTCGATGTACTTGCAGTATTTGCGTAAAAGTTACGGTTATACGCAAGATGATTTGGCGAGGGAACTGAACATATCAAGACAAGCAGTTTCAAAGTGGGAAACGGGAACAACGATTCCGAATTTAGAAATTCTGTTGGAACTTTCCAAGCTATATGACGTCACCATCAACGATATTTTAGAGCCTAAAGTGCAGGCGCAGAGAATTACCGATTTTGAACAGATTTCTGCGATACCTGAAGAGGAATTAAGGGAGGCTTTAAAACAGTTTGACATCTCTTCCCTTGTGACGGCTTTAATGGGAGCGTCACCTGAAATAAACAGTTGTGTGGAAAGGATGTTTCCGAATACAGATTTTGAAAAGGTAAGGAGAAACATTGGCAGGGTGAGAATTGAAACGGTTGAGGATATGCAGAATCAGATTGTTTCTATGATTAATTTGTGTGCGGCTGAAAAGTGATTAAATTTCTCTGTGAAAACCGGCTCTGTGCTTGCGAAGGGAAAGTATATCTTGTATACTAAGACATGGAGTTATACTAAGACATCAAAGAACGATGCCTAAGTATAACTAAACCATGTCTAAGAGAATGCGAAAAGCATGCATTCTCTGCGTGGAGTTATACTAAGACATCAAAGAACGATGCCTAAGTATAACTAAACCATGTCT